>NZ_CP015124.1:0-1200000 GCF_001678945.1 Phaeobacter gallaeciensis
ATACGGTTGCCGGGTTGGAACTGCCCACCGTTGCCACGGTTGAAGTCACCATCGGCGCCCATAGGCCGCCGCGCAATCGTGGGGGCGCCTACCGCATTACGGTGACGGATGCGGAGACAGATTTTCAGCTGGTGTTCTTTCACGGTCGCAGCCGTTATCTGGAGGCGCAATGCCCCGAGGGATCGCGGCGTCTGGTGTCGGGTAAGCTGGAGCTGTTCGACGGTATCGCGCAGATGGTGCATCCCGATCACATGGTGCCACTGGCCGAAGCCGCGACGATCCCCGAGTTCGAGCCGGTCTATCACTTGACCCATGGAGTGTCGCAGAAAACCATGTTCAAAGCGCTGCGCGGTGCCTTGGATCTGGTCTCTGATCTGCCCGAGTGGATCGACCCCGAGCAGGTGAAACGCGAAGCCTGGCCTTCATGGGACGAGGCGATCACCACGGCGCATGAGCCACAAGGGCAGGAGGATCTCGCCCCTGACGCTCCGGCACGGGCGCGCCTGGCCTATGATGAGCTGTTTGCGCATCAGCTGACGCTGGCGATTGCCCGGCAATCCGAACGCAAATCCCGTGGCATCCAGAGTCAGGCCACCGGGCGTTTGCAGTCCCGTGTCCTGTCGGCGTTGCCTTATCGCCCCACGGGGGCGCAGACCCGCGCGATTGAGGAAATCTCCGCCGATATGGCCTCGGACAGGCGGATGAACCGGCTGCTGCAGGGCGATGTGGGCGCGGGCAAGACGCTGGTGGCGCTGATGGCGCTTCTGGTCGCGGTGGAGGCTGGCGGGCAGGGCGTGATGATGGCTCCGACCAGTATCCTTGCGCAGCAGCATTACGAGGGCTTGCGCCCCCTTGCCGAAGAAGCTGGTGTGGTTCTGGAGCTGCTGACCGGCCGGGACAAGGGCGCCGAGCGCAAGGCCAAGCTGGCCGCGCTAGAGCGGGGTGATATCCAGATTCTGGTCGGGACCCATGCAGTATTCCAGCAGGATGTTCATTTTGCAGATTTGCGGCTGGCCATCGTCGACGAACAGCATCGGTTCGGCGTTCGTCAACGTATGGAGCTAGCGGAAAAGGGCATGGGCGCCGATGTTCTGGTGATGACCGCGACGCCCATTCCGCGCTCACTGGCTCTGGCGCAGTACGGGGATATGGATGTTTCGGTGCTGGATGAGAAACCCCCGGGCCGCAAGCCGGTCAAGACGGCTGTGATCAGCACGGAACGGACCGAGGAGATTGTCAGCCACCTGCGCCACGCCATTGAGGAAGGGCGGCAGTGCTACTGGGTGTGCCCCTTGGTTGGCGAATCCGAGGTCATGGACCTGACCGCTGCAGAAGAACGGTTCAAGCTCTTGCGCGCCGCCCTTGGCGAAGGCGTGGTGGGTCTCGTGCATGGGCAGATGCCGGTTGGGGAAAAAGATGCGGCCATGGCCGCCTTTCAACGCGGTGAGACCAAGGTTCTGGTGGCGACCACGGTGATCGAGGTGGGCGTCAACGTGCCCAATGCCTCGATCATGGTGATCGAACGGGCCGAAATCTTTGGCCTAGCCCAGCTGCACCAGCTGCGGGGGCGGGTCGGGCGTGGCAGCGCCGAATCCACCTGCCTGTTGATGTACCAGCCACCGCTGAGCGAGGGAGGCCGCCGGCGGCTGGAGGTGCTGCGCGAAACCGAGGATGGCTTTCGCATTTCCGAAACCGATCTGGAGATGCGCGGTGCCGGGGACATGATCGGCACAGCCCAATCCGGTCTGCCGCGGTTCAGGATTGCCGATCTGGAACGGCAGGCCCCGCTGATGGCCGTGGCGCAGAGCGATGCGCGTGCGCTGCTGGCCAAAGACCCCGATCTGACCGGCCCCCGGGGGCAGGCCGCACGCGTTCTGCTGTGGTTGATGAAGCAGGATCAGGCGTTCCGTTTAATTTCAGTGGGTTAACCTGTTTCGTTCCTACTGAAATCGGTTTTGTTCCAAAAAGTTCGCAAATGTTCTCATAAAGTTCTTTACTTGCTGTTCGCAAAATGAGAACAAAGGGGCAACAAGAACGCGCCCAAGCGCAAACACAGCGAACTGACCGGAGGAACGATAATGATTGCACAGTTGAAAACGACCCTTCAAAATGCCCAATCCACCCTGCTGCAGGACGCGATTGGTGCGGGCGCCCTTGCGGTCATGCTGGTGGCGGCGCTGCACCTTCCGGGATCTTTCTAAGCCTGACACAATCCTGAATTTGATCTTGGCTCTTCATGGTGGTCGCACTGCATCCTGTCCCGAACCGATGAGGGGAACACCTGCCTGTACCCATCCCCGTCCGGCCTTGCCTGATTGCCGGAAAGCGTGACCCGTCCCGCATGAAGAACCAGAGTTGCCGCCACCATCTGCCCGGATGTGTGGCGGCTTTTTTTATTGCGTGAATATATAGTTGCGCGGGGTTTTCGTCTGTTTCGGGGATCCGTGTAATTGGGCTTCAGGTCGTAAAGGCCATCCGGAGCCCCCCCCAATGGCGACCGCCCACGGTAATGGGCGCCGACAGGTCCTTCATCATGACAAAGTCGCCGCCGCCCATGTCGCGCCGGTAAACCTGCATCAGGAAGGGACCTGTGTTGCGTCCGGCCTTGAGCCCGACGCGATCATCGAAAATCCGCCGGTTGCGGCAGTTGGCCATGTTCCAGTCAGGATCTGCGCTTTGCGGTTTGGAAAATTTCTTGTTGTGGGTCGGGAGGTATCCGTTGACGTCCACTGCTGCGGAAAAGACCACGCGTGGATCCAGATCCAGGGCGGCCTCCAGCAGCGGCGGCAGGACGCTGTCGGTGAACTTGGTGAAACGGGTCATGACCTGTGTCGGATTGGTGTTGGGGATTGGAACATAGGTCCGGTCGAACAGATCTGCCTGCGAAATCCGGCTGCTGGTCAGGCCCTCTTCGAATAGCCTGCCAATCTGGGCCGCCATGTCGGTGACAAATGCGATGAACATCTTGTCCCCGGATTGGCCGCCAAGAGCGACCGTGCCCTGAACAAGACGTTCAGAGGAAAGAATGAGATTTTCAACACGGTGGTGGGTCTTTTGAATGTCGGCAGTGGTGTCCTGAACAGAATGCTTGATCCGGTTGATGTTGGGAAAACACGCCTCCATCGCGTCGCGCACGGTCGTGGCATCGGTCAGAATCCGGCCGGTTTCGCTGTTCACGTTCTGGGCGTCTTTTTCAATGCCAGCCAGCGACGCGTCGGTGTCTCGGGCGCGGTCGAGGATTTGTTTGGCGGACTGGGACATCGTCTCAGTCTCTTCGTCCAGAGTCCGGATCCAGCTGTAAAGCGTTTCGATATTTGTGCTGATCTCCCGTGCCGCGCGTTGGGTGCGTTTGGACAGATCATTGATCGCCTCTGCAACGACCGCAAATCCCCGCCCGGCATCGCCTGCGCGCCCCGCTTCGATCTTGGCATTGATGGCCAGAATGTTCACCTGCGCCGCGATCGAAGTGATGATCTCGTTGTCCTTGCGCATAGCGTCGACGGTGTTGCTGACGTCCTCGGTCCGGCTGTTGAGATCCTGCACCCATTCGGCAACCTCCTGGCTGCGTCCGCTGCTTTCGCGGACGAGGGCTACGGACTCTCTGGCTGACTCCAGCGTTTTCTGGGTTGATAGAGAGACGGCCCCCACGGTCTCCATGACCTGCGCATTCGATCTGACAACCCGCTCGGCGCCTCGGTCCAATTGGTCAAGATCTTCAAGTTGGGTTTTGGATTTACTCTCGATCGTGTCCAGAAACCCGGCAATGTCGACGATTTCAAAACCGAGCTGGGAAGAGATTTCGGCAAGATCGTTCAGATTGGCGTCCGCGACTGATGGCGCCTGAGTGTCTTGTTTTTGCAGCATTTAGGGACCCGTTTACTCGTTACAGTCCACAAGTAGCCCAAATGTTATAAAATTATCGTTAAGTACACTCTTCCTTAGCAACTTGCTGAAGCGCCTCACGCGTCGCATCCAGCGCCAGCATGATCGAAGCATGGCGATTCTTGAACTCACGGGCGGGCACCAATACCTCAAGTTCGTCAAAGGGGGCTTGCGGCGGTTCGGCACCTTCGGTCAGCATCGCTTTCAGCTGGTTGCGGGCTTTTTCCACCGTCTCCAGCGAGCAGCCGATAATGTGATCCGCCACAACCGATGCCGCGGCTTGCCCCAGGGCGCAGGCTTTCACGTCCTGGCCGAAATCGGTGATCTTGCCATCTTCGACCTTCAGATCGACGGTCACCGTCGACCCGCAGAGAGGCGAGCGTTTTTTCACTGTGACATCAGGATCTTCCAGACGCTCCAAATGCGGAATATCCGCCGCAAGGGCCAGAATGCGGGAAGAATAGAGTTTGATCAGATCGGTTTCGCTGGACATGCGGGCCTCGGGGTTTCCCTTGGGTGGAGTTCCTCATACATAGGGAGCGAAGCTTCAGATGCAAAAGGTTTTTGCCATGTCCAGCGCGACCACACAGTCCTTTGATCCCGCAAGCCTGCGTTACGACGCAAACGGGCTGATCCCCTGTATCGCGCAGGACCACGACAGCAATGAGGTGCTGATGATGGCCTGGATGAACGCCGAAAGCGTCGCGCGCACGCTGGAGACGGGCAAGGTAACCTATTGGTCGCGTTCGCGGCAGTCGTTCTGGGTCAAGGGTGAAAGCTCGGGCCACGTGCAGGAGCTGGTGGATCTGCGACTGGATTGTGACCGGGATTGCTTGCTTGCTGTCGTGCGCCAGACCGGACCGGCTTGCCACACCAACCGGCGCAGCTGTTTCTATACCGCTGTGCGGGAAGGGGAAGAGGTCGAACTGATGGCGCCCATGGTCTGAGGGCGCTCAGCCAAGGCCCACCATGCGGCGGATGTCCTGCGGTGTTGCGCCTTCGGCGCGGTATTTTGCGATGGCTCGGGCATCGTCGCGTTTGGCGAGGCGCTTGCCTGCCTCGTCACGGATCAGGCGGTGATGGTGGTAGATGGGGACGGGCAGCTCCAGCAGCGTCAGTAGCAGGACCTGTAGCTGGGTGAAGTCGAACAGATCCTCGCCCCGTACCACATGGGTGATCTCCTGATGCACGTCGTCCAGCGCCGAGGCCAGGAAATAGGCGATGATCTCTTCGCCTTTACGCGACAGAACCACGTCGCCGATTTCCTGCAGGGCGCGCTCAGGATCCAGATGGTGTGTGCCCTTATGCGCCGCGCCGGTTTCTTCGAAGGTCACGTTCTGGCCTTTGAGGCGGGAAAGCGCGCGGTCAAGATGCAGCCGCAGCGCATCACCCGGTTTGCGATCCGACATGGGGCGGTTCTTGCAGGTGCCGGGATAGACGTCGTGGCTGACACCCTCCTGCGGTGCGGATAGGGCGGCGCGGATATCTCCACGGCTGCAGGAGCAGGGATATAAAAAACCCATACTCTCAAAGGCTTTGAGGTATTTGTTATAGTCGTTCAGATGCTCTGACTGGCGCAGAATAGGCTCGTCCCAGCGAAGGCCCAGCCAGGTCAGATCTTCGATAATGGCTGCGTCCCATTCCGGTTTCGACCGTTGCAGGTCGGTGTCCTCCATGCGCAGCAGGAAGGCGCCTCCGGCGGCGCGGGCCATGTCATGAGCAATGATCGCGGAATAGGCATGGCCCAGGTGCAGCGGGCCGGTGGGCGAGGGCGCAAAACGGGTGCGAAATGTCATTGCGCCCCTCGCGGTTCAGGAAAACTGCTGCAGCCATTCGGTCCAGGCGGCTTTGGCCCGGTCGGTATAGGCCTTGTAGCGGTCCTTGCGGCCGCGACGCCCGCCTTTCAGCCCATCTACCGGGCGGAACAGGCCAAAGTTCACGTTCATTGGCTGGAACGTCTTGGCCTCGGCGCCGCCGGTGATGTGGTGGATCAGCGCGCCCATGGCGCTGTCCTGCGGCACATCGGTCAGGGCCTTGCCCAGGATCTCCGCAGCGGCCAGGCGACCGGCAAGCAGGCCCATGGCGGCGCTTTCCACGTAGCCTTCGACGCCGGTGATCTGCCCGGCAAAGCGGATATTGGGCCGCGATTTCATGCGCATCTGGCTGTCCAGAAGGGTCGGAGAGTTGAGGAAGGTATTGCGGTGGATACCGCCAAGCCGAGCGAAACTGGCATTCTCCAGCCCCGGAATCATCCGGAACACCTCGGTCTGGGCCCCGTATTTCATCTTGGTCTGGAAGCCGACGATGTTGAAGAGCGTCCCCAAGGCATTGTCGCGGCGCAGCTGTACCACGGCATGGGCCTTGATGTCGGGCTGGTGCGGGTTGGTGAGGCCAACGGGCTTCATTGGTCCATGGCGCAGGGTTTCGCGGCCGCGTTCGGCCATCACTTCAATCGGCAGGCAGCCGTCGAAATAGCCAGCGGTTTCACCTTCGTGGAACTCGGTCTTGTCGGCGGCGAGCAGCGCGTCGATGAAGGCCTCGTATTGGTCCTTGTCCATCGGGCAGTTGAGGTAAGCGGTGCGCTCCTCCTCGGTTTCGCCCTTGTCATAGCGCGACTGCATCCAGGCCTTGGACATGTCGATGCTCTCGGCATAGACGATGGGTGCAATGGCATCGAAGAACGCCAGCGCCTCGGCGCCGGTTTCAGCCTGGATCGCCTTGCCCAGATCGGGGGAGGTCAGCGGACCGGTTGCAAAGATCCAGTGACCTTCGGTCGGAAGCTCTGTGATTTCTTCATAAGAAACAGAGACATTCGGGAGGCTCTTAAGCTGGGCGGTCACGGTTTCGGCAAAAGGTTCCCGGTCCACCGCCAGGGCGCCGCCTGCGGGCAGGCGATGCTTATCCGCCGTGGTCATGATCAGACCCTTGGCGGCGCGCATTTCCCAATGCAGCAGGCCGACGGCATTCTGTTCATCGTCATCGGACCGGAAGGAGTTGGAGCAGACCATCTCACCCAGGTTGCCGGTCTGGTGGGCAAAGGTTTCGACCGTGGGCCGCATCTCGTGCAGCACGACCTTTACGCCCATGTTCGCCGCCTGCCAGGCAGCTTCGGACCCGGCCATGCCGCCGCCCACGATATGCAATTCTTGTGTCATGAGGTGCCACATAGGGCAGGGATGGCCATTGCGCAATATGACATGCGTCGGGGGCAGCGATGGCGCGCAATGCAAGGGGGCCGACAACGCACCCGTTTGCTCATCATTGGAACCGGTATTGTGCAGGGGAGAATTTTGGGGCCACTGCGGCGGGAATGTCGACCGGGGAGAGAGACCCGGTTGGAGGGACCTTCCGACGCAGCGGCCCAAAATTGTGACCGGTCTGTGACCGGTGCCCAACCTTTGCCATTATCCTGCCTTTATTGAAAGACCGGATATGGAAACAATATCTGGTCAATCGTAAACAAAGGCTAAACTTGTTTTAAATTTTCGGAAAACTCAGTTGTCTTCCCAGTTGGGCGGACGCTTTTCGATAAAGGCGTTGAGCCCTTCGATGGTGTCTTGGTGCATCAGGTTTTCGACGATCACCCCGCTGGTATAGGCATAGGCCTCGTCCAGGGGCATTTCGATTTGACGGTAATAGGCTTCCTTGCCGATCTTCACGGCCGAGCCGAGTTTTGATGCGATGGTTTCTGCCATCTTCAGCGTTTCCGCCTCCAGATCCTCTTCGGGCACGGCGCGGTTGATCAGGCCCAGCTCGGCGGCGCGGACGGCGGACATGAACTCGCCAGTGGTCAGCAGTTCAAAGGCATGTTTTCGCGGGATATTGCGAGACAGGGCCACCATGGGGGTTGAGCAGAACAGACCGATATTGACGCCATTGACGCCGAACCGGGTGCCCTGCGCGGCCACGGCCAGATCGCAAGAGGCGACAAGCTGACAGCCAGCGGCAGTCGCAATCCCATGCACCTGGGCGATCACCGGCTGCGGCAGGCGTTGCAGGCCCAGCATCACACTGGTGCAGCGGGCGAAAAGGCCCTCGAAATAGGCCTTGCCACCATCCTCGGCCGCGCGCCCTGCGTTCATCTGTCGGATATCGTGCCCGGCGCAGAAGGCCTTGCCCTCGCCAGAGAGTACAACGGCCTTGATTGTGCTGTCGTTTTTCAAGGCGTCGATCTGCTCTTGCAGGGCGGCCAGCATCTCATCCGACAGCGCGTTTAGCCGCTCGGGTGCGTTCATGCGCAGTTGTGCGATCGCATTTGCGTCGCGACGTTCCAGAATTGTCATCTTGTCCTCCTGACCCTGTTTGGGGCAACTCTATGGCGGACAAGGGAGAAGGAAAAGCATGGCTTTGGCTTTTGATGCGGCGGGGCTGACCGCCTATATGGCGGAGATCTTTCCGCAGGTGGCGGATGATTTCGCGGTGGATGAACTGTCTGAGACAGGTATCACCATGCGGCTGCTGACGGCAGAACGGCACCTGCGACCGGGCGGCACTGTGTCTGGCCCTTCGATGTTCGCGCTGGCTGATGTGACGGTCTACGGGCTGGTACTATCCCGGCTGGGGCGCAAGGCGCTGGCGGTGACCACCAATTGCTCGCTTGATTTCATGCGCAAGCCCGAGGCGGGTGTCGATCTGATCGCCAAAGGAACTCTGTTGAAACTGGGCCGCTCGCTGGCTGTGGGCGATGTGCATATGTATTCGGAAGGTTCGGACAAGATGGTGGCGCGCTCCACCATGACCTATTCAATTCCGCCGGAAAAATAGGGGTCAGAGGGTGCGCGCCAGAGGTTCACCGACTTTCACAAGGGTTTCCAAGCCTTTGGAACTGTTGGTGATTAGGTCGTCGCTGAACTGGACCTTCCCGGGTTCAAAGACCACGACGACGGTGGAGCCGCCGAACTTGAAATAGCCCTTTTCGTCCATCTTCTCGACCCGGCCACTGGTGCGGGTGTTGACGATGGACCCCACGCCAAAGGCGCCGACCTCGACAAAGCACATGGTGCCCGCCGTGTCCGTGTCGATCAGGGTCAGGCTGCGCTTGTTGTCACCAAAAACATCCGGCCCGGCGCCAAGCGCGATGGGGTTCACCGAATGCAGCGCGCCGGGTATGTCGCGGGTTTCGGTAATCTGGCCTGCGGTCGGAAAATGATACCTGTGATAATCGGCGGGGCACAGGCGGACAATGGCGAGGGCACCGCCCAGAAACCGCTCGTGCAGGCCGGGCAGCATTGTACGGATCGACATCGGGTGCCCTTTGACCGGGACAAAAACGTCCTCCTCCAGTTTGGGGAACACCAAGACGCGCCCATCCGCCGGGGAGACGATGTCGTTCAGCTCATCGCTATAGGGGCGGGTTTCCGGTTTCAGGTGCCGCACAAAGAAATCGTTAAAGCAGCGAAAGCTGGAGACCGGATCGCGGGCCTCGTCCATGTCAATCGACAGTTCCTCGATGACCGCGGCGATCTTGCGCCGGGACAGGGGCGAGTCGAACCACAGCCCGAACAGGCGGCTAACCAAAGAGGATCGGAACAGTGCGTGCTCCAGCAGGTTGGAGCCTGCGTCCTGATAAGCCCAGCGGATCCATTCCTCGCCAAGGATCACCTCGTCGAAAACCGTGCCGCTTGCCCGGTCGACCACCTTGATCGGAGTATTCGTCATCTATCCGCCTTGTCGCTTGTCCGGCCTGTCTGGCCCTTGGCGATGAGGTAGCAGAGTGCGCGCAGAAGGCTCAAGAGCGGAATGCAACAGGGGCGGAGGGCCGCAGGGCCAGACCGTTGCCTCACGCGCGGACGCCAGGGTAACGGGACCTCAGCTGTTTGGTGCAACACTTTGCCATTAAACAGCAAAGAGTGTCCGGATGCAGGTCAGACAGATTGCCGAAGAGATCGTCGAGCGCGAAGGCGGTTATGTGAATGATCCCGGTGATCCGGGCGGGGCCACCAAACACGGGATCACGATCGGGACCCTGAAACGGCTGGGAATTGATGTCACCGGTGACGGGCAGGTCGACACCGGGGATGTGAAGGCGCTGAGCCGCGAAGAGGCGGTGGATATCTTCATCCGCTGGTATTTCGAACGCCCAGGAATCGCCCGCTTGCCAGAGGCGCTCCAGGCATCGGTGTTCGATATGTACGTCAATTCCGGCGCTAACGCGGTGCGGATCCTGCAGGGGCTGTTGCGGGAGATGGGGTTCGACATTGTGGTGGATGGGGTGATTGGGACGCAGACTGCGGCGGCCGCACTGCGGGCGGCGCAGGTGGATGCAAAGAGCCTGCACGACGCCTACGGCATTGCCCGGCGCAGCTACTATTTCGACTTGGCAGACCGGCGTCCGGCCAGCCGCAAATACGCCCGGACCCGCGCGGGCGGCAAGGGCGGATGGATCCGGCGCGCCGAGACCTTCATCAGCAAAAAATACCACATGGACCGGCAGGCCTTTGCCCGGCGGGTCGCATCGTGGCAGGGATGAAAACGATGATCGCAGGTTTGGTTCGCTTGCTGTTTGGGCGTAATCGCAATGTGTTGCGTGAAACAGTTGAGGTGTTTCGGGAAAACGCAGAGGCCGGTGCAGAGCGGGCCAGCCGGGCGCAAGGCGCGGCGCTGCAGCAGTTCGCGGCAGAATTCCGTGCTGAACGGCGTAGCGGGTTTGATCGGGTGATGGATGGGATCAACCGGCTGCCAAGGCCGCTGTTGGCGCTCGGGACAGTGGGGCTGATGGTGAGCGCAATGGCCAACCCCTCATGGTTTGCAGCCCGGATGCAGGGGCTGGCGGCCGTGCCCGAACCGTTGTGGTGGCTGCTGGGGGTTATCGTCTCGTTCTATTTTGGCGCGCGCCATCAAATCAAAAGCCAGGAATTCCAGCGGAGCCTTGCGGAAGTTGCTGCACGAATACCCCAAGCGCTGGAGGGGCCTGCACCTGTGCAAAATGACAAGCCGCCATCCCAGATCGAAGTTGAGAACCCGGCGTTGCAGGCATGGAAGGAAAGCCAGTTCAGGCTGTCACAGGCCGACCCCGCAGAGTAAGCGCGCAATCGCCTCCTGCGGCGGCTGGACGCGCCAAATGCCATTGGCGCCGCCCCGGCGAAAGATTATAGACAGAGGTATGATTACAGAACTCGGTCACTTCGCCCTCATCCTCGCCTTTCTGGTTGCCATCGTGCAGATGGTTGTCCCTATGATCGGCGCCCATAAACGCTGGCCCGGCTGGATGGCCGTCGCCGAACCTGCGGCACAGGCGCAGTTCTTCTTTACCGCTTTTGCCTTTGCGGCGCTGGTCTGGGCCTTCGTGACCTCGGATTTCTCGCTGCGGCTGGTGACTCTCAACAGCCATTCGGCCAAGCCGATGCTTTACAAAATCTCGGGCACCTGGGGGAACCACGAAGGCTCCATGCTGCTCTGGGTGCTGATTGTCAGCCTGTTCGGCGCAGTGGCCTCGGTCTTCGGCGGCGGCTTGCCGCAGACGCTGAAGGCGCGGGTTCTTTCGGTTCAGGCCGCCATTGGCGTTGCCTTCTTTGCCTTCATTCTGTTCACATCGAACCCGTTCCTGCGGCTGGTGTCGCCGCCGTTTGACGGGCAGGATCTGAACCCGCTGCTGCAGGACCCGGGCCTCGCCTTTCACCCGCCATTCCTGTACCTCGGCTATGTTGGGCTTTCGATGGCGTTTTCCTTTGCCGTGGCAGCCCTGATCGAGGGGCGCATTGATGCCGCTTGGGGACGCTGGGTGCGGCCCTGGACGCTTGCCGCCTGGATTTTCCTGACCATCGGCATCGCGCTGGGATCCTGGTGGGCCTATTACGAGCTGGGTTGGGGTGGCTTCTGGTTCTGGGACCCGGTGGAAAACGCCAGCTTCATGCCCTGGCTGCTGGCGGCAGCGCTGCTGCATTCCGCCATCGTGGTGGAAAAACGTGAGTCACTCAAAAGCTGGACCATCCTGCTGGCCATCCTCGCCTTTGGCTTCTCGCTGATCGGGACCTTTATCGTACGCTCGGGGCTGCTGACCTCGGTGCATGCCTTTGCCAACGATCCGGAACGCGGCGTGTTCATCCTCTTTATCCTGGCCTTCTTTACCGGCGGGGCGCTGACGCTGTTCGCGGCGCGGGCCCAGCAGATGCAGGCCAAGGGCGTCTTTGGCATCGTCAGTCGCGAAGGCGCGCTGGTGGCCAACAACATCCTGCTGGCCGTGAGCTGCTTTGTGGTGTTCTTTGGCACGCTCTGGCCGATCGTGGCCGAAATGGCCTTTGCCCGCAAACTGAGCGTCGGGCCGCCCTTCTTCAACGCGGCCTTCACGCCCTTCATGGTGCTCTTGGGAATGATCCTGCCGGTTGGCGCCATGCTGCCGTGGAAACGCGGTAAGCTGGGCCAGACGATCTGGTACCTGCGCTATGTGCTGGTCCTGTCGGTTGCCTTGGGTGTGCTGGCCTGGGCCATGCAGACGAGCCGCTCCGGTCTGGGGCCCATCGGGTTGTTCATCGGCTCCTGGGTGGTCTTTGGCGCCGCTGCCGATCTGTGGTCGCGCACCGGCAAGGTCGGGCAGATCGGGCGCTTGCTGCGCCTGCCGCGCGCCGACTGGGGTAAGGCTGTGGCCCATGCGGGGCTGGGGATCACCATCTTTGCCATTGCCGGTCTGACGGCGTGGGAAGAGGAAGACATCCGCGTTGCCAAGATCGGAGAGCCCTTCACTGTCGGCGGGTACGAGCTGGTCTTGGATGCGGTCGATCGCGCGCGGGGGCCGAACTACTTCACCACCATGGCCACCGTCAGCATCTTTAAGGATGGCGCGGATGTTGCTGTGCTTCATCCCGAAAAACGCACCTATCCCGTGGCGAAGATGCCGACGACAGAGGCGGCCATCGACTACCGTTTGCTGCGCGACCTGTACGTGGTGATCGGCGATCAGCAGGCGGATGGCGGCTGGACCGTACGGACCTATATCAAACCGCTGGCCAACTGGATCTGGGGCGGCTGTCTGCTCATGGCGCTTGGCGGTTTGCTGAGCCTCAGCGACCGGCGTTTCCGCGTCGCGGCCGGGGCCCGCAAGGGCGCTGGCGCGGCCAAGGTACCCGCAGAATGAAGGGCGCGGCTGTGTTGAACCGGTATGCAAAGATTCTGGCGATCACCCTCATGGGGGCGATCGCGCTGCCTGCGACGCCTGTACTGGCTGTCCAGCCGGATGAGGTCCTGTCCGATCCGGTTTTGGAGGGACGCGCGCGCGAATTGTCCAAGGACCTGCGCTGCCTTGTCTGCCGCAACGAGAATATCGATGAATCCAACGCCGATCTGGCGCGGGATCTGCGGCTTCTGGTGCGCGAGCGCCTGGTGGCCGGGGACAGCGATACCGAGGTGATCGATTTCGTGGTCGACCGCTACGGTGAATACGTGCTGCTGCGGCCCACCACCACGGGAGCGAACTGGCTGCTTTGGGCGGCGGGTCCGCTGATGCTGTTGCTGGCCCTTGGTCTTGGCGCCGGGTATCTGCGTGGACGGGCCAGGGCGCCCGGAACAGCAGAGGCCGGGCTGAGCCCCGAGGAAGAAGACCGGCTGCGGAAAATTATGGACGAGTGACGCCGGGTCCGGCTTTTCGACCGCAATGCTTTACGCCACCATGGCTGAAATCACATCCGCTCTGCGGCGCCACTGGCCCGCGGGGATCCGAGAGAAGACAGACGAGGCCCTCTGATGGACTATAAAGAAATCCAATATTCGCTTGAAAACGGATTGGCGATCCTGACGCTGAACCGCCCGTCCAAGATGAACGCGCTGACTGGTCAGATGCGGGCCGAATTGACCCATGCCCTGAAACAGGCCGCGAGTGAGGCGCGCGCGGTGGTGCTGACCGGCGCTGGCAGCGCTTTCTGCTCGGGGCAGGATCTGAGCGATGCCTCCGGCTCTGGCGATCTGGATCTGGAGCGGACGTTGCGCGACGAATATACGCCGATGCTTGAGGCGCTTTATGATTGCCCGGTTCCGACCATGGCGGCGGTCAACGGTCCTGTGGCCGGGGCAGGGGCCAATCTGGCGCTGGCAGCCGATGTGGTAATCGCGACCGAGAGCGCCTATTTCCTGCAGGCCTTTGCCCGGATCGGCCTGATGCCCGATGCTGGTGGGACCTGGTTCCTGCCGCGCCAGATGGGGCTGGCCAAGGCAATGGGCGCGGCCCTGTTCGCTGACAAGATCACGGCCAAGCAGGCCAGCGACTGGGGCATGATCTGGGAAGCGGTGCCGGATGCAGAGTTCGACGCCCATTGGCGGGCGCGGGCTGCCTATCTGGCCGAGGGGCCGACCAAGGCCTTTGGCACCATCAAGACCGCGATGCGCGGCAGCTATGATAAAAGCCTGCCCGAACAGCTGTCGATTGAGGCGCAGCTGCAGGGCGAATGCGGCAAGACCCGCGATTTCCTGGAAGGCGTAACTGCCTTCATGGAAAAACGCCCAGCCAAGTTCGAAGGGCGCTGAAGACAGCCTTATGCAAAAGGAAGCCCCCGCCGGTTATTCCGGCGGGGGTTTTTCATTTCAGTTATCAGATCGTAGGTCTCGCGCTAGCGCCATCGGCAAACAGCCGGATATGGCGGTCTGGATCGAACTGTCCATCCTGATCCAGAACCCGCAGGACCTCGACCCCGTCTGCCAGGACGATAGCATCGCTGCCCCCATCCTCATTCTCTTGATTGAAGACAGAGAACCGCGGTGGTGGGCCGTCTTCGGGATTGAAACCGTAGACGATCTGATCCTCGCCCGGCTCGAAATCAGTAATGGTGGCAGCCTCGGTGGTTTCCAGCCAACGACCGGCGAAAAATTCATCCGCGCCGTCGCCGCCAGTCACGGTATCATCGCGGCCAAAGAGGATAAGATCATCCCCGGCGCCGCCATTCACGGCATCGCCACCGGTATCGACATCGGCCCGGATGGCGCCGGAGGGATGCAGATCAAAACGGCTGACCCATAGGACGTCATCGCCTTCTCCCCCGTTGATGGTGTCGCTCCCTTGACCCTCAATGACTCCGTCATTTCCCTGACCACCAAATATGGTGTCATTGCCTTCGGCACCGGTCAGCAGATCGTTGCCGTCGCCGCCGGAGACCAAATCGTTGCCAAAGCCTCCCATCAACGTGTCACTGCCACTATCGCCAAACAGACGATCATTTCCCCCACGACCGTCGATTTCGTCATTTCCGGAGCGTCCCGCGATGGATTCACCTGCGTTAGTGCCTGTAAGCGAGTCATCCCCGCTGCTGCCTTCGATCAATTCGCCCGGTGGGGTCGTGTTACCATTTCCTGGGGGGGAGGGCAGATCGCTGAGATCGTCATCGGGCAGGTTATCTCCATCATCGCTGGAGTCCATGATCAGCCCGGCAAAAAGGCCAAGAGAAACAAGCGCGAAAAGAGCAATCATAGGGTCGTCCTGAAATTGTTTAATACAACTTATAGAAAATTAACCCCGAGAGGTGAGTGAGTCAATTTTTAATAGAAAACAAACTTTTACCACCGTTTCCCTACGGGCGACAATGCGTATGTGGGCGCCCGAAATTCGCCGGAGCAGGAGTTTTTTCGCCTTTGCACGCAAAGGCCGGAGGTGACCGCCACGCCCAAAAAAACGCCCCGCACCCAGAAGGTGCGAGGCGTCCAATCAAGGCTGATATGCCGATCAGCGGTTCTCGATATCCACGTAATCGCGGGCGGTTTCGCCGAGGTACAGCTGACGCGGGCGACCGATTTTGTTCTGTGGGTCTGCGATCATCTCTTTCCACTGCGAGATCCAGCCGACGGTGCGCGACAGCGCGAAGATCGGCGTGAACATCGAGGTCGGGAAGCCCATCGCCTCCAGGATGATGCCCGAGTAGAAGTCGACGTTCGGGAACAGTTTCTTCTCGATGAAGTAGGGGTCGTTGAGCGCGGTCTGTTCCAGCTCCTTGGCAACCTGCAGCAGCGGGTTGTCTTCGACGCCGAGCAGTTCCAGAACCTCATCCGCGGACTGTTTCAAAACCTTGGCGCGCGGGTCGGTGTTTTTGTACACGCGGTGACCAAAGCCCATTAGGCGGAACGGATCGTTCTTGTCCTTGGCGCGGGCGATGAATTCGGGGATCTTGTCGACGGTGCCGATTTCTTTCAGCATCTCGAGGCAAGCCTGGTTGGCGCCGCCATGGGCAGGACCCCAGAGGCAGGCGATACCAGCCGCGATACAGGCGAACGGGTTTGCACCGGAAGAGGACGCCAGACGCACGGTCGAGGTCGAAGCGTTCTGTTCGTGGTCCGCGTGCAGGATAAAGATCCGGTCCATGGCGCGGGCGAGGATCGGGTCGACGTGGTATTCTTCGGCCGGGACCGAGAAACACATGTGCAGGAAGTTCGCGGCGTAATCCAGATCGTTGCGCGGATAGACGAAGGGCTGACCGATCGAATATTTATAGGCCATCGCGGCGATGGTCGGCAGTTTTGCGATCAGGCGGATCGAGGCGACCTCGCGCTGCCACGGATCGGCGATATCGGTGGAGTCGTGGTAGAAGGCGGACATCGCGCCAACCACACCAACCAGGGTCGCCATCGGGTGCGCATCGCGGCGGAAACCACGGAAGAAGTTGTGCATCTGCTCGTGCACCATGGTGTGACGGGTCACACGCGCTTCGAAATCTTCCAGCTGAGCAGCGGTCGGCAGCTCACCGTAAAGCAGCAGGTAGCAGACTTCGAGGTGGTGCGAATTGGCTGCAAGTTGGTCGATCGGGTAGCCACGGTGCAGCAGCTCGCCCTTGCCACCATCGATGAAGGTGATGGTGCTGTCGCAGCTTGCGGTTGAGGTGAAGCCCGGATCGTACGTGAAGACACCGGCCTGCGCGTAGAGTTTGCGGATGTCGAGAACATCGGGCCCGGCTGTCGGAGAGAAGATGGGAAGCTCGTAAGTTTCGCCATTCAGGCTGAGCTGGGCTGTCTTATTGGTATCGGTCATAGATGTCCCTTCCTGTTACAGGCACGAAAACCCGGAGAAATCCGGGCTTCGTGCAGGCAGCACCTGCGCGTGGACTGCGCAGGTGAGGTCGTATCGAAGCAGACTTACCCAAGGGTTAAGAGGCGGGATCAGCCTGCAGCGTCGGTCAAACGGGCCAATGTTTCCTCACGGCCCAAAATCAGCATCATATCGAACACCGAAGGCGTTACCGCCCGGCCTGCCAGGGCCGCTCTCAGCGGGCCGGCCAGCTTACCGAACTTGGTATCCTGTGCTTCCGCGAATTGGTTGAGAAGCGCCTCCAGATCGTCACGCGTCCAGCTAGCACTTTGCAACTGCGGCGTCAATTCATTCAGTATACTATCGGATACAGATGCCAGCGCCTTGGCCGCCTTTGCATCCGGTTCGATGGGGCGTGACGTCAGGATAAAATGCGCTTTCTCAAGAAGTTCAGGGAAAGTCTTGGCGCGATCTTTCAGGCAGTACATGGCCCGTTCAAGATCAGTTGACTGAACGTCAGTCAGGGCTGGCTCACCGGCTGCGGCAAGATAGGCTTCGATCTCTTGCCGCAGTGCAGCGTCATCGCTAACGGCGATATGCTGCCCGCAGAGGCTTTCCAGCTTTTTGGTATCGAACCGGGCCGGGCTTTTGCCGATTCCATCCAGATCGAACCATTCGCGTGCTTGCGCGTCGGTGAAGAACTCATCGTCGCCATGGCTCCAGCCGAGACGGGCCAGATAGTTGCGCATGCCAGCCGCGGGATATCCCATGGCCTGATACTCCTGCGCGCCAAGGGCGCCGTGGCGTTTCGACAGTTTCTTGCCGTCGGGGCCATGGATCAGCGGGATGTGCGCCCAGACCGGAATGTCCCAGCCCATCGCCTCGTAGATCATCATCTGACGAGCGGCGTTGTTGAGGTGGTCGTCGCCCCGGATCACATGGGTGACGCCCATGTCGTAATCGTCCACGACCACGGCCAGCATATAAACAGGCGTGCCATCGGACCGCAGCAGAATCATGTCGTCCAACTGGTCGTTCCGGATCGAGACATCGCCCTGCACCTGATCGCGAATAACCGATGTGCCCTCCTGCGGGGCCTTGATGCGCACCACGTAAGGCGCATCCGGATGAGTGGAGGCATCGGCATCGCGCCAGGGCGAGCGGTAGAGCGTCGATTTTCCCTCGGCCCGGGCGGCATCGCGGAAGGCGGCGATCTCTTCCTGGGTGGCAAAGCACTTGTAGGCCTTGCCTTCGGCCAGCAGCTGATGCGCAACCTCGGCGTGGCGGTCGGCGCGTTCGAACTGGCTGATCACATCACCGTCGTGATCCAGGCCCAGCCAGTCCAGCCCCTGCAGGATGGCGGCGGTGGCTTCGGGGGTGGAACGCTCCCGGTCGGTATCTTCGATTCTGAGCAGGAATTTACCGCCGCGTCCGCGCGCATACAGCCAGTTGAACAGCGCGGTGCGGGCACCGCCGATATGCAGAAAGCCGGTGGGCGAGGGGGCGAAACGGGTGACGACCGGTTTGGACATGGAGGTGATTTACCTTTTGGAAACCATAAGAGGAGTAGCGTTTCTGCCTGTCTACCCACCCGAAGGGTCAGGAGCAAGCATGCGTATGATGCCTATCCTGGACCAGCTGCTACAGGTTCAAAGGGGACATCTGCTGGCCTGGGTGCCGGTGTTTCTGGGGCTTGGAATAGGGGTCTTTTTTGCGCTCCCGGTCGAGCCGGAGGCGGTGGCCTATCTTTGCGCTCTGGTTCTTGGTGGAGTGTGTGCTGGTTTCTCTTTGCGGGGCAGCGCCAGCGGATTGCTGGCACGGGCGGTTCTTCTTTGTGTTCTTGGGTTCATGGTTGCGGGGTGGCGGACCCATTCTGTTGCCGCTCCAGTACTCGGCTTTCGCTACTACGGCCCTGTGGAGGGGCGCGTCACCACTATCGACCGCTCCGCGCGCGATATGCTGCGTCTTACGCTGGATCAGGTGCGGCTGAAGCAGGTATCTCCGGGTAGAACACCTGCGCGGGTGCGTGTCTCGGTGCCGGTGGACAGCGGGTTACCCGGTCCCGGCGCAAGGGTGGCCACCACCGCACATCTGATGCCGCCGCAGGGCCCGGCAGAGCCGGGCGGTTTCGACTTCCGGCGCCATGCCTGGTTCTTGCAACTGGGCGCAAATGGCTACACCCGCGTTGCCGTGCTGACGTTTGACCCCGGCCCGCCGGGGCCAACGCTGGCAGGGCTGCGGCGGGATCTGTCTTTGGCGCTGCGCCAGCGGCTGCCCGGTGAGACCGGCGCCATCGCCGCCGCCATCACCACCGGCGACCGCAGCGGTGTCAGTCAGTCAACGTTGCAGGATTTGCGAGCCAGCAATCTGGCGCATTTGCTGGCCATTTCCGGTCTTCATATGGGGCTGGTGGCCGGATTTGTCTTTGCGTCTTTACGGTTTGCCCTGTGCATGGTGCCGCCCATCGCACTGCGACTGAACGTGAAGAAACTGTCAGCGGCTGCGGCCTTGCTGGCGGCGGGGGCATACCTGGCGCTGTCCGGGGGAAATGTCGCGACCGAGCGGGCCTTTATCATGGTGGCGGTGATGTTTGTCGCGGTGCTGCTGGACCGGCGGGCGATATCCTTGCGCGCGGTTGCCATTGCTGCGGTTCTGGTTCTGTTGCGGCGCCCGGAGACGCTGCTCAGCCCCGGTTTCCAGATGAGCTTTGCTGCCACGGCCGCGCTGGTGGGGGTGTTTGGTTGGGTTCGGGATGGCGGTCTTACCCTCGGGCCAAAATGGCTGCGCCCTGTGGCCGCCTTGGTTTTGTCCTCGCTGGTGGCTGGGCTGGCCACGGCGCCCTTTGGCGCGGCGCATTTCAACACCCTGTCGCACTATGGGCTGCTGGCCAACCTGCTCGCGGTGCCGGTGATGGGCCTTGTTGTGGTGCCCGCCGCAGTTCTGTCCTTTTGCCTGCTGCCCCTCGGTTTGGAGGGCTTCGGCCTGGCGGTGATGGGGGCGGGCATTGACTGGATCCTGACCGTCGCCCGCGCGGTTGCGGAGCTGCCGGGAGCAGAGGGCACGGTGATGCAGCCGGGGCAGTGGGTGTTGCCGTTGCTTTCGGTCGGCGGGCTGTTCCTGCTGATCTGGCAGGGGCGTTTGCGCCTTCTCGGGGTGATGCCGATTGCCCTGGCCTTCGCGCTTTGGTCGCAAGACACGCGGCCGCTGGCGTTGATTTCATCGAATGGCGGCTTGGTCGGGGTAATGGGGCCAGAGGGCCGGGCCTTGTCCCGCAGCGAGGGGCAGGGCTTTGCGGCGCGGGTCTGGCTGGAAAATGACGGTGATCCCGTCAGACAGGCCATTGCCGCAAACCGCTGGCGGTCTCAGGGCAACGACCCGAGCCTTCGCCGCGTCAGGATTGGCCCCTACAGTCTGGTGCATGCGGTAGGCAGCAGGGCAGCGGAGCGTTTAACCTCATGTGCCGAGAGGGAGATTCTGGTGTCGACGGTCGATCTGAAGCCGGAGGGCGGCTGCATCGTTTTGGGGCTACAGCAATTACGGCGTATGGGCAGTATTGCGATCGATCAGCAAGGTAAATTGACCACGGCAAGGGACCTGTCAGGGCAGCGCATCTGGACCCGCTAGGGCCATTGACCGCGATTGGTAAGGCTCATCCGAACCGGGCCGGTGTCCGCCGCATACGACAACTGGCCGACACTCCGCACACCAAACAGCGGTGCGGGCGGTCAGTAGCTGCGGATCAAGCCAACCAGCCGCCCTTGTACCTCGATCTGATCGGAGGGGTAGGCGCGGGTTTCATAAGCTGGGTTGGCGGCCTCCAGTTCAATCGCGCCGTTGCGGCGATAGATCTTTTTCAGCGTGGCTTCATGCCCCTGAACCAAGGCGACCACGATGTCGCCATCGTCCGCCGTGTCGGTTTCGCGGATCACCACGATATCGCCGTTGTTGATCCCCGCGTCGATCATCGAGTCGCCGCGCACCTCAAGGGCGTAGTGGCTGCCGGATGAGGTCAGCATCGAACTGGGCACAGTCACCTTGCTGGCCATCTGGCTGATTGCCTCGATCGGTACACCTGCAGCGATGCGCCCCATGACGGGCAAGTCCATTGCGGAGCCAATCGCTCGGTCGGTGTTGGCCGCAGCCGGTCCCGCATCTGCACTGGCGGAGCGATCCGTGCCCGTTTCGGTGGATCCGCCGCTGATACTGTCAGGGAGACGCAGGATTTCGATGGCGCGAGCGCGATGGGCCAGGCGGCGGATGAAACCCCGTTCTTCCAAAGCAGTGATCAGGCGGTGGATGCCGGATTTCGACCGCAAATCCAGTGCGATCTTCATTTCATCAAAGCTGGGCGGAACACCGTCCTTTTGCAGACGTGTGTGAATGAATTCCAACAAATCCAATTGCTTCTTGGTCAGCATGTCCGCCCCTCTGCGCCCTATGACGCTTTGCCATGTTTCCCTTTGTTCTAGTCATGTTCCCGTTTTGTGTCAACGGACCCCATGCGAATTTCCCGGTGGCGTTGTGGCGACGCACCGAACGGTCGGGGTATCACAAGGGGCAAAGGGGCATGTGGCGCGCGGGCATACCGCAAGAGCGATCAACCTGAGAGACGGTTGGGATACGGCAGCCGTCCCGGCGCCGGAAACATCAGATCAAGCGCAGATAGGACATTGTTTCGCCGATCTCGCGGGGCGGATCATGCGGCGGGCGGATCAACAGGGCGTCGGCCTCTGCCAGTACCGTCAGCAGCGCACTGTCCTGCCGCTCGAACGCGCGGATCTGGCCGTCCTCCGTCAGGGTGGCGCGCATGTAATGCTCTCTCGGACCGTTCTGTCCCAGTGGTGCCGCCAGCGGCGCGGAGAGAATAACCTCTTGCAAGGGCGGCAGCCCCAGCATCGCCCGCACCATCGGTGCCAGGAAGATATGGCCGCAGACCATGGCCGACACTGGATTACCTGGCAGTCCGGCCATGGCAGAGGTGTCAAGGCGGCCAGCCATCAGCGGTTTGCCGGGGCGCATCGCCACCTTGTAGAAACTCCGCTCCATGCCAAGGTCGGCGGCAACCTCGCCAACCAGATCATGATCGCCAACCGAGGCGCCACCAATGGTGACGATCAGATCAGCGCCCTCGGCCAGCGAAAAGGCGGTGCGCAGAGAGCTGTGGGTGTCCCGCGCGATGGGCAGGATCCGGACCTGTGCGCCCAAACCCTCCAGCATTGCCTTCAATCCAAATGTGTTGGAGGCGATGATCTGATCCGGTCCAGGAGTGCCGCCGGGCATCACCAATTCATCCCCGGTGGAGATCAGGGCGATATCGGGTTTGCGGGCAACGGGGACCTCGGCAATATTCATCGCAGCGAGAAGGGCGATGTCAGATGGTGTCAGCAGCCGCGGCGCCGAGATGGTCTGGCCGTTTTTGAAATCACCACCGCGCGGGCGAACGTTGGGATTGTCGCCAGGCGCGTCGGTAATGGTGATCAGGGTACCTTTTGCGGTGACGTCTTCCTGAATGACGACGAAATCGGCTCCGTCGGGGATCGGTGCGCCGGTGAAGATACGCACCGCCTGACCCGCGCCGACGGTGCCGTCAAATCCGTGGCCGGCGGCGGCTTCGCCGATCACCTTGAACATGGCGTGAAGTTCGACCTCGGCAGATTTTACCGCGTACCCGTCCATCGCCGATGCGGCAAAGGGCGGTTGATCCCGGCGGGCGGCGACGTCGTCGGCCAGAACCCGGCCCGCAGCCTCAGCGAGAGGGACCAGTTCGGTTCCAAGCGGGGAAACCAGCTCCAGAAGATGCACGCGTGCCTCGCTAACTGAGATCATTTAAGCCTCGTACCGTCCTGATTTTCCGCCATCTTTCAGCGTAACGCGGATGCCGCCGATTTCCATCGCCTTGTCCACGGCCTTGGCCATGTCATAGACGGTAAGCGCCGCAGTCGACACTGCGGTCAGGGCTTCCATCTCGACGCCGGTCTGGCCGGTAGTCTTGACGGTGCCTTCGATGCGCACGCCCGGAAGATCGGGGTCCAGGGTCAGCTCAACCGCGACCTTGGTCACCGGCAGCGGATGGCAGAGCGGGATCAGCTCGGGTGTTTTCTTGGCGCCCATGATCCCGGCCAGCCGGGCCACGCTCAGCACATCGCCCTTTTTTGCGCGGCCTTCGGAAATGATATCAAAGGTTTCCCGGGCCATGGTGATGTGGCCTTCGGCGGTGGCGATGCGCGCGGTCACTGCCTTGTCCGAGACATCGACCATGTGGGCGTCACCCTTGCCGTCAAAATGCGTCAGCGGCATCACATCGCTCCCGGTGTCAGGGGATTGGCGAGCAGGTGGCGGGTTGCGGAGGCCACGTCCTCCTGACGCATCAGGGATTCCCCGATCAGGAAGTTGCGGGCGCCATAGCGGGCCATGTCCGACAGATCCTGCGGCGTGAACAAGCCGCTTTCGCAGACGATGGTGCGATCTGCCGGAACCATGCGCGACAGCTCACGCGTGGTGTCCAGAGTGGTCTCGAAGGTCTTGAGATTGCGGTTGTTTATCCCCATCAGGGGCGACTTCAGCGCGCAGGCGCGCTCGAGTTCTTCGGCATCATGCACCTCCAGAAGAACATCCATGCCCCATTCGGTGGCGCAGTCTTCCAGCTCGGCCGCCTGCGCGTCGCTAACGGAGGCAAGGATAATCAGGATGCAATCGGCGCCAAGCGCGCGTGCCTCGGCCACCTGATAGGTATCATACATGAAATCCTTGCGCAGCGCGGGCAGGCTGCAGGCATCACGTGCCTCGGTCAAAAAGGATTTGGCGCCCTGAAAGCTGGGCGTATCGGTCAGTACGGACAGGCAGGTGGCGCCGCCCTGTTCATAAGCCTCTGCCAGCGCCACGGGGTCGAAATCCTCGCGGATCAATCCCTTGGAGGGGCTGGCTTTCTTGATTTCGGCGATCAGACCGTAGCCTTCGCGGCTCGCCCCAAGCAGCGCATTTGCAAATCCGCGCACCGGAGACGCGTTGCGAGCCATGGCTTCGACCTCGGTCAGCGGCACGGCGGCCTTGTCGGCGGCGACTTCCTCCAGCTTGTAGGCCTTGATCTTGTCGAGCACGTTTTCTGTCATCGCGTTGCCTCCAGTCAGCTGGCCCAGTCGATGGGCGCTTCGCCGCGCGCGCGCAGCCATGTGTTTATTGCCGAAAACGGCCGGGATCCGAAGAAGCCGCGCCGCGCCGAAAGCGGCGAGGGATGCGCGGTCTTCAGGATCAGGTGATCGCCCGGATTCAGGTGTTTTTCAAGCCTTTGTGCCTGTTTTCCCCAAAACACATAGGCCGTGGGGCGCTGCGATGTGCGCTGCAGCACCTCTTCGATCAGGGATAGCCATCCCAGATCCTTGTGCCCGTTCGCGGCGCCTGCCGGTACGCTGAGCGCGGTATTGAGAAGCAGCACCCCTTGCCGCGCCCAGCTGCGCAGGTCACCGGTGGCGGGTGTAGCACCAATATCGCTCTGCAACTCCTTGAAAATATTGCCAAGGGATCGGGGCAGGGGCGCGACATCCGGTTCCACGGAAAAGGCCAACCCATGGGCGTGGCCGGGGGTCGGATAGGGATCCTGCCCCAGAATGACCACACGGGTGTCTGCAGGTTGGGTCAGCTCCAGCGCAGCAAAACGCTGCGCCGCAGGGGGCAGAACCGGCTGCGTTTCTGCCGCCAGCGCAGTCTCTATTGTGGGCCAGTCACGCTGAAAAAACGGCAGGTCGGACCAGGCGCCAAGACCACCAGGCAAGGGCATCAGTTGCCCCCGGAGGTGATCCGCGCAACGGTTGCGATCTTGTCCCGTGCAGCGCCGCTGTCGATGCTGTGGGCCGCCTTGGCGACGCCTTCGCGCAGGTCTTCGGCGTCTCCGGCGACCACCAGCGCGGCGGCGCTGTTGAGCAGGACGGCATCGCGATAGGCCGAAGGCTGCCCGTCCAGCAGCGCCCGGAAGGCGATCGCGTTCTCTTCCGGCGTGCCCCCGATGATATCCTCGAACGGGTGGACAGGCAGACCCGCGTCCTCGGGGTGCAGTTCCACATCGCGGATGCTGCCGTCTTCTTCCAGCGCGGAGACCCAGCTAACGCCGGTAATGGTCAGTTCGTCGGTGCCATCCGAGCCATGCACCAGCCAGGCCCGTTCAGAGCCAAGCTGCCCAAGTGTTTCCGCCATGGGACGGATCAGATCGCGGGAGAAAGCCCCGGTCAGCTGGCGTTTAACGCCCGCAGGGTTGGTGAGCGGGCCGAGGATGTTGAAGATCGTTCGGGTGCCAAGCTCCTGCCGGGTGGGCATGACATGGGCGATCGCAGGGTGGTGCATGGGGGCCATCATGAAGCCAATTCCGGCCTCTTTCAGTGACTTTTCAACCACTTCTGCGCTGACCATAACCTGAATGCCCATCTGCCCCAGCGCATCTGCCGCTCCGGATTTTGAGCTGAGGTTGCGGTTGCCGTGTTTGGCGACAACCGTGCCTGCACCAGCGACCACGAATGCGGTCGCGGTCGAGATATTGAGCGTGCCCTTGCCGTCACCGCCAGTGCCGACGATGTCGATAGCGCCCTCGGGCGCCTTCACCGGATTGCATTTTGACCGCATCACGGCAGCGGCAGCAGCATATTCATCGACAGTTTCGCCGCGGGTACGCAGGGCCATCAGCAACCCGCCCATCTGGCTGGGGGTCGCTTCGCCTTCGAACAGCAGCTTGAATGCCTGCTCCGCCTCGGCCCGTGTCAGCGGGCGGTCGGCTGCGGCGTCGATCAGCGGCTTCATCTGGTCGCTCATGCGGGCACCTTCATTTCATTCAGGAAGTTCTTCAGCAGGGTATGGCCGTGCTCGGAGGCAATGGATTCCGGGTGGAATTGCACCCCGTGGATCGGCAGCTCCCGGTGTTGCAGCCCCATGATGGTGCCGTCTTCGAGCTCTGCCGTGATCTCAAGGCAGTCGGGCAGGCTGTCGCGATCCACCACCAGCGAATGATAGCGCGTCGCCTGGAACGGAGAGGGCACCCCGGCAAAGACGCCTTTGCCCTGATGATGCACTGCGCCCATCTTGCCATGCACGATTTCGTGGCAGCGCACGACCTTGCCGCCAAAGGCCTGTCCGATGGTTTGGTGGCCAAGGCAGACGCCCAGCAGCGGAATACCGGCCTCTGCCGCAGCAAGGGTCAGCGGTAGGCAGATCCCGGCCTGATCCGGATCGCAGGGGCCGGGGCTCAGCAGGATCCCGGCGGGGCGCAGGGCCAGAGCGGCCTCGACATCCAGCGCGTCGTTGCGGCGTACTTCCATCGAAGCCCCCAACTCGCCCAGATAATGCACAAGGTTGTAGGTAAAGGAATCGTAGTTGTCGATCAGCAGCAACATCTTGGCAGGCTCTTTTATGGGTGGCGGGCAGGGCTTGCGCCGCAGTATAGTTGTTGCGACATACATGTTCAGGCTTGCAAGGCAGCGTCAAGAGCGCGGCGCGTTTTTGAAGGCTCGGCGGGGCAGTGGCGACAGGGTGCCGCCCCGCTGGTCCTGATGGCCAGGCCGGACACAAGGATAAAGGGCGAGCGGGCATGCGTGGCTTTCTGGGAGGCGTGAGTATCGGAGCTTTGGTGGCGGTGTGCGGCGCTGCCATGTGGTCGTTGTCGACCCCGCTGCCGCGGCAGGTCGACGTCAGCGCCACGGGACCGGAAAAGGCCACTGTGCCTCAATCGGGCGCGCTGGCGCCCATAGAGACGCCGCAACCCGACGCCGATCTGGTCGAGGCCGCGCCGGTAGCACCTGAAACGGCGCCTGCGGATGACCTCAATGACCTGACCTCTCTGGATACCGAACCGGCTGCCCGTCCCGAAGTCGGACCCGCGGGTGATGTGCGCGGCTCTGGCGATGCCGATCTGCCGGATGTGCCAGAGGCCCCGTCCGAGGCGGAAACAGCTGCTGGCGGGGCTGAGCCTGCAATGTTGCCCGAAACAGCAGAGAGCGACGACGGTGTCGAGGTGTCCATGACCCCGGCGCCGACACCCGAGGCGCCGGACACCACCGCAGAGGTGGGTCAGAGCCCGACTGACAGCCCGGCGCCTGGCACTGCGCCTGAAATGACGGCGCCGCAGGGCGCGCCCGAGACGGTTCAGCTTGAGCAAGGCGCTGCGGTGCCGGTGCCGGAGCTGGGCAGCGCCCCGGATCCGACCGCGCCGCCCGTGATTGCCTTTTCCAACCCCGAACCCGCGCCTGAGCAGCCTGAGGTCGTCGAGGCGGAGCCGGAAGAAGACATGGCGCCCGCCGAGGAGGCCGAGACGGAAGATGCACCGGAAAATGGTCGGATCGCCGCGCTGCCAACCGCAGACGGAAGCCGCGCGTCGCAATCGCCGCAGATCGGAACCCGCGTGGTGCCGCTGACCGAACGCGACAGCGAGGAGACCGCTGCGGCGGGCGGCGAAACCACGCAGCAACCGTTTGATGCCTATTCCGAACCCTTCGCTGGCAGCGATGGGCGGCCCTTGATGTCGATTGTCCTCATCGATGATGAGACATCCGTTGGCGCTGAGGCATTGGTCGATTTTCCCTATCCGCTGAGCTTTGCTATCGATCCCGAAGATCCCAGGGCGACTGAGAAAATGGCCGCGCGCCGGGCCGCGGGCTTTGAGGTGCTGATCCTGTCGGATCTGCCGCGCGAAGCCATGCCACAGGACGCGGAGACTGCGATGGAGGTCTGGCTGGACCGGGTGCCGCAGGCACTGGGAATTCTGGAAGGCGTGGAGACAGGCGTGCAGGGCAACAGGCCGCTGGCGGATCAGGTGTCCGATGTGGCGCGGACCGGGGGATACGGGCTGGTGCTGCAGAACAGCGGCCTTAATACCGTGCAGAAACTGGCGCTGCGCGACGGCGTGCCGTCCGGCGTGGTGTTCCGGGATTTCGATGGCGCCGGTCAGAACCCGCGTGCCATTCGCCGCTTTCTGGATCAGGCGGCCTTCCGGGCCGGTCAGGAAGGCGCAGTGATCATGCTGGGGCGTTTGCAGCCAGATACGATTTCAGCACTGTTGCTGTGGGGGCTGCAGGACCGGGCCAGCCGAGTGGCGCTGGCGCCGGTTTCGGCTAGTCTGCGCGCCAATCTGGCTGCAACGGCAGAATAACCCGTAATAGACACGCACGGGGCAGAGCCCAGGGGCACGGGGTTGCTTATGCGTCCCCGCGCCCCGGAGCGCTTTGATGTTATCAGCTGTTGCGGCTGCCGGTGAAACGCGCAGCATCCGCAGCAGCGCGGCGGATCGCGTTCGATTTATGCACGGTTTCCTGATACTCGGCCTCGGGATCGCTGTCATAGACCACACCGCCACCGGCCTGAATATAGAGCGTCTGATCCTGCACGATGGCCGTGCGCAGGGCGATACACATATCCATGTCGCCCCCGGCCGAGAAATAGCCGACGCCGCCGCCGTATACGCCGCGTTTTTCTGGCTCCAACTCGTCGATGATTTCCATCGCGCGTACCTTTGGCGCGCCGGACACCGTGCCCGCCGGCATGCCCGCAAAAAACGCATCCAGCGCGTCCTTGTCCTCGTCCAGCTCACCCACCACGTTCGATACGATATGCATCACGTGGCTGTAGCGTTCGATGATGAACTTTTCCGTCGGGCGCACAGTGCCGATCTTTGATACGCGGCCCGTATCGTTGCGGCCCAGATCCAGCAGCATTAGGTGTTCTGCCAGCTCTTTCTTGTCGGCCAGAAGATCGGCCTCCAGCGCCTTGTCCTCTTCCGGTGTTGCGCCGCGCGGGCGGGTGCCTGCGATGGGGCGGATGGTGACCTCTTTGCCAAAGACACGGACCAGAATTTCGGGGCTGGCGCCAATCACCTGAAAGCCACCGAAGTTGAAATAGAACATGAAGGGCGACGGGTTGGTTCGCCGCAAAGAGCGGTAAAGCGAGAACGGCGGCAGCGGGAAGTCCTGCTTCCAGCGCTGCGCCGGAACCACCTGAAAGATGTCGCCGGCCCGGATGTATTCCTTGGCCTTTTCCACCGCTTCCATGTAGCCGGATTTGCTGAAGTTGCTGACCGGCGGGGCCACCTCGTGCGCATCGCCAAGATCGCGGGTTTCGGCGGGCATGGCGCGCTCCAGGTCGCGCACCGCGTCCATCACCCGTTCGGCGGCCTGCGCATAGGCGGCCTTGGCCGATTTCCCGTCTCCGGTCCAGGCCGGGGAGACCACGGTCACCTCGCCTTTGACGCCATCCAGAACCGCGACCACCGAAGGGCGCATCATCACCGCGTCGGGCAGGCCAAGGGGGTCGGGGTTGACGTCCGGCAGATGTTCGATCAGCCGGACCATGTCATAGCCAAGATAGCCGAACAGCCCGGCCGCGGCCTGCGGCAGGTCGTCGGGCAGGTCGATGCGGCTTTCGGCGAGAAGCGCGCGCAGGTTGTCCAACGGCGCACCCGGCTGCGCTTCGAAACCCTCGGGATCAAAGCGGGCCGAGCGGTTGATTTCGGATGTCGTGCCGCGGCAGCGCCAGACCAGATCGGGTTTCATGCCGATGATCGAGTAACGGCCGCGCACCTCGCCACCGGTCACCGATTCCAGCATGAAGGCGTCCTTCTGGGCGCCCGTCAGCTTGAGCATCAGCGACACGGGCGTGTCGAGGTCAGCCGCCAGCCGAGTATAGACCAGCTGGTTCTCTCCCGCCTCATAGGCGGCGGCGAAAGTGTCGAAATCCGGGGTCAGAGCCATCGTCAGGTGCCTTGATTGATCTATGCGCGCTTATTGGAAATTGGCCTGAACCGCGTTCAGGGCCTGTTGGTCAACACGCGGTGCGGCGCGCAGCTGTGCGTCCTGCGCGAAGGCTTCGAACAGCGCCTGCGACAATGCCTGATCCAGCTGGGTCTGCATCGCGCTGGCCAGCATCTGCATTTCCTCGCTGGTGTCCTCGGCAGGCAGAACCTCGTCCAGGCGCAGCACCACGGTGGAGCCTTCACCGGACACGGTGCGCAGCTCGCCCGGGTTCATTTCGAAGACCTCGATCATCATCTCGACCGGGGTGGTGTCGATATAGGCGGTGCGGGTTTGCGCCGTCTCGGTCTGCACGTCGTAGCCTTCGGGGAAGGCTCCGTCTGCCTCGGTCTGTTTCAGCAGATCCTGTGCCAGGTTGTTTACGGCCTCTGCTGTCCGGTTTTCGTTCCAGGCGGCAAGTACCTTGTCCCGAGCGTCTTCGAAGGGCTCGGGGCGCGGGGGCAGGACTTCGTCGAGCCGCAGGGCAAAGAGGCTACCATCCTCAAGGAAGGCGACCGAGGGGAAATCATCAACCGTCACGGCCTCTGCGGCCTCGCGGAATCCGTCATATGCGGCGATGCCTTCGGCGTTGAGCCCGGTCCAGCCGAGGGTGCCAATCTGCATGTCTGTCTGATCCGGCAGTTCTTCCAGCGTGACGCCACCAGCGAGCATGTCCTCGATGGATTCGGCTTGCTGCTCAATCACTCGGCGGGCGCGGTCTGCGGCCAATTCGGCGCGCAGCTCGGCTTCGGCCTCTTCAAAGCTGGTTTCGCGGGCTTCGAGGCGGCCGTTCACCCGGTAGAGCGCGGGGCCAAGATCCGACGGCAGCGGGCCAACAACATCGCCGACCTCTGCAGCAAATACTTCAGCGCCTGCATTCGAGAGGTCAGCTTCGGTCACATCGCCCATATCCACGTCCGACAGGGCCAGACCGCGATCCTGCACCAGGACCTCAAAAGTCGTGCCGCTCACGTCAAGCTGCGCCTTGGCGCTTGCGGCACTGTCATTGTCCGCAAAGACAAGGCGTTCCACCAGACGGCGTTCCGGGATCAGGTATTGATCGGCGCGATCTTCATAAAGGCCACGCAGCGCCTCCTGATCGACCTCAACGGTGTCAAGCAGCATGTTGGGGCTGAGATGCGCGTAGGTCAGGGATTTGGTTTCCGGCAGGGTGAAAGCCGCGATATTGTCGTCATAGAAGGCACGCAGCGCAGTGTCATCGGGCATCTCCTGCGTCAGGAGCACATCGTCGGGTGACAGTTGCACGTAGGAAAAGCTGCGGCGTTCGCCGATATAGGACACCAGCGTGTCACTCATCACTTCGGGCATCTTGGTGCCGGACATGATGGCGCCCTGGACCAGCGTGCGTGAGGCCTCGCGGCGAAGATCGTCTTCGAACTCGGCTTCGGTGAAACCGGCGTTGTCGAGGGTAAAGCGGTAGGTCTCGCGGTCGAACTGGCCGCTGGAGTTCTGGAACGAGGAGACCTTGGTCAGTTCGGACAGCAGGTTTTCATCCCCGATGGAGATGCCCAGCTTGCTGACCTCATTGTCAATGGCGGCGAGGGTGATCAGTCGCCCGAGCACAACCTGATCCAAACCCATTGCGGTCAGCTGCGACATCGGCATTGCCTGACCGGTCTGGGCCTGCATGGCGCGTTGTTCGCGCTGCAACTCGCGCACATAGGCGTCGACGGTGACTTCTTCGTCGCCCACCAAGGCAACCGCGCTCATCGAGCCGGTGAAATTGACCGCACCAAAACCGGCAAGGCCGACGATCAGCATCCCCATCAGGATCCAAACAAAGGTTCTGGAAAGATTTTTCATGCCTGCGGCCATTGTGCCCTCATTCGTACCTGTTGCCCGCTCCCTTTGCGCCGGATGGGCGCTGCGGGCAGGGTGCCTGTGTCATAATCGTGTTCTGCATACGCTGCCGCCCGTACAGGAGCAAGATCTTGTGCCGGGCTTGTTGGTTTCGGATGGCGCAGCGTAGCGTTAGGGGTGAAACGCGCAAAGCCGGTCGAACAGGGAGACGATCCCGGCCCGGTCGACATTGGCAAAGGCGATGCGGAATTGCTTGCTGCCTGCCGGATCGCCTTCGGGCATGAACATCGTGCCCGGCAGCATCAGGATCGACGCGTCCTGCACCAGCTTTTTGGCCAGCTCGGACGAGGCTTCCTCGAAGGGGTGTTCCACATAAGCGAAATAGGCACCGCAGCCCAACAGCTTCCATCCCTTCTCGGCAAGTCGGGGGAATTCCTCTTCGATCGCCGCCTTGCGGTCCAGAATTTCCAGCCGTTCCCCCGCGAGCCAGGACTGGAGGTTTTCAAGTCCCCAATGCGCGCCGATCTGTCCAAGCTGTGCAGGACAGATCGTTATCGTATCGAGAAACTTCTCCATTTCGAACAATTTCTCTTCAGAACTCGCGATCGCTCCAACCCGGTGACCTGTCAGCCGATAGGCCTTGGAGAAGGAGTACAGATGGATCAGAGTCTCGTCCCAGTTCGGCGTCTGGAACAGGTCGTGCGGCGCCCCTTCGCGGCTGTCAAAGTCGCGGTAGGTTTCATCCAGAATCAGTGCCAGCCCATGTTTGCGGGCCAGATCAAAGAAGGCCTGCACGAGGCCCGAGGGGTATTCGGCGCCAGTGGGATTGTTGGGGGTGACAAGCGTGATGGCCCGCGTCTTGGGTGTGATCAACTGGGCCGCGGCCTGCGGATCCGGCATCATATCAGCACCTACGGGCAGCGGAACCGCTGTGACACCTGCCATATCGAGGCACATTTTGTGATTGAAATACCAAGGCACCGGGATGATCACCTCGTCCCCTTCGCCGCAAAGGGCGGCGATGGCAGCGGCAAAGGCCTGATTGCAGCCAGAGGTAATACCGACCTGCGCTGCGCCAACGGTGCCGTCATAATGCTCCGAGATCTGTGCTGCCAGTGCTGCACGCAGCTCGCTGCGGCCCAAAACGGCGCCATATAGATGCGCGTCGGTTTCATTCAGGGCCGCATCGGCGATGGCCTGCCGCAAGCCCGTGGGCGGCGGATCTGCCGGGGCGGCCTGACTGACGTTGATCAGGGGGCGCGACGGCGGAAAAGTGACCCCTTCGGTCCAGCGCCTGGACTCGACGATCGGAGAACAAAAGGTCGCTTCGGTGCGGGAGATATGCATGCAGTCAATCCTGTTGTCGCAAGGCCCTGCCAGGGCAGGCGTATTCGGGCCTTATCTGTGGCACGCCCTCGCGGCAGGCTCAAGAAAAAGCGCGCCTCCAACAGGGGCGCGCATTCATGGTGTTTTGAAAATCGGCTGCGGTCCGTCCCGCGCACGGGGCGGGGCGGCGTCAGTCCTTGCCGCGATAGGGCTCGACGTATTGCAGCGCCATATCCCAGGGGAAGAAGATCCAGGTATCCTGGCTGACCTCGGTGATGAAGGTGTCCACCATCGGGCGGCCCTTGGGTTTGGCATAGACCGTGGCAAAATGCGCCTTGGGGTACATCTGGCGGACCAGTTCCAGGGTTTTGCCGCTGTCGACCAGATCATCGATGATCAGGATACCTTCGCCATCACCCATCAGCTCGGCGTCGGGTGCTTTCAGCACCACGGCCTCACCCTGGTCCTGGTGGTGGTAGGATTTCACCGAGATCGTATCGACGGTGCGGATGTCCAGCTCGCGGCTGACGATCATCGCGGGGGCCATGCCGCCACGGGTGATCGCGACCACGGCACGCCATGCGCCACCGTCAGGTCCCTGACCGTCCAGCCGCCAGGCCAGCGCGCGGCTGTCCCGGTGGATCTGATCCCAGCTGATGTGAAACCCTTTTTCGTGCGGCAGGCGGTCGGTCATCTTGCGATTTGCTCCGGCAATTGTAGCGTCTGATGCGGTGTCATGTGCCGGGCTGCAAAGCAGGCACGATACCAGTGTTGGTCTGACGAGTGCGTCGTTGATATAGCCCCGGGCGCACCATTCAAAATAAAAACAGCACAGGCCCGGGGCAGTTCGTTTATTTGGTAATGTCGGGCGCGTCCACAGCTTTCATGCCGACAACGTGATAACCAGCATCCACGTGCAGATTTTCCCCGGTCACGCCCGATCCGAGGTCCGACAAAAGATACAAAGCGGATTTACCGACGTCCTCGGTTGTAACATTTCGCCGCAGCGGCGAATTGTATTCGTTCCATTTCATAATGTAGCGGAAGTCGCCAATTCCGCTGGCGGCCAGCGTTTTGATCGGACCGGCGGAAATCGCATTTACGCGAATGCCGTCTTTTCCAAGATCTTCGGCCAGATATTTGACCGATGCTTCGAGCGCGGCCTTGGCAACGCCCATCACATTGTAGTGAGGCATAACCTGCTCGGCACCATAGTATGTCAGGGTAAGCATTGAGCCGCCCTCGGACATCAGTTTCTCGGCGCGGCGGGCAACAGCCGTAAAAGAGTAGACCGAGATATCCATGGTCATCTGGAAATTGTCACGGCTGGTATCGACGTAGCGGCCGCGTAGTTCGTTTTTGTCAGAAAAACCAATGGCGTGTACGACAAAGTCCAGCTTACCCCATTCTTTTTCGAGGCTCTCAAATAGGGCGTCGATCGAGGTTTCGTCGGATACATCGCAGGGCAGAACGATGGTGCTGTTCAGCTGTTCGGCGAGCGGGCCAACGCGCTTTTTTAGGGCTTCACCCTGGTAAGAAAAGGCAAGTTCGGCACCGGCATCGGCGCAGGCCTTGGCGATCCCCCATGCGATGGATTTGTCGTTGGCCAGGCCCATGATAAGGCCACGTTTGCCGGACAGCAGTTGACTGGGCATGCAGGTTCTCCGCCTGTAAAATATGAACTGAAGGACCTTTAATATGCTCGGGCCGCTGCATCAAGAGAGTACCGGTTGAGGCGCATTGTCAGTTTTGCGGCCCGTTTTGGATGTCGGCCTGCATGGCCGCACATATTTATACGCATAAATCCGCAGCCACCTTGGCTTGTATGCCCAACCAAGGCGGCATAGATTGGCGCGCACAGTTAAGAAGAGGTTTCCATGTCAGAGCGGTCGGGATTATTTGCGGGGGATAACCCCTTTGAACTTGCGCGGGCATGGCTCGCGGAGGCCGAAGAGACTGAGCTCAATGATCCGAATGCGATTGCGCTGTCGACGGTGGATGCTGATGGCATGCCGAATGTCCGCATGGTGCTGCTCAAGGAAATCGAAGATGGCGCTTTTGTCTTCTTCACTAACTACGAAAGCGCCAAAGGGCAGGAGCTGGAGCAGTCCGGCAAGGCCGCCTTCGTGCTACATTGGAAGAGCCTGCGTCGCCAGATCCGTGTCCGTGGTCATGTGACACGCGAAGACGGTCCGCAGGCAGACGAGTATTACCACTCCCGGTCGCTGAAAAGCAGGCTCGGGGCGTGGGCTTCGCGGCAATCGCGCCCATTGCAGAGCCGTTCGGCCCTGATGGCAGAGGTTGCAAAAATCACGGCCACGAAAGGCCCGAACCCGGACCGGCCGCCATTCTGGGGCGGATTTCGCATCGTTCCGAGCGAAATTGAATTCTGGGCAGATGGGGCTTTCAGGCTGCATGACCGATTTGTCTGGCGCCGAAATACGCCGGATGACGAATGGAGTGTGGTGCGGCTAAACCCTTAATGGGTTAAGCATAAAATAGCATTTTCGTGATAATGGGGAATTTTTTTAACTTGAACTCATATGCGAAAATCGCGCATCAAGCATCGAGAAATCAAATACGACGCGGTGGACGAGATAAGTGGCAGACGATCAAAGCAGTCTCAGGCAAATCCAGGGCATAGTGAAGTGGTTTGACCCGACCAAAGGGTATGGCTTCGTTGTGTCCGACGAGGGTGGTCCCGACATCCTGTTGCACGTGAATGTCCTGCGTAACTTCGGGCAGAGCTCGGTGGCGGACGGGTCCAGCGTAACCGTTCTGACCCACGCGACGGAGCGCGGGGTTCAGGCTGTGGAGGTTGTCGCAATCGTGCCTCCGGCCCGGGATGACGCGCCGGTTCTCAGCGATTTTGTCGATATGGATATCGAGGAGCTGAAAACACTTCCGTTGCGCCCGGCGCGTGTGAAGTGGTTCGACAAGGGCAAGGGCTTTGGCTTTGCAAACCTGTTCGGCTACGGAGATGACGTCTTCTTGCACGTCGAGGTGTTGCGCCAGTCGGGTCTTGCTGACCTCCAGCCGGGCGAGGCCATCGCGATGCGATCGATCAGCGGTCGGCGGGGCTGCATGGCGGTCGAGGTCCAGGCCTGGGAAGCGGCCATTTCCGAAACCGCATCCGAAGAAGAATAAGATCATGTCGGTGCGCGCCTCTGGAATTGTCCGCTGGGGTGCCGCCATAATTCTGTGCCTTGGTGCAGGTATTGCACAGGCACAGGAGACCTGCGCCCCGGATCGTGTCGATCTTCGCGGCGATTGGGGGCAGGCGTCCTTCTCTGTTGAGATTGCCGATACTGTCGACAGCCGTTCAATGGGGCTGATGCACCGGGAGGACCTGCCGCGCGGGGCGGGGATGCTGTTTGTTTACGAGCACCCCCAAAGGGCGGCTTTCTGGATGAAGAACACGCTGATCCCTCTTGATATCATTTTCCTCGATGAAACCGGCGTGGTGACGTCGGTGCATTCCAATGCCATTCCCCATGATCTGACCCCCATTCCAGGCGGCGACCGGGTGTTTGCGGTGCTGGAAATCAATGGTGGTTTGGCGCGCCGATATGGCATTGGGCCGGGCACCCAGATGCGGCACGAAGTTTTTTCTTCTAATGCGTCTGTTTGGCCCTGTTAGGGCTTTTCAAATCCGTTTCACACCGCTAGGAAAGCGCACGGTCCGGGGCGTGGCGCAGTCTGGTAGCGCACCTGTTTTGGGTACAGGGGGTCGTGAGTTCGAATCTCGCCGCCCCGACCACTTTCCACTTATAAAAATCCCAGCTCTGATCGGTTTGGCCCGGTCAGGGTGACGTCCTTTGGCGGTCAAGTCTAAGGCGAGCGTGCAAGCAGCCAGATTCGCTGAAAGGGCGATCAGGGGCCCAGGTCTCACTTAGATGTGATCGGGGCGATGGTTAGAATCGCGCAAAATGTGACCCCGAAATGTTGGTGGCTACCAAATCTTGTGTTAACCGATTATTAACCATGTGACGCGAACTGGCGCCACCTGCAGCTGGGTTTTGCCTAACTTGGCACAGGATTTCAGCAGATAGACTGTGCGCTTCGTGCAACGTGGCAGGTCGGCGCAAAAAGTCCGCTGCCATGTCTCGGAAGTGGACCGCCCGCGGGTGTTAGTGGAGTCGCCGAGGAAGTGGTGGAGGGGCCGTGAGTAAGGTGTTTGCGGCAAACCATTAGTGTTTCGCAAAAAAATACGAGGCTGCCGAAGTGGTGTTGGCAGCTCGGTCAGCCCGCGGGTGCAGTTGGTGAATCGATGAAGCGAACCACGAGCGTTTCCGATTTCACCGGTCAACCAAAAAAATGGTATCTAAGTGGTAAATTTTGCGTTGACCCTCACGGCGTGATTACGCCAAATTGTGGGTGCCGGTTGCTTCGCCACTAAATCTTGTATGTTCTTTGGGCGCTGCAACAAGACTAAACACTAGTAGAGATTCCAAGGACCGGGGCCGGTGTAGGGCTCCCTGGCACGCTTCTGACAGCAGTTGCCGCCTGTTTTCTGTGTTTCTTCATGGCAAGGCTGCGCCGCGACGTGGCCAACAAAAAGACGGGACAGAGCTAATGCGAAGGGGCAGAGCATGAAGATCGAACGGAAGTACACCAAATCTGGTCAGGACGCATATGCGGACCTCGATTTCATCTCGGCTACATCCGAAATTCGAAATCCTGACGGGACCATTGTCTTCCGACTCGAAAACATCGAAGTTCCGGCTGAATGGAGCCAGGTTGCCAGTGATGTCATCGCCCAGAAATACTTTCGCAAAGCCGGTGTTCCGTCCCGCCTGAAAAAAGTCCGCGAAAAGGGCGTGCCAGAATTCCTGTGGCGGTCGGTTCCCGATGGCGATAATGTTGAATTTGTTGGTGAAACCTCTTCCAAACAGGTCTTTGACCGTCTTGCCGGTGGCTGGGCATACTGGGGCTGGAAAGGCGGCTATTTCTCGACCGAGGAAGACGCCCGCGCCTATTACGACGAAATGCGCTATATGCTGGCCTCCCAGCGCGCGGCGCCGAATTCGCCGCAGTGGTTCAACACCGGGCTTCACTGGGCTTATGGCATCGACGGCCCCGCGCAGGGCCACCACTATGTCGATTACAAGACCGGCAAGCTGACCAAATCCGACAGCGCCTATGAACATCCGCAGCCGCACGCCTGTTTCATCCAGTCCGTGTCCGACGATCTGGTAAACGACGGCGGCATCATGGATCTTTGGGTGCGCGAGGCGCGCCTGTTCAAATACGGCTCCGGCACCGGCACCAACTTCAGCCATCTGCGCGGCGAGGGCGAGCCTCTGTCCGGTGGTGGCAAATCTTCGGGCCTGATGGGCTTCCTCAAGATCGGTGACCGGGCAGCCGGCGCGATCAAATCCGGTGGCACCACCCGCCGCGCGGCCAAGATGGTTATCGTCGATGCGGATCACCCCGATATCGAGGATTTCATCCAGTGGAAGGTGATCGAAGAGCAGAAAGTTGCCTCGATCGTTGCGGGTTCGAAGATGCACGAGCAGATGCTGAACGGCATCTTTGCGGCGATCCGCGAATGGGACGGTCTGGAGGCAGACGCCTATGAGCCGAGCAAGAACGAGGGGCTGAAGAAAGCCATCCGCGAAGCGAAAAAGGTCGCGATCCCGGAGACTTATATCAAACGGGTTCTGGATTACGCCAAGCAGGGCCACACTTCGATCGAATTCCCGACCTATGACACCGATTGGGACAGCGATGCCTATTCCTCGGTTTCGGGTCAAAACTCCAACAACTCGATCCGCGTCACCAATGCTTTCCTGCACGCGGTTGAGAAAGATGCCGATTGGGAGCTGATCAACCGTACCGATGGCCGCGTCGCCAAGACCGTCAAGGCGCGTGATCTGTGGGAGAAGGTCGGCCACGCCGCATGGGCCTGTGCCGATCCGGGTATCCAGTTCCATGACACAGTGAATGACTGGCACACATGCCCCGAAGATGGCGAGATCCGCGGATCGAACCCGTGCTCGGAGTATATGTTCCTGGATGACACCGCCTGTAACCTGGCCTCGCTGAACCTCCTGACCTTCCTCAAGGACGGTGAGTTCCAGGCCGAGGACTACATGCATGCCTGCCGCCTGTGGACGTTGACGCTGGAAATCAGCGTGATGATGGCGCAGTTCCCGTCCAAGGAAATTGCGCAGCGGTCTTATGACTTCCGCACGCTGGGTCTGGGATATGCCAATATCGGCGGTCTCTTGATGAACATGGGCTATGGCTATGACAGCGACGAAGGCCGCGCGCTCTGCGGCACGCTCACTGCCATCATGACCGGCGTTGCCTATGCCACTTCGGCCGAAATCTCCTCCGAGCTGGGCCCGTTCCCCGGTTTTGAAAAGAACCGCGACCACATGCTGCGGGTGATGCGCAACCACCGCACCGCCGCCCAGGGGAAGACGACCGGCTATGAAGGGCTGGCGGTGCCGCCGGTGCCGCTCGATCTGAAAAACTGCCCCGATGCACGCCTGACCGATCTGGCCGCAGGTGCCTGGGATGAGGCGCTGGAACTGGGCGAGAAGCACGGCTACCGCAACGCGCAGGCCACCGTGATTGCCCCGACCGGCACCATCGGCCTGGTGATGGATTGCGACACCACCGGGATCGAGCCTGACTTTGCCCTGGTGAAGTTCAAGAAACTGGCCGGTGGCGGCTATTTCAAGATCATCAACCGCTCGGTGCCTGCCGCGCTGGAAGGGCTCGGGTATACCTCGGCCCAGATCGAAGAAATCGTTGCTTATGCCGTCGGCCACGGCACCATCGGCAACGCGCCGGGGATCAACCACACTTCGCTGGCCGGTCACGGCTTTGGCCCCAACGAGCTGGCCAAGATCGACGCCGCACTGGAAAGCGCCTTTGACGTACGTTTCGTGTTCAACCAGTGGACCCTGGGCGAAGAGTTCTGCACCGGTGTTCTGGGCATCCCGGCGACCAAACTGAACGACCCGACCTTTGATCTGCTGCGTCATCTGGGCTTTACCAAGGCCGATATCGAGGCAACCAACGATCACGTCTGCGGCACCATGACCCTGGAGAACGCGCCGCACCTGAAGGAAGAGCACTATCACATCTTCGATTGCGCCAACCCCTGCGGCAAGAAGGGCAAGCGCTACCTGAGCGTTGACAGCCACATCCGTATGATGGCGGCGGCGCAAAGCTTTATCTCGGGCGCGATCTCCAAGACGATCAACATGCCCAACGATGCCACCATCGAAGACTGCCAGAAGGCCTATGAGTTGTCCTGGTCGCTGGGTGTTAAAGCAAACGCGCTCTATCGTGACGGGTCCAAGCTGAGCCAGCCGCTGGCGGCTGCGCTGGTCGAGGATGACGATGAGGCGGCGGAGATCCTGGAAAGCGGTAGCCAGCAGGAAAAGGCCGTCACCCTGGCCGAGAAGATCGTCGAAAAAGTGGTCATCAAGGAGGTGGTGAAATCGCACCGCACCAAGATGCCCCAGCGCCGCAAGGGCTATACCCAGAAGGCGGTTGTCGGCGGGCACAAGGTCTACCTGCGCACCGGCGAGTATGAAGACGGCAACCTTGGCGAGATCTTCATCGACATGCACAAGGAAGGCGCTGGCTTCCGGGCGATGATGAACAACTTTGCCATCGCCGTCTCTGTTGGCCTGCAATATGGCGTGCCGCTGGAAGAGTTCGTCGATGCCTTCACATTCACCAAGTTCGAACCGGCGGGCATGGTGCAGGGCAACGACAGCATCAAGAACGCAACCTCGATCCTCGACTATGTTTTCCGCGAACTGGCGGTCAGCTACCTGGATCGCACCGACCTCGCGCACGTGAAACCCGAAGGCCCCGCATTCGATGATATCGGCCGCGGTGAGGAAGAGGGCGTCTCCAACGTCACCGAGCTGAGCGAAAGCGCCGCAACCCGCTCGCTGGAGGTGCTGAAGCAGATCTCCTCGACCGGGTACTTGCGCAAGCGTCTGCCGCAGGAACTTGTGGTGCTGAACGGCGGGCAGACCGTGCTGGACGGGATCGCGCCGCTTGGCACCGGTGCTGACCCGGTGACTGCGCTGCAAACACTGGTGCCGGAGGTGACTGAAAGCGCAACGGTGACGGAAACGGCTTCGGTTACGGTGACCGGCATGGACGCCCGCACCAAGGCCAAGATGCAGGGCTACGAGGGCGAGGCCTGCGGCGAATGCGGCAACTACACGCTGGTGCGCAACGGCACCTGCATGAAATGCAACACCTGCGGCGCCACTTCGGGCTGCAGCTGAGACCAGATCGGGGGCGAGTGCGCTCGCCCTGGACGCCAAGAAGGCCCAGGCAAAAAAACGCGGGCGGTACACTAATGAGCCTGATTGGCGAAACTCGCCCCCTCCGCATCGGAGGGGGCTTTTTCCTGTGGGGTATCCGTTTCCCCGTTCTGCCGCTTGGCCTTGGCGCGGCTCTTTGCTAGGCCAAGAGTGCAGTCCACCAAGCCCCGGAGAAACGCCATGCCTGCCATAAGTATCTGCATTCCGGCCTATGGCATGGGGGGCAAGGGTGCAGAGTATCTGGCTCAGTCGCTGGAGATCCTGACAGGGCAAAGCTTTCGCGATTTCGAGGTTGTCGTCTCGGACCAATCCGATGATACGGCGGTGGCCGATGTCTGTGCCACTTTCGCGGATCGTCTGACCATGCGCCACATCTGGAACCGCGATGCACCGAGGCAGGCATCGGCCAATGTGAATAATGCCCTGGATCACGCATCCGGTGATATCGTCAAAGTGCTTTTTCAGGACGATTTCCTGAATGGAAGCCGTGCCTTGGGTGATATTGTTGAAGCGATGGATGGGGGGGGCGACTGGCTGTTGTGTGGCTCCGGTATCAGCCGCAATAGCGGGTCGGTTGAACGCTCCATGGTGCCGCGACTGACTGAGAAGTTGCAGTTTGGCAAAAACACCGTCTCAAGCCCATCGGTGCTGGCAATGCGGCGCAGCCGTATGCAGCTGTTTGATGAAAACCTGATCTGGCTGATGGATGTGGACCTCTACAAACGGCTGTGGGATGCGCTTGGCGATCCGGTGATCCTGCCGCAGACGCTGGTGGTGAACCGGATACATGAGGGGCAGGTCAGCGCCGGCGTTTCAAAATCGCTGCGCCAGAAAGAGCTGCGCTATGTCCGCCAGAAATTCGCCGCCTCCACATCCCTTTCAGGTTATCTTGAATACCTGCGCCAAAGGATCAAGGCTCTCTAGAGTTTCGGGCCAGCAGTTGGTGCAGACGCCCGGTATCCTTTTTGAAATCCTGTGTTTCGTGGGAGTTCATCTGGAAATGCTGCAAAACCTCACGGTCGTACAGGTTGTGCCTTCCTGTCAAAATGCAAAACAATTTGATGGCACGCTCGAACGCATGCCCGGACGGGCGACTGTTTCCCATCGCAAGGCCAAGCGGCGTAAACCAACGCACGAAATCGGACAGCGTATCGCGGCGCATAGCCACGTTGTTTGTGGCAGGCCAGTTCTTGTCGGTTGCTGAGGCCATGTGGCTGCGCAGGATCGGTTTGATGTCAAACCCATACACCTTCTTCACGGCCTCACGCAGGGGCGCGTAACCCATGTTGTCACGGATAAAATTCCGATCTGCCATGGGGACAGGGCTATATCCCAGCACCGCGTCTGGATCGGTTTGAAGCTGGGACAGCGTGGTGCTGGAGAAACTTTCGCTTACGGTTACATCGTATTGAATCAGCGCAACAAATTCCGTCAGGGGGACAGCGTTATTGATGCAGGCGTACCAAGACGTGAAGTCTACGAGGAATTTGTAATCCTCAATATTGTCAGCCTGTTCCCGGGCAATGATGACGCGATCCATGGCGCGAACCTTATCTACCGGCCCTTTGCCTACGAACATATAGGTGACAGGGCACCCAATCGTTTGGAATTTGTTCTCAGCTTCATACTGCAGAAGAAGGTCCTGATCGTGGATGGTCACGATTGCGGATAATTGGGAGGGAGGTGTCATCGTATGCTCCAACAGGGCGCTGCTTTCTCCGCAGCGGACGCTCCCCTATATGGACCATTCGACAGCCCAACACTAGGTGCGAGCACCGGAATGCCTGAGACCCTCAGGTGCTCGCGCTGTGTCAACTGGGCAAATGGATGGGGAACCGCTCCCTTATGACCCGGTCCAGATCCGGGGGAAGGCGCGCCGGGCTTCGGCGTGACAGGATCTCCTCCTTCCGCTGCCGTGCCTTGTGCAACAGATCCGGCTTCCCTTTTTCCTCCCACTCCTTGGGGGAGGTGCGATCCCCAAGGGTTGGATAGACATGGTCGGCCTGCATCCGTGACAGGGTTTGCGCCGTTCCAAGATAGTGACCACTGCCACCAAGGCAAACCTCGGCGATTTGATCCAGCGCCAGGGTTTCATCTGTCACCTCGATCCCCCGCACGCAGCGCAGCGCCTGACCGATCAGATCATCGCCAAGGATCAGAGATTCGTGGCAGAACCCCAGCAGCGACGCGTGCATTCCGGCGGCCTCATAGACCATGTTGAGGCCGGAAAGGCCGGCCATGACGTTGGAGCACATCTGCTCCCATCCCGCCTGCATGTCCGGCAATTTTGCATCCGCGATCCCCGCCGCCGCGCCGCCGGGTAGGCCGTAGAACCGGTGCATCTGTGCACAGCCTGCCGTCAGCAACGCCTGTTCACCCGATCCGCCGGTCATAGCGCCGGTGCGCAAGTCCAGCCCAAATGGCCAGGTGCCAAAAATCGCAGGATGTCTGGGGCTTACGGCGTTGACGTAAACCAGCCCTGCCAGGCATTCAGCCACTGCCTGCACGATCGCGCCCGCGATGGTTGATGGCGCAGTGGCCCCGGCCATTCCCGCCGACAGCAGCAAGACAGGAACGCCGTGGCGAATGCATTCCTCCATCACCAGACAGCTTTCAGTGGCGAATTTCATCGGCGGCACCACAAAGCAGTTGGAATTGGAGACAAAGGGGCGTTCGCGCCATTTCTCCTCGCCACCTGCGATCATGTGCAGCATCTCCACGGCGGGCGCGACAAAGCTCGCGTCGGTGAATGAGGTGCCAATGTGTTTGAAGGTCCCCGAACAGCAGGCGTAGATGGTGTTGAGGTCAAGTTCGCGGCTGTCGGTGATGTCCCGGGCTACCATGGGGCGCTGTACGAAATGGATATTGTCAAGCGCGTCGCAGATCCGGGCGGCGTCATGCAGGTCCTGCAAGGTGGACTCGCGATAGGCGCGGCCGTCGACGTCAACCATATGTACCGCTGCGCCTGCCGTTCCGTAGTGCACCCGGGTGCCGGAGAGGTCTAGGTCGGTCTGCCCGTCGCGGCTGAACAGGGTGACGGATCTGTTGGCGCGGGCCAGGGTATCTTCGACCAAGGCGCGGGGAAAACGCAGGCGCCCGTCGCTGCCCAGCGTGCAGCCAGCAGCGGTCAGGTAATCAATGCCACTTTGTGGGGCGTCGGCAAGGCCAATACGTTCCAGCGCATCAAGGGCAGCGTGGTGGATTTTCTCCACATCGGCCTGTGACAGGGGCGAATAGGCGCCGCCGGACATACCGGGGCGGATGGGACGGAGGGCGCGGTCCAGTGGCGCGGCGCGCGCGGCGCGGCGGGCCGCACGCCCACCGCTGCGTAAATTGGTGCGGATTGTCGGATCAGAAGTCATGGAAAATCCCGTGAATAGATAGGGTTACCTTCTTTTGTTAAGCGGATAACCCGATCTTGGCCGACCGCGCGCGGCAAGACCCCGCGCGGCGCCGATGGTGCGCCAGACCAGACTGACCAAGCATTGCTCCTCCTGCATCCGTGCGCCCCCCTTTCACGGTTTCAGGATGGCAGCGCGACAAGGCAAAACTATCGTGTTTGCGACCGATGTGAAAAAAACGTCATCTATTTCACGAGCGCGCTCGGACGATGGAGGGTTGCGTGGGGACGCCCCGCAAGGGCTGGGGAATGTTCTGGAAATTTTACTGTCGGAAAGTGTTGTGTTTTCAAAATGTTATAACGAAGCGGTGATTTTGCGAGGGAATGGCCGCAGCACACGCGATACGGGAACCAAGTGTTAAGAGATTTTTGACAAGCTGGATCACGGGGATGCCGCGCCATCACTGGCGTAAAATACCGTACCGATACGGGTGCGAAAACAGGACCGAAACAATGTCAGGGGTTTTCAAGCTTCATCATCTCAGCACCAATGTCATCGGGGCGATGACCGGGCTTGCGCTGGCCATTCCCGCAGCGGCGGGGGACTGGTCCACCTCCTTTGTGGCACGCTCTCTGGGGCAGGCGGGATCCGGCGGTATCGGTGCATATGTCGCTCGGTCGGGGCTGCAGTCAAACGGGGCTGCCACGCTGCAGGCTGGGTTCGATCATGACTATGGTGAGCTTGTCCTCGGTGGCACGGTCCGGCAGGGCGGCGGCCTGGATATTACTGGCCTTGGCGGTCAGTCGGACAGTCAACAGCTGCATCTGCGGGCCGGATATGATTTTGGCGATGCCCTTGGCTATGTCACGCTGGGCGAGGTTCAGCACGGTGCGTCCTCTGGTCTGGCGCCGAGCCAGGTCTTTGGTCTCGGGTTGCGGGTCTCGGTGAACCGGGTGTTGCAGATGACCGGCGAATTTCTACACCATGATGTCGATCCTGCGGCCGCGCAGGCGGGACAGGGCGGCGATATCCTTTCGGTAAGGGCCGCGTTCCGGTTCTGAAGGCGGCGGCGTGTCTGCGGAGGGTCGGCAAGAGCGTCGGCAGAAAGAGCCAGCATAGCATCGCGAAACGCTTGGCGACCGGGCTGCGGCGTGCTAACAGCCATCCCATGAACCGAACCGCCGCGCCTATCTCCATTAGCTGCTGCATTACCTGCTGAATTTCACAGCGGGCTGGTTTCTGTCGTTCCCTTCCAACTGACAACTTGCTAAGCCCGCGCTGCGCCCCCGTGCGCCTGGCCTTGAGCCCTGCACGCCCGTGCCTGTCAAAGGAGCTGTCATGACGACGACCGATACAGTGACCCAACCGGTGATCAAACTGCACAACACGAAGACCCGCAAGAAAGAGGTCTTCACTCCGATCGATCCGGAAAACGTGCGGATGTATGTCTGTGGTCCCACTGTCTATGATCGGGCGCATCTGGGCAACGCCCGCCCAGTGGTGGTGTTCGACGTGCTCTACCGGCTGCTGCGGCACGTCTATGGCGCGGATCACGTGACCTATGCGCGCAACTTCACCGACGTGGATGACAAGATCAACGCCCGCGCTGCCGAAAGCGGTCGTGCGATCGGTGAGATCACCGCCGAGACGACCCAGTGGTTTCTGGATGACATGGGTGCCCTCGGCGCGCTGGAGCCGAACCACATGCCGCGGGCAACGGAATATATTCCCCAGATGGTCGCGATGATCGAGGATCTGATCGCCAAGGGCCACGCCTATGCCGCCGAAGGGCATGTGCTCTTTGCCGTCGACAGCTGGCGCGAGGGCTATGGCAAGCTGTCGGGGCGCTCGGTCGACGACATGATCGCGGGCGCCCGGGTCGAGGTCGCGCCCTACAAGAAGAACCCGATGGATTTCGTGCTGTGGAAACCGTCGAGCGACGATCTGCCCGGTTGGGACAGTCCCTGGGGCCGCGGGCGCCCCGGCTGGCATATCGAATGCTCGGCCATGTCCTATGAGATTTTAGGCGAGACCTTTGATATTCACGGCGGCGGCAACGATCTGATGTTCCCGCACCACGAAAACGAGATCGCGCAAAGCTGCTGCGCCCATCCTGAAGGCGAGTTCGCGCGCTACTGGCTGCACAATGAGATGCTGCAGGTCGAAGGCAAGAAGATGTCGAAATCGCTCGGCAATTTCTTCACCGTGCATGACCTGCTGGACCAGGGCATTCCGGGCGAGGTGATCCGGTTTGTCTTCCTGTCGACACACTATCGCAAACCGATGGACTGGACCGAGAAGAAGGCAAAGGAGGCTGAGGCGACGCTTTCAGATTTTAAGTCACTTGTCTTTGAAATTGAGGCGACGGTTGTTGACGATGGTGTTCTCGAAGCACTTGCAGATGACTTGAATACCTCGAAGGCTATCACGCGCTTACACGAGCTGAAGAAGACAGGGGACTATGGGCGCCTAAAAGCATCCCTCGCATTTATGGGGTTTGATCTCAGCACGATCGAGAGTTGGTGGGGCGGGGCCAAAGAGCGTGAGGCATTGCCTGGAGAAGAGCTTATTGGGGAGATTGTTCAAACTCGTCATAGAGCGAAGATGGATAAGGACTGGGCAACAGCAGACAGGCTACGTGATATTTTGACGAAGGCGGGTGTCATTCTTTACGACAGCAAAGACAAGCCAGCGAGATGGGAGGTTGGTCCCGATTTCGATGTAACCAAGCTGGAAGACATCTGAAACGAACCGCCCGGAGCATGTCACCGGGCAGCGCCCGACCCGCCCCCACGGGCGGGCGCTTTACGCCCACCCCGGGCCGGGCGCCGCCCGGTGAACACAACGAGGCAGGAATGAGCAAAGAACGTCTCTACCTTTACGACACCACGCTGCGCGATGGGCAGCAGACGCAGGGCGTGCAGTTCTCGACCGCGGAAAAGCAGCAGATCGCCGAGGCGCTGGATGATCTCGGTATCGACTACATCGAAGGTGGCTGGCCCGGTGCCAATCCGACCGACAGCGCCTTTTTCGAGGTGGCGCCGAAAACCCGCGCGCGGCTGGCGGCCTTTGGCATGACGAAACGGGCAGGGCGCTCGGCCGCGAATGACGATGTTCTGGCAGCAGTGATGAACGCGGGAACCGATACGGTCTGCCTGGTGGGCAAATCACACGATTACCACGTAACGGCCGCGCTTGGCATCACGCTGGAAGAGAACCTTGAGAATATCGGTGCCTCGGTGGCGCATATCGTGGCCGAGGGACGCGAGGCGCTGTTTGACGCTGAACATTTCTTTGATGGCTACAAGGACAATGCGGAGTATGCGCTGGCCGCCTGCCGTGCCGCTCTGGATGCGGGGGCGCGCTGGGTGGTGCTGTGCGACACCAACGGCGGCACCATGCCCGCCGAGGTCTATCGCATCGTGACCGAGGTAATTGCCGCAGGCATCCCCGGGGAGCGTCTGGGCATCCATACGCATAACGACACAGAAAACGCCGTGGCCTGTTCGCTGGCGGCCGTGGATGCTGGCGTGCGGCAGGTGCAGGGCACGCTGAACGGGCTGGGCGAACGCTGTGGCAATGCCAATCTGACGACGCTGATCCCTTCGCTGCTGCTGAAGGAACCCTACGCCAGCCAGTTTGAAACCGGCGTCAGCTTTGAGGCGCTGACCGGCCTCACACAGCAAAGCCGGATGCTGGATGATATCCTCAACCGGGTGCCGATGAAGCAGGCGCCCTATGTTGGGGCCTCGGCCTTTGCCCATAAGGCAGGGCTGCACGCCAGCGCGATCCTGAAGGATCCGTCGACCTATGAGCATATCCAGCCTGAACTGGTGGGTAACGCGCGCATCATTCCCATGTCCAATCAGGCCGGTCAGTCGAACCTGCGCAAGCGGCTGACCGACGCCGGGCTGAATGTGGAAAAGGGCGATCCGGCACTGGCGCGGATCCTAGACCGGATCAAGGCGCGCGAGGATGAAGGATACTCCTACGACACGGCGCAGGCCTCGTTTGAGCTGCTGGCGCGCGAAGAGCTGGGGCAACTGCCGACATTCTTCGAGGTGAAGCGCTACAAGGTTACGGTGGAGCGGCGCAAGAACAAGTACAACAAGATGGTCAGCCTGTCTGAGGCGGTGGTGGTGATCAAGGTCGACGGCGAGAAACGTCTGTCGGTTAGCGAATCCATGGATGAAACCGGCAGCGACCGCGGGCCGGTCAACGCGTTGGCGAAGGCGCTGGCCAAGGATCTGGGGCGTTACTCCGAGGTGATCGACGATATGCGTCTGGTGGACTTCAAGGTGCGCATCACTCAAGGCGGCACCGAAGCGGTGACGCGTGTGGTTATCGACAGCGCCGACAATCAGGGCCGCCGCTGGTCCACGGTCGGCGTCAGCCCGAACATCATCGACGCCTCTTTCGAGGCGCTGCTGGATGCGATCCGCTGGAAGCTGATACGCGACTGCGCGCCGGAAGCATGATGGAAGCGCTGATCCGGGCGGCGGCTATCGGTCTGGCCATCACGGCGGTGCTGCCCTTTGCTTTGATCCTGTCGCAGAGGCCTGCAGATATGCTGCCTGCGGCGCCGGAAAAGGGGCTGGATTTCTCTGCGGTCTCTGCGGGGCCGGACATGCCAGAGCCGGAGACCGTTCCGATGCGGGATGGCTATCCGCTGCAGGTGCGCAGCTTCGACAACGGCGTCGGGCCGCTGGTCGTCATGGTGCATGGTTCCGGCTGGAATGGGCTGCAGTATGCCACGCTTGCACGGCAGATCGCAGGACATGTTCTGGTGCCGGATCTGCGCGGGCACGGAGCCGCCCCCGGGCGGCGCGGCGATGTGGAGTATATTGGCCAGCTAGAGGATGACCTTGCGGACCTGATCGCAGCCCGCGTGCAACCGCGGCAGAAAGTTGTTCTGCTGGGGCATTCCTCGGGCGGCGGGCTGGTGGTGCGCTTTGCCGGGGGGCAACATGGGGGCAGGCTGGACCGCGCCGTTCTTCTGGCGCCGTTCCTGAAGTATGACGCCCCGACAACCCGCAAGAATTCCGGCGGATGGGCGCAGCCGCTGACGCGCCGGATCATCGGGCTTTCGATGCTGAATGCCTTGGGGATCACGTGGTTCAATCACCTGACCGTGATCCAGTTCGCCATGCCGAAACAGGTTCTGGACGGACCGCTGGGGCATCTGGCGACGACGGAATATTCCTATCGGCTCAACACCTCATACGCACCGCGAAGCGACTATCTAGCGGACATTAGGGCTCTTCCGGAGTTCTTTGTAATGGCAGGGGAAAAGGATGAAGCCTTTGTCGCGGAGGGCTATGAGCCACTGATGGCGCCAGTGACGCACCGGGGGAGCTATCGCATCATTCCGGGTGTCGGCCATCTTGGCATCGTCGATGCGCCGGAAACTGCAATGGCCGTGAAGGAGTTCCTAAATGGAATTTGACGACGATCTGAAGGGCTGCGCCGAGTTGGTCCGGCAGGGCGATCCGGACCGCTTCATGGCGACCATGGCGGCGCCCGTTGCAGCGCGTCCGCTTCTGTTCGCGCTTTATGCCTTCAATCTTGAACTCTCCCGCGCGCCCTGGGCCAGCCAGGAAAGCATGATCGCAGAGATGCGGGTGCAATGGTGGCGCGATGTCGGCGCCGAAATCGCAGAGGCGAAGCAGGTGCGCCGTCACTATGTGGCGACCCCGCTTGGGCGGCTGCTGCGCCCCGAACTTGCGAAAGAGATTGATCCCATGGCCGAGGCGCGGCGCTGGGACATCTACCGCGATCCTTTTGAGGATGAAGCGGCGTTTGATACCTATATCGATGCCACCTCGGGTAGCCTTTTATGGATGGCAGCAGCTTCGCTGGGCGAGGCGGAAGAAGAAACTGTGCGCGCCTTTGGACGTGGCATAGGCATTGCCAACTGGCTGCGCGCAATCCCGGAGCTGGAAAAACAAAAACGCGTGCCCTTGCTCGATGGCACCACCAAGGGTGTGCAGCAGCTGGCGGAAAAGGGATACCAATATCTGGCGCAAGCGCGGCGCGCGCGCGGCAGCGTGTCGACGGCAGCGGCCCCGGCGATGCTGGCGGGCTGGCAGGCGCAGAGTATCCTGAAGCAGGCGATCGGGGAGCCAGAACGGGTTGCGGCAGGCGCGCTTGGCACCAGCGAATTCCGCCGCCGCGGCGGGCTGATGATGCGAGCCGCACTGGGGCGCTGGTAGACGGGCGCGTTTGAGCCCGTGGGTCTCTAGCGAACACAAAAAAGCCGCCCCATTGGGCGGCTTTTTGAATTTTGGCTGAACGAAACTGTCAGACCCGCTTGGGCCGCAGAGCGAGCCAGACCAGCGCGCCGCCGGCCAGCACCAGGAAGGGCGCCATTGCCATGTTGACCGCGCTCCAGCCATCCACAGGCGAGCCGCCCGAGCAGTTCATCAAACCGCCCGAGGCGAGCGAGGCCATGGTCACACCGCCAAAGACCAGAAGGTCGTTCAGACCCTGCATCCGGCCACGCTCGTGCGGTTCATGCGCGCCAGCCAACATGGTGGTTGCGCCGATAAAGCCGAAGTTCCAGCCCACGCCAAGCAGGACCAGCGCGATGAAGAAGTTGCCCAGATCGACGCCCTGCAGCGCCACGGCGCCCGCACCGGCCAGAATGACCAGACCTGCGGCAACGATCTTTTCCACGCCGAACCGCGCGATCAGGTGACCGGTAAAGAAGGAGGGCACATACATCGCCAGCACGTGAGAGGTTACCACATCGGCCGCGTTGCCTTCGGTATAGCCGCAGCCGACCACGGCCAGCGGGGTCGAGGTCATCACGAGGTTCATCAGCGCGTAGGAAACCATCGCGCAGATCACTGCCACCGCGATCACCGGAGTTTTCAGAAGTTCGATGCGGCTGCGGCCCTTGGGGGCGTCATGGCTCGGGACCGGCGGTTTCGGGATATCAAGGAACAGGAACAGCGCCGCGCCCACCACGTTGACCGCGATCACGGCCATGTAGGTGCCAAAGAACGGTATGACAAAGGCCTGGCTTGTCGCCTTAACCAGCTGCGGGCCGATGATGGCTGACAAAAGCCCGCCCGCCATCACATAGGAAATCGCCTTGGGGCGGAACTCTTCGGACGCGGTATCGGCAGCGGCAAAGCGGTAGAAACCATGCGCGCTCATGTAGACACCGGTCAGAAGGCTGCCGAGCAGGAACACAGGGAATGAGCCGAGATAAAGACCATAGGCCCCGACCATGCCGCCAAATGCACCGAACAGCGCTCCGGTAAAGAAGCCCGCGCGGCGGCCCCAGCGCTGCATGATTGCCGAAATCGGCGTTGCTGCCATCATCGACCCGGCGACGATCAGTGAGATCGGCAAGGTGGCGAAACAAGGGTTGGAGGCCAGCGACTGCCCCGCGAGGCCGCCAATGGTAAAGATCATCGGCATCTGAGCGCCGAGGAAGGCCTGCGCCATCACGAGAATGGCAACATTCTTCTTGGCGACTCTGTCGTCGGTGGGGGTGGTCATGGTCTGTGTCATGTGGGATGCGTAACCCTGAATGTGAGCGGGAACAAGACGCCAGGCGCGCCTCATCGGGCGTCCGTCGGCAGTTTTGTGAAAATTAACAGATGAAGGAAACGTGACGTGGCGTCACACACAGATACAGAGAGCCGTGTAGTCACGGATAACGGGGTTGGACGGATCATTCACAGCGATGCATGCGTTACCGAAGGCGCGGCATGGCTGGCGGCGCGGCACCCACGCTTTGCCGATGCATTGGCCCAGATCGAAACTTTGCCACTGCGGCGCCATCCTGATGGTTTTGCGGAGTTGTTGAATGCCATCGTGGGCCAGCAGCTCAGCATTGCTTCGGCGGCCTCGATCTGGACCCGGATGTCCAATGCGGGGCTGACCGAACCGGATGCGATCATCGCGGCCAGCGACGAGGAAATGCGCGCAGCCGGGCTTAGCCGTCAAAAGGTCCGCTATGCGCGGGCTTTGGCGGAGGCCTCTATTGATTTCAATGCCTTGCGGAGTAAACCGGATGCGGAAGTCGTGGCGATCCTAACCGAAGTTTCCGGCATCGGGGTCTGGACTGCGGAAATCTATGCAATGTTTGCGCTAGGGCGGGCGGATGTCTTCGCGCCCGGCGATCTGGCCTTGCAGGAGGGCGCGCGGCTGTTGTTCGATCTGCCGGAACGTCCCAAGGAACGCGCCTTGCGCAAAATGGCCGAAGACTGGTCGCCCTGGCGCGCGGTTGCGGCACGGGTGCTCTGGGCCTATTACCATGTGAAGAAGGACAGGGAAGGGATCCGATGACTCGTGTATTGACTGCTGGCCGCAAAGAGCCGCTTTCCGGCTCAACCCGCTCGGTTGTGGTGTTTCTGCATGGCTATGGCGCCAATGGAGCCGACCTGCTGGGGCTGGCTGATCCGCTGGCCGAGCACCTGCCGGACACGCTGTTCGTGGCGCCTGATGCTCCCGAAAACTGCGCCGGGGCGCCGATGGGCTATCAGTGGTTCCCGATCCCCTGGATCGATGGATCCTCCGAAGAAGAAAGCATGCGCGGCATGCAGGCCGCCGTCGAGGATCTGAACGCCTTCCTCGACGCGCTGATGGTGGATGAGGACGTACTGCCCGAGCAGGTGGTGCTGTTCGGCTTCTCGCAAGGCACCATGATGAGCCTGCACGTGGCACCGCGCCGCGAGGATCCGGTGGCCGGCATCGTTGCCTTTTCCGGTCGTCTGCTGAGCCCAGACACCTTCAAGGACGAGGTGGTCAGCCGGATGCCGGTGCTGCTCGTGCATGGCGATGCGGATGACGTGGTGCCGGTGCAATCCCTGCCCGAGGCCGCCGAGGCCCTGCAGGAAGCCGGATTTCAGGACGTCTTTGCCCATATTCAGAAGGGCACCGGCCATGGCATTGCCCCCGACGGGCTGAGCGTCGCGCTCGCCTTCATGCGGGACAAGCTGAGCCTCTGACCGGCGCGGACGCCGAACAGGAAGAATTCAGGACGGGCGGCGAGGCTTTCGGGCCTTGCCGCCCGTTTTCTTTTGCTCGGTGTCTTTGGCTTTTTCCTTGGCCCGTCTCGCCTGCGCCCGGCGGTTGGGTAGCTGTGCGGGTTTTGGTCGTCCCGGGACCTTTGGCGGTTCCAGATCTTCCCATTTGGCCTGCGCCAGCTCATCCAGGGTCCAGGCGCCAATAGCAAAACGGATCAGCCGCAAGGTGGGGTGGCCGACCGCAGCGGTCATCCGGCGGACCTGCCGGTTGCGCCCCTCGGTAATGGTCAGCTCGATCCATGTATCGGGCACCGATTTGCGGACCCGGATCGGGGGAGTGCGCGCCCATAGACCGGCAGGTTCATCAATCCGCCGCGCCTTGGCGGGGTTGGTCAACCCGTCTTTCAACTCCACGCCCTGCCGCAGGGCCTGCAGCGCGGCCTCATCCGGCGTGCCTTCGACCTGCACCCAATAGGTCTTTGCCATCTTGTTGCGCGGATCGCTGATCCAGGCCTGAAGGCGGCCATTGTCGGTCAGCAGCATCAATCCCTCGCTGTCGCGATCCAGACGGCCAGCGGGGTAAACGCCGGGGCAATCTATGAAATCGCTCAGCGTCTTGCGGGGTCCCCCTTCGGTGCTGCGGTCGGTGAACTGCGGCAGAACGTCAAAGGGTTTGTTAAAGCGGATAAGCCGGGTCATGGCGCCGCAATAGGCCTCGTATGTGAAAGGCGCAAGTTTCTTGAGCAGGCCCGTCACCTGCCTGTCACGGAATCGGCCTATGCCTGCCTTCGAGATGTTGTAGCGCGCAAGGGGCTTGCCAGCTTTCTACCGCGATATATAGTTAATCTCAGACTGGGGCGGGTTCCCCGCTCTGGTGTCAGGTAACGGGCAGGCAGGGCGAGGAAGACGTTTAGAATGGACGGCGATTTCAGAACAGACTTTGTACGGGACCCCGGGGCGCTGAAACAGCACCCGGCCTTGGTACTGAATGCGGACTATAGGCCACTTTCCTATTATCCGCTGTCATTGTGGCCGTGGCAGGATGCAGTCAAGGCAGCCTGGCTGGACCGGGTGGCGATCGTTGCGGAATATGACACCGTCGTGCATAGCCCGAGTACTCAGATCCGAATACCGTCGGTTGTCGTCCTCAAAGATTATGTCAAACCTCAAAAGCGCGTGGCCTTCACGCGCTTTAATTTATTTCTGCGGGACGAATTCTGCTGTCAGTACTGCGGCGCAAGGGGCGATCTGACATTCGATCACGTGGTGCCCCGCGCTGCTGGCGGCGTGACCAGCTGGGAAAACGTTGTCGCGGCCTGTTCCAGGTGCAACCTGCGCAAGGGGTCAAAATCGCTGCACCGGGCCGGGATGCACCTGCGCAAGGCGCCCAAACGCCCCGGCGCCGAGGAGCTGCGCAATATCGGGCGCAAGTTTCCACCCAACCATCTGCACGACAGTTGGATGGACTTTCTTTACTGGGATTCCGAACTGGAGGCCTGAGCCACAGTTTATGCGGGGTGCGCGGTTCCGGCCCGTTGCAGCATGCCGAACAGATCACGCGGATCGTCCGGGTCCGCCAGCATGTCGAGTTCGATGAAGAATTCGCTGCCCTTGATCTGGTCGCGGATATACCGCAGTGCACTGAAATCCTCGATGGCGAAACCGACGCTGTCGAACAGGGTAATCTGCCGGTCGTCCCGGCGTCCTTGCTTCTGGCCGGTGATCACCTGCCACATTTCGGTGACTTCGAAATCCTCGGGCATCTGCTGGATCTCGCCTTCGATGCGGGTTTGCGGTGGGAATTCCACAAAGACATCCGACCGGGACAGGATACCAGCCGCCAGTTCCGTCTTGCCGGGGCAGTCACCGCCGATGGCGTTGATGTGTACGCCGGGGCCGACCATATTGTCGCTGAGGATGGTAGCGTATTGTTTGTCCGCGGTGCAGGTGGTGAGGATCTGCGCGCCTTCGATGGCCTCTTCGGGGGTTTTGCATTTCACCACTTCAAGACCGCAGCCCGCCAGATTACGGGCGCATTTTTCGGTGGCCTTGGGATCCTGATCATAAAGGCGCACGGATTTCAGACCGCAGATCGCCTTCATCGCCAGGGTCTGGAATTCCGACTGGGCGCCATTGCCGATCATCGCCATGGTGTGAGCGTCCTTTGGTGCCAGGTATTTCGCCACCATGGCCGAGGTCGCCGCCGTGCGCAGTGCCGTCAGCATGGTCATTTCCGTCAGGAGCACCGGATAGCCGGTGTAGACATCCGCCAAGAGGCCAAAGGCGGTCACGGTCTGCAGCCCCTCCGAGGTGTTCTTGGGGTGGCCATTGACGTATTTGAATCCGTATGCCTCCCCATCCGAGGTGGGCATCAGCTCGATCACACCCACGTCCGAATGGCTTGCCACGCGCGGGGTCTTGTCGAACAGCTCCCAGCGGCGGAAGTCCTCTTCGACATAGGCAGCAAGGTCGCGCAGCATGTTTTCCACGCCGGTGTGATGGATCAGGCGCATCATGTTGTCGACGCTGACAAAAGGCACCATGGCCTTGGCGGAAGGATTGAGGTTGGTCATTGGTAGCTCCGTGTGGGGCGGTCAAAGACGCGACGGCCCAGGGCCGAGGCGCAGAGATCGACCATCAGATGCGCGGTGCGGCCGCGTTCATCGAGGAAAGGGTTGAGTTCGACAAGGTCGAGCGAGGTCATCAACCCGGAATCATGCAGCATTTCACAGATGAGATGCGCTTCACGCACCGTGGCGCCGCCGGGCACCGTGGTGCCCACCGCCGGGGCGACAGAGGGGTCGAGGAAATCCACATCCAGCGACACGTGCAGCATGCCGTTCTGGGCTGCCACATGGTCCAGAAACGCGGCCAAGGGGCCAGTGATACCGTTTTCGTCAATGTCGCGCATGTCGTGGCGCCGGATCCGGCTGCCTTCCAAAGCCTGCCGCTCGGGCGTATCAACAGACCGCAGGCCGAACATGCAGACGTTCTCCTCGGGCACCGGGTTCTTCACAGCCGGAAACCCGTCAAAGCCTTCGCGACCGGTGAAATAGCCAACCGGCGTGCCGTGCAGATTGCCACTGTCGGTGGTTTGCGGTGTGTGGAAATCGGTATGTGCATCCAGCCACAGCACGAATTGCGGACGGTTCTGCCGGGCGGCGTAATTGGCCACACCGATGACTGAGCCAAGGGACAGCGCGTGATCACCGCCAAGGAAGATTGGCAAGCCTTGCTCCATTGCGGATTCTGCAGCATCGCGGAGCGCGCTAGTCCAACCGATGGTCTGGTTCAGCGAGAACAGCCGCGAGTTCGCCTCGTCCGGCGGGTGCGCTGCGGGTGTCACCGTGCCAAGGTCCGTCACCTGATGGCCCAGATCGGTCAAGGCCTTGGACAATCCGACGGTACGGTAGGCATCGGGTCCCATCAGGCAGCCGGCGCGACGTTTTCCACTGTCTACCGGCGCGCCGATCAGAATGCAGTTCTGTGTGCTCACGGGGGAAGGATCTCCATCACGATTGTGTCGAGCCTTCAAAGGAACTCCAATTCGGGGTGGATTGAAGTCAATATTTTGACCATAATGCGCAGCAAGTTCACGTAATGGAGGTAGGTTTGGACAAAACGGATGAACGGCTGATCGCGGCACTGCGCCACAATGCACGGGCGTCCCTGTCCGACCTGGCGCTGGAGCTGAACCTGTCACGCACTACGGTGCGGGCGCGCATCGAACGGCTCCAGGCGCGGGGTGACATCCTGGGATTTACGGTGGTCCTGAAGGAGGACGTTCTCCGGGATCCTGTGCGCGGCTTGATGATGATCGGGATCGAGGGACGCGGTGCCAGCCGGATCACGCGGCAACTGCACGGGCTACCGGAAGTGCGGGCGATTCACACCACAAACGGCCGCTGGGACCTGATCGTGGAACTCGGCACGGAAACGCTGGAGACGCTCGATTCTGCGCTTGCGAAGATCCGTAACTTTGATGGGGTGTCGACCAGCGAAACCAATCTGTTGCTGGCCACCAAGAAAGAGACCTGAGCGGGGCAGGGCGGGGGCGCCACCCGTTGCCGTTTCGTCCTGCTCAGCGACGCTGCCGCGCGGCCGCAATCCAGATCAGCATCAGCCCGGCAGAAATCACCGCGTTCCAGCCCGCCATCGACAGGCCAAACATCTCCCACGGGATTTCATCGCAGCGTACCATCGGCGCGGCCATGATCTGCTCCATCAACTGATCAGGTGTCAGCCCGGTAATCGATCCCGAGGTGCAGGCGCTCGGTCCTTCCCACCAGCCCTGTTCGACACCGGCGTGATAGGCCCCGATGGTTGAGGTCGCCAGCGCTGCCAACGCGCCGAGGTAGGGGAAGAATGCACCCGGGATCAGGATTGCCAGCGCCCCGATGCCAACGGCGGCGGCATGCGGATAACGCTGCCAGTAGCACATTTTGCACGGCGGCATTTCACCGATGTACTGAAAGCCAAAGGCCCCCAGCAAAAGGGCAGCGGATCCGCCTGCTGCAATCAGGATCAGGAAGGTTCTGAACGTCATAGGTATCTCACCACAAGAAAGCCGCCGAAAAGAAGCACGACAAAGGCCGTGAAAACAAGACCGAGCCGCCGCTCGATAAAGGCGCGTACCGGCGCGCCGAACAGGCGCAGCAGCGCCGCAACCGCGAAAAACCGCAGCGATCGCGCGAGGATAGAGGTTGCAACGAAGGTCACCAGCGGCATGCCGGTCCAGCCGGACATGATGGTGATCACCTTGAACGGGAATGGCGTGATGCCCGCGCCCAGAACCGCCCAGAAGCCAAAGTCGTTGAACCGGGTGTTAAAGGCCTCCATGGCATCCGCCTTACCCATCATCTCAAGGATGGGCTGACCGATGCCTTCGTAGAAGAAGGCACCGATGGCATAGCCCAGAAGCCCGCCCAGAACCGAAGAGACCAGCGCCACCAGGGCAATCAACCAGGCCCGCGAGGGGCGCGCCAGAATCATCGGGATCATCAGCACATCTGGCGGGATCGGAAAGACCGAACTTTCGGCAAAAGAAACGATGGCCAGCCACCACAGCGCCCGCGGATGATCCGCCAGCGCCATCGTGCGATCATATAGCCTGCGTAACATTGACCATCCGCCCTTAACCCCAGTGGCGCCGAGGTTGCACGCAGGCGCGGCAAGGTCAACATGCGGGTGGGGACTGAGAGGCGTTTGCACAGAATTATGCCATGTGGCAGCGTTTGGCTCTGGACCTCATCTGCCGCCTTGGGTAACAACAGCCCCGAGGCCCAAGTGGCGGAATGGTAGACGCAGGGGATTCAAAATCCCCCGCCTTAACGGGCGTGCCGGTTCGAGTCCGGCCTTGGGTACCAGCCTCAACCCCATCTAAATTCATGAATTCACAAGTGTTGCCACATCGGGGCCATCCGGTGCTTTCGATATTATGACGTGGCCTCAAGAGCTTGACGTCTGTTCTTGCTTCACACTTCACGGGTCGGAAATGAAATGAGGCGCCCGGTTGGGGCGCCTCTGGTCTCATTGATAGGATGGTCCGTAGATCACCCAAGCAGCTCTTTTGCCTTTGCAACGGTGGCCTCTGCGGTGATACCGAATTTCTCGAAAAGCTCATCTGCCGGTGCGGAGGCTCCGAAGCGGTCCATGCCCACGAATGCGGCTTTCTTCTCCTGGCCACGCTCGCCCAACAGCCAGCGGTCCCAGCCACCGGCGCGCACGGCGGCCTCGATACCAACACGCACGGGGCCTGCGGGCAGGACCTTGCGGCGGTAGGCTTCGTCTTGCTGAGCGAAGAGCTCCATGCAGGGCATGGAGACGACGCGGGTGCCGATACCTTCGGCTTCCAGCTTGGCCTTGGCTTCCATCGCCAGCGAAACCTCAGAACCGGTGGCGATCAGGATCACCTGACGCTTGCCTTCAGCCTCGGACAGGACATAGGCGCCCTTTTCGGTGAGGTTGCTCAGCTTGTGCTCGGTGCGCACGGTGGGCAGGTTCTGACGAGTCAGCACCATGACCGAGGGCGTTTCCTTGGCGGTAACCGCGATTTCCCATGCTTCTGCAGCCTCCACCGTATCGGCGGGGCGGAACACATAGGTGTTCGGGGTTGCGCGGCAGATCGCCAGATGTTCGACCGGCTGGTGGGTCGGGCCATCTTCGCCAACACCGATGGAATCATGGGTCATGACAAAGACGGTCGGGGTCTTCATCAGCGCCGCCAGACGCATCGACGGACGCGCGTAATCGGTGAAGCAGAAGAAGGTGCCGCCATAGGGGCGCATACCGCCGTGCAGGGTCATGCCGTTCATCGCAGCGGCCATGCCGTGCTCACGGATGCCCCAATAGACGTAGCGGCCCTTGCGGTTGTCGGTGTCAAAGACACCGAGGTCGCCGGTCTTGGTGTTGTTGGAGCCGGTGAGGTCGGCCGAGCCGCCCACGGTTTCCGGCATCAAGGGGTTGATCACCGCCAGCGCCATTTCGCTGGATTTGCGGGTGGCGACCTTAGGCTGCTCTTCGCTGATCTGCTTTTTCAGGGCCTTGATGGCGGCAGAGAGCTTTTTCGGCGCTTCCAGTGCGTAGGCGCGGTTGAACCGCTCCTGTTTCTGCTTGGACAGCTCGGCAAAGCGCGCCTCCCAGGCCGCGCGGTCAGCTGCGCCACGGGTGCCGATGGCTTCCCACTGGGCTTTGACGTCGGCGGGGACCTCAAAGGCGCCGAGCGGTGCGCCATAGGCTTCTTTGGCGGCTTTCAGCTGCTCGGCATCGGTCAGCGCGCCGTGACCCTTGGAGGTGTCCTGCGCGGCGTGGCCAAGGGCGATATGCGTCTTGCAGGCGATCATCGAGGGTTTCTGCGCCTTCTTCGCGGCGGTGATGGCCGCGTCGATGGCTTCGGGATCGTGACCATCGATTTCCTGCACGTGCCAGCCGGAGGCCTTGAAGCGCTGGATCTGGTTGGTGCGGTCAGAGAGTTCAACCGAGCCGTCGATGGTGATGTTGTTGTTGTCCCACAGCACGATCAGCTTGCCCAGTTTCTGACGACCGGCAATGCCGATGGCCTCCTGGCTGATGCCCTCCATCAGGCAGCCGTCGCCTGCGATTACATAGGTGTTGTGATCGACGACCTTCTTGCCGTAATGGGCGCGCTGCATTTCTTCGGCCATGGCAAAGCCGACGGCGTTGGCGATGCCCTGACCCAGCGGACCAGTGGTGGTTTCCACCGCATCGATCAGGAAGTTTTCCGGATGGCCCGCGGTCAGCGCGCCCATCTGACGGAAGTTCTTGATCTGATCCAGCGTTACCTGCTCATCGCCCATGAGATAGAGAAGCGAATAGATCAGCATGGAGCCGTGGCCTGCCGACAGGATGAACCGGTCACGGTCGGCCCATTTTGGGGCCTTTACGTCGAATTTTAAGTGCTTTTCAAACAGGACGGTGGCCACATCGGCCATGCCGATCGGCATGCCGGAGTGGCCGGAGTTTGCGGCAGCGACGGCATCAAGGGTCAGGGCGCGAATGGCGGCGGCCTTGTTCCAATGCTCGGGATTTGCGGTGCGCAGGGCTGTCAGATCCACTGAACTGTTCCTTTAGGTTGGCAGGCTGATGAGCCGCTGAATACCAGTGATGGGGCAAAGATCAAGCGTTGGCAGGCGTTTCTGTGTTTCGAACGCGAAGGACCGCTTGCAAGTGCTTGAAAGCAAAGAGGCGGTGTTTTACTCCTGCAAGGGTTAAGCTGCGCGTATGATCGGCAGGCATGTGCGATTCGCACAGCAGTGCAAAGCAGAGGTGCAAACCGGCACGGCAGGAGGCAGCGCGAAGATCGCGCCAGCGAGATGGACGGGTGAGGGACAGGCATGAAGCAGATTGAAGACTTGCAGGGCCGGATCCTGGCCGCAATGGACCGGATCGGGACGGGTGTCGGCGCACTTGAACAAGCGCGCAGCTCAGCCGAGGCCAAGGCCGTTGCGGCGGCCGATACCAGCGCGCTGGAACAGGCGCTGGACGAAGAACGGGTCGCCAATGCCCAGTTGACCGAACGGGTCAAGGTCCTGCGCGGGCGGTTGAAAGAGCTGGAAGAGCAGGCACCGGCGGCGTCTACGGCAGATGCCTCGGGTGATATCGCTGCAATGCAGGCCGAGCTTGAGCTTTTGCGGAATGAGGCTGCAAATGCCCCGCAGGCCGAAGCCTTGAAACAGGAAGTGGCGCGGCTGAAGGCGCAAATGGAAGGCGCAGCCAATTCGGCGGCCACCGAGAAAGAAAGCCTTGAGGACCGGATTGAACAGCTCGAGGCCGCCAATGCGGAACTCACGGCTCAGCTGGCTGAAGCCGGATCCGTTCAGGAAACGTCCGCTTCCGAAACTGCGCATGGTGAAAACGGCGGCACTGACGAGGAGGTGCTGCAGCGACTGGACACGGAATTGCAGCAATTGCGCCTGGCCAACGAACAGCTCCGTACATCTAACGCTGCCCTGCGCGAAGCCAATGCCGAAGGGCTGGGCGATGCCGGGCTGATCAATGCGGCGATGGCAGCAGAGATCGACGGTCTGCGCGCGGCGCAGGCGAGTGACAAGGCGCAGGTGAACGCGGTTCTGGCCCGGCTTGAACCGCTGCTGGCGGCAGCGCCCAACCTGCCCGAAGGAGAGGAAATTTGATGCCCGAAGTGACCATTCATATTGGCGGCCGCGGTTTCGAGGTCTCCTGCCAGGAAGGCGAGGAGAGTTATCTGCATTCTGCGGCCAAGATGCTGGATGATGAGGCGCAGGTGCTGTCGGACCAGATTGGCCGTATGCCCGAAGCGCGCATGCTGCTGATGGCGGGGCTGATGCTGGCGGACAAGACCGCAGCGGTCGAGGACCGGATCAAAGAGGTCGAGGCGGTCCTGGCTGAGCGCGAGGCGGAACTGGCCGCGCTGAAGGCACAGCCCGCGCCGGAGCCGGAGCGGATTGAAGTGCCTGTTGTGCCCCCTCAGGTGGCTGAAACCCTGGCCGAACTGGCCGCCCGCGCCGAAGCCATGGCGCAGGAGATCGAAGAAAAAGCCTCTGCCGCGCAATAGGCGGCGGGGCGCTGCGCTGACGGGGTCGATCGGTTTTCGATGTCGCTCGCCGAATGTCCGAATCCGAAACGCAAAAAAGGCCTGTCACGCGTGCTGCGGACAGGCCTTTTTCATGTTGTCTGGTCGTGCGGCTTAACCGTTGGCTTCGCGGATCTTATCCGCCGCGGCCTTGTCAAAGCTGACGCCGTTCTCTTCGAACATGCCGTCGAGTTCACCGGAGAGGGTCATTTCGGTGATGATGTCGCAGCCGCCGACGAATTCGCCTTTGACATAAAGCTGTGGAATGGTCGGCCAGTCCGAGTAATCCTTGATCCCGGCGCGGATCTCTTCGTCGGCCAGCACGTTGACGTCGGTGTAGTCAACGCCGATGTAGTTCAGAACACCGGCCACGCGGGAAGAGAAGCCGCACTGCGGCATGTCCTTGGTGCCTTTCATGTAAAGCACCACGTCGTTGGATTTGACGGTTTCGTCGATGCGGGTTTTTGCGTCGCTCATGTTGCGTTTCCTTCTGGCGGATGTGCCGTTGTCCTGCTGCCCGAGATATAGGGAATAATGTGGAGAATTCCAATCCGGGCCGGGGAACGGATGTGTGAGGCTCTGCGCGCTCAGCTCTTGTCTTTGGGAACAAAAAGGCGGGCATATTCCTGCGGGTCCTTGGGGACCTTCCAGGTCCTGACAGACCCGCCGCCCATGCCGGACTGATAGTCCGAGCGCAGCGTGTGATAGTCCGGGTCGCTGTCGTCTTCTTCCGTTGGTGCGCGTCGTTGACCGATGACGGCAACAACTGCCGTCATCACAATAACGCCGACCACCAGAAAGGACATGAACAGCGACATGTGTGCTACTCGGGCGCTTTGGTGGTCAGGGCGAGGGCGTGCAACTCACCATTGGCGCCGTCCATTTTGCCTTTGAGGGCCGCGTAAACGGCGCGCTGCTGCTGCACACGGTTCTTGCCGCGAAAGCTTTCATCGACGACCATCGCGGACATATGCACGCCGTCGGTGCCACCGACCTGGATTTGGGCATCGGGAAAGGATGCGCGCAGAAGCTCTTCGATTTCATGGGCCTGCATGGGCATTGCGTGGGATCCTCGTGGTTCTGTTCGCTAAAAATGTAGGCCTGACGGAGAGGCAGTTCAAGCAGGGAGATGCTCCCGCCGCGCAAGACCTGATTGAAAATCAGACCGTGCGAGTTGGGCCCGGCAGCGCGCGATGCACGCTGCCGGGCCCAAGGCCGTAAAGGGGGGCTTGCCATAGGCAAGGGCACCTGCGGGCGCGGGAGGGCGCCCGTTTGTGTTTGATATCAGGCGACGGCCTCGGCAAAGCTGCTGCGGAAAATCTGCGACAGCTCTTCCAGCGGCGCTTCGCTGCCACCGATTTTTACCGTGTCACCGGTGAAACGGCCCACGGTGGTGACGCTGACACCGGCCTGACCGGCTGCCAGCATCAGACCTTCGGCTTGATCAAAGTTGCAGGCGACCAGATAACGGGCCTGATCTTCGCCAAACAGGGTCGGGGTGTCACCGGCATCGATCTGGACGCCAACGCCAGCGCCCTCGGCCAGTTCAAAGGCCGCCAGCGCCAGACCGCCATCCGCCAGATCGGTGCAGGCCTTGATCAGCTCGCGGTTGGCCCGGATGAATTCGCCGTTACGCTTTTCCGCTTCCAGATCCACCGTCGGCGCATCCCCGTCCTCGCGGTTGAAGACTTCCGCCAGAAGGGCCGACTGGCCCAGGTGGCCAGTGGTTTCACCGATCAGCAGGGCGATATGGCCTTCGCGCACTTCACCGGTGATCGCCTCTTCGCCCTCGGCGATCAGACCCACGGCACCGATGGTTGGGGTGGGCAAGATTCCCTGTCCGTCGGTCTCGTTATAAAGCGAGACGTTGCCCGAAACGATCGGCATGTTGAGCGCAGCAACAGCTTCGCCGATGCCTTTGATGGCGCCGACGAATTGGCCCATGATCTCGGGCTTTTCCGGGTTGCCGAAGTTGAGGTTGTCAGTCGTCGCCAGAGGCAGGGCGCCCACGGCAGAGAGGTTTCGGTAAGCCTCGGCTACCGCCTGTTTGCCACCCTCAAAGGGGTTCGCTTTGACGTAGCGCGGCGTCACATCGCTGGTAAAGGCCAACTGTTTGCCGGTGCCATGCACCCGGACGATGCCGGAGCCCCCGCCGGGGCGGCGGGCGGTGTCGCCCATCACGGTGGTGTCGTACTGTTCATAGACCCACTGTTTTCCGGCGTAGTTCGGTGAGGCGATCAGCGCCTTCAGGCCGTCGATCGGATCGATAGTGGGCACATCCGCATCAGTCAGCGGTTCTGCGGTGGGCGTTTCGACCCAGGGCCGGTCGTATTCCGGCGCAGAGGACGCCAGTTTCGACAGCGGTAGGTCGGCCATCACCACGTTGTTGTGCTGGATCAGGAAACGGTCCTCGGCGATTGTTTCGCCGACGATGGCAAAATCGAGGTCCCATTTTTCGAACACTGCCTTGGCTTCGGCCTCTTTCTCGGGCTTCAGCACCATCAGCATCCGCTCCTGGGATTCCGACAGCATCATTTCATAGGCGGTCATGCCTTCTTCGCGTTGGGGGACGTCTTCGAGGTTCAGCTTGATGCCAAGCTCACCCTTGTCGCCCATTTCCACCGCCGAACAAGTGAGACCAGCTGCGCCCATGTCCTGGATCGAGATCACCGCGCCGGTCTGCATCAGCTCCAGCGTCGCTTCCATAAGGCGTTTTTCGGTGAAGGGGTCGCCAACCTGAACGGTGGGGCGTTTTTCCTCGATGGTGTCGTCGAATTCGGCCGAGGCCATGGTGGCGCCGCCGACGCCGTCACGTCCGGTCTTGGCGCCCAGATACACCACCGGCATGCCGACACCGGATGCGGCGGAGTAGAAGATGCTGTCGGTCTTTGCGAGACCCGCCGCGAATGCATTCACTAGGCAGTTGCCGTTGTAGGCAGAGTGGAAGCGGACCTCGCCGCCTGCGCAGGGCACACCGAAACAGTTGCCGTAGCCGCCGATGCCTTCGACCACACCGTTGACCAGCTGCCGGGTCTTGGGGTGGGACGGCTCACCAAAGGACAGCGAGTTCATCGAGGCGATTGGCCGCGCGCCCATGGTAAAGACGTCCCGCAGGATGCCGCCAACCCCGGTTGCCGCACCCTGATAGGGTTCGATGTAAGAGGGATGGTTGTGGCTTTCCATCTTGAAGACCACCGCATCGCCATCGCCGATATCGACGATACCGGCATTTTCACCCGGGCCGCAGATGACCTGGGGCCCCTCGGTGGGCAGGGTGCGGAGCCATTTCTTGGACGACTTGTAAGAGCAGTGCTCGTTCCACATCGCCGAGAAGATGCCCAGCTCGGTAAAGGTGGGTTCCCGTCCGATGATTTCGAGGATCAGTTGATATTCCTCGGAGTTCAGTCCGTGGTTTTCAATCAGTTCGGGCGTGATTGCTGGTTCCTGCATCCGTGTCGTATCCCCAGTGGCTGCGGTTGCGCGCCTTTTAGGGCAAGGAAGCGCACGGGGGAAGGGCAAAGCGTATGTATCATCGAAGGCAGGGCGTTTCGTCGCTGTGAGAAGGTCAGGCTTGGGGGGGGGGGGGGGCATGCTCGAATTGCCTGAAAAATGTGCAGACCGTCATTGGGGGCCGGAAAATGCCGTCATTATCCGTGCATGTGAGAAAACTGGGCAATGATCACCGGCGAAAGGGTTGCAGGCGCCGGTGTGGATGCGAGACGTTGAATGTGTCAGGCGCTTCCGAGTGGCGTGAGACCTGATCGAAAGCCTCAGGAGCTGACCAAATGGCCAAAAAAAAGGCCGAGCACTAAGCTCGGCCGAAGTCCAACAGGGAGGTATGAAGTGCGCCTTGGCGCCGTCTTCATGAGGGTCATTTAGGGATAGAGCTTCTCTGCTTCAAGAATTTTCCGTCTCAAATTGCGTCATTTCTGGTATGCATGTTATGCATAGCTTAACGCCTGCTGACCTAAGGTCAGAGTTTCCCCATCTCTTTCATATGTTTGCGGTGCGCCATGATCTCGGTTTGCACGAAATCGCGGAAAGCTGACACCCGCTGCGAGTGACGCAATTCTTCCGGATAGGCCAGGTAGACAGGCACACCACTGGTGTCCTCGTGCGGCAATACCTGTACCAGATCGGGGAAATCTTCGGTGACATAGTCAGGCAGGATGCCGATTCCCAGATCGTGCAGCACGCCCTGCAGGACCCCGAAGTAGTTGTTGACCGACAGCATCGAGCCGGGACCGTGGGTGATCAGTTTCTGGACCAGCACAGCTGCAGAACCCACCTGAGCCGAATTCTGGTTCTGGCAGATCAGACGGTGGTTCTTGATATCTTCGGCGGTCTGCGGCGTGCCGTTGCGGTCCAGATATGCGCGAGACGCATAAAGTCGCATCTGAACCGTCATCAGTCGCTTGCGCACCAGGTCCGCCTGGCTCGGCTCTTTCATCCGGATCGCAACGTCGGCTTCGCGCATGGGCAAGTCTAGAACCCGCTCTTCCAGCATCAGGTCGATTTTCAGATTGGGATATTGTTCAAAGAGCTTCGTCAGCCTGGGTGCCAGCCACAGTGTGCCAAAGCCGAATGTCGTGGTGACGCGCAATTCGCCGAACACTTCGTCCTCGCTGTCGCGGATCCGGGCCGAAGCCGCTTCGAGCCGTTTGGACATGGATTTGGTCGCGTCGAACAGCAGCTCGCCCTGTTCGGTCAGGATCAGCCCGCGCGCGTGACGGTGAAATAACGTCGCGTTCAGGCTTTCCTCAAGCGCACGAATCTGGCGGCTGACCGCGGATTGCGACAGGTTAAGCTTGTCCCCGGCGTGGGTCAGGCTGCCGACATCTGCCACGGCGTGAAAAATTCTAAGCTTGTCCCAGTCCATATCCGTTACTTTCGTTGTGCCCATATCAGCCTATATGAAACCTGACACTTGGATCAATTTCCGAATGCAGAAGCGCGCTTCCGGAGGGGGATATTGACAACAGTGGGTATACAGGTCAGTATTTGTGACCTAATATCGATGGAAATTATTGCAAGCCAGTTGTGGTTGGGAGGACCGGATGAGCACGCAAAAGATCTCGTTGAATGACAAATATGATCTGAGCAAATCGCCTGTCATGCTGAACGGCACGCAGGCGCTTGTGCGCCTGATGCTGATGCAGAAGGCGCGGGACACGGCTGCCGGTCTCAACACTGCTGGGCTTGTTACCGGCTATCGCGGATCGCCGCTTGGCGCTGTCGACATGCAGATGAGCCGGGCCGAAAAGCAGCTGAAAGAGGCCGATGTCACCTTTCAGTACGGTTTGAACGAGGATCTGGCCGTCACCGCCCTATGGGGTGCGCAACAGGCCGAAATCCGTGGTGAAGGCAAATTCGACGGCGTATTCGGTCTTTGGTATGGCAAGGGGCCGGGCGTTGATCGCGCCGGCGATGCCTTCCGCCACGCCAATATGGCCGGCAGCTCCAAGAACGGCGGTGTGCTGGTGGCGATGGGCGACGACCACACCGGCGAAAGCTCCACCGTGCTGCACCAGTCCGAATGGGCGCTGATGGATGCCTACCTCCCGATCCTCAGCCCCGCTGGTGTGCAAGAAATCCTGGATTTCGGGCTTTATGGCTACGCGCTCAGCCGGTTTTCCGGTCTCTGGGTCGGCCTCAAGACGATGAAGGACACCATCGAGGTGACCTCGGTCGTGGATGCAAGCCCGGACCGGGTGAAACTGGTTACCCCCGATTTCGCCATGCCGCAGGATGGGTTGAATATCCGCCTGGTGGATGACCGCTTCCAGCAGGAAGACCGGATCATCGACCAGAAACGCTTTGCTGCCGAGGCATTCAGCCACGCCAACAAGATGGACAAACGTATCTGGGGCAAACCCGGTGCCAAGATCGGTTTCGTGGCCGCGGGCAAGAACTGGCTGGATCTGGTCCACGCCATGTCTCTGTTGAATATCGACGAGGCCATGGCCGAACGTCTGGGCATCACCACATACAAGGTCGGTCAGGTCTGGCCGCTGGACATGAAGGGCTTCCACGATTGGGCCGAAGGTCTGGATCTGATCGTCGTGGTCGAGGAGAAGCGCAAGCTGATCGAGGTGCAGATCAAGGAGGCGATCTTTGACGACCGCCGTGGTCGCCGGGTCTACGGCTGGCACAAGGGCGGCGGCGCGGGCTCCATGCACGGGCCGGAACTCTTCCCGACGCGCTATGCGCTTGATCCTATCATGATCGCCGAGAAGCTGGGCGAGATTCTGATCGAAGAGGGCCGCGACACCGAGGCGATCCGCGCCGGGCTGGCCAGCCTGGACGAGGCGCGCCGCGCCGACAACGCCGAAGAGATCGCCGCGCGCCTGCCGTATTTCTGCTCGGGCTGTCCGCACAACTCCTCGACCAAGATCCCCGAGGGCAGCCGGGCCTATGCCGGGATTGGCTGCCACTTCATGGTGCAGTGGATGGACCGCGAGACCATGGGCTTTACCCATATGGGCGGCGAAGGCGCCAACTGGATCGGCGAAGCGCCGTTTTCAAAGCGCAAGCATGTGTTCCAGAACCTTGGCGATGGCACCTATAACCACTCCGGCGTGCAGGCGATCCGCGCGGCGCTCGCCGAAGGCACCAATATCACCTACAAGATCCTCTATAACGATGCGGTGGCCATGACCGGCGGTCAGGGCAACGAGGGCGGCCTTAGTGCCTATCGCATCGCGCATGAACTGAAGGCGATGGGGGTGGAGCATCTCGCCATCGTTTATGACGAGAAAGAAGAGATCGATTTCAAGCAGTTCCCGGCCGGAGTTCCCACCCATGAGCGGGCCGAGCTGATGAACGTGCAAAAGCAGATGGAAGAGGTCGAAGGCGTTTCTGCCATCATTTATGTCCAGACCTGCGCCGCCGAAAAACGCCGCCGCCGCAAGCGGGGCCTGTTCCCCGATCCCGATCAGCGCGTCTTTATCAACTCGGACGTCTGCGAAGGCTGCGGCGATTGCGGGGTGCAGTCCAACTGCGTCTCTATCGTACCCAAGGAAACCGAACTGGGCCGAAAACGGGCGATTGATCAGTCCTCCTGTAACAAGGATTTCTCCTGTCTCAACGGTTTCTGCCCCTCCTTCCTGACCATCGAAGGCGCCAAGATCCGCAAGGAAGCCACGGCCGAGCTGAAGCTGCCCGATCTGCCGATGCCCGACCTGCCCAAGATCGACGGCACCCATAACGTGGTGATCACCGGCGTCGGCGGCACCGGTGTTGTGACCATCGGCGCGGTGCTGGCGCAAGCTGCCCAAATCGACGGCAAAGGTGCCGGCATGATGGAGATGGCAGGCCTCGCACAAAAGGGCGGCGCAGTGCATATCCACTGCCGCATTGCCGAAACGCCTGATGACATCAGCGCCATCCGCGTCGCCACTGGCGAGGCGCACGCGCTGATCGGTGGCGATCTGGTGGTGAGTGCGGGCGCCAAGACCATCGGGTTGATGCGCACCGGCCAGACCGGCGGCGTGGTGAACAGCCACGAGATCATCACTGGCGATTTTACCCGCGACACCAATTTCCAGCTGCCCACCGACCGGCTAGAGGTGGCGCTGGAGGCACGCCTGCGCGAGCGGCTCGACATGTTCGATGCCTCGCAGCTGGCGCAGGCCACCATGGGGGATTCGATCTTCTCCAACATGATGGTCTTTGGTGGTGCCTTCCAACGCGGTCTGATCCCGGTCAGCCTTGAGGCAATCACCCAGGCGATCGAGCTGAACGGCGCTGCGGTGGAAAAGAACCTGCGTGCTTTTGAAATCGGTCGCTGGGCGGTGCTGCACCCCGAAGAGGTCGCCAAGCTGATCAAGCCCGCCAATGTGGTGGAACTGCCCAAGACGCTGGATGAAAAGATTGCTTACCGACAGGACCATCTGACTGCCTATCAGGGCAAGGGGCTGGTCAAACGCTATATGAAACTGCTGGATGGCATCGACGATGCGCGCCTGAAGGAAGCCGTTGCCAAGGGCTATCACAAGCTGCTGGCCTATAAGGACGAATACGAGGTGGCGCGGCTATTGCTGAGCAGCCGCGAAAAGGCCGAGGCGCAGTTTGAGGGCGATCTGAAGATCTCTTACAACCTGGCGCCGCCGATCCTGGGCGGGGTCGACGCCAACGGACGCCCGAAAAAGCGCCGTTTCGGCCCAAGCATGGAGCGCGGTCTGAAGCTGCTGGCGAAGTTCAAAGGTCTGCGCGGCACGCCGCTCGATATCTTTGGCTACACCGCCGAGCGCAAGATGGAACGGGCGCTGATCAAGCAATACGAGCGCGACATGAAGGAATGGCTGGCAAAAGCCTCGCCTGAGATCATGGACCCGCTGGTGGCTCTGGCCGAACTGCCGCTGCAGATCCGGGGCTTTGGCCCGGTGAAGATGGAGAGCGAGCAGAAGGCGGCGAAACGACGCGAAGAACTGCTGGCGGTTCTGCGTCAGGGCGGTGCTCCGATGAAGAAAGCGGCCGAATAAGCCGCAGGGGTGTTCTCCCGCCCGGCACGAGACAGCCGGGCAGTTGTCCTATGCCCGTTGGGTCCGGCGCCGCGCAGATGCGCGGCGCTGCTGCGTTTCGGGGCAGGGCGCAGGATCCTGCCGCAGGACGGGTCATGAGTCTGTTACGGGGATCTGAGATGCTGTTATGCCTAACCGGTCACCTTGGTGATTCCGTCCAGAAAGACCCAGCCCATGTCCGAGATGCAGCAACTGTCCGGCAATACCCAATCAAGAAAATCCCGGCCTGGAAAAATCCGGTCCAGCGCGCGCCAGATCGCGCGGGAGATCTCTTATGCGCATTCGGCGCAGACCCGTTCGGGGCGTCTGGTGATCCGAATGATGGAGAATACCACGGGCCGTCTGAAGCTGATCCGACGCGCACGGGGGTATGAACAGGAGGTCGCGGGTGGGCGCAGTTTCTGGAGCGTCATCGCTGAACGCTATGGTCTGTCGCTGGAGATCATCGGCGGCGCGCTGTCCAATATTCCGCGCGACAAGCCGGTCGTTCTGATCGCCAATCATCCCTATGGGATCCTTGATGGGCTGATGATGGGGCACATCCTGGCCGAAACGCGCGGGGATTTTCGTATTCTGGCGCATCAGGTGTTCGGCAAGGCGGAAGACCTGAACCGTATCATCCTGCCGATCGATTTTGCCGAAACCAAGGATGCGCTGCGCACCAATCTTGAGACCCGAAAAACGGCGCTCAGCTATCTGGGGCAGGGCGGCGCCATCGGGATCTTTCCTGGCGGCACGGTTTCCACGGGAGCAACGCCCTTTGCCCGGCCGATGGATCCGGGCTGGCGCAGCTTTACCGCACGGATGATTGCCAAATCCGATGCGGTTGTGGTGCCGGTCTATTTTGACGGCCACACTTCGCGCTTGTTTCAGATCGCCAGCCATCTGCACGCTACGTTGCGCATGGGGCTCTTGATCAAGGAGTTTCACAAGCGGGTCGATACACCGGTGCGGGTGGTGATCGGGGAGGCGATCGGGCGCGACAAACTTGACCCTTTGACCGGGGATGCCAAAGGAATGATGGATTTCCTGCGCAAAGCGACGTATGAGCTGTCTCCGACTCCTCTCGATCCGGGCTTGCGCGGGTTCGAGTTTGAAGAGAAACATCGCGCCTGAACGTGGCATCCGCGAAAGAAGAACATGGCAGTAGGCATTTTTGATTCTGGTCTGGGCGGTCTGACCGTGCTCGACGCTGTGCAGCGGCGTCTGCCGGAGGTTGACCTTATCTATTACGGCGACAGTGCTCACGCCCCCTATGGCGTGCGCGATGCCGAGGATGTCTATCAGCTGACCAAGGCCGCTGTGGAAGACATGTGGGACAAGGGCTGCGATCTGGTGATCCTGGCCTGTAACACCGCTTCGGCGGCGGCGCTGCGGCGCATGCAGGAGGGGGGGCTGCCCAAGGGCAAGCGCGTGCTTGGCGTCTTTGTGCCGCTGATCGAAGCACTGACCGAGCGCCAGTGGGGCGATAATTCGCCGCCGCGCGAGGTTGCGGTGAAGCATGTGGCGCTGTTCGCAACGCCCGCGACCGTATCCAGCCGGGCGTTTCAGCGGGAACTGGCCTTTCGCGCCATCGGTGTCGATGTGGAAGCGCAGGCCTGTGGCGGTGTTGTCGACGCCATCGAAGAAGGCGACATGATCCTGGCTGAGGCGCTGGTGCGCAGCCATGTGGATGCGCTCTTGCGCAAGATGCCGCATCCCGAGGCTGCCATTTTGGGCTGCACCCATTATCCGTTGATGGAAAAGACCTTTCAGGAGGCGCTTGGCCCACAGGTCAAAGTGTTCAGCCAGGGCGATCTGGTGGCAGACAGTCTTACCGATTACCTTGAGCGGCACCCGGATATGTACGGCACCGGCAAGGCAGGGTTCTACACCACTGGCGATCCGGCGCGGGTCAGCACCCATGCGACCCAGTTCTTGCGACGACAAATCACCTTTGAAGCGGCCTGATCCGGCGCTTCCACGGGGACGGCTTTCTGTCGTCCCTCGGGCGGATCGCCTGTCAGCTGCGGCAGTTTTCCCTATTCTCACCGCCTGTTGCTGCGGTACAAATCACGTAAATTCAAAAGACGAGGTCTGACATGACCCACAAAGTGGCTATCCTTGGCGCCAGCGGTTACACCGGCGCGGAACTGGTGCGGCTGATTTCCCAGCACCCGAGCATTGAAATCGCGGCGCTTGCCGCCGAGCGTAAGGCGGGCCTGACCATGGCCGAGGTGTTTCCGCACCTGCGCCATCTGGATCTGCCGACCCTGTGCAAGATCAGCGAGATCGACTTTTCACAGATCGACCTGTGCTTCTGCGCCCTGCCGCATAAGACCAGCCAGGAAGTGATCGCGGCCCTGCCGAAGGATCTGAAGATCGTCGATCTGTCGGCGGATTTCCGGCTGCGCGACCCGGCGGAATACGAGAAATGGTACGGCAACCCCCATGCTGCGCTGGAGCAGCAGGAAGAGGCGGTTTACGGCCTCACCGAATTCTACCGGGATGAGATCCGGGGCGCGCGGCTGGTGGCGGGTACCGGCTGCAACGCGGCAACCGGGCAGTTTGCGCTGCGGCCGCTGATCACCTCGGGCTTGATTGATCTAGATGAAATCATCCTCGATCTGAAATGCGCCGTCTCTGGTGCGGGTCGGGCCCTGAAGGAAAACCTGCTGCATGCGGAGCTGAGCGAGGGTTACAATGCCTATGCCATCGGTGGCACGCACCGGCATTTGGGTGAATTCGATCAGGAATTCTCGAAACTGGCCGGGCGTCCGGTCAAGGTGCAGTTCACCCCGCATCTGGTTCCCGCCAACCGGGGTATTCTGGCGACGACCTATGTCAAAGGCGACGCCGAGGCGATCCACGCGGCATTCGTTTCTGCCTATGCCGATGAACCCTTTATCGAGGTTCTGCCCTTTGGCACCGCGCCAAGCACCCACCACGTGCGCGGCTCCAACTTCTGTCATATCGGCGTGACCGCTGACCGGATCGAAGGGCGGGCCATTGTCATTGCGGCGCTGGATAACCTGACAAAAGGTAGCAGCGGACAGGCCTTGCAGAATGCCAATCTGATGTTAGGTGAAGACGAAACTGCGGGTCTGATGATGGCGCCGCTGTTCCCCTAGGGCGCCAGACCCGGACGAGCACAGGACGGTAACGATATGAAAAACCTCAAAAAGCAGCGTCGCATTCAGGTGATCGCATTGGCGACCGTTGCCCTGATCGTGTCGACGGCTTTGATCGGTTACGCGATGCGGGACGGGATCAACTACTTCCGTTCGCCTAGTCAGGTGATGGCCGAGCCGCCGGTGCCGACAGAGGTTTTCCGTATTGGCGGTCTGGTCGAAGATGGCAGTCTGGTGCGCGGTCAGGGCGAAACCGTGCGGTTCTCTGTGACCGATGGCGGCGCGACCGTGCCAGTGACTTACGCGGGTGTGCTGCCGGACCTGTTCGAGGAAAATCAAGGCATGGTCGGCACAGGCCGTTACGTCAACGGTGTGTTCGAAGCCTCTGAAATTCTGGCGAAACATGACGAGACCTACATGCCCAAGGAAGTCGTGGACGCGCTGAAAGAGCAGGGCGTCTATCAGGAGCCGGACGCCTGAGGTTCGGAACATTCCCAAACAGCACTAATTGAAAACGGGGGCCTTGGCCCCCGTTTTGTTTCAGCAGATCCTGCGCACGGCGCAGGTCTTATGGGAAGAGTTTCTTCACATAGCCGGGCAGGGCGAAAGCCGCCTTGTGCACCTCGGGCGTGTAGTAATCGGTTTCAATCCCGGCAGCGGCAAAGCGTTTTTCCAGATCGGCCAGCGACACGGTGCGCGCGGATTTGGAGTGGCTGCCCCAGCCAAAGGCCATCGGACCACCCGCATAGGTCGGGATTGTCGCCAGATAGCAGCTGTGATCGGCAAACAGCGTCTTGAAGGCGCGCATGGTGCCGGTCAGCTCGTCCCCTTGCATGAAGGGCACGCCGTTCTGGGTGACGATGATACCGTCATCGGTCAGCGCGCGGGCGGCGTGGCCGTAGAAGGTATTGGTGAACAGCACCTCGCCCGGGCCGATCGGATCGGTGGAATCGACCACGATCACGTCGAATTTCTGATCTGTTTCACGCATGAAGGCCGCGCCATCGTTGATCACCAGATTGAGCCGTGGATCGTCAAAGGCGCCCTGGCTCAGCATCGGCAGGTATTCCTTGGAGAAATCCACCACACCGGCGTCGATCTCGACCATGGTGACATGCTCCACAGAGGCGTGGCGCAGGGCCTCGCGGGCCATGCCACCGTCGCCACCGCCGATGATCAGCACACGTTTGGCGGCCCCATGCGCCAGGATCGGCACGTGGGTCAGCATCTCGTGGTAGATGAAATTGTCGCCCTCGGTGGTCTGCACCACGTCGTCCAGCGTCAGGATGCGGCCGAATGTGCCGTTCTGAAACACCTTCAGGCGCTGATGCTCGGTCTTGCTGTCATAGAGCATCTCGTCCACGCGCAGGGATTGCGCGTAGTGATCGTGCAGGCGTTCGGTGATCCAGGTCTCGCTCATGCCGCGACCTCCTTGGCGATCAGCTCCTCCCCGCGCAGAAGTTCCCGGACCTCCACGTGGTCGGTGGAGAAGGCCTCTTTGAGCACGCCGACAGCGCGCCAGGGTTCGGCATCGCCGCACATGAAGACGTCAAAGGCGCCATAGCCGATTTCCGGCCAGGTGTGCACCGAGATGTGGCTTTCGGCCAGCACGGCCACGCCCGACACGCCTTGCGGCGAGAATTTATGGGTGTGGATGTGCAGCAGCGTGGCGCCGCAAACCTCGACGCATTTGCGGAAGGCGTTTTGAATGCGGGTCTCGCAATCAAGGCCCGTGCCGTTCATGACTTCGATGATCAGATGGGTTCCGGCGAACACTTTTCCATCGCGGCGGATGAAATGGTCTTCGCGGTCGCTGTCCACAACGGTTTCGATGATCGCAGCGGGTACACTGCGGGCGGTATCTTCCTCTTGGGCGCCTGTCTCCAGACCGATCCCCAGTTGGAAGAGGTTGGCGTCTTTCATGACACTCCCCTTCGTTCCAGTAGATGACAATCCAGCCGGCCCTTAGCGCCCCCCCGGATAAGGGTCCGGGGTTGGGATCGGTGCCGAAAGTGAGGCGCATCTAGGCCCCATGGCAGATTCGATCAAGGAAAAATTTACCGGGGGCTTTGAAATGATTGAAAAGAAAAAAGGCCGGGGAACTGGCCCCGGCCGTCAGGTGGTTCCGGTACCCGGGGATCAGGGGCGCCAGAACGGAAGAGTGGCTTCATAATGGGCGTCCTCGCGGGAGAGCCCGATGTCTTGCAATTGTTCCGGGGTCAGGTGGCGGAGCTGTTTACGGCTGCGCTGTCGGACGGACCATTTCGTCATCAGAACCGCGAACGTCACCGCGACCTGAGCCAGCACCGGCAGGGTGGGCTGATTGGTCAGAAAGGTGATGCTGGTATGTGCAGGGGTCGCGTGCTGTGTCATGGTCAGATCCTTTATTGTATTGATACAATCCTGTGTTGTTGGTACGATCACTTGATACAAAGTTCCGACTCAGCTGTCTAAGGAAGCATTGTAATGGGTACAATTTGGGCGCCGAGCCTTGGTGATAAGCCTGGACCGAAGTATCAGCGGGTGGCCGATACAATCCGCGCAGCGGTGGAAAACGATACATTGCGTGTTGGTACAAAGTTGCCGCCGGTGCGCGATCTGGCCTATCAGCTGGGCATCACCCCCGGCACGGTGGCACGGGCCTATTCCACCCTCACGGACGAAGGACTTCTGCAGGCCGAGGTCGGGCGCGGTACATTTGTCGCTGAGCGGCAGACCAAGGTCATGGATGATGTCTGGTCCCGCGAATTGCACCTACGGGAGGAAAGCGATCCCAACCATGTCAGCCTGTTCAGCCCGCGCCTTGCCGATGTGGGGCAGGTGGCTGCGATCCGGGAGGCGATGAAGAAGGTCGCCGCTGCCGATCCGCTGATGTTCCTGAACTACCCGACCCGTGACGCCTACCGCCCGGTGCGCGAAGCGGTGGTGGAGTGGCTGTCAGATCAGCCGCTGGGGCCGCTTGATGAAAGCCAGGTGGTCCTGACCCATGGCGGTCAGAACGGCATCCTAACAGTGCTGCAGGCGGTCCTGAAGGACGCGCAGCCCACGCTGTTGGTCGAGGATCTTTCTTATGCCGGCTTTCGTCGTGCGTCTGAACTGCTCCGGGCCAAGGTTGTCGGGGTGGGGATGGACGAACACGGGATTCGTCCGGATTCGCTGGAGCTTGCCATCCGCAAGACGGGCGCGACGGTTCTATGTACCAGCCCCGAGGTGCACAATCCGACCGGTCTTTTTACGCCGCAAAAACGGCGCGAGGAGATCATCAAGGTCGCGCGGCGGCATGAGTTGCAGATCGTCGAGGATGATTGCTATCGCATGGGAGAGGCCGGCGCGCCCAGCTATCGCGCTCTGGCGCCGGATATCACCTGGCACGTCTGTTCGATTTCCAAGGTTTTGACGCCGGCGCTGCGCGTCGGTTTTGCCCTCGCGCCCAAAGGACATGAACAGGATCTGCGCCGGTCAGCGGAATACAGCTTTTTTGGCCTGTCGCAGCCGCTGGCTGAACTGATCCGCGTCTTGCTTTCGGACCCGCGCAGCAAGGAGCTGGCCAAAGAAGTGCGCAAGGAAATGGCCAAATATGTGCGTGTGGCGGTGAATGCCCTTGGTGCATTTGAGTTGACATGGAAAGACGAGGTCCCGTTCCTCTGGCTGAAACTGCCTGCAGGCTGGCGCTCCGCTGCCTTTACTCGCGCGGCAGAAGCTGCAGGTGTGCAGATCAGGTCAGCCGATGAATTCGCCCTGAGGGATGGCCGCGCGCCCAATGCCGTGCGCATCACCATCAATGGGCAGGTTTCTTTGGCTAAGTTCGAAGACGCGATGCTGCGTTTGCGCAGCCTTTTGGACAACCCGCCCGAGCAAATCAGCGTCTAGGAGTGGGGTATTTTGATACCTATTTTTTAACACACTGATTTTACGTGATAAATTGTTGTTTTGCTGTGTTGACGCAGTGCGGAGATCCCCGTAAACCCCGTCCATCGAATTCAGGTGAGTTGTATTCCGGCTCATCTTCACGACAAACAGGATAGACCTGCCATGAAAACCTTCTCTGCTACTCCGGCAGATATCGAGAAGAACTGGATCCTGATCGACGCCGAAGGCGTTGTTCTGGGCCGTCTTGCCTCGATCGTTGCCATGCGCCTGCGCGGTAAGCACAAAGCGTCGTTCACGCCGAACATGGACATGGGCGACAACGTCATCATCATCAACGCCGACAAGGTACAGATGACCGGCAAGAAGCGCGACGAGCACTTCTACTGGCACACCGGCCACCCGGGCGGCATCAAGTCCCGCACCAAGCAACAGATCCTGGAAGGCGCGCACCCCGAGCGTGTTGTCTATCAGGCTGTGAAGCGCATGCTGCCGGGCAACCGTCTGGCGCGCCAGCAGATGAGCAACCTGCGTATCTATGCTGGTGCCGCGCACCCGCATGAGGCCCAGGCCCCCGAGGTTCTGGATGTCAAATCCATGAACAAGAAAAACACGCGGAGCTGAGACCGATGGCTGATCAGATCAACACTCTCGAAGAGCTGGGCGCCGTTGCAGGCGTTGAAGCTGTCGCTGAAGAAACCATTTCCCGTGAGCCCGTCCGTGACGAGCTGGGTCGTGCCTATGCAACCGGTAAGCGGAAAGACGCAGTCGCACGCGTCTGGATCAAGCCGGGTTCCGGCAAGGTCGAAGTGAACGGCAAAGAGCTGAACAAATACTTCGCCCGTCCGGTGCTGCAGATGATCCTGCGCCAGCCGTTCACCGTTGCCGGTGTCGAAGACCAGTTCGACGTCTACGCAACCGTCAAAGGCGGTGGCCTTTCCGGTCAGGCCGGTGCGGTCAAGCACGGCATCTCCAAAGCTCTGCAGCTTTATGATCCCGCCCTGCGCGGCGCTCTGAAAGCTGCTGGCTTCCTGACCCGTGACAGCCGTGTTGTTGAACGTAAGAAATTCGGCCGCCGCAAAGCGCGTCGTTCGTTCCAGTTCTCCAAGCGTTAATCGCTGGACAGCAGAACAGAGAAAGGCCGCAGAGAAATCTGCGGCCTTTTTTCGTGGTTTGTCTGTGTGGCTGAAACGGGGGATTGGACCGCCCTGGAACCTACGTACAAAGGCGCAGCCGCGGTGCCTATTTGTCGGGTTCAATCAGGCCCAGACCGCGCAGATAGATCATGATCCCGCTTTCAAGCAGATCCTCGGGCGAGAAGGGCGAGGTGGCACCGGGCGTGTTGCGGGCATAAAGCTCCACAACCCCGTGGCTCAGCGCCATGATATGGGCGGAAAACATCGCTGCGGGCGGGCGTTTTTCGGCCGGGATGTGCTGGCTCAGATCCGCAGCAGCCTTTTCCAGGATGCCCCGTGCGCGGGCAGCGGCATCCGCCAGTTCGGGCGTGCGGTTGACGGAAATACCGCTTTCGAACATCGCGATGTAATGGCCGGGATGTTTGCGGGCAAAGGCGAGATAGGCCCGTCCCGTTGCCTCAAACGCCGCGAGGGCCGAGGGCTGATATTTTTCATAGGCGTGCTGCATCAGATCGGCGAACATCGCAAAGCCCTGTTTCGCGGCCTCTGCGATCAGATCTTCACGGCCTTCGAAATGGCGATAGACTGCCGCCGGGGTAACGCCCGCCTGTTTTGCCGCCTCGGACAGGGTAAAGCCGGTCGGGCCTTTTGCCTCGATCAGACCCAGTGCGGATTCCACAAGGGCCTGACGCAGGTTGCCGTGATGATAGCCGCGTTTACGCATTCCAGATGTCCGGTCCGCCACAGATGAGGGGATCTACGTCCCCAAGCGCCTCGGCGTTTTTGTTGTCATAATCCAGTCCATGTAGGACCGAACGGATGGCAGCCAGCCGCGCGCGACGCTTGTCGTCCGAGCGGACGACTGTCCAGGGGGCCACCTTGGTGTGGCTGCGGCGGAAGGTTTCGCCGATGGCATCGGTATAGGCGTCCCAGCGTTCCAGCCCTCTTACGTCGATGGTGCTTAGCTTCCAATGCTTCAGCGGATCGGATTCGCGGGCCAGAAACCGATCGAGCTGCTCGGCGCGGCCAACATTCAGCCAGATCTTGAACAGGTGAATGCCGTCCTCGACCAGAGCCTCCTCGAACCCTGTAACCTGATGGAAGAAGCGCTCGCGCTGCGTGTCGGTGCAAAAGCCAAAGACCTTTTCGACGACGCCGCGATTGTACCAGCTGCGGTCGAAAAACACGATTTCACCGCCCGAGGGCAGATGGCCGATATAGCGCTGGAAATACCATTGGGTCTGTTCAGCCTCGGATGGTTTCTGCAGCGCCACAACCCGCGCGCCGCGGGGGTTAAGGTTTTCGCGGAAGCGTTTGATTGTGCCACCTTTTCCTGCGGCATCTCGACCTTCGAACACCACGGCGACACGGGCGCCAGAGGCTTTGACCCAGGATTGCAGTTTCACCAGCTCGATCTGCAACGCGTCCATGGATTGCTCATAGGACTTTTTCTTCATCCGCGCGGCATGCGGATAGTCCGAATCCAATATCGCCTTCTTTCCCGCATCGGCGATAGCCTTGCGGATGTCAGAAGGCGCGCCGGTCTCGAAATAGCGGCTGATGGCGCCGTCAAATGGCAATGTCATGGGCAAAACCTTCCTGTCCTCAACTCTTTATAGGGCATTGCGCAGTGCAATGTGACTCCGATTTACCTAAAGCCCGGCGCGGGCGGCGGCGCGGTCCACGGCGTCTGTCACATCCCCGGTGGCCACATGGTGTGGCATGTGGCCAATCCCGTCGAGTAGGGTCAGCCGGGCTTGCGGCACGTCGTTGACCAGTCTTGCGGCGTGCAGATGAACCCCAACGGTGGTGTCGGCGTCGCCATGCACAAGCTCGACCGGTACCTTGATGCGGTCATACTGCGGTGCCTGCGCTTTGATATCGCGCAGAAGGTTGGCCCGGTGCAGGGCATTGGCCCGGAGCGATCCGCGCCTGAGGGTCAGTCCGGGACCAAAATGCTCGGCGTATCCTTCTGGCACTGGTTGGGGGGCAAAGACATCCTCCAGCGCGCGGGTCACGGTGCGTTCCGGCACATAGGAAGTGATCAGCGGCACCACCAGACGGCTACCCAGCGGCGAGGCTGTCACTTTGTAGAATGGATCGAGCGAGCCATCCCAAGGGTGCGACACGCCAGAGACCGAGATCAGCGCCGAGAGATTATCCGGATGGTAGACAGCCCAGGCGAGCGCCACGGCCCCTCCATAGCTTTGCCCCAGCACGATGGGACGTTCGGCGCCAAGGCTGGCCGCGGCCTGTTGCAGCAGGGCCGCCTGATCCTCCAGCGTTGCATTGCCAGCCTTGGGCGCCGCGGTATAGCCGAGACCGGGGCGATCGAACATCAGCACGCGGAAACGGTCGGCCAACGCAGGGGCGAGGCGAAAGCTCATATCGCGGGTGCTGCCGTTGGAGCCGTGGATCAGCACCAGATCTGGCGCCGAGCCCTGCGGCTGGCCCATCTCGACCGCGTGCACACGGGCATCACCCACCTCAATAAACCGGCCTTCAGGCGGGTGGCTGGCCCTGGCGCGGGCCTCCCGCCGGGATCCTTGCAGGGCGGTGATGCCGACGCCTGCAGCCATGGCAAAGGCAAGCGATAACAATGCGCTATTGACCGATGTTGTTCAGATCGAAGGGCGTGCTTTGGTAGATTTGGTTGATCCAGTTGCCATAAAGCAGATGCGCATGGCTGCGCCAGCGGTTCTGCGGCGTGCGGCTGGGATCATCATCCGGGTAGTAGTTGATCGGCACGTTGATCTCTGTGCCATTGGCAACGTCGCGATCATATTCCTGTTTCAGCGTATCACTGTCGTATTCGAAGTGATTGAAGATATAGAGCGCGCGATGGTTCGGATCCTCGACCAGACAGGGGCCAACCTCATCACTTCCCAGAAGGGTGATGAGCTCTGGATGGCTGTCGATTTCATCCTGTTTCATCTCGGTCCAGCGCGAGACGGGAATGACGCAATCGTCTGAAAACCCGCGTAGGTAGGGCGAGGCAGGCGCGAGGTTCTTATGTCGGAAGCAGCCGAAGGCCTTGTGATCCAGCATGTGTTTCTTGACGCCGTGGAAATAGTTTATCATCGCCATGCCGCCCCAACAGACGCCAAAGGTGGAGTGCACATTGGTCTGCGTCCATTCAAACACCTCGCGCAGCTCATCCCAATAGGTGACGTTGTCGAAATTCAGATGTTCGATTGGGGCGCCGGTGATGATCAACCCGTCAAAGCGCTCGTCCTTCACCTCCTGAAAAGGGCGATAGAATTCGGCCATATGCTCGGCCGCGGTGTTGCGGGTCTGGTGCTCGGTCATCCGGATCAGAGACAGTTCGATCTGGAGCGGCGTCGCGCCGATCAGCCTGGCGAACTGGTTCTCCGTCTGAATCTTCTTTGGCATCAGATTGAGCAGGCCGATGCGCAGCGGGCGGATATCCTGACGCGCCGCCTGATCCGGCGACATGACCATCACGCCTTCGTTCGTCAGAACGTCATAGGCGGGCAGGTCAGAAGGGATCTTGATAGGCATGTCAGGTCCTTGCGGTTCATGTGTTAGGCTGAGGGCAAGAGATAAGCTGCCTAGGCGGCACTCTCAAGTGCGCTGGCGATCAAGTCCTCGAAACCAGCCTCGTCGCGCACGGCGCTGATCTGGTCGGCGGTGACGGTCACGCCCCAGTTCTGTGCCATCGCCTCATAGCGCGGCTGACGGTGCGCCAGCGCCTGCGCATAGGTCCAGCGAATGAAGGCATCGGGGTCAACATCCGCCTCTGATACATTGTTTTTTCTAAGATAGTCTTCCCAGACCCTGCTCAGGAACTCCGGCTGATAGGACATCGGTTTGGGCGCACGATCAAAGCGGCGAATCAACTCTTCGGTATGGGCCTCGTCACCTTTGATCCAGACCATCAGCGTGTGTTTGGACAGTTCGGTCAGGACCGGATCGTTCGGATCCTCGGCATCCACCCATTCACAGATCGACCCACCAGTGTCGCAGATGAAATGCGGATAGCCATAAAGCCTCTCGGCCCGGTCGATGAAATATTCGGTATCCAGCAGGGCGTGGATTTCGGCCAGGCGAAACTGTTCCTGACGGCGACGGTATTCGCTCATCGGGAGGCCCCCCATGGCCGGGCTGCCGGGTTTGCCGAGGTAGGAGGAGACCGGTGTCAGGTTGTCGAAGGTAATATTCGATCCGATGTAGATCGAATCCGACAGCAGCAGATCACGCAGGAAGGGGACCTTCATCGCCTCGGCCTTGGCGTTGTCGGCGATGTATTCGCCCATGTAGCGAGTGCCGATGCGGTAATCGATCGAGTAGTGGAACCAGCCCCCCGCGCCGCGCAGGATGTTGCTGATGTAGGTCTTGCCGAGTCCCGACATGCCAAAGAACAGCACGCGTTTGCTGGGGGCGTCGCGCCACGCCTGAGCGGAAGAATAAAGCATTGGCATTCCAGATCCTTGATCACCTGGCGCCTTGCTAGCCAGTGTCTGCGGCCGGGTCAATTCCGCCGAAGGCGTCGGGGCAGGGGAATGCGCCCCTGAATGATCAGCAGGCCAAGCGCCAGAAGCGCAAATCCGGGGTAGGCATGGGGCGGCAGGGCCTCGCCCAGCACCACGGCGCCCAGAAGGATGGCAACGGGCGGGATCATCAGCGTCACCAGCATCAGGTTGCCGCTGCCCGCCATCGCCAGCACCCGGTAGTACAGAAGATATGCCCCCGCCGTAGCAAAGACCGCATAGTAGAAAATCGCGAGCCAGGTGACTGGCATCAGATCAAGGCGCGGCACCCCATCCACAACCAGCGTGAGGGGCAGCAGGATCAGGGCGGAACCCGTCAGCATTCCCGCAGCGGCCACTTGCGGTTTCAGCCCAGCAAGGTGCTGTTTCGCCCAGACCGCTGCCAATGCGTAGGAGAGCGTGCCGGTAAGAACCGCCAGTTGCGCCGCGCTGCGCGGATCGAAATCCGCAAAGCTGCTGAGGCCGATTGCCGTCGATACGCCCAGAAACCCCAAGGCAACGCCGATGGCTCGCCGCGCTGTGATCCTTTCATCGGCAAAGAACAGCGCGGCCACCAGAACTCCGAATATTGCCGTTGTGGCATTCAGTATCGAGGTCAGCCCGGTTTCGATATGGAGCTGTCCCCAGGCCATCAGCACGAAGGGGATCACGTTGTTGAGCAGCCCCATCACCAGAAAACTCCCCCAGACTTGGGGCGCGCGCGGCAGCGGCAGACGCAGGAGGAGTACCGCAACCCAAAGGACCACGGCGCCGCCGGCGCAACGGTAGAATACCGAGGTCAGTACCGGCACTTCGTTGAGTGTGATGCGGATCGACAGAAAGGAGGCGCCCCAGAGGCAGGCCAATAGGCTCAGCTCGACCCAAGCGCGGGGGGATATGGAATGCTGTGTTGTCATGCCGCTTTTCTGCGCCGAAAGGGATGCTGCCGCGACCCGTTTCCTGCGGCTTCATCTGCCGTTTGGGCAGAAAGCCCTAGCCGATGCGCGCACCGCGCGGGCGCAGCCTGCCGGACGCATCCAGAATGTTGATGTAGTTCGCAGCGAAAATCACCACAGCGCCGAGCAGGGTCCAGATCACCACCTCTTCGCCGTAAAGGATCATCGCCAGAATCGCGATGGCGGGCAGACGGGTGAAATCGATCGGCATCACCACGGTGGCCGGGGCCAGCGACAGGGCGTTGGTCAGGCAGAAATGCGCGGTAAGGCCAGCAAGGCCAATCAGTACCAGCCAGGGCAGGGTGGTGGCATCCGGAATGGCGACGTCACCGTCCCAGCCTGCCATGGCAAAGCCGAACACCAGTTGCATGGAGGTGAGCCAGAACAGGATCGAGGCAATGCTTTCGTGGCGGGTCAGGCGCTTGGTGAAAATTGCCGTCAGGGCAAAGAAAATCGCGCAGCCAGCCGCCGCCAGAACACCGGCGTTTATCGTTTCCGGCGAGGGGCGCGCGACGATCAGAATGCCGATGAAGCCCAGCATTGCCGCGCCCGCCCGGACCCGCGTCATACGCTCGCCTAGCATCAGGGGCGACAGGATGATTACCCAGATGGGGGAGGTGAATTCAAGAGAGAAGACCTGAGCCAGCGGAATGACCGTTACGGCGAAGAACCATAGGTTCTGGCCGGTAAAATGCGCCAGATTGCGCACCAGGTGCAGCCCCATGCGCTTGCGGCTGACCTGATGCCATTTGCCGGTCAATGTCAGGATCGCCACCACCACGATCACGCCCACCACGCTGCGGTAGGCCATGATCTCAAAGGTATCGAGCGTCAGCCCCGCCTCGCGCCCGGCGATGGCCATGGAGGAGAACGAGACGATCGAGCCGGTCATCCACAGCGCTGCCTTGGCGATCTGTATTGGCTGCTCTTGCATTGTGTCGTCCCCCGCATGGCTTGGGCAGCAAGAAGGCCCAATTGCATGGAAGGGTCAAGAGGAGGCAGCGACCTGTGGCTGTTTCTTGTGTGACTGATCCAGGCTAAACCCCGCATCCAGGTACTGGGCCACCAGCGCTTGGGCGTCGAAACCGGTTTTCGTCAGAAAAGTGTCGATCTCATCGATCAGCCCAACGTCAGGAGGCGCCACATTCGCATTGGCCTTTGGAGGAAGCGTTGCGGCTTGGTCTCGGCCAAGATCTGCAAGCAGCTTGCGGGCGCCCTCAGGCGTGATGACGTCTTCCAGCTGAGCATGCACAAATCTGACGCGGTCGCCGTAAACTTGTTCATAATAATGCTGACGGCATTCCATTTCGAGCGTGTACCAAAGCGCGGTCCCGACGACGCCCATTTTCAGGAAGGACTCGGGTTTCAGGATGACATTGCGATAATTGGGGGCCAGGTACCATTGCCACAATAGCGTCATGTTCCCGCAATCATTGCGCTGGATGTAGCTGGCGCATTGTTTGGCTAGGTTCCGACGCAGGATGATGACTGTCGTATCGTCGCAGCGCGGATGATCGATCAGAGTTTCGATCAGACCACATTTGCCGAGCGTGTGGTTGGTTTCCGCATAGGGCTTATCTTTTGGCAGGCTGGCCATCTTTCGGCCCCAGAACCCGCGGACCACGTCATCCATCCCGCGCATATTGAAGGAGCGCATGGTGCGAATATCCGGCATGGTATTGCCAAAATCGTCAATGCCGAACGGTTCGTGCACGGTTGGAAAGCCTAGGTTCGCTTCCAAAAACTTGGCAAGCCAGGCGCTGCCAGACCGGCCTGCTGCGAGGGAGAATATGAGCTCAGACATGGATTTTGTCCTTTGTTTGTGCTGCTTGGGGAGGCGAATGTGACAATGGATTCTGATAGCCAAAAAAGGCGATTTCTTCCTTGCACTCTTCTGCGATGATCTCTGCCGCGGCAGGGAACATGGAATATGTTTCCGTGACAGATGTGCCCCATTTGGGGCGGATATTGCTCTTTGCGTTCAACGCCTGGAACAGCTCTTTCAGGCCGGGCACCTGAAGCGACTCCATGTCATCCGCAAGGCATTCATACCGCAGATAGCTGTCGAGAGCGGCTTCTCCTGTAAGCGGTGCGATCCGGGCATTGTCGTGCAGGAAGCTCCGGTGACGGTCGACAAACTCGTCAAAATGCATCCCGGTTGCGGTGCCGCCCACCCAGAAATAGCGCGAAATGGCCACATCGAAGGGATTACGCCAGATGGTAATCTTACGATATCCGTCCCAGACGTCGGGTGGAATAAGGGCCTTAGCCCTTGGGGCCGGGATGTGGTTGACGAAATCTCCTGAACTTCTCCAGTATTCTTCGCCATCAGCGTTGCGCCAGATCGGAGCTATATAATTCTGCGGGCCGGGAATCCCCAGCCTGCGGCGCAAAGCCTCATCATCCAGAGCAATGGGGGTGATGACGCTGTCGCCATCGCACAGACTCGACAGGGCGATCTCGAACGACGTTCCCCCGACCTTCATCGTCTTGATGAAAATGAGCCTGAGAGGGTGGCAAATGATCACGGGTCAGCCTTTGCGTACTGGAGCAACGCCAAGCAAACTAGGAAGGATGTGTTAAAAATATGTATGCTTAAGTTGAAAAAAAGAGGTTCGGACCCGTTCGGAAATCTTCGTAAGCCGCAGGCCGAAATCATCCGGTCGTTAAAGTGCTCAAGGCGGACCGGATAGCTATCGAAAATCGGCAACACCATATTACTAGATTGTATTGCCTCAGCGCATCACTGTTGCGTACAGGAGTGAAGTTAAAATGTATTCTGTCGCCGCTTGTTAAATGAATAATGCGGTGTGGAATGGATGCATAAGGAGCCGTTTGAAGTATTTTCAGAGCATTCAGCAACGCTCCGTTTTCAACCATATTTTGATCCAATAAGGTCTCAGGTCGAATAATCCTTTGAGTGCATCAAAGAACTTCGTTCGACCCCGGAAGCGCTGCGTCTTTTTCGCTGATAACGATGTTTTGTACCGGCCATTGAAATCCGAATGAATCAAAATTAATTCCGGTTTCAGAAGCCGCGTCAAAATGATTTGTCTGATGATAAACAACTACGGCCTCTTCGCTAAGAACCTGAAAGCCGTGCGCGTATCCGTCCGAAATAAATTGACTTTTCCGGTTTTGTCGGATAGGTTAACGGAGAAAATTTGCCTTTGTTTCGTTCGTTTGACGCTCCGCCCACTCCAACAATAACGTCAATGATCTCGCCTTTGACAACGCTTACAATTTTTGCGCAGCCATACGGGGCGGTCTGGTAATGCATTCCGCGTATAACGTTCTTTTTCGAAATACTGCATAGAGATTCTCGGATTTCAATGGATTCCCCTAGGTTTAACTCATCGAACATCTTGTAATTATATGTTTTGGTAAATATTCCGCGTTCGTCGGCGTGTGTGAAACGCTTTAGGACAAAAACATCATCCAGCGTAGTGGGGATTCTTCGAGCTGATCAGCCAATGTTTTTGTCTCGTTTCGAATTTTCATAATGCCATAGATTTTGTCGTCGGGGGGGGCGTAGTCAAGATTTGGTGCGGTGTTTGCGCGGAACTCTCTCTTTCCTGGGAAATAATCGAGTGCCGGTGTGTGCAGGAAATGTACGAGGTTTTAGTCACCGAAATTGGTGACGTTATTCCCGTGCAGAAGAGACAGTCCGTAGGTGCGCCTGCTGGGGCAGGGCCTATTTGTTTCTACGGGAGAGCGCAGACCACAGCATGGTTTGGCGCGGTCAGGGCTTCGTTGCCGAGATGGTGAGGGGGCGTTGATTGGCCAGTTGTTACGGCAGAGTTGCACGCCATCCGTACCAGTCGAGGCACGTGTTTCAAAAAGACGTCGCAAGACAATGGGATGCGGGACGTCATCACTCGAAATCCGCGCCGCACTCGCCACTCTCTGGGGCGGAGGTATGAACCTCGGAAAATCAATGTTTGGTCTGAGCGCCTAAGGAAAATGTGTAAGTCGCCAATCTATAGTATCAACGACTTACACGCGAGGGATCACTCCCACTCGATCGTGCCCGGAGGCTTCGAGGTGATGTCATAGGTACAGCGGTTGATGCCCTTGACCTCGTTGATGATCCGGGTCGCCGTCTCGCCGAGGAACTCGTGGCTGAAGGGGTAGTAATCCGCAGTCATACCATCGACCGAAGTCACGGCCCGCAGGGCGCAGGCGTAGTCATAGGTGCGGCCATCGCCCATTACGCCGACGGTACGCACCGGCAGAATCGCGACAAATGCCTGCCAGATCTCGTCATAGAGACCGTGTTTGCGGATCTGGTCGATATAGACCGCGTCGGCCTCGCGCAGGATGTCCAGCTTTTCGCGGGTGATTTCGCCGGGACAACGGATGGCAAGACCCGGTCCGGGGAAGGGGTGACGACCGATAAAGCTCTGCGGCAGGCCCAGCTCGCGGCCCAGCGCTCGGACCTCGTCCTTGAACAGCTCGCGCAGGGGTTCGACCAGTTTCAGACCCATCTTTTCAGGCAGGCCGCCCACGTTGTGGTGGGATTTGATCGTGACCGAAGGCCCGCCCGAGAAGGACACAGACTCAATTACATCAGGGTAGAGCGTACCCTGAGCGAGGAATTCGGCGCCTTCGATGGTGTCGGCGTGTTTCTGGAACACGTCGATGAACAGCTTGCCAATGATTTTGCGCTTGGTTTCCGGGTCGGACTGGCCTTCCAGTTCCCCCAGAAACAGGTCCTGCTCATCCGCGTGGATCAGGCGCATATTGTAATTGTCGCGGAACATGGTGACGACCTCTTCGGCCTCACCCTTGCGCAATAGACCGTGGTCAACAAAGACGCAGGTCAGCTGATCGCCTATCGCCTCGTGGATCAGCACGGCCGCAACCGAGCTGTCGACGCCGCCGGACAGACCACAGATCACCTGCTTGTCGCCGACCTGATCGCGGATCGCCTGGATGGCCTGTTCGCGGTAGGCGCCCATGGTCCAGTCGCCGCTGAACCCGGCCAGCTTGACGAAGTTCTCATAGAGTTTGGCGCCGTTCGGCGTGTGATGCACCTCGGGGTGGAATTGCACCGCGTAGAAATTGCGCGAGACATCTGCGGTGATTGCAAAGGGGGCGTTGGGCGATGTGCCGTAGACCTTGAAACCCGGTGCGATTTCACTGACGTGGTCTCCATGCGACATCCAGACCTGTTCGCGGTCGCTGTCGTCCTGGAACCACCCGTTTAGTAGAGGCAGGGAGTCGACGGTCGGGGTCACATAGGCTCGGCCGAATTCGGCGGTGCCGTGGCCCGACAGCACCTTGCCGCCCAACTGGTGCATCATCACCTGCTGACCGTAGCAGATGCCAAGGATCGGCACGCCATAGTCAAAAATCTCTTGCGGCACGCGGGGGGATCCCTCGCGGGTCACACTGTCCGGACCCCCGGAGAAGATCACGGCCTTGGGCGCCATTTCGCGCACAAAGTCCATCGTGACATTCTGATAGGGGTGGATTTCGCAATAGACGTTCAGCTCGCGCAGGCGACGCGCAATAAGCTGCGTGACCTGGCTGCCAAAGTCGATAATCAGGAGGCGGTCATGGGATGTCTGGCTCATGTCTGGCTCATAGGGGCAGACAGGGCGGCTGGCAAGAGGGCAGATGGCCTGAAACCTGTCTCTGCAAGGATTTGCGCCCCTAAGGTGCGGCTTTGATGGCTAATCAGAGATGCAAGGCCCAGCTGAACGACATCGTCATCGCAGGTGGCGCAATACTGTACAGAAGTGCCCAGAAATTTTGCCGCGAATATGTCGGTTTTCAACCTGATTGGCCGTTATCCTTCGGCGCCGCGCCGGGGCAAGGGCGTAGACACGAGGTCAATGACACGGCTTTGGTGAGGAAAAACAATGACTGAAGCAGCACCGCGCCGGCGCAGCCGGGGGGGCGGAGGCGCCGCCCGTCGCGCCGAACGTTCGAGCATCAAGATCGAAACCGCCAAGTACATTGAGCGGAACATTCCGAACTTTGAAGTTCTGACTGAGGAAGCCATAGAGATTATCGAGACCAACGCCGAGACCATTCTCGAAGAGGTCGGCGTCAACTTCGTCGATAATCCTGCAGCACTGGAGCGCTGGAAGGCCGCTGGTGCGGATGTTCAGGGCGAGCGGGTCCGTATTCCCCGTGGTCTGGCCCGCAAACTGTGTGAAACGGCGCCGAGCACCTTCACCCAGCACGCGCGCAATCCAGAGAAAAGCGTCGAGATCGGTGGCAAAAATCTGGTGCTGGCCCCGATCTATGGCCCGCCCTTCGTGCGCGATGCCAAAGGCGGCCGTCGCTATGCGACGCTGGAGGATTTCCAGAAGTTCGTGAAGCTTGGCTATATGTCCAAATGGCTGCACCATTCCGGTGGCACCGTGTGTGAGCCCACCGACGTGCCTGTCAACAAGCGGCACCTCGACATGCTGCTGGCGCATATGACGCTTAGCGACAAACCCTTCATGGGATCGGTCACCGAGCCGAGCCGCGCGCAGGATTCGGTTGATATGTGCGGCGTCTTGTTCGGCAAGGAGTTCGTACAGGACAACACCGTGATGACCTCGCTCATCAACATCAACTCGCCGATGACGTTCGACGATGTGATGATGGGCGCGCTGGAAGTCTATGCCAAGAACAACCAGGCCTGCATCATTTCGCCCTTTATCGTTGGTGGCGCCATGGCGCCGGTGTCGGTGGCGGGCACGCTGACGCAGGTTCTGGCCGAGGTTCTGGCCGGTGTGGCCTATAGCCAGCTGATCCGTCCTGGCGCTCCGGTCATTTTCGGCGCCTTCGTTTCTTCCATCGATATGAACTCCGGCGCACCGACCTTTGGCACGCCCGAAGCCTCGCTGGTGACCTATGGTGCCGGCCAGCTGGCGCGGCGCCTGGGGCTGCCGTTCCGTTCGGCCGGGTCGTTCTGCGGCTCGAAACTGCCCGATGCGCAAGCCGCCTATGAAACGGCAAACTCGCTCAACATGGGGCTGATGTCTGGCGTCAACTTCATGCTGCACTCCTGTGGCTGGCTCGAAGGCGGACTGGTGGCTGATTTCGAAAAATTCGTGATGGATGCAGATCAGCTGGGCGTGCTGCATGGGTTGGCCAAGGGCGTCACCGTCAGCGAAGACGATCAGGCGATGGATGCCATCCGCGAAGTAGGTCCCGGCGGCCATTATCTGGGCTGCGCCCATACGCAGGCGAACTTCAAAACAGCGTTCTGGAAATCCGATCTGCTGGATTACAAGCCCTTTGAAACCTGGGAAGAGGAAGGCGCACGCGACACCTATGCGCTGGCCTCTGCGCGGGTTGATCACCTGCTGGCGACCTATCAGCCGCCTGCGCTGGACCCGGCGATCAAGGATGCATTGGAAGCCTACGTGGCCGAGAAAAAGGCATCCATGCCGGATTCCTTCCTGTAAGCCTCGGAAAGCTGGGGGCTGTCCGGCATGGGCGGTCCTTTAAGGCGGTGGCCATGCGGCTGCCGCCTTTTTCTGTTCTGTCGAATGAGTAACGCCCCGAGAGGATCATGTTTCCTTACTGCTCCGCAGGAGATTTGCCTCTCCCATCAGCGCGATCAGCACCTCGATATGGCGGCGCAGGTCATACCCCGCATCGCGCAGCAGGCGGCATGCGTTGAGCTCATACTCCATGTCCAACAGTTTCAGGATCGCTGCCGACGGGCTGGGCCGGGCGCCATATCCCAGCAATCGGTTCAGGCTCTTCTCCCGCAGGTAGCTGCTGGCGCCAATTCTGGCGGTGCGGACAAGAAGGCGGGGTCGGTGCAACGCCGCTAGGCGGCTAAGAGCATCTTGCATCGCGCGGGTCCTTTCTGTGACGACGGGCGGCGATGTCGTAACACAACTAAAGCGGGTGTTGCGGCGCAGGGCATACTAGCGCGCGCTGTATTGTCGGTTGATTGATATAAATTTGAAATGAATGATGGTCGGACGCGAAGTTTTGTTTAAAAACAGGTGAGTAGGACGCGATCCCCTTGTGGGTAACCATGGGGGTGCCCCGTGGATTATTCCCTGAACAACAGTCGGGGATCTGATATCATGGGTACACTATCTGTTTCGAAGCTGCCGGACTGGCTTCCAGAGGATGCGCAAAGGTATCTGCAGCATACGGAAACAGGGCAATCGATCCGGCAACTGGCCCGTCAGGCGGGCTGTCATCCGTCTACGGTGCTGCGGCAGGTGCGCCGGATTGAGATCCGGCGCGACGACCCGTTGATCGATAGCATTCTGACTGCGCTGGCGTGTTGGCATTCTGGGGCTGGGGAAAGCGGGGCGCTGCCGCCTTCGAAAACTGCCCTACTTGAGTCCCGTTCTGTTGAAATCCTCACGCGTCTTGCGCAACCCGGCGCTGTTCTGGCGGTGGCCGAGGGTATGGAAACCGCTGTGGTGGTCCGGCAGGGCGATCCGGTCGAGGCGAAGCTGTCGGTGAGCCGCGGGCTGGCCGGGGCGATGGCGCTGTTGACCTGGATTGATTGCACCCGGTCCGGACGGCTCAGCCGCTACCAGATCACCAGTAGCGGTCGTAACCTTCTGACCCGGCTGGTCGCCGAGCGTGAGAACAAGGCACGCAACCGTGCCGAAAACGGAATCGCGGCCCTTGCCGGGGGCCCCAGCAGCCACAAAGGACAATCGCCACGCCCCAGGCGCACGCGTTATGGCGGCGGGGAGACACCGATGGATATGTTGGCGCGGCTTATCGACAAGAACGGTGAGCCCTTCCTGCCGCCCGACCTGGTTCAGGTCGGCAAACGTCTGCGCGAGGATTTCGAAGTGGCCCAGATCGGCAATCACCTGATGCAGGAGGCGGCTTATTTCGGCGGTGAGTCCTGTGCCAGACCTGAACCAACCCCGATGCCAAGCGCAACAGCCCGGGCGGCCCGGGACCGGGCGCGGCGGGCACTGGCGGCCCTTGGCGCCGGGCTCAGCGATATCGCCCTGCGCTGTTGTTGCTACCTTGAAGGGCTTGAGGCGGCAGAGCGGCAGCTTGGCTGGTCGGCGCGATCTGGAAAGATTGTGCTGCGCATCGCCCTGCAGCAGCTGCAATCCCACTACGAATCCTGCGGGCAGGAGGGAGAGAAGGAAAGACTGATCGGATGATAACTATGGCTTGTGGTTTTGTTTGGCTGGGATAAATAGAAGCTATGAACTTCACTCTGCGACAACTGACCTATTTTCAGGCGCTATGCGCCCACAGGAACTTTGGCCGTGCGGCCGAGGCCTGTCATGTCTCCCAACCGGCGCTGTCGGTTCAGATCCGCGCGCTTGAGGACGTGATGGGTGGCCCGTTGGTGGAACGCCGGGCCCGCGATGTGGTGCTAACCCCGCTGGGGCGGCAGGTGCTGGCGCAGGCCGACGCGGTGCTTCAGGCGGCCGAGACCCTGGCGCGCACGGCCCGGGATCAAAGCAGCGGACGACGTAGTCTTGTCCTTGGGGTGATTCCCACCGTTGCGCCCTATCTACTACCCGGAACGCTGGCGCAGCTGCGCGCGGTTGATCTACAGTTGGCGATTCAAGTGCGGGAGGCCACGACAGAGCGTTTACTGGCCTTGTTGCAGGCCGGGGAGCTGGATGCAGCGGTGCTGGCCTTGCCCAGTGGCGGTAATGGTCTGGTCGAGGTTGAATTGTTTCGCGACCGGTTCCTGCTGGCGGGCTCCTGCAACCGTCTGGAGCAGATCAATGCCCATGGTCCCGGCATTCGCCCGCAGGATCTGCGATCAGAGCAGCTGATGCTGCTGGAGGATGGGCACTGCCTGACCGATCAGGCGCTTGATATCTGCGGGATGCAACGTACCGCGCCGGAAATCAATATGGGGGCGGGATCGCTGGCCACCCTGTCACGACTGGTTGCGGCAGGATTCGGCCTGACCCTGATGCCGGAAATTGCCGCGCAGGCAGAATGCGGCGGTGCAGAAGGATTGCGAGTACAGAGGTTCCCCGAGCCGCAGCCATATAGGCGTATCGGGCTGGTGCGACGCGATTCAACCGATGGCGAAGGCCGGTTCGAACAACTGGCCGAGGTCGTCAGATCAGTGGGGGAAGGGATTGTCAGCCAGTGCAGGCAGGACAGCGGGCACGCGCCGGGCGCGCCCGCTGAAGATCAGGAGGCCTGAAGATCAGGCTGCAACTTCCGCCTTGGCGGTTTTCAGGTAGTTCAGCACGGTTTCGGGCGAGGAGACGCCATAGGGATCTTCGGCGTGGTTGTCCGACAGGCCGGGCTCTTCGAACCAGGCTTCGACGACACCGTCCTTGACGATGGCGGCATAACGCCAGCTGCGCGCGCCAAAGCCGAGGTTGTCCTTGGCCACCAGCATGCCCATCTTGCGGGTGAACTCGCCGGAACCGTCCGGGATAACCTGAACGTTTTCAAGGTTCTGCGATTCCGCCCATTTGTTCATCACAAAGCTGTCGTTGACCGACATGCAGTAGATCGCATCGATACCTTCGGCTTTGAAATCGGCAAAGCCGTTTTCGAAACCGGGCAGCTGGTAGGTGGAGCATGTCGGGGTGAAGGCGCCCGGCAGCGAGAACAGCACAACGCGCTTGCCCGCGAAATAGTCGGCGGTGGTTTTGTCTTCCCAGCGGAACGGGTTCGGGCCTTCGATCGCTTCGTCGCGAACGCGGGTGTGGAAGGTTACCTCGGGCAGTTTGACGCCAGCTTTCATGTCGGTCTCCATATGGTGAAAATCGGTTCTGGGCGCTGGCTTAATAAACTTGCGCAAACGCTGCAATGGGGAATGCTGCACAAGCAATGTTCAGCGCCGCATTGCAGAGATGGATGATCACAAGACTGGCACGATGCCGCTGAAGGCGCGGTTCGGCGGCGGTTGCGAAAGGGTGAAACCAGGGTTGCAGAAATGGCCGTGTCATTGCTCTGCGGCTGTGATACATCAGCGGATGAACAGTTGCCGCAAGGGAAAAACCCGTGAGAGACCTGAAAATCCCCGCGCAGCGCCACCCGGAAAAGGCGCACCGCCCCGATAACGAACAGCCGAAGAAACCCAGCTGGATTCGCGTGAAGGCGCCGGGTGGAAAAGGCTATGCCGACACCCACAAGATCATGCGGGAAAACAATCTTGTGACCGTCTGTGAAGAGGCCGGCTGCCCCAATGTGGGCGAATGCTGGAGCCAGGGCCACGCCACCATGATGATCATGGGTGAAGTTTGCACCCGGGCCTGCACCTTCTGCAACATTGCCACCGGCAAGCCGCCCGAGGAACTGGACGCCTTTGAGCCGGGCCGGGTCGCCCATGCGGTGGAAAAACTGGGGCTCAACCACGTTGTGATCACATCCGTTGACCGCGACGATATTGATGACGGCGGCGCCGAGCATTTCGCTCAAACGATCCGGGCCGTCCGCCACCGGAGCCCGAAGACCACGATCGAGATCCTGACCCCGGATTTCATCAAATGTGCGCCGGAAGTGCTGGAAACCGTGGTCGAGGCTCGTCCGGATGTGTTCAACCACAATCTGGAAACGGTGCCGGGTCTGTACCCCGAGGTACGTCCGGGCGCGCGGTATTTCCATTCGCTGCGCCTTTTGCAGCGGGTGAAGGAGCTGGATCCGTCGATGTTCACCAAATCGGGCATCATGGTGGGGCTGGGCGAGGACGCGCAGGCGGTGAAGCAGGTGATGGACGACATGCGCGCTGCGGATATCGATTTCCTGACCATCGGCCAGTATCTGCAGCCGACCCCGAAACACCACGCAGTGGATCGTTTTGTGACACCCGAGGAATTCGCCTCTTACGAAAAGGCGGCCTACGGCAAGGGCTTCCTGATGGTCTCGGCCACGCCGTTGACCCGGTCGTCCTATCACGCAGGGGATGACTTTGCCCGGCTGCGCGAGGCGCGGAATGCAAGGCTGGGGCGGGCATGACGCCTGAGCGTCTGGCGCAGCTGACCGCGCTGCGCCACAGGCTTCACACAATCCCGGAAGTCTCTGGCTGTGAAGAAAAAACCGCCGATGTGGTCGCGGAGTATTTGCGCCAACACGCTCCGGATGAGATTTTGACCGGGCTGGGCGGACACGGCGTTGCGGCCGTCTATCGTGGCGCTGTTGAGGGGCCGACGGTGCTGATCCGTTGTGAGCTGGATGGGTTGCCGATCGAGGAAGTGTCGAGCGCCGACTATCGCTCGACCCATGCGGGGCGCGGGCATCTGTGCGGTCATGACGGCCATATGGTGATGGTTTCCGCCCTGGCGGAGGATCTGGCGCGCACCCGTCCGCAAATGGGCCGGGTGGTGCTGCTGTTCCAACCCGCCGAGGAAACCGGCAAGGGCGCTGCGGCTGTTATTGCAGATCCGCAATTTGAACGCATCAAACCCGACTATGCCTTTGCACTTCACAACTATCCGGGTCTCGCTGCCGGTGCGGTGGCCCTGTGTCAAGGACCCGCAAATTGCGCGTCGCGCGGCATGCGGATCCGGCTGATGGGCAAGACCTCCCATGCAGCGGCGCCGCAGGACGGGGTATCCCCAGCCGGGGCACTGACCAAACTGATGCCGGGACTGGTGGCACTGGGGCCGGGCGGAGAGATGTCCGCCGATTTCGCCCGCGTAACCCTGACCCACGCCTGGCTGGGGGAGCCGACATTCGGCATCGCGCCGGGAGAGGCGGAAATCTGGGTCACCCTGCGCACCGTCACCGATGTCCGGATGGAGCAGTTGACGGAGGAGGCCAACGCGGTTCTTGCAGAGGTCTGCGCGGCAGAGGGGCTGGAATACACCGTTTCCTATGACGATGTCTTTGATGCGTGCACCAACCACCCTGAGGCAACCGAGATCTTGTCTTTTGGCGCAGAAACAGCGGGTTACCCAGCGCAGTTGTGGCAGGTTCCACAGCCGTGGTCAGAGGATTTTGGTCAATTCTCCAAAGTAGCCAAATCCGCTATGTTCTGGCTCGGCGCAGGCGAGACCATGCCGCAGCTTCACAATCCGGATTATGATTTCCCGGATGAGCTTATCCCCGTTGGGTCTGCGATCTTTGCCGCTGCAATCGACGCTGTTCTGAACCAGGCGCCAGGTGGCAACCACTGAACGAGGTTGCCGCCGATGCCAGACTATGTCGCGGGATCAGGCGCCGTCGTCAGTAAAGCGGACTTTGCCGATATGGGGTAGGTTACGGTTGCGCTGCGCAAAATCGATGCCGTAGCCGACGACGAATTCATCGGGGATTTCAAAGCCGATCCAGTCGGCGCGGAAATCCACCTCGCGGCGCGAGGGTTTGTCGAGCAGCGCAATGGATTTGAGCCGTGCGGGCTTGCGGCTGTTCAAAAGGCCGATCACGTGGTTCAGCGTGTGACCGGTGTCAACGATATCCTCCACGACCAGCACGTCGCGACCTTCAATGGCGCCGCGCAAGTCCTTGAGAATGCGCACTTCCCGGCTGCTCTCCATGCCGTCGCCATAGGAGGACGCCTCAAGGAAATCGACCTCGATCGGCAGGTCCAGTTCCCGCACCAGATCGGCGATAAAGACGAAACTGCCGCGCAACAGGCCGACGACAACCAGCTTGTCGGTGTCTCCGAATTCGGCGTGGATATCGCCGCAAAGCTCTTCGATCCGTGCGGCGATGGCCTTGGCTGAAATCATCACATCGATGACATATGGACGCTGTGACATGGCTGACCCCTTGAAATTCCCGCGCGTTCATAGGACATGACGCGGCACGATCATAGCAGGAAATTCGACGAAACCATGCCCACCCATTCGGAAACCCGCCAGCTGCCTTATTCAGCACAGCAGATGTACGATCTGGTGGCGGATGTGGCGCAATATCCCAAATTCCTGCCTTGGTGCGCCGCAGCCCGGATCCGCAGCGTGACGCCACAGGGCGATGCTGAGGTTATGGAGGCCGATCTGGTGATCTCCTTCAAAGTGTTCCGCGAACGCTTTGGCAGCCGGGTGACCCTGTTTCCTGTTACGCGCAAGATCGATACCGAATACCTCGACGGTCCGTTCCGCTACATGAAATCCAACTGGTCTTTCGAAGATCGTCCCGATGGCGGTTGCAATGTCGATTTCTTTGTCGATTTCGAGTTCAAGAACGCGGTGCTTCAGGGCATCATTGGCGTGGTGTTTAACGAGGCAATGCAGCGCATCGTGCGCGCATTCGAACGGCGGGCGGCGGAACTTTACGGCTAGTCTCCTGCCTTGGTGGCCGGGGCAACCTTGACACTCGCCGCGCAGTGACACCGGCTGACACAAAACAGGCCCCTTCAAAAAAAGGGGCCTGCCTCAGGAATTTCAATTCTCTAAGTTGTTGTCTTAACTGGACAGATCGTAGGCCCGTTCACCATGGGCCGAGATATCCAGACCGTTGGTTTCGGCTTCGGCATCGACGCGCAGGGCGGTGACAGCAGCGACCACTTTGACCAGAACCACAGTGACAACCGTTGTGAAGATCCCGACGACCGCCAGACCGCCCAGTTGCGCGGCCCAGCTGCCTGCACCAAAGACGGCAATCATGATGGTACCGAAGATGCCGCCAACGCCGTGCACGGCAAAGACATCCAGCGTGTCGTCGATCTTCAGCACATTGCGCACCAGATTGACCGCTTCCTGGCACAGGATACCCGCGATGGCGCCGATGATCAGCGCTTCAACCGGGCCGACAAAACCGCTGGCCGGGGTGATCGAGGCAAGGCCTGCGATGGTGCCGGTGACGATGCCGACAACCGAGGCTTTGCCGTATTTGATCTTTTCCCATAGCGCCCAGGTCAGCGATGCGGTGGCGGCGGAAATATGCGTCACGGTCAGCGCCATGGCTGCGCCGCCGTCTGCTGCCAGTTGCGAGCCGCCGTTGAAGCCGAACCAACCAACCCAGAGCATGGCTGCACCGATGACCACGAAGCCGGGATTGTGTGGCGGGGTCGTACTGTTTTTGCGCGGCCCAAGGAAGACGGCAATGATGATCGCGGCAAGGCCTGCGGTTTCATGCACCACGATCCCGCCGGCAAAATCACGCACGCCGATGTCGCCAAAGATGCCGCCATCTGACAGCATGCCGCCGCCCCAGATCCAATGCACCACAGGCGCATAGCAGAGGAGCATCCACAGCCCGGAGAAGGTCAGCACAAAGCCAAACCCAACCCGCTCCACGTAGGCGCCGACGATCAGCGCTGGTGTGATGATGGCAAATGTCATCTGGAAGGCAAAGAACAGCACCTCGGGCAGGGTGCCTGCCAGGCTGTCTGCATCAACGCCGCTCAGGAACAGCTTGTCCAGCCCGCCCCAGTAACCGCTGGTGCCGCCGCCGAATGCGATGGAGTATCCCGCGACCAGCCACAGAACGCTCATCAAACAGGCAATTGCATAGCAGTGCATGAAAACGCTGAGCACATTTCGGGCACGTACCAGCCCGCCGTAAAACAACGCGAGACCGGGGAGCGTCATGAAGAGCACCAAAGCCGTCGCCACAATGATCCAGGCTGTATCAGCTCCGTTCATTTTGGGTTCCTTCCATCAAGATTGAGTGGTTGGAGGCCGACAAAACGCAAGAGAGATGCCAAAAGAAGCATCATGCGGTGCTGAAGTGCTGTTTTTTGCAGCTTTTAGCGAAGCGATTAATATTTGAGCGGGAAATGCGGCCTTTTGCCCGCTTTATGGACTTAATGTGAAATGACCCGTTCCAGCAGGGAAAGGGCATGATCCCGGCTGGCGGCGCGAACCTGCGGGCGGCCTAGGGCGCCAAATTCGATGGTCTCCACATGAGTTTCCCGCCCTTCGGCAGAGAGGCCAAAACAGACCCGGCCTTCGGGCTTGAACTCAGAACCGCCCGGTCCGGCAATCCCGGTGATCGACACGGCCAGGGTGGTTCCGGCGCGGGCGCGGGCACCTTCGGCCATTTCCCGCGCGACTTCCTCGCTCACCGCGCCGAATGCGTCCAACGTTTCCGGGCGCACGCCGATCATCTGGGTCTTGGCATCGTTGGAATAGGTGACATAGCCACGATCCAGCACCGCCGATGAGCCCGGAATATCGGTCAGGGCCGCTGCGACCATACCGCCGGTGCAGCTTTCGGCGGTGGCGATGGTCACGCCTGCCTTGGCGGCGCGGGCGATCAGATCGGCGACATCAACACTCACAGCCCCAGCACCCCATGCGACAGGCCAGCCAGCAAGGCAACGCCAATGGCGGCAAAGATCCCAGCGATCACATCGTCCATCATCACCCCGACCGCGCCTTTCTTGCGGTCGGCCCAGCCGACGGGGCCGGGTTTCAGGATATCGAACAGGCGGAACAGCACAAAGGCCGTGACCCAGCCCGGCCATAGGGCGGTGATGTCGATGCCATGCGCCCAGGATGGATAGGAAATCGCCCAGAGCGCCAGGAACTGACCGGCCAGTTCATCCATAACGAATTCAGACGGGTCGAGGTCTTCCTTGCCGCGCGTCATCTCGGCTGCAGCCCAGAGACCCGCGGCGGTGCAGATGAGGGTCATCGCAGCAAGCAGGGGAAAGCCGCCGACCAGATGCAAGCCATAGGCCAGCGGTAGCGCCACCAAGGATCCCCAGGTGCCGGGGGCCGGGCGCAGATAACCGACGCCCAGAACGGTTCCGATTGCTGTTGCGATATTCATGATTTCACCAATGCCGCGGTTGCCAGCGCCGCGATCCCTTCGCTGCGCCCGGTAAAGCCGAGCCGTTCGGATGTTGTCGCCTTGACCGAGACCCGATCTGCATCAATGCCAAGGATCGATGCCATTTGTGCCTGCATCTTTGCGGAATGCGGGGTGATCTTGGGGTATTCACAAACCAGCGTGCAGTCGACGTTGGAAATCTGGAAGCCTTTGTTGCGCGCCAGCTCGACGGCGTGACGCAGGAAGATGTCGCTCGCCGCGCCTTTCCACTGTGGATCGGAGGGCGGGAAGTGGCGGCCGATATCGCCTTCGGCCAGCGCGCCATAGATCGCGTCAGTGACCGCATGCATGCCGACGTCGGCATCAGAATGGCCTTGCAAACCCTTGTCGTGGGGTATTTTTACGCCGCAGAGTACAACATGGTTGCCCGCACCAAATCTGTGAACGTCGTAGCCATTTCCCAGCCTGATATCCATCCTGTCCTCTTCTGACCTGTCGTTATCTGCTCTATCCAAGATCACCTCGGCCCGGGCAAAATCCGCAGGGCCGGTGATTTTGATATTGTCTGGATTTCCCGGAACGATGGCAACGTCAAGTCCGGCAGCGCGGGCCACGGCCACATCGTCTGCTGCCTCGCCCGGATGGGCGCGATGCGCGGCAAGGATCTCGGCATAGCGAAAGCCCTGCGGTGTCTGCGCGGCAAACAGCCCGTCGCGGTCGCGGGTGCCGGTGACTTTGCCTTCGTGCCCGGTCCACAGCGCATCGGTGACCGCCAGCGCCGGAGCCGCTGCCGACCCCGCGGCAAGCGCGTCCTCTACCGCATGAATCAAATCCGGGGCGATGCAGGGCCGGGCAGCGTCGTGGATCAGCACCCGGGTGATGTTCTGCGCTTCGATCGCCTCCAGCCCGTTCAGAACGGAGCGGGAGCGCGTATCGCCCCCTGGGGCTAGAACAATCCCCGGCTGCCCCTGAAATTCGGCCCATGCTTCGCTGTCGTCGGGCGAAAGGACCAGCACGATCTTCTCGATCCCCGCCTGCCGAAAAGCGGCAAGGGTCCAGTCGATAACGCGGCGCCCTTTCAGGGGGCGCCATTGCTTGGGAAGACCGCCGCCAGCGCGGGTTCCGCGACCGGCGGCAACGATAAGTACGGCAGTGGTCAAAAGGCAGCCTCCGGCTTTTGCTTGGCTGTTTAGGACCTGCCGGTTACAGAGGCAATCACCCATGGGGTTGCGCTTAAAAAATAGGCAGGCAATCTGGAATATTGGATCATTCGGGGCCATTTCATTGTCTCTCCCCGGCGCCCCCGGTTAGAAAAGTCTCAGTTGCACAAGGATTAGGCAGTTGCCCTTCAGCCTCGGAACCACCTCTATGACACCGCCGATCGCACTCGCGCCGATGGCCGGAATCACGGACCGCCCGTTTCGGGATCTGGTCCGCTCCTTTGGCGTTGGGCTGACCGTGAGCGAGATGGTGGCCAGTCAGGAAATGGTGCAGGCCAAGCCCGGTGTGCGTGAGCGGGCCGAGCTGAGCGCGGATGTGGAGAATACGGCGGTTCAGCTGGCCGGACGCGAAGCCCATTGGATGGCGGAGGCCGCCCGGCAGGTTGCGGACCGGGGCGCGCGGGTTATCGATATCAACATGGGCTGCCCGGCCAAGAAGGTGACCAATGGCTATTCCGGCTCGGCGCTGTTGAAGACGCCCGATCACGCCTTGTCGCTGATCGAGGCGGTTGTGGCGGCGGTCGATATTCCGGTGACGCTGAAAACCCGCCTTGGCTGGGACGAGGACAGCCTCAACGCCGCTTCCGTGGCGCGGCGGGCCGAGGAGGCGGGTATCAAGATGGTGACTATCCACGGCCGCACCCGTTGCCAGTTCTACAAAGGATCTGCCGATTGGGCTGCGATCCGAGCCATCAAAGACGCGGTGGATATACCGGTTCTGGCCAATGGCGACATTACTGGCACGGGCGCGGCCCATCAGGCGCTGGACCAATCCGGCGCTGATGGCGTGATGATTGGCCGCGGCGCCCAGGGCAAGCCGTGGCTGCTGGCCGAGATCGCGCATGATCTTTGGCAGACGCCCAAGCCGGATGTCCCCGAAGGGAAACAGCTTTTGGAGATGGTTTCAGAGCATTATCAGGCAATGCTTTCTTTCTACGGCATCGATCTGGGCACCCGCGTCGCACGCAAACATCTGGGTTGGTACATGGACGCCGCAGGCACTGGCCACGTTCTGCGCCGTGCGGTTCTGACGGAGCGCGACCCAGATCAGGTTCTGGTTCTTCTTGAGGCAGCTTTGAGTGAGCAAACAGACGAGGTAGCAGCGTGATTGACGATGGTGCGCTATGGGCTTCGCTTCCGGTCCCGGCTTTTCTGATTGATGCGGAAGACTTGATCGCGGATGCAAATTCTGCGGCGGAGGGGTTCCTCAACACCTCGCGCAAGGCGTTGATGGGGGAAACCGGTCTGGAGCCAGATCTATATCGATGCGCCGATCACGGATGCCTTTGCGCGCAGCCGCAGTTCGGGCACGCCCCTGTTCGTGAATGACATTGACGTCGGCGCCAGCAGCCGTGCGCCACTGCAATGCGGGGTGCAGATTTCCCCGGTGAGCGGTCACGAGGGGATGATGCTGCTGATGCTGTCCCCGCGTGAACTCGCCGGGCGGATGACGCAGAACCATTCCGCCAAATCGGCGGCGCAATCCGCCATCGGGATGGCGGAAATGCTGGCCCATGAGATCAAGAACCCGCTGGCCGGGATCACCGGCGCGGCGCAACTGCTGAGCATGAACCTGTCGGCCGAAGATCTGGAGCTGACCGATCTGATCGTCAGCGAAAGCCGCCGGATCGTGAAACTGCTGGAGCAGGTGGAACAATTCGGCAATCTTTCGGAGCCGGATTTCAAACCGGTGAACCTGCACGATGTTCTGGACCGGGCCCGGCGCTCTGCGCTGTTGGGGTTCGGCGCCAATATGACGATCACCGAAGAATACGATCCGTCCTTGCCCTCGGCCTGGGGCGATGCAGATCAGCTGCTCCAGGTGATCCTAAACCTGTTGAAGAACGCCTCCGAAGCCGCTGGCAAAAAAGGCGGAAAAATTCGGATCCGTACCTTTTACGAGCATTCCTTCCGGCTGCGCCGCAGCGATGGAACCGGGAAACTGTTACCGCTTCAGATCGAGATTATCGACGATGGACCGGGGCTGCCGGACACCATCAGGGAGGACATTTTTGATCCCTTTGTCTCGGGGCGTGAAAACGGCACCGGGTTGGGGCTCGCATTGGTCAGCAAGATCATTGCCGACCATGACGGCTGGATTTCTGTCAGCTCCGAACCGGGGCACACAGTTTTCAGGCTTTCTTTGTCGCGTGTTCCGCGCGACGTCCAATCGCAGGAGAGTTGATCGATGGATGGCACCGTTCTGGTCGCAGATGACGACCGCACCATTCGCACGGTTCTGACACAAGCGCTGACGCGGGCCGGATGCAAGGTTCATGCGACCTCATCCCTGACCACGCTGATGCGCTGGGTGGCCGAGGGTAAGGGTGATGTGGTGATTTCCGACGTGATGATGCCGGACGGAAACGGGTTGGAAATGCTGCCCAAGATTGCCGAGGACCGTCCCGGACTGCCGGTGATCGTCATTTCGGCCCAAAACACCATCATGACCGCGATCAAGGCGGCCGAGGCGGATGCCTATGACTACTTGCCGAAACCCTTTGACCTGCCGGAGCTGATGAAGCGCACGGCCAAGGCGTTGTCGGAAAAACGGACCACCGCGACCACGGCTCGTTCAGAAGAAGAAGGCGACCGCCCCGAGGAACTGCCTCTCGTTGGTCGCACCGAGGTGATGCAGGGGTTGTACCGCCTGATTGCGCGGGTGATGAACACCGATATGCCCCTATTGGTGACGGGCGAAAGTGGTACGGGCAAGTCCTTGATTGCGCGGGCAATTCATGATTTTTCCGACCGCCGGACCTTGCCCTATGTGACCGCCACCGCGGCCGAGCTGATCGAGCTGGAAGGCCCGGCGCGGCTGCTGTCGCAGGTCAAGGGCGGCACGCTGTTGATAGACGAATTGCTCGACCTGCCGGATGAGGCGCAGGCCCGTCTGGTACGGATGATGGATGCGACCAGCGATCACTCGCCGCGTTTCATGGCGACGAGCCAGAAAGACCTGGCTCCGGCGATGGAGGCCGGGGAGCTGCGCGCCGATCTGTATTACCGGCTCTGCGGGACGGAATTGCACGTGCCCGCGCTACGCGAACGGGTCGAGGATATCGCGCTCCTGGCCGAGCACTTTCTGATCCGGGCAGAGAACGAAGGCGCGCCGCACCGTACGCTGAGCGAGGAAGGACGCGAGCTGTTGCGCCATTTCGCCTGGCCTGGGAACGTGCGCCAGCTGGAAAACGTGGTTCGCCGACTGGCGCTGACGGCGCGGAGCGAGGAAATCGGTAAATCCGATGTTGCGGCGGCGCTGGGGCCGCAGACCGGGGCCGAACCCATGGTCAGTGGCGCAGTCAACGAAAAGCTATCCGAATCCGTGGCGCGCCACCTGCAACGCTATTTTGATCTGCATGGCGACATGTTGCCGCCGCCGGGGCTTTACGGACGGCTGCTGCGCGAAGTAGAGACGCCCCTGATCGAGATTGCGCTGGCTGCAACCGGCGGAAATCAGGCGAAATGCGCCGAATTGCTGGGCATCAACCGCAATACCCTGAGAAAGAAAATTACGGACCTTGATATTGAGGTGACACGGCGGCGCAAACTGATGTAATATCGCCACAGAAACGTGGCCGACCGGCACAGCCGTCGGTGAGGTCGCGATATGTGGCGGTTGGCCTAGAAGGCCATACATCAGAATGAGGGCAGCCAGTGGCGCAGAAGTCACATCTTCGTGGGGGATTCAGAACGCTCGCGGCGTTTGACCGGTGGCGGAAAACCCGGAAGGCGCGCAATATTGGCACCCTTGGCCTTGTCCTGCTGGGGCCGATTCTGGCTCTGGTGACGTTTCTGATCTTTGGTCCTTTGGGGCACGGCGCATCCTCTATGTCGTTGCGCCTGATTCTGCTGGCGGACATGGTCTACATCATGGCGATTGCCGCCTTGGTGCTGACCCAGATTGTGCGTCTGTTCGCGGCGCGCCGTTCCAAATCGGCTGGCTCCAGACTGCACCTGAGGCTAATCGGAGCCTTTGGGTTTTTGGCGCTGGTGCCCACGGTTATCGTCGCGATCTTTGCAGTATTGACGGTGAATGTTGGGCTTGAGGGCTGGTTTTCCCAGCGTGTTCGGCAGGTCATCGGCTCGTCGCTTGCGGCTGCGGAGGCCTATCAGGTGGAACAACGGCGTGACCTTTCCGAAGATGGCGAGGCGCTGGCGCGTTACCTAGATACCAGCCGCTCGCGTAGTTTTTTCATGAACGATGCAGAGCTGCGGCAGGTTCTGTCGCAGGGGCAGCTGCAGATCCAGCGTGGCCTACGCGAGGCCTATGTCATCGATGGCGTTGGCGATATCCGGGCGCGGGGCGAACGGTCCTACGAATTTGATTTCGAACATCCCGATCCCGAGCAGATCACCGAGGCGGCCGAGCAAGGAATGAGCATCATCCAGGACTGGGACAATAACGAGTTCAGGGCCATTGTGCGCCTGAACGCCTTTGTCGACCGGTTCCTGTACATCAGCCGCGATGTGGATGGTGAATTGCTGAACCTTCTGGATGAAACCCAGCAGACCGCGAACCTCTATCAACAGCTCGAGAAAGAGCGCGGTCGGGTGCTGTTCGAATTCGGCCTTTTGTACATCGGGTTTGCATTGATCCTGATCCTGGCGGCCATGTGGTTGGGCATGTGGTTTGCGGAACGTTTGTCCGGTCCTGTCGGTCGCTTGACCGTGGCCGCGCGCCGGGTCGGTGGCGGTGATCTGGACGTGCAGGTGCCGGAAGAGAACGGCGGTGACGAGATTTCCCAACTTGGCCAGTATTTCAACAGGATGACGCGGGAACTGAAACAACAGCGCAAGACCTTGCTGGAAAACACCGACCAGATTGAGCGCCGTCGCAGGCTGTTCGATTCGGTTCTCTCCTCAGTCACCTCCGGTGTCGTGGGGCTGGATGCCGATGGCCGGGTCGCCTTTGTGAATCGGTCCGGGGAACGTCTGCTGGATTGGCACGGGGACCGGCAATCGCTGGCGCTCGCCGTGGCCGTGCCGGAATTCGGCCCGCTGTTCGAAACCCTGACTAAGGATGGCGCGGAAACCGCGCAGGATGAGATCAAGGTGACGCGGCATGGCCGGTTGGAAAACCTGCTGGTGCGGATGTCGCAGCGCCGGTCCGATGATGGCAACCTAGAAGGCTATGTGGTGGCTTTTGACGACGTTACCGATCTTGTCAGCGCCCAGAGGATGGCCGCCTGGGGCGATGTGGCCCGGCGGATTGCCCATGAGATCAAGAACCCGCTGACCCCGATCCAGCTGAGTGCGGAGCGGATCAAGCGTAAGTTCGCGCCCAAGCTGGGCGAGGAAAACAGCGATCAACTGCAAGCCATGACCGATGTGATCGTGCGCCAGACCAACGATCTGCGCCGGATTGTCGATGAGTTTTCAAAATTCGCGCGCATGCCGGAACCAGAACGCCATGAAGAAGATCTGGTCAAGCTGGTGCAGGACGCGGTGGTGCTGCAGCGCACCGGCCAGCCGGATGTGACGATTGCGGCGGATCTGCCGAATACCGTGTGCTGTGCAGATCTGGATGCGACGATGATCGGGCAGGCGTTGACCAACCTGATCAAAAATGCCGGTGAAGCGATTGAAAGCCTGAAGAAAAAAGGCGCGCCCGAGGATCTGGATCCGCAAATTCGTGTGGCGCTGCGCCGGGCCGATAAAGGGGGATATGAGGTGACGATTGCCGATAATGGCATCGGCTTGCCAGAGGACCGCGCGCGGTTGTTTGAACCCTATGTAACCACCCGGAACGAAGGCACCGGGCTGGGATTGCCGATTGTGAAGAAGATTATCGAAGAACACGGCGGCACCCTGACGCTTGAGGATGCGCCGGTGTTCGAAGGACAGAACCATTTTGGAGCCATGGCGGTGATCCGCCTGCCAGACGCCGTACGTACGGCTGAGGCTAACAGAAATACAGTGAAGGTAGGTCTGACATGAGTGACATTCTGATCGTTGACGATGAGCGCGACATTCGCGAATTGATTTCCGATATCCTGGAAGATGAGGGGTTTGCCACGCGCAAGGCGGCGAACTCCGAGGAATGCATGGCCGAGATCGGGCAGGAGCCTCCGGCGCTGCTGATCCTAGATATCTGGCTCAAGGACAGCCAGATGGACGGCATCGACATCCTGAAAACCGTGAAGCGGGACAATCCCGAGGTACCGGTGGTGATCATCTCAGGCCACGGGAATATCGAGATTGCGGTCGCGGCGATCAAACAGGGTGCTTATGATTTCATCGAAAAGCCCTTCAATATCGATCAGCTGATGGTGGTGATCCGGCGGGCGATGGAGACTTCGCGCTTGCGCCGTGAGAACACCGATCTGCGCCGCAAGGAAACCGGAGCTGCCGAGATGATCGGCAATTCCGCAGCCTTCCGGGCGCTGGTGGCGCAGCTCGACAAGGTCACCAAATCCAATGGCCGTGTGATGCTGACGGGACCTGCAGGCGTGGGCAAGGATATCGCCGCGCGCTATATCCATTCCAATTCCGCCCGTGCCTCGGCTCCCTTCGTGACGGTGAACTGCGCCAGCATCGAGCCGGAGCGGATGGAAGAGGTTCTGTTTGGACGTGAAACCGCGGACCGCGGGGTTGAGCCGGGATTGCTGGAACAGGCGCATGGCGGCGTGGTGTTCTTTGACGAGGTCGCGGACATGCCGCTTGGCACTCAGTCAAAGATCCTGCGGGTGCTGGTTGATCAGCAGTTCCAGCGGGTTGGTGGATCCGAGAACGTGCGGGTCGATCTGCGGGTGATTTCTTCTACAAACAAGGCCTTGGAGGCAGAAATTGAAGCGGACCGTTTCCGGCAGGAGCTCTATCATCGGCTGAACGTGGTGCCGATTGCGGTGCCGACGCTCGCAGATCGGCGCGAGGATATTCCTGTTCTGGCCGAACACTTTATCCGCAGCTTTAATGAGGCGCAGGGCCTGCCACTGCGTGAACTGACGGATGAGGCGGTTGCACTGATGCAGACCATGATGTGGCCCGGCAACGTCCGCCAGCTGAAAAACCTGGTGGAGCGGATCCTGATCCTTGGCGATGGCAATGGCCCGATCGAGGCGCGCGACCTGCCGCGTGAAGAGGAAAAGGTCGAAGACGAGGGCCGCGTCGTCCTGTCCGGGGCCTTGGCGACGCTGCCGCTCCGCGAGGCTCGCGAGGCCTTTGAACGCGAATACCTGCTGACCCAGATCAACCGGTTCGGTGGCAATATCAGCCGCACGGCTTCGTTTGTGGGCATGGAACGCTCTGCCTTGCACCGCAAGCTGAAATCCCTTGGCGTTGTCACCTCGAACAAGGCTGGCGCGCGCGTCGCCCATGTGGAGCAGGAAGAAGATATGGTCTGACCGCCGCGGACGCGGAGAACGGGGCGCGTAGGCACGGTCTGCGCGCCTGCTGCCATTGTGTTTGCGAAACCTGAAGAAACCGGGTGTCCGGGGCGGCAGCGTAGCCGATTAGGGCGTCAGAACATGTAGGGTGTTGTCAGGGCCTTTCCAGACGCAGGCATCCCCAGTCAGCGGCGGCAGGCGGCTCGATTGTCCGGCCAGACGCTGCCCGACTTCGGCGGTGGTGCAGCGCCTCAGGGGTACCTCTTGATACCCTTTCTTGGCCATACAGCTTTGCTCTAACCGCCTGCGCAAACCTTGGTTCACATCAACCGTATAGATGCCACCATCAACCCAGTATCCGGGGCGGCTCCAGCAGTTGCCGTCCCTGCAATATTGCCCGCCGGGATAATAAACGGGTGGGCGCTGACGAATTTCGTTGGCCACGGGCGCCTTTTCCAGCGCGCTGACCTGACAGGAAAGCGTATCGGCCTTGAGCCGCTGCACATCAGCGCCTTCGCGGTAATAGACCGGCACTGGGCCACATCCGGCAAGGACGGCGGCCAAAACGGGCACGGCGAACAGGGATCGGAAGCGGCGGTAAGCACGGGTCATGCTGTCAGAATGCCCCGCGATGACGGCCAGTACAATTGATTTGACCCCTCTGGCGGCTTCTGTCATTCAAAACTGGCAAGATCGCGCCCAAGGGAAAAGATCATGAAGGTTATCATCTGTGGCGCCGGCCAGGTTGGCTGGCAGATCGCGCGGCACCTGTCCGGCGAGCACAACGATGTGACAGTTGTCGACAACAACCCGGATCTGGTGCGCCGCGCGACAGATACGCTGGATGTTCAGGGGATTGCGGGCTTTGCCTCATACCCGGATGTTCTGGAGCGGGCAGGGGCGCGGGATGCGGATATGATCATCGCCGCAACCCACTCGGATGAGGTCAACATGGTGACCTGTCAGGTTGCCCATTCGGTATTCTCGATCCAGCGCAAGATTGCCCGGCTGCGGGCGCGCAGCTACCTCAATGCGATCTATTCCGACCTGTACCGGCGGGACCATCTGCCCATCGATGTGGTGATCAGCCCCGAACGCGAGGTCGCCGCCGCCGCCATTCAGCGGCTTCTGGCACCGGCCGCGTTTGACACGGAAACCTTTATGGGCGGCAAGGCGCAGCTCCTCGGCATTCAGATCGACGAGGATTGCCCGGTGGTCAACACGCCGCTGCGGCAGCTGACGGATCTGTTTTCCACCCTGCGGGCTATCGTTGTGGGTGTGCGGCGTGATGGCAGCCTGTTTGCACCGGAACCGGGCGATCAGCTGTTCGTCGGCGACAGCGCCTATGTGTTTTGCCACACGGACGACGTGAGCAGAACCATCGAAGTCTTTGGCAAGAAAGAAAAACGCCAGGATCGGGTGGTGATCGTGGGCGGCGGTAATGTGGGCCTTGAAGTGGCAAAGGCGCTTGAGAACCGTACCGGACGGATCCGCGCTAAGATCATTGAGAAAAGCCGCAAATGCGCCGAGCGGGCGGCCGAAACACTCGAGAGGACCATCGTTCTGAACGGTGACGGGCTGGACCGGTCTCTGATGATTGAAGGCGGTATTGATCGCGCCGATGCCATGCTTGCTGTCACCGACGATGATAAGACCAACATGCTGGCGGCCGTGCGCGCCAAATCCGAAGGCTGCCCTTTCGTGGTGGCCCTGATCAATGATCCGACCTTGCTGCCGCTGATGGCGCCCCTCGGGATCGACGCCTTTATCAACCCGCGCTCCACCACGGTGAGTTCGATCCTGCAGCACATCCGCTATGGCCGCGTTCGACAGGTCTATTCCATTGGCGATGCCGAAGCCGAGGTGATCGAGGCTGAGGTTCTGGGAACCTCTCCGATGGCGGGGCAAGCAGTCCGCGATATTCCTTTCCCCGAAGGCGTGCTGATCGGCGCCGTGCGCAAGGGAGGCGAGGTCCTGCGTCCCAGCGGCGAAATGCGCATCGAAGAGGGTGATGTCATCGCGATCTTTGCGATGGCCGCCGATGTGCCAGAGGTCGAGCGCCTGATGCAGGTTTCGATCGACTACTTCTAGCATGGCGCCACGCAATCATACCGCGGGCGGGCTGTTGCGTCTGCCCTTGTTCCTGCTGATCTGGGGTGTGGCTTGCATTGCCATGTGGGTGCCGGCCACCCATGCGGTGATCCTGAACGACCACCCGACGTCGCAAAGTTTCTTTTTCTCCGGCCTCTTGGGGCTTTTTGTGATCGCTGTGATTGCCTTGTCGCTGGGCAATAAGGTGCCCCGCTATGGCATGCCGGGGCAGCTGCTGTCGCTGCTGGCAACCTTTGCAGTATTGCCGCTGTTCCTCGCGCTTCCCGTGCAGGATGCGTTGAAAAACACAAGCTTCCTCAACGCATATTTCGACATGGTCAGCGCCGTCACCACAACGGGCGCCGATATCTTTGCCGATCCGGGGCGGCTGCCGCCCAGCGTGCATCTGTGGCGGGCGATTGTTGGCTGGCTTGGCGGCCTTTTGATGTGGATCGCCGCATCGGCTGTTCTGGCGCCGATGTTCCTGGGCGGCTTCGAAGTCACCGCCAAGGGGGAGCCGGGCGGCGGTGGCGCGACACCTGTTCTGATGCAAAAGGCGGATCCACGGCGCCAATTGATCACGGTCGCACGCACCCTGACGCCGGTCTATTTCGCGCTGACGCTGGTTCTCTGGACGCTTTTGATGATGACTGGCAGCAAATCGCTGGCCGGGCTGACCCATGCGATGTCGGTGATGGCGACCTCGGGGATTTCATCGGTCGGGGGCACCGAGGCGGCAAACAGCGGCATGGCCGGGGAAATGGTCATGTTCCTGTTCATGTTCTTTGCCCTGTCGCGGCTGACATTTTCCTCCGATACGGTCAGCACCGGCGATGGGCGGCTGGATCGTGACCCGGAGTTCCGTTCCGGCCTGCTGATTGTGCTGGGGGTTCCGACGCTTTTGTTCCTGCGCCACTGGCTGGCAACGTTTGAGGTCAACAGCGCCGAGGATGGCATGCAGGCGCTGCGCGCCTTCTGGGGGGCGCTGTTCACGGTGATGTCCTTCCTGTCCACGACCGGATTTGAAAGCGCCGACTGGGAGGCCGCCGGGCAATGGTCGGGGTTGGAAACCCCGGGTATGATTCTTCTGGGCCTGTCGCTGATTGGCGGCGGGGTGGCCACCACAGCGGGCGGTGTCAAATTGCTGCGGGTCTATGCGCTTTATCTCAACGGGCTTGGCGAAATGGAACGGCTGGTGCATCCGTCATCGGTCAGCGGTGAGGGGGCTGGCAACCGGCGGCTGCAAAAGAACGGTGCCTTTGTGGCCTGGATCTTTTTCATGCTCTTTGCCTTGTCTCTGGCGCTGATCAGCACGGTGCTTGCCGCCCTTGGTACGGATTTTGAAACTTCGCTGATCCTGGCGGTATCGGCTCTGTCGACCACTGGCCCGTTGACCGAAGTCGCGGCGAGCGAGCCGATCATGCTGTGGCAGCTGGTGCCCTCGGCCAAACTGGTGCTGTGCTTTGCGATGGTGCTCGGGCGGCTCGAAACTCTGGCGATCATCGCGCTTTTGTCGCCTAATCTCTGGCGCAGTTAAGAAAACCTCGTTACGCTGCTCTGGCATTTGATGTTTTTCGGGTGGAAACCCAATCGGTCTCCGTCCATAGTTGGTTGTAACGAGGCGCGTTGGTCCGCAGCGCGTAGCAAGAAAAAAGGCGAGATAATAATAATGGCTTCGGACAGACAGAATCTTCAGGATGCCTTCCTGAATCACGTTCGCAAAACCAAGGTTCCCGTTACAATTTTTCTGATCAACGGGGTCAAATTGCAGGGGGTTATTACCTGGTTTGATAATTTCTGTGTCCTGCTGCGCCGCGACGGACAGTCGCAGTTGGTCTACAAACACGCAATTTCCACGATCATGCCCGCACAGCCGATCAGCCTTTATGAAGGTGAAGACGCCTCTTGATGGAGCATGACCGGAAGCGCACCCGGGCCTGGGTGCTGCATCCCGAGATCAAGTCGGATCAACACCGGCGCGATCCCGAACCCGCCCTTGCAGAGGCTGTGGCGCTGGCTCAGGCGCTGCCTGATCTCGACGTTGTCGGATCGGATGTGGTGCGTTTGCCCAAGGCTCATGCGGGGATGTTGTTCGGCTCGGGTAAGATCGAAGAACTGGCGCAGAAGCTGAAATCCGAAGAGGTGGAACTGGTCCTCATTGACGGACCGGTGTCCCCCGTACAGCAGCGAAATCTGGAAAAGGCCTGGAAGGTCAAGATCCTCGACCGGACCGGGCTGATCCTCGAGATCTTCTCGGATCGGGCGCGCACCCGAGAAGGTGTGCTGCAGGTGGAGATGGCCGCGCTCAGCTATCAGCGGACCCGGCTGGTGCGGGCCTGGACCCACCTGGAACGGCAGCGGGGCGGATTGGGTTTCGTTGGCGGTCCCGGTGAAACCCAGATCGAGGCGGACCGTCGTGCAATTGACGATCAGCTGGTGCGCCTACGCCGCCAGCTCGACAAGGTGGTGAAAACCCGCACGCTGCATCGCGCCGCGCGGGCCAAGGTGCCTTATCCGATTGTCGCGCTTGTCGGCTATACCAACGCCGGTAAATCGACCCTGTTCAATCGTCTGACCGGGGCTGAGGTGATGGCGGAGGATATGCTGTTCGCCACTCTGGATCCGACCATGCGCCGGGTGCTGTTGCCTGATGGCCTGGAGGTGATCCTGTCGGACACGGTGGGCTTTATCTCGGATCTGCCGACCGAGTTGGTCGCGGCCTTCCGCGCGACGCTGGAAGAGGTGCTGGCCGCCGATGTGATCTTGCACGTGCGCGACATCAGCCACGATGAAACCGAGCATCAGGCCCGCGATGTGGCCGCGATCCTGACGTCGCTTGGGGTGGATGAAAACCGCACCCAGATCGAGGTCTGGAACAAGCTCGACAATCTCAGCGAGGAAGAAGCCGACGCCCGCCGCCAGCGCGCCGCCCGCGAGGAAGGGATCCACGCGATTTCAGCCCTGACCGGCGAAGGCATCGACGGGCTCTTGGCGGATATCGCGGAAAAACTGCAAGGCACAAAGCATCAAGAGGTGCTCAGCCTTGATTTTTCGCAAGGCAAGCAACGGGCCTGGCTGTTCGCGCAGGATGTTGTCGTCTCCGAAGAGCAGACCGAGAGCGGTTTTGATATCACCGTGCTTTGGACTGCGAAACAACGGGCGCAGTACGACGGGCTATGATCCGTCGTGCTGTACGTCCTTGAAACTCCGAAGTAGCTGCTAGTGAGAATCCGGCGGCGTTGCACCGCTACGCGGTCGTGATTGCAGCGTGAGCGTGGCTGCAGCGACGATTGGCCCGATCAGTTCAAACCCCACCGTGGTTCCAATCGCCAGCGCCATGATCGACGGAGCGAATTCGGGGAACCGCTCGGCCGCGACCAGCGCCATGCCGATTGCCACCCCGGCTTGCGGCAGCATCGCGGCGCCGTAATAGGGCCGTTCGGTCGCCGGGGCGTGGGCCAGCATACCGCCGATCCAACCCCCAAAGATGCGCCCCAACACCCGGAGAACCGAATAGCCAAGGCCCGCCATGCCCAGCGTCGCCAGCGCCTCGGGGTCCAGCGTTGCACCGGCGAGTACGAAAAAGATGATCATGAAAGGCCATTCGAAATTGTGGATCTCGTGAAAGGCCCGAGTGTGGTGGCGGGCTAGATTTACGATCACTGCGCCGGCTGTCATGCCTGCGATCAGATAAGACAGCTCCAGCATCAGCGACAGTCCGGCGGTCAGGAAGATCAGGCCGAGCGCCTCGATCCGCAGCGGCTCCCCATCTGACAGCCGTCCGGTCAGCAGCGCACCAGGAATGCCGATGGCGATCCCCAGTCCTATCGATCCGACAACCTCCTGCGTGGCGATGATCAGCGTATCAACACCGTCACCAATACCGCTGATGAGATCAATCATCAGCAATGCGAGGCTGAAGGCGAACAGCCCCCATGTATCATCAATGGCGACCAAGCCTTTGAGAGTCTGCGTAAATCCCGTGTCTTGTCCGGATTGATCGATGACGTCATAGGTGGCGGCGGGATCGGTGGCCGTGGCCAGTGCGCCCAGCAGGATGGCCAGCGTCAGCGGCAGGCCCATGGCCCAAAGCCCGGTTGTGACGGCGACCTGACTGACGATAACGATGGACAGTGACACGACGACAACCACGCGGCCATGCTGGCGCAGGTTGGACATGGACAAGGCGCTGCCCAAGAGAACCGCAACCGCACTGAGCGCCACCACAGCAATCACCGGGTACAGTTCGGTAATGCTGTCCGGCAGCAAACCAAACCCGGAGTGACCGATCAGCAAGCCGCAGCCCAGAAGCAGGGTTACACGGGGCAGGCGCAACCGTCGCCCGATCCGGTCGGCCGCCAACCCGGCAAAGAACAGAAGACCAAAGATGATCAAAGTGACGGCTTGATCTTCCATCCAGGGGCTCTCTGTCTAGTTCCGGGGCAGGATACGGGTCACCCCGACTGCCGCCGCGCGGGCAAGATCCTCGTCCAGAGACATCGGAATATATTCACCCCGGCGCCACAACTGGGCCATGTCGTCATAGTGGCGCGAGAGGAAGTGTCCAGACTGGCCGGTCGAGGTAATAAAGACCGAACTGTCCGGATCGGCGAAATCATAGACGCCGCGGAACCCGGCGGCGTGGACATTCTGAAACGGCATCGGGCCTTCGCCAGAGGTGCGCCCGCGCTGCAGGGTGTTGTCGCCGCCACTGGTGGACTGGCGGATGTTCACAAAGAACCGCAGCACCGGCACCTCGCCCAGAACCTCGTGATCGTGGGTGGCTTGGTGGGCATCGCCCCAACGCAGCGATTCCAGCGCGGTGCCATAGCGTTCCTCGATCCAGATCAGCGCATCGTCCAGCGCCAGCCGTGCCATGTCGGTACAGGTTTCCCGCGGCGCGCTTTGCCGGACATCGCACCAGGCGGCAGCACCATCGATGTCGCGGTAGACCCGTTCGATGAACAGCGGGTCCACGTGTTTGTACTCTTCCGTCAGCGGTCCCAGATCATCGGTGATCAGCCGCGCTTGCAGCGCCCGGAGCCAGGCCGCATAGATCAACGGCTCCGGCAGGTGCTCATTCATTTCGCCGTTCCATTCAGACAGCAGGGTCAGCGCGGTGTGACGCTGGCGTTCGCGGCTGCCTTCGGGGGCGGCCTCGCCCGTGAACCACAGGTCTGCCCCTATCAGCGGCAGCAGGGCCCGGGCAGAGTAGGATACCGTATCAAGCTGCGCCTCAATGAAGCTGTCGCGCGTATGCACTTCGCGGTTCTGCATCAAGCGGCGCCAGCGGTTGATCCGCTGGGTGTCGCCCCAGTCGAAGGAGACATGGTTGGGAAAGGGGCGGTCCAGCAGCTTGTTATTGGTATTGCCCAGGATCCCGCCACGGGGACTGATGAATTCCGGGTTGGCAGCATAGGGAGCGCGGCCTTTCCAAATGTTTTCCCGGCGCCAGCCCTGGCTTGGCAGGCGGCCCTTGCTTTGATGGCGTGCATCGCGCTGGGGAATGGCGCCGATGGTCTTGAGGGCAATCGTTTCCTTATCCGCCAGCGTCAGGTTCTGCGAAGGTGCAATATAATCTTCGGCGACACGGATCGCTTCCCGGGCCGAGGCGCTGCGCATCAAAGCGATGGCGGCGCTGACCGAGGTATCTTCGCCCGACAAAGCCGTCCAGCCAAGGCTGACCACGTGACCCGGCGGGGTGATGGTGGCCAGAGAGAACATGGACCCCGGAAGAACCGGCCCGTTTTCGGTCCAGCGCAGGGTCAGGGTGACTGGCGGCGCGTCCTTGATGTTGATGATGGACCGGCGGGTAACGAAAGGCGTGTAACCCGTTGGACTTAAATATTCTTCGGGATTTTCGGCATTGATCTTTTCGATGAAGAGATCCTGATCATCCATGTAGGAAGAGGTGATCCCCCAGCCCAAGTCGTTTGAGCGTCCGGTGAGCACGGCAGGCAGCCCTGGTATGGTTCCGCCAATCACGCCGCCGGTCGCCAACTCCATCCGCGCCAGATACCAGATCCCGGGCGCGCTGAGGCCCAGATGTGGATCATTGGCCAGTAGGGTGCCGCCCGTGGCGGATCGACTGGGATCGGCAGCCCAGGCATTGGACGCGCCGCCAAGGCCGCGCGGCGCGAGCGGAAACAGGCGACTTTCCGGTTCGGGCGAAGAGGCGGCGATGCGCGGTACATCTGGGAACAGGCTCGCATATTCCGGCAGCGCGGCCGTGCCGGATCCCGGCGCATCGGGCAGGATATCAAACAGGCGTTCCGGATCGGCGAGCGCCAGAGAGGTGCGTGCACGCAGGATTTCCTCGCGCATATGGCCTGACAGTTTCAGCGCCATCAGTTTCATGATCGCGATACTGTCGGCAGGCTGCCATGGGGCCAGCGGCATATTAAACAGGAACATCTCCGGCGCGCCGCGTCCCAGCGCCTCTTCGTTGATCTCCTGCAGGCGGGCATTCACACCAGCGGAATAGGCGGTCAACGCGGCCATGGCTTCGGGTGTCTGAACCGCGACCGATTGTTGTGCCAGCCGGTAAAGATCAAGCCGCCGCACGAAAGTATCGACCTCAATGGTGCGGGTACCAAAGATCTCGGACAGACGTCCCTGCGCGGTGCGCCGCATTACAGCCATCTGCCACAAGCGGTCCTGCGCATGGGCATAGCCGAGGCCGAAAAACACGTCCTCGTCACTGGCACCGATGCTGCTGAAGATATGCGGCACATTGGCGTTGTCGCGGACTATCTCGACCGGGGCCGTGGGGCCGGGCAGGGCAATCGTCTTGTCATAATCGGGCAGAGACTGGGAGGCGAAATAGTAGGCCAGGACAACCGCAGCGAGCGACAGCAGAATCAAGGTGGCGGTCAGTCGCATCAGCCAGCGGAACAGGAGTGCCATATAAAGGTTTTTCCCTTTGTTTTCTGTGTTCAGCGGCCTGGCACGATTGCACCCCGCGCCGCCAGTGCTAGGGTAGCGTCAACATATGCCAAGAAAGCACAGGGGAAAAGCACATGGCAAAAGCTGCATTTCTGGGGTTGGGAGTTATGGGCTATCCGATGGCCGGACACCTGCAATCGGCGGGTCACGAGGTGACGGTCTATAACCGCACCGCCGCCAAGGCCGAGGCCTGGGTCAAGGAGCACGGCGGTGCCAGCGCGCCAACTCCGCGCGAGGCGGCTGCGGGCGCGGAATTCGTGATGTCCTGCGTTGGCAACGATGATGACCTGCGCTCGGTCTGCCTGGGGCCGGATGGCGCGTTTGCCGGGATGGCCAAGGGCGGCGTTTTTGTCGATCACACCACGGTCTCTGCCAGCGTCACGCGGGAGCTTTTCGAGGCGGCTGCCGAGCTGGGCATTTCCTTTGTAGATGCGCCGATTTCTGGCGGTCAGGCGGGCGCCGAGAATGGGGTTCTATCGGTGATGTGCGGTGGTGAAGCGGAGGCCTATGCCCGCGCGGAGCCCATCATCGACGCCTATGCCCGTATCTGCCGCCGGATTGGCGACAGCGGCGCCGGCCAGATGACCAAGATGTGCAACCAGATCGCAATCGCCGGGTTGGTGCAGGGGCTCGCGGAATCGCTGCATTTTGCAGAAAAGGCGGGGCTGGATGGCCGCGCCGTGGTCGAGGTAATCAGCCAGGGGGCGGCAGGCAGCTGGCAGATGGCAAACCGTTATGAGACCATGCTGGACGATCATTTCGAACATGGCTTTGCGGTGGACTGGATGCGCAAGGATCTGGGGATCTGTCTGGATGCCGCAGACGAAACCGGAGCCAGCCTGCCGGTGACCGCGCTGGTCGATCAGTTCTACAAGGACGTGCAGAAGATGGGCGGCGGGCGCTGGGATACCTCGTCCCTGTTCAAACGCCTGAAGTCAGCAGGTTAAGAGGAGCCCGTAACTACTTGAAATAAAAGGCGCGCCCGGAATGTGGCGCGCCTTTTTTATCTGCGGCTTCAGCGGAGAAATCAGCTGAGCCGTGTCCGATCAGGGAATGATGCGGGTGTATTTGGTGCCTTCCAGGGTGGCGCCAACACGCAGACCGGCCTGCGCGAAAACGGCCGCCAGGATCGGAGAGGTCAGGGTATTGGTGTCCGCCGCGACAGAGTTGCCATCGTCTTTGATCACATATTCAAGATCAGCGCCGGCTGCCCAACCCGAAGAGCGTCGGAACCCGGCCAGGGCATCGTCCGTCATGAAGAACAGCACATGGGCGTATTGCTGGGCGCCGATCTGCAACCCGGCGTTGCCCTTGACCGTGGAATAGTAATCGACCGTTACGCCATTGATGCGCAGCGCGCCGCGCCCATAGGCGCCGCCAATCAGGAAACCAGCCTCGGTAACCAACGGCATCACCAGCATGCCGGTCGATTTCTCGGCCAGCGTGATGGTGTTGGGGTATCGGCTGTACATCTGGTTGAGGGTGGCATCGACGCGGGCGTCGATAGTGGCGGCATTGTTGTTGCCAACGCCATTGCCACAGGCCGCAACCGCTCCGGTCCCGGCAAGAATGCCAAGAGTGAAGCCGCGGCGCGTCAAGCGGGGGGAAATATGTCTGCTCATGTGAAGTGTTGCCTGTCACGTTGTGGATAAAGGCCGGTTGTTCGGCTCTGGGCAGGATCATAGGCGGAAAAAAGCCCGCTGTCATCTACGACAACAGCGCCGCAGCCCGCCTGAGCGGCTTCCCGCAGGGCGTTCGTGTGGGGCTGGCAGTGTCCGTCGCCGGAAGTGATCCCGGACAGCGGTGGATCAGCCGTTCAGGATCCGTGCGGTTTCAGGCGCGAAATAGGTCAGAATACCGTCACAGCCTGCGCGTTTGAACGCGAGAAGGCTTTCCAGCATGACCTGTTCGCCATTGATCCAGCCATTCTGGGCGGCAGCCTGGATCATCGCGTATTCGCCAGAAACCTGATAGGCGAAGGTGGGCGTGCCAAAGGTGGTTTTGACCCGGTGGCAGATGTCCAGGTAGGCAATGCCGGGTTTGACCATGACCATATCTGCGCCTTCCTGCAGGTCGCGTTCGACCAGCCGCAGCGCCTCGTCCGAGTTGCCGGGGTCCATCTGATAGGTCTTCTTGTCGCCTTTGAGTGCGCCAGAGGCACCGACCGCGTCGCGGAACGGGCCGTAAAAGCCAGAGGCGTATTTGGCCGAATAGGACAGGATCGATACGTTGCGGTGGCCGCCCTGTTCCAGGCCGCTGCGCATGGCGGCGATCCGACCGTCCATCATGTCCGACGGACCGATGATGTCCGCACCGGCCTCGGCTTGCGCGAGGGTCATCTTCACCAGTGCCTCGACAGTTTCATCGTTGAGGATCTCACCATCGACGACAAAACCATCGTGACCGTTGATGTTATAGGGATCGAGCGCCACGTCGGTCATCACTGCGATCTCCGGCGCGACCGCCTTGATCGCGCGGATAGCACGGTTGCACAGGTTGTCGGGGTTCCAGGCCTCAGCGCAGTCTTCGGTCTTGAGCGCCGGATCGGTATAGGGAAAGAGGCAGATCGCCGGAATGCCAAGGGCCTGCGCCTCGACTGCCGCTTCGGCGATCTTGTCGACCGAACGGCGCACCACGCCGGGCATGGAGACCACCGGCTCCACGATTCCTTCACCATCGCGCACGAAAACCGGCCAGATCAGATCATCCGTGGTCAGGGTGTTCTCGCGGACCAACCCGCGGATCGCAGGGCTAACACGGGTACGGCGCAGGCGGGCGGCGGGAAAGGGGGCGACGGTCGGCTTCATCGTGGTCTCTCATCTCTCTGTGGCACGCCTGTGGGTCGCATGGAACCGCGCCCTCATGCAAGTGGCACAATCGCCGCGCTTGTGCGGGCCGTGTCTGCGGGGCTTGTGCCGGGGGCTTTGGCGGTGGATATAAGGCGGCGAATGCGAACAGACGGAAGAGGGCACGGGATTGGATCTGTTTCAGACATTGACCGAAATGATCGACCTGCGGTCTTTTTCCAACCTGTGGTACTGGATCGCGCTGGCGGTGATGTGGTCCACGGCCAGCCATTGGATCCTTGGGGTGCCCTTTGACATGGTGCACCGGGCCCGCAAGAACGGCGGCCAGAGCGCCGAGGATCTGGAGGATCTGGTGCGGATCAACGTAAACCGCATGCTCTATGTGGTTCAAATGGCGGGACTTTGGATCCTTGCGATCGCTTGCTTCGTGCTGTCGTCCCTGGCGACCTTGGGCTTTGGTCTTGACGTGGAATTCGCGCAGGCGGTGTTCCTGCTGCTGTTCCCGATGGCAACGGTGGGTCTGGTCAATCTGGCGACGGCGCGGTCGATCCGCCTGAATGAGCCGCAGGGAGATGCGCTCTACCGCAGACTTGCCACCTGCCGCTTTGCGATCCAGATCATCGGCATGATCTCCATCTTCGTTACCGCGATGTGGGGCATGTACCAGAATCTGCGGCTGGGCGTCTTTGGCTGAGCATCACCAGGGACCCAGAGCTGAAGAAACACAATGAAGAGGGAGACGCGCAGCATGGCGCAGCCTGCGATAACCATGGGCGGCGCGCCGGAAGGGTTCGATGCCCGGCTGGTGCTGAAAGAGGTCGAGACGTCCGGCGGTCCGGTTCTTCATGTGGCCCGCGATGACAAGCGGATGGAGGCGATGCGCGCCGCGCTGGCCTTCTTTGCGCCGGACATGCCGGTCTTTGTCTTTCCCGGCTGGGATTGTCTGCCCTATGACCGCGTCTCGCCCAACGCCGATATCTCCGCCGCGCGGATGGCGACGCTGGCGGCGCTGGTCCACCAGATGCCATCGCAGTTCATCCTGCTGACCACGCTCAACGCTGCCAGCCAGCGGGTGCCCGCGCGTGAGGTCCTGCGCGAAGCAGCCTTCAGCGCCCGGGTCGACCACCGGATCGATGAAACCGCGCTGCGGCAGTTCCTCGTCCGTATGGGCTTCACGCAAAGCCCGACGGTGATGGAGCCGGGCGACTACGCGATCCGGGGCGGCATCATCGATATCTTCCCGCCGGGCGACACCGGGCCGGTGCGGCTGGATCTGTTCGGTGACGTGCTGGATGGAGCGCGCCGGTTTGATCCGGTGACCCAGCGGACCACCGAAAAACTTGACCTGATTGAGCTGGCGCCGGTCTCCGAAGTGATCCTGGACGAGGCCGCCGTGACCCGGTTCCGGCAGAACTACCGCATCGAATTCGGCGCTGCGGGCACTGACGATCCGCTGTACGAGGCGGTCAGCGCCGGCCGCAAGCATCAGGGTATCGAACATTGGCTGCCGTTCTTCCACGAGAAGCTGGAAACCCTGTTTGACTACCTGCCGCAGGCCTCGGTCACGCTGGACGATCAGGTCACCGCATCGCGGCTGGCGCGCTGGGACAGTATCGCGGACCAGTATGAAACCCGCAAACTGGCGATGGCACAAAAGGGACGGCTGGACACGGTTTACAAACCCACGCCGCCGGGGCTGCTCTATCTCGACGACAGCGCCTGGGAGGACGCAACCAGCGCCCATCGCACCATCCAACTGCACCCGCTGGCGCAGGCCTCTGGCCCCGGTGTGGTGGATGCAGGCGGGCGGATCGGGCGGGATTTCGCGCCCGAACGTCAGTTGGAAAACGTCAGTCTTTTTGGCGCCTTGGCCGCCCATATTCAAGAGCGGATGCAAAAAGGCCCGGTCGTGGTTGCCTCATACTCCGAAGGTGCGCGGGAACGTCTGACCGGGTTGATCGAAGACGAAGGTTTGGCCGAGGCGATCCCGGTCATGGACGGCACCCGGATCGGAAAATCCGGGCTGCATCTGGCGGTCTGGGCGCTGGAACACGGGTTCGAAGCGCCGGACATGACGGTGATCTCCGAGCAGGACGTGCTGGGCGACAGGCTGATCCGCTCGCCCAAGAAACGCCGCAAGGCCGAGAATTTCCTGACCGAGGCGCAATCGCTGTCGCCGGGGGATCTGGTGGTGCATGTCGACCACGGCATTGGTCGCTATCAGGGGATGGAGGTCATCACCGCCGCCGGTGCGGCCCACGAATGCCTGCTGCTGGAATATGCCGAAGAGGCCAAGCTGTACCTGCCGGTCGAGAATATCGAACTGCTGAGCAAATATGGCCATGATGAGGGGCTTCTTGACCGGCTGGGCGGCGGTGCTTGGCAGGCGAAGAAGGCCAAGCTGAAAGAGCGCATTCGGGAGATGGCCGACCGGCTGATCCGGATCGCGGCCGAACGGGCGCTGCGCAAGGCGCCGATCATGGATCCGCCGCCGCACGCTTGGGAGGAATTCTCGGCCCGTTTCCCCTATCAGGAAACCGACGATCAGCTGCGCGCCATCGAGGACGTGATGGCGGATATGACCTCGGGCCAGCCAATGGACCGGTTGATTTGCGGCGATGTCGGCTTTGGCAAGACCGAGGTCGCGATGCGCGCGGCCTTTGTCGCGGCGATGTCCGGCGTGCAGGTCGCGGTGATCGCGCCGACAACCCTGCTGGCGCGTCAGCACGCGGCCTCGTTCGCCGAACGGTTCCGGGGTTTCCCTTTGGAAGTCAGACAGTTGTCGCGCTTTGTTACGGCAAAGGATGCCGCCAAAACGCGCGAAGGGATGGCCAAGGGCACCGTTGATATCGTGATCGGCACCCACGCACTGTTGGCCAAGGGTATCAAGTTTCAAAACCTTGGCCTGCTGATCATCGACGAAGAGCAGCATTTCGGCGTCGGCCATAAGGAACGCCTGAAGCAGCTGCGCAGCGACATTCACGTGCTGACCCTGACCGCAACGCCGATCCCGCGGACCCTGCAGCTGAGCCTGACGGGCGTGCGGGATCTGTCGATCATCGGCACGCCGCCGGTGGACCGGCTGGCGATCCGCACCTATGTCAGCGAATTCGACGCTGTCACCATCCGCGAAGGGTTGCTGCGGGAACATTATCGCGGCGGACAAAGCTTTTACGTGGTACCGCGGATTTCAGACCTCGCCGAGGTCGAGGAATTCCTCAAGGAGCAACTGCCCGAGCTGACCTATGTGGTGGCGCATGGTCAGATGGCGGCCGGGGAACTGGATGACCGGATGAATGCCTTCTACGACGGCAAATTCGACATCCTTCTGGCGACAACCATCGTGGAATCGGGCCTCGACATTCCGACGGCAAACACCATGGTGGTGCACCGGGCCGATATGTTCGGTCTGGCGCAGCTTTATCAGATCCGGGGCCGGGTGGGCCGTTCGAAAACCCGTGCCTATGCTTACCTGACCACCAAGCCGCGCGTGCGCCTGACCGCGACGGCTGAAAAACGGCTCAAGGTGCTCGGTTCGCTCGACACTCTGGGCGCCGGATTTACCCTTGCCAGTCAGGATCTTGATATCCGCGGCGCTGGGAACCTGCTGGGCGAGGAACAATCGGGCCAGATGCGCGATGTGGGCTACGAGCTGTACCAATCCATGCTGGAAGAGGCGATTGCCAAGATCAAGGCCGGGGAGTTGGAGGGCCTTTCCGAGGGCGACGATCAGTGGGCGCCGCAGATCAATCTGGGCGTGCCGGTGCTGATCCCCGAGGACTACGTGCCCGACCTTGATGTGCGCCTTGGCCTCTATCGCCGCCTCTCGGGCCTCACGACCAAGGTCGAGCTGGAAGGGTTCGCGGCAGAACTGATCGACCGGTTCGGCAAACTGCCGAAAGAGGTCAACACCTTGATGCTGGTGGTGCGGATCAAGGCGATGTGCAAACGCGCGGGCATCGCCAAGCTGGACGCCGGTCCCAAGGGCGCAACCCTGCAGTTCCACAATGACAAATTCGCCTCCCCTCAGGGGCTGGTCGAATTCATCGAGGATCAGAAGGGCCTGGCCAAGGTCAAGGACAACAAGATCGTCGTGCGTCGCGACTGGAAGAAGGACAGCGACAAGATCAAGGGCGCCTTTGCCATCGCCCGCGACCTGGCCGAAAAGGTGGTCGCGGAGAAGAAAAAAGCCAAGGCAAAGCAGGGCTAGGCCTTCAGCGCGCAGGGATGGTGCGGGTCAGGCGCAACAGTCCTGCGGCGCCATCGCCACCTGCGCGCAGCCGCAGGAGGCCATGATCCCGTCCGAACGCGCCTGCGCCAGATCCAGCTTCTGGCGAATGTGGTCGATTTCCACGGTTTCCCCACGCGCCGCGAGGCAGTCGTGCAACCCTTTGAGGCTCCAGACGTTGTCGGGATGGATCGACGCCCGCGACAGGGTGCCATCCAGTCCCAGATCGGCGCGATAGACGGCCTCTGCCTCCGCCACATGGCCTTGCTCTAGCAGCAGCGCCCCCAGCGCGTGGCGGGTCGGCTGCATCCAGCCCCAGGGTTCATCATAGGGCAGGTTGTCATCCAGATCGACCGAGCAGCGCAGGTGGCCATAGGCGATATCAAAGTTGCCCTTGCGGTATTCAATCTCACCGCGCAGCATTTCCCGCGCGATTTCAAGAAGATCGACAACGCGGTTGTTGTGCATCAGACGGGTCTCCGGCACCCGGTCCTTGGCCACAAGGAACAGCGCTTCCTCGGCCTCAGCCTCAGCCACGCGGCCCGTCGCAGCATAGCCAAGGGCACGGGCATAATGGGTAGTGGCTGTCAGAGTACGGAACAACTCCTGGTCCTCTGGCAGTTCCAGCGCGATCGCCTCGTCCCAACGGCCGAACCGGATCAGGATATGAGGATGCATGGCCATGTAGCTTTCGAAGTAATCCGCCATTGGCGGGCTTTCGATCCGTAGCATTTCAATCGGCGTGGTGTCCCACAGCCCCTGATTTGCACGTAGGGCTGGCTCGATTTGTCCAAGGAAAAGAGCACCATAGATCACGAAGTGATAATCGTGCTGCCGATAGCCGGTGTAGATATTATAGGCGCCTTCGCGTTCGTAGTATTTTAGGTCTGCTTCGATCGCCTTCTGGTTCCAATAGACCACATCCTGATAATTGCCGCAGAGCACGTCGATATGGGTGGGCATATGCACCAGATGCCCGGCATCGGGCACCAGATCGCGCAGCACATCACCCGCCTTCAGCGCCTTTTCCGGGGTCGGCGACATTTCCATCAGGTGCACATAAAGATGCAGCAGGCCGGGATGGGTCATGGCTCCGGGCAGGCTATCAAAGGCGTCTTCCAGAACCTGTTGCGCTTCTTTCGTTGCCGCGCCTTCTGCCGGAAGGCCGGTTTTCAGATCCCACATCTTCCAGGGCGTGAGGTTCAAGAGGCTTTCGACATAGACGCAGCGCAGGTCCAGATTGTCCGGCACCTCGGCAAAGGCCGCGCGCATGCTGTTGGCAAAATCATGGTCCCATGCGTGCATGTCATCAACGGGTGTGCGCTGCGGATAGCGGGCGGTCAGGGCGTTGATCAGGGCGCACTCGGCCGGGGTGCAGCCCTTTGCGTGGGCCAGAGCGGACTGCGTCGCATCATAGGCGGTCGCCAGCGCTTCAGCCCGGGTGGCGGGGTCGTGCAGCTCCCACGGCATGTTATAGTTGGGGCCGGATGCATAGGCGAGGCCCCAATGCGCCATGGCGCAACCCGGATCCTCGGCCAGCGCGCGGCGAAAACAGGTGGCTGCCTCCTGATGGTTATAGCCATAGGTCCAGATCAGACCGCGATCAAACCACAGCTGCGCCTTGGCGCTGCCGGTGGTCACGGGACAGGAATAGGTCCCGAGATCATAATAGAAATCCATGAAAACACCCCTTCAAGCTTATGAAGAGGTTAGGGTTTTCAGGCTTGCCGGGCAAGCGGCGTGTCCCCGGCGCGACGCGGCAGCAGTGCAGTTGCGCAATCTGCTGGCAGGCGGTGGTGCGGGGTTAAACCGCAGGCAGGCGTGCTTCTACTCGCGCCATATGCAGCATGACGAGAAACCCGAGGAAAGCCATGATCAGAATGCCTGCGGTCAGCGGAAGCAGCGATCCGTCGAACAACAGCCCGACCGGTGCGGCGATGGCTGCGGCAACTACTGTGGAGATTGCCCCCATGACCGAGGCAGCCATACCCGCGATATGGCCCATCGGCTCCATCCCCATGGCGTTGAGATTGCCAAGGGTAACGCCGGCCATGAAGAACACGCTGGTCTGCCAGATCACAAACAGGCCAAAGGCAACGGAGTTGTCCAGCGGCATGCTTTCCAAGACCAGCATGGCCGATGCCAGACCGATCTGGGAGGCCAGCGCCCAGGTCACCATGCGGCGCATCCCCAGACGCACCACCAGTACAGCATTCAGGAGGCTGCCCGTCCCGGCCACCAGCGCAACGCCGAAGAACCAGTAAGGGAAGCTTTCGGCGCGGTCAAAGACCACGTCATAGGCCGGTTGAACCAGGGTGATCATGGTAAACAGCATGCCAAGGCACAGGCATTGGGCGATGATCGACAGGCGGACGGTGGGGTGGGTCACCATCTCCTTCAGTGCTGCAGCCATCAGCGCCGGGCGCACCGGGCGGCGGTCTTGCCGCTCCAGCGTTTCGGGCAGGCGCACGCCCATCCAAAGTGCGATGATGAGAGCAAAGGCCGCAAAGGCAGCAAAGATGCCGCGCCAGCTGGAAAAGGCAATGATGACGGAGCCCAGCATCGGCGCAACCGCCGGAACGAGGGTGAAGATCATCATGGCGATGGAGACAACCCGCGCCATCTCACGGCCCGAATAGAGATCCCGCACCACGGCCATGGCGACAACGCGCGGTCCGGCTGCGCCAAGCCCCATGGTGACCCGCGCCAAAAGCGCCAGTTCCAGGGATTGCGCGGCCCAGGCCGCAGCCGCCGAGATGATGTAGAGAATGACGCCGCCAAAAATGACGGGCTTGCGGCCAAAGGCGTCAGAGATCGGGCCAGTAAAGAAGGTGCCGATACCCATGCCCAGAACAAAAGAGGTGATGATCAGCTGCGCCCGATTTATGTTGTCGGGGCTGAGCGTTGCGCCAATTTCCGGCAGTGCCGGCAGCATGGCGTCGATGGAAAAGGCGATGGTAGCAAACATCATCGCGATCAAGGCGATAAATTCACCTTTCGACATCGGGTTTGAAACGGATTTTGACATAGATAACCTCATGCGGCGCTTCAGAAGGAACCGGAAATCGGATCCAATCCGGGCGCCGCTGAAAGGCCGCTACCATGATTTTAAAAAAGGCACCAGTAGATCGCCTGCACAGGACTCTGTGCATCAATGCGATGGTCAGAATTGCGGCAGGGTCGTCACTGTCGCGCAGGCGACGTGGGCGGATCGGGACACTCATCCTCGTTGGCCGCAGTGGTCGGATCTTCGCGGTGGTGGCGACCGAAATGGGCGATCAGCCACTCGCTGTGTTCTTCGCGTTTTTGGATCTGGTAGAGCGCGAACTCCCGGATCGCCAGGGCAAAGACCCCAAGGCCGCTGAAGATCAGGATGATCGTGCCAATCTTCCCGGCCGCCGTCACGGGAACAAAGTTCCCGTAACCCACGGTGGAAATGGTCACGACCGTAAAGAACAGGCTGTCCAGCCAGTTCCACCCCTCGGCGTAATGAAAAAACACTGTACTGAAAACGACGATACCGATGAGGGTGGCAAAGATACTGGACCGCTTAATCTGCATTATTCATCCTTTGGTCCGGCTTCCAACTGGGACATGATGTCGGCGATCACCTGCTTCCACAGTTCGGGCGGCTGGGCACCGGGCACGGCGTGCTGGTTGGCCACCACGAAGGTCGGGACCGAGTTCACGCCCATCTTGCGCGAATGCGCATCGCGGGACTGGATCGCCTCGATGTCGTTCTCGGTCTCCAGCAGTTTCAGCATGACATCGCGTTCCATGCCAATCTCTTGGGCAATGTCAGCCAGGATTTCGGGATCACCAATATCGAGGCCTTTGACGAAATAGGCTTCGAACAGGGTATCCACGGCGGCGGTTTGTTTACCTTCGGTGCCTGCCCAATGGATCAGCCGATGCGCGTTGAGCGTATTGGGCGTGCGCTTCATGCCTTCGAAATCGATCGACAGTCCGGCCTGTTCAGCATGTTCCACGATGGGGGCATAGGCCCGCACCGCGCCTTCCTTGCCGCCAAACTTCGCCTCAAGATAGGCGCGCCGGTCCATACCTTCGCGGGGCATGTCGGGGTTCAGCTGGAAGGGGTGCCATTCGATCACAAAAGGATGGTCGGGAATCTCGGCCAAGGCTTTGTCCAGATGCGTCTTACCGATATAGCACCAGGGGCAGATCGGGTCCGAAAGAATGTCGAGCTTGACCGAAGGAAGGCTGGTCATGGGTTATCCTTTGAAATAGGCCGGCAGCGCGCGCCTCAGTAGTTTTCCGTTTGCGCCAGTCGGCAGGGCCTCAAGATACACATAGGCGCGCGGTTGTTTGTAACGCGCCAGGCAGTCCGTGGCAAAATCCCGCAGGTCGGCTTCGGGGATCTCTTGCGGGCCGGTGTAGAAGGCCACGATAATATGTGTGTCTTCCTTGACTTCAACCGATGTCACCCCGACTTGCACAATCCCGTGATGAGCGGCAAGCGTGGTCTCGACCTCGATGGGCGAGACGCGGAAACCACCAGCGTTCATCATGTCATCGGCGCGCCCCAGATAGGTGATCTGGCCGTCGGCCGCCATGGCGCCCTGATCGCCGGTCAGGAACCAGTCTCCCTGCATGCGCGCCTCGGTTTCATCGGGGGCGTTCAGATAGCCCAGCATCAGACCGGGGTCCGACCGGTGCACGGCGATGGTACCTTCGGCGCCGCGCGGTACTGGCCCGTCTGGACCAAGGATCGCAACCCGGCGTCCTTCCTGCGGCTGGCCAAGCGCATCGCCGCGCGCCGGGTGTGCCGGGCTGGAAGAAATGAAGGTCGAACATTCGGACATGCCGTAGGCCTCAAAAAGGGCCCGGCCGGTTCGATCGCTCCAAAGCTCGGAGAGGTGGCGCGAGAGCTTTTCACCGGCACAAAGGCCATGGCGCAGATCCGGCAGGTCAAGAGTGCAATTTGAGTTAAGGATTTTTCGATAAACGCCGGGTGCAGCAGCAAAAATGCTGGCGTGGTGGTCGCGCAGAAGTGCCGGGATTGCCTCGGGCGGTGTGTCGGGATCAGGGATCAGCGCGGTTGCGCCAATGCTCCACGGATCCATCAATCCGGTGCCCAAGGTGAAGGTCCAGTTGAAGGCGCCGGCGTGCAGCAGGCGGTCGTGTTCTGAAAGGTCGTACCAGTCCCGCACCATCATTTGCCGCGCCCATATCGCGCGGGGGGCATGAGCGACGGCGCGGGGTGATCCGCTGGTGCCGGAGGTATAGACCACATAGGCCAGACGGTCGGGATCCCCCATGTCATACTCGCAGGGAGGAAGGTCGCGCATCGCGGTCAGTTCAGGCAGGATGATTTCGCGCGGGTGATCGGCGCAGGCGACCGACGGGTCGCGCAGAACTGCGGCCACGTCGAGTTCCGCAATCATCTTGGCGGTTTCCGGTGCGGTTAGCTGCGAGGAGGTCGGGACGGGTACCAGACCAGCCGCAATCGCGCCAAGATAGGCCAGCGGGAAATCGACCGTATTGCCAAGCCGCATCATCACAATGTCGCCAGGGCGCAGACCCGCCGCCAACAGCCCCGTGCCAGTGCCGCGCACCGCGGCCTCCAGCTGGGCATAGGTCCATTTCTGGCTTTGATCGCGGCCAAGGACCTCCAACGCAGGTTTTTGAGGGCGGTCGGGTGCGAAACGCAGTACATGGGCGGCCATGTTGAAAGGCGCCGGGCAGGGGGCAAACGGCCCATTGTCGAAAACTGATATCATGGATCTTCGCTAGCGTGACACGTCCCGCGTTGCAAGCTGCCGTGCTGCGGCCTATAGAAACAGCATGACTGGCCGCGACCCCAAAACCCTTATCACCATTGCCCGCTCTGGCGGCGAAGACACGCAGGCAGAACCGCTGGACCTTGGCGCCCGCGTGCGGGAATTGCGCAAGGCGCGGGACTGGACGCTGGAACACGCGGCCAATCAAGCGGGGCTGGCCCGTTCGACCCTGTCAAAGATCGAAAACGGCCAGATGTCCCCGACTTATGACGCCCTGAAAAAGCTGGCCGTCGGGCTGGAAATTTCAGTACCGCAGCTGTTCACCCCGCCGCAGCGCGATCAGGTGAACGGGCGGATGACAGTGACAAAATCCGGTGAAGGATCGCATCAGGCGACGGCCACCTATGAGCACGAACTGCTCGCCGATGGTTTGACCCGCAAGCAGATGCTGCCGTACCGGGCCCGGGTCCGGGCGCGCTCGATGGATGAGTTTGACGGCTGGGTACGGCACGACGGCGAGGAATTCCTCTATGTGCTGACCGGGGTGATCATGCTTTATACCGAGTTTTACGAGCCGGTTGAAATGCGCCGGGGCGACAGCGCCTATTACGATGGTGCCATGGGGCACAACGTGATCTCGCTCAGTCCGGATGATGCGACCATTCTGTGGGTCACGTCCCTGGTCTGAAGGCCGCAGTGAAGTACTGCTGGCAACGCCCTGAATTTTTACGATTTTATTTTTTGAGGGATGGCGCCCAGGAATTTTCGCGCATCACCGTATGACCCGCGCTACGGGCATTTCAGCCCACAGCGGTCACAGCGGCTGTAGTCCCCACCCCAATGCGATGACCAAAGGAACACGGCGCTCAGATCGCATCGCGTTCCAACTCTTCATGCAGCTTTTCCCAAAACAGGAAGTCGTCGGCCTCTTCCTGCGCCTCGGTGAGCGTCAGGTGATGCGACTGGGCCAGGTAAGCAACGAACCCGTCCTTGTCGCCGATCGGACAGGGAGCATACCGGCGTTGAAGATACGGAAACCGCTGTTTGGCGCGGGGAAAGCGGACCGCCCAGCTGGCCGAAGCAGAGAAACATGACATTTCGAGTACCCCGTGAAAACAACAACAATACGGTATTATGGTAGCAAATATGTCAAAAAAGAAAACAATTGGATCATGAAGATCTTCACGATCACGCGAAACCGCTGTGATCAACGCCTAGTGGTTGCGGCGCCGTGCCCAATTACTCTGGTTGATACCACCAAACGTCGGGGAAGAAGCCGGTGCGATCACCATATATTGGAAGGCTCTCGGGATGGGCCAGTTGCCGCTTATGGGCAATGCGCCCTTTGTCGTATTGCCAGATTGGGATCACATAGCGTCCCGCCGTCAGTACACGGTCCAGTGCCCGTACCGCAGCGGTGAAGTCATCCGTGCTCTTTGAGGTCAGCAGCCGGTCAATCATCGCTTCGGCGGCGGGGCTGTCGATGCCCATCAGGTTGCGGCTGCCCGGTTGGTTGACCCCGGCGCGCCCCCAATAGAGTTTCTGTTCGTTGCCGGGACTGAGCGACAGATCGCGGCGGAACCGGGTCAGGTCGAAATCGAACTCGGACTGGCGCGCCACATATTGCGCATTATCAACAAGCTCTGGCGTGATAGTGATGCCCAGACGATCCAGCGCGCGGGCGTAGATCTCGACAATGGTCTTCATCTCTGCATCACCCTGGCGCAGCAGCACCGACAAGGTCAGCACCTGACCGTCGGCATTCTTTAACACGCCGTCCTGCACCGTCCATCCAGCCTCGGCCAGAAGTCCAACCGCGCGGCGCAGGTTCCTGCGGTTGCGTTTGGTGCCATCGCTGGTGGGCAGGGCATAGCCTTCCAACGTGCCGGGCAGCAGGCTGTCGGCATAGGGCTGGAGCAGTGCGCGCACCTCATCAGGCGCGGGACCGTCCCGCATGCCAAGGGTGGAGTTGGAGAAATAAGAGGTGATCCGCGGCTGGATACCGCCGGTGACGGTGCCGTTGATATATTCGAAATTGAAGGCAAGGATCAGCGCCTCTCGCACGCGCCAGTCACCCAGCGGTGCGCGGCGTGTGTTCATCGCCAGTCCGGTCATGCCGGATGGGCGCTGATGCGGGATCTCGCTTTTGACCACGTCGCCGTCGGTCACAGCCGGGAAGTCATAGGCGCTATTCCATTTGTCGGCGTTGAATTCGCGATAGGCGCTCAGCTCTCCGGCCTTGAAGGCCTCGAACAGCACCGTCTGATCGCCAAAGAAATCTATGCGGAGCTCGTCAAAGTTATGCATGCCCCGGCGCAGCGGTAGATCCGCGCCCCAGTAGTCGGGATTGCGGGAAAGGGTTACAAACCGGCCCGGCTCGAAATCGGACACCACATAGGCACCGGTGCCTATGGGCGCCTCGCTGAGGCCAGAGGCCGCGAAATCCTTGCCTTCCCATTGCGCCTTTTTAAGGATCGGGCGCATACCGGCGATCAGCGCCAGCTCCCGGTCTTCGGTATTGAAGGTAATCTTCAGGCTGCGTGGGCCGGTCTGTTCAATCCCCGCCACCTTGGACCAGAATCCGCGATAGCGCAGGTGACCTTCGGTGCCGAGCGTTTCATAGGACCAAAGCACATCCTCGACCGTGACAGGGCTGCCATCGGAAAACCGCGCCTCGGGGCGCAGGGTGAACTCCACCCAGGAGCGATCCTCGGGTACGTTGATCGATTCGGCCAGCAAGCCATAAAGGGTAAAGGGTTCATCCCAGGAGCGGCCCATCAGGCTTTCGTATCCCCAGAACCGCAGTTGCCAGGGCGGGGTGCCTTTTTGCGCAAATGGATTGAGCGTATCAAAGCCGCCGGTGTTGCCGACAACCAGCTTGCCGCCCTTCGGCGCCTCGGGGTTGGCATAGGGCAGCGCCGTGAAGCCAGCGTCCAGCGTTGGTTCGCCATACATTGCAATGCCATGGGCTGATTCTGCGGCTGCAAAACTGGCACTGAGAGAAAGCCCGATTCCCATCACAAGGGATCTGGCGGCGGAGAAATATTCTGACCTCACTTTGTCAACAATCCCATTCTGCCCTTATTTTCTTGAGCCTTCACGGTAGAGGCGCGTCTTTGTCTTTTCAAACTTTTAGCTTGGATGAAAGCACGAAATTGCGTATAAAGGGGTCACTGCTCGATAGGTTTCTTGCCTGTATGAAACCTGCCTCAATAACTTAACGCCCGCTTCGTGCGGGCGTTTTTTTTGGTGAAATCGTGTGGTTTTCGATGGCAAATAGCTTGGGAGAGTACGGCGGAAGCGCTGTGTATTTCGGCCGTCCTGGATGAACAAGTCAGTAGTCCTACGCGTTTTCTTTGCCCCGGTCACGTGGCAGAATGCCGCGCAACTCAACTCAGCTCAAAGGACACCTGAGATATGACACTGAAGGGCAAAACGGCGGTGATTACCGGATCAAATTCGGGCATCGGCCTTGGCGTTGCGCGCGAGATGGCGCGCGCCGGTGCGGATGTGGTTCTGAACTCGTTCACCGACAGGGACGAAGACCACGCGCTGGCCGAAGAGATCGCCAAGGAGTTCTCGGTCAATGCCCGCTACATTCAGGCGGATATGTCCAAAGGCGAAGACTGCCGCGGCCTGATCGACAAGGCGGGTAGCTGCGATATTCTGATCAACAATGCCGGGATCCAGCACGTCGCCCCGATTGATGAGTTCCCGCTGGACAAATGGGATGCGATCATCGCGATCAACCTCAACTCGGCCTTTCACACCACCGCAGCGGCGCTGCCCAAGATGCGCGCAGCGGGCTGGGGCCGGGTGGTCAATATCGCCTCTGCCCATGGTCTGACCGCCTCGCCCTATAAATCGGCCTATGTGGCGGCCAAGCACGGCGTGGTCGGTATGACCAAGACTGTGGCGCTGGAAACCGCTGAAGAGCCGATCACCGCCAATGCGATCTGCCCGGGGTACGTGCTGACACCGCTGGTCGAGGCGCAGATCCCGGACACCATGGAGAAATACAACATGGGCCGCGAGGAGGTGATCAAGAAGGTCATGCTGGAGCGTCAGCCCTCGCGCGAATTCGCCACGGTTGAGCAACTTGGCGGTACGGCTGTCTTCCTGTGCTCGGATGCGGCTGCGCAGATCACCGGCACCACGATCAGCGTCGATGGTGGCTGGACCGCTCTGTAAGCGGTATGGGAAAAGGAATGGAGTGGCAGCGAGATAGCTGCCGCTCTTAATGCCGACATTGCAGGCTAAAGCACGAAAAAGCCTAAGTCGTCAGCCTTTGGCCCCGTCGGCGGGCGGCTGCGTCGGATCCTTGGGGTTCGGGTAGACCAGTCCGGCGGAAATCACCAGTTTCGCTGCATCCTCGACCGACATGTCGAGAACGGTCACATCCTCTTCTGGCACAAACAACAGGAACCCGGAGGTCGGGTTGGGTGTTGTCGGGATGAAGACGCTCATCAAACCGCCGGATGTTTCGGCCCGCTGGGCAATCTCACCCTTCGCCTTGGTCGAGACAAAAGCGATCGCCCAAACGCCCTTGCGCGGATACTGGATCAGACAGGCGGTATCAAAGCTGCTTTCGGACTGAGCGAATACGGTTTCCGAGATCTGCTTGATTCCGGAATAAACCGAGCGGATCACCGGCATCCGGTCCACCAGGTTCTCCGCGAACCCGATCAGCGAACGGCCGATGATGCCTTTTGCAATCCAGCCGACGATGATGGTGAACAACAGGAAGATAATCAGCCCGACGCCGCGCAGGTTGATGCCGATATATTGCTCGGGCCGCATGGTATGCGGCACCAGGGGCAGAACCACTCCGTCAATCCAGCCCATCACGGTCCAGAGCAGCCAGAGTGTCAGCCCCACCGGCGCGATCACGACGATACCGGTCAGAAAGGAAGAGCGCAGTCGCGCGAACAGGCCGGGACGGCGGTGGGGTTCTTGATCAAATGGAGTGGTCATGGGCGCATTCACGATGACAGATGCGGGGAACCTAGGCACTGTTCAGCAGAACGGCAATGGCCGCGCTGCCGAATTACCATATCAGCCCGCGATTGCGTTCAATTCCTGAGCAATAGCCGCGGCAAGACGGGCGTTGTTGCGCACAAGCGCGATATTGGCCACCAGCGAGCGTCCTTCGGTCAGATCAAAGATGCGCTGCAGCAGGAAGGGTGTCACCCCCTTGCCGGAAATACCCTGTGCATCGGCCTCGGATTGGGCCTGTGCGATGATCGGAGCCAGTTCCTCGGCCGGGATCTGTGCCTCGGTCGGGATCGGGTTCGCTACCAACTGCCCGCCGTTGAGCCCCATGGCCTGGCGCATGGCATGGGCGCTGGCGATCTCCTTGGCTGTGTCCATACGGAGCGGGGCATTGAGATCGGATTGCCCCGACCAGAAGGCGGGGAAGCTGTCCTGACCATAAGAAATCACCGGAACCCCTTGGGTTTCCAGAACTTCCAGCGTTTTCGGTATGTCCAGAATCGCCTTGGCGCCAGCCGCAACGACAGTCACCGGGGTTTGCGCCAGCTCCATCAGGTCGGCGGAGATGTCAAAACTGGTTTCGGCGCCCTTGTGGACACCACCGATGCCGCCGGTGGCAAAGACGGAAATCCCCGCCAGCCGGGCAGCGATCATGGTGGCGGCCACGGTGGTCGCTCCGGTGCCGCCACTGGCGGTGCAGGCAGCGATATCCGCGCGCGACACCTTCGCGACGTCTTTCGCCTGACCCAGTGCCTGCAGCTCATCCGCTTCTAGGCCTACGTACAGCTTGCCGTTCATCACCGCCATGGTCGCCGGAACCGCGCCCGCATCGCGAATGTCCTGTTCGACCTGTGCGGCGGTTTCCACGTTTTGCGGATAAGGCATGCCGTGGGTGATGATGGTGCTTTCAAGCGCAACAATGGCGCGACCGGCAGCGCGGGCCTCGGTCACTTCTTGGGAATACTTGATGGGAATCACAGCGGAGGCTCTCCTGAAACATATGTGGCTGCGGCGGCCAAGGCCGATGTCAGCGCCTTTTCGGGCGGCTCGCCGCGGGTCTCGGCGGCGATATGCGCCGCCATGAAAGTGTCGCCAGCGCCGGTGACGCGGGCCACGGTGACCTGCGGCGGCTCCAGCGTAAAGGTATTGTGTGCGTCCGCTTTGGTGGCCGATCGGCTGCCGTCGGTGACAAGAATCCGCGCGGCGCCGCGCTCCAGCAGGGCGGCTGCGGCGGTTTCGCTATCTGCAAAGGTGGCCTGGCAGAGCAAACCGGCCTCTTCGAGGTTGACGTAAAGCGTGCCCCGGCTGCGCATGAGGAAAGGCCGCAACCGTTCTGCCTTGCCCGGAGAGGCAGGCGCCACCCGCAGGTCGGCATTGGCAAAGGCGGGGCTGGCGGCGATGTCGTCCAGCAGGGACAGGGTCAGGTTGCCATCCAGCGCAACCGACCCGGCATAGGGCGCGGTTTCCGAGCCAAGGGTGCCATCCAGTAGCGGGCGCAGGATCTTATCCCCTGCGGCCTCAAGCGAATGAGCATCGGCAATCGCCGCGATCAGCCCGTTGGCGCCTTCGACCGCCATATACTGGTCGGTCGGTAGATCTTCGGAGCGGTAGACATGCGCTGTATCAAGCCCGAGGTGACCACAGGCGGCGATCAGCTCATCCCCTTCGGCATCCTTGCCAATCGCGCTCAGCAGCGCGGGGTTCAGGCCAAAGCGGGCGAGGGTCATGGCGATATTCATCGCAACGCCGCCGGGCAGGCGGGTGATCCGCCCCGGCATGTCAGATCCGCGCTGCATGTCAGAGGAGCAGCGGCCAATCACGTCCCACAGCACCGATCCGATGCAGAGAATCTGGGCAGGAGCAGGTTGGGCCATGGGGGTATCGGAACGGGGCGATGTCATGGCTCTCTCTTGCCGCCTTTCACGCGCCCCCGCAAGCGGCTTTGCAACCTATGGCACCGCAAAGGTCAGCGCAGCCCAAAGCGTTTCCCATATCGCGCCGGTTTCCGGATCGGACGGGCGCAGCACAACAGCGTCCAGAAGATAGGTATGGCCGGGCTTTACCGGGATATCGGCGCGTCCCTCTGTATCTGTCTGGGTCAGGGTGATGGACACGCTGTCATCCGGCGCGCGTTCGAAGATTTCGACCTGCGCGGCTGCGCGCGGTTTTTGCTGATAGAACAGCTGAACCGGTAGTGTGTCACCCTTGAACGTATAGGGGTTTTCCAGTGCAACAAACTCCGTCTCCAAGCCACTTTCCCGGTCCGATCCGGCGCCGCTGCCGACGGCAATCAGGGATTTCGCGTGCCTGCTGTAGCGTTCGGTGAAACCATCCACCGGCAGGCCGCGCCCCTCGTGCCGGGCGCGGATATCGGCAAATCCCTTATGCTCGGCGAAGGCGTCGAATTTTTCCCATGTTTCATAGGTCAACGTCTCAGGCATCGTTTCATGCACCAGCGTCAGCAGACCGTCCCGTTCGGCGGTCACTGTCAGGGCCGGTAAATCGCCCATGCGCCCCTCGTAAGGGGTGGCGGTGTCACCGGTGATTACCTCGGAGCGTTTGGTGCGAGTTTTGAAATAGGGCAGCCGAAAGCCCTTGAACTCTTGCCCGTTCAGCAATTGTGCTGGGAGTTCCTCTCCGGATTCAACTTGATAATTCTGCGGTTCGATCCAAAACTCATGGGACAGGGCCGGTTCCGCCAGCCTGAAAGAGAATGCAAAAACGAGTAGACAGGCCAGGTGATTTTTCATGACGAATTCTTTGTTGCTGCGTGGGATGAAGGTGGCATGCCTCTGCCTGCTGTCAAGTCTGGGCTTTTGGGGCGCCGAGCGCGCCCTAGCCCATGAGGTGACACCGGCCATTGGTGATTTCACAATTGAGGACAACACGTTACATCTATCTCTTCGCCTGAATGCAGAAGCATTTGTCGCCGGTATTGATCTGGACACACATCAGGACACCGAAACGGCGGACCAGGCGGGCGACTACGATCTGTTGCGCGCCATGCCACCTGGGGAACTGGGGCCGATGCTGCGGCTGTTTGCAGAGGACTGGCTGAAAACCCTTGAAGTCGAGGCAGGTCGCCCGGTGCCGCTGCTGGTGGATGAGGTACGCGTTGCACCGGCTGGTGACGTCGAACTGCCCCGCGAGAGTGTGCTGTCCCTTTCGGGGGAGCTACCGCCGCTTGCCTCGGCGCTGACGATCCGCTGGCCAGAAGGGGCAGGCGCCGTGGTGCTGCGCCAGAACGGGGTCGAGGAGCCGTTTACCGGATATATTCAGGGTGGTGAGAGTACCGGACCCATCGCCATCAGCGGCGGATCGGCCCTATCCCCGGCCGAAGCCTTTACCAGCTATATCCCGGTAGGTTTTGACCATATCCTGCCAAAAGGTTTGGATCACATCCTGTTTGTCCTGGGGCTATTCTTCCTCAGCACGCGTCTTAAGCCGCTTTTGTGGCAGGTCAGCGCCTTTACCGTCGCCCACACCATCACGCTGGCTTGCGGCGCGCTGGGGCTGGTGACTGTGAACCCGGCGGTGGTGGAGCCGCTGATTGCGGCCTCGATCGTCTTTGTCGCGGTTGAGAACATCTTTGCCCGGCGGCTGCACAGCTGGCGCACGGTGGTGATCTTTGGTTTTGGCCTGTTGCACGGGCTGGGCTTTGCCAGCGTACTGGGGGAATTTGGCCTGCCGCAGGCGCAGTTCATTCCGGCGCTGATCGGGTTCAATGTCGGGGTTGAACTGGGGCAGCTGACGGTGATCGCGCTGGCCTATCTGCTGGTCGGCTACTGGTTTGGCGGCCATCCGAAATACCGCGGCCGCGTCGCCATTCCAGCCTCCGTCACGATTGCGCTGATCGGCAGCTACTGGTTCGTGGAACGTGTCTGGCTCTGATCGTGTTTCCATCGCCCCGCAGCTATAACATCGGGGCGATGGCGTACCTTCTGGGAGAGCAGAGGCTCAGCCCATTGCCTTGATAAATGTCTGAAGCGCGGCGACGGGATCTTCGCTGCGCCAGATTTCCTCGCCAATGCCAAAGAAATCCGTGTAAGGAAAAAGGCTTCTGACCAATTCCTCAGTCAAACCACCTTCGGCCACGACCGGCACTTCCACCACTTCGGACCACCACTGGAACAGCTCCTGCTCGGCCACCGCGCCATCACCCAGACCCGATGTGCCGACGGGGCCAAAGCTGATGTAATCGGCGCCGGCTTCGCCTGCAGTCAGCCCGTCGTGGCGGGAAGCTCCGCAAAAGCTGCCGACAATGGCATCGGCGCCAAGCGCCTTGCGGGCGCTGCGCACGGATTTGGAGGCATCGGTCAGGTGCACGCCATCAAGGCCAAGCCGCTCGGCCAGGATCTGATGATCGGAAATCACGATTGCCACATCGCGGGCCAGGCAAACCTCGCGCAGGGCGTCACCGGCCCGGCTCAGCGTGTCTTCATCGCGGCTTGCCAGATCCAGGCGCACGCAGGCGATCTCGGTGCTGTCGAGCACCTTGGCCAGCTGGTCGGGAAACCGGCCCAGTTCGAAACTGGGCGGCGAAATCAGATAGATCTGGGGCTTTTCCACTGTGTCCGCGGCGGTATCCATCAAGGGCGCTCCTGTTGCTTGCTGGCTGGTGTTTAACGCATCTGCCACAGGACGCAAGGATCCTGCGCCGCTCTGCGACGCCTGGACCAGCGGGTGAGGCTCTTGCCGTTCGCAGCCCCTGCGATTACAGCAGGGGAAATGCCCTTTGGGCGCTATGGAGACAGACATGCCCAGCGATATGCCACAGCCCGCCTTTGTTCTGGTGCGCCCCCAGATGGGCGAAAACATCGGCGCTGCCGCCCGTGCGATGTGGAACTTCGGGCTGGACCGAATGCGTATCGTCGCGCCGCGCGACGGCTGGCCGAACCCAAAATCGGTGGCCATGGCCTCGGGTGCGGGGCGGCTGCTGGACGAGGCATTGCTGGCCCCCGATGTGCCTGGTGCGCTGGAGGACTGTTCCTTTGTCTTTGCCACCACGGCGCGTCCGCGTGAGCTGACCAAACCGGTGTACAGCCCCGAAGCCGCAATGAAGCTGGCGATTGAGAAAATCCGTGGCGGCGAGAAGGTCGCGGTGATGTTCGGCCCGGAACGCGCTGGCCTTGAGAATGACGATATCGCCCGTGCCAATGCTATCATCACGGTGCCGGTCAATCCGGAGTTTGCCTCGCTCAATCTTGGTCAATGCGTGCTGCTGGCTGCCTATGAGTGGCGCCGTCAGGCGGCGGAGGTCGAGCATGAGGTCTTCGAGATCGGCAAATCCGACTGGGCAACCGGCGTTGAGGTTGAGGCACTGGTGACCCATTACGAAGACCGGCTTGAGGAAGCCGGCTATTTCTTCCCGCCGGAAAAGGCGCCGGGGATGAAAGTAGTCTTCCGCAACCTGTTCAGCCGCATGCGCCTGACGCGGGCCGATGTGCAGATGCTGCATGGGGTGATGCGGCAGATGGTCCGCTGGAAGAAAATGTCGGACGATAGCTGAGCGTTAGCACTGGACGATCCGGACCGCCAACCCTAGCTTCACCGCGAAACCGAAGAGGGACGAGCATGAGCAGCAAGCGCAGTATCTTCCAAGAGGTCAGTGAACCCGAGGCCAAGCCGCAGACCGCCACAACCGGCATGATCGACCGGGGCCGGGGCGGCGCCCGCAAGGCGATCCGGGCCTGGCTCTTTGTGCTGTTTGCGCTGGTGGTGGCGATGATCGTGGTCGGCGGGTTGACCCGTCTGACCGATTCCGGCCTGTCGATCACCGAATGGCGCCCCGTCACCGGGGCCATTCCGCCGATGAACGAGGTGGAATGGCAGCAGGAGTTCGACAAATACAAGCAGATCGACCAGTGGCAGATCCATAATCAGTGGATGGAGCTTGCTGACTTCAAATCGATTTACTGGTGGGAATGGGGCCATCGCCAACTGGGCCGGGTCATCGGGCTGGTCTGGGCGGTTGGCTTTTTTGGCTTTCTGCTGGCCCGCAAGATCCCGACCGGCTGGACCGGGCGGCTGATCCTGCCGGGGGCTTTGGGCGGGGCTCAGGGTGCAATCGGCTGGTGGATGGTCTCTTCGGGCGTGACCCAGGGCGAGGGCATGACCTCGGTTGCCTCCTATCGGCTGGCGACGCACCTTGGCCTGGCCTTTGTCATCCTCGGGCTGATCGCCTGGTATGGCTTCCTTCTGGGGCGGCAGGAACGGGACCTGATGCAGGCGCGCCGGGCCAAGGAAGCAAAGATCTTCGGCCTCTCGACCGGGCTCTTGCACTTTGCGTTCCTGCAAATCCTGCTGGGCGCACTGGTGGCAGGCATTGACGCTGGGCGGTCCTATACCGATTGGCCGCTGATGGGCGGGCAGGTGATCCCGCCCAATCCGTTGATGATCGAGCCGATCTGGAAGAACTTCTTTGAAAACCCAGGCTTGGTGCAGTTTGTTCACCGGATCTGTGGCTATCTTCTGCTTGGCTTTGGGGTGGTTGTCTGGCTGCGCGGCCGCGCCAGTGCCCATGGCGCGACCCGGTTCGCCTTCAACGCCGTCTTTGCAGGTTTGATCGTACAGATTGCCCTTGGTGTGATCACCGTTCTTTACGCTGCGCCCTGGCAGGCAGCGATCCTGCACCAGCTGATGGCTGTGGTTCTGTGGGTCCTGATCCTGCGCGCCCGCTTCCTGGCCAGCTATCCGATTGCAACTTCCATCAAGGACCATTGAGAATATGACCGCATTTGAACAGCTGATGGCCTATGAGCGTGACACGCAGGCTTTGGGGCAGATCGCTGGCCGTCTGGGCTGGGACCAGGAAACCATGATGCCGCGCGGGGCCACCGGACAGCGCGGCGCGGAGATGGCCGCGATCGAATCCGTGTTGCACGCCCGCCGCAGCGCGCCGCAGGTGGCGGAATGGCTGGAGCAGGCCGAAGCCCCGGATGAGGTCGGCGCTGCGCATCTGCGCGAAATCCGCCGCAGCTACGACCGTACCATCAAGGTGCCCGCGGATCTGGCCAAGAAACTGGCGCAGGTCACCTCAGAAGCGCAGGGAAAATGGGCCGAGGCCCGGGCCAATGAAGACGTGGCGGCCTTCCTGCCTGTGCTGGAGGAAGTGGTGGCGCTGAAGCGTGAGGAAGGTCAGGCACTGGCGGCGGGTGGTGATCTGTATGATGCGCTGGTTGCGGATTACGAACACGGCACAACCTCTTCTGAAATCGCAAAAATCTTTGATGCGATGCGTCCCGGTCTGGTGGATCTGCGGGCGCGGGTTCTCGACAAGCCAGCGCCGCAGGGCCTGTCGGGGCGGTTTGATGAGAAAACCCAGATGCAACTGGCCCGCACGTTGGCGCGCACCTTTGGTTATGACATGGCGCATGGGCGGGTCGACAAGGCGGTGCACCCGTTCAGCTCTGGCTCAGGGCTGGATGTGCGGATTACCACCCGGACCAGCGAAACAGATCCGTTCAACTGCTTCTATTCGACCATTCACGAGGTTGGCCACGGTGCCTATGAGCAGAACATCAGCCGCGATTACTTGCTGACGCCGCTGGGGCGCGGGGTGTCGATGGGCGTGCACGAAAGCCAGAGCCGGATTTATGAAAACCAGATCGGCCGCAGCCGCGCCTTTACTGGATGGTTGTTCGAACAGATGCGGGACAGCTTTGGCGACATTGGCGTGTCCGATGCCGATGCCTTCTACGCGGCGGTCAACAAGGTTCATAACGGTTATATCCGGACCGAAGCAGATGAGCTGCAATATAACCTGCACATCATGCTCCGTTTCGATCTGGAACGGGCATTGATGCAAGGCGATCTGGAGGTTGCGGACCTAGAGGCGGCCTGGAATGATCGGTTTGAGGCCGATTTTGGCTATGCCGTCGACAAGCCTTCAAACGGCTGTCTGCAGGACGTGCATTGGTCGGTTGGTCTCTTCGGGTATTTCCCGACCTATTCGCTGGGCAATGTCTACGCCGGCTGCCTGCACGAGGCGCTGCGCCGGGATGTGCCAAAGCTGGATACGGATCTGGCGCAAGGCGATACTTCGGCCGCAACCGGCTGGCTGGGCGAGAAGTTGCAGCAGCACGGTGGCTTGCGCAGCCCGCGGGATACCATCGCCCATGCGGCGGAAATGGAGCCGGACCACGCGCCGCTCATGGACTATCTCGAACAGAAATTCGGCGCGCTCTACGATCTGTAAGCCGCCTGGCGGGAACAACAGAAAAGGCCGGGCACTATGCCCGGCCTTTTTGCATAAACTACAGCGGAATCAGACCAGAGCCATGCGCTCCGCCCGTTCCGGATCCGGAAATGGCCGGTAGAGCCCAAAGTCGGAATTTGCGATCAACGCAGAGACATTCGCGTAGAGCTTTTCAATCTCTTCGTCTTTTTCACCCAACACACGAAAGGCCTGGTCCAGCTGGGTCATGTTCTCGAATTCGATCTCAAGCAGGAAATCACGGCAGGAATCGCTGGCAAGGTTCAGCTTGCGACGCAGCAGGCGCCAGCCGTTGATCACCTTGCGTTCTTGCAGGTAGGACATCCATTGATCGACGGCGCTGGAAAACGCGAGCGCTTTGGCTTCGTGATGAAGGTCGATGTAGCAGTGGTACATGTTCATCGGGTGGCTCCTCCCACGCAAATGTTTCCCATCAGCATGGCAGAAATTGTTTACCCATCGGTAAAAACGAAACGCCGCCCCGGGCCGGGACGGCGTCTTTTGTTGCTTTGGTTTGGGGAGTGGGCGTCAGGCTTCGCCGCCCTCAACCTCAGCCTCATCATCGTCACCGCTGTCGGCAATCCAGGCGACCGAAACCACCTCTTCACCCTTGCCAGTGTTGAAGACACGGACGCCGCCGGCCGAGCGAGACCGGAAGGAAATTCCATCCACCGGCACCCGGATCGATTGACCCTTGGAGGTTGCCAGCATGATCTGGTCTTCAACCTCGACCGGGAAGGACGCCACAAGTTCGCCGCCGCGCATCGCCTTGTCCATGGCGGTGACGCCCATACCGCCACGGCCCCGAACCGGGTAATCGTGGCTGGAGCTCAGCTTACCCTGACCGCCCTTGGTAATGGTGAGGATCAGGTTTTCGGCCGCTGACATTTCTGCATAAAGCTCGGTCGAGAAGTTGGGATCTGCCACGCTATCCTCATCCGAGGGTTCCGCATCGTCTGCGATCCCGGCCATGGCCCGGCGCATTTTGAGATACGCCGTCCGCTGTTCGGGCGTGTATTTCGAGTGGCGGATCACCGACATCGATACGACCTCGTCGCCTTCATTCAGCTTGATCCCGCGTACACCAACGGAATTGCGGCTGTTGAACACCCGGACCTCGGTCGAGGGGAAGCGGATCGCGCGGCCGGTGTTGGTGACCAGCATGATGTCGTCATCCTCGGAGCAGATCCGAGCATTGATCAGTTTGGTGTCCGCGTGATCGTCCTCGAACTTCATCGCAATCTTACCGTTGCGCATGACATTTGTGAAATCTGACAAACGGTTACGGCGCACAGTTCCAGCAGATGTCGCGAACATGATCTGCAGATCGTCCCATTCATCCTCGGCCCGGTCGACCGGCATGATGGCCGCGATCGACACGCCCGTGGGGATCGGCAGGATGTTGACGATCGCCTTACCTTTCGAGGTGCGTCCGCCCTGCGGCAAGCGCCAAGTCTTCAGCTTGTAGACCATGCCATCAGTGGTGAAGAACAACAGCTGTGTATGGGTATTCGCAACAAAGAGGGTGGTGACAACATCCTCTTCCTTGGTCTGCATCCCCGACAACCCCTTGCCGCCGCGTTTCTGAGCGCGGAAATCGACCAGCGGGGTGCGTTTGATGTAGCCGCCAGAGGTCACAGTGACCACCATGTCCTCGCGCTCGATCAGGTCCTCATCGTCCATATCACCGGACCAATCAACGATTTCGGTGCGGCGCGGCACGGCGAAATTCTCGCGAACCTCGCGCAGCTCGTCAGCGATGATGCCCATGATCCGGTCGCGCGAGCCCAGAATCTCAAGGTATTCCTTGATCTTGGAGGCCAGTTCTTCCAACTCGTCGGTGACTTCCTTGACGCCGATCTGGGTCAGGCGCTGCAGGCGCAGTTCCAGAATGGCGCGGGCCTGAGTTTCTGACAGGTTGTAGGTCCCGTCTTCGTTCGCGGTATGGGTCGGATCATCGATCAGCGCGATATATTCCAGGATCGGCTGCGCCGGCCAGCGGCGGGTCATCAGCTTTTCACGCGCTTCGGCCGCATCCGCGGATTGGCGGATCGTCGTGACGATCTCGTCGATATTGGTAACGGCAACCGCCAGACCACAAAGGATATGGCTGCGCTCGCGTGCCTTGCGCAGCAGGTATGCGGTGCGCCGCGCGACCACATCTTCGCGGAAATCGATAAAGGAGGTCAGGAACCGGCGCAGGGTCAGCTGCTCGGGTCTGCCACCGTTCAGCGCCAGCATGTTGCAGCCGAAATGCGTCTGCATCGGCGTGAACCGATAAAGCTGGTTGAGCACCACCTCGGCAGTGGCGTCACGCTTCAGTTCGACCACCACGCGCACACCGTTGCGGTCGGATTCATCCTGAACGTGGGAAACGCCTTCGATCTTTTTGTCGCGCACCTGTTCGGCGATCTTTTCGATCATCGAGGCCTTGTTCACCTGATAGGGAATTTCGTCCACGATGATGGCGTAGCGATCCTTGCGGATCTCCTCGACCCGGGTCTTGGCGCGGATGATGACGCTTCCGCGTCCCTCAAGATAGGCCTTGCGCGCGCCGGAGCGGCCCAGCAACACGCCGCCAGTCGGGAAGTCGGGGCCGGGCACATATTCGATCAGCTGCTCGCTGGTCAGATCCGGCTCGTCGATCAGGGCCAGGGTCGCATCAACAACTTCGCCCAGATTGTGCGGCGGGATATTGGTGGCCATGCCGACCGCGATACCGCCAGCGCCGTTGACCAGCATATTCGGGAAACGCGCGGGCAGAACCGTCGGTTCCTGGTCCTTGCCATCGTAGTTGTCCTGGAAATCGACGGTATCCTTGTCGATATCCGCCAGCATAAAGGCCGAAGGCTTGTCCATCCGCACTTCGGTGTAACGCATCGCGGCGGGGTTATCGCCGTCCATCGAGCCAAAGTTGCCCTGACCATCCAAAAGCGGCAGCGACATCGAGAAGTCCTGCGCCATGCGCACCAAAGCGTCATAGATCGCGCTGTCGCCGTGCGGGTGGTATTTACCCATAACGTCGCCGACCGGACGGGCCGATTTGCGATAGGATTTATCATGGGTATTGCCGGTCTCATGCATCGCATAAAGAATCCGGCGGTGAACGGGTTTCAGCCCGTCGCGCAGGTCGGGAATGGCCCGGCTGACGATGACCGACATGGCATAGTCCAGATAGGACGTGCGCATCTCGGATTCGATTGAGACCGTCGGCCCCTCGTATACCGGCCCTTGGGGCGGTGTTTCGTCCATGTTTTCAGGAGTATCCGGCGTATCGCTCACGTTTGCTGCCCGTTCTGTATTATGGGTCTCTATTGTGTCAGGACACCCTATCAGACACCCCATATGGGGCGCAAGCTGGCTGATGGGCAGACCGGCACGCCGCCCGACCGCGCGCGGAGCAGGCAGCGTGGTTTCGAAACTGTTAACCAATCCGTGGCTAGGATTTCACGGGGGGCTTCGTTGCAGGAGACCACATATGGAGATCAGCGAAACGGAACTGATGCTCAAAGGCTATGGGCTGACCACGGCCGAATTCATCTATCACATGCCGGACCATCCTCATGTTCTGAATACATTTCTGTGGCAGGAGTACGATCTGGCGCCAGACCACGACCGGATGTTTCAGTTCATCGAATTCTGGCAGCGCGAGATCGAGGGACCGCTGCATTCGGTCCGCTTTACCCACCGCAAGATGATTGGCGCCGGGGAATGGCGGCACGTGAAGGGCGAATTCAAGATCCACTAAACAGCAGGTGCCGGGCCATGAATGGAGGTCAGGCCGAACAGCTGGCCCCGCCCAATACGCAGAATTTGGCGCAGTGGGGATGGTTTAGCGCCACAGGCTTCTCTGCCTCGGCCAAGGTTGTGCCGAGCTCAAATTCCGGCGCATAGGGGAGCAGGGTGCAGGCCAGAACCGCCGGTTTTTCGGCACCCTTGCGTTTGACCACCATACGAGAGGAGGCGCACATCACATCCTCTGGCGCCTTGTTCAGGATGCCCCAGCAAGCGGTTGTAATTTCGGGCACTTCCACCGCCTCGTCCATCTCAGGGAACAGCACCGTCTGACCGGGGTTGGCGGAATCGATATCAAACCCCTGCGCGGCAAACAGATTGGCGAAACCTTGGCGCGCTTCCGACTCGCTTTCGGCAAAGGTGATGCGGCCAGCAACCGCCATCTGGAACCCGTTGTCCCGCAGCCAGGCCATACCTTCCAGCGTTTTGGCGTAGCTGCCTTCGCCGCGCTCGGTGTCGTGAATATCTGCGGAGTGGTGGTCCAGCGAGATGCGCAGCGTCATCTTGCCCGGGTGTTTTTCATTCAGCACCAGCAGATCCTGCCGCACGGTCTTGCGCATCATTGGCCGCATGGCGTTGGTGAGGATCAGCACTTCATACCCCCGCTCCAGCGCGGCGTCGGCCATGGCGCACATCTCCGGATTCATGAAGGGCTCGCCGCCGGTAAAGGCGATTTCACGTACCCGCCAGTTCCGCTCTTCGAGTTGATCCAGATAGTCCTCGACCTCGGCTGCGGTGAGGTAGACAAGAGCATCATTGCGGGGCGAGCTGAGGATATAGCAGTTCGCGCATTCAATATTGCAAAGCGTTCCGGTGTTGAACCACAGGGTTTCCGGGTTCGACAAGGCCACGGACGCCCGGGTGCTGCCGTCGGCTGTCACCAGGCTGTCTTGAAATTTACCTAGGTTTGCGTTGGGGTTAGGCAGATCTTTCACGGGGATGTCCTCATGGGCCGTTCCTTTCCGACAAGGCTACCCTATACTGCCCCCAAAGTGAAAGCCGCCGGAGGCCGCCTGACAGGGATGTGAAGTGATTTCGCCTCTGCCTTGGGCATCCGGTCACAGCGAAATGGAATGAACAATGGCTCCACGCGTGATACCGGTCGATCCCTTCGATCTGGTGATCTTTGGCGGTACAGGTGATCTGGCGCAGCGCAAAATCCTGCCGGCGCTTTACCGGCGGTTTTGTGGTGGCCATTTCCCCGAGGAAGTCCGCATCATCGGCGCCGCCCGGGCCGATATCAGCACCGAAGACTACCGGCAGATGGTGGCGGAGGGGGTTAAGGCAACGCTGAATGAACACGGGCCGGGGGCTGCGGGAATCCCGGAGTTTCTGCGCCGTGTCACTTATGTGTCGCTGGACGCCCGCGAGGATCGCGGTTGGGAGCCGCTGGCCGCGCAACTGGCCGAAGTTGAGCCACGGCCGATCCGAGTCTTCTACTTCTCGGTGGGGCCGGGCCTGTTCGGACCGCTGGCCGAACGTCTGCACCGGCACGGATTGTCGGATGAAGACAGCCGGATCGTGGTGGAAAAACCCTTTGGACACGATCTGCAGTCTGCCAAGGCGCTGAACGCGACACTGGCCGCGCATTTCACCGAGAACCAGATTTACCGGATCGATCATTATCTGGGCAAGGAAACGGTGCAGAACCTGATGGCGATCCGGTTCGGCAATATGCTGTTCGAACCCCTATGGAACAGCCAATACGTCGATCATATCCAGATCACGGTTGCGGAAACCGTCGGGGTCGCGGGGCGTGAGGAGTATTACGACCGTGCCGGCGCAATGCGCGACATGATGCAGAACCACCTGATGCAGCTTCTTTGCCTGATCGCGATGGAACCGCCGGCAAAATTTGACCCCGATGCGGTGCGCGATGAAAAGGTGAAAGTGATCCGGGCGCTGGATCCGGTGGAGCCTTACCACATCGTCCGGGGGCAGTATAACGCGGCTGCCGGGGGTAAAGGACCCGACCTAACCTACCGGGAAACCGTCGGAAACCCGCGCTCCAGCACCGAAAGCTATATCGCGCTCAAGACCCATATAAGCAATTGGCGATGGGCGGGCACACCGTTTTACCTTCGCACCGGGAAACGGCTGGTGGCACGGTCTTCGGTGATCAACGTGCTGTTCAAGGACGCGCCGCACTCGATATTCGGCGAGGAGGCCGGCCGTCACGCCAACCATCTCAAGATCCGCTTGCAACCCAACGAAGGCATCACGCTGAGCGTGACCATCAAGGAGCCGGGTCCGGGCGGCATGCGTCTGGTTGACGTTCCGCTGGATATGAGTTTTGCAACGGCCCTCGGGGCGGATGGCAAAAATCCCCCGGACGCATACGAGCGTCTGATCACCGATATGATCCGGGGTAACCAGACGTTGTTCATGCGCGGGGACGAGGTGGCCGCCGCCTGGGCTTGGACCGATCCGATCATCGCGGGCTGGCAGGCGCGCGGGGATGTACCAAAACCCTATGATATGGGCAGCACCGGGCCCGGCGATGCGGACTTGCTGATGCGCCGTGATGGACGTGAATGGAGAGGAATAAACCCATGAAATTCAATGAATATCCAGATCAGGAAATGCTGGCGATAGAGGTTGCGCAGCGCATTGCCGGGGATCTGGAAACACATCTTCTACATCACGACACCGCCTCGCTTGCGGTGGCAGGCGGCAGCACGCCCGCGCCTATCTTTGATGATCTCTGCGCAGCTTCAATCGATTGGGAACGGGTCCGGGTGATGGCGACGGATGAACGCTGGGTGCCCTCCGACAGTGACCGCTCCAATGCGCGAATGATCCGCGAGCGGCTGATGACAGGCCCCGCCGCCGCCGCGCGTTTTCTGCCGTTCTACGTGCCCGACCGCGCCCCCGAAGATGTGTTGGCCGAGGTCGAATCCCTAGTTTCCCCGGAATTGCCGATTTCAGTGGCGCTTCTGGGGATGGGCGAAGACATGCACACGGCCTCCTTGTTTCCGGGGGTGAAGGGGCTTGAGGCAGCGCTGGCCGGCTCGGCGCCGACTTTGGCAGTGATGCGCCCGGACAGCCAGCCGGAAGGCCGCATCAGTCTGACAGCGCCGGTGTTAAACGGAGCGATGGCGAAACATCTGGTGATCTTTGGTGAGGCCAAACGCAAGGCGCTGGATCGGGCGATATCGCTGCCGCCCGAAGAAGCCCCGGTTCAGGCCATTTTGTCAGGCACTCAAGTGCATTGGGCACCTTAAGCCTCAGCCTTATTGGCTGAGGTCGGTGGCGCCATCGAGGTCCAGAAATTGCTGTTTCAAACTGTCCGGAATCGGCTGTCCCGCGCTGCCATCGGCGGTACGCAGAACCATCACGGCTTCCAGCCGGGTGCGCAGGTCGCCAGACCAGATCTGCTGCTCCATCACATATGACGTGTTGCGGAAGGACAGCACCCGGGCGGTGGAGATGTAGCTTTCGCCAAGCAGCATTTCCTTGAGGTAGTGCACGTTGGAGTTACGCATCACCGTGCGCGGCATCGGCCCGCCGGAGAAATGCCTGGCGCAATGTGTATCGAAATAGGTGACGCGGGTGGATTCGAACCAGCCCAGGTAGGCCTTGTTGTTCACGTGGTTCAAAAGGTCGAGTTCGGAAAAGCGAACCTTATCGGCAATGGCAACGGGGCAGGGGTGGTCGATCCCCTGAGCCAACTGAGTCTCTGCATCGAGCGGGGTAAGGTAAAGGAGTTTCATCCCGTTGGACTAAGGCGCGGTATTTGAAGTTTCAACAAAAACCCTCCGGCACATCGTCTTGACCGCGACAGCCGCGAAAACATGAGTCCAAGCGTCGCGAGGCGGTGGCATTCAAAATGGGAAGGGAGATTTGGAGCGGGTGAAGGGAATCGAACCCTCGTCACTTGCTTGGGAAGCAAATGCTCTACCATTGAGCTACACCCGCAGTGGGATTTGGGTAGCACCGCGCCGTGGGCGCTTCAAGTTGATTTCGCTGTGGATGGCGGATTTTGCAAATCCAGCGCCGAGCGGGACCGCAGTACTCCCGGCACAGGGCTGGCGGTCCGCAAACAAAAGAATCCAGAGGCAATTTTGCCATTGCAGCGTCATGGAACGGCAGGTATACGGCTCCACATCAGGCACCTGTAGCTCAGCTGGATAGAGCGCTGCCCTCCGAAGGCAGAGGCCATAGGTTCGAATCCTATCAGGTGCGCCATTTCTCCCCGAACTAATCTCCCGAACCAGCGTCCGGACCAATTCGGATTTGGGCTGTATTGTAAATTCGACGCCAATTCCAGCTGCAGCAGAAGCAAAAATCCGGCGCACCCATCGGGGCACACCGGACATTAGTGGTTCGTATTGGTGTAATGCAGAACGCCTGGATGACGACCTGCGGACCGGGCTTCCGTAGAACGCCTGGTCGGGTTTCCGTATCAGCCGCGCCAGTCACGGACGACGCCGCAGTCCATGTGAACAAAGTTGGAGCGATAATAGGTGCCAACACCGCCGGCACGGCAAGCCTTGGCCGCTTTCGCCATTTGCGTAACAGAGCGAGACGCAAGGCGCAGGTCTGCGGCCTGTCCGCGCATGTGAAGAGAGTTCTTGGCGACGCCACGCGAACGGCTGCGCAGCATGGCGTTGGTCTTCGGGCTGCGATATCCCGAAAGCATCATATACGGTTCGTTTACTTCCAGCAGGTTATGGGAGGCGGCCATGATATCGATTGTGCGCAGGTCGATCTCTTTTACGTCGTCGGTGCGCCAGTCGCGCATGAAGTGATTGATCTCGCGCACTGCGTCTTTGATGTACTTGCCTTCGATCCAATAGACCATGTCCAGCCGTTCACCGGTGCGGCCCGAGTACATGCGGATGCGGCGGATATCGCCGCCACCACGCAAAAAGCCTGCTGCATTGGAGAATGTTGGGGCTGCGGTTACTGCTGTTGCCGCAAATGCACCCAGAAGGGCCCGACGGGTGAGCCCCGAGTTCGATGTTTCTGCCATGTTTACCGCACCATCCCGAACGATTTGTGTGTCCTGCCGATGCCCGATGTTACGGGCCTGCCGTATTTCCCGGCACGTGACTTCTATGACACAGGGGGAATCACGATCCAAGTTTCGATTGGTCTCATCCCTGTTTTCTTCGGATTTTCGGCAATTTTTTGCGCAAAAGGGGACGTTCCGTTAAGATTTTCCCATCAAAAAGCACCAAAATCACTGGTCACAAGTTCGAGAACCGCCGAAAATAGGCTCTCAACTATTGGTTTACGATGTGTAAATGGGGGCTGCGCCTTGCTTCTTTTTACTAAAGATTCATGTAGTAGAGGGAAGATTTAATGGCATCGTCATCAGGGGGTCGCGCGTCAATGAAAACAGCACTTTATAGCAGCGTTCTGCCGCAGGTCCGGTCCGGCGTTTTCGCTCTGGCCCTATTCGGTGCCACAGTCGCCTTTGCACCCAGTGGTGCCTCGGCTCAGGTCACGGCCTTCAAGCAATCGGTTGCTGAATTCGCAGCGGGCGAAGGCGCAGTTGCCAAATTCTACCGCGAATCCGCTTACACCCCGATTTGGACGGCGCCGGGCGAAGAATCGATGCAGCGCCGGGCCGCGCTACTGCGGGCGCTGGAAGAGGCCTCGGCCCACGGGTTGCCGGACCAGTCTGCCCTGGCGGCGTCGCTGATGGAGCAGATGCGCAATGCACGGTCGGCCCGCGATTTGGGGCAGATCGAAGCGGCGCTGAGCACGGCTTACGTGAATTATGCCACGGACCTGCAGACCGGCCTTCTTGATCCCGGCTCGATCGACGACGGGATCGTTCGCAAGAAACATACCACCGATCCGGTGACCTATCTGGAAGGCATCCGGGACAATCAGCCGATGGCCTATATGCGCTCGCTGGTGCCCGCCTCGCCGCAATACCGCGCCTTGCTGCGGGAGAAATTCCGTCTTGAGCAGCTGGTCGCCAAAGGCGGCTGGGGCACCACGGTTCCGAAGGGCAAGCTTGAGCCGGGTGACACCGGACCTGCTGTAATCGCGCTGCGCGACCGGCTGGTAACAATGGGATATCTGCCCCGCAGCGCCACCGCCGCGTTTGACATGGAGGTGGAACAGGCGGTGCAGAAGTTCCAGTCGGACCACGGGCTGGAGGTCGACGGCGTTGCCGGGGACGGCACCATTGCCGAGCTCAACAAGCCGGTTACCGAACGGCTGAAATCCGTGGTGGTGGCGATGGAGCGGGAGCGCTGGCTGTCACCCGAACGCGGTGAGCGTCATATCCTGGTGAACCAAACTGATTTCACGGCCAAGATTGTCGACCGTGGCGACGTGACCTTTGAAACCCGGTCCGTGATCGGCAAGAACCAGCACGACCGCAGGTCGCCGGAATTCTCGGATGTCATGGAACACATGATCATCAACCCGAGCTGGCACGTGCCGCGCTCGATCATTACCAAGGAATACCTGCCGAAACTGCGCAACAACCCTAATGCAGTCCGTCACATTCTGATTACCGATCGTCAGGGCCGTGTCGTCGACCGCAACTCAGCGGACTTCTCTCAGTACACCAGAAGCAACTTTCCATACTCGATGCGCCAGCCGCCGAGCCGCAGCAATGCGCTGGGGCTGGTGAAGTTCATGTTCCCGAACAAATACAACATCTACCTGCACGACACGCCGCAAAAGAGCCTGTTCAGCCGCGAAGTCCGGGCCTTCTCCCACGGCTGTATCCGCCTGGCGCAGCCCTTTGAGTTTGCCTATGCGCTGCTGGCGCGGCAGACCGAAGATCCCAAGGCATTCTTTCAGCGGATCCTAAGCTCCGGAAAAGAAACCAAAGTGGAGCTGGAACAGAAGGTGCCTGTTCACATTATCTACCGGACGGCTTATGTCTCGGGCAAAGGACGGGCCGAGTTCCGGCGGGATGTCTATGGACGCGACGCCAAGGTATGGGACGCCTTGCAGCGGGCAGGGGTCGCCTTGCCGGGCGTGCAGGGCTGATCTCCGGGGCCCGTCTTCAACAGACGTGAGGAAGGGCCCCATATGTATACTGTCCGTCAGATTGCTGATGCATTAGGTGCTGCCTGCGAAGGCGATGTTTCTATCGAAGTGGCGCGTACGGCCGAACCGCAAGACGCAGGTCCCGGCGATCTGGCGCTTGCAACCTCCCCGAAATATGCCGAGGCGCTGGCCGAGGGCGCAGCCCAGGTTGCCATGCTCTGGGAAGGTGCCGACTGGCAGTCCATGGGCCTGAAGGCGGCTATTTTCGCAGCCCGGCCGCGTATGGCCATGGCCGGTCTCACCAGTATGATGGATCCGGGCCAGGGCTTTGGCTCCGGCATTCACCCCTCAGCCGTCATTGATCCCAGCGCGGAGCTGGGAGAGGGTGTCAGCGTCGGCCCCTTCTGTGTGATTGGTGCGAGGGCGAAAATCGGAGACAATTCCATCATCGGTCCGCAGTGCCATATCGGCGTGGATGTCACGATGGGGAACGGCGCACAACTGCGCGAGATGGTCTCCATCGGCGCCCGCGTCACCATTGGGGAGCGGTTCCGGGCCCAGCCCGGCGCGCGCATCGGTGGCGATGGGTTTTCCTATGTAACACCTGAGGTGTCAGGCGCGGAAACCGTGCGCAAGACGCTGGGTGATCAGGGCGATGCCAAACCCCAAAGCTGGCTGCGCATTCATTCCCTCGGTTCGGTCACCATCGGCGACGATGTAGAAGTGGGCGCCAATTGCACCGTCGACAACGGCACCATCCGCGACACGGTGATCGGCGACGGCACAAAGCTCGACAACCTTGTACACGTTGGCCACAACACCCGGGTTGGGCGTGATTGCCTCCTTTGCGGACAGACCGGCACCTCCGGCTCGGTTGATATCGGCAACAACGTGGTTCTTGGCGGGCAATGCGGCGTGGTCGATAATATCTTTATCGGTGACGGAGTGATTGCCGGCGGCGGCACAAAGATCCTTTCGAACGTGCCCGCAGGCCGTGTAATGATGGGCTATCCCGCTGTCAAAATGGAGACACATACCGAAGTCTATAAGGCACAACGCAGGCTGCCCCGACTGATGCGCGATATCGAAGCGCTGAAAAAGGCAGTTTTAAAATAGCGGCACAGAGATTACATCTGCGCCAGCCTTAAGGATCAAGGACCCGGTATGAGCATCAAGGACAAGGTAATCGAAATCATCGCAGAGCAGGCAGTGCTGGAACCGTCGGATGTGACACTCGACAGCACGCTTGAGGATCTGGGTATCGATAGTCTCGGCCTCGTGGAGAGCATCTTTGCTATCGAGGAAGAGTTCGACATCACCATTCCGTTCAATGCCAATGCGCCGGAAGAGAGTGATTTCGACATTACCAATGTCGCGGCGATCATCGCGGGCATCGAAAAGCTGACGGCTGCAAAGCAGTGAGGCCTGCCTCGGGGTCAAGGATGATCTGAATGAGACGCGTAGTAATCACCGGCGCCGGCACCATCAACGCTCTTGGCCATTCTGTATCCGCCACCATGGAGGCAATGCGCGAGGGGCGCTGTGGCATCGGCGCGCTGGAGTTTCGCGATGTGGAGCGTCTGTCGATTCAGATCGGTGGCCAGGTCAGGGGCTTTGAGGCCGAGGGCCGCTTTAACCGGCAACAGATGAGCCTTTATGACCGGTTCACCCAGTTCACTCTGACCGCCGCCAAAGAGGCGATTGCCCAGTCCGGAATCGAATTCCACGGCGATCTCTCCGCGAAATCCGGTGTGGTTCTGGGCACCGCCGGTGGCGGCGTATCAACCTGGGATGACAATTACCGCTCGGTCTATGAGGACGGTAAGAACCGCGTCCATCCCTTCGTGGTGCCGAAGCTGATGAACAACGCAGCCGCCAGCCATGTGTCAATGGAATTCAACCTCAAAGGGCCGAGTTTCACCGTTTCCACCGCCTGCGCCTCCTCCAATCATGCGATGGCCCAGGCGTTTCAGTTGGTGCGCAGCGGCATGGCGCCTGCGATGGTCACGGGCGGATCGGAATCGATGCTGTGCTTTGGCGGGGTCAAGGCCTGGGAAGGGTTGCGGGTCATGTCCCGCGATGCCTGCCGCCCGTTCAGTGCCAACCGCAACGGCATGGTGCAGGGTGAAGGTGCCGGCGTGTTTGTCTTTGAAGACTACGAACACGCCCGCGCCCGCGGTGCGGAGATCCTCTGCGAGGTAGTGGGCTACGCCATGTCCTCGGACGCGGCGGATATCGTCATGCCGAGCAAACAGGGCGCGGCCCGCGCAATCGCTGGCGCCCTGCAGGATGCCGGAGTGGCGCCTGAAAGCGTTGGCTATATCAATGCCCATGGGACCGGCACTGCAGCGAATGACAAAACCGAATGCGCCGCGGTGGCGGATGTCTTTGGTCCGCACGCGGACCGGCTGATGATCTCCTCGACGAAATCCATGCATGGTCACCTGATCGGCGGCACCGGTGCGGTGGAGCTGTTGGCCTGTATCATGGCCGTGCGCGATGGGGTGATTGCCCCCACCATCGGCTATGAGGAACCAGACCCGGAATGCGCTCTGGATGTGGTGCCCAATGAGGCGCGTGAGGCAAAGGTAGATGTGGCGCTGAGCAACGCCTTTGCCTTTGGCGGGCTGAACGCGGTTCTGGCGCTGAAAAAGATCTGAACGGAGCGCTGCTCGAAAAGAAAAGCCACCGTCAGCAGTCGCTGCGGTGGCTTTTATCGTTGTCTGATCACGCCCGCCTGGTGGCGGGAGCGTGAGTTCTCATCTTATTGGGAGACCACGTCGACGACATTGTAGCCGGCGGTGAACCCTTTCAGCGACATTTTCAGTTCGATCAGCTGATCCGGCGCCGGGGCAGGGCGCAGGGACAGGGTGGCTTCGGTACCCTTCTTGAATGCATCGATGTCGCCTTGGGTAAAGCCGATCTGCGCCACGCAGCCCAGTGGGTTGCAGAAGGAATAGTTGTAGCGCTTGCTCGGGGCGCCATCGACCGAAATGGTCAGGGCCGCAGGCAGCAGCGTTTCCAGCGGTACGATTACGGTTGCTCCAGCAACAGCCTGTCCGCCTGTCTGATCGATGCGGAACAGCGAAACCTCGGCCATCGGGTTGCCATCAGGCGCAGTCAGGATCTGCAACAGCGAACAGGGGTCGGTTTCTGTTTCGGTCTTGATGCAAGCCAGATCCCAGTCGCCGTGGGTTTCTTTTGCATAGCGATCCCCAATCGCCGGAGTGCCGTCATCGACGGGCTGCCCCAGGTCCAGCATTTGATCCGCAGAGGGAGCAACAGCCTCGCCACCCGAATTCTGCGTTTCCTGCGCATGCAAAGGCGCAGTTGTTGCGATCATCGCGGCCAGGGCGATCGGTGTCAGGGACTTGATCATGAGTGCCTCTTTTATGTCAGGACGTCCGATACGGGATCTAGCACGATGCACATGTGGTGTCAGGTCATTATCGGCCTATCGGCGGGGAAATGCACGGCAGGATGATCAGAGCGAAGATTTTGGAAACAAAGAAAAAAGGGAACCTAACGGGTTCCCTTTTGTTTTTTTCTCCCCGTCGGACTGGCCGACTTAGTTATTGGTAGGGACGTTACGAAAGCCCCGGCCTGTGGTCAACATGGAATGACAAAAAAATTACAGCAAGGTACCCCTGAAAGGGGTTTGACCGATTTACGAACTTTTAACCATGATTTTGAGGGTATCCATCACCTGTCGGTGCACAAAAAAAGGCCGTGCTCGGTGGCACGGCCAGTCTGACAGGGAGGAAATGACCGCCCTCACATCCGTATTTGCGTGGGCGGGCAGTTCTAAGTATTCAGTATAAAGGTTAATTAACTGTGTGGGCGTTCGGATGACGATCAGCGGGGCCGGAACATCGGGGTTCGCAGCCACCGCATCCTCGAACGCAGGCGAGTAGGAAACAGGCATGAGCGACAAGATCTTCCTGGGCGGCGGCGGCGAGGGTTATGGCATCCCGCAGGAGATGGCCCTGAAATACGCCAACCGACACGGGCTGATCGCGGGCGCCACTGGCACTGGCAAGACCGTGACGCTGCAGATCCTGGCCGAGAGTTTTTCCAACGCAGGCGTTCCCGTCATCCTTGCGGATGTCAAAGGCGACCTTTCGGGCCTCGCCAATAGCGGAACGGTGAGCCACAAACTGCACGAGGCCTTTACCAGCCGGGCGCAGACCATCGGATTTGACACCTATCACTATCACGCCTGCCCGGTGACCTTCTGGGACCTTTATGGCCAGCAGGGCCACCCGGTCCGCACCACGGTCGCCGAAATGGGACCCTTGCTGCTATCGCGCCTGCTGGAGCTCAGCGAAGCACAGGAAGGTATCCTGAACATCGCCTTTCGTCTGGCGGATGAAGAAGGCCTGCCGCTGCTGGATCTGAAGGACCTTCAGGCGCTGCTGGTCTGGACGGGGGAGAACCGGGCCGATCTGTCCTTGCGCTATGGCAATGTCTCGACCGCCTCAATCGGCGCCATTCAGCGGCGATTGCTGGTACTGGAAAATCAGGGCGGTGGGCAGTTCTTTGGCGAACCGGCGCTGGAGCTCTCGGACCTGATGCGCTGTGATGCAGAGGGGCGCGGCATGATCAATATTCTGGCCGCGGACAAGCTGATGGCTGCTCCGGGGCTTTATGCCACTTTCCTGTTGTGGCTGCTGAGCGAACTCTTCGAGGAGCTGCCCGAGGTGGGCGATCCCGACAAACCACGGCTGGTGTTCTTCTTTGATGAGGCGCACCTGCTGTTCGACGATGCCCCCAAGGCGCTGATCGACAAGGTAGAGCAGGTGGCGCGCCTCATCCGGTCCAAGGGCGTCGGGATCTATTTCATCACCCAGAACCCGGCGGATGTGCCCGAGGATATCCTTGGTCAGCTCGGTAACCGGATCCAGCACGCCCTGCGCGCCTTTACCGCGCGGGATCGCAAGAACCTGAAACTGGCGGCTGAAACCTACCGGGAAAACCCGCGCTTTTCGACCGAGGATGCAATTCGCGAGGTCGGCGTCGGGGAGGCGGTGACATCCATGCTGCAAAAGAAGGGCGTGCCCGGCGTGGTGGAACGCACCCTGATCCGGCCGCCCTCGTCCCAACTGGGACCAATCACCGATGAGGAGCGCAAGGCCGCCCTGCAAGCGTCGGGAATGGCCGGGAAATACGACCAGACGCTGGATCGGCATTCAGCCTATGAAATCCTGGCGCAGCGGGCATCTCAGGCCGCCACCGAAGCCGAGGTGGCCGAGGAGCAGGCCGAAGCGGCGCCAGAGCCGATGGCGCGCGAGTTCAACGCCGCGCGGCGCTATTCGGGCAGCCGCGTCAGCCGATCAACCTCGCGTAGCTATGGCAGGCCCAAGGATACCTTTGGTTCGGCCCTCTCCGAAGCAGTGATCAAAGAGTTGAAAGGTACCACCGGCCGCCGCATCGTGCGCGGGATCCTGGGCGGGCTGTTCAAAGGACGCTAATCCAGCTGGTGCGCCAGAAGAGACTTTTCCAATTGAAGACGCCGCCCCGGATCTTCGGGGCGGCGCTTTTTGTTTTCAGGCTTATTTCTCAGGTATCAATCCGCGTGGACTGAACCTCAGCACCAGCAGCAGGATCAACCCCATGGTGAAGAGCCGCATGTGCGATGCGCTTTCCATCAGGTGGTCCTTCAGCCAGCTACCATCCGCCATACCGGCGGTGACCAGCTTGATCAGCTCGATACCCATCGGCTCAACCTTGATCCAGAAGAACCAGATCAGCATACCGCCCAGCACGGCGCCAAAGTTGTTGCCGGAGCCGCCAACGATCACCATCACCCAGATCAGGAAGGTAAAGCGCAGCGGGTTATAGGTGCCTGGCGTAAGCTGACTGTCGAGCGTCGTCATCATCGCGCCGGCGATGCCGCAGATGGCCGAGCCAAGTACAAAGATCTGCAAGTGTCGGCGGGTGACGTCCTTGCCCATCGCTTCGGCTGCGACCTCATTGTCACGGATCGCCCGCATCATTCGGCCCCACGGGCTTTTGAGCGCCATCTGCGCCATCCACAATAGCACCAGCAGCACCACGGCAAAGAGTACGGAATACCCCAGCTTCACGAAGATCGTGGACCCTTCGACGGCATCCATTCCCCAGCTTGCCGCCCGTTCTACAAAGGCGGGATCGTTCTGCAGATCCACTTCATAAGGCACCGGACGGGGCAGGCCGACGACGTTCTTGACGCCGCGCGACAGCCAGTCTTCGTTCTTCAGGACCGCGATGATGATTTCCGCAATGCCAAGCGTGGCAATCGCCAGATAGTCAGAGCGCAGACCCAGGGCCGTCTTACCAATCAGCCAGGCCGCCCCGGCGGCCAGCAGGCCACCGGCAGGCCAGGCCAGCAGCACCGGCAGGCCAAGACCACCGATATTGCCTTCCAGCGCGGGGTTGATCGCCTCGACCGCCTCGACCGAGGGGTCAAACAGCGCGCGGTAGACGAAGAATCCGACGATCAGCACTGCCAGCAGGGTCAGGGTGCGGGCGATGCCCGGCGCCATGAACCGGTAGACGGCAACCGCGCCGACGACTGTCAGCGCGCCCATCACCAGCGCCATCAGGATGCCCATGCCACCAGCGGTGAAGGCACCCGGTGTGGGCGCGGTAGAGACCAGCACCACAGCCAGACCACCAAGCGCGGTAAAGCCCATGATGCCGACGTTGAAGAGACCGGCAAAACCCCATTGCAGGTTCACGCCCAGCGCCATGATGGCCGAGATCAGCCCCATGTTGAGGATCACAAGGGCAGAGTTCCACGAGCCGGAGAAGACGTTGAGGAAGGTGGTAGAGCCTTCCAGCAGGATCAGAACGCCGACAAAGACGAACAGCAGCGTGTGTTTCACTGTATCGCTCATACCGATTTTCCTTTGAAGATGCCCGTGGGTTTGAACAACAGGACGATGATCAGGATCGCGAAGGAAACCGCGAATTTGTAATCCGTGCTGAGAAGCTGCATCAGCCCGTCAGGCGCCATGCTTTCCGGCAGCACGTAGGTTGCGACCTTCTTCCATGCATAGGTGATCGTCACCTCGGAGAAGGCGATGATGAACCCACCCGCGATGGCACCGATCGGGCTGCCCAGACCACCGACGATGGCAGAGGCAAAGATCGGCAGCAGCAATTGGAAATAGGTGAAGGGTTTGAATGACTTATCAAGGCCATAAAGAACCCCGGCAATGGTCGCGAGCGTTGCCACGATCAGCCAAGTGTACATCACCACCCGCTCCGGGTTGATGCCCGACAGCAGCGCCAGATCCTCGTTATCGGAATAGGCGCGCATGCTTTTGCCGGTTCGTGTCTTGTTGAGGAACCAGAACAGCAGCGCCACGACGATCACGGCGGTGATCACGGTGATGCCTTGGCTGGTCTTGATGGCGAGTCCCTCGTCTAGACCGGTCATCTTCTTAAAGGCACGTGCCTTGATGATGAAACGCTCCCCATCGGCGAACCGCTGGTCGCCGGGGCCGATGATGAAGCGGACGATGCCGTTCATCATGAACATGACACCAAGCGAGACCATGACGAAGACCACGGGTTTCGCCTTCTGCTCCCGATAGAAGCGATAGACGGTACGGTCAGTGACCAGCATCAGCCCCATGGTCAGCACGATGCCAAAGGGCAGCGCGAGCAGGGCAGTGGGCAGCGGGCCAAAGCTGATGCCCATCGACTGGAACCACCAGGTGAACAGGATCGTCACCATGGTGCCGAATGCCATGGTATCGCCATGTGCAAAGTTCGAGAACCGCAGGACGGAGTAAACCAGCGTCACCCCCAGCGCGCCAATGGCGAGCTGGCTGCCATAGGCGATGGCGGGCACGCCAACGAAGTTCGTGAATGCCACAAGGGCGTTGAGAAGTTCCATGCCTCAGCCCCCCAGGAAAGATTTGCGCACTTCGGGGTCGGCCAGCAGTTCCTGACCGGTGCCCGTATAGGCGTTGCGGCCCTGGACCAGGACATAACCTTTGTCCGCGATCTCAAGGGCTTGTTTGGCGTTCTGTTCCACCATCAGGATCGGCAACCCGGTGCGGGCAACCTCGATGATGCGGTCGAACAGCTCGTCCATGACGATGGGCGACACGCCAGCGGTGGGCTCGTCCAGCATCAGAACCTTGGGCTGCGTCATCAGCGCGCGGCCTACGGCCACCTGCTGACGCTGACCGCCCGACAATTCGCCCGCAGGCTGGTTGCGTTTTTCCTTCAGGATCGGGAAGAGGTGATAGACCTGCTCCATTGTGTCACTGAAATCATCGGTACGGATGAAGGCGCCCATTTCCAGGTTTTCCTCCACCGTCATCGAGGTGAAGATATTGCTGGTCTGGGGCACGAACCCCATCCCCTTGACCACGCGGTCCTGCGGCGAGAGCTGGGTGATATCCTCACCATCCAGACGCACCGCGCCAGAACGCACGTTCAGCATGCCGAACACGGCCTTCATCGCGGTGGATTTGCCGGCGCCATTGGGGCCAACGATGACGGCGATCTCGCCCGGGTTCACGGCGATGGTGCAGTCATGCAGGATGTCCGGTCCCTTGCCGTATCCGCCGGTCATGCAATCGCCGATCAGGAAGGGGCTGTCGCCCTCAACCTTGGTGGTGGGGCCGCTCTTGCGGTGGGCAGGCTGCATCGTGCCCGCGCCATGAGTGTTGGTGATCGTGGAATCCTTGTTGCCACGATCGTCCTGATACGGGTTGCCGCTCATGCGTCTGCCCCTATTTTGTCTTTGTTTTTCAGACCGGTGCCCAGGTAAGCTTCGATCACCTGTTCGTTGGCCTTGATCTCGTCCAACGTACCTTCGGCAAGTTTCTTGCCCTCGGCCATGCAGATCACCGGATCGCAGAGGCGGCCGATGAACTCCATGTCGTGTTCGATCACGACGAAGGTATAGCCGCGTTCCTCATTCAGGCGCTTGATCGCATCGGCGATGGTGTAAAGCAGGGTCCGGTTCACGCCGGCGCCGACCTCGTCGAGGAAGACGATCTTGGCGTCCACCATCATGGTGCGGCCCAGTTCCAGCAGCTTCTTCTGCCCGCCGGAGACCTCGCCCGCCTTTAGATCGGCGATATGGCTGATCGTCAGAAACTCCAACACCTCGTCCGCCTTTGCACGCAGGGCGCGTTCCTCGTTGGCGATGCGCTTGCGGCCAAACCAGGTGTTCCACAGGCTCTCACCCGACTGGCTGCCCGGGACCATCATAAGGTTCTCGCGGCAGGTCATCGAGGAAAACTCATGCGCGATCTGGAAAGTGCGCAGCAATCCCTTATGGAACAGCTCATGTGGGGGCAGGCCGGTGATGTCCTCACCATCCATGGTGACCCGCCCGGAGGTAGGTTCAAGAACGCCCGCAATCACGTTGAAAAGAGTGGTTTTTCCCGCGCCATTTGGCCCGATCAAACCGGTTATGGAGCCCTTTGCGATTTCAAGCGAAGCGCCATCAACCGCGTGGAACCCGCCGAAGTGCTTGTGCAAGTCCTCGACGACGATCATGTCATTTCATCCCCTAACTGCTTGTTTTTTTGCAGTCTTTAAATTTGGAACAGCCCGGACGATGCCGGGCTGATCTCTCGTTTGCGTTATCCTGTTCAGGATTAACGGAATTTCACGGTGGTGTTTGCACCGTCCTTGACTTCGATCTCACGGTAGGAGCCTGCGCTCTCACCGGGGCCGATCAGCTCAACGCCGGTCGCACCCTGGAAGTCGACGTCGCCGCCAGCGGCCAGGATTTCCAGCGCCTTGCCCAGTTCACCGGGGTTGATCGGCTCACCGGGAGCGTTCGCAACTTCCATGATCTTGGGACCGTATTCCGCCGGATCGGTGGAGCCTGCAGCCTGCATGGCCAGCAGGAACAGCGCCGCTGCGTCATAGGATTCCGGTGCATAGGCCGATGTGCCGTCAAAGCCTTCCGCCTTGGCCATTTCGGCAAAGACTTCCGCGCCTTTGGAGTCGGAACCGGCGATCTGGCCAAAGGAGCCATCAAGGTCGGAACCCACGTTCTTGGGCAGGCTGTCACCGATCATGCCACCGGGCAGACCGAAGGTGTCATAGGCGCCGCTGTCCAGCGCCGACTGGATGATGCCCAGGCCGCCTTGGTCCAGATACCCGGCAACCACCAGGATGTCGCCGCCGGCAGAAGCCAGCGAGGCAACCTCGGCGGAATAGTCGCCTTTGCCGTCTTCGTGGGCTGCCACGATGGTGACTTCACCGCCGACCTTTTCAAACGAGGTCTTGATCGCGTCCGCCAGACCCTTGCCGTAGTCGTTGTTGGTATAGGTCAGGGCGATCGAGCTGATGTCACGCTCCTGCAGGATCTCGGCCATCACTTCGCCTTCACGGGCGTCGGAGGGCGAGGTGCGGAAGAACAGGTCGTTGTCTTCCATGGTGGTCAGCCCGGGCGAGGTCGCCGAAGGGGAGATCATCACCATGCCGTTCGGAATCGCAACGTTCTGCAGGATCGCGCCGGTCACGCCCGAGCAGTCACCGCCGATGATGCCGTTGACGCCTTCAGCGACCAGTTTTTCACCGTTGGCAACAGCCAGACCGTTGTCGATGCAGCCGGTATCTGCGCGTACAGAGGTCACCGAAGCGCCGTCCAGCAGTTTGCCGGATGCGGTGGCTTCTGCCATTGCCATTTCGGCGCCGGCACCCATGGCTGCGGTCAGCGATTCAATCGGGCCGGTAAAGCCAAGCAGAACGCCCAGTTTCACTTCCTTGGCGTGGCCACCAGCAAATGCGGTGCCCGCGGTCAGTGCAACGGCCGTTGTGGCCAGCAGTAGTTTTTTCATTTGAAAACTCCCTTGTTGGAACAAATCTGTTCACATTGGACCCTAGGCAAGGCGTTTGAAAAAAGAAAGTCCATTTGGACCTCGCTTCGCACTCGGCTTGCTTTGGGGCCGATTCCTCCATCATCAGGCACGGTTTTTATCTATAAACCCGACTGGGACGTGCCTTTACAGCGTTCCTCCGTAAAGGAAAAGAACACAATCACGCGACTGCGTCGCCAAAATTGGCCGCCAAATGCTCTCCGTGAGAGTGATCCGGGATCGGCCGATCAGGGCCACGTGCAACGACGCACTCAGCGCGGGGCGGCCTGTGTCGATTTACTGCCGCGTTCACGATAAGGTGTGGTGTCATAATGCGCTCGGTAGCATTTCGAAAAATGCGAAGGTGAGGCAAAGCCACAAGCCAGCGCCACGTTGATGACACTCATGTCGGTCTGCATCAGCAGATTACGCGCCTTCTGCAGACGGAGCTCCATATAATACCGCTTGGGGCTGCGGTTCAGATAGCGGCGAAACAGGCGCTCCAGCTGGCGCGTCGACATGCCGACATCCTGCGCCAGGATCGATGGGCTGATCGGCTCTTCGATATTGCTTTCCATCATCTGGATGACCATCGACAGTTTCGGATGGCGCACGCCGATCCGGGTCGGGATCGAAAGGCGCTGGGTGTCCTGATCGGTCCGGATCGACGAATAGATCAGCTGATCGGCCACCGCATTGGCCAGTTCTTCACCGTGGTCATTGGCAATGAGTTTCAGCATCAAATCAATCGAAGAGGTCCCGCCAGCCGTAGACAGCCGGTTCCCATCGATGACGAACACCGACTTTGTCAGCTCAACCTCTTCAAACTCCTCGGAAAAACTATCCGCATTTTCCCAGTGAATGGTTGCGCGTTTTCCGTCCAGAAGCCCGGCCTTGGCCAGTGCGTAGGATGCTGTACACAGCCCTCCCACCTTCAATCCCTTGCGGGCCTCGCGCCGCAGCCAGGACAGCAGCTTCTTGCTTGTGGCGCCCTGAACATCGATCCCAGCGCACAAAAGGATGGTGTCATCGCGCTGCAGTTCGCTGAGGTCACCATCAAGCTGAAAGGTGGTTCCGGCTGAGCAGGTAACCGTCTCTCCGCCTTCTGCGAGCAGCGACCATGAATAAAGCTCGCGCCCACTCATCCGATTGGCAATGCGCAAACATTCAACGGCTGAGGCAAAGGAAAGCATGGAGAACCGTTCGAGCAATACAAAAACGAACCGTTTGGTCGGACCGACGGATTCGGAAAGTTCAACTCGTTTGCGTTGGTTCTGCATGGTGCGGGCCCCTGACTGTTGTGGATAATGCGCAGAGAGTCGGGCTCGTTCTGGCTGTCTTTGACCGTGCTCACAGGAATGCCGCCGGGTCAAGATGTTCAAATTCTGAACTGGCCAGTGGCCACGGGGTTTTGTATACGTGGGGCCCGAAAATACCCAAAGACCTCTTGAGCGGAGAAAAGCTATGAGTGAGTGGCAAAAATCGACCTGGCGCCAGAAACCGCGGGTTCAGATGCCCGACTATACCGACGCGGCGGCCCTTGCGGCCGTCGAGGCGCAGCTTTCCAAGTATCCGCCGCTGGTTTTTGCGGGCGAAGCACGGCGTCTGAAACAGCACCTGGCAGCCGCCGGTCGCGGCGAGGCCTTCCTGCTTCAGGGTGGCGATTGCGCCGAAAGCTTTGAACAGTTCAGCGCCGATGCAATCCGCGACACCTTCAAGGTGATGCTGCAAATGGCGATGGTTCTGACCTACGGCGCCAAAGTGCCGGTGGTGAAGGTGGGCCGGATGGCCGGGCAATTCGCCAAACCGCGCAGTGCCCCGACCGAAGTGGTGGATGGTGTTGAGCTGCCCAGCTACCGCGGTGATATCATCAACGATCTGGCCTTCAACGAGTCCTCGCGGGTGCCAGATCCGAACCGGATGCTGCAGGCCTATACTCAGGCGGCCGCGACTCTGAACCTGCTGCGGGCGTTTTCGACCGGCGGCTACGCGGATGTGAATCAGGTCCACGCCTGGACGCTCGGTTTTACCGAAAGCGAGAAGGCAGAGACCTATCGCGAGATGGCGAACCGGATCACCGACACGCTGGACTTCATGAAAGCAGCCGGGGTCAACAACGACACCGCGCATACGCTGCAGACGGTTGAGTTCTACACCAGCCACGAAGGTCTGCTGCTGGAATATGAAGAGGCGCTGACCCGTCTTGATTCGACCTCCGGCAAATGGCTGGCCGGTTCCGGCCACATGATCTGGATCGGTGACCGCACCCGCCAGCCCGACGGCGCGCATGTGGAGTTCTGCCGCGGTGTTCTGAACCCGATCGGATTGAAGTGCGGCCCGACCACCACCGCCGACGACCTCAAGGAGTTGATGGCCAAGCTGAATCCCGAGAACGAAGAGGGCCGTCTGACGCTGATCGCCCGCTTCGGCGCCGGGAAGGCTGCGGATCATCTGCCGCGCCTTATCAAAGCGGTGAAGGAAGAGGGCGCCAATGTCACATGGGTCTGCGACCCGATGCATGGCAATACCATCAAGTCCACCAGCGGTTACAAGACCCGGCCCTTTGACAGCGTTCTGCGCGAGGTGCGCGATTTCTTCGCAGTTCACACCAGCGAGGGCACCATTCCCGGCGGCGTGCATTTCGAGATGACCGGTCAGGATGTCACCGAATGCACCGGCGGCGTACGGGCTGTCACCGATGAGAACCTCAGCGACCGCTACCATACGGCCTGTGATCCGCGCCTTAACGCTAGCCAATCGCTGGAACTGGCGTTCCTGGTGGCTGAAGAGCTGTCCACCCTGCGCGGTCAACGCGGTGGCGCCGCTGCGACAGCCGAGGCTGGCTGAAGCTAGGGGTGCTTACCTTAGGGACTGCGCCTAGGGGGCTGATAACAAAAGAAAAGCCGCTCCATTCGGGGCGGCTTTTTGCTGTGAGCGGCATAGCGGACTTGAAAACGGTGAAGCTTGACAGAAAAGGGAACGCCCCGGGAGTTCTTCCGCGGGGCGTATTTTCCGGTGCTATGACCTTGGACCGGAATCTCGGCCGGAGTGCTCCGGCTATGTCTGTGCTTAGTCGCGGCTGACCACCAGGCGCAGATGTGATCCACGTTTGGGCGCCTTTTGGCTGGCACCGCCGTCTGCGGTTTCACCCGGTTTTTCTGCATCCGGCGTGGACTTCAGGGTGCCGCGGTCGGCAAGGGCGCGCGCCTCGTCCAGAATGGACTTTTCGGTCGTGAACCGCTCCTGTGTTTCTGCAAAGCCGGGGTTCGGCGTATTGATATCTTGCTTCTCTTCGCGCGGCTTGGCCTTGAATTCGCCATCGGTGCTGCCCTGAGAGATGGTCCGCATCTCGATCGAGGACACCGTGAACCGCTGCGATGTTCCCGTCGGGTTGCCTTCCGAGACGAAAACGCCAAGCGCACGGCTGACATCGCCAAGATCACTGCGCAGCGGCAGCAGCAACATCCGTGCCTCACGTCGTCCCCGCAGACGCGAGGGTTCGGTTTGCAGCTCCAGCTCAACGATAGCGGGGGCTTCGAACATGTGCTCCAATGCGGCGCTCAGCTGTTTGCGGGCATCGGGGGTGAAGAACGCCGTGATCGGCATTCCACGCACTTCCATGCCAGCCATTTCGTTGACCTTCTGACCCGCAAGGCGGAACCGGGCGATCCCGGGAGCCACACGTTCAAGAATGAAGGTCTGGGACAGGATGTTTTCCAGGCCACGCGGGTCAATCTGCGAGCGGCTGGGAATATCGTCGCCCCGACGCAGGGCTGTCCAGTAGGCTTCTGCCTGGCGCATCGCCGACACGGGCGTGTGGCTGCGGAAGTTGTCCATCGGAACCACCTTGTCGTGACCCTTGTTCTGTCCAGAGCTTTTGCGACCGCCGAAAAACATGTCCGTGTCCTTTTGCTTGCCGGGAGAATCCCGACTGTCTGCGGCGGCAGGTTAAGCTTTCTTAAGACTGCTTAACAATATCCGCCCAAATCCTTACTGCTTCATTAATATGGCACAATATGATTCAAATTATGACTATTTCTTCAAGCAATGGTTAACGGGATCCGGATAGGCCTTCTATACCAAAGAATAAGGCCCGCATCCGTTGTGCTTATCGGCGCCTTTGTGGCAATGTCGCGCGCAGAAAACGACGAAGGGCTGAGTGTATGACTGTGAACAGCATGACAGGATTCGCATCCGCGCAAGGGGGCCTTGATGCGCATAGCTGGGGCTGGGAAATCCGGTCGGTCAACGCCAAGGGGCTGGACCTGCGCCTGCGCATTCCTGATTGGCTGGAAGGTCTGGAACCCTTTGTCAGATCAACACTTTCCAAATCTCTATCGCGCGGGAATATCTCGCTGACCCTGCGTTTGACGCGCCGGGAAGAGGGGGGCGGACCACTGCAACTGAACCCGGCGGCACTGACGTCGGTGTTGGAGGCACTGGCGCAGACCGAAGCAGCCGCGCAGGCGGCGGGAGTGGATCTGAAACCATCGTCGGCATCGGACATTCTAGCCCTGCGCGGGGTGATGGAACACGCGGTAACAGAGGACGACCCGGCGCCGCTGGTGGCCGCGCTGAAGGACGAATTCTTAACCCTTTTGGCGGGCCTCACCGAAATGCGGCGGACCGAAGGCGCCCAATTGCTTAATGTATTGAAGCGTCAACTGGACCAAGTGGAGGCCCTCAGCGCTTCGGCGGCGGCTCTGGCAGAAGAGCGCAAGCCCAGAATCGCGGAAACTCTTAAGACCAATCTTGAACGGGTTCTGGCGAATTCCGATGGCATGGACCCCGACCGTCTGGCGCAGGAACTAGCGCTGATCGCGGTCAAGGCAGACGTGACCGAGGAAATCGACCGTCTTGCTGCCCATGTGCGTGCGGCGCGTGAGCTGTTAGAGGCCGGTGGCCCGATAGGGCGCAAGCTGGATTTCCTGATGCAGGAGTTCAACCGCGAGGCCAATACCCTGTGCTCCAAGGCGCAAAGCAGCGATCTGACCGCTGTCGGGCTTGAGCTGAAGGCGATAATAGATCAGATGCGCGAGCAAGTGCAGAACATCGAATGACCCAGACCATAGAATTTGAGGAGAGCAGCTGATGGCTGATCGGCGAGGCCTATTGATCATCCTGTCGTCGCCATCCGGCGCAGGCAAATCCACTTTGGCGAAACGGCTGCGGAGCTGGGACGACAGCATCCGGTTCTCGGTCTCTGCCACCACCCGTGCCCCGCGCGAGGGCGAGGTCGACGGTCAGGATTACCACTTCAGCACGGTGGATGAATTCAAAGCCGCCGTCACCGAAGGCGAGATGCTGGAACACGCGCATGTCTTCGGCAACTTCTACGGCTCTCCCAAGGGGCCGGTGCGGGCGGCGATCAACGCGGGTCAGGATGTGCTGTTTGACATCGACTGGCAGGGTGCGCAGCAGATCCGCAATTCGGACCTTGGCCAGCACACGCTGTCGATCTTTCTCTTGCCGCCCTCGATCCACGAGCTGCGCCGCCGACTGGAAAGCCGCGGTCAGGACGATGCCGACACCATCAAGCGGCGGATGGAGAAAAGCTGGGACGAAATCAGCCACTGGGGCAGCTATGACCATGTGCTGATCAACGACGATCTGGACACCACCGAGCAAGCGCTGCGCACCATCATTACCGCGACTCGTCTGCGCCGGATTCAGCAACCGCATCTGGTGGATCACGTGCGCGGTCTGCAAGCAGAGTTTGAGGAAATGTCATGACCCTTTACGCCCTTGGAGCAGACAAGCCCGAGATCCACGAAGATACCTGGGTTGCCCCCGATGCCAACCTGGTCGGCAAGGTGGTGATGGAGGCCGGATCTTCGGTCTGGTTCGGCTGCACCATCCGCGCCGACCACGAAGAGATCCGCATCGGCGAAGGATCAAATGTGCAGGAGAACGTCGTCATGCATATTGACGCTGGGTTCCCATTGAGCATCGGCAAGAATTGCACCATCGGTCACAAGGTAATGCTGCATGGCTGCACCATCGGCGAAAACTCCCTGATCGGGATGGGCGCGACCGTGTTGAACGGCGCCAAGATCGGCAAGAACTGCCTGATCGGGGCAGGTGCGCTGATCACCGAGAACAAGGAAATTCCCGATGGCTCCCTGGTCATGGGCGCTCCGGGCAAGGTTGTGCGTCAGGTAGATGAGGCAACAATCGAAAAGCTGAAGTGGAGCGCGCTCCATTACCAGGACAACATGCGCCGCTTTCGTGAAGAACTGCAAAAGGTCGACTAAATGAGAAATTCCAAAGGCTCGCTGATGCGGCCCGATCCGCTTCCCCATAGTGCCAGCCATCCGGTCGTGACGCCGCTCAGCCCCTCGGTGGTTTACGCCAGCGAAACCCCTGATGCGCTGGATGACCAGTATGAAGGCCGCGTGCACGGCTATACCTATTCCCGTGAAGGACATCCGAACGCGGATGTGGTGGCCAAACGTCTGGATGCGATGGAAGGCATGTCGGGCGGGGTTGTCACCGGTTCGGGCATGGCAGCGGTTTCTGCGGTTCTGCTGGGGCTGACAAAGACCGGCGATCACGTGATCGGCGGCAACCAGCTTTATGGCCGCTCGCTGCGCCTGATGAAGGAAGACCTGCCGCGTCTGGGGATCGAAACCAGCCTTGCCGATCCGGCGGATATTGCGGCCGTGCGTGCTGCGATCCGTCCGGAAACCAAGATGATCCTGGTCGAAACCGTGTCGAACCCGACGCTGGCGGTCGCGGATATCGACGGGCTGTCCGCCCTGTGCAAGGAAACCGGGATTCTGCTGGTGGTGGACAATACCTTTACCACGCCGCGCGGGTTTCAGCCGTTCGACCACGGCGCTGATATCGTCATCCATTCGATCACCAAACTGCTGGCGGGCCATTCGGATGTGATGCTGGGCTATGTGGTGGCACGCGATCCGGCGCTGAATGAACGGCTCAGCGTGTTTTCCGTCACCACCGGCATGACTCCCAGCCCGTTTGATTGCTGGCTGGCCGAGCGCGGCATGCTGTCCTTTGAGCTGCGGTTCGAGCGCAGCCAGGCCACGGCGGCGGCGCTGGCCGATCATCTGGCCGGGATGCCGGGTGTTAAGCGCGTGATCTACCCGACGCGTAAGGATCACCCGGATCATGACCGCGCCATGGATCTGCTTAAGGGGCAGGGCTGCAATATGGTCAGCTTTGAACTCGAAGGCGGCCGGGCCGCGGCCAACGCATTTACCCGCGCGGCGGACGGGCTGAACTTTGCCCCGACGCTGGGTGATGTGGGCACCACACTGTCGCATCCGGCCTCCTCGTCGCACCGGGCCCTGACGCCAGAAGAACGCGCGGGCCTCGGCCTCAGCGAAGGGTTCTTCCGGGTGTCGGTTGGTCTGGAGGATCCGGCGGCGCTGCTGGCGGTGTTCTCCGAGGCGGTCGCGGCGGCAGCGGCGTCATAATAAAACCGTTACATTGGAAAGGTACACGGGCCGAACCGCCATCCAAAAGGGGCCAAAGTGCCATGACGCAAGAGCTGATCGAAGGGTTTCTCGAAGCCATCCCGCTGCCTGCGGTGCTGGTAGATCAGACCGAACGCTTCATCGGTGCCAATGCGGCCGGTACCACCCTTTTGGGGCAGCAACTGAAGGGGCGGCACTTCGCCACCATCCTGCGCCAGCCCGGCGTCACCGCTGCAATCGAAGCCTGTCTGCAGGACAAATCTGCGCGCACCGCCCGACATCTGTCCAATGACGGCGCGCAGGACACCACATTCGAGGTGAGCCTGCGCTACGTCCCCGGCATCGGCGCCGTCAATGGCGGCGCCGTACTGTTGTGTTTCACCGACGTGACCGAGCGCGAACAGGCTGGCCAGATGCGCCGCGATTTCGTCGCCAACGTCAGCCATGAATTACGCACGCCGTTGACCGCGCTGATGGGGTTTATCGAAACCCTGCGCGGCGCCGCCCGCGACGATCCGGCGGCCCGTGATCGCTTCCTCGCGATCATGGAAGGGGAAGCCAGCCGGATGAACCGTCTGGTCGGCGATCTTCTGTCCCTTAACCGCGTCGAGAGCGCGGAGCGGGTGCGGCCAAAAGAAAAACTGGACCTTACGGCGCATCTGACATCCACCCTGAAATCCATGCAGCCGCTGGCTGAGGCCGGCAATGTCGCCCTGTCGCTTGAGGCGCCCGACGAGCCGGTGCATGTCACCGGCGATTCCGATCAGCTGCAACAGGTCTTCACCAACCTGATTGAAAACGCCATCAAATACGGTGGCGATCAGGTGCGCGTGGTGCTGACGCCGATGGAGCGGGATCCGGCCCTGCGCGCCCCGGCGGCCCGCATCCAGGTGATCGACAATGGTCCGGGTATCGATCCGGTGCATCTGCCACGCCTGACCGAGCGTTTCTACCGCGCCGACAGCCATCGCTCGCGGGAGCTGGGCGGTACCGGTCTGGGTCTGGCAATCGTCAAACACATCATCAACCGGCACCGGGGCCGACTGAGGGTCGAAAGCGATCTTGGGGCAGGGGCATCCTTTACAGTGATCCTGCCGCAGTAACCTTTCTGCGCCACTATCCGCTTCCGAAAAACGAAGGGTATGAACGCCTCCTTGCGGATTGCACAGGGGGCGTATGGGCGCCGTGAACCAGTAGGATAAGGTTTTTGTCACAATTTCCGTCACAATCCGGCGATTGTCATATGCCTGTTACATACCTGTCACAAAAGCCACATGACCGCCCTTTAGCAGGAGGCCAAGATCATCGTGGGGGTGATCGTGAACCTTCTAACACCTCATGGAGACTGAAATGTCCTTTGTGAAACTTTCCGCATCCGCCCTGGCAATCGCTGCCGTTTCGGCCACCGCTGCCGCCGCACGTGATCAGGTGCAGGTTGCCGGCTCCTCGACCGTGCTGCCCTATGCCTCGATCGTTGCCGAAGCCTTTGGCGAAAACTTCGACTTCCCGACACCGGTTGTTGAATCCGGCGGTTCTTCGGCCGGTCTCAAGCGTTTCTGCGAAGGTGTTGGCGAAAACACCATCGACGTTGCAAACGCATCGCGCAAAATCAAAGACAAAGAAATCAAGGCCTGTGCCGAAGCTGGTGTCACCGACATCATCGAAGTGCGTATCGGTTATGACGGCATCGTCTTTGCCTCTGACATCAACGGCAACGGTTTCGAATTCACCCCGACCGACTGGTACCTGGCTCTGTCCGACGAAATCATGGTCGACGGCAAAATGGTTGCCAACCCGAACAAAACCTGGGCCGACGTGAACCCGGCCTTCCCGGCGCAGCCGATCCAGGCCTTCATCCCCGGCACCAAGCACGGCACCCGTGAAGTCTTCGAAGACAAGGTGATCCTGGCAGGCTGCGAAGCCACCGGCGCATTCGAGCACATCTTGGTCGGCGCCGAAGGCGACAGCGACAAAGCCAAGAAGAAAGCAGCCGAGAAAGCCTGTATCTCCCTGCGCACCGATGGCGTCTCCGTGGACATCGACGGTGACTACACCGAGACTCTGGCCCGCATCGAGAGCAACAAAGACGGTATCGGCGTCTTTGGTCTGGCCTTCTACGAGAACAACACCGACAAACTGCAGGTCGCAACCATGTCCGGTATCGTTCCCTCGACCGAAAGCATCGCAACCGGCGAATACCCGGTCTCGCGCCCGCTGTTCTTCTACGTGAAGAAAGCCCACATCGGCGTGATCCCCGGCCTGAAAGAATATGCTGAATTCTTCATCGCAGACGAAGTTGCAGGCCCCGACGGCCCGCTGGCCGAATACGGTCTGGTTGCAGACCCGGAACTGGCGAAAACCCAGGAAGCGGTTGCAAACGAAGACGTAATGGGCGGAAACTCCTAATCATTCCCCCGCTGATCTGATTTGGCCGGGGGACGTTCCCCCGGCCATTTCTCTGTCCAATCGGACACCCTGAATTTTAATCCGCCACCAAACGGAGCCTTTGATGCCGACGTTCTGGCTTGTTGTTCTACTCTGTGTCATCGCGGCCGCCGGATATGTTCTGGGCCGTCGCCGCGCGCTTGCTTCGGCCGGTGGTGACCCGCGCCTGCTGCATTCCCTGCCGAGCTACTACGGCTCTCATGTGGGGTTGAGCGCACTGATCCCCTCTTTGGCGGCTCTGGTGATCTGGCTATTGGCGCAGCCGATGCTGATCGAAAACCGGGTGTCCTCCATGATCCCTGCGGATCTGGTGCCGGAAAATGCTTCGCTCAGCCTCGTGATGAGTGATGTGCGCCGGGTGGCCGAAGGGCTGGATCTGGCGGTTGAGCAGGGCGCGCTGAGCGCCCGTGAAGTGCGCGAATTTGACAGCGAGACCGGCGACCTGAGGGGCATTCTGGGGGAGGTTGGCGTCGCGCTTGGCGCTGATGTGCGTCCCGAAGTTCTGGACGCCGCGCGCGCCTACCGGGGGCTGTCGCACACAGGCCGCACGGCAATGACCGTCGCGGTCCTCCTGCTGGCGCTTGGCGGCTTTGGGCTGGCATATCGCAAGTCGGACAAGGATTTCCGCGCCCGCAACGTGGTGGAGCGGGTTGTCATGGCGCTGCTGATCCTGGCAGCCTCTCTGGCGATCCTGACCACGATCGGCATCGTTCTGTCGATGCTGTTTGAAACCAAGAATTTCTTTGGGCTGCATTCCTGGACCGATTTCTTCTTTGGGACCACCTGGGCGCCGAATTTTCGCGGTGACAGCGAATTGTCGATCCTGCCGCTTCTGTGGGGCACGCTTTACATTTCTTTCATCGCGCTGCTGGTGGCAGTGCCGGTGGGGTTGTTCGCAGCGATCTACCTGTCGGAATACGCCGGCCCAGCAGTGCGCGCCTTTGCCAAGCCGCTCCTGGAGATCCTCGCAGGTATCCCGACCATTGTTTATGGTCTCTTCGCCCTGTTGACTGTCGGCCCCTTGCTGGTGCGCTTCTTCGGTCAGGGCGAAAACGGCGTGCTGGGTGTCGAATGGATGAGCGGTGCCACCTCGGTTCTGACGGCTGGGTTGGTCATGGGCATCATGCTGATCCCCTTTGTCTCGTCACTGTCCGATGACATCATCAACGCGGTGCCGCAATCGATGCGCGATGGCTCGCTTGGCCTTGGCGCCACCAAATCTGAAACCGTGCGCCAGGTGGTTCTGCCGGCCGCATTGCCGGGCATCGTCGGCGCCGTGCTGCTGGCGGCCTCGCGCGCGATCGGAGAAACCATGATCGTGGTCATGGGGGCAGGGGCGATTGCCAAATTCTCGCTCAACCCGCTGGAATCAATGACCACCATCACCACCCGCATCGTCAGCCAGCTGACCGGCGACACCGATTTCGCTAGCCCGGAAACGCTGGTCGCCTTCGCTCTGGGCCTGACCCTCTTTGTTCTGACGCTGGGGCTCAATGTTCTGGCCCTTTATATCGTGCGCAAATACCGGGAGCAGTACGACTAATGACCGATATCAGTCACACCTCCGGCGGCTCTGGCGGGCCGCAGGCGACCAAGGGCGGATCGCTCCTGTCGCAAAGCCCCCGCACCCGCAAACGCAACGCCGCTGAGACCCGGTTCAAGGCCTATGGCATTGCGGCCATCCTTGTGGGCCTGATGATGCTGGCCGTCCTGGTCACCACCATCGTGGGCCGCGGCGCGGGCGCCTTTCAGCAGACCTTTGTCACGCTGAACGTGGAACTGTTGGAAAGCAAACTCGACAAGAAGGGCAACCGCAATATCGAGGACATCAAGAAGGTCACCACCTTTGGCTATGCCCCGCTGGTCAAGGGCGCGATGCAGGACATGATCGACGCGCGCGGCATCGAAACCGGGCTCAAGTCCAAGGACATGGCCGGCCTTCTGTCTAAGAACGCCGTCGCCCAGCTGCGGGCCTTTGTGATCGAAAACCCCGATCAGATCGGACAGACGGTCGAGTTCCGCTTCCTCGCGCAAAGCCGCGTTGATGGTTACCTAAAAGGGCGCGTCAGCCGTGACAGTATTGAGAACGACAAGAACATCTCGGCTGTGCAGCTGGATCTGGTCGATGCGCTGGTCGCCGAAGGCGTGATCAAGAAGACCTTCAACATCGATTTCATCATCGGGGCGGATGCCTCGGACCAACGCCCGGAGGCCGCCGGCATCGGCGTGTCGATGATGGGCTCCCTGTTCATGATGCTGGTGGTGCTGGCGCTGGCGCTGCCCATTGGGGTTGCCGCCTCGATCTACCTTGAGGAATTCGCACCCAAGAACTGGCTGACCGATGTGATCGAGGTGAATATCTCGAACCTCGCCGCTGTGCCGTCCATTGTGTTCGGTATCCTGGGCCTCGCGGTGTTCATCAACTACATGCACCTGCCGATGTCGGCGCCGCTGGTGGGTGGTTTGGTGCTGACGCTGATGACCCTGCCAACCATCATCATCTCGACCCGCGCGGCGTTGAAGGCGGTGCCGCCGTCGATCCGCGATGCGGCGCTGGGTGTGGGCGCTTCGAAAATGCAGGCAGTGTTCCACCACGTGCTGCCGCTGGCCGCGCCCGGCATCCTGACCGGCACCATCATCGGCCTGGCGCAGGCACTGGGTGAAACCGCGCCGCTCTTGCTGATCGGCATGGTGGGCTTCATTGCCTCCAACGCGCCGGAAACCCTGGCCGATGGTCTGCTGGCGCCGAACTCGGCCATGCCCGCGCAGATCTATGAATGGGCCAAACGCGCCGACCCGGCCTTTTACGAGAGGGCCTGGGGCGGCATCATTATCCTTTTGGTTTTCCTCGTAACCATGAATACGGTGGCCGTGATCCTGCGCCGCCGCTTTGAACGCCGCTGGTAGGGGGCACCGATATGAACGACATGAGTAGACTGGATAAGACTGTGACCAACACGATCAAAATCTCGGCCAGCGACGTCAACGTCTATTACGGCGACACCCACGCGATCAAAGACGTCAATGTCGAGATCGAAGACAATACCGTGACCGCCTTTATCGGTCCTTCGGGCTGTGGCAAGTCGACCTTCCTGCGTTGCCTGAACCGGATGAATGACACCATCGACATCTGCCGCGTCACCGGCAAGATCCTGCTGGACGGCGAAGACATCTATGACAAGCGGGTCGATCCGGTGCAGCTGCGCGCCAAGGTTGGCATGGTTTTCCAGAAACCGAACCCCTTCCCGAAATCGATCTATGACAACGTGGCCTATGGCCCGCGCATTCACGGGCTGGCCCGAAGCAAGGCCGAACTGGATGAGATCGTCGAAAAATCCCTGCGCCGCGGCGCCATATGGGATGAGGTGAAGGACCGCCTGCACGCGCCGGGCACCGGCCTGTCCGGTGGTCAGCAGCAGCGCTTGTGCATCGCCCGCGCCGTGGCGACCGAACCTGAAGTCCTGCTGATGGACGAGCCCTGTTCGGCGCTGGACCCGATCGCGACCGCCCAGGTCGAAGAGCTGATCGACGAGCTGCGCGCGAGCTATTCGGTGGTGATCGTCACCCACTCGATGCAGCAAGCGGCCCGCGTCAGCCAGAAAACCGCCTTCTTCCACCTCGGTAACCTGGTTGAGTTCGGCAACACCGGTCAGATCTTCACCAACCCCGAAGATCCGCGGACCGAAAGCTACATTACCGGCCGTATCGGCTGATCCCTCATTGCAAGGACTGAGACATGGAAGAGCAACATATCGCATCCGCATTTGACCGGGATCTGGAGGCGATCCAGGCCCGGATCATGAAAATGGGCGGGCTGGTCGAAGCCGCCATCATGGAATCTGCGCGCGCGCTGGAAACCCGCGACGAGGAACTGGCCCAGAAGGTGCGCGCCGACGACAAGGCCATCGATGGGCTTGAAGAGCTGATCAACGAGGAAGCTGCTCGGGTGATCGCCATCCGCGCCCCGGCTGCGGTGGATCTGCGCGTGGTGCTGTCGGTGATGAAAATCGCCGGCAATCTGGAACGCATCGGTGATTACGCCAAGAATATCGCCAAACGCACCGGGGTCCTGATCCAGGGCCATGATGCGCTGGACAGCGCCGCCGCCCTGCGCCGGATGGCGCGTGAGGTTGAACTGATGCTGAAGGATGCGCTGGACGCCTATATCCAGCGCGATGTCGAACTGGCGGGCGATGTGATCACCCGCGACCGCGACGTCGACCAGATGTATAATGCGCTATTCCGCGAATTCCTGACCCATATGATGGAAGATCCGCGCAACATCACGCCCTGTATGCATCTGCATTTCATCGCCAAGAACATCGAACGCATGGGCGATCACGTGACATCGATCTGCGAAGAGCTGATCTACTTGGTTACCGGCAGCCGTCCCGAGGACGACCGGCCCAAGGCCGATACCACCTCAACCACTCCGCAGGAGGTCTAAGACATGGCTGCCGATCAGCCCACTGTTCTGGTCGTCGAGGACGAATTGGCCCAACGTGAAGTGCTGGCCTACAACCTCGAAGCAGACGGGTTCCGTGTGATCCGCGCCGAAAACGGCGAAGAGGCGCTGCTTTTGGTCGAGGAGGACACGCCGGACATCATCGTTCTGGACTGGATGATGCCGAACCTCAGCGGAATCGAAGTCTGCCGCCGCCTGAAGACGCGGCCCGAGACCCGCGGCATTCCGATCATCATGCTCTCGGCCCGCTCCGAAGAGGTGGACAAGGTGCGCGGTCTGGAAACCGGCGCTGACGATTACGTGGTGAAACCCTATTCGGTGATCGAGCTGATGGCGCGGGTGCGGACCCAGTTGCGCCGGGTGCGTCCGTCCACCGTTGGCGTGCGGCTGGAGTTTGACGACATCATTCTGGATGCGGAGACCCACAAGGTCAGCCGTTCGGACCAGCCCCTGAAACTGGGGCCGACCGAATTCCGCCTGCTGTCGACCTTCATGGAAAAGCCGGGCCGGGTCTGGAGTCGGGAACAGCTGCTGGACAGAGTCTGGGGCCGCGACATCTACGTCGACACCCGCACCGTGGATGTCCATATCGGGCGACTGCGCAAGGCGCTGACCCAGCATGGCGGCGACGATCCTGTGCGCACGGTGCGCGGCGCGGGCTACGCGCTCGGCTAATTTTTCCCAATTTGCGTGCTCCGCTTGGTCCCATGGATTGGGCCACAGCGGCGCACGCAGGGTGCACGATTGGTGTGCGGTGGGGTACGGACGCCCCCCCTTTGTTTTGCCTAGTGGTTGGGCGTGGTTCAACGCGGCAGCGGATCTTCGGGCTGCGCCTTGGTGGCCAGCCAGTCGCGGAATTTGCGCAGCGCGGGCGCGTTGGATTTGCTGGTCGGCCAGACCAGATAATAGGCGCCGCGCGTTTCTGTCGGGGCAGGGTGCAGCGCCACCAACCGCCCGGTCGCCAGGTCTTGCTCCACCAGATAATCCGGCATCAAGGCGACCCCCAACCCGTGCATTGCGGCCTGAGTAATGGTTGCAAATTGATCATACATGGTACCACTAACGGTCTCTGGTGCCTCCACGCCTTGTGCGGCAAACCAATCCGACCAGGCCTCGGGGCGGGTCTGAATATGCAAGAGTGGAAGGTTCAGAATGTCCTTGGGGCCGCGCAAGGCCGTGCCGACCACCAGATCCGGCGCGCAGACCGGTAAAAGCTGTTCATGTTTCAACAACAGGGCGTCGGTGCCCGGCCATTCTGCGCGGCCAAAATGGATCGCCGCATCAAAGGGTTCGCTGGCAAAGCTGAAAGGTTCCAGCCGCGTCGTCATATTGATGGTGACATCCGGATGCAGCCGGGCAAATTCCGGTAGGCGCGGCATCAGCCAGCGCATGCCAAAGGCCGGAAGGATCGCGAGATTCAGCGTTCCAGCCAGGGGCGCAGTCTGAAGGCGCAGCGTCGACTGGGCGATCTGGTTCAGCGCAGCGCGGATTTCCGATGCGTATTCCTGCGCCTCGGGTGACAGTGTCAGTTTTTTCTTGTCCCGATGCACCAGGTCCAACCCAAGCTGCCGTTCGAGCGCCTGCAGTTGGCGGCTCACCGCGCCCTGCGTAAGCGACAATTCGGCCGCCGCCGCCGATGCACTGCCCAAACGATCCAGTGCCTCCAGCGCGCGCAGGGCAGAAATGGACGGGAGAAAACGACGTGGTGCACTCATGTATGTTGTTTACTCATATATGCTTGCAAAAGTCTCGCTGTTTTTTTCCTTAACCCACCGTTAGGGTCGCCGCAGGTTTCAACATCAACGACAAAGGGGCAAGACATGACCGATGCACCTAAACTGCGGGCCAAGGATGCGCCCGATCTGAGCGGCTTCAACTGGGAAGATCCGCTGCGTCTGGACGATCAGCTGAACGAAGATGAGCGCATGATCGCTGCTTCGGCCCGTGCCTATGCGCAGGAAAAGCTGCAGCCGCGCGTTACCGAAGCATATGAAAACGAACACACCGATCCCGCCATCTTCCGCGAGATGGGCGAGATGGGCCTGCTGGGCACCACCATCCCCGAGGAATACGGCGGGTTGGGCGCAGGCTATGTGTCTTACGGCCTGGTTGCGCGCGAAGTTGAGCGCGTCGACAGCGGTTATCGCTCGATGATGTCGGTGCAAAGCTCGCTGGTGATGTACCCGATCTACGCCTATGGCAGCGAAGAGCAGCGCAAGAAGTACCTGCCGAAACTGGCATCTGGTGAATGGATCGGCTGCTTTGGTCTGACCGAGCCCGACGCAGGTTCCGACCCCGCGGGCATGAAAACCCGGGCCGAGAAGACCGCAACCGGCTACAAGTTGACCGGCTCCAAGATGTGGATTTCGAACGCGCCGATCGCCGATGTCTTTGTCGTCTGGGCTAAATCCGAAGAGCATGGTGGCAAGATCCGCGGCTTCGTGCTGGAAAAAGGCATGAAGGGGCTCTCCGCGCCGAAAATCCAGAACAAGGCGTCGCTGCGTGCCTCCATCACCGGTGAAATCGTCATGGATGGCGTCGAAGTCGGTGAAGACGCGCTGCTGCCGCACGTGCAAGGCCTCAAAGGTCCGTTCGGCTGTCTGAACCGCGCACGTTACGGCATCAGCTGGGGCGCGATGGGCGCCGCCGAAGCCTGCTGGCACGCCGCACGTCAGTATGGTCTGGACCGCGCCCAGTTCGGACGTCCGCTTGCCAACACCCAGCTGTTCCAGCTGAAACTGGCCAATATGCAGACCGAAATCACCCTTGGCCTGCAGGCCTCGCTGCGTGTTGGTCGCCTGATGGACGCCGCCAATGCCGCGCCCGAGATGATCTCGATCGTCAAGCGGAACAACTGTGGCAAGGCGCTGGATATCGCTCGTATGGCCCGCGACATGCACGGCGGCAATGGCATCAGCCTGGAATTCCAGGTCATTCGCCACATGGTGAACCTGGAAACGGTCAACACCTATGAGGGCACACACGACGTTCACGCACTGATCCTGGGCCGCGCTCAGACCGGTCTGCAGGCGTTCTTTTAACGAATAGCGCCAAAATCCGGGGCCAGATCGTTAATTTCCGCGGTCTGGCCCCGATTGACTGACATCAGTCTCGAAACCGCAAGTGCCCACCGGCCTTGCGGTTTTGCATTTCAGGCCTGCAATAATGCAGATAGCCCTCGTCCTCACATCACTGCAAAGACAAAGGCACAGGATTTTCGCTCGGCTCCCTGCAAAGTGGATCCAAAACGGTAAAGGCAGAGGTTAACGCTGGAGCAGAAGCAAGGGATGCTTCAAATTGCACGTGCTTATTCTTAGCAACCTCCTGCGCGGTCAGCCGCCGTCCATCCACCATTTACCGAGGTTAACTGCCAGGGGACGCCATCAGCACCTGAGCATGGCGTTGAGGCCAAGTTGTCAAGCAAAGGCGTAAATACGCAAATGGCCCTGAAGTCCGAAGGTTCGATGTGAACCCATAGAAAATCGCAAAGGGTAGGGAGGGGCGCATTCCCCTTCTTGTGCGGCTAAGCGCCGGACCTGCGTTTCTGCAAGTCGCAACATGCAAAATTGCCCCGGTGTTTTTCCAATAACACCGGCAGAAATTGAAGGGCCGCTTTGCAGTATCCTTCGTACTTAATTCTTTTTTAACAGTGTTTTACGAGGGCGTACAGGGGCGTGCGGTAACAATTTTAACGAAAGGGCTTTCCTCCCTCTCATCGAATATATATATGCTTTTACGAATATGTATTGAGCGCGTTGACACCTGATCGGGTGCGCGGCGCGATCCATTCTCAGGAAAGCCTCCGCAATGTCTTCGCCACTGTCCCGCATCGACTTGAAATCCCTGTTTCCAATTTTGGACTGGGGACGACGGTATGACCGCCCTGATTTCACCGGGGATATGACAGCGGCAGTGATCGTCACGATCATGCTTATCCCGCAGTCACTGGCCTATGCCTTGCTCGCCGGGCTACCTGCCGAGGTCGGGCTTTACGCGTCGATCCTGCCTTTGGTGGCCTATGCAATCTTCGGCACCTCGCGTGCCCTGGCCGTGGGGCCGGTCGCCGTGGTGTCGTTGATGAGCGCATCTGCGCTGGCGCCGCTGGGTCTGGACACTGTTGCAGAGTTCACTGCCGCAGCCGCCGTGCTGGCGCTGCTGTCCGGGTTGATGCTGGCAACGATGGGGGCCTTGCGTCTGGGTGTGGTGGCCAACCTGCTGTCGCATCCCGTGATCGCTGGGTTCATTACGGCCTCGGGGCTGCTGATCGCAGTTAGCCAGATGAAGCATCTGTTGGGCATTCCGGCGCATGGTCACAATCTGCCGGAAATTCTGCTGTCGCTGGGGCAGGGGCTTGGTCAGGTCAATTTCTGGACCCTGGGGGTCGGCGCGCTGGCCCTCGGCTTTTTGATCTGGGTGCGCCGACATATGGCGAACGTGCTGCACCAAAAGGTCGGCCTGTCAAAAGGCGCCGCCGGAACCGCAGCCCGGGTTGGCCCGGTCTTTGCCGTCATCGGAACGATCGTACTGTCCTGGGCGCTGAACCTGCCAGAGATGGGGGTTTCCGTGGTTGGCGAGGTGCCGACCGGTCTGCCGCCTATTGGCCTGCCGATGATCGATTGGGCGCTGGTTCCGGCCCTGATTGGTCCTGCCGCGCTGATCACCATTATCGGCTATGTTGAAAGTGTCTCGGTCGCGCAGACCTTGGCTGCCAAGCGCCGTCAGAAAATTGACCCAAACCAAGAGCTTAAAGCCCTTGGCGCTGCGAACTTGGCCTCTGCCTTGTCTGGTGGCTATTCGGTGACAGGCGGTTTTGCACGATCGGTCGTCAACTTTGACGCCGGTGCGCGCACCCCGGCTGCGGGCGCCTTTACCGCCGTTGGGCTGACCTTTGCTGCGATGTTCCTGACGCCGCTGCTGTATTTTCTTCCCAAGGCAACACTGGCAGCGACCATCATCATTGCGGTCCTTTCACTGGTTGATTTGAAGATTCTCAAAACTGCCTGGACCTATTCCAAAGCCGATTTCGCCGCGGTTCTGACCACGATCCTGCTGACGCTGTTGGTTGGTGTGGAAACCGGTGTCGCTGCTGGTGTGCTGGTCTCGCTTTTGTTGTTCGTCTGGAAGACCTCGCGCCCGCACGTGGCCGAGGTGGGGCAGGTGCCGGGAACCGAGCATTTCCGCAACATTCACCGCCATAACGTGGTGACCGATCCTTCGCTGGTCACACTCCGGATCGACGAAAGCCTGTACTTCGCCAACGCGCGGCGTATGGAGGACCTGATCCTGGCGCGCGTGCACGAAGGCCGTGATGAGATCAAACACGTCGTGCTGATGTGCTCTGCGGTGAACGAAATCGATCTGAGTGCGCTTGAATCGCTTGAGGAAATGAACCAGCGGCTGTCTGACATGGGGATCCAGCTGCATATGTCCGAGGTTAAAGGGCCAGTCATGGATCGTCTGAAACGCAGCCATTTCCTGGATGCGCTCAGCGGCCAGATCTTCCTGTCCCAAAATGAAGCCTTTGAAACGCTGAGCGCAGCACAGCCGCGTGACAAGATCAGCGCATAGGCGCGCAATGCAGCAACCTGATTGATTGTCGACAGGGCGCATCATAGTGGCGTCCTGTTGTGATGGCTCAAGGGTCGTTGCGACAGTATCCGCTATCTCAGTTTCATCATCTCTTCTCTGAACGCCTCGAGTGGGGTGCGCCATCCAAGGCACTTTCTAGGCGTGCCGTTCAGGCGGTCACAAATCGCCTTCATATTGCGATTTGAGAGCGCCGCGAGTTGGGTGTCCCGTGGCAAGTATCGCCTGGCCCGTTTGTTCAGATTCTCGACTGAACCCTTCTGCCAAGGTGCTTGGGGATCGCAGAACCAACTATCCGTGCCGATGCCTGATTTGAGCTTGCGCCACGCGCGGAACTCGAAGCCACGGTCGAAGGTGATCGACCTCCGGGCTGGCTGGGGCAGGGGCTCCATCACATCCATCAGCTTGTTGATGAAGTGGGTAGAGCTGCGGTCGTTATTGCGGAACAGGACAGCAAACCGGGTCTTCCGTTCGACCAGCGAGGCAACATTCATTGTGCCTTGAGCTCGCTCGAAGATCATCAGATCGCCTTCCCATTCGCCGAAAGTCTCACGCGTCTTCACGTAGTCAGGACGTTCATGGATGGACCGGTCCGGCGGAAAAACCTGGCCTCTTGGCCGTCTGGCATGGCGCGGTTGCCGCTTCTTGCGACGGCTGGGGAGATGGCGAGCCAGTTGTTCGGACTGTCCTTCGGGGCTGTAGACGTAAGCATAGATCGTCTCATGACTGACGCGCACAGGCTGGCCGTCATATCCCAGACGTCCCGCAATCTGTTCCGGCGTCCATCCAATCTTCAACTGAGCGATGACATGAGCGCGCAGATCCTTCAGTCGGATCAGTTTGCGACGCCGTGCGCGTCGATCTGATGCGTATTTCTGTGCGTTCATCCCGTAGTAGCCGTTCAGATAAGGCAGCTCGTCATCGGAAAAAGAGTTCCGCTTGATCTCGCGATAGACGGTCGAGCGATGCCTGCCGATTTCGGCTGCTATCTTGCTCACAGGCACTTTTGCATTCAGCATGTCTTCGATCGCGCGTCTTTCACGCAAATCCAACTCTGTGTGGGCCATGTCCGTTCTCCTTGCTTTTCAGCAAGATAGGGGATGTGTCGCAACCCAGTTTAGAATGTGCCCTTGCTACCACCTAACAATCGCATAATTGGTATTATGTTATATAAATGGAATTCCGTTCCGTCACACGGGATTGGCAGCTCCTCTTGCTCCGGCTAGCGTGAATTCGGGTCAAATATGGAGCGCAAGATCAATCATGCAAATCAAAAACAGCTGTGTTGTCGTCACCGGCGCTGCCCATGGGATTGGCAAAGGACTAGCCGAGAAATTTGCGCATATGGGCGCCGCGCATGTGATCTGCGCCGATATCGATCTTGCCGGAGCTGAGGCAACGGCGATCGAGATCGGCGGCACTGCCAAGCATGTGGACGTCGCATCCGAGGACAGCATCGCTGCGTTGGTCGATTGTGTGGAAACCGAGATCGCACCGATTACCCTGTTCTGCGCCAACGCTGGTATCCTGACCCGCGGCGGTTTTGAGGTCAGCAATGACGACTGGCAGAGGATCTGGGACATCAACGTAATGTCCCACGTCTGGACTGCGCGGCATCTGGTGCCACGCATGCTGGATCGCGGCGGCGGATACATCCTGAACACGGCCTCGGCCGCAGGTCTGCTCAACCAGATCGGCGCCGCGCCCTACGGCGTAACCAAGCACGCGGCCGTTGGCTTTTCTGAATGGCTGGCAATCACTTATGGCGATCAGGGCATCGGAGTTTCGGTCCTGTGTCCGCAGGCCGTACGGTCAGAAATGACCCGTGGATTGGAAAACAGTGTCGCCAGTGTCGACGGGCTTCTGGAGCCCGAAGATGTGGCCACCGCCTGCGCCGAAGCGATTGAGGCTGGCAAGTTCCTGGTGCTGCCACACCCCAAGGTCGAAAGCTACATGCGGGCCAAGACGGCCGATTATGACCGCTGGATCACCGGCATGCAGAAACTGCGCGATCGCTTTGATAACACGTGATTTTTGAAGACGCGCTCAGCTGCTGATCGGTCGCATCAGCCCTTCCTGTGCAACGCTGGCCACCAGTTGGCCATCCTGCGTGTAGATCGAGCCGCGGTTAAAGCCGCGGCCATTCCCGGCAAAGGGTGAATCCATCGTATAAAGGTGCCAGTTTTCAAACCTCACCGGCGCATGGAACCACATGGCATGGTCCAGGCTCGCGGTCATCGCTTCGGGCTTGTACCAGGTCAGCCCGTGTGGACGCAGCGCTGACCCCAAGAGACCAAAGTCCGATGCATAGGCCATCAGCACATGCTGCAGCTCTGGCCCAGCGTCCTTGGCAGATTCCATTTTGATCCACATGTGATTGATATCGCTGCAAACCTGGGGGTCCAGCGGATCGCGCGGCTCAATATCGCGGATTTCAAACGGGCGCTGACGGGTGAATTCCTCGCGCATGTCCTTGGAAATCCGGTGGGCATGCAGCTCGTGCAGCTCATCCCGGCTCTGCAACCCATCCGGCGGTGGGACATCCGGCATTGTATGCTGATGGCTCCAGCCCGGTTCTTCCTTGTGGAAAGATGCGGCAAGGTTGAGGATCTGCTTGCCGTTTTGAATGGCGATGACGCGCCGGGTAGTGAAACTCCCGCCATCGCGGGCCGGATCGACCTCATAAATGACTGGGCTTGCGGGATCGCCTGGCCGAATGAAATAGGCATGCAGCGAATGGCACAACCGCCCAGACACGGTGGCATAGGCTGCCGTCAGTGCCTGGGCGATAACCTGCCCGCCATAAATCCGCATGGGGGTTTCACCACCGGAGCCAATGCCACGATACAGGTTCGTATCCAGCCGCTCCAGATCCAGAAGATTGAGCAAAACCTTCCCAACATCATTCATTTATGGCGCCTTCCTCAACCAGCCTCCCGCGTCTTTGCATAGGCGATGAACAGATCGAAACTGTCAGGGTTGGCCATCGAGTCACGGTTCACGACTTTTGCGGGGTCCCCTCCAAGTAGCAGCTTTTTCACGGGCACTTCCAGCTTCTTTCCCGAAAGCGTGCGCGGGACTTCGGGGACGCTGATTATTTCATCGGGCACGAACCGCGCCGACACGCCGCTGCGGATCGCACTTCGGATCTTGTCGCGCATGGCGTCATCCAGCTCTTGCCCCTCGGCCAGTACCACGAACAGCGGCATGAAACTGTCGCGCCCGAGGAATTCCAAATCAACGACAAGGCTGTCCAGCACGTCCTCAAGACCTTCGACGGCCTGATAGATTTCCGAAGAGCCAAGCCGCAGCCCGCGCCGGTTGATCGTCGCGTCCGAGCGGCCATAGATCACCGATCCGCCCTCGGGGGTGATTTCGATCCAGTCGCCATGGCGCCAGATACCGGGATAGGTATCGAAATAGCTGTCATGCAGGCGCGATCCATCTTCATCACCCCAGAAAAACAACGGCATAGACGGCAAAGGTTCGGTGCAGACCAGCTCTCCGACGCTGCCGATCACTTCCTGTCCGGTCTCATCAAAGGCACGTACCGCATTGCCAAGCGCGCGGCACTGCATTTCGCCCGCGCGCACCGGCAGCATGACGTTGCCGCAGACGAAGGCGCCGCACAGATCGGTACCGCCGGAGATCGGCGCAAGCCAGATGTCGGCCTTTACCTCGGAATACACCCAATCATAGCCATCCGAGGTCAGCGGCGATCCAGTGGTGCCAAGCGAGACCAGCGCCGACAGATCAAGATCATGCCCGGGTCTGATGCCGGATTTCACGCAGGCGGTGATATAAGCGGCGCCGACGCCCAGATAGGTGATCCGCTCATCCGCGCAGCACCGCCACAGGTCCAGCATATCGGGGTGGTTCGGCGCCCGGTCATAAAGCAGTGTCGTTGCGCCCTGCCCCAAGGCCACGAATTGCGCGTTCCACATCACCCAGCCCGACGACGTCAGCCAGCAAAACCGGCTGTCGGAACTCAGATCCTGATGCAGTGATTGCTTGACGCCTTCGAACAGAATGCCACCGTGCCCGTGCACGATGGGTTTCGGATTTCCGGTGGTGCCAGAGGAATAGACCACCCACAGCGGATGATCGAAAGGAACCGGCGTAAACTCTAGCGGGGCGTGAACATCCCCGATCATATCATGCCAATGGGTTGCGCCATCGGGCAGATCACCGACCACCGGCAGTACCACGCGGTGGGTCACGCTTGGCAGGCCGTCGGCAATGGTGGTCAGCACTTCGCGCCGGTCCATGGTCTTGCCCGCATGCACATATCCGTCCTGATAGATAAGGACCTTGGGCTCGATCTGGCGGAAGCGGTCCAGAATGGCAACATGGCCCATATCTGGTGCGCAAAGCGACCAGATGCCGCCAAGGCTGGCGGTGGCCAGACAGGCGATAATCGCGGCCTCGGTATTGGGCAAAACGGCGGTGACCCTGTCGCCCTGCCCGACGCCCATGGCCCGCAGGCTTGCAGCTACGCTGGCCACCTGAGCTGCGAGTTCGGCCCAGGTCAGCTCGGATCCGCCAAAGGTTTCAGAATGAACGACAAGCGCCTGTTCCTGCGGGGTTTTGTCGACCTGCCGCAGAATGTGCCCGGCCCAGTTCAACTCTCCGCCCGGGCACCATTCTGCGCCAGGCATGCTGCGATTTCCCAGAATCCGGCTCGGCGGTGTGGTGAATTCCAGGTCAAAGAACTCGGCCAAAGCGCCCCAGAACCCTTCAAGGTCGGAAACGCTCCACTCCCACAGGCCATTGTAATCGTCGAAGGTTTTTCCCTTCTCCGCAGCCAGCCAGCGCTCGAATGCCGCCATGCGGCTCGCCTCGGCGCGCTCCGCGCTTGGGGTCCACAGGATCTTACGGTCGGGCATATCGCTCATCAGATCACTGCCCCATGTACCAGCGCCTTCAACTCAGCCCGCGAGGGATAGGAACTGCTGGGCGACAGCTGGGTAAAGAACACGACCGACAGATCCAACACCGGGTCCATCCAGAAGAAGGTCGAAGCCATGCCGCCCCAGCTAAAGTCACCTACGGACCCGGGGCAGCGCGCCCGGCCGGGATCCATCACCACGGCGCCGCCCAGGCCAAAGCCCATGCCTTCCATCGGCTGTTCGGCAAAACTTTGCGGCCCCATGGAGGCGATATCCCCAGGCAAATGGTTCCGCATCATGAAATCAGCGGTTTTCGGGCTGATCAGATAGCCATCCTTATGGGCGCCGCGGCGCCGCAGCATTTCGGAAAACTTCATGTAGTCATCAATGGTTCCGACCAACCCGCCGCCACCAGACATCATCTCAGTCGTTTCAAACGGAGAGCCCCCGTGCAGATCCGTCAGGCGCAGGGTTTCACCGCCGGTCTTTGCCGAATTCAGCGCCATCGCATCCCCAGCGAGCGGGGTATAGAGCGAGGCAAAGCGATCACCGGTGCCACGCGGGACCCGGAACGCTGTCTCACTCATGCCGAGCGGAGCAAAGATTTCGGTTTCAAAAAAATCGCCAAGTGTCTTGCCCGAAACAACTTCGACGACGCGGCCCAGAACATCGATACTGACCGAGTATTCCCAGCGTGTGCCGGGTTGAAAGGCGAGCGGATAGGCAGCCAGTTCCGCCGCCATCTTTTCCAATTTACCCTGCCCCGGTTTGAACATCAGCTGCTGCTCTTCCATGGCTGCGGGCAAAACGCCGGGGTTGAAAGGATAGCTAAGGCCGCTGGTATGGGTCAGCAGTTCATGCAGCGTTGGCGCCCGGCTGGGTTCGACCTGATCAATTGCCGTTGCCCCTCGGACCAGTGCCTGCATGTCGGTGAATTCGGGAATGAAATCCGACACCGGCGCATCCAGGTGAAACAGCCCCTTTTCCAGCAGCATCATGATAGCAAGGGAGGTCACCGGTTTGGTCATCGAGTAGATCCGTACCAGCGTATCGCGGGTAAAAGGCAGACCTTCCTCGATATTTCTCAGACCCGTTGCGTAAAAGAACGCTTCCTGCCCACCTTCGTTGATCAAGACCGAACTGCCGGCATATTTCCTTTGATCCACATAGCGTTGCTGCCATGCCTTCACGCGGTCCAGCCGGTCGTGGTCCAGCATTGATTTCCTCCCTGTCTGTCTTGGTGCGGGCCGGTGTGCCTACTCGCCCCGGCCGCTGATCATCTTTTCCATCGCGGCCTTGGTTTCGGAATTGAACCAGCCACCCTCTGGTGCGTTGCCGCCTGCGGCGATCCCCGCCTTGATGCGGTCGATCACCTCGCCGCGCAGCTGCATCTTGACCGAGGCAAAGGTCTGCGGCGGCAGTTCCGCCAGCTTGCGGGCCTCGCGCAGCGCGTAGATCTCAAGATCCTCCATATCCTCGGCAATGATATCGACGAGGCCATAGTTCCGGGCCGCGATCGGTCCGATGGATTGTCCGGTCAGCATCAGGCGCCGCTGCGTGTTGCTGTCGAGCGTAGCTTTGGCGATTTCCAGCGGCCCTATCGGGAAGTCCGCGCCGACGCGCACCTCGGCCAGTCCATAGGCGGATCTGGAGTGGCCCACCCGCACGTCGCTGGCCAGAACGAAAAACAACCCACCGGCAATTGCAGCGCCGCCAACAGCAGCCACTACCGGTTTCGGGCAGCTGTAAAGCGCCAGGAAGCCTTCGTTCAGGCCGCGCACAATGGCGTGCTGCTGCTCAAGATCGAACTCCTGCGCTTCTTTCAGATCCAGCCCAGCGGAAAAGACTTTGAACGGGCTTTTCAACACGATGGCGCTGACCGCCGGATCCTGTCCCATCTCGTCAATCTTGGCTGCGAACTCCATCAGGAAATCCGCGCTCAGCGCGTTGACCGGCGCCCGGCCCAGTTGCAGTTCTACGATTCCGTCACCAAGGTCCCTGGTGTTCAGCCAGCCAGCCTCTGTCATTGACGTGTTCCTCCCAATTGGCCGCGGCGAACCACGAGCCATGTTTCAGTCCATAATGCGCAGCCTTTGGCTACGGGTCGAGTGTTAAGAGATACGTAAAACCACGCAAGTCGTTGGCCCGCCGCGTGTAAAAATCAGAAATTCTTGAAAAACGGCCGCCAAGACTGGCGACCGTTATAAAACCGCAAAGCAGCGGGCAGCGGCAAGTGACCCGCCCTGCCCGGCGTGTCGCCTTACTTGGTGCTGCTCAGTGCGTTGAGTCCACTTTGCGCGAAGATGGGAACAAAATCCCCCAGCTTGCGGGCGCGTTCCGGGTTCGATGCGTTGCCATCCAGCGCGCGTTTCAGGACCCCCTGAAGGATTCCCGCCATCCGGAAAAAACTGAAGGATAGGTAGAAGCCGAAATTATCGATCTCCGGCAGGCCACGACGGCGGCAATAGGCTTCGATGAACTCCTCATCCGACGGCAGGCCGAGTACCTTGCGATCCAGACCGGCCAATCCGCGCCCCTCTTGTCCCGGTGGCATCTGCCACTGCATGATCACACCCGCCAGATCGGCATAGGGATGTCCGATGGTCGAAAGCTCCCAATCCAGCACCGCAAGGCAGCGCGGCTCATCGGCGCTGAAGATCATATTGTCGATGCGGTAATCGCCATGGACCAGACCGCGCTGACCGTCATCGGCGGGCATCTGTTCCTCAAGGGACTTCATCAGTTCGTCCATCTCCGGGATGGTCCGGGTTTCCGAGGCCTTGTATTGCTTGGTCCAACGGCCCAGCTGACGTTCGAAATAGTTGCCGGGCGGCCCATAGTCCGAAAGCCCCACCGCGTCGACATCGACGTCATGCAGCGCCGCGAGCACCCGGTTCATATCGTCGATCACCGCGCCGCGGGTTGCGGGATCGGTATCGCCCATCACCGGATCGGTGAAATTGCGCCCCGCAACGTGGTCCATGATGTAAAAGGCCGAGCCAATCACGCTGTCGTCCTCGCACAGAAGATGCATCCGGGCCACCGGTACCTCGGTATCAGCCAGCGCCTTTTGCACCCGGAATTCACGGTCCACCGCATGGGCAGATTTCAGCAGCACCCCCGGCGGCTTGCGCCGCAGCACGTATTGCCCTGCTGGCGTTTTAATCAGGAAGGTCGGGTTCGACTGTCCGGTTGCGAATTTCTGCACCTCGACCGCGCCGTCAAAGCCGGGAAGACGTCCATCGAGAAAAGTCCGGATTGCATCAATGTCCAGGGTCTGGGTATCGCTGCTCATCTCTTGCTCCTTCAGCTATAGCTCATCAGCTTTGCGCGATCTGAATCATGAAAGTGCGGTACTGAGTTGAATTCATGCAGGAAAAACTTTCCCCTTCCGGAAATGAACCGGGTCAGGGAGGTGTTCTTGACCTGCAGGTTCAGGGCAATCATCTGGCTGTCCGGAACCTGCAACGTTGCAGCGACAAGCCGGGCAATCACCCCACCGGAACTGACCACCAAAACACGTTCGGCCTCTGTCTCTGCCGCATGTTGACGCGCGGCCTCAACCCGGGCGATGAACTCTGCCCAACTTTCCGAGGCACCGGACACGCCGCCCTGCTGCCATTCGGCAAGGGTTTCGCGCAACGCGCGAAAATGGGTTTTGCGGTCCTGGATCACCTCGGATGGGGCCTGCCCGCCGAACCGGCTGTGCAGCAGATCGTGGAAATCATATTCATTCCAGCCTGCATGCTCTTCCGGGGGGACGTCAAATCCCATTTCCTGCAACGTCTGTTTCTGCCGCGCCAGAGAGCCGGTGATGGCGCGATCCGGGGTCCAGCCCATCGCCCGCAGGGTATCGCCCAACAGGCGCCCCTGATTGCGGCCCTTTTCGCTCAGCTCATCGTAATTGTCCGCGCCAAAAGAGGCCTGCCCGTGCCGGACCACAAGAATTTCTGCCATGGTTCAGCCTGTAAACTCTGCCGCCAGCCGCGCCCCTGCGGCGCGGTATTCGCGGTCAAACCGGTCCACCAGATCGGCGGTCGAGCAAACCTCGGTCACCGCGCCGATGCCCTGCCCGGACCCCCAGATTTCTTTCCACGCCTTTGGTTTGGACGACCCGCTGCCAAAGTTCATCGAGGAAGCATCCGCCGTCGGCAGGTTGTCCGGGTCCATACCTGCACGGGACACGGATTTCTTCAGATAGTTCCCCCAAACTCCGGTAAACAATGAGGAATAGACAATATCCTCGGCGCCGGATTCGACGATCATGTCCTTGTATTCGCTTTGGGCGTTTGCCTCATGCGTAGCGATAAAGGGTGAGCCGGCATAGCCGAAGTCGGCGCCCATGGCACGCGCGGCCAGCAGGGATTCGCCGGTTGCAATGGCGCCCGACAAGGCCAGCGGACCATCGAACCAGCTGCGGATCTCGCGGATCAGGGCGAAGGGCGATTGCTGCCCGGCGTGCCCGCCGGCACCGGCGGCCACGGCCACCAGACCGTCGGCGCCTTTTTCGATCGCCTTCTTTGCAAAGCGGTTGTTGATCACATCGTGCAGCACTACGCCGCCGCAGGAATGTGCTGCCTCGTTCACCTCGGGGCGCGCGCCAAGCGAGGTGATCCAGACCGGTACTTTCCAGCGGGTGCAAATCTCAAGATCCCGTTCCAACCGGGTGTTGGACCGGTGCACGATCTGATTGACGGCAAAGGGCGCTGCCGGACGGTCCGGGTTTTCCTGATTGTGGCGGTCCAGCTCTTCGGTGATCTGCTTCAGCCAGGCCTCCAGTAATGGCGGCTCGCCCTCAGTTTCGCGTGCGTTCAGCGCCGGAAAGGCCCCGATGATCCCAGCCTTGCACTGGGCGATCACCAGCTCCGGCACCGAAATGATAAACAGCGGCGATGCGATCAGCGGGATCCGCAATCCACGCAGGGCGGCAGGCAGGTGATCCTCATTCCGGGACCAGGTGGCGTCAGTCATCTTATAACCTCAAGTCTTTGTATTTATGTGTTAGTCGAGCGCGCTTTGGAACAGGTTGTGCCCCGACATCACATTGATACCGCCGGATACGGGGATCACTGCGCCGGTGACGTAGGACCCACCGCGCCCGGCCAGAAACAGCACGCAGCCGGCGATGTCATCCTCCCGCCCGACGCGGCCCAGCGGCACATCATTGCCGACCTTTTCACGCTTCTCCTCATCGCCAGTGGCAAAGGCGGTCATCCGCGACACAAACGGCCCCGGTGCCAGCGCATTGACGGTGACGTGCTGATGGGCCAGCTCCTTGGCCAGGATTTTGGACATATGGATCACCGCGGCCTTTGACGCGGCATAGCTGTAGGCGCCATCACCCATCGGGATTTCTCCCATGACCGAACCGACGTTGATCACCCGTGCCGGATCATCCGCATCCGAGGAGGCAATCAGCAGCGGCAGCAGTTTTTGTGTCAGATCGAAGACCCCTGCGACGTTGACCGACATCACCTTTTCCCAGGCCTGATGGGGAAACTGCCCCAGTGGCGCGCCCCAGGTCACCCCGGAATTGTTCATCAGAATATGCAGCGCAGGTGCGCGGGTCTTGATTTCCTCAACCAGCGCATCGATCCCTTCGACCGTGCCGATATCGGCGGCAAAACCTTCAGCCGATCCCGGCGCATCCATCGCGTTCAATTCTTCTGCGACCGCGACGCAGGCGTCGCCTTTACGCGATGCGATCAGCACCCGCGCCCCGGCCCGCACCATCGCTTCGGCTGCCATCCGACCAATACCTGTGGCGCCGCCGGTGATCAGGGCGGTTTTGCCCTCCAGTGAAAACAGATCCATCATATCGTATCCTTTAAAATCCGCGCAGCTGCGCCACCTGGGCGGCGTGGTAGCCGTAATCGCCCAGCCACTCTGCCGCGACGCGGGCGCGTTTCATATAGAATCCCATGTCGTAGGCATCGGTCATCCCGATCCCGCCGTGCATCTGAACCCCTTCGCGCGCGGCGAGTTGCGCCGTATCAATCGCCCGCGCCTTGGCCACTGAAACCGCCAACGTGGCGGCATCCGGATCAGCGTCCAGAATCCGGCCTGCCTGCAGCACGGCTGAGGTTGTCATCTCGATCTCGCACCACAGATGCGCGGCGCGGTGTTGCAAGGCTTGAAAACTGGCGATGGTGACACCGAACTGCTTGCGCTCTTTCAGGTATTCGGTGGTGATGGCAAAGGCCGCCTGCGCCAGACCGGTGCTTTCGGCGGCAAGCGCAGCCTGCCCAGCCTCCAGCCCATAACGCAACAGCGCCCTGCCATCCCCGGCAGCGCCGAGCAATTCGTCGCCCGAAACGGCAACATCATCAAACTCCAGCCGCGCCGCGTCGCGGCTGTCGATCATCGCAGATACATTGCGCCTCAGCCCCGCGCGATCAGCAGGCAGATCAAACAGGCACGGGCCGTCCTTGCTTTGCGCCAGAACCAGCACGTGATCGGCATTTCCTCCATCCACGACAAAGCGCTTTTCACCCTTCAGGACGTAGCCGTTGCCGCGCTTTTCTGCCATGAGTTCAATGCGCTCCGGATTGAACTTGGAGCCTTCATCAACAGCAATGGCATAGGTCCGCGCGCCGCTGGCAATCTGCGCCAGCGCAGCCTGACATCGTGGATCATCAAGCCGCCGCAACACCGTCGCCGCCATGACGGCTGTGCTCAGGAACGGGCTGACGGCCAGCGTCCGGCCCATTTCACGCGCCAGCACATGGGCGGCGGTGTGCCCCATATCGGCGCCGCCTGCGCTTTCCGGGACCAGGATCCCGGCCCAGCCCGCATCGACCATTTCCTGCCATAGGGCATCGTCGCGGGTCTGGTTGGCGTCGCGCAACTCCCGCAGGCGCGAGACTGGAGCGGATCTGTCCAAAAGCCCCCGGGCGGCTTCCTGCAGCATGATTTCTTCTTCAGTTTGAATGAGTTTCAGCATCAGTCTTACCCCGGAAGCCCCAGAATGCGGCGGGAAATGATCGATAGCATCACCTCGGAGGTGCCGCCCTCGATCGAGTTCGCCTTGGTGCGCAGCCAGGAGGGCGCACGCCCGTCATCCCAGTCCAGCGCATCGCTGCCGCCTGCGGCCATCACCAGTTCCAGTCGGCGTTTGTTGAGCTCGGTTCCGGCATATTTCAGCATCGCAGAGGCATCACCGACGCCCTGCCCGCCTTCGGCCTGATCCTTGTAGCGTTCCAGCGTCATCTCCATCGCCAATGCGTCGACTTCCGTGCGCATCGCGTCGGCGCGCAGCACCGGATCGCTTTGGCCGGTTTCCGCATCGGCCAGAACCGCTCCCAGCGCCCGGCCCGCGCCCATGGTCTGCCCGCCGGCGCTGATCATCTCGCGTTCGTGAGTCAGCAGGTATTTGGCCACGTCCCAGCCCCGATTCACGTCCCCGACCACCTGAGATTTCGGCACCTCAACGTCATCAAAGAAGGTTTCGCAAAATGGCGAGGCGCCGGAAATCAGCCGGATCGGGCGGGTCGAAACCCCTTTTGAACTCATATCCATCAGAATAAAGGAAATTCCCTTATGCTTGGGCGCGTCGCGGTCGGTGCGCAGCAGTGCGAAGATCCAATCGGCCTTGTCCGCATAAGAGGTCCAGATCTTCTGCCCATTGACCAGCCAGTGATCGCCTCGATCCTCGGCCCGTGACTGAACCCCAGCAAGATCAGAACCCGCGCCCGGCTCAGAATAGCCCTGACACCAACGGATTTCACCGCGCGCAATGGGCGGCAGGTAGGTTTGCTTCTGCTCTTCGCTGCCGAACTTCAAAAGGGCCGGACCAAGCATCCAGATTCCGAAGCTATCAAGGGGTGAGCGCGCGCCTAGCTCGGCAATCTCCTCTTTCAGGATCTTGTCCTGCGCTCGGGACAGGCCTGCGCCGCCATAGGCACGCGGCCAGGTTGGAACCGTCAGTCCGGCAGCACCGCAGCGATCCAGCCAGAGTTTCTGCGCGGGAGAGGAAAACTCCCAAGTCTTGCCGCCCCAGCAGATGGCACCTTCGCCACTGGCGCCATCGCGCATGTCCTCGGGGCAATTCTCCTCCAGCCATGCCCGGATTTGCTTGCGAAACTCAGGTGTATCCGCAAACTCCGGCTGTGTACTCGTGGTCATGATCTCCCCCCATGGTTCCACTCGGCTCGTGATGTTTCACATAGCAGAATTGCATTTCGCTATTCCATTGACAACGCTCCAGACAGCCCCAAGACTTTACGTAATTTTGGCATCTGACACTGGTGGGAAGAGGAAAAAACATGAAAGCAATGCTCAGCATCGAGCCCGGCGGACCCGAGAGTCTGACATGGACAGAGCTACCGGACCCGGCGCCCGCCAAGGGGGAATTGTTGGTAGAAATCCGTGCCGCCGGTGTCAATTTTCCCGACACGCTGATCATTCAGGACCTCTATCAGATGAAGCCCCCGCGCCCCTTTGCGCCCGGCGGTGAAATCGCCGGAGTGGTCGCCGCCATTGGTGAGGGTGTCGAAGGCTACGCCATTGGGGATAGGGTTCTGGCACTGACAGGCCATGGTGGATTTGCCACCCATCGCTGCATCGACGCAGCGCAGGCGATCCGTATTCCCGACGCGATGCCGTTTGAGGACGCCGCCTGTTTCGTTTTTACCTATGGCACATCCTATCACGCGCTGAAGGACCGCGCGCATATGAAACCGGGCGAAAGCCTTTTGATCCTGGGGGCTGCCGGCGGTGTCGGCGTGGCTGCCATCGAACTGGGCAAGGCGATGGGCGCCAAGGTGATCGCGGCAGTGTCTTCGGACGACAAGGCTGCCTTCTGCCGCGAGGTTGGAGCGGATGAAACGCTGGTCTACGGCCGCAGCCTCGACAAGGGGCAGCAGAAAGATTTTTCGTCCCAGATCAAATCCTTGTCGGGAAAAGATGGTGTCGATGTGGTCTATGACTCCGTGGGCGGCGCCTATTCGGAACCAGCCTTGCGGGCGATGGCCTGGGAAGGCCGGTTTCTGGTCGTTGGCTTCCCGGCCGGCATCGCGCAAATCCCTATGAATCTGCCGCTTCTCAAAGGTTGTGATATCGTAGGCGTGTTCTGGGGGGCCTCTGTCTATCGTGACCCCAAGGGCCATGCAGAAAACATGGCTGAATTGTTCGCCCTTTACGAGCAGGGCAAGATCAAACCACGTATCAGCGAAACGCTGAAGATGCAGGATGCTGCCACTGCGCTGAACCTTGTTCAGGACCGCAAGGCGCTGGGCAAAATCGTCCTGACCAACGATTAACATTTGGGGTGCAGCACCACAGGAGGCCGGATGATGGCGCTGCACCTTCCCCCAAGTAAACTCTCTGTAACAAAGTAGGAACACGTTCAAAAAGGCGCATATACGCCGTCGCTTTTAATAAAGTTCTCCTGTAGTTTCCGGGACATGAACTGCACAAGGATGATGCGATGCGCAGTATTCTGATCCTCAATGGTCCGAATCTTAATCTTCTGGGGACGCGCCAGCCGGAAGTCTACGGACGGGAAACTCTGGAAATGGCCGAAGCAGCCTGCGTTGCCCATGCCAGAGCGCAGGGCCTTGAGGCTGTCTGCCTGCAATCCAATCACGAAGGTGTGTTGCTGGATGCCATTCATGCGGCGCGCGGCACCCATTCCGGGATCATCCTGAACGCTGGCGCGCACACGCATACGTCAATTGCACTAATGGACGCTCTCTTTTCGGTTGAAATTCCGGCCGTGGAGGTCCACCTATCCAACATCCACGCCCGCGAAGAGTTTCGCCACAGGTCATTTATCTCGCGTGCCGTCATCGGCCAGATTTGCGGTTTTGGAACACAGGGGTATTTGTTTGCCATCGATGCCCTGGCCAAGCATTTTGAACGAGAGGCGGAGCCTGAATGAACCTTTCTGACTATCTGCATTTCGTGTGCGGGGCCAAGACGCTCGAAGAGCTGTGGCATGGGCACGTGGATCAGATGGCAAAGTTCGAATTTGACAGGCTGATTTACGGATACACTCGCTACAAGACAGAAACCTCTCTGGGGGATCCGGAAGATTTTGTCGTGCTGTCCAACCATTCGCCGGAGTATCTGAACGGGTTCCTGCACCGGGGCCTTTATTCCAGCGCGCCGATGCTGCGCTGGGCACTGGAAAACGAAGGCGCCGGCAGCTGGCATCTGATTCAGAAGATGATCGAGAATGGTCAGCTTGGCCCAGATGGCGAACGGGTGCTGGAGTTCAACAGAAAGATGAAGATGAACGCGGGCTATACGGTCAGCTTTCATTCCAATTCGGCGCGTTTCAAAGGTGCGATCTCGCTGGCTGCGCGCAGTGAGCTGTCGCAGGACGAGGTCGATGCGATCTGGGGTGACCACGGCAGCGATATCATCCTTATGAACAACGTGGCGCATCTGAAGATCCTCACCCTGCCCTATAGCCCTCCGAACCGGGCCCTCACCAAACGGCAACGGGAAGCGCTGCAATGGGTCGGAGATGGCAAGACGACGCAGGACATCGCGATCCTCATGGGCCTGACCCCGGCCACGGTCGAAAAGCACCTGCGCCTGGCCCGGGACGCGCTGGCAGTGGAAACAACGGCCCAGGCCGTACTCAAGGCAGCCTTGCACAACCAGATGTATGTGATGGAATCGTGACGGCATCCCCCTAACCGGCCCGCCTAATGTGAGTTTCCGCTAGGGAGGTTTAAGCCTGCCAGACGCTAAAGAGCGTCAAATAGGTAAGGAATACACTACTACCGATTTCGTACAAAAAAACGCAGTCTGTAAATGTTCCGTGAGTGGTGGCTTTAGCCTAGGAACTTTGGGAAACGACCCTTGTAATACCAAGGCTCTCCGACCTGTGTGGTTGCCGACGCTTATACTCAGCGTCGGTGATCATGTTTTTGGGGTCCCATCCATCCCTATCAGTGGGGCCCCATATTCCCCGATCATATCCCCTATTCGCCCTGCCTGTTCGCCCTGGGCTGGCTCAGACGTTCCTCGAGCCGAGACACGATCCTCTAACCCATCAAAGTGCTCTAGAAACGCAAAAAAGGCCGGTAGGTTTCCCCACCGGCCCCTTAATAGTCTGTCTAGGCAGATTAGCCCTGAGCCGCTTTTGCGACTTCAGCTGCGAAATCTTCTTTTTCGACTTCGATGCCTTCACCAACCTCAACACGGATGAAACCGGTCACGGTGGCGCCAGCTTCCTTGGCAGCGGCTTCGACGGTCAGGTCGGGATTCACGACGAACTGCTGGTTCAGCAGTGTCGATTCCGCAACGAATTTCTTCATGCGGCCAACGATCATCTTCTCGATAACCTGCTCCGGCTTGCCGGATTCACGGGCGATGTCCATCTGAACCTGCTTCTCTTTCTCGACAACCGCCGGGTCCATATCAGCTTCGCTCAGGGCAGCGGGGTTAACCGCGGCGATGTGCATTGCAACCTGCTTGCCAAAGGCTTCGTCGCCACCGGTCATTGCAACCAGGACACCGATTTTGCCCATGCCGTCAGCGGCAGCGTTGTGCACGTAGGACACAACAGTTTCGCCTTCGATCTTGGCCATCCGGCGCAGGGTCATGTTTTCGCCGATGGTGGCGATCTTGTCGGTCAGGGTGTCAGCAACGGATTTACCACCCAGATCGGCCGCGTTCAGACCGTCGACGTCATCAACGTTCAGAGCTGCCTTGGCGATGCCGGCAACCATTTCCTGGAATTCGCCGTTCTTCGCAACGAAGTCGGTTTCCGAGTTCACTTCAACGGCGACGCCCTTGCCACCTTCGACGACGACAGCGACCAGGCCTTCGGCTGCGGTGCGGCCGGATTTCTTGGCGGCTTTGGCGAGACCTTTGGTGCGCAGCCAGTCGACGGCCGCTTCCATGTCGCCATTGGTTTCGGTCAGCGCTTTTTTGGCGTCCATCATGCCGGCGCCGGTCGAGTCGCGCAGTTCTTTCACGAGTGCTGCTGTGATTGCCATGTTAGGCTCTCCTCAAATCGAAACGGAATTGGGGCAGGAAATACCCTGCCCCTGATGTCAAATCTGTGACAGGCAGGATCAGGCCTGAGCTTCCTCGGAAACAGCTTCCTCTTCGGGAGCTTCTTCCAGGGCGCCGAGGTCAACACCAGCTGCACCCAGCTGTGCGGACATGCCGTCCAGCGCAGCGCGGGCAACCAGATCGCAGTACAGAGCGATGGCGCGGGATGCGTCGTCGTTGCCGGGGATGATGTAGTCAACGCCATCGGGCGAGCAGTTGGTATCGACGATTGCCACAACCGGGATACCCAGTTTCTTGGCTTCGGCGATGGCCAGCGCTTCTTTTTTCACGTCGATGACGAACAGCAGGTCCGGCACGCCGCCCATTTCGCGGATCCCGCCGAGCGAAGCCTGCAGTTTGGTCTGGTCACGTTCCATGCCCAGGCGCTCTTTCTTGGTGAGGCCTTCAGCACCGGTTTCCATCTTCTCGTCGATTTCCTTCAGACGGTTGATCGACTGGGAAACGGTTTTCCAGTTGGTGAGCGTGCCGCCCAGCCAACGGTGGTTCATGTAGTACTGAGCCGACTTCTCTGCCGCGTCTGCAATCGGCTGAGCCGCCTGACGCTTGGTGCCGACGAACAGGATACGGCCGCCTTTTGCAACGGTGTCACGAACAACCTGCAGAGCCTGGTCCAGCATCGGAACGGTCTGGGTGAGGTCCATGATGTGGATGCCGTTGCGCGCGCCATAGATGAAGGGCGACATGCGCGGGTTCCAGCGCTGAGTCTGGTGGCCGAAGTGAACGCCAGCTTCGAGCAGCTGACGCATGGTGAACTCGGGAAGAGCCATGCTATCTTTTCCTTTTCCGGTTTAATCCTCGGCGGGGGTCTCAGAGCGGATGCTCCAACCGGCGGGCCGTTGGGGATGTCTCCCCCAAATCGGCCCAAACCCCGCCTGCGGGTTCGATGGCGCTCGTATAAGTCACCTTTGACAGGGGCGCAAGGCTTATTTCGCTGCCTCTTCCCGCAACTGCTCATGGCCTGCGCGCACTTGGGCCTCGCAGGCCGCCGCCAGATCTTTGCGATTTGAAAAATCAGCAACGCGTAGCGGCGGGTGGTACATCAGCTCAACTCGGCCTTGTCGGGTTGCGGCGAGGGTCTTCAGCAGATGCGGCCCAAACTCCATATCACCCCACCAGCCATAGAACCGGTCCGGCGCACCGCTGGGGGCGAAGAACACCACCGATACCGGCTGAACATGCATGAAATCGCGCAGGTGGTCACTAAAGAACGCGGCGAAGAGTGTTGTTTTGAATGTCAAAACCCTGAGGCCATCGGTCGAGGTGCCTTCAGGAAAGAACAACAGCTTGTGCCCGGCCTTCAGGCGCTCTTCGAACAGCAGGGTTTGCTCTTTGGCTTTCTTGGGGTTGCGGTCGATGAACACGGTTCCGGTCGCCCGCGCCAGCCAACCGATGCCGGGCCACCCTGCGACCTCGGCCTTGGAGACGAAATAAATCCGCTTGCGCGCGTTGAGCGCAAAAATATCCAGCCAGGACGTATGGTTGGCCACGACGGCCCCGCGCTGCTGCATCAGGGCGCCGGTGGTGGAAAACCCCATACCCAGTACCCGGAAGGCATTGCGGCAGACGAATTGGGTAATGAAAGGCGTCACGGGTCGGTGCAGCCCACACAGCGGATATTCGATCAGCCGTACCAACAGCAGAACAAGTAGCCCACCAAATACCAGCGTTCCAAGCACCAAGACCCTGACGCAGACCAGCATCCACCCGAGCGGACCGATCCGCACCGGATCAGGCGCCTCATCACTGTGCCAGACCGGGCTCATCGCAGGCTCACGCGCCCCCGCCGCCGGTATAGATCCGTTTCTGACGCGCGTTCATCCGCTCGGTATCCAGAACCAGACAGACGTCCGTGGTGTTGAATGTGTGGTCAACAAATGCGCCGTCGCCGACAAAACCGCCCAGACGCAGGTATGCCTTGATCAGCGCTGGCATATCCACCATCGCCTTGCGCCGGTCCAGTTGCTGCGGATTAATCAGATCCATTGGCTGGTAAACGCGCGAACGCACCCGCAGATCCGGCGGCGCAAGATGGTTGTGATGCAGCATCGTCAAAGGGGCAGCCAGTTCCTGCGCGTCGGTACCGGGGAAGCTGGCGACGCCAAACAGAACCTCTATCTCATGCTCGGCAACGTATTGCGCAAGACCGTTCCACAGGTGGAACATCCCCGCGCCGCCGCGATACTCTGGGTGCAGGCAGGACCGGCCCAGTTCCAGCAACCTGCGGCCCGAGGATTTGAGCGGTGTCAGATCATATTCATCCTCGGAATAGAACTGCCCAACCTCAGCTGCGCGATCACTGGTCAGCAGGCGGTAAACGCCCACCACCTGATCACTGTTGGTATCAGTTAGCAGCATATGATCGAAAAACGGATCGAACCGGTCGCGTTCAAGCCCGGCCGCGTGATCGACAAGCTCCCCATCTCCGCCCAGTTCGGTCACAAAAACCTGGTACCTCAGTGCCTGCGCCGCGCGCAGATCTTCTTCGGTCCGGGCCAGGCGCACAGAGAAGTCGGAAGGGGTGTCAGGCATCGGAATTCTCGGTGGTCGAAGCTGCTCTGCAGATAGCGTATCTGCTTTGAAACAGGCAAGAGTTTAACAAAACCGAAATGGGTTTATTAACTGGCCGTAAACCATTATGGCTCAAACACTGGAACAAGGGCCACTTGGCGTCCATCGAACACGAGCTTGCCCTGGTCCCGAAAATTGACGGTGATTTTGCCTGCGGCATTGGACTGTACCTGCCCGAGCCCCCATTCCGGGTGTTCCGGATGTTTCACGTACATGCCCGGCGAAAGGATTGCATTGAGGTCAGTCATTTGAATTGGCCCAATTCGGAGGATATTACATGGCTGTAGATAATGAAGATCTGCCTGCATTGATAGGGTCGCGGATCTGCCACGATCTTATCAGCCCTATCGGCGCCATCAACAACGGCCTTGAACTGCTTGGAATGTCTGGCGAAGTGTCCGGTCCCGAGATGGAGCTGATTTCCGACAGCGTGACCAATGCCAATGCCCGCATCCGGTTTTTCCGCATTGCCTTTGGCGCCGCAGGTGATCAGCAGATGGGCCGCGCCGAGGTTGTTTCGGTTCTGGATGACGTCAGCAAGGGCGGGCGGCTCAGCTACCAATGGGCCCCTCTCGAAGGATCCAGCCGCAGTGAGGTCCGCATGGCCTTCCTTGCCGCGCTCTGCCTGGAAAGCGCCCTGCCCTATGGCGGTACCATCACCGTGCTTTGCGCGGATGGGCACTGGACCGTCATCGGCGAAGGTCCGAAACTGAATGTGGATGATGCGCTCTGGGCGCGCCTCAGCGATGACAACGCAGAGGTGAAGATCTCCCCCGCGCAGGTCCAGTTCGCGATGCTGCCCTACGCCGCAAAGCAGGCAGAGCGCGACCTGAAGGTCGAGCAGGCGCTGGAAAAGATTTCGATCTTCTTCTGATTTAAACGATTTTTAGAATAGAAAACGCCACCCCAGCGGGTGGCGTTTTGCGTTTCATTTGAACCTCAGGCGCGCGTGGTTCCGTCGCCGCGGACCAGATATTTGAAACTGGTCAACTGCGCCGCGCCCACCGGGCCACGGGCGTGCATCTTGCCGGTTGCGATACCGATTTCCGCGCCCATGCCGAACTCACCACCATCGGCAAACTGGGTCGAGGCATTGTGCATCAGGATGGCACTGTCGAGTTCGGCAAAGAACTGATCCACAGCCGCCTCATCCTCGGTCAGGATGCAATCGGTATGCTGGGAATGATGCGTCCGGATATAGGCGATTGCCTCGTCGATATCGGCGACCTGACGGGCCGAGATGATGGCGTCCAGATGCTCCTTACCCCAATCATCGGCCGTGGCGACAACCATGTTCCCGGGGCCAGGCAGACCTTCCTCAGCGTGGATTTCGACGCCAGCTGTAGCCAAGGCAGTCAGGACATCCTTGCCGACGGTTTCGGCGATGTCCTGATGGATCAGCAGACATTCGGCGGCGCCGCAGATCCCGGTGCGCCGGGTTTTCGCGTTCAGCACCACGTCCAGCGCCTTTTGCGGGTCGGCGGATTTGTCGAGATAGATATGCACGATGCCTTCGAGATGGGCAAAGACCGGCACCCGCGCTTCGCGCTGCACCAGCCCAACCAGCCCTTTGCCGCCGCGGGGCACGATCACGTCGACATAATCGGTCATGGTCAGCAATTCCTGCACCGCCGCGCGGTCACGGGTCGGCACCAACTGCACCGCGGTTTCCGGCAGATCCGCCGCCTTCAACCCTTCGGCAAGGCAGGCATGGATGGCGCGCGCCGAATGGAAGCTTTCAGAGCCGCCGCGCAGGATCACCGCGTTGCCGGATTTCAGGCATAGCGCGCCGGCATCCGCGGTCACATTGGGACGGCTTTCATAGATCACTCCGATCACGCCCAGAGGCGTCCGGACCCGCTGAATCCGAAGGCCCGAGGGTTGCGTCCATTCCTCCAGCACCTCACCCACCGGATCACTCTGACCTGCCACGGCGCGCAGACCGTCGACGATGCCCTGAATACGCGCCTCATCCAGCATCAGCCGGTCCATCATGGCCGACGATAACCCTTTGGAGCGCCCGAACTCCATATCCTTTTCATTGGCGGCAATGATCTGGTCACGCTGCTGCCAGACCGCATCTGCTGCGGCCAGAAGCGCCTTTTCCTTGCGTTCGGCACTGGCTGTGGCCAGTTTTTCCGCAGCTTTCCTTGCATTTTTGCCAAGCTCAGCCATCAGAGCCTGAATATCATCGGTGTCTTTCATCGGTATCATGCCTTTGACGTCCTCGGGTCACAGACTACTGCGAACCGCGAGGGAAATTCCACATAGAAGAAGATCAGAAGGCGATGTCGTCCCGGTGGATCAATGCAGCCCGGCCCGGATAGCCCAGCGTCGCTTCGATCTCGGCCGACTGGCGCCCCTGAATGGCGCGGGCCTCGTCACCGGTATAACGCGACAAGCCCTGCCCCAGTTTGCGCCCGTCTGGGCCGAGGATGGCCAGCGGTTCCCCGCGGCCAAAATCCCCCTCTACATAGCGCACCCCGGCAGGCAGCAGGCTGTTGCCGTTCATCAGGGCGTTGGCGGCCCCTTCGTCGATCGTGATCACGCCGCGCGTCTTCATCGCTGCGATCCAGCGTTTGCGCGCGGCTTGCGGATCGCCCTGCGCCACGAACCAGGTGCAGGGAACACCGTCTTCCAGCGCTTTCAGCGGGTTAAGGGCCGAACCTTCAGTGATCACCATGGCGCAACCGGCCGCCGTGGCCATCTTGGCCGCCATCAATTTGGTTATCATGCCACCTTTGGACAGGCCCGACACCCCGTCGCCGGCCATGGCTTCGATCTCGGGTGTGATCTCTTCGATCCGGTCGAACCGGCGGGCCTCGGGATCGATCGCGGGGTTGGCGCTGTAGAACCCATCGACATCCGACAACAGGACCAGCGTATCGGCCCCCACGGTTACAGCGACCTGCGCCGCCAGCCTGTCGTTGTCGCCATAACGGATCTCGTCGGTGGCGATGGTGTCATTCTCGTTGACGATGGGCACCGCGCCCAGACCAATCAGGGTTTCCAGCGTCGCCCGGGAATTCAGGTACCTGCGCCGGTCCGAACTGTCCTCCAGCGTGACCAGCACCTGCGCGGTGGTGATCCCATGCGGTGCCAGCGCTTCCTCATAGGCACGAGCAAGGCGGATCTGGCCCACCGCAGCAGCAGCCTGCGATTGCTCCAGCGGCAATTCGCGGCGCGGCAGATCAAGCACCCCGCGCCCCAGCGCGATCGAGCCGGAGGAAACGATCACCACATCCTTGCCCAGCGATTTCAGCCAGGCCACGTCATTGGCAAGGGAATGCAGCCAGCCAGAGCGCAGCTGACCGCTGGCTCGGTCTACCAACAGCGCCGAGCCGATCTTGATGACGATGCGCCGGGCGTCGCTCAGGGCTGCCACGTCTCTTCCTCTTCCTCGGGTTTCAGACGCAGGCGATCCTCTTTGATCTGGCTGCGAAGGGTGCGCAGCACGTCGGTCAACCCGTGGCGGCTGACGCCAGACATCAGATGCACCGGCCCGCCGACTGCCGCCTCGAGGGCGGCATGCGCCTCCGCGCGCTCCTCGTCATCCAGCGCGTCCACCTTGTTCAGCGCAGTGATCCGGGGCTTTTCCGCCAACTCGCCGCCATAGGCTTCGAGCTCTCCAACGATGGTATGGTAATCCTCAACCAGCGTTTCCGAGGTGCCGTCCACCAGATGCAGCAGCACCGCGCAGCGTTCCACATGGCCCAGGAACCGGTCACCGATCCCGCGTCCCTCATGGGCGCCTTCGATCAGGCCCGGAATATCGGCAACCACGAACTCAGCGTTATCAACGCCAACCACGCCAAGGTTCGGATGCAGGGTGGTAAAGGGATAATCGGCAATCTTGGGCCGCGCGTTGGAGGTCGCCGACAGGAAGGTCGATTTTCCCGCATTCGGCAAACCCAGCAGGCCGGCATCCGCGATCAGTTTCAGTCGCAGCCAGATGGTGCGCTCGACGCCTTCCTGACCGGGATTGGCACGGCGCGGCGCCTGGTTCACCGAGGTTTTGAAATGCAGGTTGCCAAAGCCGCCATTGCCGCCCTTGGCCAGTAGCACACGTTGACCGAGTTCGGTCATATCCGCCAGTACGGTTTCTTCATCCTCATCCAGGATTTCGGTGCCGACCGGCACCCGCAGGATGATATCATCGCCATCCTTGCCGGTGCGCTGACGCCCCATACCGGACTGGCCGTTCTTGGCAAAGAAGTGTTGCTGATAGCGAAAATCGATCAGGGTGTTGAGCCCGTCTACGGCCTCAACCCAGACCGAACCGCCCTTGCCACCGTCGCCGCCATCGGGGCCACCGTGTTCGATGTATTTCTCACGCCGGAAGCTGATACACCCGTTCCCGCCTGCGCCGGAGCGAATATAGACCTTTGCCAGATCGAGGAATTTCATGTCAGCTCCTTCGTGCAGATCGCCAGGCGGCGGCTCTGCAGCTTTCGATTGTGGACAGGGGCATTGAGCACCCCATGCCATGGTTTTGCGATTGGCTTATCCCATTGGGGAAGAGCCGCCAATCACTGTTTTCGGCTGTAGGTCCAGGTCGGCACGGTCGAGTCCCGGGCCACGCAGAAAGTCTCTGCATCACCAAGATATTCGAACCCGCAATGGATCAGGACCCGGGCCGAGGCCGGATTGTCCTGAAACACCGAGGCAAACATCGCTGCATTGCCCAAGGGATTGGCCTGCACCAGCGCCTCAAGGGCTTCGGAGGCCAAGCCAGTGTTCCAGAACGCCGGTGCGATCCAGAAGCCAACTTCGGACTGGTTGCGGTCCATCCGCTTCAGCCCAATCACACCCTTCAGCTCATCTCCGCCCGACGGGGTGCCGTCGATGGCCCAGATGTCCTCCTCGCGGTCCGGCGCCATGGCGCGGGCCACATAGGCCTCGACAGCGCCGGGGGGCAACGGATGCGGGATCGAGGTGGTCATCCGCGCCACCCGTTCATCCCCCGCGTAATGCGCGATCAGACCCGCGTCCGATTTGCGCAGCGGACGCAGCAAAAACCGCTCTGTCTCGATGACCGGTTGCTGGTCTGTCTGATCCAAACTCATTGCCTTGCTCCTCCTCAAAAGACCAATCGTCGATCGGCGACCGGTACGGCCTTTCCGGGAAAGCACCAAGATAGGTGCTGATCTGCCTGACGCCAGCCCCGGGCTGCAAATTCGTCCGGTTGGGAGCGTTTCCTTCCGGGACCACCCCGGAGCACCCTGCCCGTCGGACATCATTTGCGGATTACTGGTTAAAACGAAAAAGGGGACCGGCTCTATCACCGATCCCCTCAATATTTTTTGCCACTTCGGGTTCGGCTTACTCAGCGGCCTCCGCCACTGGGAGAACCGAAATAAAGGTACGGCCTTTAAGGCCCTTGTGGAAGGTCACAGCACCGTCGGTGGTTGCAAAGATGGTGTGATCTTTGCCCAGACCAACGCCTTCGCCCGGCCAAAACTTGGTGCCGCGCTGACGTACGATGATGTTGCCTGCGATGGCCGCCTGGCCACCATACAGTTTCACGCCAAGGCGGCGACCGGCTGAGTCGCGGCCGTTACGGGAGGAACCGCCAGCTTTCTTATGTGCCATTGTCTATCTCCTTAGCCTTTAGCCAGATCTTTGGCTTGCTCAACCCATTCGGGTTTCACTTTGATGGCGTCGATAGCAGCAATATCGTCTGCCGACAAGGCTGCGATCTGTGCGAAGCTGGTCAGACCAGCGTCGTTCAGCTTGGTAGCGGCGGCAGGGCCGACACCGGTCAGCTTGGTCAGATCGTCGGAACCGGCAGCAGCGGGTGCTGCGGCTTTCTTGGCAGCCGGAGCAGCAGCGGCAGGTGCGGTTGCGCCTTTACCGGTTGCAGCTTTTACGCCGGATTTGTCCGCGCCCGACGCCAGGATGTCGGTGATCTTGACCAGAGTCAGCTTCTGACGGTGGCCTTTGGTGCGCTTGGACGAGTGCTTACGACGACGCTTCACGAAATGGATCAGCTTTTCGCCTTTGATCTGATCGATCACTTCGGCCTGAACCGCAGCGCCGTCAACAAAGGGAGCGCCGACCACGGGGGCGTCGCCACCGAGCATCAGAACATCGTTGAACTGGATTTTTTCGCCAGCATCTGCAGCAAGTTTCTCAACGCGGAGCACGTCGCCCGCCTGAACCTTGTACTGCTTGCCGCCAGTCTTGAGGACCGCAAACATGTGCGTCTTTCCTTTTTCAACCGCGTCCTTCGGCCCCTGGACCCCAGGTGTTTCGGCATTTGGTGTTTAAACCTTTGCCGCCTCGAACAGCGCGACCCTTGTACGGGCCGTACTACAAATAGACCCGGCACAGAGATTCCGGGCCGGGATGGGCGCTTTTTATCCAGAAAGTGGCTCATGTCAACCACTGATTGCCGCCCCGATACATGTCGTGCGCCGGGCCGGAGGGAAAAGGGTGACAGGGCCGCCCGGAACTGGTGCGCCTAGATGTCTTCGCCCTGCCCCAACCCCTTCATCTGGTAGGCCAGCGCCTCGAACCGGTTGGCAGTGATCTCATACTGTACTGCATTCAGCAACTCATAGACCTCTTGCATCAGCGGCGTCTCCAGCGCCCGTACATAAGAACGGACCTCTTCATCGGAAAAATCCTGATAGGCATAGGCGGATGAAGCCATGCTGGAGGCCCTAAGCGCCATCCGCATGCCCGGCGCCTGCTCCTGCTGCCAGGCCCGCAAACCGTCGGCATCCAATTGCAGATCAATCACCCCGGCGGCACTGGCCGCCATCAGGAACCGGAACTGGATCTGCTGGATTGCTTTGACACCGGTATCTGCGGCATCAACCGCCTTGGTCATGCGCTGAAGGAGCGCCAGCCTGTCAGCCCCGTCCTGAACCAAATCAGCTATGATACGCTGCCCGGCGATTTGCTTGGTCTCGTCATCCTCAACCATATGGGCGGCATTTTCGGCTGCGACCAACCGTTGCCCCAGATCGCTGGCGTAAAAGGCTGCCGCGTGATCCAGCGCCGCGTCGTCCAGCGTTTCAACAAGAATATCCAGCGCCAGCGCCCGCATCCGGTCTGTATCAAAAACACGGGCGGCCAGACGGGTCCACTCCTGTCCAAAATCCCCGGCCTCAAGCCCGAGCATCTCGGGTGCGCTTTCGGCGGAGAGCGCAATACTGTCCAGCGCCACGTCAAATCCGGTAACCTCAAGAAAAGCTGTCACTTCAGCACGGTCAGCGGCCCTGGCCGGAGACAGAAGCCCGGATGCGAAGACGCCAATGAACAGCGCAGCACAAAGCGACGCCAGCGGTTTTAGAAGAGAATGTGTCATACCCACGAATCTATGGGAAATTGTCTGACAGACAATGAAAAATCGACTTTCCCTCAAGAAGTTGAAAATCCCCCCTTGCGCCCATCAGAATTCAACATTAAACCGCCGCTCACCCCCCGCGGAGAGGTGCCGGAGTGGTCGAACGGGGCGGTCTCGAAAACCGTTGTTCCTTCACGGGAACCCAGGGTTCGAATCCCTGTCTCTCCGCCATTAATCCCCTGATTTGCGACTATAGCACGAAATAGCCAGGGATTGATGATGACCCCTGGCAATAAGTTTCCATTTCCAAAAGCTGTCATACGCTGACCGTATCCGCGCATACCAGACAGGCTACTACCTGTTCTAAAACACTTCAGTGGCCACAACACCCCGGGCCAGAGCATAACCATTTGGGGGCATCACCATTGTTGTGATGTAGCAACGTTCGCGCGGTCGTACTGGCCGCCCGGTTGACACATATCAATATTCGAATTCATTGTTCGTGCCAGTTGTTACACTGAAGTTTTCATACTTCAAAAATTAGAATCGACGGGGCATGCTCAAAATGAGATCCATCAATAATTTCTGGAAGCTGGGGACGGTTGCTCCTGCGGCGTTGCTGATACTGACTGCAGGTGCGGCGACCGCCGATTTACTGCCTGATGATCCTCTCATCGCAACCAGCGGCGACGGCCTGATCTTCGCGGATCCGGATGAGGGTATCGACCCTCCCGGGGTGAAGGCGGTGACCTTTACCCGCACGCGGGTGCCGGATGGATCTGGCGGGTTCACCTACGTGGATCCATTCGAGCAAATCATCACGGACTTCTCCAACTTGACCTCTCGGGGAGATGTGACCAACTGTCTGATGGCCAGCCAGGACGGCGTCTATTGCGACTCCGCAGGCGGTTCGGGCAAACGTGTCAAAACGCAGCTGACCGGTCCTTCGCCTTTCGACATGCGCATCCGGACCGTTGCCAGCGCGACGTACCCGACCGTAGATTACTTCACTTTCGGTAAGACCTCCAACTTCACCGGCGCCCGGATGACCGGCTTCTCTCTTCAACTCTTGGATGCCAATGGCAATGCGATGGGCACCCTTGCCCCGTCGGACGCTGTTCTGTTCAATCTCAACGCGACGGATATCGGCATTGGCGCACGGCTGCCAGACGGGCTGTTCGGGGCCGGCGGGCAAGAAGGCGAAATCGGCTTTTTCTCAAGCAGCCGGGCATCCCTGGCCTCGACCACTAGCGTTGACGCACTGACCTTCGGCGCCTTGAGCAACACAGAATATTTGGCCAATTTCGGCGACTCCTTCATCGACAACACGATGACGCCGGACGGGCTGTTCTGGGACGATAACAATGATCCGACCGACGAGTCGGCTCTGGTGGCATGGAACGATCTCTCCAACGGCGGCTGGACGTATGGCACGCTGGATACCGCTGCCAACATCGACGCGCGCCTGACTGAACTGGCGACAGCACTGGGCGTCAGCGTGGCAGACCTCGGCTACGTTGACGGTGGTCTGGTGCCCGCGGACATCGTCGCCGCGGCGCAGGCCAATGGTCTGTTTGCGGTGGACGAAATCGAAGATCTGCGCAACGCAAACCTGAATTTCACGGTAACGGTGGGCAGCATCGATGACGGTGAATTCACATTGCGCATTGCACCTCAATTCGCGCCGATCGTTGCCAATGCCACCTCGGCCTACGAGTTCAAGCTTGCCGGATATCTGGATGGGGCCGCCAATGTGCCCTACCTGGATCTGGGCAATGCTGCGACCTATCAGACGGCGATTGCCGACATGCTGGCCATGACCGCCGCTCAGCGCAGCATTGCGCTGACCAGCACCGGCTACAGCTTTGCGCCCGCTTTCGCCAACCTTGGCTTTGAAGTATCCCGCGGGCAGGTCGATGCGATCTTTGCCATTCCGTCGCAAAGCGTGACCGGCGCCGAGGGCGGCGTCACCCGCAACAGCAGCTTTGACACTTGGCACATGGGAGAGGGCTGGACCGGGTTGTTCTCGCTGAACGGCAGTCAGTCCACTTATGATCCCACAGCAACCTCGGTCGGCTATGATGTGGATATTGCATCGCTGTCGATCGGCCTTGAAAAACAACTGAACGCAAACACCGCCTGGGGTGCTGTCCTGGGGGTCGCCGACGGCAGCGCAGACGCGCAGAACGGCCTGGGCGGGGTGGACTCCAGCAGTGTTTCGTTGACGGCCTATGGTCGCTTCGGGTTCGGCAATGGCGGCATGATCAAGGCCCTGGTCGGCTATCAGGACAGCTCCTACGACTCGAGCCGCAATGTGCTTGGGCAGACAGCAACGGGCAGCACCGATGGCACGCAGGTCTTTGGCGCCTTGCAAGCTGAGTACATGCAGGAGGTTGGTGCGTTGCGTTGGGGGCCGCTGGCCTCGGTGGAATACTATGACATGTCCGTTGACGCCTTCAACGAAACCGGCGCCGGCGCCTGGAACCTGAACGTGGATGGCCTGTCCAGCGACATCGTTCTCGGGTCGGTCGGCTTCCGCGGTGAATACGATCTTGCCGGGTCCCAGGGGCTCACCACGCTCACCGGTGGCCTGGAATACACCTTTGCATCGGGCAGTGACTTCGCCGTACGCAGCGGGTTTATCGGCCTGCCGGGTGCCACACTGCCGGTCCAGGGGCTTGATGACGACTGGGTTGACGTCAAGCTGGGCTTTGAAACGCAGCTGGCGTCCAGCGCATCCAGCGGGTCTGTTTTCTATGGCGGCTACACTGGGTCGATTGGTAGTGACTACGAGAGCCACAGACTGCAAGTCGGCCTGAACTACGAATTCTAAACGTCGCCCTTTGGGCAAAGCGCGGGCCTGACGCCTTTCCGGTGTCAGGCCCGTTTTCATTGATGTTTCTGGCCTGAAGGCATGCTGTTGCACCCCGGGCGGCGTGGGCTGCAGTAGCTCCCCAAAATTAGGCAGTCAGTCCGCTGTCACATCACCGCCAGTGACCACGCTACGCCCCTCCCGGAGTGAAAAAGACAGACTGGCGCGGTCAGCCGCCACGTCGATCCCCAGTCGAATCCCCCGGGTTACTGCCCCCTTTCCTCCACCTCAGGAGAGGGTGACCAGCCATTTCTGCGGCCACTACCGCGGGACACACCTCCCTGTTTCCGGGCGTCGACCACGCACGCATGCTGCGCCTCAACACCTTGCAACCTCAGCTTAAGTATGGGCAGCATACCTTTGTATTCATTCAATAATAAACTGCTCAATGTTTGGGCTCTCCCGCCTCAACCTCGCCGCGTTGGGCCCAAAACACGCAACAGGCTTGATCGGTGAAGCATTAGCCGCCAACATGATCCGAAATGCATTCCAAAAGGAGAATACCGCTACGTATGACAGTTTGAGCTCACCGCCGGGACAGGTCGGGAGTTCGGTAATGCAACAGGGAGATCAAAATGAAATTCACAAGACTATTTACCGTCTCGCTTCTGGCGATGACGGCGGCAAGCCCCGCGCTGGCCGAGAATGTCCTGCGTTGGACAAGCCAGGGCGACGCTCTGACCATGGACCCCCATTCGCAAAACGAAGGCCCCACAATCGCGATGAACGGGCAGATCTATGAATCGCTCGTTACCCGCGATGCAGACCTTACCCTGCAACCTGAACTCGCCGAAAGCTGGGAAGCCGGGTCCGACGGCTGGACCTTCAAACTGCGCCAGGGCGTCAAATTCCACGATGGTGCCGATTTCACCGCCGAAGACGTAGTCTTCTCCTTTGAACGCGCCAATCACGAAGCCTCCGACTACAAAGAGCAGGCCAAAAACGTAACCTCGGTCGAGGTTATTGACGATTACACCGTCAAACTGATGACCGATGGCCCGAACCCGATCCTGCCGAACCAGCTGACCTCGATCTACATGATGGACAAGGGCTGGTCAGAGGCGAACAACGTCACCGCCCCGCAGGATTTCAAGGCCAAGGAAGAAACCTACGCGGTGCGCAATGCCAATGGCACCGGCCCGTTTTCGCTGGTCAGCCGCGCCCCGGATGAGCTGACAGTACTGGAGCGCAACGCCGCCTGGTGGGGCAATGACATGTTCCCCGGCAATATCGACAAGATCGAATATCGCCCGATTTCCAATGCCGCGACTCGCGTTGCTGCGCTGCTGTCGGGTGAGGTCGACTTCGTGCTGGATCCGCCCTTGCAGGATCTCAAACGTATCGAGGCCGCCGATGGGCTCGGCGTCAAAACCGTGGCCCAGATCCGCTCGATCTTCTTCGGCATGGATCAGGGTGTCGACAAGCTGCGCAGCTCGGATGTGGATGGAAATCCGTTCAAGGACAAGCGGGTACGCGAAGCCTTTAACCTGGCCATCGACAAGGCTGCGATCCAGCGCGTCGTCATGGAAGGCCTGTCCTTCCCGACCGGTATGATCACCCCGCCGGGTGTTCTGGGCAATACGCCGGACAACGACGCTTCCTACGGCTTTGATCCGGAAAAAGCGAAATCCCTGCTAACCGAGGCTGGCTATCCCGATGGCTTCTCGATCCAGCTGGACTGCCCCAACAACCGCTACAACAACGACGAGAAGATCTGTCAGGCGGCGGTGGCGATGCTGGCCAAGATTGGCGTGAAGGTGAACCTAGACGCGATTCCGAAGGCGCAGCACTTTCCCAAGATCCAGAAGCGTGAATCGGATTTCTACATGCTGGGCTGGGGTGTTCCGACGCTCGACAGCCACTATGTCTTCTCCTACCTGCTGGATGGCGAAGGGTCCTGGAACGCGACCGGCTATGACAACGCTCGGGTGAACGAGATCACTGATGCGATCACCACCGAGATCGACATCGACAAGCGCACCGCGCTGATCGATGAGGCCTGGGATTTGGTGAAGGCCGACATTCCCTATGTGCCGATCCACCACCAGGTTCTGGCATGGGGCATCTCGGACAAGGTCGATATCGCGATCGCGGCGGATGATGCCTTCCGCCCCCGTTTCGCGGTCATGAAGTAAATTGAGTCACGGGGCGGGCCTGGCGTCCGCCCCTATGCTCCGGGGGCTCAATGACATTCTTTATCCTCAAACGGCTGGCGCAGTCCTTGCTTGTCATGGCTGTCGTCTCGGCCATCAGTTTTTCCCTGTTCAACTTCGTCGGCGATCCGGTCAACAATATGGTCGGACAGGATGCCACGCGCGAACAGCGGATCGAAATCCGTCAGCAACTGGGGCTCGATGACCCCATCCTGACGCAATACACTCGCTTCATGGGGAATATCCTCAGCGGCGATTTCGGGCTCAGCTACCGGATCAAGCGCCCCGTGGATGAGTTGATCCTGGAGCGGTTACCCGCGACGCTAGAGCTGGTTTTTGTCAGTGCGATCATAGCCTTGGCGGTTGGAATTACACTGGGTGTCTATACCGGTATCCGGCGCAAATCCTGGGTCAGCCGGGTCATCCTGTCGACATCGCTGATCGGGGTCAGCCTGCCAACCTTCATCATTGGCATCGCGCTGATCTATGTCTTTGCCGTGCATCTGCGCTGGCTGCCGTCCTCGGGGCGCAGCGGTACAGTGGACCTTGGCTGGTGGAAGACATCACTGCTGACCAGCGATGGCTGGCGCGCCATCGTCCTGCCCGCGATTACCCTGTCGCTGTTTCAGCTGACGTTGATCCTGCGTCTGGTGCGGGCCGAGATGATGGAGGTCATGCGCACCGATTTCATCAAGTTCGCCCGCGCCCGTGGCCTGTCTGAACGGGCGGTGAACTTTCGTCACGCGCTGCGCAACACGCTGGTTCCGGTGATCACCATCATCGGCCTAAATATCGGCGGGCTGATCGCCTTTTCGGTGATCACCGAGACCGTGTTTCAATGGCCCGGCACTGGCCTGATGTTCATCCAGGCCGTCGATTTCGTCGATGTCCCGATCATGGCCGCTTACCTTGTCTTCGTGGCGTTGCTGTTCGTCCTGATTAATCTGATCGTCGACATTCTATATTTCGTCGTCGATCCACGTATCCGTCTGGGGTCCTGATGAGCCTTCCAACCGATCGCCCGGCCACCCGCTGGGAGCGTTTCAAGGACAATGACATCGTCTGGTCCTTTTTCCATTCACCGGGGGCGGTGATTGCCGCCGTGATCACGGTTCTGATGATCTTGGCCTGCGTTTTTGCCCCTGTTCTCGCGCCATTTGATCCCTTTGATCCGGCGCAAATCTCGCTCTGGGATGGGAAGCTACCCCCCGCCTGGGCCGAAGGCGGGCAACCGCAATACCTGCTGGGCACCGACAACCAAGGCCGCGACATGCTGTCGACGATCCTATACGGTGGGCGCCTGTCGATCATCGTGGGGCTGGCTGCCGTTTGCCTTGGGATGGTGTTGGGCGTCACGCTGGGGGTGATTTCCGGCTACGTCGGCGGCGTCACCGATGCGGTGATCATGCGCATCGCCGATGTGCAGCTGACCATCCCGGGCATTCTGCTGGCGATCCTGATCAATGGCATCGGCCGTGCCGTACTGCCACTGGAGCTGCGCGACGAATTCGCCATCTACGTGGTGATTATCGCCATTGGCCTGACCGACTGGCCGCAATTCGCCCGCGTCGCCCGCGGCGCCACATTGGTCGAGGCGAACAAGGAATACGTTCAGGCGGCGCGCATCATCGGCCTGCCCCGCTGGCTGATCATGATCCGTCACATCTTTCCCAACACCCTGCGCCCGGTTCTGGTGATCGCGACCATTGGTCTTGCCCTCGCCATCATCTCCGAGGCGACCCTGTCCTTCCTTGGACAGGGCATCCCGCCCACCACGCCGTCGCTTGGCACCCTGATCCGGGTTGGCAACGAATACCTATTCTCCGGTCTGTGGTGGATCACCTTCTTTCCCGCAATCGCTCTGGTCGTTCTGGTTTTCGCAGTGAACCTGCTTGGCGACTGGATGCGTGATGCCCTCAATCCGAAACTGAGATGACTGAACTTTTGAAAATCGAAGGGCTCGATGTCGAGTTCCCCACCCGCCGCGGCACGGTCAAGGCGGCGCGCAATGTATCGCTGACCGTGAAGCCGGGGGAAGTTGTCGGTCTGGTCGGGGAATCCGGCGCCGGGAAATCCACCATTGGCAACGCGATCATTGACCTCTTGGAGGCGCCGGGGCGCGTTGCGGGCGGCTCGATCCTGTTTCAGGGCGAAGAGCTGCGTGGGCGCGACGAGGACGAGATGCGCCGGATCCGGGGCGACCGGATCGGGATGATCTTCCAGGACCCGCAAACCTCGCTCAATCCCCTGATGACCATCGGCGCGCAGCTGGTTGAAACGATTGAAAAAACCACGGGATTGAAGGATGCCAAGGCCGAAGCCCGTGCGGTGGAACTGCTGGAACAGGTCGGCATCACCGAGGCCAAGGCACGGCTGCGCGCCTATCCGCACCAGTTCTCGGGCGGCATGCGTCAGCGGGTGGTCATCGCCCTTGCTCTTGCCGGCGATCCCGATCTGATCATCGCGGATGAGCCGACAACCGCGCTTGATGTCTCGATCCAGGCGCAGATCCTTGATCTGCTGAAACGGCTGTGCCGGGAGCGCAATCTGGGCGTCATCATCGTAACGCATGACATTGGTGTCATTGCCAATATCGCCGACCGGGTGGTGGTGATGTACCGCGGCGAAGTCGTGGAAACCGGTGATGTCGCGCAGATCCTTGGCGCCCCCAATCACGAATACACCCGATCCCTGATCGCCGCCGTTCCCCGCGCCGACCGCAAGCTGGAGCGGTTCACCTCGGTCGATTATATCGAGGGCGACACCAAACCCTTTAGCCGGATCGACATTCAGAACCACTGGCTGGGACAGGCTCGCAGTGACCGTCAGGAAAGCGCCGCCGTGGAGGTGCAAAACCTCAACCTGTCGTTCGTGCTACAAAAATCGCTGTTCAAACGGAACCGGCGCATGCTGAGGGCTGTGAATGAGGCGACATTCTCGGTCGCCGAAGGGGAAACCTTTGGCATCGTTGGGGAATCCGGCTCAGGAAAGTCAACCATTGCGCGGCTGATCGCGGGGCTTTATCGCCCGGATTCCGGTGCCATTCGGGTGCTGGGCCAAGATGTCAGTTCGCGTCCCAACAGCGCCCCGGCGCAGCAGGCCCGCCGGGCGCTGCAAATGATATTCCAGGACCCCTATTCCTCGCTCAATGCGCGGATGCGGGTGTTCGATATCGTGGCCGAGCCAATCCGTTATCACCGGATGACCGACAATGAAAAGGAAACCCGCAGGGTGGTTGGCGATCTTCTGGATCATGTCGGGCTGGGCGCCGCCGCCGGGCTGCGCTATCCGCATGAGTTTTCCGGTGGCCAGCGGCAGCGTATATCAATCGCGCGGGCGTTGGCGTCGCGACCACGAATCCTGATCTGTGACGAGCCGACATCGGCACTGGATGTCTCGGTGCAGGCAACAATCCTGAACCTTCTCAAAGACTTGCAAGAGGAACTGGGGCTGACGATGATCTTCATCAGCCACGACCTGCCGGTTATTCGTCAGATGTGCGACAGGATTGCGGTGATGCGGAACGGCCAAATCTGCGAAATCGCGGAGGCAGAAACTCTGTTCGAAGCCCCCGCGCATGAGTATTCGCGTCATTTGCTAGATCTGATGCCCCGCATGGATCTGCTGGGCGGCGCGACGGCATAAGTCGGCTCCGTTCCCGGCCCCGATCAACCGGGGCCGGGAACGATGTTTTATGAGAACAACTCGTGCGCCAGTTCCAGCGCATCGACCAGCGTGTCGACCTCTTCCCTTGTGTTATACATCCCAAAGGAGGCACGGCAGGTCGCCGCCACACCAAGGTGATCCATCAGCGGCGCCGCGCAATGCTGCCCGGCACGGACTGCCACACCTTTCTTGTCGAGAATGGTCGAAATATCATGGGGATGCGCGGCATTGTTCATGGTCAAACTGAAGATCGCCGCTTTGCCCGGTGCCTGCCCCTGAACACTGATCCAGTTGAGACCGTTCAGACGTTCGGAGGCGTAATTGCACAGATCGCGTTCATGGGCGGCGATGTTCTCCATGCCGATACCCATCATGTATTCCAGCGCAACACCCAACCCGATGGTCTGCACGATACCCGGCGTGCCGGCCTCGAACTTCATCGGCGGATCGTTGTAGGTGACCGTATCGCGCGTGACTTCGCGGATCATGTCACCCCCACCAATAAAGGGACGCATTTCCGCCATCCGTTCGGGGCGGATATAGATCGCCCCAGACCCCGACGGTCCATAAAGCTTGTGTCCGGTGATGGCATAGAAATCGCAGCCGATATCCTGCACATCGACTGGCATGTGCACGGCGCCTTGTGAGCCATCGACCAGAACCGGAACACCCTTGGCGTGGGCGCCTTCGGTCACCGCTTTAACATCCACCACGGTGCCCAGCACGTTGGAACATTGAGTGATGGCAACCAGTTTGGTTTTCGGACCGATGGCATCGATCACCGCCTGCGGATCAAGGCTGCCGTCGGGCGCGGTATCCACCCATTTCAGAACGGCGCCTTGCCGTTCGCGCAGGAAATGCCAGGGCACGATATTGGCGTGATGCTCCATCACCGACAGAACGATCTCATCCCCCGGTTCAAACCGCGGCATCGCCCAGCTGTATGCCACCAGATTGATCCCCTCGGTGGTGCCAGAGTTCAGCACGATTGTGTTCTCATCACCTGCGTTCAGGAACCGGGAGATGACACCCCGCACGGATTCATACTTCTCGGTCGCCAAGTTAGACAGGAAGTGCAAGCCTCTGTGAACATTGGCGTATTCTTCCGAGTACGCCCGTGTGATCGCATCGATCACCACCTGCGGCTTTTGCGCCGAGGCGCCGTTGTCCAGATAGGTCAACGGCTTGCCGTTCACCTGCCGGGACAGGATCGGGAAATCGGATCTAATCGTGTTGACGTCATACATAAGCGGGCAGTCCCAGTTTGGCTGGGCCAAGAAGACCCAAAACGAATGTCAGAGTAAAGAGGGCCAGAAGGCTCGCCATCACCAGCACGCCAAAGGCGCGCCACAGGGAATTGAACCTATGCGCCTCGTTCACGAAATGCAGGAGCACGTAAATCAAAAACACGTTAACCAGCAGGCTCAGCAAGGCGCCGATACCGGCCGAGAGCAGCGTCACCACGATCACCACGGCCTGAATGCCAACACGGACCAGTTGCAGCCAGACCATCACCGGAAGAACTTGGGCAAAGCCACCCTGCCCACCGATCAGCCGACCACAAAAGGTCACCGCCACGGAAAAGACCACGAGAAGCCCGGCAGAAAGCCCCACCAGCGCTGTCGGTGACATATTGAGAAACGCCAGTTCCTGCGCCACCGGAAACAACCACAGCATCAGCGCATGGGTCAGCGCATTCAGCACGGCCACCAGCAAGAGACCGGTCCAGACCGCCTCGCCCCGCCACTGCTGGGCAAGAACGATCTCGGCCGCTTTGGCCGGGCTGCGCAGGGTCAGCAGTGCAAGGTTCAACAACGGGGTCATGTGCGGGTCCAATAGGCTTCGATCATGCCGGATAGCCAGAACCACAGCACAACCGCCAGCCAGAGCAATCCAACACTGTTGAGCGCCGGACCAGGTCCGATGAACCCGCCAACCAATCCGTTCAGCAGCAAAAGCGGGCTGGAGGCCAGAAGCGTCCAGAACAGGACCAGACGAGAGCGATAAGCCTCACCCTGCCCGCCCAGCACACGCGCCAGAAGATGCAGCACGAAAGACATGGCATAAAGCGCCAGTGGCGCCATGAAGACCAGTCCCAGAAGTGCGCCGCCCAGCAGCATGTTCAACTCTTGCCCCGTCAGATGCGCCTCACGCGCAAGCCGGGGCATCTGCGCCACGAATGCGATGGCGCAGCCAAACATCACAAAGGCCAGCAACCGGTCTTCGCGGTGGCCCATAGACAGGAGCCGCGCAATTACACGGCGCGGCCCCCGGTATGTGGCGACAATGTCAGTTGTCACAGCCATCAGCGGCGCCGCGACAACCAGCCTTCGAGACGCGCGACGATTGCCTCGGCGATAGTGTCGTCCTCGATTTCGTCGACGGCCTCGGCCAGGAACGCAAGCGTCAACAGGTCGGTCGCATCACCTTCCGGCACCCCACGCGAACGCAGATAGAACAGCGCATCCTCGTCAATCGCGCCAGACGTGGAGCCGTGCGAGCAGGCCACGTCATCGGCGTAGATCTCCAGCTCGGGCTTGGCGAGGAACTGGCTGTCGTCATCCAGCAGCAGCGATTGGCTGATCTGGTAGCCATCGGTTTTCTGCGCGCCTTCCTTGACCAGGATCTTGCCCTGGAACACACCGGTTGCCCCGTTGCGCAGAACCTTCTTGAAGACCTGACGGCTTTCGCAATTCACCGCGTCATGGGTGATGAACACGGTGTCATCGTGATGGAAGTCGCCATCACCGGCGCAGGCGCCCGCGATATGCGCAATCGCATCGTCGCCGGTCAGCTCGATCACCGCCTCATTACGGGTCAGCACGCCGTTCACGGTCAGGGTAAAGGCCTTGAACTGCGATTCCGTGCCGAGCCGCGCAAACAGATGCGTGGCCGCGCGGCGTTCGTGATCACGGCCCTGCGAACGCACCAGATGCAGCTTGCCGGTGTCGGCAATGTCGATCTCCATGCATTTGTTGAACCGTGCCGCCGCCGGACCGTTTTCCAGGATCGTGGCTTCGGCGCCCGCGTCAACAAGAACGACATGGTGCAGGATTGCATCCGAACCGGTCTCGGTGTGGCGATAGACCATGTTGATCGGCTTGGAAGGGGTGCCGGTCACGTGGATTGCCAGACCATCCTGGGCAAAGGCCGTATTCAGCGCCGCAAGCGGGCGAGCAACCGGGGATTGGCCGCGTGCCTCAAGAACACCGTACAAGTCCTTGGCCCAGTGTATATCTTTTCCACAGATATCGGCGATCCGGTCGATTTGAACGCCTTCGAGCGACAGATCATCCGAGGCCTCGGCGTCAAAGACGCCATCGACAAAGACCACCTTCAGGCTGTCGAATTCATCGAACATCGGCGGCTCGCCCGCGTCAAAGACGGCGGCAGGCGTCACCTCGGCCGAGGTCAGCGTCTCGGGCCGGGTGTATTTCCAGTACTCATCGCGGCGACCGGGCAGACCCAGCGTTTGCACGCGGGACAGCGCAGCGCGGCGTGCCGGTTCCAGGCAGCCGCCCTCGGGCAGCGTCAGCGCGGCGAGCCGCGCGTCCGTAGCTGTTTGTTTTACATCGGGAAGCGCCATTTACGCCACCTCTGCCAGGATGTCGGCATAACCGTTGTTTTCCACCTCAAGCGCCAGCTCGGGGCCGCCGGTTTTGATGATGCGGCCATTGGCCATGATGTGCACCACATCCGGTTTGATGTGATCCAGCAGGCGCTGGTAGTGGGTGATCACCAGGAAGCCACGGCCTTCGTCACGCAGCGCGTTGACGCCATCAGCCACCAGCTTCATCGCATCGACGTCGAGCCCGGAGTCAGTTTCATCGAGAATGCACATCTTGGGGCCCAGCATCGCCATCTGCAGGATCTCGTTGCGCTTCTTCTCACCGCCGGAGAAACCGACGTTGACCGGACGTTTCAGCATGTCGGCGTCGATCTTCAGATCCTTGGCCTTGGCGCGGACTTCTTTCAGGAAATCAGCCGCGGAGAGTTCGTCCTCGCCGCGCGCTTTGCGCTGCGCGTTCACGGCGGTGCGCAGGAAGGTCATGTTGCCGACGCCGGGAATTTCGACCGGATACTGGAACGCCAGGAACAGGCCAGCTGCCGCGCGCTCTTCCGGCTCCAGATCCAGCAGATCTTCACCTTCCAGCGTCGCCGTGCCGCCCGTTACCTCATAGCCGTCCTTGCCGGACAGAACATAGGACAGGGTCGATTTACCCGACCCGTTCGGTCCCATGATCGCGTGTACCTTGCCAGCCTCGACCGTCAGGTCCACACCTTTGAGGATCTGCTTATCCTCTTCTTCAAGTTTGACTTGCAGGTTTTTGATTTCCAGCATGATTTCCTCGTTTCTTATCCTGAATGCACGGCCGTGGCCGCGCCTGTATTCGTTTTCTTTGTCGGATCCACCGCCAGAGCCTGGTGGCTCCGCAACGCGGCGGGAAATGTGTCATAAAGCGCGGCCTGAGCCGCAGCGATGCCATCGGCATGGGGCAGCGACCCGTCGTCGTGGTGCAGGCCCCGCGCAAGACCGGGAATATCTTCCCATGCCTCTGGCGCGATCATCGCCCGCCCAACCGAGGCAGCGTAGTCGTGGTATTTCAGATATCCCTGATCACCGGGCCAAACCCATGTGGAGGGCACGCCATAGGAGTCCGCCGTGATCAGCCCATGCAGCGACGACGCAAAGACATGGCGGCAGGCGCCGATCTGTTGGCACACCACCTCGGGCGCCCTGCGGGGATCGATCAGATCGAAGGCAGGATCAGAGGCCGCAACGGCCCGGACCATCGGATCGTCGATCTGGCTGTGATGCGGTACCAATCCGATACGGTCGCCCCGCGTCGGCTTGTCGCCAAGCGCATCCGCGATCAATAGCCCCGGATCCCCGAACCGGTTTGCCTGCAATCCCAGCAAGGCCGCTGTTACCGGACCGCGCAGCAGGGCTACCTGAACATTTTCAAGGAACCCATTGGGAATATAATGCAAAACACCGCTCCCCCAGATCCACGGTACGTTGTCTTTCGGTGTGGATTTATCCGAAAAATTCCGGCGCACGATCTGCAGGATCGACCCCACCGCAAACAGATCCGCCTCCGCCGGACGGCTGTGCTGTACCGCACGCCCGGAGACATAGGCCGTCACGATCCGCGACAGGGCATCACCGAAGTTCGGCGTGCCTTTCCACCAGAACAGCCGCAACGGCCCGTTATGCAGGCTTACGGAAGTCATTTCAAACCATCCCGCGAAGCTTGCCGACGGCGGGACAGCCAGAAGCCAATGCACCAGAATCCCACTGCGCCGACCGCACCGACTGCATAAACGCCAAGCCCATCCGTGATCCAGCCACCCACAACGGCGCCCGTGCAAAACCCGGCCAGCAGCACCGCTGCGCTGCCGGTTCCCTGCCGGTGGAGACGGTGGTGATCCCACGCGCCCCGGGCCGGTTTGGAGAGGTTTTGATCAGGCGTCCGCCGCATCGGTATCAGCCCACCGAACCTTCAAGGCTGATCGCAACCAGCTGCTGTGCTTCCATGGCGAATTCCATCGGCAGGGCCTGCAGCACGTCCTTGCAGAAGCCATTCACCACCAGGGCGACCGCCTCTTCTTCGTCCATGCCACGCTGGCGGCAGTAGAACAGTTGTTCATCGTCCACCTTGGATGTGGTCGCCTCATGCTCCACCCGCGAGGAGTTGTTCTTTACTTCGATGTAGGGAACCGTGTGGGCGCCGCATTTGTCGCCGATCAGCAAGCTGTCACACTGGGTGTAGTTGCGGCTTTCCTTGGCTTTAGGGTGCATGGACACCAGCCCACGATAGGTGTTCTGCGCCTTGCCGGCCGAAATCCCCTTGGACACGATGCGCGATTTTGTGCGCTTACCCAGGTGCACCATCTTGGTGCCGGTGTCGGCCTGCTGCATGTTGTTGGCGATGGCGATCGAGTAGAACTCACCTTGGCTATCGTCGCCGCGCAGGATGCAGGACGGGTATTTCCAGGTCACGGCAGAGCCGGTTTCCACCTGGGTCCACATCACCTTGGCTCGGTCACCGCGGCAATCGGCGCGTTTGGTGACAAAGTTGTAGATGCCGCCCTTGCCGTTTTCGTCACCGGGATACCAGTTCTGAACGGTGGAGTATTTCACCTCGGCGTCTTCTTCGATGATGATCTCGACCACGGCTGCGTGCAGCTGGGCCACGTCACGCTGCGGCGCGGTGCAGCCTTCGAGGTAAGAAACGTAAGAACCCTTGTCCGCGATGATCAGAGTCCGCTCGAACTGGCCGGTGTTTTCCGCGTTGATGCGGAAATAGGTGGAGAGCTCCATCGGGCAGCGCACGCCCGGCGGCACGTAAACAAAGGAGCCATCCGAGAACACGGCCGAGTTCAGCGTGGCGTAGAAGTTGTCGGACACCGGCACGACCGAGCCGAGGTATTTCTTCACCAACTCGGGGTGGTTCTTGATCGCTTCGGAGATCGAACAGAAGATGACACCTGCCTCTTCAAGCTCCTTCTGGAAGGTGGTGCCGACGGAAACGGAGTCGAACACCGCGTCCACAGCGACCTTGCGGCCTTCGGCAGGCGCATCCTCAGCGCCTTCGACGCCTGCCAGAATCATCTGTTCTTTCAGGGGGATACCAAGCTTTTCGTAGGTAGCAAGAAGCTTGGGGTCGACCTCATCCAGTGACTTCGGCTTCACTTCCATCGATTTCGGACGGGCGTAGTAATACTGATCCTGGAAATCGATTTCCGGGTAGCTGACCATCGCCCAGTCCGGCTCATCCATCTGCTTCCAGCGTTCAAAGGCGGACAGACGCCATTCGGTCATCCATTCCGGTTCTTCGTTCTTTTCAGAGATCAGGCGCACGATATCGGGGTTCACGCCCTTGGGGGCGTATTCCATCTCGATATCGGTCTCCCAGCCGTATTTATACGTGCTGACCTCGGCCACCGCATCCACGGTTTCCTGGTCTACACCTTCCTTGACTTGCGTCTGGTCCAAAGCGGCCATGATCATCTCCTGCACTCACGCCGCGCGGGCGCGATGTTTCTTTTGTTTCTTCAGCCACGCTTCGGCAAAGCGCAGCACATCTTCTTCTGTTGTCTCCAGCCCGAGCGAAACCCGAACGGCACCCTGGGCGGTTATCTCATCGTATCCCATCGCAGTCAGAACCGCGCTTGCCCGGACCTTGCCGCTGGAGCAGGCACTGCCCGCGCTAATGGCGAAACCGGCGAGGTCCATTTGCATGACCTGCGTTTCGCCTTTCCAGCCCGGGGTGGCGAAACAAGTGGTGTTGGGCAGGCGGGGCGACTCTTTCCCGACAAAAATAGTTTCCGGGGCGTCGACCGCAAGGGCATTTTCTAGAATATTTCTAAGTTCGGCGACGCGATCCCAGCACCCATCGGCCAGATCCCGGGCCGCCGCCGTGGCAGCAGCCGCAAAACCGGCGATGCCGATCACGTTCTCGGTGCCCGAGCGACGGCCCATTTCCTGCCCGCCGCCCTTGATCTGCGCCGCCAGATCGGTGCCGCGCTTCAGCACCAGCGCACCGCAGCCCTTGGGGCCGCCCAGTTTATGCGCCGAAATCAGCGCCATCTGGGCGCCCAGCCAGTTAAAGGCCACCGGTAGCTTGCCAAAGGCCTGAGTGGCATCCGTCACCGCAAGCCCCTGCGGCAGGTTCTGCACCACGCCGGTTTCCGAATTGGCCAACTGCAACGTCGAGCCAGCCGGGTCGGACACCTCGACGATACCCTGCTGGGACACGGAAAGATCCTCGTTAGTCCAGGCCCTTACAGCATCGTGTTCAACCGGGGCGCCGTGCAGACCCCGCCCAGACAAAGCCAGCGCTGCGCTCTCGGTGGCGCTGGAGGTAAAGACAATATCGGCCCCGTCTGCGCCAAAGGCCTCCGCGATCTGCGCGCGGCTGCGTTCGATCAGGGATTTTGCCGCACGCCCTTCGGCATGCACTGACGACGGGTTGCCGCACAGGTCCATCGCCGCAATCATCGCATCGCGCGCCTCTGCCCGCACGGGCGTGGTGGCATTGTGATCCAGATAAACGCGTTTCATAGACTCATGTTTTCCAATCTGAGGGCACTTGGACCGTCCCTGCCTCTAGCGGGAACCGGGGTCAATCGGCCTCGGCGTCGACCACCGCAAAAAGGTTCGGAACCGCCGGGCACGGCGCCAGCTCGTTTTCGATGACATCCGACAGGCGCGTCTGGTGCAGGAACACATAGACCTGCGCGCTAAGACTTTGCCACAGACGGTTGGTCAGCGACTGCGCCCGCGATCCAGAGGCCGCGCCGGAGGCACCTGCCCCCTTGTGCATCGCATCAACGGTTTCATCGACAGCCGACAGCACATCCACCACCCGGATTTCCGACGCCGGTTTCGCCAGACGATAGCCGCCGCCCGGCCCACGCACCGAAGCCACCAGATCGGCCCGGCGGAGTTTCACAAACAGCTGCTCCAGATAGGGCAGCGAAATATCCTGACGTTTGGAGATATCGCCAAGCACGACAAGGGTGCCTTCCGGTTGAAGGGCAATATCAGCAAGGGCAACCATGGCATAGCGCCCCTTGGTGGATAGTTTCATCGTCCAGACACTCCAAACAGCCGCGTAAATGCCGAAAACATTGACCTTAACCGCATCAACGCATATCTGATCTTGACAGCGCAGGTCCAAGACCCCCGCAGCAATTAGAACAGTTCTAAGGTGCCTTACCGAATTCGTCAAGTTTCCCGGTCCGGCATTCAAGGAAATACCAAGAGTAGGAACGTACTGCCCATGCCTGAGGTCATTTTCCCCGGACCCGAAGGCCGCCTGGAAGGCCGCTATCACCCCCAAAAAGAAAAAGACGCACCGATCGCGATCATCCTGCATCCGCACCCTCAGTTTGGCGGCACGATGAACAACAAGGTTGTCTATAACCTGCACTATGCCTTCTACAACATGGGCTTCACCGTGCTGCGCTTCAATTTCCGGGGTGTTGGCCGGTCGCAGGGTGAATACGACCAAGGCGTCGGTGAGTTGTCCGATGCGGCGTCGGCGCTGGATTACCTGCAGTCGATGAACAACAACTCCAAGCATTGCTGGGTTGCCGGCTTCTCCTTTGGCGCCTGGATCGGCATGCAGCTGCTGATGCGCCGCCCCGAGATCACTGGCTTCATATCGGTAGCCCCGCCTGCCAATATGTATGACTTCTCCTTCCTGGCGCCCTGCCCGTCCTCGGGTCTGATCATCAACGGCACCGCCGACCGCGTGGCGCCGCCCGCAGACACGGTGAACCTGGTGAACAAGCTGCACGAGCAGAAAGGTATCACCATTACCCATACCGAGGTCGAAGGCGCGGATCACTTCTTCCAGGATCAGCACATGGACACGTTGATGACCAACGTGAACGACTACGTCAAACGCCGCCTGACAGAGAACACGCGCTGATGAGCACGATCGAGACGCTGGCCCAAAAGCTGGCCATCGATACGCTGAAGATACAGGACGCCATCGGCCAGGACCGGCTTTATGTCGAAGTCGGACAGGTTCTGGGCGCGGCGTCCCAATCTCTGGAAGAGGCATTTCTGACCGAGATCCGCGTGCGCCTCGCCGAGCGCAAAGCCCGGGATTTTCTGAACCAGAAAATCGCAGCCCTGCAGGCCGAAGCTGAAGCGCAACTGAACAAGGCGGACGGCGCGTCGTGACGATGCGCCTCCAACGACAGTTCGACTTTCTCCTCGAAGCAGAAAAACTGCGCCGGATCGAACGGCAAAACCTCATTCTGGACGGGTCGCGCGCGGAAAACTCCGCCGAACACAGCTGGCACCTGGCACTTTATGCGCTGGCGCTCGCCCCGTTGGCAGACCCGGATGTGAACATCGACCGAGTCATCCGGATGCTGTTGCTGCATGATCTGGTGGAAATCGACGCGGGCGATCATCCGATCACCGATGACGTCGACTGGGAGGCTGTGGCGGTTTCTGAGCTGGCAGCGGCCCAGCGACTGTTTGGCTTGCTGCCAGAGGATCAAGGCGGAGAGTTGTTCGACCTTTGGCGCGAATTTGAGGCAGGCGAAAGTCTTGATGCCCGGTTCGCCAAGCATCTGGACCATTGTCAGCCGATCTTTCAGACCCTGTACTGCGCGGATGCGCCGGAGTTCCATTTTGATGTGGTCCGGGAAAACCTGTCCACCGGACGCGCCGCAGCGCTGGAGACGCAATTCCCCGAGGCCTACCATCACGCGATGAACCTTTTGGGTCAGGGCAGCGTAGCGAGTTGCGCGACACTGACCCAGAGGCTTGAATTTCTCAACCAGGCCGACGCGCTGAAACTGGTTCTGCGCGCCTCCAAACTCGGAGATGGATCGCGCCGGGAAAACTCTGCCGAACACAGCTGGCATATCATGCTCTATGGCTGGATCCTGGCCGAGCACAGTGCCCACTACGTGGATGTGGGCCGCATCGTGCAGATGCTGTTGCTGCATGATCTTGTGGAAATCGACGCCGGGGACACTCCAATACACGGCACCCAGGACCCTGCGGCGCTGGCCGCGCTTGAGGCCAAGGAAGCCGCTGCCGCAGAGCGCCTGTTCCACCTTCTGCCGCATCCGCAAGGCAGCACCTTTCACGGGCTCTGGACCGAGTTTGAAGCCGCTGAGAGTCCGGATGCCATCTACGCCAAATCCATCGACCGGGTTCAGCCGATCTTTCTGAACCTCTTAAACGGTGGCGGCAGCTGGGTGGAATACGATGTCAGCCTCAGCCAGCTGGAAGAGCGCGTCGGGGTAAAAGTGGCCAGGGGGGCGCCAGAGGTCTGGACCCATGTGCGCGCTCAGTTATTGCCCTGGTTTGAAGCCGCCGGCCGGGTCTAAACACCTCCCCTCCGGACGGACCCCACAGGCATAATCAGACCAAACGGAAACGGGGACAGTGACCACCACCGCCCCCGTTTCAATTCATTTACTTAAATCCGCCCGGCCAATGCGATGGACGGAATACCCAGATTGCTGGGCAGGGTTGCGTCAGCTCACCAGACGCAGTCCCCCTGCTCCACCCATACCTGACTGCTGATCATCAAGCTCAAAACGCGACAGCGTCCCGGCCAGCTCACGCGCCTTGCTGTCCATGCTCATGCTCATGGCGGTCATTTCCTCAACCATGGCGGCATTAGTTTGGGTCGCCCCGTCCAGCGTGCTAAGCGCCGAAGCCATTTCGGACAGGGCCGAAGCCTGATCGGTTGATGTGCCGGAGATTGCCTCGATCAGCTTATTGGTTTCGGAAACCCGCGCGACGATATCCTGAAGGGCGTCGCCAGCCTTGTTGACCAGTTCCGATCCTTCCTTGACCTGCTTGGCGCTGGTTCCAATCAGCGACTTCACCTCGTTTGCAGCATCGGCGGTGCGCTGCGCCAGTGCCCGGACTTCGGCCGCCACAACAGCGAAGCCTCGGCCACTTTCTCCGGCGCGGGCGGCCTCGACGCCCGCATTCAACGCCAAAAGGTTGGTCTGGAAGGAAATATCCTCGATCACGTTGATGATCGTCGAAATCTCGTTGGAGGACTGTTCGATGTTTCCCATGGCATCCACGGCTGCCGACATCAGATCGCCGTTTTCCACCGCACCGCGATAGGCCGTGCGTGCATTCTCGGCGGCCTTGCCGGAATCAGCCGCGCTTTTCTTCACTGACTCACTCAGCTCCTGAAGGGCCGCCGTGGTTTCGGTCAGGGTTGCCGCCTGCGACTCCGTCCGGGCCGACAGGCTTTGCACCGCCTCAGAAACGGAATGCGCATCGTTGCGGAAATCGCCGGAGATCGTCATTGCGGTGCCAATGCCCGAGTTCAGGCTTTCCGCCAGTTCATTGAAGGCGTCGCGCATGGATTCGTACTCATGCGGGAAATCACCGGTGATACGACCGCTGAGGTTTCCCGCCGCCATAGTTTTCAGGCTCTCGTCGAAAATCATCACAACGTTTTCTGAATCCCGCTTGCTACGCAGGGCTTCCTCTTCTGCCTCCTCGGCCTTGGCTGCCTCTTCCTGCAGCGCCTGTTGCTGCTCTTCGAGCGCCCTACGGGCCGCCTGACGCTGATAGATGCTCATCAGCAGAATACCGGCCTCCAGCAGCAGGATCACGGCGTGCATCACCGTGCGTTCGATGCTGGCAAGGACCGAGCCGCCCGGGAACACCAAGGAGGGCAGCATCAGGCTGAAGGCAAGGTGATGAACCGCCACAAGCACGGTGGCAAAGATTACCGCGCCGGGACTGTAAAGGGTCGACACCACGGCGAGCGAGGCGAAGAACAGCATATGACTGTCGATCTGCCAAGCATGACCGGTAAAGGAGGTCGTGAACAGGATGCTGTGACCGATATAGCAGAAGGCGATGACATAATCGCGAAAACTATCGGAGAATCCTTTTGACAGCCAGGTCAACAGGCCCAACGCACCGCTCAAGCTGGCCATCAGCCACCACGGCACCGCGCCATCAACGAAATAGGCCACCAGGGCCGGAGCAGGCAGCAGGACCAGAGTGGCCAGACGCTGAAACTGTTTGTCAGATGAGTTTGTGACGGTGGACATATCCAGCCCATCGCCTTGTGTAACCTTGCCCATACTCGAGCAGCCCCTTTACTCACTCTGCGCAGATCTGGGCGATCACCGTTCCATCGACCACAAACCAAGCGCCGTTCTCTTTTAACCGTCTGGCGTCCGCCAGATCCTCAAGCACTGTTAGCGCACCAAACGGCGCACGTTCTGGGGAAATCTCCTGCAAACCGGATCCGGCGATCACGTCGGGTGCATCCGGCCCCCATGGCGCCGACACCACAAGGATCGGCGTGCCCGGGCTCAGGTTTTTGTTCGAAGCCAGAACCAGCAACGGCGACAATGCAACAACGATACAAGCCGCCATACCGGCCAGAAAATGCTTCATCAGATTTCCTTCCGAACTTCTCTCTATCCAAAACTCGTTGCCATTTGGTTAGAAAATTGAAAGCTGTTTTAACGATCCTCCACAATCGCGCGCCCCGTAGAAACGGGCTTTTCCCGCAGCCCTTCAGATAAATTTGGCAAGGCCAGGATCCGGAATTTTCGCGCGGCACGGTTTTCGGGGCTGTTCCAACGCAGCGGCTTGCGATACCCGGAAGACACCACATCTCTCCTGGAAACTTCGGAGGCCGCGATGCCCGTTCACTACATCTACCTGATCGTCGCCGTTGCCGCCGAAACCATTGGCACCACCGCCCTGCAGGCCAGCCAGCAGTTCAGCCGCCTGATGCCCTCCCTGATCGTTCTGGTCGCCTACGGGTTTTCCTTCTACATGCTGGGCCTGACCCTAAAGGTGATGCCGGTGGGGATCGTCTATGCCATCTGGTCCGGGCTCGGCATCGTGTTGATCGCGGTGATCGGTCTTGTGGTCTTTGGCCAGAAACTGGACCTTCCGGCCGTGCTCGGCATGGCGATGATCTTGGCGGGAATCCTTGTCATTCATCTGTTTTCAGGGTCTTCTGGCCACTGACACAGGCGCCCCGGCGCCCAAATCGCTGCGTCGCAGCGGCCTTTGCGCCGTGTTTGCGGATTTTCTCTGGCCTTCGGGCCGGTATCGGGCTATGCGCGGCGCAACTTCCTTACAAAGGCTGACGTCATGGACCTGCGCAACATTGCGATCATTGCACACGTGGACCACGGGAAAACCACCCTGGTTGACGAGCTGCTGAAACAATCCGGCGCCTTTCGCGAAAACCAGGCTGTGGCGGAACGCGCCATGGACAGCAACGATCTGGAGCGCGAGCGGGGCATTACCATTTTTGCCAAACCGACTTCGGTCGAATGGAAAGGCACACGGATCAACATCGTCGACACCCCCGGTCACGCCGACTTCGGCGGTGAGGTCGAGCGGATCCTGTCCATGGTGGATGGTGTTGTGCTGCTGGTCGATGCCGCCGAAGGCCCGATGCCGCAGACCAAGTTTGTGACCTCCAAGGCGCTTGCGCTTGGCCTGCGTCCGATCGTAGTGCTGAACAAGGTGGACAAGCCCGACGCCGAGCCGGACCGCGCACTGGACGAATGTTTCGATCTCTTCGCCTCGCTTGACGCGAATGAAGACCAGCTCGACTTCCCGCATATGTACGCCTCGGGCCGCAATGGCTGGGCCGATGCAGAGCTGGATGGTCCCCGCAAGGACCTGCACGCGCTGTTCAACCTGATCGTCAACCACGTGCCCGAGCCTGCACAGATCAAGCGTCAGGATGAAGATTTCCGCATGCTGGCCACCACGCTGGGCAGCGACCCCTTTGTGGGCCGCCTTCTGACAGGCCGTGTCGAATCCGGCACTCTGAAAGTTGGGGCCACCGTTCAGGCGCTGACCCGCATGGGCCAGAAGATCGAACAGTTCCGCGTGACCCGTATCCAGGCCTTCCGCGGTCTGGCTCAACAGGACATCGAAGAAGCCCAGGCGGGCGACATCGTCTCCATCGCCGGCATGGCCAAGGCGACCGTGGCCGATACAATCTGCGCCCTGGCCGTGGACGAACCCCTGGATGCCCAGCCCATCGACCCACCCACCATCACCGTGACCTTCGGCATCAACGACAGCCCGCTGGCGGGTCGCGATGGCAAGAAGGTCCAATCGCGCGTTATCCGTGACCGCCTGATGAAAGAGGCCGAATCCAACGTCGCGATCAAGATCGCTGACACCCCCGGCGGCGAGGCTTTCGAAGTTTCGGGCCGCGGCGAACTGCAGATGGGCGTTCTGATCGAAAACATGCGCCGTGAAGGGTTCGAACTGTCGATCTCCCGCCCGCAGGTGATCATGCGCGAAGAGAACGGCGTCAAGATGGAGCCCGTCGAAGAGGCTACCATCGACGTTGATGACGAATACTCCGGCGCGGTGATCGAAAAACTGACCGGCGCCCGCAAGGGTGAGCTCGTCGAGATGAAGCCCGCAGGCGCTGGCAAGACACGGATTATCGCTCATGTGCCTTCGCGTGGTCTGATCGGCTATCACGGTGAATTCCTCACCGACACCCGCGGCACCGGTGTTCTGAACCGCGTATTCCACGGCTGGACCCCGCACAAAGGCCCCATTCCCGGCCGTCGTGCAGGTGTGCTGATCTCGATGGAGAACGGCCAGTCCGTTGCCTACGCCCTGTGGAACCTCGAAGAGCGCGGCAAGATGATGATCGGCGCCCAGGCCGACGTCTATACTGGCATGATCATCGGCGAACACTCCCGTGACAACGATCTGGAAGTGAACCCGCTGAAAGGCAAGAAACTGACCAACGTGCGCGCCTCTGGCACGGATGAGGCAGTGCGCCTTACCACCCCGATGACGCTGTCGCTGGAAGAGGCAATTGCCTATATCAATGACGACGAGCTGGTCGAAGTCACGCCAAACAACGTACGCCTGCGCAAGCGCTATCTGGATCCGCATGAACGCAAGCGGATGGCCAAGTCTAACGGCTGATCACATTTACGAGGCCGCCCCCCGGGGCGGCCTTTTTCTATGCCACATTCATGATAGGGTCCGCCAAAATTACAGGAGGACCCGAATGCAGAAAATTCAGGTACAGGGCGTCCATCACATCACGCTGACCGGCGCCGACAGGCAGACATCGATCGATTTCTGGGAAGGCCTCTTGGGCATGCCCTTCGTCTTTGATCAGCCCAATCTGGACAATCCGGACGAAGGCCACCTCTATTTCGACCCCGGTGATGGGCGGCTGATTACCGTCTTCACCAATGAAACCCGCACGCCCGACCGCCGCCGCACCCCAACGGAACCCGGCTGCGTGCATCACATCGCGTTCAACGTCAGCAGGGCCATGTTCTCGCAAGTTGAAAAACGGCTGAAGGACCGCGGCATCGGCCACTCCGGCGCGAAGGACCGCGGCTTCATGGATTCGATCTACTTCAAGGATCCGCTGGGGCTGATGATCGAGCTGGCTTGCTACAGGTTTGAACCGCCCACCGGCTGCACCCATGCGGATGTAATGATCGAAGCCCACAAGATCCGCGTCGCCCGCGGAGATTACAACATTCAGGAAGAGCACCTGGCCGATGCGATCGAGCTTCTGGTGACCTGCCATACCTCCAGCCTGACGGACGATAGACGACCCCGCGATCCCTATTGATTGCTGGTGGCATCCCGGCAAAAGAAAAGGAGCGCAGGATGACCTGCGCTCCTTTTTTGTCTCACCCTGCCCTTTTCGGGCAGGTCGCGGAAAACCGCAATTATTCAGAGGTTTCCACCACCATCAGTTCACGCTCAGAGGCGTCGCGCGCGTGGCTCAGCGCCTCCTGGTATTCGGGGCTGTTGTAGCAGTCGACGGCGGCCTCGACGCTAGGGAATTTCGCCACCACGTTCCGCGGGCGTTCCTTGCCTTCCAGCTGTACGAACTTGCCGCCGCGGGCGATGAAGCTGCCGCCGTGTTTCGCAATCGCCGGGCCGGCCAGCTCAGCGTATTTGCCATAGGCCTCCGCATCGGTGACCGTGACGTGAGCAATCCAGAGTGCGCCCATGATTATCCCTCCAAAAGTTTTTCTGCAGCCGCAATGGCCGCTTCGGCCCCGGCAAAATCCTTGCCGCCGCCCTGCGCCATATCGGGACGGCCACCGCCGCCCTTACCGCCAACAGCAGGCACAGCAGCCTTCAGCACATCCACCGCGGACACCTGACCAGTCAGATCATCGGTAACCCCGGCGGCGACTGCGACCTTACCGTCGTCGTTGGCGATCAGCAGGATCACACCAGAACCGAGTTTCTGTTTATGCGCATCAATGAGCCCGCGCAGATCCTTACCCGACACGCCTTCCAGCGCCTGACCGAGGAAGGTCTTGCCGCCGATCTCTTTGGTCTCGACACTACCGGACGCACCGCCACCCATAGCGACTTGCTGTTTCAGCTGCGATACCTCGTTCTGCAGCGCCTTGCGCTCGTCCATCAGCGCCTTGATGCGGTCGATGACATCGGAAGGCTGTGCCTTGAGCATCGCTGCCACATCCGCCATCCGGCCCGCCTCGGCCTCCAGATATTCAGAGGCTGCAGCGCCGGTCAGCGCCTCGATGCGTCGCACGCCAGCCGAGGATGCGCTGTCGCCAAGGATGACGAAGGAACCGATATCACCGGTCTGCTTCACATGTGTCCCGCCGCAGAGTTCGATGGAATAGGTCTGTTTGTCGTGACCCTTGCCGGTTGCTGCGCGCCCCATGGAGACGACACGAACCTCGTCGCCGTATTTCTCACCAAACAGCGCCTGCGCGCCCAGGGCACGAGCATCATCCGGCGTCATGATCCGGGTCTCCACCGGGGTGTTCTGGCGAATATAGGTGTTCACGTCTTTTGAAACCTGGGTCAGCTCCTCGGCGCTCAGCGCCTTCCCGTGGCTGAAGTCAAAGCGCAGACGATCCTCAGCGTTGAGCGAGCCGCGCTGTGCCACGTGATCGCCAAGCGCCTCCCGCAGGGCCTCGTGCAGCAGGTGCGTGGCGGAGTGATTGGCACGAATGGCGCTGCGGCGGGTGTGATCCACTACCAGTTGCGCGGGTGCATTGACCGTCACGATCCCATCGGTCACTTCGCAGAAGTGGATAAAGACATCGGCAGCTTTCTTGGTGTCCGTGACGCGCAGGGCGCCACCTTCGAGACGGATTTCACCGCTGTCTCCGACCTGACCACCGGATTCGGCATAGAACGGCGTCTGGTTCAGGATAAGCTGAACGCTGTCGCCCTTACCCGCCTCACGCACGATCTCGCCATCCTTGACGATGGCCTGGATCTGGCCTTCGGCGCTTTCGGTTTCATAGCCGAGGAAATCGGTGGCGCCATGTTCATCGGCAATATCGAACCATAGGGTGCTGTCGGCACTTTCGCCCGAGCCGGACCATGCGGCACGCGCCTTGGCCTTTTGCGCCGCCATGGCAGTATCGAAGCCGTCGGTGTCGACTTCACGCCCCTTTTCGCGCAGGGCGTCCTGTGTCAGGTCCAGCGGGAAGCCATAGGTATCATAAAGCTTGAAAGCAGCCTCACCCGGCAGGGGTGCGTCCTCGTCCAGTCCGGACAGTTCATCATCCAGCAGCTTCAGACCGCGGTCCAGCGTCTGTTTGAAACGGTTTTCCTCCAGGTGCAGCGTTTCCTGGATCAGTGCCTGCGCGCGGCCCAGTTCAGGATAGGCGGCGCCCATCTGCTGCACCAGGGCCGGAACCAGTTGGTGCATCACCGGATCCTTGGCGCCCAGCAGGTGCGCGTGGCGCATGGCGCGGCGCATGATGCGGCGCAGCACATAGCCGCGCCCATCGTTGGAAGGCATCACGCCATCAGCAATCAGGAAAGAGGTAGAGCGCAGGTGGTCCGCGATCACCCGGTGGTGCACGTTCTGATCGCCATAAGGATCAACGTTGGTGACATCGGCCGAGGCTTCGATCAGCGCCTTGAACAAGTCGGTGTCATAGTTGTCATGGCTACCCTGCAGCAGCGCACCGATACGCTCAAGCCCCATGCCGGTGTCGATGGACTGCATGTCCAGCGCCTTCATCGAGCCGTCTTCGAACTGTTCGTTCTGCATGAAAACGACGTTCCAGATCTCGATGAAACGGTCGCCATCTTCATCAGCGCTGCCCGGAGGGCCGCCCCAGATGTGATCACCGTGATCGTAGAAGATCTCGGTACACGGACCGCAGGGCCCGGTCGGCCCCATTTGCCAGAAGTTGTCCGACGTATCGATGCGGATGATCCGGTCCTCGGGCACGCCGACCTTTTTCCAGATTTCAAAGGCTTCGTCGTCGGTATGATAGACGGTGGTCAGCAGACGGCTCTTGTCGATACCGAATTCCTTGGTGATCAACTCCCAGGCAAAGGGGATCGCCTCTTTCTTGAAGTAGTCCCCAAAGGAGAAGTTGCCCAGCATTTCAAAGAACGTGTGGTGGCGCGCGGTATAGCCAACGTTGTCGAGGTCGTTGTGCTTGCCGCCCGCACGCACACATTTCTGCGCGGTGGTGGCACGTTTGTAATCACGATGCTCGACCCCGGTAAAAAGGTTCTTGAACTGGACCATGCCCGAGTTGGTGAACATCAGGGTGGGATCGTTGCGGGGCACAAGCGGACCGGATTCCACGATTTCGTGGCCTTGCTTGGCAAAGTAGTTCAGGAAGGTGGAGCGGATGTCGTTCAGCGTCGCCATATGCGGGATCCCTTTTCGGGCTTTGTCAGGGTTTCAGGCAGGTTTAGCCCCAGAGCGCAGCCCTGTCCACTGCCCGCCGAAACGAAAAAGGGCGCAACCTGCGTTGCGCCCCATTTCATATTGGATCGGATCACATCCGGGCGCCCTCAGGCCTCCAGAATGTCATCGTCACCGCCGCCGTCGGGGCGGTCAAAGTCGAGCCCATGCGCCGCGCGGATCTTGTCTTCGATATCATAGGCGATTTCCGCATGTTCCCGCAGGAACTGTTTCGCGTTTTCACGGCCCTGCCCGATCCGTTCATCTCCGTAAGAGAACCATGCGCCGGATTTGTTGACCACACCGGCGGCCACACCCAGATCGAGCAATTCACCCATCTTGGAGATGCCTTCGCCATACATGATGTCGAATTCCACCTGTTTGAAAGGCGGCGCCACCTTGTTCTTGACGACCTTGACGCGGGTTGCGTTGCCGACAACCTCATCCCGATCCTTGATCGAGCCGATGCGGCGGATATCAAGGCGGACCGAAGAGTAGAATTTCAGCGCGTTACCGCCAGTTGTCGTTTCGGGCGAGCCGAACATCACGCCGATTTTCATGCGGATCTGGTTGATGAAGATCACCATGCATTTCGAGCGGCTGATGGACCCGGTCAGCTTGCGCATGGCCTGGCTCATCAGACGGGCCTGCACGCCAACACTGGAATCACCCATGTCGCCTTCAAGTTCGGATTTGGGTGTCAGTGCCGCCACCGAATCCACGATCACCATGTTGACCGCACCAGACCGCACCAGCGTATCAGTGATTTCCAGCGCCTGTTCGCCGGTATCGGGTTGCGAAATCAGCAGCTCGTCCAGATCGACGCCCAGCTTGGCCGCGTATTGGGGATCCAGCGCATGTTCCGCATCGACAAAGGCGCAGACGCCGCCCTTTTTCTGCTGTTCGGCCACGCAATGCAGCGTCAGTGTCGTTTTACCGGAGCTTTCCGGGCCATAAATCTCAACAATTCGGCCCATTGGCAGGCCGCCGATCCCCAGCGCGATATCCAGCCCCAGAGACCCGGTCGAACTGGCTTCGATCTCCTGGATCGCCTTGCCGTCGCCCAGCTTCATGATCGAGCCCTTGCCGAACTGCCGCTCAATCTGGGCAAGCGCGCTGTCCAGCGCCTTTTGCTTGTCACCGCTCTCTTTGTTTTTCATGGTCAACAGATCCGCCATAATCCCTAATCCCCTTCTATGTGTCATACCCGTGGGGTTGCGGCAATCACTTGCTTTGTTCGCCTCTTGTTCCTTATGAGATCAAAACGGGAACATTGCAAGTAAAACTTCCGAGAAGGCGTAGAGAACCGGCAGAGGAACCGCTGTGTCTAGATCTGAGACTGCCCCTGGCCAGACGAAGTTGGCAAAGGGAAGCGCCCGCCACGCGCACTAGAACCGCCCCCCTCAGGCACAGGCAAAGGCAAAGGATCAGATGCAGTCTTTAAAACGATGCGGACAGACTGCAGGGAGCTTCTAAATAATTCTGACTTCAGGCAAGGCGGGGGGAAACAGAGGCCCCTTCCCCTCGGATCAAAACCCAAACAAGTTCGCATTGGCTATGGCTTTCTCAACGAACACCGCACGGTCGGTTTCCGGTTTCCAGCCGAGTACCTGTTTTGGCTTTTCATTGCTGAATGGCGAATAATGTGCTCGGCTTTTCCAATCTGCGAGGCTGGGTCGGATTACGCCGGATCGGCGCAGAGCATATTTCTTGAGCGCATATTTGACCGCATCCGACGCGTAGAATGCATACAGGTTGCCGGAGTTCACGCGGATTCTGGCGCCGAGCGCGGTCTCGATGGCGTCAAAATAGTTACGCGCGGAAAGCATCGGCTCACCGATGAGATTGAAACTCTGCCCTTCGACCGGGGCATCCATCATCCGGACAAGTCCATCTGCAATATCTTCGTTCAGGACGAAGGGCAGGATATTGCGCCCGTGCCCCCAAATGCGAACCGCCCCGGCACCGTGCCAGCGACCGATCCCCCAGTGCTGGAGCGGTCCGCCTGGCCCGACGACGATGCCGGGACGGGCAATTGTAACAGGCAGCCCGCGCTCGCGGTGGAGCTTCATCAGCTGCTTTTCGCATTCTGCCTTGGACCGCGCATAGAGATTGCGGTCGGTCAGATCCTCTGCAAATCCCGTCTCTTCGGTGATGGTTTGTCCTGGGTTCGACATGTCATAGCTTGCGATGGTGCCAGTGTAGATCAACCGTTTGACATCTGCCATTTGGCAGGCTTCGGCGATGCGTGTCGCAACCCCCACGTCGTTGATCAGGCAATCCTCCCATGTGTTTTCGAGCGCCTTTGCTAAATTGAACACCACCTCGATCCCCTGCATTGCTGCGGTCAATGCCTCCAGATCGTGTAGCGAGGCGCTCACGGTTTCCACCTGGTCGGGAAGATCAGGAAACGGGCCAGAGCGGCTGCGTGACAGGACCCGCACATCGCGGCCGTCGGCGACAATGCGCCGTGTCAGTGCTCGGCCGATGAAACCGGTTCCGCCGATCACCATGACGCTTGGCTTTGGTTTTCTGGTTTGAACGGCAGGTGCGGCGGCACGCAAAACCTTTTCGGGCAATAGAGCGATAGCATCGTCGATCGCCTGCATGACCTCAACCGCGGTTTCGCCAGCATAAGGCTTTGCATGCGCCGCGCCGGGACCCGCTGCATAAAGGGCCGCATTCATGCCAAGAAAGCTGCGCCCGTATGGGTTTTTGGTGTTGAGTGACGCAGTCTGAACCGCCGCGTTCCCTATCCCCTGCCACAGGTGCTGGCGGGACAGGTCCAGTTGTCTACGCAGCGGGTTGGCCACCAAGTCTGATGTGTTTTCCCGCTCAACAACAAGCACGTCCTGCGCATAGTCCAGCCGCGCCCGCGCGCTGGATCCGCGGAGCGTCACGCTTCGGTTGTCGGTTGTTTCGACCATGGCAAGGGTAAAGGTGATCTGCACGAGGCCAGCCCGCGCAAGGATCCGGAAGCCCTGCGGGCGCATATCCTCTCCAGGCAAGGCGACGGGCCATTCCGCCTCGGCATGCTGCACCTCGACAGGACCAAAAAGATCATGCGCAAAGGCAAAAAGATGCGGCCCTAGTTCAAGCAGGAGGTTTTTTGGCTCGCGCAAAAGCCAAAGATTATAAGGCCCAGAGCGGAGCGGTGCGAGCGGCAACGCCCAACTGATGTCACAGCCAGACACCCGTCCGTAGGCCCCAGCGCGCATGTCCTTTTTCATCTTTTGATAGGAGGGAAGACCCAGAAAGTTGTGCCCGGCGCAAAACCGCTTGCCTGCTTTGGTGGCTGCCGCCTCGATCTCGCGGGTCTCGGCCGCTGATTCAGCAACCGGTTTTTCAACCAACACATCGAGCCCGCCTTCAAGGCACTTGATGGCCAGCGCCCGGTGCAGATGCGGCGGGGTCAGGATATGCACGGCGTCGCAGCTACCAGAAGCGATCAGATCATCGACAGAGGTAAAGACCTGCGCACCATATCGTCCTGCGAACCCTTTGGCCGCGGTTTCATTGACATCGCAGACTGCCGCGATCCGCACATTCGGCGTCGCCTTGAGGGCGTCCGCATGCCAGGTGGCAATATATCCGGCGCCAATCAGGCCTATGCGGGTTTCGCTCGCCATGGAATGTTCCTTTACTTGTACTCGATGATGCGCATGTCGCGCCCGGTTAGGCGGCGCAGGTGAAATTGCACCATGCCGATCAGGTTCGGAAATTTTGATAGGGTCAGCAGAAAGCCAAGGTATCTTGCCTTGGTGAGCGGAATGCCATCCCCGCGCAATCCCGCCGTTGAGCGTGCCCAATTGAGCGCATAGACCGCCAGAATGGGCAGGCTGAACGGCCACCACGCCGCAGCCGCAGTGATTGCGAAGAGCGGTAGCGCAAGGGCGTAAACATAGGCGCGCCTGCATTCTGTGGTGAAATAGTCAGGATGAAGATGATGCACCTGCGCAAAGCCGTGGCCGGTGCGCACCGCCCGCGTCCACCACTGACCAAACCGCAGCATATCAGCATCATGACGTGTCATGTCACTGGGTATGCGCCAGAGGGTATGGCCGGATTTGCGAAAACGGCAGCAGATCTCATCGTCTTCGGCAGCGATCACTTGCGGGTTCATACCGCCCACGGCCTGCCATAGCGCAGCACGAACCATCATATCGCCCCCGCAGGCCATGATTTCGCCCGGCGGACGATGCCATTCCCAATCACAGAAAAGGTTATAGGGGCTGGCCTCCGGATGGATCTCGGAGCGCCAGCCGGTTACCATACCGACCTCGGGATGATCGTTCAGATAATCGCGCGCGGCCTCTACGAACCCGGATACCAGAACACAGTCGCCATCGATGAACAGGACAAGCTCGGGCTCCTCCAGCGCGTCAAACCCCGCGTTTCGCGCACGCGCCGCGGTGAAGGGGATCGACATATCCAGCTCCACCACTTTGGCGTTGCGCTTGCGAGCCTCGTGAAGGCTGTCATCGTCTGAGCCGCTGTCCACATAGACAATGTGCCGAGCCTGCCCCTGGACCGAGTCGAGGCATGCAATCAGACGCGCGCCCTCGTTGCGCCCGATGAGAACGATATCGACCGGCGTCATGGACGCTTCTCCAGAACGGGGCTGCCGCTTGCATAGCTGGTAAACAGGCGGGACAGGCGGGCGGCTTCGGTATGAATGTTGAAATCGTCGGACACCTTTGCACGGCCCGCCAGCCCCATGTCCTGCCGGGCCTTGCTGTCCGCCAACATATGGTCCAGGGCCGCGCGCAGCTCTTGCGGATCGCCGGGCGGTACCAGCAGCCCGCTGGTGGCGTGATCCACCAGTTCCGGTATTCCTGCAATCCTTGTTGCAACAACCGGCACCTCCGAGGCCATTGCCTCCATCAATACCACGGGCACCCCTTCGGCAAAGCTGGGCAGGACAAAGACGTCGGTGCTCGAGAGCGCTTCTGCGACTTCGGATTGCGAACGGTAACCCAGAAAATCGACATTTAGCCCCTGTGCCTGCGCCTCAAGCGCGACGCGATCCGGACCGTCTCCGATCACCGTCAGTTTCCAGTCGCCAGAGCGGTCCCGCAACGCATCAAGCAGAATTGGCAGACCCTTGACCGCCGCGAGCCGCCCGACGAAGAGCAGGTTTGCCCCCTTGTGAGGCGCAGAAGTGTAGCGCCCCGGGTCAATGCCGCAATGAATGATATGAAAGCGCGCCCAATGGGATTGATCGGCAAAACACATCAGCTGTGATCGGCAGAATTCGCTGATGCAGGCAACAAAGCGCGCCCGCGCGGCCTTTTCATCGATCCGCCAATGGTTCGGATTGAAAAAGATGTCCGGCCCGTGGATCGTGAAACTGTAGGGGATGCCCGACAGTTCCGAGGCCAGCATTGCCACAGTGCAAGCGGCAGTGGCGATGTGATTGTGCAGGTGATCGACCTCCTGTCGGCGCAGCTCATCCGCCAAGACCCCCGCCTCAAGGAAGTAGATCAGGTTATAGAGGCGCCCCTTTACCCCTCGGGGCGCCGTTTTCCAGGCCAGTCGCAAGGCAGCGAGATAACGGCCGGGATTTCGCATCCAGCGCAGATGCGCGCGCAGCAGGCGCAGGGGCTTTTTACAGGCGCCAAGTACCTTGAAGGTCAAGGCATGCTCCTGGCGCTGCTCTGGACCCACTAGGTGCTCGGCCCCCGTGGTGCGGATCGAGCAGGTCAGGACATCATGACCCAGCGCCCGCAACGCCGCGACTTCACGCTGGATAAAGGTATCCGAAGCGCGCGGGTACTCTCCGGTCAGATAGGCAAGCTTCGGCAATGTCATGGCTCACCTGCGATGCTCTGTGCCATCATCTCTTCGAATGGGGCGTGATCCTTGCCACCCAATGTGGCCCGCAAGGCCGCGTTGGGATAGCGCAGCGGCATCAGCCGTGCGCGAATAATCGGTTCCTGAAACAACCCCGGCAGCCCCGCTGATATCGGCCGCAACAGGCGCGCCAGCTTCAGCCAAACGTCATAGGTGATGGGAAGGACGAACTTCGGCCAGCCAGTCAGAGTTTTGTGCACCGACACAAACCGCCTCCGGTCAGGTAGATCATCGTCCACCACATTGATCGACACCGTTCCCTTTGGTTCCTTTTGCGCCGCCCGGATCAGGGTTTCGCCAAGGTGATCAACATGAACCAAAGGCAAGGCGCCGTCCTTGCCGATCTGCACGAAAACCTTTGATGCCCAGAACCCCAGTAAAGCGTTCCACGTTCGTCCGGCCCCCCAAACCGCACCGGGCCGGATCAGCCAGGCATCGGGCATAACCTCTTGGACCAGCGCTTCCTGTGTGAGCTTTGCCTTAGAATAGGCATCACGGGCTTTCTGGGCGGTTGTGAGAGCGCAGGTTTCGTTCAGAGCGTCACCGGAGGCAAGCGCCGCCGTATCGTAGACCGCAATGGAAGATACAAGCACGAACGTGCCGCGCCAGTTTTCCAGCGCAGAAAGCAGAGCTTGCGTCCCCCCCAAGGTCACACGGTCGTGCGCCGCCGCATCATCACCCAGATGCGCTGCGGCATGGATGATTGCACCGGCCTCGCTGACAAGTGGGGTCAGCTGTTCGGTGGCATCTGCCGCAGTTAGATCCAGCTTTACCGCAGTGATGCCGAGATCATCCTCCCACGCGGCGTGCGGCAGGCCGCGGTATAGCGCGATCACCTCGATCCCCTGATCGCGGGCGGCGCGCAGGGCAGCGGAGCCGACAAAGCCGCTCGCGCCGGTGATCAGGATACGGTTCACTGCGCCCATGGCATCGGCTCCATCGCATCGCAGCGGGTTGTCATGGTCTGGGCTCCGCTGAACTCGCCTGCGTTCTGGATGGCCAGCGTGACTTCGGTCAGGTGCAGGGCGAAATCACCGGACAGCCGCCCCGGGCGTCCTTCAGCAAGCGCGGATAGCATTTCGTCGGGGCCAAGCATGAAATTCATCGCCGCAGCCCCCCATTTCCTAACCTTGGGATGGGTTGGCTGCTTGAGCCGGATCCGCTTCTTCAACGGCGATTCCATCAGGCGCCGCCTTAGTTTGATACGCCGTGCGAACCGGATTTTCGCATCATTGTCCCAGGCTTCATCGCAGCTCAGCACGCCTGCGTCGCCGACGATCTGGATCTGGTGGTTGTGCGGCGCAACAAAGGAACAGGTCAGTCGCGTGACCGGGCCGTTCTCGAAAAACAGGGTCGCCACCGACAGATCCGGTGCATGCGGTCCGTGCCCCTCCTTGCCCGGAACAGCCTCGGCGCTGGCGGCAACTACCGTGCGGACCGCTCCGAACCAGCTGATCAGCCAGGCCAGGTAATAGCCTGCGTGTTCGAGCGTACAGCCAACCCGGAATTCATCCTCATAAGGCCAAGGCGCGCCGCTCTCCGTCTGCCATTTGTGGTATTCGGCCTGGGTGATGAAGCCGTCATCCAGCTCGGCATAGATAGCGCGCGGAGTGCCTGCGGTATTGTTGCGAAGAGCCTGACCAAGAGTTTGCGCCGCTTCCCCCAGGACCGAGCAAGGGGCCGAAGCGATCTGCAAGCCGCGGCTAATGGCAAGATCCACCAGTTCTTTGGCCTCAGGAAAGGTCGTCGCCAGGGGTTTTTCGGAATATACCGGGTGGCCCGCACCCAGACAGGCGCGGCTGGTTTCAAAGTGGGATCCTGGATTTGTCAGGTTGAGAACGAGCGCGCCCGGCGCGCTTTGCAACAATGCTTCAAACGTTGGTGCAAGCGGCAGGTTCCAGTAGCTGCAGAAGTGTTTGAGCCGTTGTTTGTCGGTATCAAACACGCCCGCGATCTCGATCCCCGGCATAACCGCCAAGGACCGCATATAAAGGTCGGCCACAAAGCCGCAGCCAAGCACCAGAAGCCGCTGTTTCACGCCCCTGCCCCCGATAAGAAAAACCCGCAAGAACGGGACACACCTGCCAAACTTTCAAGGAGCACTAATAAGACCTGCCTTTTCCCACGACATCTGCCTATTTTACAAAAATGGCCAGAATTCGGCGAGACTTCGAATTCTGAATGATGGGCAAAAATGCCGCGCTTCCGCAACGTTCGATGTCGCTTTGCGCTATTTCAGAGCGGAGAATTTACCATCTCTTCCCGCTTTCCAGACCGAAAATCAGGTGCTTTGCAGCATTGCCTCAATAGCGAAGGCCTCCACGAGGTATTAAGCTGACCACGCGAATTGCACTGCACTCTACCGCATCAAAGCTCTCGCGGCGCTTTTGTTGTCCTTTGAATGGAAGAATTGTGACACGTGCAATCTGATAGTATGTCTTAGATTGATGTCCTTTCGGAGCCCCGTGGCAATGCTTGTATTTTATGACGAACGGCTGGTTCTTCTTTCGGTTCCGAAAACCGGCACTACGGCCTATCAGGCTGCGCTGCGGGATCGTGCTGATTTCGTGGTCTCCGATCCGCCGCAGCTGAAACATGCCCCTGTGTTCCGCTATAACCGCTGGTTCCGGCCGATGTTCGAACGGGTCTGCGGTGTTGAGCTGGAGCTGGCCGCCGTGATGCGTGAGCCGATCAGCTGGCTGGGCAGCTGGTACCGGTTTCGTCAACGGCCGTTTCTGGATGGGTCCCCGAATTCGACCAAAGGGATCAGTTTCGACGATTTCGTCCGAGCCTATTGCAAAGGCGATGTGCCGAAATTTGCCGATGTGGGAAGTCAGGCTAAGTTCCTGGAGCCACAGCGTAATGGCTGCGCAGTGACGCATCTGTTCAGATATGAAGACCAGTCCGCGCTCACAGCCTTTCTGGAGGAACGGCTTGATATGAAGATCGCAACCGACCGCCAGAACGTCAGCCCCGCCATGGATCTGGCACTAGATCCCAAGGTCGAAGCCATCCTGCGGCGTAAGCGTGCGGCGGATTTCGAACTCTACGACAGCATCGGCGACTAACGCCGACGCCTTTCGTCAGAAAAATACTGGCTGCCGAAAGCAGGCAGTGCCTGTGCAGCGTCAGTGAAGTTGGGCGTGTACCGTTTCGGTCAGCTGGCTCAGCGAGAAGGGTTTGGGCAGGAACACCGAGTTCGGCACATCCGGGTCAGTTTCGCCGAAGGCGCCCTCTGCATAGCCGGAAACGAAGACAACACGGGTATCGGGGCGTTCTTTCAGTGCCTCGCGTACCCAGCTGGGGCCATCCATGCCCGGCATCACAACGTCCGTGACAAAGACATCGACGCTCAGTCCCGGATCCTCCAGCGTGCGCAGCGCGTCTTCGGCGGATTCTGCCTCCAGCACCGTATAGCCGCGCATTCGCAGCGCGCGCGATGCAAAGGCGCGCACCGGCGCCTCATCCTCGACCAGCAATACCACACCCTCGCCATGCTGCGGCGCGGCGGTTTCCTCGACGGGTGCCTCGACTGGGGCATGTTCCACGGCGTCTTGCTTGTGCACCGGGAAAAACAGGGTGAAGCGGGTGCCGTGATCCTTGACCGAGTCGATGAAGATATAGCCACCGGTCTGTTTGATGATGCCATAGGCGGTCGACAGGCCCAGACCGGTGCCTTCGCCCGTGCGCTTGGTGGTGTAGAAGGGCTCGAACACCTTCTGCATCTTGTCCGGATCGATCCCGACACCTTCGTCTGACACCCGAATGGTGACCCAATCGCCCGCAGGCACCTTGGCCCGGTCGCGTTCCAGCGGTGCCGTCAGCGTAACCGCTTCGGTCTCAACGCGGATTTCACCGCCATTGGGCATCGCATCGCGGGCGTTCACCACAAGGTTCATCAGCACCTGTTCCAGCTGGCGTTTGTCCGCCCGGATCGAGCGCATCACCGGATCATGGCTGAGCGTCAGAGTCACCTTCTCCCCGACCAGACGATTCAGCAGATGCGTCAGGTCCGACAGCGTGTCGCGCACGTCAAGGATTTCGGGCTGCAGGGTCTGCTTGCGCGAAAACGCCAGAAGCTGACTGACAAGGGAGGCCGCCCGGTTGGCGTTTTCATGAATCTGGATCAGATCACCATAGTCCTGATCGCCCTGATCGTGGCGCAGCAACAGCAGGTCACAATGGCCAGAAATGGCGGTCAGCAGGTTATTGAAGTCATGCGCAACGCCGCCGGCAAGCTGGCCGATGGCCTGCATTTTCTGGCTTTGCACGAATTGCGCCTCAAGCGTCTTCAGCTCGGTCGCGTCGTTCAGCACCGCGATCAACACCGGCGCGCCCTCTTCGAAGGTGCGGGTCAGGGTCACCTGTACGAAAACCTCGCGGTCACGGCGCGATAGCCGCAGGAATTCGGACTTGTTAGAGGCCAGCCCTGCGGCCGTATCGCGCAGCCAATCGGACATCGGGCGCCCCAGTCCCTCCATCAGCTGACCGAGTTTCAGATCGTCGCGCGGCTCCACCGCCAGCAGACGCTGGGCCATCTTGTTGAGAGACAGGATATCGCCGCTGGGCGCAACTTTCAGGAAGGGCACGGGCAGGCTTTCGAACCCGGAGCTGGAAGCGCTGAGCCCGGAGGTGTCCACCTCCATCAGGTAAAGCTCGCTGCGGCCCTGGGTGCGGTTCAGCTCCGTCACCAAGACGTCCACCGGCCCGGATTGGGTCATGATGGTATTGAGCTGGCCGGGATTGACCGGCAGTGCTGTGAACAAGCGCTCGGTGGATTTGACCCGTTCGCCGATCAGTTTGCGGGCGGCCTCGTTCATGAACAAAACCGCGCCGGACCGGCCCACGGTGATCATCGGGATTGGCACCGCCTCGGCACCGCGCCCGCTGCCGCCGCTGCGTTCGGCAATATCCTCAACCCGCCACAAAAAGCTGCCGCCCTGCATCTGGTGCACCGCGAGACGGACATGACCCCGCCGGGTGACGATATCCTCACGCGCAGCACCGCTTTTTGCCGCCTGGCTTTGCAGGCGGAACAGTACTGCAGTCGGATTGGCCAGAACCGAGCGCAATGTGCCGGCAAGCGTTTCCTGTTTGCCTTCGGAAAACCGCTTCACGGCGGCCTCGTTGCAGGCGTGAATGCTGCCGTCCACATCGGTAACGAAGGTGGGCGTGGCGTCCTTTTCGATGAAACCGGTCAGAAGATCCGTCGCCATCGCCCGGGCATTCAGTCGCACCCTGGATTGCAGCACCATCAGAAGCGCCACCGCCACCAGAGTCAGCGAAACGGCGAGCATTCCGCGCGCGACCCGGTCAGGCCAATCAAGCGCCCAAGGCGCCACCAGCATTGCGCCTGCCAGCAGCAGAACGATCAAAAGGCGTTTATTCTCTGGGGTATTCACCCGCAATGAAGGAACGGAGGAAGTGGGGCGACCTGTCATTACGGCTCCGAAAAAAGACAAGATGCCGCCAATACGCCGCCATCAAGGTTAAGGCCACGTTAATGGTGCAGCGGCTTTTGTTGACAGATACTTATCAACCAGCCTTCGACCGCGTCAACATCGCTGCGAAGAAGCCATCAGTGCCATCCTGCACCCCCCAGGCTTTTTCGCCGATCAGTTGCCATTCCGGGCTGCGGGACAGGAAGGCACGGATCTGATCGCCGTTTTCCGCCTCCAGCATGGAGCAGGTGGCATACGCCAGCACACCGTCTGGCGCTGTAAGTTCGGCCGCCTCATCCAGAATTTCGGCCTGAATGGCCCGGATCTCGTCCAGCCGCTCCGGCGTCAGGCGCCATTTGCCTTCGGGTGCGCGCCGCCAAGAACCGGAGCCGGAACAGGGCGCATCGCAAAGCACCAGATCAAAGGGCGCCGCAGATCGAACCGCCTCGGTGGGCTGGCAGCTGATCTGAACCCCGGCGCGCGATGCCCGCTCCGGCAGATCCTTCATCCGGCGGGGATCGATGTCTTGGGCTGTCAGGCGGATTTGGGCACGCGCCGCCATGGCGAGGCTCTTGCCACCGCCCCCGGCGCAGTAGTCCAGCACGGATAGGCCATCACGCAGCGGCAGCATATCCACCACCGCTTGGCTCGCGGCATCCTGCAGCTCAACCAAACCATTGTTATAGGCCGCCCCGTTACGCAGTTTGCGGGCGCCTTCGGTGACCTCCAGCGCGGTGGGTGAAGCAGCATGGGGCTCGGTTGAGATCCCCTCCTCCTCCAGCGCGGCGCGGGCCTCCGCGACGCTGGCCTTGCGAAGATTCACCCGCAGATGCACCGGCGCGCGCTGGCGGAGCGCCTGCGCTGCGGCCTCGGCATTGTCCCCAAGGCTGCTTGAAAAGGGGGACCAGAGCCAGTCCGGAATATCGAATTCCTCTGCCGGATTGGAAAAACCGACAGGCTCGGCCTGTTCTTCGGCGCTGAGCGGCGCAGGGGCGTAGCCTTCACCTGTGAACATATCGGAGGGATCGACGCCCGCCTCCCGCAGACCGCCAAGGATCAGGCCCCGGCCCGTCAGGCTGCCACCCAGAACCGCATGGGAGCGAAAGCAGCGCAGCGCCGTGAAGACGTGATCGCGCACTGACGCGCGATCCTTGGAGCCGGCAAAGCGACTGCGCCGGGCCCAGCCCGTCAAAGCCTTCTCCGCCGCCTCGCCCGCGATCACCTGATCCAGGACCTCGATCGCCGCCTGCAGGCGGGCCGCCGGGGTCACGCCCCGGCCCCGATCTTCGCTGACGCTGTCACAGCACTGCGCATCAAGATCATCCGATCCGGTAGTTCGGGCTTTCGCGGGTGATCTGCACGTCGTGAACGTGGCTTTCCTTGAGGCCAGCACCGGTGATCTTCACGAAGTTGCAGTTGCGGCGCATCTCTTCGACCGTCGCACAGCCGGTATAGCCCATGGCCGCGCGAAGACCGCCGACCAACTGGTGAATGACCGCGCCTGCGGAACCTTTGTAGGGCACCTGACCTTCGATCCCTTCGGGCACCAGTTTGTCGCTGGCGGCGTCCTTCTGGAAATAGCGGTCGGCCGAGCCGCGTGCCATGGCGCCAAGGCTGCCCATGCCGCGATAGCTCTTGAACGAGCGGCCCTGATACAGGATCACCTCGCCCGGGCTTTCATCGGTGCCGGCGATCATCGAGCCAACCATGGCGCAGGAGGCGCCGGCGGCAATCGCCTTGGCAAAATCGCCGGAGAACTTGATGCCGCCATCGGCGATCACAGGCGTGTCGCCTGCCGCGCTGGCACAATCCATCACAGCGGTCAGCTGCGGCACACCCACGCCCGCCACCATGCGAGTGGTGCAGATCGAGCCCGGGCCGATCCCGACCTTGATGGCATCCGCGCCCGCATCGATCAGCGCGCGGGTCGCTTCGGCGGTGGCGACGTTACCAGCAATCACCTGCACTTCGTTCGAAAGCGCCTTGATCCGTTTGACAGCTTCGATCACGCCTGCCGAATGGCCGTGGGCGGTATCAACCACAACAATGTCGACGCCGGCATCGATCAGCGCCTCGGAGCGTTCAAAGCCAGAATCGCCAACCGAGCTGGCCGCTGCGACGCGCAGTCGGCCCAAATCGTCCTTGCAGGCGGTGGGGTTCAGAACCGCCTGTTCGGTGTCTTTTAGGGTCAGAAGACCGGTCAGCTTGCCCGATTTGTCGGTGATCAGCAGCTTTTCGATCCGGCGCGCCTTCATCAGCGATTTCGCCTCTTCGCGGTCGGCAGGCTCTTGCAGGATCGCCAGTTTGTCCGATGTCATCATCACCGAAACCGGCGTGTTGTCATCGCTCGCAAAGCGCATGTCGCGATTGGTCACAATGCCGACCACACGGCCATCGCTGTCAACCACCGGAAAGCCGGTCACGCGATAGCGTTCCTGCAGCGCCTTGGCATCAGCAAGGGTTTGATCTGCCGTCAGGGTGATGGGATTATAGACGATACCGCTTTCGAAACGCTTGACCCGGCGTACCTGCCGGGCCTGCTCTTCGGTATCGAGGTTCTTGTGAATGACGCCCATGCCACCGGCCTGCGCCATGGCAATCGCCATGCGGGCCTCTGTCACCGTGTCCATGGCCGAGCTGAGCAGCGGAATGTTGAGCGAAATCGAGCGTGTCACACGGGTGCGTGTGTCCGCCGTGCTGGGCAGCACTTCGGATGCCCCCGGAACCAGAAGAACATCATCAAATGTGAGAGCCTCACGAATCTGCATTTGTCATCCCCATGCAAAACCCCGTTTGGCGGTGACCCTATGGCACAGAACCCCGGGAGGGAAAAGAGGCCACGACAAGAAATAGATCAAATCCCGTTGCAAGGGCCTCAGGGTCAGGCAAACGGGGCGTACGGCAGGCTCAAGACGCATCTCAGATGCTCATTTTTGAAAAATGCCGGAACCAGGCCCAAAAATGACGCGGGCCGCCTTTCCCTTGGGCAAAAAGAACTTATGCTCCGCCACAGAATTCTAGTGAAAAGGCACAGGCATGGCTGACGATCCCCTCGTTGTGTTTACCCCCTCCGGCAAACGCGGCCGGTTCCCCGCCGGAACCCCGGTTCTGACCGCTGCGCGGCAGCTTGGGGTCGATCTGGATTCCGTCTGCGGTGGCCGGGGCATCTGCTCGAAATGTCAGATCACTCCCTCCTATGGCGAATTCTCGAAACTCGGCGTCTCCGTGCAGGACGACGCGCTGAGCCCATGGAACAAGGTTGAACAGCGCTACAAGGACAAGCGTGGCCTGATCGATGGCCGTCGCCTTGGCTGCCAGGCCCTGATCGAAGGCGACGTGGTGATTGACGTTCCTCCCGAAAGCCAGGTCCACCGGCAGGTGGTCCGCAAACGGGCCGAGGCGCGCGACATCGTGATGAACCCGTCGACCCGCCTGTTCTACGTCGAGGTCGAAGAGCCCGACATGCATAAACCCTCGGGCGATCTGGAGCGGCTGGCCGAGGCCCTGCGGGTTCAGTGGGAGATCGAGAACGTCCAGTGCGATCTGCAAATCCTGCAAACCATGCAGCCCGTCCTGCGCAAGGGCGGCTGGAAGGTCACCGTCGCGGTGCATCTGGGCGACAGCAACACGCCGCCGCGCATCATGCATATCTGGCCTGGCCTCTACGAAGGCTCGCTTTATGGGCTGGCGGTTGACCTAGGCTCCACCACCATCGCGGCCCACCTGTGCGATCTGAAAACTGGCGAGGTCGTCGCCTCCTCCGGCATCATGAACCCGCAGATCCGCTTTGGTGAGGATCTGATGAGCCGGGTCAGCTACGCAATGATGAACAAGGGCGGCGATCAGGAGATGACCCGCGCGGTCCGCGAAGGCATGGCGCAGCTGTTCACCCAGATTTCGGCAGAGGCCGGGATCGATCAGACGCTGATCGTCGATGCGGTCTTTGTCTGCAACCCGGTGATGCACCACCTGTTCCTTGGCATTGATCCGTTCGAACTGGGTCAAGCCCCCTTTGCCCTGGCGACTTCGAACGCCTTGTCCCTGCGGGCCAGCGAGCTGGATCTCAACATCCACCCCGCAGCGCGTGTCTACCTGCTGCCCTGCATCGCCGGCCACGTGGGCGCCGATGCTGCCGCCGTGGCCCTGTCCGAAGCACCGGATAAATCCAAGGATCTGGTGCTGGTGGTTGATGTGGGCACCAATGCGGAGATCCTGCTGGGCAACACGGAAAAGGTCCTCGCCTGCTCGTCCCCCACAGGTCCAGCCTTCGAGGGCGCGCAGATCTCCAGCGGTCAGCGCGCCGCCCCCGGCGCTATCGAGCGGGTCGAGATCAATCCTGACACCAAGGAACCGCGGTTCCGCGTCATCGGATCGGACCTCTGGTCGGATGAGGACGGCTTTGCCGAGGCGGTCGCCACCACCGGCATCACCGGTATCTGCGGCTCTGGTATTATCGAGGCGATTGCCGAAATGCGCCTTGCTGGCGTTCTCGATGCCTCGGGGCTTATCGGATCAGCTGAACAGACCGGCTCCAGCCGCTGTATTCAGGACGGGCGCACCAACGCCTATGTCCTCTGGGATGGATCTGCCGATGGCGGTCCGACGATTACCGTCACCAACCCTGACATCCGGGCGATCCAGATGGCCAAGGCGGCGCTCTACTCTGGCGCGCGGTTGCTGATGGACAAATTCGGCGTCGACACCGTGGACCGCGTGGTGCTGGCCGGCGCCTTTGGCGCCCATATCTCGGCCAAACACGCGATGGTTCTGGGCATGATCCCCGATTGTCCGCTGGAAAAGGTCACCAGCGCCGGCAACGCCGCAGGCACCGGTGCGCGTATTGCGCTTCTGAACACCGAGGCCCGCCGTGAAATCGAAGAGACCGTGCGCCAGATCGAAAAGGTGGAAACCGCAGTGGAGCCCCGGTTCCAGGAGCATTTCGTCAATGCCTCGGCCATTCCGAACTCGGTCGAGCCCTTCCCGATCCTGGAAACCGTGGTCACCCTGCCCGAGGTCAACTTCAACACCGGCGGCGGCGATGGCGCGGCAGACGGCGGGCGCAGACGCAGGCGTCGGCGCGGCTAAGTCGCTCACCCAAGACTGTGCTCCACTGGGGCTTGACGCTATACGTCCCGGTAGTGGTTACCGGGACGTTTTTTCACGTTGCGCCCCCTTTCCCAAAGATTGCTGGCCAAGGCCCGCGTGAGGATCGGATTGTATCACATCATGTAGCCAGGTTGCGACCGCCCCAAACACGCGATCGCTTTGACTGCCGTCCATCACGTACCCCACAGCCGACACCACTGGACCCAACCAGACCTCAGTCGAGTGAAGCGAGACAGGCCAGAAGTTCGGCCCTGCGAAACGGCTTGGTCAGGAATCCATTCATGCCAACCTCGAAACAGGCCCTTGTGTCGCTTTTCTGGGCATTCGCCGTCAGCGCAACGATCCGGCATTCGGCGCGACCGGTTTCTGTCTCGTGCTGCCTGATCCTGCGCGCCGCCTCAAGCCCGCCCATGACCGGCATGGAAAGATCCATGAGGATCAGGTCGTAGTCCGCGCCCAGATAGTTTTCGACGGCGGCAGCACCGTTTTCCGCAAGACGGACCTGTGCCCCCAGTTTCTGGAGCATCTTGTCCACGACCATCTGGTTGGTCTTGTTGTCCTCGGCTACAAGGATTTTCATCCCATGCAGCCGGTCCGATGCGATACCGGTGTCGATCCCAGCTTCCCGTTCCAGACCACCGTTGATCTGATTGAGGACTGCCTTCCCCGCAGTCTCTGCCCGCCGCGGATCAGCCATATCTGGCGCAAGGTTCAACCAAAGAGAGAAACGCGCGCCCTGTCCTGGCGCCGAGTCGACGGTGATGTCGCCCCCCATCCGTTCGATCAGCGCCCGCGAGATTGCAAGGCCCAGCCCCGTGCCCTCTGCCTGCGCCTGCGGCGAGCTGGCGGCTTGCTCGTAGGCCGAAAAGATCGAACGCAGCTTACTTTCCTCGATCCCGCAGCCGGTATCCGAAACCACGAATTGCAATGGCCCCCTTGCGGAGGCCGGATCATAGGAAACCGCCAGCGAGACATAGCCTTCGTCGGTAAATTTGATCGCGTTTCCGATCACGTTCAAAAGGATCTGACGGGTCTTGCTGGCATCCCCCACAAAAACGGATGGCACGGCATCAGGGTAATCCAAGCGAAACTCAAGCCCCTTGAACGAGGTCTTGGCCGAGAAAAGCGTAACGATTTCATCAACAAGATCGCGCAATGAAAAGGGTTCATAGTGCAGTGAAATCTTGTCCGCGATGATCTGCGAGAAATCCAGAACTTCGTTGACGATCTTCAGCAATGCATTGGTAGAACTCAGTATCGTATTGGCAAGCAGGGACTGCTCTTCGTCCAGACTGGTGTCTTGCAGCAACTCGCAGATCCCAAGGATGCCATTCATCGGCGTCCGGATCTCATGGCTCATCTCAGCCAAGAACCGTTCCTTGGCCTGGCTGGCCGCCTCCGCCTCCTGCTTTGCGATCTTGGCCAGCTCCAAAGCCGCGTCGCGTTCACGTTCCGACGTGACATCTGCTGACGAGCCGACAAGGTGCGTCAGCTTGCCTGTCTCGTCGAAAACCGGGCTCATAGTCGTACGGATGTATCGTTCCTTGTGGACCGCAGGGAGATTGATCTCATAGGTTACCTCTTCGGCAGCGCGCGCCACTTCGATATGCTTGGCAAGAGCCCGCTCGCCGGTGGAACCGCCAAATACTTCCATCGCAGTCTTGCCAAACCAACCCTCTGCCGGAAGTTTCGAAATGACCCGGGCGCGCGAATTCATCGCGGCATAGCGGGGGATCCCGTCGTCACCAACCTCCAAAACGATCACCGCCATGCCAATCGCATCCAGCATGGAATAGAAATCGGTCACCTGAAGTCGTTTCACCCGTTGCTTCCCTTGCAGCTCGGACACGTCACCCAAATGACCATGGGCAACCATTCCTCTGTTGTAATCTGTAAATGGATCACCGCTAACGAAGTCTGAAGATAACCTTTTGCCAAAGGTTTGTGCGCAATCCGACCGCACCCGCAACGTTTGGCTCAGGAAGCACACGCACAGGACACTGTCGCCCCTGCTCCGTTTGTTAAAATACGGTCCCCCCAGACCGCACACAAGAAAAGGCCGGGACAAATCCCGGCCTCCCCTCACGATATTGTTATCAGGTTCAGGCGCGGCGGCGACGGCCACCGGTGCGGCCACCGCGGCCACGGCCTTCTTCGCCAGCCTTTGCCGGTGCCTTGTTGGCGGCAATCCAGGCACCGCCGTGCGGATCATTGTTGGTCAAGAGGTTGGCAGCGCGGATCGCTTCCATCTCCTTGCCCGCGCGCGGCTTGGTCGAGCCGAGACCGAACAAGGTGACGAAGGTCTCATCGTCCATGCCTTCGGGCAGGATGATACCAGCGGCGGTTACCTGTTCCTTCTTCTCGGCAATCGCCTTTTGCGTCACCGGCAGCGCCACCGGGTTCATGATCGCAGAGGTCATGCCCGCGCCCATTGCCATCGGCAGGAAGGCGTTGTTGATGCCGTGACGGTTCGGCAGACCAAAGGAGATGTTCGACGCACCGCAGGTGGTGTTCACACCCAGTTCTTCGCGTAGGCGACGCACCAGGGTAAAGACCTGATGACCAGCGGTCGCCATGGCGCCGATCGGCATTACCAGCGGGTCGACCACGATGTCATGCGCGGGGATACCGAAATCGGCAGCGCGTTCGACGATCTTCTTGGCCACGGCGAAACGCACGTCGGGATCTTCCGAGATCCCGGTGTCGTCGTTCGAGATCGCAACCACCGGCACGTTGTATTTCTTGACCAGCGGCAGAACCAGTTCCAGGCGCTCTTCCTCACCGGTGACCGAGTTCAGCAGCGGGCGACCCTGCGCGGCAGCCAGACCGGCCTCAAGCGCCTCGGGGACCGAGCTGTCGATGCACAGCGGCACATCGACCAGACCCTGCACCAGCTCAATGATCTTGGTCATCAGCGGCGGCTCGGTCTCGTTCGGGTTGGGGTTAGAATTATAGACTACGCCCGCGTTGATATCGAGGATATTGGCCCCGGCTGCCACCTGTGCCAGTGCGTCTTTCTCAACGGTGGAGAAATCGCCCGCTTCCAGCTCTGCTGCCAGTTTCTTACGGCCTGTCGGGTTGATCCGTTCGCCGATCACGCAGAACGGCTCATCAAAGCCCAGGACAGCGGTTTTTGTTTTTGATTCTACGACAGTACGGGTCATGTCTTATCCTTGGGAGTTGACTGGCTGCGCCGAGGCGCCGCCGTTGTTGATGGCCCAGGTGGCGTTAGTCTTGATGCCGCCCAGCGGGAAGAAGTGTACATTGGTAATGTTGAAATCCGGGTTCGCGGCCTTGTGGGCAGCAAGCTCGGCAACGACATCGGTCGGCTCATAGGGCAGCAGCAGCTTGGACACGTCCATTGCGCGTTTCTGCAGCACCTTCAGCGACGGGCCCACACCGCAGGCGATGGCGAATTTGATCAGCGTCTGCAGCTTGGCCGGACCGGCGATACCGATGTGGATCGGCAGGTCGACACCGGCTTCTTTCAGACCGTCAGCCCATTCGATGATCGGCTTTGCCTCAAAGGCGAACTGGGTCGCCAACGCCATCTTGGCATCGGTGCGCTCCGAGAATTTCTGTTTCCACAGAACCGCTTCCATCACGTTCTTCGAGGAACCGTCCGGATCGATGTCCTTGTTGCCTTCGGGGTGGCCCGCGACGTGCAGGTTGGAGAAACCCGCCTTGTCGAACAGTCCGGTTTCCAGGAGCTGCATCGAGCTGTCGAAGGCACCGTGCGGCTGCGCCACACCACCGGCCAGAAGCAGCGCCTGTTTGACGTCAGCCTCGCCCTGATAGCGCGCGATCCAGTCCGCCAAGGTCGCCTCGTCTTTGATGATCCGCGCCGGGAAGTGCGGCATGACGGGAAAGCCTTCGGCATTCAGGCGCTTGGCGGTCTCGACCATGTCTTCGATGGGCGTGCCTTCGATATGGGCGATATAGACGCGGGTGCCTGCGGGCAGCAGATCGCGGAAATCCTCGACCTTGGTCGCGGTGCGCGGCATCACCTCGATCGAATATCCGTCAAGGAAGGCTTCGACCTGCGGGTTGACGGGCTGCGGGCTGGTGGCCTCGCGTTTCTTGAAGTTCAACAAAGCCATCACGGCCTCCCATAGTGGTGTCAGGCTCACGCCCATCCGTCATTCGCGATCAGGGCTTTCAGACGCTCCTGATCGAACTCTCCTTCCAGACGTGCCGCTTCGGCTTCGGCGATCTCTGCCGGATCGCCCTCCGCCGCAAAGGGAGCCGCCTTGCGCCATTCCGCGAGATAGGCGTCCGCATCCTTGGCGTTCACCTTCATCGCTGCGCGGTCAATGGCCTGCTCGAACCGTTCTTCGAGCTGGCGTTTGGCGCCGCGGCGGCCCTTGCCCACGATGACCTGAGCCGGGATATCGCGCCAGTATACGATGGTGACGTCAGGCATGTCGGGTCCTTTGCTTTGCGTCTGTTCTGCTGCGTTTCTAGAATGCGATCCTGAAACGCGGGTGCCGGTTTTCGACAACACTTGGGGTTTGAGCGACCTTTTGCTCTGGCTCTGAATACATTCTCCGGGCCCGCATGGCCACAGAGGGGCATCCTCATAATTCTCATCAAGCTTATGAGGTTGTCGCCAAGACCCTGCACAAGCCCCTGGCAACACAGGCTGAGCGCCGAAACAAGGGCCGGAGCAGCGCCGTTAACCGACACAAGGAAAGCGTCGATCCGGGCGCCGCCGCCCTTGCACATACGTCTTTGTGAACATATCCTAAAACCAACACGATAATCGGAGGGCGTGAATCATGGCGCCCAGGCGTTCCAAAGGTGCGGGCGCGTTTCCCAAGGCGGTTGAAACCCCTGTACCAGCCCGTCCGGATCCGGATGCGCTTTATGCGGCATTGGATCTTGGCACAAACAGTTGTCGCATGCTGATCGCCCAGCCCAATGGCAGTGGCTTTCACGTGGTGGACAGCTTTTCCAAGTCGGTCCAGCTTGGGACCGGCCTTGAACGAACCGGGCGCCTGTCCCGTTCGTCGATGTCGCGCACCATTCAGGCGCTGCGGATCTGTCAGCAAAAGCTCAAACGGAACAAAGTGCGCCGGATGCGGCTCGTCACCACCGAGGCGTGCCGCCGCGCCAAGAACGCGCGCGATTTCATCCGGCAGGTCAAACGGGAAACCGGTCTGACGCTTGAAATCATCCAGCCCGAGGAAGAAGCGCGTCTGGCGGTCATCTCCTGCGCGCCGCTGGTTTCGACCAAGACGGAACAGCTCTTGGTCGTGGATATTGGCGGCGGCTCGACCGAATTGGTTTGGATCGACATTTCCTCGGTCCCGCGCCGCGACCGGCCTTCGGCTATCATGCGCCTGCATGCCGGGTTCCATCCACCAGAAAGCCCCTTCCCCGCCGCCAAGGTAGTGGATTGGATTTCTGTACCCCTTGGGGTGGCGACACTGCGCGATCAGTTCAACGACGTCGACGACGATGCCGCCCGTTTTGCCTTGATGAGCTGGTTCTTTGAAGAACACCTCGCCGATTTTGCCCCCTATAAGGATGAGCAGGCCCGCGAAGGTTTCCAGATCGTTGGCACCTCGGGCACCGTGACCACCGTCGCCGCCTCCCATTTGGGGCTGAAACGCTATGACCGCACCAAGGTCGACGGGCTGCGCATGACCAGTGATCAGATCGACAAGGTGATCCGCGGTTATCTGGATCTCGGCCCGCAGGGGCGCCGCAGTGACCCACGCATCGGCGAGGACCGTCAGGCGCTGATCATGTCTGGTGCCGCGATCCTGCAGGCTCTCCTTCGCTGCTGGCCCACCGACCGGTTGTCGGTCGCGGACCGGGGCCTGCGCGAAGGGTTGCTATATGCACAGATGAGCGCGGACGGTGTTCTGGAAGACGGACCCTTTTAATAACGCAGACCGAACCCTCGGCATTTGAGTTTTCGCGTCCGATCTGTCATGGACCGCGGAAAGCGAGCCTATACTGGCAAAGACCGACATCGGCAAAGATGGTACAAAGAGATGGCAAAGACCCCTTCCGGCAAGAGCCCGACCGGCAAGAACACTTCGGGCCGCGGCCAGCGTGACCTCAAGGTCAAGGTAAAGACCGCTCGCGGGCGCAAGCTTTCTTCGACCCGCTGGCTGCAGCGTCAGCTGAACGATCCCTACGTGCGCCGCGCCCAGGCCGAAGGCTATCGCGGCCGGGCCGCCTACAAGATCATGGAGCTGGACGACAAGTTCCGCTTCCTCGTACCGGGGGCCCGGGTCGTTGATCTTGGCTGCGCGCCAGGAGGCTGGGCGCAGGTCGCGATCAAACGCATCAATGCGCTGGGCGAAAAGCAAGGCAAATCCATCGGCCGCATCATCGGCGTCGACCTGCAGGAGGTCGAACCGCTGGCCGGAGCCGAATTCCACCAACTGGATTTCATGGATGAGGGCGCCGACGATCAGGTCAAGGAATGGCTTGGTGGCATGGCCGATGTGGTGATGTCGGATATGGCCGCTGCCAGTTCCGGCCACAAGCAGACCGACCACCTGAAGATCATGGCCCTTTGCGAGGCAGCTGCCTATTTCTCGTTTGATGTGCTGGAACAGGGCGGCACCTTCGTGGCCAAGGTTCTGGCCGGCGGTGCCGAGGGCGACCTGCAGAAACTTTTGAAACAGAAGTTCACCAAGGTTGCCAATGTGAAACCACCCGCATCGCGGTCGGACAGTTCCGAAAAGTTCGTCATCGCCACCGGCTTCCGGGGTTAAGCGCCCCGGCGGGCCGATCAGGCCGCTTTTTAATGCAACGGCTGCTGCGTTGTCTGCAGGGACAGGGTGGCCAGCTCGCGTAGCAAACGCGCATCTGGGCCTTCGTCTTCGCACTGCCGGAAAATCATCTGGGCACGCGGCGTCGGAGCCATGTCGGGCATCGGGCTCTTGAAGAGATCTTGAAGGCGTTTCAGCATCGCGGCGGTCCCTATTCTTGCGTCGGCTGAATCTTGCCTACCCGCGTATTTCGCCCAGCCGATGGCCAAATTGTGGCAAACCTGCCTTTTTTGTTGCAAAACCGGAAACAATAAGGCTTCCGCCTCCGAATTTTCCAAGAACCGCCGGTGCATACTATTCGACGTAGCTGTCCCCAGACGCCTCTGCTGCCTCGGCGCCGGGCTGGTCCAGCCGCATCAACGCACCGTTGAACTCGGCGCCAAAAATCAGGATCGCGGCATTCACATAAAGAAAGATCATCGCCGCCATGGCTCCCGCTAGCCCCGCATAGGTGGCCGAGTACTGCGCGAACGATCCGACATAGATCGCAAAACCAATCCCCGCGGCCCACCACAGCACCACCGTCAGCACCGCCCCCGGCAGGATCTGCGATACCCGGTGCCGCTGCCCGGGCAGCAAAATATGGCACAGCAGCACCGCGACCAGCGGCAACAGAAACAACAACACGCCACTGAATCCCTGCTCCCATCCCGGCCCGACCAGCTGATAGGGCAGCAGATCGGCGATATAGCGGACATAAAGCGGCAAAACGACCTCGAAGAGTGCCGCCACAAGGATGCCCGCGCCGCCCAGCACCACCAGCCCGGCGCAGATCAGACGCGCCTTCCAGAAAGGCCGGGGATCGTTGTCGCCATAGGCATTGACCATGGCCACCCGCACCGCATTGACGCCGTTGGAGGCAAAGTAAAGCGCGAGAACCCCGCCCAGCGTCGCCAGTTGCGTGCTGGAGGTCTCCAAAACCGCGAAGAGTTCGTTCAGGATCGGCTTCGAAACCTCCTCGGGCCAGCCGCCAAAGACGAGGTCCACCAGATCCTCTATCGCGACATCCTGTGACAAAAGGCTCGCGGCGGCCCCCGAAAGGGCGACGGTGAACAGGACAAAGGGGAACAGCGCCAGCATCATCGACATGGCGATATGACTGCTCATCACCCATCCGTTCTTACGGTTGAATGCGGCGGCAGCGCGGGCCAACGCGCGCAGCCAAGGGGAAAGGACAGCAAACAGGTTCATGCTGCAAACCGTTCCACAGCCTCGGCAGAATCGCCAGCCTGACACGATTGGTTTTCACCTCTGGTGTGACCTGTGGCCTCCCGGTCACCCAAGAACCTGCGGTCCTCGCCCCGCGACTGCCCACTGGCAATCAGAGAAGGCCCCGGCCATACTCCATTGGAAAGGAACCGAATAATGGGACAGGCCAGGTGACGTTCTGGGTCGCGATCAGCACGGGTGGCGTCCTCCTGATGTGGGGACTTGCGGTTCTGGGTGCGCTGAACGCGGCCCGCACCGCCCGCACGCCGCAGGGCGCCATCGGCTGGGTCGTGTTCCTGCTGGCCTCGCCCCTGATCGCCCTGCCCGCCTATATGATCTTTGGCCATCACCGGTTCGAACGCTACCGCGCCGCCCGCCAGGACGCCCATCGCGCCGTGCGGGACATGCAGCCAATGGCCGAGGTGCGGGGTACACATAGCCCGGCGAAGATGGCTGTGGACCCTGCACCGTTCGAAGCGGTCTCTGGCCTGCAGGTCTGTACCGGTAACGGCTTCCGCCTGCTGATTGACGGAAAAGCCGGGTTTGCCAGTATGTTCCGCGCCATAGATGAGGCGCGCGACTACCTCTTGATCCAGTTCTACATCGTGCGCGACGATGATCTGGGACGCCGCCTAAAGAGGCACATCATTGCCGCCAGACAACGCGGCGTTGCTGTCTGGTTCATGGCCGACCGGATCGGCAGCCACGGCCTGCCCACCTCCTATCTTGCCGAGCTGCAACAGGCTGGCGTCAATCTGGTGGATCGCGGCACCCAAAGGGGCCCCAAGCACCGCTTCATGCTGAACTTTCGCAACCACCGCAAAACCGTGGTGGCCGATGGCCGTGTGGGCTTTACCGGCGGGCTGAACGTCGGCGATGAATATATCAGCCACACCAAGGCGTTTGGCGACTGGCGCGACACCCATGTGGAGCTGACCGGCCCGGTGGTGCAACAGCTGCAGCTGACCTATGCGCAGGACTGGCACTGGCTGACGGATGAGCCGATCCTGGACCTGCTCACATGGGAGCCGGAGCCGTCGCCGGAAAACCGATCCGCCCTGATCGTGCCGACAGGGCCCGGGGATACCACCGAAAACGGATCAATGATGTTCTTTTCGGCCATCTCTGCCGCCCGCAGCCGGGTCTGGATCGCTTCGCCCTATTTCGTTCCCGACCTTGATGTCGTGGCCGCCCTCAAACACGCAGCGCTGCGCGGCGTGGATGTGCGCATACTGTTGCCAGGCATTGTCGACCACTACCTGCCATGGTTGGCCTCATTCGCCTATTTCGATGACCTGCAAAAGGTCGGTGTTCAGGTCCTGCAGTATTCCGGCGGCTTCATGCATCAAAAGACCTTTGTCGTCGATGATACCGTCGCCGCCGTCGGTACCACCAATATGGACAATCGCTCTTTTCGACTGAATTTCGAAACCATGGCGCTGTTCTTTGATACCGGCGCGGCGGAAGCCGTCGCCGCGATGCTGGAGGATGATTTCACCCGCGCGCGCAGTTTGGATCGGCCACTCGCGGCGCAGCACTGGTCCGTCCGCCTTTTCGCCCCCGTGGCCCGGTTGCTGGCGCCGGTGCTGTGAGAGTCCGACACCATTTCCAAAGTCACGAACTGACGCCGCGATCCCAGCAGGGCCGCCCTGTTCCGCACGCAAAACGCCCCTAAATGTTTCCCAGTCTCAACCAACGCCCCAGCGCCGACAGGATGACAAACCACTATGGTTCTCAAGATTACCGACGTGAGCAAGAGTTATACCTCAGGCCAAGGTGTGACGTCCGTATTGCAGGGGGTCTCGCTGACCCTTGAGGCCGGATCCAGCCTGGCCCTGACCGGGGACAGCGGATCGGGGAAAAGCACCCTGCTCCATCTGGCTGCGGCTCTGGACAGTTTCGACAGCGGAGAGATCACAATCGAGGGCGCGCCCCTGTCCGGGCTGAACGAGGCCGGGCGCGCCGCCCTGCGCCAGCAGGCGGTCTCCATTGTTTTCCAGCAATTCAACCTGATCCCATCCCTCAGCGTTGGTAGCAACCTCAGCCTGCACGCACGGCTGGGCCGCCGCCGGGACCGCGCTTGGGAAGATCGCTTGATCGACCGGCTAGGCCTATCGAACTTACTGGACCGCTATCCTGACCAGCTATCCGGCGGACAACAGCAACGGGTCGCCATCGGCCGCGCCATGGCCCTGCGCCCGGCGCTGCTACTGGCGGATGAGCCGACCGGAAACCTTGATGAAACCGCGAGCGAGGCGGTGATGGGCCTGATGCTGGAGCTGTTGCGCGACAGTGGCGCGGCGCTGTTTCTCGTGACCCATTCGGACAGTATCGCCAACCAGCTGGACCGGCGGCTGCATCTGAAACAGGGCCAGATCGCATGATCACTGCCGCCTTTCAGACGTTGCTGTCCCATTGGCGGCGCCATCCCTTCCAACTGCTCGCCATCGTCGCCGGGCTGGCGCTCTCCACGGGGCTCTGGTCCGCAGTGCAGGCCATCAACGCCGAGGCCCGCGCCAGCTATGCCCGCGCCGCCAGCCAACTGGGACAAGCGCAGGCCGATCAGCTGGTGGCCGGTGATGGCGTGATCCCGCTTGATACCTATGTGGCCCTCCGCCGCGCCGGTTGGCGGCTGGCTCCGGTTCTGGAGGGGCGCATCAAGCTGGGCACGCAATCCATTGATCTTATGGGGATTGATCTCCTGAACCCGCCGCCTGTCGCACTGTTGTCCGGAGAAACAGGCGAAGAGGATGAGGCATCCGATATCTCACTGTCGCTGCTGCCCCCCGGCCAGTTGTTCCTGCACCCGGAGACCGCCGCGTCTCTTCCACCGGTCGAGCGTACGCCGCGCATTGTAGCGTCCCCCGAGGTGCCCCGAGGCACAGCGATTGCCGATATCAGCGTGGCGAGCCGACTTCTCCAGCGTCCGGATACCCTAGATTGGCTGGTGATCCTTCCAGAACAATCCAGTGACCTGCCGCCGCTAGTGCAACTGGCGCCAGCGCTCACCCGGATCAGCGCACAGACGGCAGGTTCAGCTACGGCCCGGCTCACAGACAGTTTTCACCTCAACCTCACTGCCTTTGGTCTGTTGTCTTTCGCCGTCGGGCTGTTCATCGTGCAGGGCAGCATTGGGCTGGGGCTGGAGCATCGCCGCGGTCTGTTCCGCACCCTGCGCAGCCTCGGGGTGCCGCTGCGCACCCTTGCTGGTCTACTTGTGGCAGAGCTGGCGCTCATTGCACTGGGCGCTGGTGGCCTTGGCCTTATCATAGGTTATGGCGTTGCGGCAGCGCTGCTGCCAGATGTCAGCGCGACGCTGTCCGGACTGTACGGTGCCTCGGTCGAAGGCAGCCTGACCCTGCGCCCGGTATGGGTGCTCTCTGGCCTTGGCATGGCCCTCGTGGGCACCGCACTGGCAGGCGCGCGGGCGCTGTTCAGCCTCTGGACCATGCCGGTGCTGGCGGCTCCGGCGACCTCCGCCCGGGGACAGCAGACCGCCCGGTCCTTCCGGCTGACCGCTGTTTCTGGCGTCCTACTGATCGCCGGAGGATGCGCCACGCTGTGGCTGTTCGACGGGCTCGTGGCAGGCTTTGCCTTTCTGGGCGGGCTGATGCTGGGCGCGGCGCTGCTGCTGCCGCAGGCGCTGTCGCTGCTGCTGCGCCTTGGGGCCCGCAGCGCACGGGGTCCGCTCGCCGAATGGGTCTGGGCCGACAGCCGCGCGCAACTGCCCGGCCTGTCGTTGGCGCTGATGGCGCTCCTGCTGGCGTTGGCGACAAATATCGGCGTTGGAACAATGACTTCCAGCTTTCGGCTCACCTTTACAGGCTGGCTGGATCAGCGGCTGGCGGCAGAGTTCTATATCACGCTGAACAGCGACCAGCAGGGCACTGATTTTGCGGCATGGGCTGAAACACAGCCCGATGTCCGACCGCTGCCGATCCGCTGGCACGAGATCCGGCACCGAGAGGCACCGCTGCGGATCTATGGCGTTGTCGACGATCCGACTTACCGGGACAACTGGCCGATCCTGCGGGCGCTGCCCGGCGTCTGGAAACAGGTGACCGAGGGTCAGGGCATTCTGATCAACGAACAGCTTGCCCGGCGCCACGAGTATGCGCCCGGCGACACGCTTACCCTTGCGCCGGACTGGAGCGCGCCAATCGCCGGGATCTATTCCGATTACGGCAATCCAAACGGCCAGGCCATCGTCGCCCTGCCGGATCTGCTGCACCGCGCGCCCGACATCCCGAACCGGCAATTTGGCGTCCGCATCCCCCCGGAACGCAGCGCGGATTTTATCAGCTCTGTCCGGCAGAGGTTTGATATCAAACCGGAAAGCATAAGAGACCAAGCCACGATCAAGGCACGGTCATTGGCGATCTTTGACCGGACTTTCGTCGTCACAGAGGCGCTCAACCTGCTGACGCTGGGGGTCGCTAGCTTTGCCATGCTGACCAGCCTTCTAACCCTCTGGGGGCAGCGGCTGCCGCAACTGGCACCGGTCTGGGCCATGGGGGTGACGCGCGCACGGCTGGCCCGGATCGACATCTTGCGCAGCCTGCTGCTGGCGGGCCTGACTGCCTGTCTGGCGCTACCCCTGGGGCTGACGCTGGCCTGGGCGCTGCTGGATGTGATCAATGTCGCGGCCTTTGGCTGGCAATTGCCGATGTATCTGTTCCCACTCGACTGGCTGCGCCTGTTCCTGCTGGCGTTGCTGGCCGCCGCCCTGGCTGCCCTGATCCCCGCCCGCAAGCTGAGCCGCCTGTCACCGTCCCACCTGTTGAAGGTCTTTGCCAATGAACGATAAGCTGCTGGCGATCCTTGCTGCTGTTCTCCTGACGCTCGGCCTGACCCTTGCGCCCATGTTGCTGCGGGCGCAGGGTTTCGCGGGCCTGGGCACCGAGGCTGAAGGATTTGCCATCCCCGAACCTGGCACCGTGCTCAGCTTTCCGCGCGACCATGGCCCGCACCCAGATTTTCGCATTGAATGGTGGTACTTGACCGCCAACCTTCAAGGCGCGGATGGACAAGATTATGGTATTCAGTGGACCCTATTCCGCTCTGCGCTGGCCCCCGGAAGGCAACCGGGCTGGGACAGCCCGCAGATCTGGATGGGGCATGCTGGCCTCACCACCGAACGGCAGCATTACTTTGCCGAACGTCTGGCGCGCGGCGGTATCGGACAGGCCGGGGTCACTGCAGATCCGTTCAACGCCTGGATCGACGATTGGCATATGCGAGGGACCGGCGTCGGCATCGACCAGTTGAGCCTCCGCGCCAGCGGAATGGAGTTTTCCTATGATCTACAGCTCTCGGCCGACACGCCGCTGGTCCTGCATGGCGCGGATGGATACTCGGTCAAATCCGCCAGCGGACAGGCGAGCTATTACTACTCCCAGCCCGGCTACCGGATCGAGGGGCAGTTGATGCTGCCCTCGGGCCCTGTTGCCGTCACCGGCCACGGTTGGCTCGACCGGGAATGGTCCAGTCAGCCGCTTGATGAGGATCAGACCGGTTGGGACTGGTTCTCGCTGTCCTTCGACAACGGTGAAAAACTGATGGGGTTCGTGCTGCGCGGCGTGGACGCTGATTACACGTCCGGCACCTGGATTGCGGCCGATGGCAGCGCCCGCGCCCTGCCCGATGGCGCCTTCTCAGCGCAGCCGCTGGACTACAGCAGCGTCGCGGGCCGCTCCGTTCCCACTCGCTGGCAGGTATCGCTGCCCGAACAGGAGCTGTCAGTAACCGTGGAGGCGCTGAACCCGCAAAGCTGGATGGGCACCGCCTTTCCCTATTGGGAGGGGCCTGTTCGGGTCAGCGGCAGCCACAACGGTCGCGGGTATCTGGAGATGACCGGTTATGAGCCTGGTGAGTAGCTGTCGGGCATGAAAAGAGGCGCCACAAGCGGGCGCCTCTGATCTGTCGTACTCAGCTTTAAACCGCGGATCTACCGAACCACGTAGACCGAGCAATCGCTGTGCCGGATCACACGCGCGGCGTTGGGGCCAAGCAGGTAATCCTTGAGGTCGGGCTTATGCGCGCCGATCACGATCAGATCGGTTCCCGCCTTTGCCGCCACTTGCAGGATTTCCTGATAGGCGGTGCCGGTGGCCACCACATGGCGCACCTTTGCGTTCCGCTCCGCGCCCAGAACCTCTTCGCAGAGGTCCCGCAGATGCGCGGTGGTGTCCTTGACCGCCTTGTCGTGGTGGTGCTCTTCGAAGAAGCCGGAAACCCAGCTTTCGCCGAAATCCGGCAGGACGTTCACCACATCCAGCTGAGCCTCATCCAGCGCAGCAAGCCGCGCCGCCTGTTCCAGCACCTTGCGGTCCAGCGCCGCATCGCTCAGTTCAAGCGCACATAGAACGGATTTGCTCATGCCGGTACTCCTTCCTTGCTGGCGCGACCGCGCTGCATCATGGCCACCAATGCCAGCAGCAGCAATGCGGGGATAAAGATCAGCTCCTTGGGCAGTTGATCCTGCGGCGCCTTGATCTCGGTAACCTGAACCGGGTCATCGCCATAGAAATCAAAGCTGCCAAGGACCTCTTCCGCCGGGGTGCCGAAACCGGGCGCGTCGAGCTTCATCAACCCGTCCTCGGGCAGCAGCACCAGACCGATCGCCTCGGCCATGGCCAGACCGTCCCCGGAGCCATCCGAGGGGATCACCAGCGTTGTGGAAGCCGCGCCGCCAGTGTCGAAATCGGGACCTTCGATGCGCAGACGCAGCTCCTGCCCCGCTTCGGATGCCGACAGCACCTCGACCAGTTCGCTCGGGGCCGCCTCGGCAAAGGGGGGCATGATCCGGTTCATGAAGAAATCCGGACGGAACAGGGCAAAGGCCACAAGAACCAGAAGCACGCTTTCGTAGATGCGGCTGCGGGTCAGGAAATACCCCATCGTCCCGGCGGTAAAGACCAGGATCGCGATGGTCGCCGATATGGCCACCAATATGCCTTGAGCCCATGTCACATCAATCAACAGCAGATCGGTATTGAAGATGAACACAAAGGGCAGCGCCACGGTGCGCAGAGAGTAGAAGAAGGCAACGAAACCAGTGCGGATCGCATCGCCGCCGGAGACAGCCGCCGCAGCAAAGCTGGCAAGGCCCACAGGCGGTGTCACATCGGCCATAATACCGAAGTAGAAGACGAAAAGATGCACCGCGATCAGCGGCACGATCAGCCCCGATTGCGCGCCAAGCTCAACCACAACACCGGCCATCAGCGAGCTCACGACGATATAGTTCGCCGTGGTCGGCAGCCCCATGCCAAGAACCAGCGACAGAAGGCCGACCATGATCAGCATAAGGATCAGGTTTCCACCAGACAGGAACTCCACCAGTTCGGACATCACCTGCCCCACGCCCGTCAGCGTCACGGTGCCCACGATCACACCCGCCGTGGCGGTTGCCAGGGCGATGCCGATCATATTGCGGGCACCGTCGATCATGCCGTGCCACAGATCGCTCGCCCCATCCATGAAGTTGAAGGCAAGGTTGGACTGTCCCCGGAACAGGGCCTTGAGCGGTTTCTGCGTCAGCAGGATCACAAACAGCAGCGCCGTCGCCCAGAAGGCCGACAGGCCGGGCGATTTCTGTTCGATCATCAGGAAATAGACCAGCACGATGATCGGCAGCAGATAATGCAGCCCCGCCTTATAGATCTTGCCCACATCCGGCAGCTCCACATCCTCGGCATTGGGATCGTCCGGCACCAGATCCTCGACCCCGGCGGCGAGTTTCAGCAGCGCCACATAGGCCGCAACCACCAGCAGCGACAAGACTGTGCCAGAGGCTTCGGGCATCAGCGAAATCACCCAACCGACGGGATATTGCACGCCGTAACACAGCGCCGCGAAGCCCGCGAAAAACGCCGCCATACCGCCGATTGTGCGGCCCATGGAGACGACGCGGTTGCCCAGCGTCGGCATGTTCCGCTTTACCGCCTCCAGATGCACGATATAGACCAGCGCCACATAGGAAATCGCGGCAGGCAAGAAGGCATGGGTGATGACCTCGACGTAGGAAATGCCTACGTATTCCACCATCAGGAAGGCCGCAGCCCCCATCACCGGCGGCATGATCTGACCGTTGACCGATGAGGCGACCTCGACCGAGCCGGCCTGTTCATTGGTAAAGCCCACCCTTTTCATCAAGGGGATGGTGAAGGTGCCCGTGGTCACAACGTTGGCGATGGAAGAGCCTGAGATCAGGCCTGTCGCTGCCGAGCCGACAACAGCCGCCTTAGCCGGGCCACCGCGCAGGTGGCCAAGGGCGCCAAAGGCCATTTTGATAAAGTAATTCCCGGCGCCCGCCTTATCCAGCAGCGCCCCGAACAGCACGAAGAGAAAGACGAATTTGGTGGAAACGCCAAGTGCGATGCCAAAGACACCTTCGGAGGTGATCCACATATGGCTCATCGCCTTTTTCAGGCTGGCGCCTTTCCAGCGGATCACTTCGGGCACCACGTCAGAGGAGCCAAAGAACACATAGGCGAGGAAGATCGTGGCGATGATCGCCATCGCGGGCCCCAGGGCGCGACGCGCGGCTTCGAACAGGATGATCAACCCAGCCAGCGCAAAGAATTTGTCGACATCATCGGCCAGACCGCCGCTGTCGACGATCTTTTGATAGTTAAGGAAGCCATAGACCGCCACATAAACGCCCGCAGCGGCAAGAACCCAGTCCTGCACCGGCACGAAACCCGGCTCGGGATTGGCCCATTCCCGCAGGTAGGCCAGAACCATAACGGCCGCTACAATCAGCGCGACCACGATGGAAAAGAGCGCCAGAGAACCGCTCCAACCGTCACAAAGATACTGCCCAAGGATCGCCACCGCGCAATAGGTCAGTAGTGCCACCGCCGCGAAAATGCCAAGCGCGCTGGCCATGCTCTCCAGCCGCGTCGCCATGCCCGATCCGTTCAGATAGGTCGGCAGCACCAGCACCAGCGCCACCAGCGCCGAAACGACAACCGCCGCCGATACCGAAAGCCCCGGCGCGATCGCAAGCAGCACCGCCACGCCAAAGGCGCCGATACCCAATAGCGTTCCGATATGCCCCAGCCAGAAGCCCACCAAATTGCGGCTTTCCCGGCTCATGGCGGGATAAGCCATGAACCCCAGCATCAGGGCGAATGCCAGGTGGATCAGCCGTGAATTGTTATTGACGGCGCCCGGCAGCAGATAGTTCGAAAGCGGTGAGGCCAGAATGACCTGAAACAGCGACCAGCTTACGGCGACAAGTGCAAGAGACAGGCCCACAGCCCCAATGGGGTTGCGCGCACCGGCGTCCGAGGACGCGACCAGTTCCTGCAGTTCTTCCTCGCTAAGCGGTCGATTTCCTTGAGCATCGGATGTCATGGATAATCTCCCCTGCGGACGCCCTGATATGGGATCCGGCTATTGTGATTGGCGCCATCACCGATGAGAGGCCCGGCAGGCGCAAAGCGGGGCGCCAATGCGCCCCGCCAGTTGGTCATTGGCCGATCTTATTCGATCCAGCCCATTTCCTTGTAGTATTTGGCAGCGCCATCATGCAGCGGCGCCGACAGGCCGTCCTTGATCATCTCTTCCGGCTTCAAGTTGGCAAAGGCCGGGTGCAGCTTCTTGAAGGCGTCGAAGTTTTCAAAGACCGATTTCACCACCGCATAGACCGCGTCTTCAGACACGTCGGTCGAGGTCACGAAGGTCGCGCCCACACCGAATGTCTTGGTGTCTTCGTCAGACCCACGGTACATGCCGCCCGGGATCGTCGCAGTACGATAGAAGGAGTTGTCGGCAACCAGTTTGTCGACGGCTTCCCCGTCCACGGTGACCAGAACCGAGTCACAAGCGGTGGTGGCTTCCTGGATCGAGCCAGAAGGGTGACCCACGGTGTAAACCATCGCGTCGATCTGGTTGTCGCACAGGGCAGCGGATTGTTCGGCCGCCTTCAGCTCGGTCGCCAGGGCGAAATCTTCCATGCCCCAGCCTTTGGCTTCCATCAGCACTTCCATGGTGCCGCGCTGACCGGAACCGGGGTTGCCGATGTTGACCCGCTTGCCTTTCAGATCGTCAAAGTTGGTGATGCCCGCATCGGCGCGCGCCACAACGGTAAAGGGCTCGGGGTGGACCGAGAACACCGCGCGCAGACCTTCAAAGGCGCCCTGCTCTTCGAATTTGGAGGTGCCGTTATAGGCATGGTACTGCCAGTCGGACTGGGCAACGCCGAACTGCAGCTCACCTTCGCGGATGGTGTTGATGTTGTAGACCGAACCGCCGGTGGATTCGACGGCGCATTTGAATCCGTGCTCCTTGCGGTTCTTGTTGACCAGACGGCAGATCGCGCCGCCCGTCGGGTAATAAACGCCGGTCACACCGCCGGTGCCGATGGTGATAAATTCCTGCGCCTGCGCTGCCGGAGCCATGAAGGCCGCGGTCACAAGCGCACCGATGGACAGTTTTGCGTGTTTCATCGTTTCTATACTCCCTTTTTCATTCTTGGTGACACTCTGCACCTCTGTGCGACTGTCAGCTCTCAATCAAAATCCGGAGACTGAACAGTCTGGCTCAGCAGGCAGGAACGCCCAACTCTTTTGCTAAAGTCTGCATATGCAATAGATAAAGCTCAGCTTCCGGCGCGCATCGGCGCCTGTCAACTCTGCCGTTTGGCGAAAGGGTTGAAAAACCGATCTTCCCGCATATGTGACGCCCTGCGTTGGATTTTCCCCGCTCTCAGCCAGACCCACCCGGATTCGCATAACTGTGGCAGAATGCCGCACCGAAATGCAAGACCTCTTCCTGCGTCAGGTTTCCACTTCCGGTACAGTTGAGCGGCTCCATAGGCGCGCTCTTGCAAGGGTCAGTATTTTCCGCGAAAAAAGTTCCAACACACCAATCCAGCCGTCCCGGCAGAAAGAGGCTCTCGTGAAGGTTAACGGAACCCCGTACCGGTCCCTGTGGTGGGAAGAGAATGCACAGGCTTTGCAGATCATCGACCAGCGCTGGCTGCCCTATGATTTCCGGATCGAGCAGCTTGAGACTCTGGCAGAGTACTGCGAGGCGATCACCGGCATGCATGTGCGTGGCGCGCCGCTGATCGGCGCCACCGCAGCCTACGGCATGGCGCTGGCTGCGCGTCTGGACCCTTCGGATGGCAATCTGGACGCCGCATGGGCGGCGCTGAACGCGACACGCCCGACGGCGATCAACCTGCGCTGGGCGCTGGACCGCTGCCGCAAAGCCCTGCGCCCGCTGGTAGAGGCAGATCGCGCCGCGGCGGCCCTGCGACTGGCCCATGACATTGCCGACGAGGATGTCGAGATCAACCGCAGGATCGGCCAACACGGCCTTGAAATCATTAAAGAGATCGCCGCGAAGAAACCGGCGGGCGAGCCTGTCCGTCTGCTGACCCATTGCAATGCCGGGTGGATCGCAACCGTGGATTGGGGCACCGCCACCAGCCCGATGTATCAGGCCCATGATGCCGGTCTGGATATCCATGTCTGGGTCGATGAAACCCGTCCCCGCAACCAGGGCGCGCTGACCGCATGGGAGCTCGGCAGCCACGGTATCTCCCACAGCTATATCACCGACAATGCCGGCGGCCATCTGATGCAGCACGGACAGGTGGACATGGTGATCACCGGCACCGACCGCACCACCCGCAACGGCGATGTCTGCAACAAAATCGGCACCTATCTAAAGGCGCTGGCAGCCCGGGACAACAACGTGCCCTTCTACGTGGCACTGCCCTCGCCGACCATCGACTGGACGGTTTCCGACGGCGTGCGTGAGATCCCGATCGAGGAACGCGCGGGCCGCGAAGTCAGCCATGTTCAGGGCGCCCTGCCGGATGGCATGATCGGTACGGTTGAGGTCACGCCGAAAGGCAGCGGCGTCGGCAACCCCGCCTTTGACGTGACCCCCAGCCGTCTGGTCACCGGGCTGATCACCGAACGCGGTGTCTGCGATGCCAGCGCCGAGGGACTTGCCGGGCTATTCCCGGAGTTTGCAGCCTCAGGCGATCCGGCATGAGCGCGGGTTCCTACGCCGACACGCCCGAGCTGCGGCAGGCCATAATCGACGCCTGCCTGTCGATGGAGCGCCAGCAGATCAATCAGGGCACCTCGGGCAATATCTCGGTGCGGGTTGGGGACCAGATGCTGATCACCCCTTCGGGCGTGGATTACGCCCGAATGACGCCGGAGATGATCGTTGCCATGCCGCTGGACGACGGCGCCCCGGAGCCCGGACAAATGAAGCCTTCCTCGGAATGGCGGTTCCACCGGGATATCCTGCGCGACAAGCCTGCCGTTCACGCGGTAGTCCACGCGCATCCGGTCAATTGCACCGCGCTGGCGATGAACCGGACCGAGATCCCAGCCTGCCACTACATGATCGGCGCCTTTGGTGGTGATATGGTTCCGGTGGCAGATTACGCCCTGTTCGGCACTGCAGACCTGTCAGACAATGTTCTGAAATCGCTAAAAAATCGGGCAGCCTGCCTAATGGCCAATCATGGTGCGGTCGTCATCGCGGACACGTTAAACCGGGCGCTGTGGCGCATGGTGGAGCTGGAAACACTGGCCAAAGGCTACGTCACCAGCCTGACCTTCGGACAGCCCCATATTTTGAACGGCGATGAAATGGCCAAGGTCATGGAGGCCTTTGCTGATTACGGTCTCAAAGATATCTGAGAGATGACCCAAAGCCGTCGCGGTCGGCTTTTCCTCTGGACATTTGCGACGTGTGACGGAAGGCTGCCGGTTATTGAATCCAATATTCACCTAAATTCTCTGACCCGAAGGACCCTTCATGACTGCCCCCCTCATCTTTGACGGCCACAACGATCTTCTGCTGCGCATTCATAGCGGAGCAGTCTCCGCCGGTCCTGATGGGTTTCTGGGCAGTGGCGGAAACCAGATCGATATGGAAAAGGCCCGGGCGGGCGGTTTCGGCGGCGGTTTCTTTGCCATCTATGTTCCAAACGAGAACACATCTCTGGATGAAACCGAGATGGACAAACCCGCCTATGATCTGCCCCTGCCAGAAATGGTCGATTGGCCCGCAGCCAGCCGGGTCGCCCTGTCGCAGGCCTCCATCCTGATCAAGCTTGAGCGGGAAGGCGCGCTGGCCATCTGCCGCAGCACCGATGAGATCCGCGCTGCCATGGCAGAAGGCAAGCTGGCCGCCGTGATGCATATGGAAGGCGCCGAGGCCATCGACCCCGATTTCCACATGCTGGACGTTCTTTATGCCGCTGGTCTGCGATCGCTTGGGCCGGTGTGGAGCCGGGAGACCATCTTTGGCCACGGCGTGCCGTTCCGATACCCGTCAACCGGGGACACCGGGCCGGGACTGACGGCAGACGGAATCCGTTTGATCAGGAAATGCAATGACTTGCGGGTCCTTGTTGATCTTTCCCACCTGAACGAGGCGGGGTTCTGGGACGTCGCAAAACACAGCGACGCTCCGCTGGTTGCCACCCATTCCAATGCCCACGCCATCAGCCCGCACAGCCGCAACCTGACCGACCGGCAGCTGCACGCGATCCGCGATAGCGACGGCATGGTGGGCCTCAATTTCGCTGTGGCCTTTCTGCGCGAAGACGGGCAGATGGATGAAAACACACCTATTGACCAGATGATCAAACAACTTGACTATCTGATGGAACAGCTGGGCGAAGATCGGGTCGGACTTGGGTCTGACTTCGACGGCGCCACTGTTCCGGCCAAGATCAGCACGATCGCCGGTCTGCCGCATCTGCGCAGCGCCATGCAGGCGCGGGGCTATGATGCGGAGCTGATAACGAAACTCTGTCACGGCAACTGGATGCGGGTCCTCGACAAGACTTGGGGCCACACCAGCGCCGCCTGACTGGGCCGCCGCAAGGCAAAACAAAAAACCTAATAAAAACAGGGAGTTTACAAATGACAATTATGACACGTCTGATGGGCACGGCCGCGCTTGGCCTGGCTTTGGGTCTGACCACCCTGCCCGCCGTGGCAGCAACACCCGACAATATGCTGGTGATCGCCAACCGGATCGACGACATAACCACGCTGGACCCGGCGCAAAGCTTTGAATTCGCGGGCTCCGATGTGCTGCGCAATGTCTATGGCAAGCTGGTGAACTTCGACCCCGAGAACCTGGATGCAGGATATCAGCCCGATCTGGCCGAAAGCTGGACCGTTTCCGAGGATGGCCGCACCATCACCTTCACCATGCGCGAAGGTGTGAAATTCCAGTCCGGAAACCCGGTCCGCGCCGAAGACGTGGCTTTCTCGCTGAAGCGCGTCGTCCTCTTGGACAAGACCCCGTCCTTCATCATCACCCAGTTCGGTTTTACCCCAGAGAATATCGACGAAACGATCAAGGTGGACGGCAACACCGTCTCCATCACCACTGACAAGCGCTACGCGACCTCCTTTGTGCTGAACTGTCTGACCGCAACCATCGGCGCCATCGTTGACGAGAAAACCGTCATGGCCAACGAGGTCGACGGCGATATGGGCAACACCTGGCTGGCGACCAACTCTGCCGGCTCCGGCCCCTACACCCTGACCAGCTGGAAACCGAAGGAAAGCGTCACCCTGACCGCGAACCCCGATTTTTACGGCGGTGAACCGGCGATGAAGCGGGTGATCGTCCGCCACGTGCAGGAAAGCGCCACCCAGCGCCTGATGCTGGAACGCGGTGACATCGACGTGGCCCGCAACCTGAACCCCTCGGATGTCGAAGGCGTACGCGCCGCGGATGGTGTTGAAATCCTCGAAGAGATGCGCGGCCGTCTGATGTATATCTCGATGAACCAGAAGCACCCGGAGCTGTCCAAGCCCGAAGTCCGTCAGGCGCTGAAATACCTGATCGACTATAAAGGCATGGAAAGCAGCTTCCTGAAGGGCGCCTATGTGGTGCATCAGAACTTCCTGCCGAAAACCTATCTTGGTTCGGTCAACGAAAACCCCTTCTCGATGAACCTCGACAAGGCCAAGGAACTGCTGGCCGAGGCGGGCGTCGATGGCATGGAGCTGACCGTGGGCGTGCGCGAAGCGCAGGAACGTCTGGAAATCGGCCAATCGCTGCAGAATACCTTTGCGCAGGCCGGGATCACGCTGAACCTCGAAGTCGGCACCGGCAAACAGGTGCTGGGCAAGTACCGCGCGCGCGAGCTGGACATCTACCTGGGCGCATGGGGCCCGGACTATCCCGACCCCCATACCAATGCAGGCACCTTTGCCTACAACCCGGACAATTCGGATGAGGCAAACGCCACCGGTCTTCTGGCCTGGCGTAACGCCTGGGATACCGCCGGTCTGACCGAGAAAACGGCTGCCGCCGTGGTCGAAGGCGATACCGAGAAACGCGCCGAGATGTATCACGAGATCCAGGCCGAGTTCCGCGACAAGTCGCCCTTTGCGGTGATGTTCCAAAAGGTGGAGCAAGCCGGTGTGGCCGAGAACGTCGAAGGTCTCAGCCTTGGCGGCGCCATCACCGCGGTGTCCTACTGGTCCGTGACCAAGTAAATGACCACGTCGAACACCTATGTGAAGAGGCAGCCTCGGCTGCCTCTTCCGGCATGGCTGCGGGGCGTGCTGGTCACCCTTCTGTCCATTTCCATCACCATGCTAGGGCTATTGTTCGTGACCTTTGTTATTGGTCGCGTTATGCCCATCGATCCGGTTCTTGCGGTGGTCGGCGAACGCGCCACCGAGGCGCAATACGATGCCGTCTTTATTGAACTTGGGCTGGATAAGCCCCTGATCGTACAGTTTTTCTACTATGTTTCCGATGTGTTGCGCGGCGACTTCGGGACATCGCTGTTGACCGCACGGCCCGTTGCCGATGATATCGTCCGCGTCTTTCCGGCGACTTTCGAACTCGCGACGATCGGCATTCTCTTTGGCTGCCTTCTGGGCGTGCCGCTGGGCGTCGTGGCCGCGGTGAAACGCGGCAGCTGGATCGACCAGATCGCCCGGGTTGTGGCGCTTGTGGGCTATTCGATGCCGATCTTCTGGCTCGGCCTGATGGGCCTGTTGCTGTTCTACGGCATTCTGGGTTGGGTCGGCGGACCCGGGCGTCAGGGCATCTTCTACGAAGACATGATCCCCGTCGTCACTGGCATGATCCTCTTGGATTCTGTTCTTGCCGGGGACTGGGGCGCCTTCTGGGATGCCTTTTCCCATATCGTTCTGCCTGCCTCGATCCTGGGTTACTACAGCCTTGCCTATATCAGCCGCATGACGCGCTCCTTCATGCTGGAGCAGCTGTCGGCAGAATATGTCACCACCGCCCGCGTCAAAGGCATGAGCGAATGGGCCGTGGTCTGGCACCACGCCTTCCGCAACATCCGGGTGCAGCTGATCACGGTGATCGCGCTGAGCTATGCCAACCTGCTTGAAGGGTCGGTGCTGACCGAGATCATCTTCTCCTGGCCGGGGATTGGCAGCTATATCACCACCGCGCTGCTGTCTGCGGATATGAACGCCGTTCTGGGCGGAACCGTCGTGGTGGGCCTCGTGTTCATCTGCCTGAACGTGTTTTCCGACCTTCTCTACAAAGTCTTTGATCCGAGGTCCAAATGAGCAGTCAAACCGGAACGCTGCGCGACTGGCTTCTGTCAGATACGCCAACCTCGCGTCGGCAGGCCCGCTGGGCCGCCGTATACAAAGGCTGGCTGACGCTGAAATCCAACCATATGGCCATGGCGGGCCTTGCCATTATCGTAGCCCTGATCGCGCTGGCGATCTTTGCGCCGCTCATCGCCCCGCATGATCCTTTCGTTCAGGATCTTGGCAACCGCCTGCAACCGCTGGGCAGCGAGGGGCACCTTCTGGGGACGGATTCCCTTGGCCGCGATATCCTCAGCCGGTTGATCTGGGGCGCCCGGATCACCCTTTATATCGTTGCGCTGGTGGCGCTGATCGCGCCCATCGCCGGGCTTCTGGTGGGCACCGTGTCGGGCTATGCCGGGGGCTGGGTCGATGTGATCCTGATGCGGATTACCGATATCTTCCTCGCCTTTCCCCGTCTGGTTCTGGCGCTGGCCTTTGTCGCCGCGCTGGGTGCGGGCATCGAAAACGCCGTGCTCGCCATCAGCCTCACCGCCTGGCCGCCCTATGCACGTATGGCGCGCGCAGAGACGCTGACGATCCGCTCCTCGGATTATATCAGCGCCATTCGTCTGCAAGGCGCAGGCCCCTTGCGGATCATCATCAAACACATCTGGCCGCTGTGTATTTCTTCGCTGATCGTGCGGGTGACACTGGATATGGCCGGGATCATCCTGGCCGCTGCCGGCCTTGGCTTTCTTGGCCTTGGCGCACAGCCGCCCAGCCCGGAATGGGGCGCGATGATCTCCGAAGGGCGCCGGTTCATTCTGGATCACTGGTGGGTTGCCACCATGCCCGGCCTTGCCATTTTCACCGTCTCGCTTGCCTTCAACCTTCTGGGTGATGGCCTGCGCGATGTACTCGACCCAAAGGACAGCGCCTCATGAGCACGCTTCTGGATGTAAAGAACCTCTGGGTGAAATTCCCCACCCGCAACGGCGTGGTCGAAGCGGTGCGCGGTATCTCCTTCTCGCTGGGCAAGGAAAGGCTTGGCATCGTTGGCGAAAGCGGCTCTGGCAAGTCCATGACCGGCCGCGCCATCCTGCGCCTGATCCGTCCGCCCGGGATCATCGAGGCCGACCATATTTCCCTTCATGGTCAGAACCTTATGGATCTGAGCGAAAGCAAGATGCGCGCAGTGCGCGGGCAGAAAATCTCGATGGTGATGCAGGACCCCAAGTTCTCGCTGAACCCGGTGATGACGATCGGCGATCAGATCATCGAGGCCCACCGTCTGCACGCGAAATCCTCGCGCAGCGAGGCGCGCAAGAAGGCCATCGAGATGCTCGAGGCGGTGTCGATCCGCGATCCCGAACGGGTGATGAAAGCCTACCCGCACGAGATGTCCGGCGGCATGGGGCAGCGCATCATGATCGCCATGATGCTGATCCCGAACCCGGAAATCCTGATCGCGGATGAGCCGACCTCGGCGCTCGACGTCTCGGTTCAGGGGCAGGTCCTGTCAATCATGGACAAGCTGGTGAAGGACCGCGGCATGGGGCTGATCTTCATCAGCCACGATCTGAACCTCGTTTCGCAATTCTGCGACCGGGTGTTGATCATGTATGCCGGGCGCATTGTCGAGGTCTGCGAAGCTGACAAGCTGCACGAGGCGCAGCACCCCTATACCCGGGGGCTGCTCGGCTCCCTGCCCCGGTTCGATGCGCCCCGCGCGCGGCTGGACGTGTTGCAACGGGATCCCGCCTGGCGCGATGCCCCCAGCGTGGAGGCCCGCACATGAGCACCCCTTCCAAAGACATCGCGCTGAAGATTGAGGACCTGAACGTTTATTTCGGCGATCACCACGACCTGTTTCAGGCGGTCAAATCCGCCAGTTTCACCGTTGAAAAGGGCGCCAGTTTCGGCCTTGTCGGCGAAAGCGGGTCGGGCAAATCAACCATCCTGAAGGCGCTGACCGGTCTTGCTCCGCAGTGGGAAGGACATATGCATGTCGCCGGGCAGGACCTGGGACGTAAACGCGACCGGACCTTCTATCGGACCGTGCAGATGGTGTTTCAGGACCCCTATGCCTCTTTGCATCCGCGCCAATCGGTGGATCAGGTTCTGTCGGAAACCCTGCACCTGCACGGGTTCAGGGATATCGACGACCGGGTGGATCAATTGTTGCGGGATGTGGGTCTTGGCCCGGCCTTCCGCTTTCGCTATCCGCACCAGCTGTCCGGTGGTCAGCGCCAGCGTGTGGCGATTGCTCGCGCCCTGGCGCCAGAGCCGCAGATCCTGCTTCTGGATGAGCCGACCTCGGCGCTGGATGTGTCGGTTCAGGCGGAAATCCTGAACCTTCTGAGTGACTTGCGCAAGGAACATCACCTAACCTACATCATGGTCTCTCATGATCTGGCGGTGGTGGCTCATATGTGTGACAGGGCCGCGGTGATGCAAAACGGCGAAATCGTCGAGATCCTCAGCATCGACGACATGCGCAACGACCGCTCCAGTCACGACTATACGCGCCACTTGCTGGCGGCCTCAGCCAACCGGGTGGCCTGACGACCATGGCGGAAATCGGAACTGTTGAACCCATCGCACAGGGCGGCCTGCTGAACGGCCGCCCTGTGCGGCTGTATGTGCTCGATTTCGGGCTGTTTCGGGTCCATTCAAACGGGCGCAAGATCGGCATCTGTGGCTATCTGATCCAGACAGATGCGGGCGAGAACGTGCTGATCGATTCTGGGTTTCCCGCCAAATACGCCACGGATCCTGCGCAGGCGAGCGAGGAGGATCGGCTTTATGAGTTTGGCGACGTGCTTGATTGCCAGCCGCACCACCTGCCCGCCGCGCAGCTGGCCCTCGCCGACGTGCAGCCCAAGGACATTGACCTCTTCGTGCTGACCCACACTCATATCGACCATATCGGCGGCATCGCTGATTTCCCGCAGGCGCCGATGGTGATTTCGAAACGAGAACGGGATCTGCCGCAACCGCTTTACTGGGGCAACCAACGCCCGCTGGACTGGCCGGACCGCCGCTACCTTACGCTGACCGAAGATACCGAGGTCGGACCGGGCTTTGAGCTGCTGATGGCGCCCGGCCATGCACCGGGACAAATCGCGGCGCTGCTGTCTCTGCCGGAGAGCGGCGATGTACTCTTGACCTCGGATGCGATTTCCCGCCCGGCCGAGGTTGATGAAGGCTTTGATACCGCACCTGATCCGCAGCTGGCCACGCAAAGCGCCCGTCGCCTGCTGGACCTTGCCACAGCGCGCGATGCGATGGTGATTTATGGTCATTGCCCGACCCAATGGCCCGGCCTGAAAAAGGCGCCGGATTACTTTGCCTGACGGCGATTTTCACGCACGCAAAACATCGCACACGGGCTGCTGAAAAATTGGACACCCCGCGCAGAGCGCGCCTGTTTTCCGGGCCTGCCAATCTGGATAGGCTTGGCCTTGCAGGCTGCAACATGTTTGACTGCCTGTCATGACAGAACCCACCCGATCCCTACATCGCGCGATCAGCAGCCGCATCGCGCGGATCTATCCCGGTCTCAACGCGGATAATCTTGCCACGCAGATCAACCAGGCCTTCTGGCCGGATCCGTTCAAACGCCGCAAACGCGCCCGCACCCCGGGCAACCGGATGTGGAGCGAAGCGGACGCGCTGGTCATCACCTATGGCAATTCCATCGTGGACGGGCAGCACAAGCCGCTGGATCTGCTGAATGATTTCCTGCGCCGCTATTGTGATGGCTGGCTCAACAGCGTGCATATCCTGCCGTTCTTTCCTTACACCTCGGACGACGGATTTGCGGTGTCGGATTTCTGCAGCGTCAATCCGCAGCTAGGCGATTGGAGCGATATCAACCGGATCGCAGATGAGTTCACTCTGATGTCGGATCTGGTGCTCAACCATGTCTCCAGCCAGGGCGCGTGGTTCAACGCCTACCGGCAAGGACAGGCGCCCTATGACAAATTCTTTTTCGAGGCCAGTCCAGAGGATGATCTGAGCGCCGTAGTCCGCCCACGCACCACGCCGCTGCTGCAGGAGGTCGAAACAAGCAACGGCACGCGCCATGTCTGGTGCACCTTCTCGCACGACCAGATCGATCTGGACTTCCGCAACCCGGAGGTTCTGCTGGAATTCCTGCGTATCATTCGCCTGCATCTGGACAATGGCGTGCGGATGATCCGGCTCGACGCAGTGGCCTTCCTGTGGAAGGAGGTCGGCACCCCCTCGATCCACCTGCCCCAGACCCATGAGATCATCAAACTGATCCGGCTTTTGTGCGACAACACCGCGGAAAAAGTGGTTCTGATCACCGAAACCAACGTGCCCAAGGCAGAGAACCTCAGCTATTTCGGCGCCCGTGATGAGGCGCATATGATCTACAACTTCCCGCTACCGCCGCTGATCCTGCATGCGATGATGGCCGGGGATGCCACCCATCTGGTGCAGTGGCAAAAGGCGATGCCACCAGCGCCGCTGGGCTGTGCCTATTTCAACTTTACCGCTAGCCACGATGGCATCGGCATGCGCCCCGCCGAAGGATTGCTGAGCCACGAGGAACAGGAGCGGATGATCGAAACGGTCCGCCATGCAGGGGGCCTTGTGTCGATGCGGGCGCTGCCTTGCGGTGGTGAGTCCCCTTATGAGCTGAACACCACATTCTACGAGGCGCTTACAGAAACCTTTGACGGGCCGGATGCCTTTCATTTTGAACGGTTTATCTGCTCTCAGACCATCGTGATGTCGCTGGAGGGTATTCCCGCCTTCTATATTCACTCCCTGCTGGCGACGCCAAACGATCACGAGGCGGTGGAGAAACGGGGCATGAACCGGGCGATCAATCGGCACCGCTGGGATTACACCGAGCTGCGCGGCCTTCTGGACGATGAAACCAGCCTGCAGGCCCGCGTGATGCGTGAATTGCGCGCGCGGCTGGAACTGCGCAAGATGCAGTCCGCCTTTCATCCCAATGCCACGCAATTCACGCTCAATTCGGGGGATGACCGGGTCTTTACCCTGTGGCGGCAGAGCCTGGATCGCGGGCAGTCCATGTTTGCCTTGCACAACGTCAGCAAGGATGAAATCGCACTGCCATCCCACCATCTGAACCTGATCGAGGATGACACCTGGGTCGACATTCTGACAGGCGAGCATCTGGCGATGATGGATGGCACCATCACCCTCGCGCCCTATCAGTGCCGCTGGATTACAAACGTCAACTAACGCCCTGCAACCACGGTAATATCACTGAAATTCCGCCGTGTCCTGCGCCGCTGCGGCATGCATGTCCCGCAGGAAGGCCGGGTCTGCGGCGTGCACGCGGCTCCATGTCGGGATAAAGGGCGTCTCATGCGGATTATCGAGAAAGAACTGCCCGGCCCGCATGATGTTCTCGGCAAAGAGCTCGATCGAGCGTTCCTCGCTGTGCCGGTCGATGCTGAGACCGTTCATCTTGGCATCGGCGTAATAAGCCTCCAGCAGGTCCAGCGCGCTGCGATAATAGGTGGCTTTCAGGGTGCGGAAGACATTTGTGGTAAAGACCGTGCCATCCGCCGCCAGTTTGCGGAAGATAGATTTGCAGATATCGACGGACATACGGTTCAGCCCGGCCTCGGCATCCTCAGGGCTCAGTTCCTGATGCTTGTGATCATAGGAATCGGCGATTTCCACCTGACAGACGGCCTTGGGCGCCAGGTTGCGCCAGGCCTCGGAGAGCACTCCAATCTCCAGCCCCCAGTCCGAAGGGATCCGCAGATCCGGCAGAATGCTGGTGCGCATCGCGAATTCACCGGACAAGGGATAGCGGAAGCTGCGCAGGTAATCGATGTAGTCGCGGTCCCCGATCACCCGTTTAAGCGCGATCAGCAGCGGGCTGACCAGAAGGCGTGTCACCCGCCCGTTCAGCCGGTCCTGCCCGACGCGGGCATAAAACCCTTTGGCCACCTGATAGGGAAAGTTGGGGTTCGCCACCGGGTAAACCAGCCGCGCCAAAAGCTCGTTCGTGTAGGTCAGGATATCGCAGTCGTGAATTGCCATGACCGAGCTGTCTTCGCAGCTCATCAGATAGCCAAGCGACGACCAGACGTTCTTGCCCTTACCCTGCTCGGTCGGGGCTAGACCCATCGCCTCCAGCCGCGCGCCAAGCGCCTTCATCCGAGGGCTGTCGTTCCAGATCACCACGTGGTTCTGGTTCAGATCCTTGAAGAACTTCTGGGCATGGCGAAACTGCGCCTCATCGGCCCGGTCCAGCCCCACCACGATGCGGTGTAGGTAACGGACCTTGGACAGCTCGGCCACGATATTGGGCATCGCCTCAGTTTCCAGCTCGGAATAGAGACAGGGCAGGATTAGGGAAATTTTGCGTGATTGGGCAAAGGTTTCCAACTCATAGTTCATTTCCTCCAGCGATCGGGTCCGCAGATTGTGCAGCGTCGTGATATTCCCGTTCTGATGAAAATCTACCATGCGGATGTCCGTTCCTATGCCTTGGTTTCTAGCCGGTCCAACAGGTCCATCATGGCCCTGTTCCAGCCCGAAGGCCCAGCCTCTTTTGTACGAATTATGCGGCCTGTGCGCTCTGTGGCCAAGGGCGGCAATGCCGCACGATGCGGATTGGCGATGATGACGCCGAATTCTGCGGCTTCCAGCATCTCGACGTCGTTTGGCGCATCCCCCAGCGCCACTGTGTGCCGGGCAGGATAGCGTGACAGGACCTCGGCCATCTGGTCCGCCTTGGTGCCGCCAAAGGACAGGGTCAGGAACCGCCCGCCATATCGCGCATAAACACCGAGATCCGCCAATGCTGTTTCAAACTGCGCCCGCTCCGCCTCGGTGCCGCTCCAGATCCCCGGTTCGGAAAACAGCCGCTCGGCAGCACGGGCAGCATCTGCCTGCGGCAGGCCGGTGATCTTTGCAATCTCCGCCACGGACATATCGCCAAACCCCCGGAACTTCTGGCGCAGGTCATCTGGAACCCGATCCAGCGCCGCGCGCAGATCACCATAGGTCGGCAGGTCGTTCTGCCCCAGCAAACCAGCGCCGTTTTCAACGATCGCGGGCCAGTTTGAAAGACCCATTTTCTGTTGTAAAACAGTTATTTCCGATGCGGTCTTACTGCTGGCCAGAACCACAGCCGCGCCCATTTCTGCCAGCCGATCAAGCGCCGACACAGCGGCCTGCCAGGAATAGCTGTCATGATCCAGCAGGGTTCCATCCAGATCGGAAAAGACAACCAAAGGCAGCGGCTCTTGCATCGGCTCCAACGTCTCAGTGCGCAGCGGGCGATTTGCCCGTGACCGCAGCCACAAGCGGGGCAATCACCTTGGTCGCCACAGGGATCAGCACCATGCCCAGAGCCACGCCAAAGACCCCATCCATCGCCGCCTTTGCCGACCATTCCACTGCCCCGCTCCAGCCTGCAGGCACCGCGTGACCAATGGCATAGGCCCAGTCGTGGATCAGATGCCCCAACCCGCCAAAGCCAAGCTCCTCCAGCCCGTGAATAACGATGGAGCCGCCCACCCAGAGCATTGCAGCGGTCCCCACTATGGTCAGCAGCTTCATGAAGCCGGGCATAGCGTGGACCAGACCGCGCCCCAGCGCCTGCGTCAGGCCCAGACGCCCATTCTGCGCCATGAAAAGCCCCACATCGTCGGCCTTCACGATCAGCGCGACCGAGCCATAGACGGCCACGGTAATACCAAGACCCACCAGCGCCAGCGTCGCCGCCTCCATCCAGATCGTTCCCTCCGGAATGGCCGAAAGGGCGATGGTCATGATCTCAGCCGAGAGGATAAAATCGGTCTTGATTGCACCAGCGGCCTTTTCTTCTTCGAGATGCGCCGGATCCCCCGGCTTATCCTCGGGGAAGACATGGGTTTCATCATGGGGCACAAGGGCATGGTAGATCTTCTCGGCGCCTTCAAAACAAAGGTAAGCACCGCCCAGCATCAACAGCGGCGAAATTAGCCAAGGCGCCAGATTGGCCAGCAGCAGGCCGATGGGCAACAGGATCACCAGCTTGTTCTTGACCGAGCCCTTGGCGATCCTCCAGATGATCGGCAATTCGCGTTCGGCGGCAAAGCCATGCACGTATTTCGGAGTCACCGCAGCATCGTCGATCACCGCCCCGGCTGCCTTGGCGCCCGCCTTGGCTGCTTGCGCCGCAACATCGTCGACCGAGGCAGCCGCCACCTTGGCAATGCCTGCCACATCATCCAGCAGCGCCAGCAAACCGCTCATCGAACATCCCCTCGTAAACCTGCCTTTATTTGCACCCTATCCGATCCACCAGCACAGGCAAGCCGAAGCCCGGGCACGACAGCCCGGGGATTCCCGGCGCATGGCGGCCTGCCCAAATCGTTATCGCCACCGGTCGAAAACCGTTAACGCCACCGGTCTAGTTTTGCGCTAACATGCTGTCATTTCGGCCTTTTTGCCTCTTTAGGGATTTACATAACGGGTCTATATCCGGCGCAAGTTTTGCTCGCCAGGAGACACAGGAATGACCATCAAAGTCGGGATCAACGGTTTTGGCCGCATCGGCCGCTGCACCCTGTCACATATCGCAGCCTCGGGCCGTGACGACATCGAAGTGATCAAGGTCAACGCGACCGGTCCACTGGAAACCGCAGCGCATCTGATCAAATACGACTCCGTGCATGGCCGTTTCCCCGGCGAAGTCAGCATCGGCGACGGCACCATGAACCTTGGCCGCGGCGACATGCAGATGTTCTCGACCTACGACATGAATGAACTGGACTGGGACGGCTGCGATGTCGTTCTGGAATGCACCGGTAAATTCAACGACGGTGAAAAAGCCAAGGCGCACCTGGAGCGCGGCGCAGGCAAGGTGCTACTCTCCGCCCCCGGCAAAAACGTTGACAAGACCATTGTCTATGGCGTCAACAGCGACCAGCTGACCGGCGAGGACCGCATGGTGTCGAACGGTTCCTGCACCACCAACTGCCTGGCCCCGATCGCCAAGGTTCTGGACGAAGGTGTCGGCATCGAAAGCGGCATCATGACCACGATCCACGCCTATACAGGCGACCAGCCGACGCTGGACCGCCGCCACAAGGATCTGTACCGCGCCCGCGCGGCAGCCATGTCGATGATCCCTACCTCCACCGGCGCAGCAAAGGCTCTGGGTGAGGTTCTTCCCAACCTCAAAGGCCGCCTGGACGGTTCCGCCATCCGCGTGCCCACGCCGAATGTTTCCGCCGTGGACCTGACCTTCCGCGCTGCCAAGGAAGTGACCGCCGAGGAAATCAACGCGTTGGTCGCCGAAGCCGCCAAGGGTGCGATGGCCGGTGTTCTGGGCTATGAGCCCGCGCCGCTGGTCTCCACCGACTTCAACCACTCCAGTGAAAGCTCAATCTTTGCACCGGATCAGACCCGCGTGGTCGAAGGCCGCATGGTGCGCGTCCTGTGCTGGTACGACAACGAATGGGGCTTCTCGGTACGTATGGCTGACGTGGCAACCGCGATGGGCCGCCTTAGCTAAGCCCCGTCACGGACTTGAGATTTAGCGCCCGGTCAGGCATATCTGACCGGGCGTTTCTTTTTGGCGGACAGCTATGACCAATCAAATTGCTATTGTCATGGGGATTATCCTGACAGCCGCCATCGCCATCGACGTGGCGCTGTTCGGCAGCGAGCATATGGTGTTTCTCGGCAAGAAGCTGTTCGAACTGATCGACTGGGTTGCGTTCTGGCGCTAAGGCGTGCGTCGCCCGCTGCACAGCATTTGACCCATTGACCCAGTAGAAAAAGCCGGGCGAGGCGCCCGGCTTTGTCATTTCGCGGCGAAGCAATGCCCCGTGCCCTATCTGGAAACTTCAGACCGGCCTATTTCGAAAGCCGCTTACGAAGTTCGTCGTTGACCTGGGGCGTGACGAATTTCGACACATCGCCATCCAGCCGCGCGATTTCCTTCACCAGTTTCGAGGCAATCGCCTGATGACGCGCCTCGGCCATCAGAAAGACCGTTTCAATCGAGCTGTCCAGGGCCCGGTTCATGCCAACCATCTGGAATTCATACTCAAAGTCCGCAACCGCCCGCAGTCCCCGCACGATGATCTGCGCGCCAACATCGCGGGCGCAGTGGATCAGCAGGTTCTCGAACGGGTGCGCGACGATCTCGGTGCCGGTTTCCTCTGACAGGGAGGCACATTCGGCCTCGATCATGGCAACACGCTCTTCCAGATCGAAAAGCGGTCCCTTGTCCCGGTTGATCGCCACACCGATCACCAGTTTGTCCACCAATGCGCTGGCGCGGCGGATGATGTCGATATGGCCCAAAGTGATCGGATCAAATGTGCCGGGGTACAAGCCTATACGCATTGGGGGCCCTCCTGCCTCCTCAGAACTCGCGCGCACGCAAACATATTTGCGCCTGTCCTGACAAGAGGGGGAAAATACGGAAACACCTGTTCCGGCACGTCATCTGGCAAGAAAATTTCGCCGAGGCTTAATGCCCCATGATCATGCCTTCCAGCGCGTCCTTTTCCATCGCGACTTCGGCCAGCTTGGCCTTCACCACATCGCCCAGCGAAATCAGCCCGACCATCTTGCCGCTTTCGACCACAGGCATGTGGCGGAACCGGCCCTCGGTCATCTGCTGCAGGATATCTTCGACGTTGGATTCGCTGGTGCAGGTCACCAGCTTGCTGGTCATGTAGTCCTTGACTTTGCAGGTCAGGCAGCCAGACCCACTTTTGCCCAGCTCACGCACGATATCGCGCTCGGACAGGATCCCCTCAGCCGTCTCATTGTCGGAAGACACCACCACGGTCCCGATGCCTTTCTCCGCCAACAGCTTGGCCGCGTCAGAAACCGGAGCCTCAGGAGAAATCGTTACCACCCCGGCGCTTGCCTTGGATTTCAAAATCGATTGAACCAGCATGAACTCTCCTCCACTCGTAATTTTCTTGCGTAAATACAAGCGTTGCCGCAATGCAGATCCAAGTCAAGAACATGTCCAGTCAGTTTTGGAAATAGCTGCGACAATTTGGTAGGAAAGCCGCAGCAGATCCAGCGTCAGGTCAGTGCCTCCAGCCGCGCCACCTCGTCGCGGATCCCCTTGGACAGCGCCTGCGCAAACCGGTTCAGACGCTCGCTGCGCTGATCACCCTGATGGCGCACCAGATAGAAACTGCGCGACAGGCTGATCTTGTCGGTCAGCACCTTGCGCAAGACCCTATGCGCGGGCAGTGAAAAATCATGCGCCACACAAAGCGCAGTGCCCTCGGCCGCCAGTTTGATTTGTACCGAGACCGAGTTGGAGGCCAGCGCCACCCGCTCCACCCCCAGATCGCTGAGGTAGTCCAGTTCCCGGTCAAAGATCATGTCCGGGATATAGCCGATCATCCGGTGCCCCTTCAGATCCTCAAGTTTTTCCAGCGGCGGGTGCTCACGCAGATAGTGGCGCGACCCCACAAGATGAAGTTTGTAATCAGTGATCTTCTGAACCAGCAGCTGCCCGGCGGTGGGCGCGCTGACGGTCACGGCCATATCCGCCTCGCGGCGCGACAGGTTGATGACCCGCGGCAAGGCAACGATCTGGATATCGAGATCGGGGTTTTCGGCGCCAATCGCGGCGCAGACCTGCGGCAGGATATAATTGGCGCTGCCATCCGGCGCCCCGATGCGGATCTGCCCCGACAGCGTGTCGCTGGGACCGCTCAGCGCCTCCTGCCCGGCCCGCATCGCCTGTTCGGCAGTCTCTGCATGGGTCAGTAACCGGTCCCCAGCCGCACTCAGCGCATAACCCTGCGGGGATTTGACGAACAATGGGGTGTCCAATGCAGCCTCGAACCGGGCGATACGCCGCCCGACGGTCGCGGGGTCCATCTTGAGCACCCGCCCGGCACCGGACAGGCTGGCCTCGCGCGCGACCGCGAGAAACACTTTCATATCATCCCATTGTGGGTCCATGCCGGGATCCTCCTCGACGTTCCTGTACCTTATGTTATTGCCCTGCGATCGACACTTGCGTTCTTGCAAAGCCTTTTTGAAATCTTTCCCCTTTTCCGGTGTTTTTTGCAAGTCTATGTTGCCGCCAAAGCGTATAGGGAGGAATCCGATGCAAGAACTCACCCATTATATCAACGGCGAACACGTCAAAGGCACGTCCGGCCGTTTTGCAGATGTCTTCAACCCGGCAACCGGTGAAGTGCAAGCCAAAGTGCCGCTGGCCTCTAAGGACGAGATGGAACAGGCAGTGGCCATCGCAGCCGCCGCACAGCCCGCATGGGCCGCCGTCAACCCGCAGCGCCGCGCTCGCGTCATGATGAAATTCGTCGACCTGCTGAACCGCGACATGGACAAGCTGGCCGAAGCGCTGAGCCGCGAGCACGGTAAGACCCTGCCCGATGCGGCTGGCGACGTGCAGCGTGGTCTGGAAGTGGTCGAATACTGCATCGGCGCGCCGGAACTGCTGAAAGGTGACTACACCGACAGCGCCGGTCCCGGCATCGACATGTATTCCATGCGTCAGGCCCTGGGCGTGACCGCAGGTATCACCCCGTTTAACTTCCCGGCGATGATCCCGATGTGGATGTTTGCCCCGGCCATCGCCTGCGGCAACGCCTTCATCTTGAAACCGTCCGAGCGTGACCCGTCGGTTCCGCTGATGCTGGCAGAACTGATGGAAGAAGCCGGTCTGCCCAAAGGTATCCTGCAGGTCGTCAACGGCGACAAGGAAGCCGTGGACGCGATCCTTTACAACGACACCATCCAGTCGGTTGGCTTCGTGGGTTCCACCCCGATTGCCGAATACATCTACGGCACCGGCTGTGCGCAAGGTAAGCGCGTACAGTGCTTTGGCGGCGCCAAAAACCACATGATCATTATGCCCGATGCAGACATGGATCAGGCCGCAGACGCGCTGATCGGCGCAGGCTACGGTGCTGCTGGTGAACGCTGCATGGCAATCTCGGTTGCGGTTCCTGTCGGTGAAGAAACCGCCGACCGCCTGATCGACAAGCTGGTGCCGCGCATCGAAAAGCTGAAAGTCGGCCCCTACACGGCAGGCAACGATGTGGACTATGGTCCCGTTGTCACCGCCGCCGCCAAGGAAAACATCCTGCGGCTGGTAGAATCCGGTGTCGAGCAAGGCGCAAAGCTGGTGGTCGATGGCCGTGACTTCAACCTGCAGGGTTATGAAGACGGCTTCTTTGTCGGCCCGCACCTGTTCGACAACGTCACCACCGACATGGATATCTACAAGAAAGAGATCTTTGGCCCGGTTCTGTCCACCGTGCGCGCCAAGACCTACGAAGAAGCGCTTGGCTATGCCATGGACCACGAGTACGGCAACGGCACCGCGATCTTTACCCGCGACGGCGACACCGCGCGCGATTTTGCCAACCGGATCAACATCGGCATGGTCGGCATCAACGTGCCGATCCCGGTTCCGCTGGCCTATCACACCTTTGGTGGCTGGAAGAAATCCGCATTCGGCGACCTGAACCAGCACGGCCCGGACGCCTTCAAGTTCTACACCCGGACCAAGACCATCACCTCGCGCTGGCCCTCGGGTATTCGCGAAGGCGGCGAGTTCAACTTCAAGCCGATGGACTGATCTAGGATCTCATACCGACATGCAAAGCCCTGGCCGAAACGCCGGGGCTTTGTTTTTTGCTTTCCTCCACGGGAGTGCCGCGATATCGGGCAGCGGCAGGCAATTGTTGCGCCAGGCCCCGGACCGCATGAACACAAATTCGTGAGGCCACCAAAACCCTCCGGAAACCACTGGCCAAATTCGCTGAAGTGAATATGTTCCCGGACAGACCCCGAACGAAACCGAGCAGTTTCGACACAGAATACAGGAGGCACCATGACACAACGGATCACCCGCCGGAGCACAATCCTTGGGCTAGCAGGGGCTTTGGCGACCCCGACACTCCTACGCGCGCAATCCACTGATGCCTTCCCCGCCGATGAGGCACCGATCCGCGATCAGACGGCGGTAAAAAGGAACATCTCGGCCTTTACGCAGCAAAACTGGCAGGATCATTTCGACGAGCTAGGTGTGGGCTGCCTGCTGGCGGATGTTGCCTCGCGTGCGGTGCATTACTGGGGCGGCGACGGCGAAAGTTACCGTCTTTTCCCCTCTTCCGTGCCGATGAGCGACGAGCTGACCAAGCGCGGCTATACCAAGGTCGTGCGCAAGGCAAAGAATCCCGGCTGGACCCCGACCGCCAATATGCGCGAACGCGACCCCACTCTGCCCCGATATATGGAAGGCGGCCCGGGCAACCCGCTGGGCACCCGCGCCATGTATCTGACCTGGCCGGCCTATCTGGTGCATGGCACCCATGACACCCGCAAGATCGGGCGACAAAGCTCATCCGGCTGTATCGGTCTTTACAACCAGCACGTCGAGGAACTCTACGAACTGGTTGAGATCGGAACGCAGGTGCGGATCCTTTAGGATCCGCACAGTGGCCTCTGTCAGTTCAGGGACAGGTGCTTGGGCTTGTATCCTTCCTCATAGCGCAGGATTGCCTTTTCCATCAGGTTCTCGAAGTCGCGAACATACTGCTCCGAGTCATACAGCGGAGTGGTCCAGAGATTGTCCTTGAGACGCTGTTTAATCTCGTTCAGAGCATCACGATCCGTCGCTAGTTTGTACGCTAGGTCGTAATATTCCTCTTTTGTCTCGGTCACCAGATCCGGGCACCCTATTGCGGTGACGATGCTGGCTGCGACACGTGCAGCGAACTGTTTGCCAGCCTTGGTCACGATTGGCAGCCCGGACCAGACCGCCTCACTTGCGGTGGTATGGGCGTTACAGTTGAACGCATCCAGGAACAGATCTGCCCGCCCCATCCGGCTCACGTGTTCTACCATGGAAACCCTTGCCGCGAACACAAGCCGTTCGGGTCCGATCCCGCGTGCTTTCGCCTCCCGTAGCAGGTTCTCCTGAATGGTGATGGTCGGCGCAAAAAGCCAAAGCACACTGTCCGGCACATTGTGGAGAAGCTTCGTCCAGACATCGAACTCGGCCGGTGTGACCTTGTTCGGGTTGTTAAGGCTGCAAAACACAAACGCATCTTCCGGAAGCCCCAGTTCAGCGCGAGTAGGCATATCCGGCGAATGCTCCCTTGTGTTGTCATTCACCTGATAACAGTTGGGCATATAGAGGATTTTTTCACTGAAGTGCTGACGCAGCGATGGCGGCACCGTAATTTCATCACCAATGAAATAGTCCATCGTCGGCAAGCCGCTCGTTCCCGGATAGCCGAGGAAAGCAACCTGAACCGGCGCCACCCGCTCTGCAAATGCAGCCAGCCTCGCGCCTTTCGTATAGGTTTTCATGTCGATTGCGATGTCGACGCCATCCTTGCGCGCCAATTCAGCCATTTCATGATCACTGATATCGCGCACGTTGTGATAGATATCCGCGCTCTCTTCCACTTGCAGTCGCACGGCACTATTTCCCGAACTGCCATAGTCATAGATGATAACCTCAAAGCGCTCACGATCTATTAGATCAAAGAACCGTCCCATCAGGAGCATTGTGGCGTGATCCCTGAAGTCGTCGGAAAAGAAACCGATCCGGATTTTCCGTCCGTGAACGCTGGTCCGGGAGAAACGCTTGTTTTCCTTAATCCTTTTCATCAAATCTCTACACCGCGCTTTGACGCGCACCTTGTGCAACGCCGGATCGTCCGTCAGACCCAAAAGCGTAAATGGCTGCACATCCAGGGGACACCTATCGCCCAAGCGCAAAATCTGCGGCAGCCGGTCAAAGAAACTCCAGTCGCTGTCCTTCATACTGTTATGAGCCCAGTTATAACCAGAATAGGCATCACTCGGATCGGTATTATGTGCTGCCTGGAAAAAACCTTTGGCATCGTGGGAGTTCCCCATGAGGCCCAGCAGGCTTCCGATCGAGTTCAACACTTGAGTGTCCAGAGGGTTGACACCCATTGCAGTCATGTAGGTTAAAAGCGCGTTATCCTTATCATCCTGCTGCAGGTAAACATCGCCTGAAAGCCGAAGAAGGACGATGTCTTCGGGATAGATCGACAGAGCCTCGTCAAGCATGGCACGTGCGGCGTTGTAGTCGAGCGAGACCACCAGATCCATCGCGTCGTCAATGTACTTCCGCGCAGTTTTTACCGTGCCAGCCTGACTGCCTTGCTGAATTCCAGCCTTCTTTTGCGTTTCGAACATCGCCAACCCTGCTGTTACCGACTGATTCGACGCGTTTTTCTGAAATTGGAAATCGAATTTTGACATGGATCTCTTCCGAAGTTCTGACAGTTCTATGATACCGTTCGCCGGCACATGGGCTTGGCTGCACTCTATGGCCGCGGTTCCTAAGAATTGGTTTCCGAAATCAAAATTCGCCTTAAAGGTGTGCCGCAGCCATTCCTGCAGCACGGCTTTGCAATTGCACAGCTTGCTCTGAGAGGCGCCTGCGGATAAGTAAATAAACAACCGTTCAATTCACACCGCGCCAGGGAGGACACGACGTGGATTTCGCTTTGACAGAAGAACAGACCGCCATTTTTGACATGGCTCATGCCTTTGGTCAGGACAACATCGCCCCCTTTGCCCGCCAGTGGGAAGCCGAAGGCACCATTCCCAAGGATCTGTGGCCCAAGGTCGGTGAGTTGGGCTTTGGTGGGCTTTACGTCAGCGAAGAAGGCGGCGGATCCGCTCTGACGCGTCTTGACGCCACGCTGGTGTTTGAGGCGCTGTCGATGGCCTGCCCCTCGGTCGCGGCCTTCCTGTCGATCCACAACATGTGCGCCAAGATGCTGGACACCTTTGCCAGCGACGAGATGAAGGCCCGCGTGATGCCCGACGTTCTGACCCTCAACACGGTGCTCTCCTACTGCCTGACGGAACCCGGTTCGGGGTCCGACGCGGCGGCGCTGAAAACCCGCGCTGAAAAGACCAACGAAGGCTACACCCTGAATGGCACCAAGGCGTTCATCTCGGGCGGCGGATATTCCGACGCCTATGTCTGCATGGTGCGCACCGGCGAGGATGGTCCCAAGGGGATTTCCACCGTCTATGTCGAAGACGGCACCCCCGGCCTGTCCTTTGGTGGGCTTGAGGACAAGATGGGCTGGAAGAGCCAGCCAACCGCGCAGGTTCAGTTCGACGATTGCAAGATCCCCGCGAACAAGCTTGTAGGCGAAGAAGGCAAGGGCTTCAAATACGCCATGATGGGCCTTGATGGCGGACGCCTGAACATTGCGTCTTGCTCGCTCGGTGCTGCGCAGACCGCGCTCAACATGACCCTGCAATACATGAGCGAGCGCAAAGCCTTTGGCCAGTCGATCGACCAGTTCCAGGGGCTTCAGTTCCGCCTTGCGGATATGGAGATTGAACTGCAGGCCGCGCGTACTTTCCTGCGTCAGGCGGCGTGGAAGCTGGACCAGGGCGCACCGGATGCGACCAAGTTCTGCGCCATGGCCAAGAAATTCGTCACCGAAGCGGGATCTAAGATCGTCGATCAGTGCCTGCAGCTGCACGGTGGTTATGGCTATCTGGCGGATTACGGCATCGAGAAACTGGTGCGCGATCTGCGGGTGCACCAGATCCTTGAGGGCACCAATGAGATCATGCGCGTGATCGTGGCCCGCCACATGCTGTCTGAAAACCGCTGAGGTCTGGGATGAGCGATATCGACATTCGCGTGACCGGCTCAGCGGGCCGGATCACCCTCACCCGCGAAAAGGCCCTGAACGCCCTGTCCTATGACATGTGCATGGCCATTGATGCGGCATTGAAGGACTGGGCAACCAATGATGCGGTCAAAATCGTCGTCATCGATGCAAGCGGCGAAAAGGCCTTTTGCGCTGGTGGTGACATTGCCGAGCTTTATGCCACCGGCACCAAGGGCAATTACGGCTATGGGCGCACCTTCTGGCGCGACGAATACCGCCTGAACGCGCGGATCTTTGAATACCCGAAACCTGTGGTCAGCTTCCTGCAAGGCTTCACCATGGGCGGCGGCGTCGGCATCGGCTGCCACGGCACTCATCGGATCGTCTGCGAGAGCAGCCAGATCTCCATGCCCGAGACTGGCATCGGCCTGATCCCCGACGTGGGCGGCACGCTGATCCTGGCGCTGGCGCCCGGGCGCTTAGGCGAATACCTCGGTCTGACTGCGGGCCGGATGAAGGCCGCCGACGCGATCTACGCCGGTTTTGCCGACCACTATATCCCGCAGGAGAAATGGCCCGGGCTAATCACCGCGCTGGAGCAGGACGGCAACCCTGATATTCTGGCAAACGCCGCCGAGGCCGCGCCCGATGGCACACTGGAGGCCATGCAGGGTGATATCGACCAGCTGTTTGCCGGGGAAACCCTGAATGACATCCTGACCGTCCTCGAACAGGACGGCTCGGAGTTCGCCACCACCGCGCAAAAGCCGCTGATGCGCAATTCGCCGCTGTCCATGGCCGCGACCGTGGAAATCCTGCACCGGCTGCGGGGCGCGACCCTGACCATCCGCAAGGCGCTGGATCTGGAGTATCGCTTTACCTACCGGTCGATGGAAAAAGGCGACTTTCTGGAAGGCATCCGGGCCCAGATCATTGACAAGGACCGCCAGCCCAAGTGGCAATACGCGGACCGCTCCGTGCCAGCCGTTGCCGTCAGCCAGATGCTGATGCCGCTGGGCGCAGACGCACTGACATTTGAGGAGGAGTAACCCATGAAGATCGGATTTATCGGCCTTGGCAATATGGGCGGCCCGATGGCGGCCAACCTTGCCGCTGCAGGCCATGATGTCACCGGCTTTGACATGGCAGAGGTCAAGGTCGAGGGCGTCACCATGGCCCCATCCGGGGCCGAAGCCGCCAAGGACGCCGACGTGGTCATCACCATGCTGCCCAACGGCCAGATCCTGCGCAGCGTTGCGGATGAGATCATCCCGGCGATGAAAGCGGGCGCGGCCTTCGTGGACTGCTCTACCGTAGACGTGGATTCCGCCCGCGCCGTAGCAGAGCAAGCCGCCGTGGCAGGCCTGTTGCCCGTGGATGCGCCGGTTTCGGGCGGCATCGGCGGCGCCGCGGGCGGTACGCTGACCTTCATGGCCGGCGGCTCGGCTGAGGCCTTCGAGAAGGCAAAGCCGCTGTTTGACATCATGGGGCAGAAGGCCGTGCATTGCGGCGATGCGGGCGCCGGTCAGGCAGCCAAGATCTGCAACAACATGATCCTAGGCGTCACCATGATCGCCACCTGCGAAGCCTTTGCACTCGCCGACAAGCTGGGGCTGGACCGGCAGAAAATGTTCGATGTGGTCTCCACCTCCTCGGGCTACAGCTGGACCATGAACGCCTATTGCCCGGCGCCGGGCGTCGGCCCGCAATCGCCCGCCGACAACGATTACAAGCCCGGTTTCGCGGCCGAGCTGATGCTGAAGGACCTGCGCTTGTCACAGCAAGCAGCAGACAGCGCCGATGCGGATACACCGATGGGCCAGCTCGCACAGGCGCTTTATGCGCAATTCGTCGAGAACGAGGACGGCATGGGCATGGATTTCTCGGCCATGCTGCCCCGGTTCGAAAAACGCAGCCGCGACTAAGGCACAGCAACAGATCAGTTGCCGATCAAATACAGGGGCGGACCGGATGGTGCCGCCCCTTTTCATTGACCCACATCATGTTCGACCGTCCTGACGCCGGGTATTCTCTGCCCATAACGAGGAAAGGACATGCCATGTTTGCAAACAACGTTGGGGGTCTGGACAAGATCCTGCGCATTGTCATCGGCGCATTGCTGATCGTAGGCGCGCTGATGGGCTATGGCTGGTGGATGTGGATCGGCGTGGTGCCGCTGGTGACGGGTCTGCTCGGGACCTGCCCTCTGTATTCCATCCTTGGCGTCAATACCTGCCCGATGAAGAAATAGCTACCGCTGGGGATTTGGTCGACTGGTCACCCGGATTTGGCTGCAATCTGCCGCTTTGATCCGGCCAATCGGCAAGATCAGGCTGAACAGCTGCGCCTAGATGGTTTCGCAGGGAAGGCACCGGCTTGGCGCGCTATCCTTTGCGCTGACCGCCAATCAACGATTGGCACAAAGCACAGGAAAGGAGCGTCATGCGTTTCATCATCACTGCTGTCATTCTCGGCCTCAGCCTCCCCGCCGCCAGTTTCGGCGCGCCAAAGGGCTGTCCGCCGGGCCTGGCCAAGAAATCCGTGCCCTGCGTGCCCCCCGGTCAGGTGGGCAAGCACCGCGGTCCTCATGCCGTGGGGGACAGGCTGATGAACTACATCATTCTGCGCGACCCCAAGCGGTACAGGCTGGACCCGAGGTACACCTATTACCGCAGCGACGGCTATCTCTATCGGGTCGATCCTGAAACCCGCAAGGTTCTGAACCTGATCGGTGCGGTTGCAGACATCTTGGAATAGTCTGAGCCGCGCCCACAGGGAGAGGCTGCCTTACTCGGCAGCCACCCTGCCCGCTTGCTCCAGCATCGGTTTCAGATAACGCCCGGTATGGCTGCGCGGTTCTGCGGCCACCTGTTCCGGCGTGCCGGTGGCGACGATTTCCCCGCCACCGTCACCGCCTTCTGGACCGATATCGATGATATGGTCAGCGGTCTTGATGACGTCGAGGTTGTGTTCGATCACCACCACCGAATTCCCCTGATCCACCAACTCATGCAGCACTTCGAGCAGTTTTTTCACGTCTTCGAAATGCAGACCGGTGGTGGGTTCGTCCAAGATATAGAGCGTCCGGCCAGTGGAGCGTTTCGACAGCTCCTTGGACAGTTTCACCCGCTGCGCCTCACCGCCTGACAGTGTGGTCGCTTGCTGGCCTACCTTGATATAACCAAGACCAACCCGCATCAGCGCGTCCATCTTGTCGCGGATCGAGGGCACGGCGGCAAAGAACTGCTGAGCCTCTTCCACGGTCATATCCAGCACATCGGCGATACTTTTGCCCTTGAAGGTGACTTCAAGCGTTTCGCGGTTATAGCGTTTGCCCTTGCAGGTTTCGCATTCCACGTAGACGTCCGGCAGGAAGTGCATCTCGATCTTGATGACCCCATCGCCCTGGCAGGCCTCGCAGCGCCCGCCCTTGACGTTGAAGGAGAACCGCCCCGGTTTATAGCCGCGCGTCTTGGCCTCGGGCAGGCCCGCGAACCAGTCGCGGATCGGGGTAAAGGCACCGGTATAGGTCGCCGGGTTCGAACGCGGTGTGCGCCCGATGGGGCGCTGATCGATGTCGATCACCTTGTCCAGGTGCTCCAGCCCCTTGATGGTCTCACACGGCGCCGGGGTCTGCCGCGCCCCGTTGAGGCGCATCGAGGCGGTCTTGAACAGGGTTTCAATCGTCAGGGTGGATTTACCGCCCCCGGATACGCCGGATACGCAGACAAATTTGCCAAGCGGGAATTCGGCAGTCACCTCTTTCAGGTTGTTGCCGGTCGCCTTGACCACTTTGATTTTCTTCTTGTTGCCCTTGCGCCGTTTGGCGGGGATTTCGATTTCCCGCACGCCTGACAAATACTGCCCGGTGACCGAAGCCGCATCTGCAGCGATCTGCTGCGGCGTCCCGTGGCTCACCACCTGCCCGCCATGCACCCCGGCACCGGGGCCGATATCGAACACATAGTCGGCCTGACGGATCATATCCTCGTCATGCTCCACCACGATCACCGTATTGCCCTGATCACGCAGGTTTTTCAGGGTCGTTATCAGCCGGTCGTTGTCGCGCTGATGCAGGCCAATGGACGGCTCATCCAGAACATAGAGGACTCCGGTCAGGCCTGAACCAATCTGGCTGGCCAGTCGGATCCGCTGGCTCTCGCCGCCCGAGAGCGTGCCGGAATTCCGGCTGAGCGTTAGATATTCAAGGCCGACGTTGTTGAGGAAACCCAGACGTTCGCGGATTTCCTTGACGATGGCGCGGGCGATTTCCTGTTTCTGGGTGCTGAGGTGATTTGGCACCTCCTCAATCCAGGCGAGTGCCTCGCGGATGGATTTCTGCACCACCTGACCGACGTGAATATCGGCAATCCGCACCGCCAGCGCCTCTTCTCGCAGGCGGTAGCCGCCGCAGGCACCACAGGGGCGGTTGTTCTGGTAGCGTTCGAATTCCTCGCGGATCCAATTGCTGTCCGTCTCGCGATAGCGGCGTTCCATATTGGGAATGACGCCTTCGAAAACACGGGTCACGTTGTAAACCCGGCCGCCTTCGTCATAGCGGAACGGGATTTCCTCATCGCCCGAGCCATAAAGGAACACCTGTTTCACATGGGCAGGCAAATCCTTCCACGGCGTGTTCTTGTCGAACTCATAGTGCTTGGCAATCGCCTCAATGGTCTGCAGGAAATAGGGAGATTTTCCCTTGCGCCAGGGCGCCAGCGCGCCGTCATAGACCTTGAGGCTCTGATCCGGCACCACCAGACGTTCGTCAAAGAACAGCTCCATTCCCAGCCCGTCACATTCCGGACAGGCACCGAATGGCGCATTGAACGAGAACAGGCGCGGCTCGATCTCGGGGATGGTAAAGCCACTGACCGGGCAGGCAAAGTTTTCCGAGAAGGTGATGCGCTCGGGATCGCCTTCACGCGGAGCCGTTTCCAGAATGGCGATGCCATCCGCCAGATCCAGCGCGGTGCGCAAGCTGTCCGCCAGCCGAGTTTCCAGCCCTTCGCGCACAACGATCCGATCAACGACAACGTCGATGTCATGTCGGAACTTCTTGTCCAGAGTCGGCGGTTCGTCCAGCTCATAGAATTCGCCGTCCACCTTGACCCGCTGGAAGCCCTGCTTCCGAAGTTCAAGGAATTCCTTTTTGTACTCGCCCTTGCGATCCCGCACGATGGGCGCCAGCAGGTAGCCGCGCGTGCCCTCCTCCAGCGTCATGACACGGTCGACCATATCCTGCACCTGCTGCGCCTCGATCGGCAAGCCGGTCGCGGGGCTATAGGGCGTCCCTGCCCGCGCGAACAACAGGCGCAGGTAGTCGTAGATTTCGGTCACGGTGCCTACGGTAGACCGCGGGTTTTTCGAGGTGGTCTTCTGCTCGATGGAGATCGCCGGAGATAGGCCGCTGATGTGATCCACATCGGGCTTTTCCATCATGTCGAGGAACTGGCGCGCATAGGCCGAGAGCGATTCCACATAGCGGCGCTGCCCTTCGGCATAGATGGTATCAAAGGCGAGCGACGACTTGCCCGAGCCGCTAAGGCCGGTGATCACCACCAATTCGTCGCGCGGAATGTCCACGTCGATGTTTTTCAGGTTGTGTTCGCGCGCGCCGCGCACCTCGATGGACTTCAGCTCAGCCATGGAACCCCCGTTATCCGCGCCCCGGCCTGCACCGGTCGCCCGACCCTACAGATAGGCAAAGCTTTCCGAGTCTCCAACCCAAAATCGAGAACGTTCAGCGAACATTTAATTTTCTGCGCAGTGCCGCCAGCCAGCCATGCACCAAACATCCGCAGATGAACACAATGACGCCGGTCACGATCATGCCATTATAGCCCGCCAGCCCCAGCACCCAGACCATCAGCGGCGTGCCGATGGTATTGCCAAGATTACCGGCCATGGCGAGGGCGCCATTGGAGCTGGCCTGATCAACCGCCCCGGAATTCAGCTGCGCCACCGAGGCAAAACTCGGTCCCTGCACCAGCCCCAGCGCCCCGGCCAGTGCCAGACAGGCCAGCGGCGCACCGGGATCGGCCCACATCCAAACCAGCGCCAGCGCGCTGAGTGCAAAGCCCGCCTGGATCAGTGGCACTGCATGGATCCGCCGCAGCAGGAACACCCCCAGCGTCATCGACACTGCGATGCTGGTCAGCGGCATCGCGCCCATCACAAAACCCCGCACCTCCGGCGCCAGATAGGGCGGCAGGACGGTCAGGATCGCGACGAAACAGATGGTGTAGAACAGCCAGCCAGCCGCAGGTGCCGCCAGCCAGGGAGAGCGGAAAATCTCCAGATGCAGACGCGGTAGATCGGCGAACCGGGGTAGCGGCTGGCGCGGCGGCACCGGCACATCGCGCAGCACCCGCAGCAGCAACAAAGCCAGCGCTGCCATGATCACGGCGTGGGTGGCAAACAGCGCCTGAACCCCAGCCATCCGTGCCAGCGGAACGCCAAACCACGAAAGGAACGCAAAGGCTACCGCGAAAAACGTGCTCCACAGCGTCAGCGCCGCGCCCCGGTGCCGATTGGAACTGATCTGGGCAATCAGGGTCGGTGCCGCCACCACCACGCCCAGATGCGACAGGCCTTCGATCACGCGGGTGGCCAGAAACAGCGAGAAAGGAAGATCTAGGCTTTGCAGGGCGGACATCGCAGCGCCGCTGGCCAGGGCCGCCACAAGCGTGCGGCGGAAGCCGAAAGAGGCCACCACCATGCCCGCAATGACACCCAGCCCGATCCCGAGGAACCCAACCAGCGAGACCGTGAATCCGATGGCGCTGCCCGCATCCGGAAACAGCTCGGCCATCTGATCAAAGACCACGCTCACCTTGCCATATTGCGCTGCAGCGCCAAGGCCAGCGCCCCAGATCAGAAGGATCACACTCCAGCGCGTGTCTTGGCTCGCCGTCATACTATGGTCCCGTCGGAAAAGATCATGAGAAATACAATCGAAGATCCTTCGCCCATACCCGGAAACAACCGCAGCGACCAGACGAACCATAAAAAAAACCGCCCAAGGCCTGGCATGGCTTTGGGCGGTTTCGGTGTCAGCCGTCGCAGCGTCTAAAAATGGATGGTTCGGTCAAAGGCGTTCAGGACGCTTTCATGCATCATCTCGCTCAGCGTCGGATGCGGGAAGACGGTGTTCATCAGGTCTTCCTCGGTGGTTTCCAGCTGGCGGCCCACCACATAGCCCTGAATGAGTTCCGTCACCTCGGCGCCGATCATATGCGCGCCCAGCAGTTCACCCGTCTTGGCGTCAAAGATAGTTTTGACCAGCCCTTCGGGTTCCCCAAGCGCGATGGCCTTGCCGTTGCCGACAAAGGGGAAGCGACCGACCTTGATGTCGTATCCCAGCTCCTTGGCCTTCGCCTCGCTGTAGCCAACGCTGGCCACCTGCGGATGGCAATAGGTGCAGCCTGCAATGTTTTCGGGTTTGACCGGATGGGCGTGTTTGCCTGCGATCAGCTCTGCCACCATAACGCCTTCGTGGCTGGCCTTGTGCGCCAGCCAGGGCGCCCCGGCGATATCCCCGATAGCGTAAAGCCCCTCGACACCGGTGCGGCAGAATTCATCGGTCACCACATGGGTGCGGTCAACGTTGATGCCAAGCGCCTCCAGACCCAGACCTTCGGTATTGCCGACGATGCCAACGGCCGAGATCACCGTGTCGAATTCCATCTTCTGGACCTTGCCGCCAGCCTCAATATGAGCGGTGACCTTGCCTTTTGCCCGATCCAACTGCTTGACCATGGATTTCTCCATGATCTTCATGCCTTGCTTCTCGAAGGCCTTCTTGGCCATGCCGGAAATCTCGGCATCCTCGACCGGCAGCACCCGGTCCATCACCTCGACCACGGTGGTGTCGGCGCCCAGGGTGTTGAAGAAGCTGGCAAATTCGATGCCGATGGCGCCCGATCCGATGACCAGCAGCTTTTTCGGCATCCGCGGTGCGGTCAGCGCGTGGCGGTAGGTCCAGACCAGATCACCGTCTGCCTCCAGCCCCGGCAGCTCCCGCGCGCGGGCGCCGGTCGCGAGGATGATGTTCTTGGCCGCCAGATCCTCGGTGCCCTTGTCGGTCTTGACCGAGACCTTGCCCTTGGCGGGGATCGTCGCCTCGCCCATGATCACGGTGACCTTGTTTTTCTTCAGTAGATGCGCGACGCCCGAGGACAGCTGTTTCGCCACCCCGCGCGAGCGTTTCACCACCGCGTCCAGATCGTAGCCGATGCCATCGGCGCTGAGCCCGAATTCCTTGGCCCGGTGCATCAGGTGGAACACTTCGGAGGAACGCAGCATCGCCTTGGTCGGGATGCAACCCCAGTTGAGGCAGATGCCGCCCAGGTTCTCACGCTCGATGACCGCGGTCTTGAGCCCCAGCTGGGCTGCGCGGATGGCAGCCACATAGCCGCCGGGGCCTGCGCCGATTACGATCACGTCATAGGTTTGTGCGGCCATGATATCCCTCGCCAAACTGGATCTGAAACTAGTTTACCGTTAAACCAATTTTTTGCACGCCGCAATCTCGCAGTGACAAAAGCCTTTGGGAACGTGGTGGGCATTTTCACCGACCGGTATCCACCGCGAGACCTGCGCGCCGGAACAACCATATGCACAGTCACTGCTACAGGCCACAAAAAATCCCGCTCCAGCGCAGTCATCCCGCGACGACCGTTTCAAGAAGATGTGATCACGGCTGGCCGCATAGAGGGATGGTAAAGGGATTGTCTGGCGCCGAAAGCCCGGCACAGAAAAGGCGCTGTCCGACCGGCCAGACAGCGCCTTTAGAATGTCAGCGTCAGGGATACCCCCTGATAGTCGTTCCCCTCGGTTCAGCTGGCTTGCTGAAAGGTCCGGATCGTGGCGCCATACCCCCCGGCTTCGACGTAGTCGCGCTCCGGTTCGGTGCTGTGGCGCAGCAATGCATCGTTGCGGTAGGGAAAGCGACCGAACTTGCGGATCACGTCGCGATGGGCCCGCGCGTGCAGCAGATTGGACGCACCATATTCGGGCATCCGTTCCTTCAGCAGGCGCACGCAGCGCTCCTGATCGCACAGGTTTTCCGAATGCATCAGCGGCAGATAAAAGAACTGCCGCGCAGGTTCATCGATCTTCAGATCCCATTTCTTATTCAGCGCGTTCTTGGCCACTGCCAGCGCAATCTCATCCGAGGCAAAGGCCTGACCTTCACCGCGGAACATGTTGCGCGGGAACTGGTCCATCAGGATGATATAGGCAAGGGTTCCACTGGGATAGGTGAGCCAGAGCGAGAACTTGCCCTCGCAGGCCTCCTCCCAGGCCTTTCCGAACCGTTTGCGGATGGTCGCGTCCAGATCATCATCCTGCACATACCAGCCCTTTTCTCCGACCTCATCCAGCCAGAATTCAAGGATTTCTTCGGGGCCAACCATCCCATTTACTCCACATGTGTTGCCTACCCCCAATTTCAGAGGATTTTACCCCCTCATGGCAAGTCATAGAACCGTCACAAATTGCAACAGGAGCGGCAATTGGTGAAATATTGCTCACGTTTCCTGCAGGTTAGCGCAATCACCCGGCCTCATGCGCGGCTTCCTGCTCTTCCATCTCGGTTTCGATGACGTATTCCTGTGCAAATTCGACCGCCACGGGCGAGCCTGTCGGAGCCATCGGCGCGAAGGTGCCCGAATCTTCGGCTGCGATCGAGGCGCGCTGCGTCGTCCGGTAAAGCGCGTATGCCGCCAGCGCAAAGGTCAGCACCGCCATGATCAGGAAAAATCCCGGCGGGCCAAAGACGCTTTCGCCCATCAGCCAACCGGTGATCAGTGGCCCGGTAATGGCGCCAAGGCCGTTGATGAAGACCAGCCCGCCCGAGGCCGCCGCCATATCGTCGTAATCCAGATAGTCGTTGGTGTGGGCGATCAGCAGCGAGTAAAGCGGGTTGGTCATCCCGCCGATAAAAAAGGCCGCCAGCAGCAGCATCCAGAAATTCGCGCCCATCGCCATACCCAGAACCGCCGCCGCGCCACTGAAGGCCGCCGCGAACAGGATCACCACGCGCCGGTCCATGCGGTCGGAAATCCATCCCAGCGGATATTGCAGCACCAGCGCGCCGACATAGAAGGTCGCGACGAACAGCGAAATCTGCGGCAAGGTCAGCCCGGCCGAAGCCGCGTAGACTGCGCTCATCCCGAACTGGGCCGAGAAGACGCCGCCCAGCAGGAACATACCCACGCAGCCCAGAGGCGATGCATCCATCAGCTGGCGCAGGGTCATCGGTTTCGTGGTGTCAAAGGCAGGCGTCGGCGAAATCGACAGCAAAATTGGCGCAAAGGACACCGAAATCACAACCGAGGCAATGACGAAGGTTTCATAGCCCGACGGGTTACCAAGCAGCATCAGCGCCTGCGCCGAGACGATGCCCAGCATCTGCACCAGCATGTAAAGCGACAGCGCCTTGCCGCGGTTGGCATTGTCTGCCGCATTGTTCAGCCAGCTTTCAGCGGTGACATACACGCCGGAAAAGCAAAACCCGATCAGCACCCGCCCGGCCATCCAGGCAAAGGGATTGGTGATCGCGGGATAGAGAATCATCACGGCAGAAATCAGCGAGGCCAGCGCCGCAAAGACGCGGACATGGCCGACCCGCCGGATCATCTCCGGCGCCATCCGCGAGCCGCCCAGAAAGCCAACAAAATAGGCGGACATGACAAAGGACATCTGCAACGTCGAGAACCCTTCAAGGTCGCCGCGCACCCCAAGAATGGTGCCCTGAAGACCGTTCCCGATCATCAGCATTCCCATCCCCAGAAGCAGCGCCCATGCGCTTGAGAGTACCTGCAGCATTGCCCGTATCCTTTTGCATCCGCCGCCTGCCCCCGGTTTTGGATCCGGCAGGCGGTGTTTCATTTCGCATCTTCCGCCCTTATCTGCGGATGCGGTGTGTGGAAAGAACTATCGCAGATCGCAGAGACGATTTCATCCCGCCGTCACGTTTACAGCGGAATTCTCTGCATTTTCTGAAGGTCTGGTGCTGGCGATCTGGCGGGGCTCAGCTCTGCCGCGATCCCGCCCCAGAGGGGATCAGAAGCGACGCATCGCCATAGGAGAAAAACCGGTAACCGCTGTCGACCGCGTGGGCATAGATCTGCCGCACGGTCTCCTGCCCCATCAGCGCAGAAACCAGCATCATCAGGGTGGAGCGCGGCAGGTGGAAATTCGTCATCAGCGCATCGGCAACATGGAAGGTAAAGCCCGGGTAGATGAAAATATCAGTCTCCCCTTCCCATGGCGCGATCGCGCCGCTGCGCGCGGCGCTTTCGATCAGACGCAGCGCTGTGGTGCCCACCGGGATGATGCGCCCGCCTGCAGCCTTAGTCGCCGCGATCTCGGCGGCAGCTTCGGGGCTGACCCGCCCCCATTCGGCGTGCATCTTGTGTGTGGTCACATCCTCGACCTTGACTGGCAAGAAGGTGCCTGCGCCCACGTGCAGGGTGACATAGCTGAACGTGATCCCGCGATCCTTAAGCGCCTGCAGCAGCGGTGCATCAAAATGCAGCGAGGCGGTCGGCGCCGCTACGGCGCCGGTGTGGCGCGCCCAGACCGTCTGGTAATCGGTCTTGTCCTGCGCATCCGCCGGGCGTTTGGCAGCAATATAGGGTGGCAGCGGCATGGCGCCCGCCTCGGCCAGGGCCGCCTCGAATTCGTCGCCTTCCAGATTGAACCGCAGGGCGCCCTGCCCGTCGGCAACACCCTCCAGCACGGCGCTGAAACCATCGGCAAAACGGATCGTCTCGCCCGGTTTTACCTTTTTCAGAGGTTTCAGCAGGGCATTCCAGGTACCGTCTGCGCCCGGCTCCAGCAAGGTGACTTCGATGCGGGCGGAGGTATCGCCTTGCGCACTGCTGCGATGGCGCTGCCCCGACAGGCGCGCTGGAATGACCTTGGTGTCGTTCAATACCAGACGATCGCCGGGCTGGAACCACTCCGGCAGGTCTGAAACCCGCGCATCGGTAATCCGGTCTCCTTCGGCCACCAGAAGACGGGCCGCGCTGCGCGGAGAGGCAGGGCGGGTTGCAATCAGATCCTCGGGGAGATCAAAGTCAAAATCGCTCAGTTTCATGCGGCGGCATATAGGAGCTTTGTGATGCCTTGGCTATGGCAATCTGCGCCAGATTGCCTGTGTACTCAGCGTTCGCCGGCCTGAGGAGCGGTCGGGGCGGCTGGCACCTCTTCGGGCGCCAATGGCCCGCTGGTGGGCGGCGGCGCGGCGGGGGTCTGCCCCGGCACCTCCGGCGCCCGGCCCCGGAACAGCTCCCGGAAGATACCCGGCGCCAGGCCGGACAAAGGATTGACTTGCACCTTGGGATCATCCGCCGTGCCCCGCAGCCGGTAGGAAAAGCCGATCAGCCCTTCGCCCTTGCGGGTCAGGACGCTGCCGATGGCGTTCAGCACATAGATCGGGGAAATCACCCCCCGCATATCCAGTGCCGTGGTCTCAAGATTGTAATTCCCGTCCATCGACAGACCGATCGACGGACCCACTGCACTGCTTTCGTGAACGATCAGATGGGTGGCGCCAAGGCGGAACTTTGCTTCGACTTCCGAAAACTGAATCCCCTGCCCGGCGAGTTCATTGACCAACCCCACGAGGCTGATCGCGTTGACCAGCGCTGCCATGGAGGGCGCGTCCTTCACCCGCGTGTTGCGCACAGTCATGCGGCCATCGTATTCGCCCGGCGTGGCTGCAGGCACCAGCGTCATGTCAAAACTGCCGCCCTGACCGTGCCGCAGCACCCCGGCCGAGCGGAAGATTCCGCCGGCATCCTCGGACTTGATCCGCGTCGCCGTGCCGCCCTTGTCCGGGACCACAATACCGCTCAGCAGGGTCTGACCATTCAGCCGGGCGGTGAACTTGCCATTGAAGCCGCCCGCCGTGGAAAACCGCCCCTGAAAGCCATTGAGGGCGATACTGTCAGTTACCTGCAGCCGATCAAGGCTCAAGAGGATCGGTCCGGTGCCGCCCGATCCGGAGCCACTGCTGCCGCTGGAACTGGTAAAAGGCACCCGGCGCATATCGATGACGCCGCCGCCGATACGGATTTCCGGTACCGCCGCCCCGCGCCCGACAAATGTCACCGGTCCGCGCAGCCAGCCATCCAGCGACACCGCGCTAAAGGCGGCTCGGTCCAGCCCGCCATCTTCCCGCGTGGTCACGGTGCCCTCGGCCTTCAACCCCGCTGCTTCGACCCGAAGCCGGTCCACCGAAGGCTGCGCCCGCAGCGTTACCACAAGATCCAGAAGACCCGTGTCCGCCTCCGCCTTGCGCCAGCTCAGCACCGGAATACGCAGACCGATCCCTTCGAGCGCCGAGCGCAGGTTCAACTCGGGTGGCACCCCAGGCGCAAGGCGCAGCACGAATTCGCCCTGACCGGTCCCAAAGACGGACCCCGTCGGCAAGCCGATATTGAACCTCTCCACCACCGTGTTCGAAAGCGTCACCTTACCGGTGACATAGCTGGTCGGATCGGAACCGGGGCCAACCGGCTGGCGCCATGTTGCCGTCAGCGGCACATCCGACAGGGTCGCAGCACCAGAGAGCTGCACGTGGCTTTGATCCCCCGACAGCTCCAGCCGCTCTGCGGCGACCGGATGTCCCGGCACCAGAACCCCGCTACTGACGCCGGTCACGCTGCCGGTGTAGTGATAAAGGATCTCTTCTGGCGGCACGCCCGCGCGCAGGGGCAGCGACAAGGTTCCGCTGACCTGCACCTGCCCCTCTGCCAGCTTCACCGGCAGCCCTGCCTTGGACATGATATTGAGCGGCGGACGTTCGAGCAGCGACAGCCCCGCCGTTACCGCACCCGAGGCCTTGACCCGGACGATCCCCGGCGCGCCGCCTTTGATCGAAGTGTCGGGAATGATGAAAGACGTGCCCGTCACATCCACAGCGCCACCGTCATCGGCGGTCACCGTGCCCCGGCTGGCGATCACCACCAGACGCGTGCCGTGGATGCTGAAATGGCCATCAGCGCCCCGCACCGGCGGCAGATGTTTCTGAAAGCGCGCATCGACCCCGGAAAAGGTGGTATCCAGATGCAGAAACGGCTTTTCCAGCCCGGCGCCACGCAACGCCACATAGGCATCGCGGGCAGTACCTTGATAAAGGTTATCCCGCACCCACTCGCGCGGTTTCGGCGGCGCCGCTGCTGGCCACAATTCCTTGATCCGATCCACCGACATCTGATCCACATGACCATTCAGCGCATAGGTCCATCCTGCTTCTTCGGCGGAGACCTTGCCGTCGAGCAGGATGTTGGAATCCCCGTCCTGGATCAAAACCTCGCCCAGGGTCAGGCTAAAGGGTTCCGGCTCCAACCGAAAATCCACCCCAACGCCCGCCAGTTCCAGCGGCTGATCGTACAGGTCGCGCGGGTTGAGGCTGAGGTCGGAAAACTGCAACTGCCCGACCAGTTCTGTGAGCCGCCCGTTCTCGATCCCGCTCAGATGCGCGCGCCCCTCCATCGTACCTGAGACCCAGCCGCTTTCGACTTTCAGCTCATCGAACTGCAGGGCCTGCTGATCAGGGTAGTAGGTGAAATAGCTATGCGCGCTTTGGATCGGCACGGGGCGGGTTTCTTCCGACGGCTGGATCACGCCACGCCCGATTTGCAAGCCAGCGGAAAGGGTCAGCAGCTCGCCTTCGCTGCCCAGGCCACCGCGGAGCGAGCCGGAAATCGGTGCCCGCAGCGCCTGAAGCCAGCCAAGCGCCGGCGCCTGAACCGCGATATCCTCGCTCGCGATCTCTTCGATCAGGAACCCGAATTCGGCTGAGGCATCGCCGATGTCGGATTTGTAGTTGGCCTCAATGGTGCCAACATACTGCCGCCCGCTCAGCACAGAAAAGCCGCCAGACAAGGCCAGCGATCTGTCCTCACGCGCCAGCCGCACGGTGCCGCCGTCCAGTGTCCAGACCCGGTTCAGTCGGCCGTCTTCATAGCGCAGCGTCAAACCTTCGGTCTCAACCTCGGACAGTGCGGCAAGGACCGGGCGTTCAAATTGGGTATCCCAGTGTTCGATCAATTGCGGCAGGTCGGATGCTTCGCGGAACGGCGATCCCGCCTCGGAAAGGCTGAGTTCGAATTTCCCATCCGCGCCGCGCCGCAAAGAGGCAAAAAGCCCGCTGAGCCAGATCTTGCGGGGCTGAAACTTCCCACTCAGCAAGGGTCGCATCGCCAGCGACACCTGCGCATCCGCCAGCCGCGCTACCGGCGTTCCATCCGCCTGCGCCAGAGACACATCGCGCAGCCCGAGCCGTGGGCGCCAGCCCTTGTTCACAACAAGGTGGATTTCCCCAAACTCGATCTGAAGACCACCAAGGCTTTGTTCCAGGCGCGTTTCGACCTTCTGGCGCAGCCATTGCGGCGCATCGATGCGGGTGCCGATCCCGAAATAAACCGCGCCAGCCCCAAGAAAGCATAGGACGGCCACAACGCGCACCACGGTTTTCAGCCGCTGCCAGCGCCGCCGGTCTTTGGGGCGCGCCGCAAGCCCTTCCGCGGCCTCCGCATCAGCGGGACCAGCGACCTGCTCGGCCCGCGCAGCCTCCTGCCCGGACACCGCCTGATCGGCAGCCTCGGGTGCCGCGACTTCCTCCGGCTGATCCGCTGACCTCGCGATCTGTGCTTTTCCTTTGCTCGCCATAGCCTATTTATGGCACCCAATGATGCAAAACCAAGCGGAGACCCCATATGCTCGAACCATCCGATCTCGCCCCGATGTTCACCCTGCCCCGTGACGGCGGCGGTGAAATCTCGCTTGCCGACCTCAAGGGAAGAGCCGTCGTCCTGTTTTTCTATCCGCGAGATGATACCCCGGGCTGCACCAAGGAATCCATTGGATTTTCAGGCGCTTTGCAGGCTTTTGCCGATGCCGGGGTCGAGGTTTATGGGATTTCCAAGGACACCGTCGCCAAACACGACAAATTTGTTGCCAAACATGAGCTGACCACGCCGCTCCTCTCCGATGCCGAAGGCACCACCTGCGAGGATTACGGCGTGTGGAAGGAGAAGAACATGTACGGCAAAAAACACTGGGGCATCGAACGCTCCACCTTCCTGATCGACGCCGAGGGCCGCATCGCGCAGGTTTGGCGCAAGGTCAAGGTGGACGGACATGTTGAGGAGGTTCTGGAGGCCGCCAAAGCCCTGTAACCCGAAACGGATTGCCGCCACACCACCCGGCGCTGCGCAACGCGCAGCGCCGGGCCCAACGGGAGGCGGTCACGTCACAAGTGATCGACGACGGGCGGGAGCGCCCCAGCCATCCCCCAGACAAATCCGTTGCCATGGCGCGCGCCACAGGGCAGGAACGCGGCGCAGCACGAAACCCGACGGAGGCGAGATGACCGACACCCCCAGTTCTGAGGCCGAACTTTCCCTCGCCGAAATGGCGACAGAGGTTCTGACCACCGCCGACGGCCGCCAAAAAACCGCCCTTTCCCGCCAGCACGCGGCCCGCTGGTTTGCCTATCGTCGCGGTGAGGCACCCGAGATCCCGGTCGGCACCGCCAGCCCGCCACTGCGCCCGGCCCGGCCCGAAAAGCCGGAACTTCTCGATCCCCGCGACGTGCCAAAACGCAAACCCGGCTCCGAGGCGGGCCGTATCGCGCTGCTCCATGCGGTGGCCCATATCGAACTCAACGCGGTCGATCTGCATTGGGATATCATCGCGCGGTTTTCCCATGTGCCGATGCCCATTGGTTTCTTTGACGACTGGGTCAAGGCGGCGGATGAGGAATCCAAGCATTTCAACCTGATGTGCGATTGCCTTGAAGGCCTTGGCAGCCACTACGGCGCCCTTCCGGCCCATGCTGGCATGTGGCGCGCTGCCGAAGACACCGCCGAGGACCTGATGGGCCGTCTTGCTGTGGTGCCGATGGTGCTGGAGGCCCGGGGTCTTGATGTCACCCCCGGCATGATCAAGATTTTCCGCCAGGCAAAGCTGACCCAGGCAGTGGAGGCCTTGGAGGTGATCTACAAGGAAGAAGTTGGCCATGTCGCCTATGGCTCCAAATGGTTCCATTTCCTTTGCGGGCGCGAGAACCTCGATCCCAAGGATGTCTTTCACGATCTGGTCCGAACCTATTTCCACAGCACGCTGAAACCGCCCTTCAACGAGGAAAAACGCGCCGAGGCCGGACTGCCGCCGGATTTCTACTGGCCGCTGACCGACACCGGCGCACAGCCCGCAGGCTGACAAAGCGGCAGGGCGGCGCGTGACCGCCGGCGCCCTGCCGCTACCCGGCAAATTTCCGCCAATATCCTGCCTTGCAGGCACAAATTCCTTACTGATTGGTCAACAGACTTGCCCAATGAAGCCCGGCTGGCTATTCAAATGGGCCATGGCGCCTGGGCTCACAGGGATGTGAGTGGCCCTGCGCCATGCAATTGGGATGGGACAAGGATCAGCGCGTGCGCACACGTCTGACTATTAAAATTCACGCGTTTCTCGAACGGCGCTTCCCCGAACGGCGCGTTTTCCTCAAATCGGATGACGACACCAGATTCATTCGGCTCAGGCCGGAAACACAGCTTATTGCCGTTGCCGGTATCGTTCTGTTTGTCGCCTGGTCGATCATGGCAACAGCCATTGTGCTGATGGACGGGATCGGCGCCGGAAACTTCCGCGAGCAAGCCAAACGCGATCAGATGAACTACCGCGCCCGGCTCAACGCCCTATCACTGGAGCGGGACAACCGCGCCGAAGAGGCGCTGGCAGCGCAGCAGCGGTTCAACGCCGCTCTGGCGCAGATTTCCGACATGCAGTCCGAATTGCTCGCCTCCGAAACTCGGCGCCGGGAGCTTGAAACCGGCATCGAAGTCATTCAGGCCACGCTGCGCGACACCATGACCCAGCGGGACAAGGCGCGCGATGCTCTTGCCGAATTGCGCAAGGAAACCGAGGAAGACAGCCCAGTCCAGATGATGGCCGCTGTTGCCCCGGTGCAGATGGAGTTCCTCGCCGACGCGCTGGCAGAGACCGCCGCCGAGCGGGATCAGGTCATGGCAGACGCACAATCGGCGCTCGAGCAGCGGGATTCGCTTGAGATGGAAATCAAGCTGATGGATGAGCGCAACAACCAGATCTTCCGGCAGTTGGAAGAGGCGGTTACCGTTTCCGTAGCGCCGCTGGACAAGATGTTCCGCAGCGCCGGTATGCCGCCGGATCGGATCCTGGAGCAGGTGCGCCGCGGCTATAATGGACAGGGGGGTGGTCCCCTCACCCCTTTAGCCCTGTCGACCCGCGGTGAAGAACCCACTGCGGAAGAGCGTCGGGCCAACAGCATTCTCAATGAGTTGGACCAGCTGAACCTTTATCGCATGGCCGCGCAGCAGGCGCCTTTTGCGACACCGGTGAACCTTGGCCTCGTGCGGCAAAGCTCGGGCTTTGGCTATCGCCGCGACCCTAAAACTGGCGGCCGCCGGCTTCACAAAGGATCGGATTTCGCCGGCCGCACCGGCACAGATATCTACGCCACTGCTGATGGCGTTGTGACCCATGCGGGCTGGCAATCCGGCTATGGCAGGCTGGTCACGATCCGCCATGCCTTTGGTATTGAGACGAAATATGCCCATAACTCAAAACTCCGCGTGAAGGTCGGTCAAAGGGTCTCGCGCGGGGATCACATTGCTGATATGGGTAACACCGGACGGTCCACCGGGACCCACCTTCATTACGAGGTTCGGGTCAACGGAAAACCCGTAAACCCTATGATCTACATCAAGGCTGCGAGAAATGTTTTCTAAGAGCAAAATCAATGAGCCCGGGCCGAAGCAGGCCGAAGCAACTCCGGCGGCTGCAACGCCGAGCGCCCCGCCCTCTGCGCCCGCGAGCGATTACAAGGCCACGCCGCCCAAGGCAAAACCGCCGGCATCCGTGCTCAGCTCCGATCTGCATATCACCGGGAACCTGAAAACCACCGGCGACATCCAGGTTGAAGGCACCGTCGAAGGCGACATTCGCGCCCACCTGCTGACCATCGGCGAAACCGCGACGATCAAGGGTGAAGTCACGGCTGATGACGTGGTGATCAATGGCCGTATCGTGGGTCGCGTGCGCGGCCTGAAGGTCCGCCTGACCTCCACCGCCCGTGTCGAAGGCGATATCATCCACAAGACCATCGCCATCGAGAGCGGCGCCCATTTCGAAGGCTCCGTGCAGCGTCAGGACGATCCGCTGAATCCCGGCGGCAAGAAAGCCGCTCCGGCTGCCGCCGCTCCGGCGCGCCCTGCTGCCGCACCGGCAGGCTCGGCCCCCAGCTCCGACAGCTAAAAGTCACAGGGACCTCTCGGTCGCTGAACTGAATAGAAGACCGTAAACGCCGCAGAGCCCTGCGGCGTTTCGCATTTCAGGGCAAGGTTCAGGTTGTACTCCTTCCCCTTCCTTCCTAGCTCGCCAAAACGTAACCCACTGGGATACTGCTCCTTTACCTTCCACCATTCTACCGCCATGGTTGATCCTATTATCCGTTCCGAGGCCGCACCTTTCAAACGCAGCCTGGGGCGGACCTGGTTCATAGGGAATTTTGAAATTGGCAAATGTACGCATCCAGGACTCCAACGGCACCTGGTCCATCAATGATTTGAACTCGGCGGATTTTGGGGATCCGGTTATTACCCAGCAATCCGCCACGTCGATCAGTATGAGCGGAACTAACGGGCTGTCGCTCCGGTTTGACGGCGATTTTTCAAACGCCTCCCCCTATGTGTGGGAACTCACAGATCTCTACCTCTACAGCTACGGCAACGAGGTCTTCTCGATGACTGGATTCAGCGAGAGCTTTTACGATCTGGCTACGATGAGCGGCGCCGCGCTGGAACGCAGTATTCTGGCGGGAACCGATACCATCACCTCAAACAGCGCTGTCGGCAACCTGTGGTACACCTATGGCGGCGATGACACCATTGCACTTGGGAGCGGCGATGACACCATTGACGCCGGAACCGGGACCGACACGCTGGTTCTGAATACGCATTCAAGCCAGGCCACGCTACGGGGGCTGGACGATCTGTTCTCATCCTACTCTTCAGTTCAGGTCAGCAGCGCCATGGGAACCGACCGGATTAGCAATATCGAAATTCTGAAGTTCATAGACCGCAGCGTGGCACTGTCCCTTGGCAACGCTGGCAACGACCGGCTTCGCGGCGACGCACAGTCCGTGACCAATAGTGATGTCATGGCCGGCGGCTTTGGTAATGACACGCTTGATGGCGGCCTGCAGGACGACCTGCTCTACGGCAACGCAAACGATGACCATCTGAGCGGCGGCAGCGGGCGCGACACGCTGTTCGGTGGAACCGGTGATGACCATCTGACCGGGAATACCGGCTCCGACCGGCTGGTGGGCGCCGCAGGCGACGATGTGATCGAGGGCGGCAGCGGCCGGGATCGGGCCCTTGGCGGCACGGGCGCGGATGAAATCACTGGCGGCAATCACCGCGACATACTGAACGGCGGTGGCGGCAATGACACCCTAACCGGCGGCGCAGGCGGGGATCGCCTGATTGGTGGCAATGGCCGGGACCGGTTGATCGGTCACAAGGGCGACGACAAACTGACCGGCGGTGGCCGGGCCGATATCTTTGTCTTCAAAAAGGGCCACGGCGACGACACCATTTCGGACTTCACTGTCGGTACCGACAGGATCGAAATCGGTCGCGGAGCTTCCCGTTTTGGACAACTGGACATCGAGCAACAGCAAGACGATGTGCTGGTCTCCTTCGCCAATGTCACCATCCTGATCGACGACGCGGAGGTGCAGGACATCGCACAGGCGGACAATTTCCTGTTCTAAGGCATTTGCACGCCAACCCGACGCACGAGAACAGCAAAGCCCGCGCGGATTGGCGCGGGCTTTGACGTATTTGAAAGATCGGCAGGGCCGCAGCCCCGGTCGGCTTACTCGGTCACGGTGACCTTGGTCATGACATCGGGCTGGCCCTTGACCGAACCGCTCTGCCCCGAGCCGCGCTTGATCGCGTCGACCACATCCATGCCTTCGGTAACCTTGCCAACGACGGTATACTGGCCATTGAGGAAATGCCCCGGCGCGAACATGATGAAGAACTGCGAATTGGCGCTGTTCGGGTTCTGCGAACGGGCCATGCCGACGACACCGCGGTCATAGGCAATGTCCGAGAACTCCGCCGGAAGGTCCGGACGTTCAGAGCCGCCCATACCGGCCCGGCGCATGTCTTCGCCAAGCTTGCCGAACTGGACGTCACCGGTTTGCGCCATGAAGCCTTCGATCACGCGGTGAAACACCACGCCATCATATTTGCCTTCGGCGGCCAGCGCGGTGATCTGCTCCACGTGCTTCGGCGCGACGTCCTCGAAGAGGTCGATCTTGACGGTACCATTGGCGCCCTCGCCTTCGATCTGGATTTCAAGGCCAGAGGCAAAGGCCGAGCCCGCGATCAGGGAAAATGCAGCAGCCAGCTTAAGCATCTGCGGCCACCTTGACGCTGATCATACGGTCAGGGTTCGCAGGCGGCTCACCACGGGTGATCGCATCAACGTGCTCCATGCCTTCGATGACCCGGCCATAAACGGTGTACTGGCCGTTCAGGAAGTGGTTGTCCTTGAAGTTGATGAAGAACTGCGAGTTTGCCGAATCCGGGTTGGCAGAGCGCGCAGCGCCCAGGGTGCCACGGTCATGCGGCAGTTTGGAAAATTCCGCCGGAACGTTCGGCAGATCAGAGCCGCCAGTACCCGCCATGCGCAGGTTGAAACCGTCTTCCATGTCTCCGTGCTGCACGTCGCCGGTCTGCGCCATGAAACCGTCGATGACACGGTGGAAGGCCACGTTGTCATATTCACCGGCACGGGCCAGTTCCTTCATCCGCTCGCTGTGCTTGGGCGCCACATCGGGCAGCAGCTCGATCACCACATTGCCGTCTTTCAGCTCGACAATGATGGTGTTTTCCGGGTCCTTGATCTCGGCCATCTGGCTCTCCTGTCGTGTTTGCTTTGCCAGATACCTAAGGGCAGCGGTCGCAATTGCCAAGGGAGCATTGACTGGGCGCACAAAAGCCCCGAAACAGCACCAAACACATTCGCCAATGACCGGAAGGAGCCTGAGGATGGGCTGGAATACCCTTGATGACATGGATCTCAGCGGCAAACGCGTTCTGGTGCGCGTGGATATCAACGTGCCGATCGTGGATGGCGTCGTGACCGACTCCACCCGGATCCGCCGCATCGCCCCCACCGTGCGCGATATTCTGGCGGCAGGTGGCAAACCGATCCTGCTGGCGCATTTCGGCCGCCCGGGCGGGGAGCGCCGCGAGAACCTGTCGCTGAACCAGCTGATCCCGACGCTGGAGCGTGCCTTTGAAACCAAGGTGCTGTTTGCCGCCGATTGCGTTGGCCCCGGTGCCGAGGCTGCCGCCGCCGCCCTGCAACCGGGCGAAGTGCTGCTGCTGGAAAACACCCGGTTCCACGCCGAGGAAACCAAGAACGACCCCGATCTGGCCGCAGGCATGGCACGGCTGGGCGATGTCTACTGCAACGACGCCTTCTCCGCCGCACACCGCGCGCACAGCTCGACCGAGGGCATTGCCCGCCTCCTGCCCGCCTGCGCGGGCCGGTTGATGCAGGCAGAGCTGTCTGCACTGGAAAGCGCCCTTGGCGCGCCGAAACGTCCGGTGACCGCCGTTGTCGGCGGCGCCAAGGTTTCAACCAAGCTGGAATTGCTCGGCAACCTGATCAAGAAGGTCGATTACCTGATCATCGGCGGCGGCATGGCCAATACATTCCTGGTCGCCAAGGGGATCGATGTCGGCAAATCCCTGGCCGAACGGATCATGAAAGACACCGCAGCCGAAATCCTGGCCGAGGCTGAAAGCGCAGGCTGCAAGATCATCCTGCCGAGCGACGTTGTGGTGGCCGAGGCCTTTGCCTCCCATGCGCCGCATCAGGTGCTGCCCGCCGACCAATGCCCCGCAGAGGGCATGATCCTGGATGCCGGTCCTGACAGCATCGCCACGATCAACGAGATCTTCGAGCAGAGCCAGACCCTGATCTGGAACGGGCCGCTGGGCGCCTTTGAACTGGAGCCCTTTGACGCGGCGACCAATGCGGCCGCGCTGAAGGCGGCGGCCCTGACCCGCGCTGGAAAACTGATCTCGGTTGCCGGTGGCGGCGATACCGTTGCGGCACTCAACGCCTCGGGCGCAGCGCGGGATTTCACCTATATCTCCACCGCAGGAGGCGCCTTCCTTGAATGGATGGAAGGCAAGACCCTGCCCGGCGTCGCCGCGCTGGATCAGGATTGAAATCATACGTCCCGGCAGGGGCTTCTGAACACATGAAATCAACAAGGCCGGGCGCATCATCGCTCGGCCTTTTTCGTGCTCTTCCAATTGATTACTCACATTAATTTGTGTTTTCTTGAGCGCCCTTTCGGACCCCCGTTAAGACTTCATAGACCCCTGCCTTCCTAGGGCTGGCCGCGCGTATTAACGCCACGGAACACACCCTCAGGAGCACCACTCAGCCATGAGCCGTTTTTCACTCCGCAGCCAAGTGCTGCTATTCGCAACCGCCTTCATAGTCATGCTGCTTGCCAGCACCACTGTCGCCTGGCTCACCAGCCTGAAACTCACCGGGGCCATCTCTCAGGCCAGCTACGTCAACGCTCAGGTCAAAAGCCTTGATGACATGAAAGAAGATATCGAGCAGGGGATCGGAGACCTGCTTGCCTATGCTCTGGGTCGCGGCGCCAGTATCGGCGACCTGCGCGGAAATATCGAAGAGGTCGAGACCGAAGTCGCCATGGCGAAAGCCCGGTTTCTCGACATTCCTCTGCCCATCGCCCGTCAGCCGGAGGTCTATGAGACCATCATGACGCTGCCCGACATATTGACCACACTGCACGGCCAGGTACAGCAACTGGAAGCGGCGAGCCTTGAGATGCGCCAGCGCATGGCCTTTGCTACAGTCCTGCCAACCGTTCAGAAACTCCGCGACACGGTGAACGACATGCAGGACATGCTGAGCGCCACCCATGACGAGGTCAGCACCCGCATCGACGACCTTGCGGCCTTTGCCGAGCTGCCACAGCTGATCGTCGGCCTGGTGGCCGTTCTGATCTCCACCGGCATCGCCTTTGCCTTTGGCCGCCAGCTCAGCGGGCCAGTTACCGGCGCCGCCCAGGCGGTTCAGCAGATTATGGACAAAGACTATGATCAGGAGATCCAGGGCCTCACCCGAAAGGACGAAGTCGGCAGCATCGCCCGCAACCTGCAAGAGCTGAAGGAAATCCTGCGCTCGGCAGAGGAAACCGACGCACGAAACCGCGCCGAAAACGACCGTCGCGTGGCGTTGTTCCAGACCATGGGCGCAGCCATGAGCGGCCTGACGCGCGGAGATCTGGGACAACAGATTGAAGCCGAAGACTGGGCCGACCTGGGCGACACCTACGTCACCCTATGCGAGGATTTCAACGCACTCTCAAGCAGCCTGTCCGGACTGGTGGAGGAACTCAAACAAAGCTCCGCCGCAGTCGAGCGCAATGCCCGCGAAATGGAGCAGATGTCAGACCAGATGTCGCAGCGCGCCGAAACCCAGGCCGCGACGCTGGAACAATCCGCTGCGGCGCTGGAAGAAATGTCAGCCAGCGTCCAATCCAGCGCAGCCCAGGCGCAGGATGCCGACCGCGAGGTCAAGGAAGGCCGCCAGCACGCGGAACAGGGCGGCAAGGTCATGGATCGCGCCCGCGAAGCGATGAGCGCCATCGCGCACTCGTCCGAGCAGATCAGCCAGATCATCACCGCTATCGACGACATCGCGTTCCAGACCAGCCTGCTGGCCCTCAACGCCGGGGTCGAAGCAGCCCGCGCAGGCGAGGCAGGCCGTGGCTTTGCCGTCGTTGCCTCCGAAGTCCGCAGCCTCGCGTTGAAGTCCGCGCAATCGGCAAACGAAATCAAGGAGCTGGTCACGGAAGCCGCGCAACAGGTGAGCGCAGGTGAGCGTCTGGTGCAGGACACTGGCGACACCCTCAGCCTGATTGCCAGCAGCGTTACCCGGGTCTCCGGCATGGTCTCGTCGATCGCCAATTCCTCCAGCGAGCAGGCCCAGGGCATCAAGGAGATCAATTCCGGCGTTGCTCAGTTGGACCGGGTCACTCAGGACAATGCGGCGATGGTACAGGAAAGCTATGGCGCCAGCCGCCAGATGCGCGCCGAGGCAAGCCGCCTGAGCGAGCTGCTGCTCAGCTTTACCGGGCAGGCGCAAGAGGGAACAACCGTGGCTGGTGCGCTTGATGAGGCGGGAGAATTCGCTGAAACCGCTTGGCTTGATGAGGCCGATGACGACGAGCTGCTTTCCGCCGCCTGAACGCGGAAACACCTGATTGCGGCCGGTCCCGCGCTGCGCTGCGTCAGTCAAATCAAAGAGACCATACAAACCGGCCCGGACAACAGTCCCGGCCGGTTTTTCATTGCGCAGCACCGCCCGCAGTCTGTCGACGGGTCTCTCACTGGAACACGGTCTGTCCTGCGCTGCAGTCCTGGTCACAGCACTCCCCACAAGCCCTGGCTGCCGTTGCGATCATGACACAGGCGCGGACTGCGAAACAGAAACTGCCCGCGTTAATCATTTTTGGGATTCACAGAGTGATTCGGTTGTGGCATACAGGATGCAGACATCGAAACAATCGGTGCAAAAACAATACTTTGAGCAGTATCATACAGGCAAACTCAACGTGACCCGAAGCAATAAGCCGTCTCTCGGCGCATTCGCCTTCTTCTCCATCGCATTCGCGCTGAGCGCGTATTTTACCTTTGCGGCGGTGCAGGGCGATTTCGGGTTGTTCAGAAGGGTCGAGATCCAGGCAGAAGCCGAAGAGCTTCGTCAGGATCTCGATCTCCTTCAGGCTGACATCGATCGGATGGAAAACCGCACCCGGCGCCTGTCTGATGATTACCTTGATCTGGATCTTCTCGATCAGCAGGCCCGTTCCGTTCTGGGCATGCTGCGCGCCGACGAAATCGTCATTCGCTGATCCAGCACCTGCCTCACAAGGCTTACCCTCCCTTTACCAGTGCATGAAACCGGTTGTTGCTGCAGGCTCTTTGCCGTGCAACCATGGCGTCACGAAGATATGACCGCCCGGAATATGGGATTTTTATGCATTGTTGTGACCCCGCGTCATAAAAGCACTCGCCAGTCACAGCAAAATCGAATATGGATTAGTTTAACACTAAACTATCTGGCTTTGAGGGGAGTCCGCCATCATGGCTGCTAGGAAAAGCACCAAGAAACCAAATGTTTCCGCCGAAGACCTGACCCGCCACTATCGCGAAATGCTTCTGATCCGCCGATTCGAGGAAAAGGCCGGTCAGCTTTATGGCATGGGTCTGATCGGGGGCTTCTGTCACCTCTACATCGGCCAGGAAGCCGTCGTGGTCGGTCTGGAGGCCGCCGCGGAGGAAGGCGACAAGCGCATCACATCCTACCGCGACCACGGCCATATGCTGGCCTGTGGCATGGACCCGGATGGCGTCATGGCCGAGCTGACCGGTCGCGAGGGCGGCTATTCCAAGGGCAAAGGCGGCTCTATGCACATGTTCTCGAAAGAGAAGCATTTCTATGGTGGCCACGGTATCGTCGGTGCGCAGGTACCTCTGGGTGCCGGGCTTGCCTTTGCCGATAAATACAAGGGCAACGGCCGCGTAACCTTTGCCTATTTCGGCGATGGTGCCGCCAACCAGGGCCAGATCTACGAGACCTTCAATATGGCCGCCCTTTGGCAGCTGCCGGTGGTCTTTGTCATCGAGAACAACCAATACGCCATGGGCACCGCCCAGGCCCGGTCGACCTCCACACCCGAGTTGTTCACCCGCGGCGAGGCCTTTGGTATTCCCGGTGAGGCAGTGGATGGCATGAACGTGCTGACCGTCAAGGACGCAGGCGAGCGCGCCGTGGCCCACTGCCGCGCGGGCAAAGGTCCCTATATCCTTGAGGTGAAGACCTATCGTTATCGCGGCCACTCGATGTCGGACCCGGCCAAGTACCGGACCCGCGAAGAAGTCCAAAAGATGCGCAGCGAACGCGACCCGATCGAACAGGTCCGCGAAATGCTGCTGACCGGCAAGCACGCCAGCGAAGACGATCTCAAGGCGATCGACAAAGAGATCAAGGACATCGTCAACAAGTCTGCCGATTTCTCCAAGGAAAGCCCTGAGCCCGCCCTGGATGAGCTGTGGACCGATATCTACGCCGACGAAATTCCGCAGAAGAGCGCCTGAGGGAGAGATCAAGACTATGGCAACTGAAATTCTGATGCCCGCCCTGTCGCCGACCATGGAGGAAGGCACGCTGGCCAAATGGCTGGTCAAGGAAGGCGATACCGTGAATTCCGGCGATATCCTCGCCGAGATTGAAACCGACAAGGCGACGATGGAGTTCGAAGCCGTCGACGAAGGCGTGATCGGCAAGATCCTGATCGCCGAAGGCAGCGAAGGTGTGAAGGTCAACACCGCCATCGCCGTGCTGCTGGCCGAGGGCGAAAGCGCCGATGACATCGCCGATGCCGCACCTGCTGCCAAGGTGGAAGCACCGACCGCAGAGGCACCTTCGGCGCCCGCTCCGGCGGCCGCTGCTGCCGCGCCCCAAGAGGCCCCGCAGGTGGACGAAACACCGGATTGGCCCGAAGGCACCACGCTTAAGCAGCAGACCGTGCGCGAGGCGCTGCGCGATGCCATGGCCGAGGAAATGCGCGGCACCGAAGAAGTCTACCTGATGGGTGAGGAAGTCGCCGAATACCAAGGCGCTTACAAGATTTCGCAGGGTCTGCTGGATGAATTCGGCGCCAAGCGCGTCATCGACACGCCGATCACCGAACACGGCTTTGCCGGGATCGCCGTGGGGTCGGCCTTTGGCGGGCTGAAGCCGATCGTCGAATTCATGACCTTCAACTTTGCCATGCAGGCGATCGACCAGATCATCAACTCGGCCGCCAAGACGCTGTATATGTCCGGCGGTCAGATGGGCTGCCCCATCGTGTTCCGCGGTCCCAACGGCGCCGCCGCCCGCGTGGGCGCCCAGCACAGCCAGGACTATGCCGCCTGGTACATGCAGATCCCGGGCCTGAAGGTCGCCATGCCCTATTCCGCCTCTGATGCGAAGGGCCTGCTGAAATCCGCGATCCGCGATCCCAACCCGGTTATCTTCCTTGAGAACGAGATCCTCTATGGCCGCTCCTTCGATGTGCCGGACATGGATGATTACACCGTACCCTTCGGAAAGGCGCGCATCTGGCGGACCGGCGACGATGTCACCATCGTCTCCTTCGGAATCGGCATGCAATACGCGCTCGAAGCGGCGGACAAGCTGGCCGAAGAGGGCATCAATGCCGAGGTGATCGATCTGCGCACCCTGCGTCCGATGGATCTGCCCACGGTGATCAAATCGGTAATGAAGACCAACCGCCTTGTCACCGTCGAAGAGGGCTGGCCACAAGGTTCGGTCGGCAGCTACATCGCCTCCGAAGTGATGCAGCAGGCCTTTGATTACCTTGATGCGCCCATCGTGACCTGCACCGGCAAGGACGTGCCGATGCCCTATGCCGCGAACCTCGAAAAACACGCGCTGGTCACTACGGATGAGGTGATCGCCGCCGTGAAACAAGTGACCTACCGGTAAGGAGAGACAGCGATGCCCACAGAAATCCTGATGCCCGCCCTCTCTCCCACCATGGAGGAAGGCACGCTGGCGAAATGGCTGGTCAAGGAAGGCGACACCGTCGCCTCTGGCGATCTTCTGGCCGAGATTGAAACCGACAAGGCCACGATGGAATTCGAAGCCGTCGACGAAGGCGTCATCGGCAAAATCCTGGTGCCTGAAGGCAGCGAAGGGGTGAAGGTCAATACCGCCATCGCCGTTCTGCTCGCCGATGGTGAAAGCGCTGATGACGTGGACGCAGCGCCTGCCGCGAAGCCGGAAGTTTCCGCGCCAGAAACCGGCGTTGGAAACGATAATGGCGGCCCCAAGGAAGCCCCGGCCCCCACGACGGCGCCCGCTTCCCCTGCCCCGGCTGCGCCTGCCGCCGCCGACGGCAGCCGCATCTTTGCTTCGCCTCTGGCGCGGCGCATTGCGGCAGACAAAGGGCTGGATCTGGCTGCGATCAGCGGCTCCGGCCCGCGCGGTCGCATCGTCAAAGCCGACGTCGAAGGCGCTACAGCAGCACCAAAGGCCGAGGCCCAGCCTGCCGCTGCCCCCGCAACCGCCGCTCCGGCTGCGCCTGCCGCGCCTGCTGGTCCTTCTGCGGATGCCGTGGCCAAAATGTACGAAGGCCGCGATTACGAAGAGGTCAAGCTCGACGGTATGCGCAAGACCATCGCCGCGCGCCTCAGCGAAGCGAAACAAACCATCCCGCATTTCTACCTGCGCCGGGATATCCAGCTGGATGCGCTGCTGAAATTCCGCGGTGAGCTGAACAAGCAGTTGGAAGGACGCGGCGTGAAGCTGTCGGTCAACGACTTCATCATCAAGGCGGTGGCCTTGGCGCTGCAATCGGTGCCCGAAGCGAATGCCGTCTGGGCCGGTGACCGCGTACTGCAGATGAAAGCCTCGGACGTGGCGGTTGCCGTCGCCATCGAAGGCGGTCTGTTCACGCCCGTGCTGCAAGACGCCGACATAAAGTCGCTCTCCAGCCTGTCGACCGAGATGAAGGACCTGGCCACCCGCGCCCGCGACCGCAAACTGGCGCCCCATGAATACCAGGGCGGCTCCTTTGCGATCTCCAACCTCGGCATGTTCGGCATCGACAATTTCGACGCCATCGTGAACCCGCCCCATGCAGGCATCCTCGCGGTTGGCTCTGGCGTGAAAAAACCGGTTGTCGGTGCCGATGGCGAGCTGAAGGTCGCCACGGTGATGAGCGTCACCATGTCCGTCGATCACCGCGTTATCGATGGCGCGCTTGGGGCAAACCTCCTGACCGCCATCGTCGAGAACCTGGAAAACCCGATGGTCATGCTGGCCTGATCCAGGCAGCTGTTCCTATCACACCAAACAGGGGCCGGGCGGAAACGTCCGGCCCTTTTGCATCCTCCAGCCCGGTGCTGGCGCCCAAAACAGCCTAGGCGAGCTTGTCGACCAGAATGGCGTTCAGCGTTGATCCGGACCTGCGCAGGATCGCAAGCCTTTGAAACTCATCCGAGTTCCAGAACCTTTGCGCATGCGCACGGTCGGGAAACTCAAGGATGAAAGCCGCATCGGGCAACGGGTCGCTGCCTTCCATCATCTCCGGCTCGCCGCCCCGGACCAGAAACTCACCGCTATGCGCCTCAACCACTTTGGGGATTTTGGCAAAATACTCCTCCATCCAGTCGCGGCTGTGGATTTGCATCTGCCCGATAATAAACGCTGTCATGCTGTAACCTCCCAGACCAGCAACACTGGACGAAAAGGCTAATGGCAAATTACCTCTGCACCAAACCTTCCCGACAAACAGGCGGAGGAAATACCCTGCCAAAACACAGGGCGTTGCAGACCATGAAAACAAAAACGGGGCGGCTTCCATTTGGAAGGTGCCCCGCTCCGTGCCCCATACGGAGCCTGAATTACTCGCCGCTGGCCAGAACCTGGTTCATGCTGACCGAGGGCTGATCGCAGCCAGCCTCACCAACGATCTTGGCCGGCACGCCTGCCACCGTCTTGCACGGGGGGACATCGTTCAGAACGACAGAACCGGCCGCAATGCGGCTGCAATGGCCGATGCGGATATTGCCGAGCACCTTGGCTCCGGCGCCGATCAGCACGCCATCCTCGATCTTGGGGTGGCGGTCCTCTTCTTCCTTGCCGGTGCCGCCCAGAGTCACCGAATGCAGCATCGACACGTTGTCGCCAACCACGGCGGTTTCGCCGATCACGATGGAATGAGCGTGGTCGATCATGATGCCCTGGCCGATCTTTGCAGCCGGGTGAATGTCGACGCCGAAGATTTCTGAAATCCGCATCTGGAAGAAATAGGCCAGATCGTAATCGCCCTGTTTCCACAACCAGTGCCCAACCCGATAGGCCTGAACGGCCTGGTAGCCCTTGAAGTACAGGATCGGCTGCAAAAGCCGGTGGCAGGCCGGATCGCGTTCATAGACCGCCATCAGATCGGCCCGCGCCGCTGCAATCAGCGACGGGTCGGACGCGTAGGCTGCATCGACGATCTCGCGCAGAATCACCATCGACATCTCGTTCGAGCACAGCTTGGCCGCCACGCGATAAGAGAGCGCCTTTTCGATGGTTGGATGGTGCAGGATGCAGGCGTGAATCAGACCGCCCATCAGGGGCTGTTTATCAACGGCCTCCTGCGCTTCGGTTGCGATGCGGTCCCAGACAGGGTCCAGCGGAGTAACGGCTTTGCGTGTCTTGATCATGGTGAGGCATCCTTTTCTCACATCAGACTACGTATCTAACGCAAGTTTGGCCAAACGCAAATTTGTGAAGAGAAGTATTTTCATTATGAATGGATCGCGGGGCAGACGTCCCATGCGTGGCGCACAGGCTTACCCTATTCGCCCATGCACGGCGCGCAGGACCCGGATCGTGCAAGCAAGGTATTCGGCATCATCGAGCGGTGGCTCATCCGCCAGCGGAAACAGCCGTGCTGCCGCGCTGAGCGTGCCATCGCCCCACCTGGGGTGCAGCCCCATGCCCTGCTCCATATGGGCACAAGCCCGCGCGGCACCCGCAAACAGGCAGGCACAAAGGCGGGCGCGCTTTGCCTCGGGGACATGCAACAGCGCGCGGGCGGCGGAGGAGATATCACCCGGCAAGACGGGCCGCCTCATGTCAGCACCGCCCGGGCAGCAGGCCCGGCGCCGAACCGGTCTGAAACCTGCGCCACCTCAATCCGGTCCCCCGGCAATGCCCCATCCGCCACCTGCATCACCGCCGAGTAACTCCAGCCCGGCGCTGATAGTGTCACTTCCCGCAGAACCACGGGCCCGCGCAGGACACGCAGCAGATATTCCTCACGCGCCTCGCCCAGCGGTACCTCCTGCAGATCCCAGCTGTCACCCTCGATCCGGGTGCGGCGGATCCAGCTGACCTGTATCGCCCCGCCCAGCGCGCCCTCTAGGCGCAGATGCACCGGCGCATAGGGGCGCAGGCCGTTGCCATCAAAGGCCTCGATCCGGTGCACATAGCTTGGGTCGTCATAACCCCGCCGCGCCGGACCGATCCGGTAGTGACGCGCCCTGCGCCGCTGCGCCAGCGGCAGATCGAGCTGGCGCAGGGTATCATCCAGCAGCACCACGAATGAACCTTCAGGCCAGATATCAGGCATCAGCCCGTCGCTGCCCAGCTGGCCGCGCAAACGCCCGCGCAGCAGATAGGTCTCGGGGGCCAACAGTTCGGCACTGCGGAACTGGAAAATCTCCCAATTGCCATTGCTGCCATCGCCGATTGCAGCCGCATTGGCCCCGTTCAGCACCGCCAGCATATCTCGGCTTTGCAACTGTCCAAAGATCAGCTTGACCTGCAGATCGGCCCCCAAATCCCAGCGCCCGACCGGCCCGCGCAGCAAGGGTGACTGGGTGATCCCGATGACGGATCGGGCTGCGATCACCTCTTCCAGTTCCAGCGTGTAGCCTTCGTCGGCCTGCGCGCCGTAGACCGCGACACTGCCGGGCCAGGGCTGGGCGGTAATGGCCAGGTGCGGCGCATGCGGGGTTTCCTCGCCCGTCAGCAAGGGTAGGTCCATGAAGAGCGGCAGCACAGGCACGGGCGCTGCGAATTCATTTACACCGGGCAGCTCCTCGGCGCTGGGGGATGGGAGATAGACGCCGGGATCGATCCGCACCGCCTCGACCAATTGCGCCTCGGCCATTTCGATACGATCCACCCGGTAAAGGGTGGGCGTCTCCTCGGCGCTCTCACTGCCCTGCCCCGAGGTCTCCTCCTCAGCACCGGGGTCAGCAATCGGCAGGGCGATCACATCCCCCACCGCAATATCCAGCCGCGAAGGCGGCAGCACAAAGCGCGCGCTGTCGCGGGCGATGCGGGCCTCGATCAGCCAGCGTTCGGCGATCTGGCGGGCCTCTGCCCCAGTCAGAACCATCGGCAGGTCGTGTTGACCTGCCGCATGGGTCGCCTGATCGGGCAGGACGGCCTCTTGCGCGGCGAGATCGTAATTGGCGCCCCATTCCGCATAGCGCAACCGTACCCTGCCCGTCAGCTCGGCCTCGGCGGCGCGCTGATGGGCAATGTCTCCTTCCACCTCGGGGCTGTCGACCAATTGCTGTGGCTCCAGCGGGCGAGCACCGGTGCCCTTGCGCGGCAGGAAGCGCAGCAGCCCGTCCTGTTCGATCACATCAAACCCGTGCCGCAGCATCAGCGGCTGCAGCGCGGCGCGGGCAGTCTCTGTTCCTTCAAGGCTATAGCCATGCACGATCCCGTAAAGCGAGCTGACATCGGTCTCGCTCACGCCGGAGCGGGTGCAGATCTCAGTCACCGCCGAGGACAGCGTGCGCTGACCAATGCGGCCATTCAGCCAGTGCCCCCGCAGGTAGTTCTCCCCGTCGCTCCAGACCTCGCTCGCGGCTGGAAAGGCCGGAAAGGGCCGCGCGTCCCAGGCCCAGACATAGGCGTTGTCCATATCCAGCATCGGCGCGTCATATTCCGGCGAAATGGGGTTGTTGGCCGGATCACTCCAATAGCCAAGCATCGCACGCAGGTATTGCAGCTGGATCAGATCATCGCGCTGGCCATTGGAATACTTCGGCAATCTCGATTCCGAGCTTTTGGGATCCAGGAACTTGTTTGGCTGATTGGTACCCCTGTCGATGGCGGCGCAGCCGAGTTCCGTGAACCAGATCGGTTTGCTCTGCGGCTCCCATGCCGTGGGCAGCGGCTGACGCACGCCGCCGATCCGTTCGTGATGGGTGTTGCCCCACCAGTTGCGCAGATCCTTGTAGCGCCAGATCCAGGGTTCCTGATGGGCGCCATCCGTGATTGGGGTGCGGATCTGGGCGGCTTCGGCCTCGGGCGAGTGGTAATACCAATCGTAACCTTCGCCCCCCTCGATATTGCCACGTAGGTAATCCAGATCATAAATCGCAGGCACTCCGGCTTCGGCGTCCAGATGGTCCGTGCCCTGCCGCCAATCGGACAGCGGCATGTAATTGTCGATCCCAATGAAATCCACCTCCGCATCGGCCCAGAGAGGATCCAGGTGGAAATAGCGGTCGCCTTCCGGGCTTTGGTAGCCCCAGTATTCCGACCAATCCGCCGCATAGCCGATCTTGACCTCTGGCCCCAGGATCTGGCGTACCTCGGCGGCCAACGCCCGCAGGGCCGTCACAGCCGGAAATCCGCTGACGCCCCGGATCTGGGTCAGCCCCCGCATTTCCGAACTGATGCAAAAAGCCGCCACCCCGCCCGCTGCGGCGCAAAGCGCGGCATTGTGCAGAATGAAGCGTCTCAGCCCCCAGTCCTCAGGTCCACTATAGGTGACCGTGCCATCGCCAATGGTGAAATCACCGGCCGAGGCCTGCCCCATGAAGGCGGCGACTTCTGCATCCGCAGCGGCGCTTTGATCCGGGCTACCTGCGCGCCCCGGCGCCACCGACAGTGTGATGCGGCCCCGCCAGGGCAGATGCGGCTGGTCCGGGTTATCGCTCCATGGATCCGGCAGACCATTGCCCTCGGCCTGATCCATCAGGATGAAGGGATAGAACATCACCCGCTGCCCGGCAGCGTTCAGCGCCTTGATCGCCTCCACCACCGCCGCATCGGCCGGGGTGCCGCCATAAAGGGGATTGTCGTCTTCGTCCTTCGGCACCTCCTCGGCGCTGCTACGATCCTGTCCTGAGACTTGCCAGGGCATTCCGACGCCCTCGGCCAATTTCTGCTCCACCTTGGGTTTGATCCGGCACTCCCCGCAGCGCAGGTCATCGCCAAACCAGGACACGATCAGCGAGGTCGCCTTGCAGGTTGGCAACTCCTCCTCCAGCGCCGCAAGCGAGGTCAGAAGGTCTGTCTGCCCAGATGGCGAGTGAGTATTGGCGGCGCGCATATCACCGGGCCCACCGGAGTAGTTCACCGCGCGGCTGGCCAGCGCGTATTCGCCTGTCCCCGGCATCAGCGCCACGCCCCGCACCAACTGCGCTGGATCAAGGTCGAACTCGGCACCGCCAGGCTGCGCGCCACGTATCACCTCAAACGAGAACTGCGGCACCCGGTTGCCAAAGCCATCCAGCGCGATGTCTTCCAGCACCACATAGGCGGTGCCGCGATAGGCAGGCACCTTGCCTGCGCCCTCGATGGCCTCCATCACTGGATCGGGCGCTTGATCCGGGGTGCCGCGATAGACCGTCATGTTGAGATCCAGCGGCGAGACTTCCTCCCCATCGGCCCAGACCCGCGGCACCGAGGCGATCTCCCCTTCACACAGGGCAATCGCCAGCGAGACCGAATAGCTGTAGCGCGTGACGCTGGGCTGCCTTGGCCCGCCCTTGCCGCCACCCGTGGTGGTGGTACTTTCCTGAAAATCAGAGGCCCAGATCACCTGACCGCCAATGCGGGTGCGGCCCAGAACCTGCGCGATGGGTTGGCCTTCGCTGGCCTGCGTCAGGCGGAACTGGCTGACCTTGCCGGTTTCCACCGGGTCCGACCCGGCGCCGAGCAACCGTTCGTCAATGGCCCGCCCCAGCGTCGCGCCCACCGCCCGGCCAATCGCCACCGAGGACAGCCCCGCCACCGTGCCCCCCACGGCCCCGCCAATTGCGGCGCCCGCCGCAGAAAGAAGAATGGTCGCCATCAACTCACCTCATCGGGAAATGCAAAACGCGCCACAATACGGCGCTGCCAGGGGCCGGTCAGCGCGCTCTCAACGACGCCGCGCGCGCTATAGGCATGAATGAAACGGGGCTGCCCCTGTAGCACCTCTGGCGCGCCCGTTGCGGATTGAATGCCAAGGTGTTTGGCCACGGCCCCGGCGCGCATGCGAAACAACAAGACATCGCCGACCTCGCAGGCGGAGAGCGGTTTTGCCCGCAGATAACGCTGGGCCGCCTGCCATAGGCGTTCCTCGGCCTGCGGTTCGGACCAGTCCATCGTATAGGGCGGCAGCGGCGCCGGTTCCTGCGCGCAGTGTGCCCGCCAGATCCCCCGGATCAGCCCCAGGCAATCGCAGCCCGCACCCCGGCAACTGGCCTGATGCACATAGGGCGTACCGATCCAGTCCCGGGCGGTCTTGGCAATATCCGCGCCTGTCACCCTTCCGCCCGTCATCGGCGGCTGCCGCCGGTATTGGCGCCAGTCGAGCGCGGCACCGACATCACCCAGTCCTCTCCGGGGATATCTGGAAAGCCCTGAAAGTTGATGAGGTTGTTGAATTTGAGGCGGCAGGTCTCCATCCGCTTGTCACAGCCCGCATCGAGCTGCAGCAGGTCGCCGGGCGCCACCGGCGCGCGCAACGGCTCCCACAGTTCGATCAGGCGGCCCGTGGCATCGCTGCGGTCCTGTTTGATCGCGCTCCACAGCCCCTCAGCCGCGCCCGTCAGCACCGTCAGGCGCCCACGGGTAAACCAATCGGGTTCAAAGCCTGCCAGATCACCCCAATAGAACAGACGGCCGTCCTCGCTGCGCTCGACCGCGCGGGTCTCGCTATAGCCGGGCAAGTTCAGATCGAAGCGGCAGGTGTCATCGCCCAGAACCGCAGTACAGGGTTTCTGGTAGACCCGGCCCAGCGGCTGGCTCAGTGCCTCGCTCAACCCGCGCAGCTCGGCCTCAAAGGCACTGCCCGCGCGGCGCAGCTCTCCGATCGATCCGCGAAACTGCAGCCAGCGCAGCGACAGGTCCTGCCAGTTCACCAGCCAGCAGCGCACATCCGCCGCATCAAACCGTCCCGCCTCGATATCCTCGGCCCGCAGCGTGGTATCGGACAGCGCCCCCAGCGCCTCGGTATTGTCCACCGACAGGCCCGTCGCCTGTTGCAGCGCTCGTGCGGTCAGCCCGCTGCCCGCCTTGAACGTCATCCCGTCAAATGCCAGATCGCGGTCGTGGTCGGTAAAGCCAAAGAAGGCGCCATCCCGGCAGGTTAGTCCCCAGGCCCGGCACAGTGTTGTCACCCCAGTGGCGAGGTGCTTCAGAAAAGGTTGCGACGGCCCGGCCATCAGATCCGCACCTCCACAATCGGGACATCCGGCACATCGCCCGCCTGAAAGGAGGCGACGCTGGTCAGGATCTGATCGGTGTCAAACCGCACCGGCACATCGAATTCAAAGCCCGCGACGACCTCCAGCCCGGCCTCGGGCGGATAGGCCAGCGTGATTTCACCCGTCGCGGTGTCGAGTTCGTAATCGACGCTCTCGCGCAATTCCTCCTGCTTCAGGCCCACGCGCACCGTTCCCGCCACCGGTTTGGCAATCGGGCGATGGTAGAGCGAGGTGCCGGAGCGATAGGACTTCACCAGTTGGAAGCGCGTAGTCTGCCCATCGCCGGTGCCGATCACCTCGTCCCGGAAATCGACCTCTGCGCTGGCGCGGGCCGATTTGTAATCCGACCAGTCCTTCCAGCGAAAGCCGTACATCTGCCCCTGACGGGCCTCGAAAAAGGCAATCAGAACCTCGATATCCTCAAGCGAGCGCAGACCAAGCCCGGCATCATAGCGGCGCCGCGAATGCGCCCAGGGGGTGTTGCGCTCCTCATGGCCATTGGCGAGCGAGACGATATCAGTGCGCCGCTGCGGACCGCCGACCGAGCCGAAGCTGAGCGAGGCGGGAAATCGGACATCGTGGAAATTCATCGGAATACCCCCTTTTGGGATCTGTCGTTGGGTAGATCAGGCGGCGCGCAGATCAGCGATTGCGGTTGCCACGCGACAGGGCGCGGGACAGGCGCGCGGCGATCTGCCCTTCGCTGCGGCGGAACCCGGCCACATCCGGGGTGGTAATGTTCATCACCACCTGCGTTGCACCGCTGCCGGAACTGGTGACGCCAAGCGATCCGTCGGCGGTGCGGCGCAGTGGCAGGATCGCCTCTGGCCCCGCTTCGCCCATCAGCCCGGTACCGCCGCGCATGGGAAACATCGTGGCGCCGCTAACCACGCCGCCCCGGGCAAAGGGCATTACCCGCCCCTGCGAAAAGGCTGCGCCATCGGCAAAGGGCAGGATGTCGCTGACCAGATTGCCAACACCGCTGGCCAGCAGCCCGCCCACGTGATCGGTGACCGGGCGGATAGCGGCGTTATAGCTGGTTCGGATCATCGAGCGCGCAACGGTATCCAGCGCGTCCGACAAACTCTTTCCATCAAACACCACCCCTTCAAAGGCGCGGCGCAACCCGCGTGACATGCCGCGTTCAAGGCTTTGCACATCCTTGCCCGTCGCGGCAAAGGCCTGGCGCACCCGGCGCAATTCCGTGTCGAAACTGGCCGCCATGCCGGCGGCATCCCCCAGCGCATCCCCCAATGCCTCGCTGCGCAGTTCCAGTTCGGCGATTTCACTCTCCGCCATGGTCAGGGTCCTTTGCTTTCGGAGTGTCTGGAAAGGCGGCCATCAGATCCTCAAGCCCTGCACGGTCCAGCGCCCCGCCAGCGCCCACGGGGGCCAGCATCAACCGCAACTCGGCCGGGGTCAGGCGCCAGAAGGTATCGGGGCTGAGGCGCAGACCAACCAGGCCGACACGCATCAACGCGGGCCAGTCAAAGCTGCTCATGCATCTGGCCTGGGAAGAGAGAAACTGCGCGCCAGCAGCTGCGCCGCCACCCGCGCTGCGCCCAGAGGTCCCGCCGCGATATCCGCCTGGGCCAGTTCCTCGGCGCTTAAGGAATGGCCGCCGCCCTCAAGACCCGCCGCCAGCAGGGCAAGGATATCGCGGGCGGAAAACCGCCCCGCCTCGAACCGTTGCACCAGATCAACGAGACTTCCCTCTGCAAGGCTTTGCTCCAGCCCGGCCAGGGCGCCAAGGGTCAGCTTCAACGCGTAAGGCTTTCCATCGATGGTGATTTCCACCTCGCCACTGTAGGGATTTGCCATGGATCACACCGCAGTAAAGCTGAGCATCCCGGCGCTGGCCAGCGCCAGCTCGTAGGTGGCCTCGCCATTGTGGGTGCCCGCATAATCCAGCGAGGTCACCTGAAACGGGCCTTCGATGATACCGAAATCGGGGATCACCACCTGAAAATCCGGGGTGATCCCGTCAAAGAACAGCTGCCGTGCCCGCTCATCCGTTCCCGCATCGCGAAACACCCCAGAACCCGAGATATTGGCCGAGCGCACCCCGGCGCCAGAAAGAAGCTCCCGCCAGCCGCCCTGGCTTTCAAGGCTGGTCACATCGACGCTTTCGGCGTTGAAACTGATCCGGGTGGCGCGCAGCCCCGCGATGGAATCGAATTGCCCATCGCCGGTCATATCCACCTTGATCAATAGATCCTTGCCATTCTGTGCACCCATTAGGTCACTCCACTATTGTCTGAATTAAAGAACCGGCAGAGCAGCGTTCAGCTGTCTTCGACCCGGGCGGAAAACCGCAATACGATGCTACGCCCGCCGCCACTGAGCCGCTGTGCCGCGGCACGGTCGAACCAGAGGCCCACCAGCCGCCCCCGGCTCAGCAGCAGCGGCGCATCGCTCAATGCATCACAAACCGCCGCCGCCACGGATTTTGCATGGGCAAATCCGGCGGTGTCAGAAAACACACTAACCGTGAACCGATGCCGCGCCCCGGCCCCTGTAGCATCCGAGCGATCCTCGACCTCCTCTGGCCCCAGAGCCACGTAGGTCTGTGGCAGGGTACCCGACGGCAGTGCGTCGAACAGATCACTGCCGATGAGCGCACTCAGAGCCGGATCCGCCAAGAGGTGCTGATAGACCGCGGCCTGCAGCGCGGCGGAAATAGCATAGCTCATGCGCCCAGCTCCTCGACCACGAAACAGGTCAGATAGCGCGCGCCGGGGTCCGCTTCGCTCACCGCGTCTATGCGAAACCGGCGGGTACCTTCGCGAAGCCGCTGATCAGGACGCGGCCGCGCCGTCTCCCCCACGGGGGCGGCCCGCACAGTGATGCGATAGCGTTGCAGCGACAGGCTGCCGCCCTGCTGGTCTGCGTTACGCCCGCTGAGCGCCGTGACCTCGGCCCAGAGGGTGCCAAGCGCGCTCCAGCTTTCGACATATCCACCGGCGCCATCGGGCAGACGCCGCGGGTCCTCCAGCACCAACTGCCGGGACAGATGCGGACGGCGCGACGCCGCGGTCATTGCACCGCACCCACGGACAGGCGTATGGCGCGATAGCGTTCGATCAGGCTGGTGACGCCAAATGGCATGCAACCGCCGTGCAGGCCAGTATCCTCGCGGTATTCGTAGTAATGCGCCGCCAGCATCAGCACCGCCTGCGCCAGATCGGCAGGCAAGCTGCCCCAATCCGGCGCCAGCCCAGCCGCGAAACTGACCCGCACCGAACCGCCCTTGGCCACGATGGGCAGGAACCCGCGCTGCGAGCAGAGTTTGGGATGATGGGTGTCGCGCTCCAGCCGGTAGAGGGCTGGGTCCACGATCACTTCGCCGCCCTCAGCATCCCGCATCACGATCTCGGTCACCGAGGTCACCGGCGCGACCGGCAGAACCTCTGCCTCTGCGTTGCGCCAGCGCGTCTGCTCCCAGGTGAAACTGCGTGTTATCAGTATCTTTCCGCACCGCGCTTCGATGGCAGAGAGAGCCGCACGCAAGAACCCGTTCAGAACACCATCCTGAAGGCTGTCTTCGGGAAACCCGGTGCCCAGTCGCAGGTGCGCCTTAAAGGCCTCCAGCGGCAAGGCGCTGTCCGGCAGCGGCGCCACATCGGTCAATATCATCACATTTCTCCGCACTTCCCGGCGTCCTCATGGCTTTGTCTCATCGGCTGCAGCGGGCGCACGTCCTCCCTGCCGCTCGGACGGAGGGGGAGCAGCTGGACGACAGGGAGTATCTGACATGCGCCCGCCGACGGGTCCGGGCTGCCGGTCCCGTCATCGGTCCCGGGCGGTTAGCTCAGGCCGAATTTCATCAGTTTGATGGCCGCAAAATCGCTGACATCACCGCCGATGCGTTTGGTGGCGTAAAACAGCACATGCGGTTTGGCGCTGAAGGGATCGCGCAGCACCCTGAGGTCGGGCCGTTCGGCAATTGTGTAGCCGGCCGCAAAATCGCCAAAGGCCACCGCGTAGCTGTCTGAGGCCACATCGGGCATGTCCTCGGCCACCAGCACCGGATAGCCCATTAGCCGCGCCGGTTCGCCCGCAGCCAGACCGTCGGACCACAGAAAGCGGCCGTCAGCGTCCTTCAGCTTGCGGATCACCCCGGCGGTCTTGGAATTCATCACAAAACTCGCATTGGCCCGGTAGCGCGCCCCCAGCGCATAGACCAGATCGACAATCGCATCGCCCGTGCCGATGCCCCCATCGGTGCCCGTCGCCACATAACCAAGGCTGCCCCAGCTCCAGCTGCTATTGTCGACCGCCGGGTGGGCCAGAATCCCGGTGGGTTTGTCGATCCCGTCACCGCTCAGAAAGGCCGCCGCCTCGGAGCGGGCGAATTTGTCGGCGATACGTCCGGCCAGCCAGCCTTCGATGTCAAAGGCGCTGTCGTCCAGCAGCCGTTGCGAGGCCTTAGGCAAGGCGCTGAGTTCATGCAGCGGGATGGTGATCCGGTCAATGGAGGGCGTGCTGGTTTCGACCGTGGGATCGGTTTCTCTGGCCCAGCCTGCCTCCACATCCGTATGATCGATCAGCACATCGAACGAGGTCGCTTCGACATTCACGACCGAGGCCACGGCCCGGATCGAGGCTGTCGATTGCAGCACCGATTTCACCGTGTCCGCCGTTTGCGGATCCGCCAGGTAGCCGCCATCGCTGTTGACCACGGTGGACAGGGATTTACCGTCGAGATCCAGCCCGCGCAACGCGCTCTCATCCCCTGATCGCAGATAGCTGCCAAAGGCCTTATTATGCGGGGCGCCAATGTCTTCGCCTGCCGCCAGTTGCGGTCGGTTCACCACCAGAGATTTTCGATCCAGCATTGTCATTCGCGCGTCCACCTGTTTCAGTTTTTCCTGCACTTCACCCCGGAACCCCCTGAAGTCTTTGACAAAGCCGGAAACCGCCTGCCGGACTTCCTGCGCCAGAGGCGCCGTATCTCCGGTGTCAGCCGGACTGTTGTGATTGCTCATCTGCCTGTCCTGTGTTGTGAAGGTTTTGCGCGCCCGGGATCCCCTCGGCATCCGCGCAGGCATCGCGCAGCTCAGCCGCGAGGGTCCGCAGAGCCTCATCTGCGCCACGCCGCGATTTTGCCGACACCCGGGCCGTCGCCAGCATCGGGAAGGTCACCAGCGAAACCTCCCAGAGATCCAACTCGGTCAGTTGCCGTCCGCCGCCGGCCCGCCGGGTCGCCTTGACCGTGCGATAGCCAATCGACAGCCCGTCAATGGCCCCGGCCGTGATCAGGGACACCGCTTCGGCGCCGCGGCGGGTATCGGTCAGGACCCGGCCGCTGACCCAAAGGCCACGCGCATCTTCGCGTACCTCGTCCCAGACCCCAATGGGCTGCGCAGGATCGTGCTGCCACAGCATCTTGACCTTGCAGTCCCGCGAAGCCAGTGCCTGCAACGAGGCACCATAGGCCCCGGGCATCACCACATCGCCGCCCTGATCGACCTCGCCAAACAGGCTGGCGTAGCCCCGCACGACATTGTCCGCCGCAAGGGCAATCCCGCCGCCGCCTTTGGCAAACTTATGCTCCAATTCCATTTCAGGTGGCATGCAATACTCCCGATAACACTCTGAATTTGTGATCAAAGACCGACCAGAAAGGATTGAAACGCCTGCGCCAGGATCACCGCGGCGACGCCGTAAACAGTCAGCCACAGGCGTTTTTCCAACCGTTCCATCATCTGCTCCATCCGCTCCAGCCTGCGGTTCATCGCCTGGTTCTGAATCTCGGTGACGCGTTCATGTGCAGACAGCCGCAATCCCGGAGAACAATCAAACGGAGGCAAGGGTATCTCAGACATCCGTCTCTCCCTCTGCCAGCGGCGGCAGGCCCAGCAGGCGGCGTTTTTCATCCCGGCTCAGGAAATCGGCGCTGGAGATCCGGCGCCACTGCGCCTCGCGCTCGGCCGCAAGGGCCGTCACCTGATCAAGGTCTGGTTTCAACTCCAGCGCCTCACCCGTAAATCCCGACAGCCAATCCGAAAGCGCCGTTGCCACACGGCCCGCCAGCGGCAGCACGGTCAGCCGGTAAAACGCGCGGTTTGCCTCTTGATAATTGGCGTAGGCAGCATCGCCGGGCAGGCCCAGCAGCATCGGCGGCACCCCGAATGCCAGGGCGATTTCCCGCGCAGCGGCTTCCTTGGTTTGCTGAAATTCCATGTCCGAGGGCGAAAACCCCATCGGTTTCCAGTCAAGGCCGCCTTCCAGAACCATCGGGCGGCCAGCATTGCGTGCACCCTGAAAATTCGTTTCAATTTCATCGCTTAACCGGCGAAACTGATCCTCGGGCATCATGCCCTGCCCATCGCTGCCGGACCAGACCAGCGCCCCGGATGGACGGGCAGCATTATCCAGCAGCGCCTTGGACCAGCGCGAGGCAGCGTTGTGAACGTCCACAGCCGTCGCAGCCGCCTGCAAGGGTGCAAGCCCGTAGTGGTCGTCCTGCGGGTGGAAACTGCGGATGTGGCAGATCGGGCTGCGGGTGCCAGTGGCGGCAAACCGGTGCTTGCGCCCACCCACCGCATAATCATAGGCCACCGGCCAGCCATCGCCCCCCGGCACGACGCTGATCCGGTCTGGGCGCAGCACGTGCAGTTCTGCCGGTAGTCCCTCCTCCCCGGCTACCGCCTCGACGTAGGCATTGCCAGACAACAGGGTATACCCGATCAGCGCCTCGATCAGGTCCGAGCGGGATTGCGCCGGATTTGGCCGTGCGAGCAGGGTCAGCAGCGGATGGTTGTCATAGCGTTGCGTCGCATCCTGCAGGATCAGCGGCAAAGAGGCAGCCGCCTCGGAGATCAATTTGACGGCGCGAAATCCCACTGGATTGCCTGCAAAACCGCTGCGGGTCAGCGAGACGGCGTCGCGCGGACTCCAGCTGACACCGCCCAGCCCGTGCCAGTTCACCACGCGGGCCGCCGCGCTTGCTTTCTGCTGCACCGGGGGTTCGGCTGCCCGTGTCTTGCGCCGCAGGAGGTCAAAGACCATGCTGCACTCCTCATGCTTGATCGGGCCAATCCGCCCTTTGCTGAGAAACAGTTGTGCCTGAGAGGAATGAAGATCCACGAAGTGCCGCGCCCGCCGGGGGCGCAACACCCCGGCCCCCGGATCAGAGCAGACGCGCCCGTGGCAGGCGCAGAGAGGCGGCAGGACGGATCATCAATTCGTGCAGGGCCCAGACCAACGCATCCAGCCGATCCGGCGATCCCTGGCCCAGATATCCCCGTGCCGTCATCTGGCACATCTGATCTTCGAGCGCAGCGAGCCCCGGCAGATGCGCCACCCGTCCCTGTTCATAAAGCGCCGCGACCGGTTCCGCCCGCGCCGCCTTGCCGCGCGCTGCGTGCAGGGCGCGAAAGGGCACCATTGGATCCACCTGCCGCAATACGCTTTCGACCAGCGCGCCGCCCTGATTGACCTCGGCCACCAGCCGGTCGGCGTCGAATTCGTCGCGCGCGCGGATCGCCGCCTGGGCCCAGGCCAGCGGTTGGGCGCCCTCCTGGGTGCGGTCGGCCAGCACGAAAGCCCGCCAATCCTGTGGCGGCCCGTCGGTGATGGCACCGGCCACCACGATACCGCAAGCGTCCGAGGATTTTCCGGCGCTGACCGCAGGGTCCACCGCCACCACCACCCGGCTCAGCCGCGGGGCAGTCTCGACCCGGCCCCTCTCCAACTGTTCCGCCGACCAAAGCGCCCCCTCCACATCCGAGAGCAGCACCCCGTCCAGTTCCTGCCGCCCCAGCCGCGATCCGGCATAGCGCGTGCGGACCTCTGCCAGGAAGGAGGGCGCCAGATGCGCCCGGTTTGCCTCGGTCGCGGCGTGGCTTTGTACCGTGCTGTCCCGCGCCAGCAACTCCCGCAGCAGCCGCGTGTTGCGGGGCGTTGTGGTGACGCAGACCTGCGGGTGCGTGCCAAGCCGCAAGGCAAATTGCAGCATATCCCAGCAATCCCTACCCTTTTTCCACTTGGCCAGTTCGTCCGCCCAGGCCGCATCGAACTGCGGGCCGCGCAGGGCCTCGGGATCATGGGCGGAAAAGGCCTGCGCCATCGCGCCATTGGCCCAGATCAACTTGCGCTCGCTCGGCTTCCACGTCGGACGGCGATCCGAGGGAGAGCAAGCCAGCAGCCCACTGTCGCCGTGGATCATCACATCACGCACCTGATCGTATGTCTCAGCAATCAGTGCAACGCGCCGGGCCTTTCCTACGGCCATGGGCGTCGCCCCCTCGACCTGCGCCCGCAGCCATTCTGCGCCGGCCCGCGTCTTGCCCGCCCCGCGCCCCCCAAGGATCACCCAGCAACGCCAATCACCCTCTGGCGGCAGCTGATGGGGATGCGCCCAGACCTCAAACAGATAGGGCAACGCCCGCGTGGCCTGATCACTCAAGCTCTCCAGTAGGCGGTTCTGCAACTGCAGCGGCACGGAGGCAATCCAGGCGGCGGCAGATTTCAGCCCGGGCCTCTTCAAGGTCGAGTTCAGCATCCCCTGCGGCGGTGTCATGGGTTCGCTCTGCAATCAACTTCTCCACTTTCTGGCTGTCCCGGATCAGGCTTTCGAGCTTCGCCACCTGCTGCCGCTCTCCCTGTGTCAGCGCAACTGCACCGTTCTGCATCAGGGAGTCGTGCAAGCCCTCCGCCTCGTTGCGCAGCCGCAGCAGCGAGGCCTGCAAAGACCGCAACAGATCGCGGACAGGCCGATGGTCATCGGCGGGGTCTGGTGTTGTCATGGGAATAATCGGGCCTCATACGGAAATGCTCCGGATGAGAGAAAGAAAGGACGGCCGCCGACATGCGCTGCGGGGCCGCCAAGTTTCCTTCCAACTGCAACTCAACTTATACGGGTTTCTGCCCATCATGTCAAGCGCTGCAGCAGGTTGGCAGAACGGCGGCGCCAATCCTTGTTAGGCTTTGCGGCCCGTCGGATGCAAAGCGACCGGGTGTCCCGCGGTCAGCACGCAAAGAAAAAGGGCGCCGAGGCGCCCTTTTGTATCACTGTGAATTTGTCGTCCGCCGCTGGGTGCCAGCGTCAGATAAAGGACACCTCAATCGCTGCTACGCTCTGCCTCGATCTGGCGCCACTTGACCACGTTGCGGTTGTGTTCGGCCAGGGTTTCGGCAAAGGCATGGCCACCCGTGCCATCAGCGACGAAGAACAGGTAATCCGTTTCATCCGGATTGACCGCGGCCTCCAGGCTGGCAAAGCCAGGGTTGGCAATTGGGGTCGGCGGCAACCCTTCGATGACATACGTATTCCAAGGCGTTACCCGGCGCAGCTCGCTTTGACGCAGACCACGTCCCAGCACGCCCTCGCCTTGAGTGACACCGTAGATCACCGTCGGGTCTGTCTGCAAACGCATGCCGCGTTTCAGACGGTTGGTAAAGACGCTGGCCACTTGCCCACGTTCCTCGGCAACACCGGTTTCCTTTTCGATGATCGAGGCGAGGATCAGCATCTCTTCGGGCGTTTCCACAGCAGCATCCGCAGAGCGACCTTCCCAGGCGGCATTGATGCGCAGGACTTGACGTTCCTGCATTTCTGCAAGGATCGCTGCCCGCTCATCACCGGGCGTGACCTCATAGCTGTCCGGCGCCAGCATGCCCTCGGGCGGGCGCTCACCGGGATCGCCTTCAAGGATATCCATGGACTTCAGCGCCTCGGTCACCTGCCAGCTGGTCACACCTTCGGCCAGTGCGATGCGGAACCGGGTGTCGGCTTCGGCCTTTTTCTCAAGGTATTCGGCGGGCGCTTCGTCCTCGGCGGGGTTGAACTCTGCCCGCTCCACGAACCGGTTGCTGGCCGGATCCAATTCGCGCACCTCAGCCAGAACCCGGGTGACGCCGACGCGATAGACGATCTCGGTGCCGCAGGTGCTGGCGCCGCCACGGGTGATCTGATCGACGATCTCCTCCATCGAGGCGCCGGGTTGTACCAGGTAGCTACCTGCCTTCAGCAGCGATGCCTTGTCGCTGTATTTCACACCAACCCGGAACAGGGCCCCGGAGGTCACCGCGCCCTGATCCTCCAGCGTGCGGGACACGCGGGTCATGTTGGAGCCGCTTTTGACGCGCAGGCAGATGGCCTGCTCCAGCGGTCCCTCAGAGGTGTATTGCGACTGGCCCCACATGATGACGCCGCCCAAGAGGAACAACGCCACGATGAGGACCGTCAGCATGTTGGAGGCCAGTGCGCGCCACATTTATTTCGGCTTTCCGAAGATCACCGAAGCATTGGTGCCGCCAAAACCGAAGGAGTTGGACAGGGCCACGTCGATCTTGCGTTCGCGTTTGGCGTTGGGCGCCAGATCGACCCGGCTTTCGATGGCGGGGTTGTCCAGGTTGATGGTCGGCGGTGCCACCTGATCGCGGATCGCCAGGATCGAGAAGATCGCCTCGATCGCGCCGGCCGCACCCAGAAGGTGACCGGTCGACGATTTGGTGGAGGACATGGTGACATTGCCCGCGTGATCGCCCAGCATCCGCTCAACCGCGCCCAGCTCGATGGTGTCGGCCATGGTCGAGGTGCCATGTGCGTTGATGTAATCCACGTCTGTCGGCTTCAGGCCCGCATTGGACAGCGCGGCCCGCATGGCGCGCTCGCCACCCTCACCCGATTCCGACGGGGCGGTGATGTGATAGGCGTCGCCCGACATGCCGTAACCCAGGACCTCGGCATAGATCTTGGCGCCGCGCGCCTTGGCGTGTTCGTATTCTTCCAGCACCACCACGCCGGCGCCCTCGCCCATGACGAAACCATCGCGGTCCTCATCATAGGGGCGGCTCGCGGATTGCGGATCGTTGCCGTATTTGGTGCTGAGCGCCTTGCAGGCGTTGAAGCCCGCGATGCCGATCTCGCAGATTGCCGCCTCGGCGCCGCCGGCGACCATTACATCGGCGTCGCCTGCCCGGATGATACGGCTGGCATCACCGATGGCGTGCGCGCCGGTGGAACAGGCGGTGACGACCGAGTGGTTCGGGCCGCGGAAGCCATAACGGATCGACACCTGACCGGAGGCAAGGTTGATCAGCGAGCCAGGAATGAAGAAGGGAGAGACACGGCGCGGACCGCGTTCCTTGATCAGAACCGCGGTGTCTGCGATCGAGCTGAGCCCGCCGATGCCGGAGCCAATCATCACGCCGGTGCGCAGCAGGCTTTCCTCATCGCTTGGGGTCCAGTTGGCATCCTTGACGGCCATATCCGCAGCCGCCATGCCATAGAGGATGAAATCATCCACCTTGCGCTGTTCCTTGGGGGCAAGGAACTCATCGGGGTTGAAGGTACCATCGGTGCCATCACCGCGCGGGACTTCGCAGGCATAGGTGGTGGCGACGCCGCTTTCATGGGCATCGAACAGGGTGATCGGCCCGGCGCCGGATTTACCTTCCAGCAGACGCGACCATGTTTCTTCTACCCCGCTGGCCAAAGGGGTAACCAGGCCAAGTCCGGTGACAACTACTCGACGCATTCCATGCTCTCCTCTGCCTCGGCATTTTTCGCCCATCCAGATACCTTGGATTTACCAAAAGGTGCAAGAGCGCCGACGCAGGTCCGCGCAGATGGGCCGGTCGGACTGTATTGTCGGAGAGCCACCAAAGAAAGACACCCTACGGCCTGCTGCGCCGAAGGGTGTTTTCATTTCTTTTCAGCAGACTAGGCGACTGACCTATCACCTTGGTAGCCCGGAGCATCCGCCGCCGGAGCCCGCAGAGCGCCGAAATAACGACCGCGTCATCGGTGCTTTAGCGAAATTCCGCGACGGGTTCGGGTTGCGGACGGGCGGTTTCCAGCGCTTCCTCAAGCGTCAGCGTCTTGCGGAACAGCGCCCGCCCGACCAAGGCACCGGCAATATTGGGGATGTATTTCAACCGCGAAATGTCATCCACGTTGCGCACCACGCCGCTGGCGATGACCGGCGCTTTCGCCTCGGCTGCTAGGCCGGAAATCAGACCCAGCTGCGCCTCGACCTCGGACATGTCGCTGTCGATATCGGTGACCAGGATTGCCGCGAAAGGCGCGTTTTCAAAGGCGGCGATATAGGCTTCGGGAGAGAACGCACCGGATTGACGCCAGCCTTCGGTCATCACCTGCCCCTGCCAGACATCCACCGCGAGCACGATCTGATCGGGGTGTTGCTTGGCCAATTCGCTGACCAGCGCCGGATCCCGCGCGGCCAGGGTGCTGACGGTGACCCGCCCGGCACCAAGGTCGATCCAGTGCTCGACCTGCTCGCGGCTGCGCAGGCCACCCCCCAGTTGCACCGGAATGCCGACGCTGCGGATGATTTCCTCGACCAGCGCAGCATTGGAATCATCGCCCTGCACCGCATTGAAGTCGGTCAGATGCATCCATTCCGCTCCGGCGGCCGCAAAATCCTTGGCCGTCTTGACCGGATCCACATGCCAAAGAACCGGTTCCTCCAGGCGCCCCTTGTCCAGCGTTACGCAACCGCCGTTCATCAGCTCCATCGTGGGGTAGATCATCATGGCATAGGTCCTCCTAGCGGGTTGGATCAGGATATCGTCCCCAGCATACCACAGACTGGGAACGTCCATGATCACCTCGCCACAAAACCGTCCACCCTCCATGACGCAAAACGGCGCTTCCCGGTAGGAAAGCGCCGCCTTGGCATTCACAGATATGTGAATGACGTATCTTAGGAAGCTTCAGTGATGAATTTCACTGCGTCGCCGAAGGTCTGGATGGTTTCGGCTGCATCGTCCGGAATTTCGATTCCGAACTCTTCTTCAAAGGCCATAACCAGCTCGACCGTGTCCAGGCTGTCTGCGCCCAGGTCGTCGATGAACGAGGCATTCTCGGTCACTTTGGCTTCTTCAACACCCAGGTGCTCTACAACGATCTTTTTCACGCGGTCTGCGACGTCGCTCATATCCATTCCTCGTTTTTTCTTCAGGGCAATCTGCCCGGTTTTGCCCTTACCCGCTCGGGCTGGCGTGGTTTTGCCCGATCCGGGCGGTTGTGCCCCCGCCGGGCGGGGGCTGACCGAGACAGGGGTCAAACCCCTTCGTCAGCGGAAATATGGGCCGCCTATAGCACAGACGCGCCCAGAGGCAAACGTTTTCGCGCCGTTCCGGGTGATCCAGAGAACGGGTTAAAACGCGTGCTGCACTGGCAAATGGAGGTTGTGGGGAACGCCCACAAGCCCCGCGCCGCGGATTTCACCATAAAGTTTTTGTTAACAGATGCTTGTGAAGGAGATCACCTCTGACAGACGCAAAAAAGGAGCCCGAGAGGGCCCCTTTTTCATCATTCTGCAACGCCGCAATCCGGCGCGGCAAGGCTATTGCTAATCACAGCATCGCCATACCGCCATTCACGTGCAGAGTGCTGCCGGTCACATATGCGGCCTCGGCGCTGGCAAGATACAGAACCGCGGCAGCGATCTCTTTCGAATCTCCCATGCGGCCTGCTGGGATCTGGGTCAGGATCGCATCCTTTTGGTTGTCGTTCAGCTTGTCGGTCATCGCCGTGGCAATGAAACCGGGGGCAACCGCATTGACGGTGATGCCCCGGTTGGCCACTTCATAGGCGAGGGATTTGGACATGCCGACCATACCGGCCTTGGAGGCTGCGTAGTTGGCCTGCCCCGGGTTGCCGGTTGCACCGACCACTGAGGAAATATTGATGATCCGGCCCCAGCGCGCCTTCATCATGCCGCGCAGCACGCCCCGGCACAGGCGCATGGTGGACGTGAGGTTCACGTCCAGAACGCTCTGCCATTCCTCATCCTTCATGCGCATGAACAGGTTGTCTTTGGTGATGCCTGCGTTGTTCACGAGGATATCAACGGAGCCCATTGCCTCGGCCGCCTGTTTCGGCAGCGCTTCGACGGCGTCCGCGTCGCTAAGATTGCAAGGCAGCACAAAGGCGCGCTCGCCCAATTCCTCGGCTAGGGCCTTCAACGGCTCTTCGCGGGTGCCGGAAAGGGCAACAGTGGCGCCAGCAGCATGCAGCGCGCGGGCGATATCGCCGCCAATACCGCCGGATGCGCCGGTGATGAGGGCAGTCTTGCCAGTCAGATCAAACATGTTCTTTTCCTCAAGTCTTTGAACGGCCTCATGCAGAGACGCTATTTATGGTCTTCTCCCGGCGCGCAAGCGTCGGGACGCGTCCGCCCGCCCCATGGCGGGCGCGTTTGCGCCCACCCGGGCGACCACGTCCCGCCGGGCAACCGGCAGACATATCGCTCAGGCCGCGCGTCAGCCTTCAACCGCTGCTTTGACGCCCTCGGCGGTGCCGAACTGACGGCAAGTCAGGCTGCGATCGATCTTGCGGATCATACCGGACAGGGCCTTGCCCGCGCCGATTTCCCAGAACTCGGTCACACCTTTGGCGGCCATCGCCTGCACGCTTTCGCGCCAGCGCACCGAACCGGTGACCTGCTCGACCAGCAGCTGGCGGATGGTATCGGGATCGGTCACCTCATCAGCGCGCACATTGGCGATCAGCGGCACGGCAGGGGCTTTGATCTCAACACCAGCCAAGGCCTCGGCCATCACATCGGCGGCAGGCTGCATCAGCGCGCAGTGGAACGGGGCACTGACCGGCAGCATCACGGCGCGCTTGGCGCCCTTTTCCTTGGCAATCACGGCGGCGCGCTCAACAGCGGCCTTGGATCCAGAGACCACAACCTGCGTCGGGTCGTTATCATTGGCAGCCTGGCAAACCTCACCCTGAGCGGCCTCTTCGGCAACGGCCCGCACTGCGTCAAGATCCAGCCCCAGGATCGCGGCCATGGCGCCCTCGCCCACCGGCACGGCGTCCTGCATGGCAGCGCCGCGGGTGCGCAGCAGACGCGCGGTATCGGCAACCGAGATCGCCCCAGCGGCAGCCAGCGCGGAATATTCCCCCAGCGAATGCCCGGCGACAAAAGCGGCCTTGTTGATGGTGACACCTTCGGCCTCAAGTGCGCGCATCGCGGCCATGGAGGTCGCCATTAGCGCCGGCTGGGCATTGCGAGTCAGGGTCAGGGTCTCGATATCGCCCTCCCAGATCAGGTTGCTAAGGGATTCCCCCAGCGCCGCGTCGACCTCGTCAAACACCACTTTTGCGGCGGGATAGGCCTCGGCCAACTCCTTGCCCATACCGATTGTCTGGGCACCCTGCCCGGGAAACACGAATGCGACAGTCATCAAAGACCCCATCATTTTTTGCCATTTCAGCCGGTTTAGACGCAGCTGACCCTGCGTACAAGGGATCTGCGCTCGATGCCGCGTCAGCGCACCTCCCATGTGCACCGGTTGACAGCTGCCCGCATTGCATGCGCGCCCCCGCACGGTAGGCTGTCGTCGTATCCCGTACCCAAGGAGGGTTTGTCCCCGTGTCCCGCCGCAATTCATTCTCCAGCTATGGCAGTGTCGCCAAGACGTTTCACTGGCTGACAGCCTTGCTGATCCTTGCCGCCTTCCCGCTTGGCTATTTTGCCAACGAGCTGGCACACACCATCCAAAGCCCCGGCTTTGACGGCGCGCAGGAAACCATTTCCCGCGCCACGCTGTTGTTTTCCCTGCACAAGACGGTCGGCGTTGCCGTCTTCTTTGTGGCCCTGGCCCGGATTCTCTGGGCGGTGACGCAGGAGAAGCCGGGGCTGCTGCACCCGGACAACAAGCCCGAAGCACTGGCGGCTGAAATCGTGCACTGGATGCTCTATATCTCTCTGGTGGCGGTGCCGCTGACCGGCTGGATCCACCACGCCGCGACAACGGGCTTCGCACCGATCCTCTGGCCCTTTGGACAATCCCTGCCCTTTGTCGCCAAATCCGAAAGCGTTGCCAGCCTATTTGGCGCGGCACATGGTATTCTGGTCTGGACCCTGCTGGCCGCGCTGGCCCTGCACGTGGCGGGTGCGCTGAAGCATCATGTGATCGACAAGGATTCGACCCTGCGCCGGATGCTGCCCGGATCCAGTGATATGCCCGTGCCCCCGGCGCAAAACCACAGCGCCCTGCCCGCCGTTGCCGCCCTTGTCGTGTTTGCGGTGGTCCTTGGTACCGGCGCGTTCCTTGGTCTCAAACACGACCACGATCATGACCACACCGCCACAGCGACGCAGACCGAGGCCTCTGCACCGCAGCCAACCGCAACCACGGAAACCGAGACGACAGACACCACCGGCTGGCGCGTCGACAGCGGCACCCTTGCGATCTCGGTTGTGCAGATGGGCAGCAGCGTCACCGGTCAGTTCGCCGACTGGAACGCCGACATCAACTTCGAAGAACCCGTTGCGCCGGGACCGGCAGGCGATGTCTCGGTGACAATTTCGATTGGCTCCCTGACCCTTGGATCGGTCACCGATCAGGCAATGGGTCCGGATTACTTCGATCAGGCGACCTACCCAACCGCCACCTTCGAAGGTCAGATCGAAAAAACCGCGGACGGCTACCAGGCGGTTGGTCCACTCACCATCCGCGACCAGAGCGTGCCGATCACCCTGCCGTTCGAGCTGACCCTGGACGGTGACAAAGCCAGCATGCGCGGAGGCACAACCGTCAACCGGCTGGATTTCAATATCGGTCAGGGCACCCAGGACGAAGGCACGCTTGCCTTTGCGGTGGAGATTTCAGTGGAGCTGGAGGCAACCCGCAACTAACGCGATATTCCGCAGCCCCAAGCGTTTCCTTGCGCGGGCCACTCCGGTGGCCCGCGTTTTTGTTTGGGCCATCGACAACCGTATGCGGGTACAAAAGGACGGCAGAGCCTCCGCATGGGGGCGGCCGCGACAGGTACAGCCTCCACGGTGCAATGAGGCCAAGGGAATGAAAACCCGTACCTGATGTCCTCCACGCCATAATCGGGGACGCAGCAGGGATCCTAAGGCTCTCGCTGAGATGCCTCCCTGCCCGCGTCTCCTCCGGCCATCGCTATAGCCTATTGAGCCCCCTAGAGCTCATCACACCTGCGGACATAAAAAAGCCGCCGGTCCCATACTGGAACCGGCGGCGGATCTTACGATCGTGTCAGTAGCTTATTCAGCTTTCATCGCTTCGATGGAGATCTGAACCTGAACTTCATCGCTGACGTAAGGAGCGAATTTTTCCAGACCGTAGTCGCTGCGCAGCAGCGAGGTGGTGGCGTTGAAACCAGCCCAAGGCTTGCCCGCCATCGGGTGATCACCCGACTGGTTCAGTTTGGCATCCAGAACCACGGATTTGGTCACACCGTTCAGCGTCAGGTCGCCAGTGATGTTTGCAGTGTTCTCGCCGGTCACTTCGATCCCGGTGGAGGTGAAGGTCACCATCTCGTCTTCGGTTGCCGCAAAGAAGTCGTTGGACATGAAGTGATCAAAACGGGCTTCCCAGCCGGTCAGCATCGACATCACCGGCATCGACACGGAAACGCTGGAGGCTGCCGGATCTTCCTTGTCGAACATGATCTCGCCTTCGAAGCCCGAGAACATGCCCCAAGTGGTCGAGAAGCCGAGGTGGTTGTAGTTGAACACCACTTGGCTGTGGCTGGAATCCAGCACGTATTTTTCAGGCGCGGCGACAGCGGCGGTGGCGGCGGCGCCGGTCAGGGCGGCGGCAAGCAGAAGGTTTTTCATAGTCAGAGGACTCCGTTGGAACGAATTTTGTATGCCCAACACCTGTGCCACCGGGCGACGAAATGAAACTGGCAATTTTCCACATTGTCTGTTCCTAACCGAACAGTTACCCGTGCCTCGGAAAGTTGTCTGTTTGATTGCAAGACCTTACCGAGCAACCGCGAAAATCCTGCGCCCATTTTTCAAGCGGTTTTCAGGTCAGCAGCGGCACAGATCCGCTGAGCTGATCGCGCAACAGGCTGCGGGACTGCACAGTACTCAGCGGCACCTCGAACAACAGGCTGCCATCCGCCTCGAACAACTGAACCGTGGCCGAGGTCAGCCGTGCTGCCCCAAGGCTGTCGTAGCGGCGGCGCAGAATAGTCCGGACCGCGCCTTGGCTATTGGTTCTCAGGACCCGCAATTCCCGCCGCACCGGATCGAAACACACTTCTGTGCCGGGCCGCAGGGGCCGTATGGTCAGCAGAACCATCCCCAGAAAGAAAAAGACCACGCAAACGCCCACCCGGATCACTTTGTCCCCCGGGTGCATCATTTCCGCGTTCATCATCCACAGCCCTGCCGCGCAGAGCAATAAAGCCACGCCCAGCATCTGCAGCAGCATCCTCCGCATCGGCCAATTCGCTTTGAACCCCAGCACAAGCGACCCGCCCCTCATGGCGCCAGGGGCTGTGGCAAAGGATCCGGGAATGAAGGGGTGCGGGATCTGGGCTAGGCGCATGGGGTCCTCACTGTAGCTGGCCGGGCAAACCGACGCTCGTTAATGCTTGATTAACCACGTTGAAGCCGATGAATGCGGCAGTATTTTGACCAAACCAAGGGGGTTTCCCGGACGCCACAGTGGCCTTAAGCATCACCTTAGGCCGGGCCCCGAGTGATTGCAGGCGTAGCGCTGCGTTTAACCCTTGCTCTTATCGGCAAAGCCTGTATATCGGGGCTTCCTTCCGCACGACATTCGATCCGCGCAGACTCTCGTGACAGGGCCGCGGAAGGCTACATCGCCCCGTCTATGAAATGCGCCTAGACACAAACAGGAGTTCGCATGCCCCTCTATGAGCATGTAATGATTGCGCGTCAGGACCTGTCCAACTCGCAAGCTGAAGGCCTCATCGAACACTTCGGTGCTGTTCTGTCCGACAACGGCGGTAAGCTGGTCGACCAGGAGTACTGGGGCGTCAAGACGATGGCCTACAAGATCAACAAGAACCGTAAAGGCCACTATGCCTTCCTGAAGACCGACGCACCGTCTGCGGCGATCCAGGAAATGGAACGCCTGATGCGCCTGCATGACGACGTCATGCGTGTTCTGACCATCAAGGTCGACGAACACGACGAAGGCCCCTCGGTCCAGATGCAGAAGCGTGACGACCGTGAAGGTCGCCGTGAACGCCGCTGATCAACGCTTGAGAAAAGGACGCTAAACCATGGCAGCCAAACCGTTTTTCCGCCGCCGCAAAGTGTGCCCCTTCTCGGGCGACAATGCGCCGAAGATCGATTACAAAGACACCCGTCTTCTGCAGCGCTACATCTCTGAGCGCGGCAAAATCGTTCCCTCCCGTATCACCGCCGTTTCGGCGAAGAAGCAGCGTGAACTGGCCCGCGCCATCAAGCGCGCCCGCTTCCTCGCCCTGCTGCCCTACGCCGTGAAGTAAGGAGACCTGACATGCAAGTTATCCTTCTTGAACGTGTGGCCAAGCTGGGTCAGATGGGCGACGTCGTAGACGTCAAACCCGGTTACGCCCGTAACTACCTGCTGCCGCAGAGCAAGGCCAAAGTTGCTTCCGAAGCCAACATCGCCTCTTTCGAAGCCCAGAAAGCGCAGCTGGAAGCGCGTAACCTGGAGACCAAGAAAGAAGCCGAAGCCCTGGGCGAAAAGTTCGACGGACAGCAGTTCATCGTGATTCGCTCCGCTTCCGATGGCGGCAACCTCTACGGCTCGGTCACCCCGCGTGACGCAGCCGACGTTGCCACCGAGGAAGGCTTCTCGGTCGACCGCAAGCAGGTCATCATCCGCGAGCCGATCAAGACCCTTGGTCTGCACGTGGCCGAAGTGCACCTGCACCCGGAAGTCATGGTCACCATCAAGCTGAACGTGGCCCGTTCGCCGGAAGAAGCCGAACTGCAAGCCTCGGGTAAATCGATCCAGGAGCTGGCCGCCGAAGAGGAAGCCGCTGCTGAATTCGAAATCTCCGAGCTGTTCGACGACATCGGTTCCGCTGCCTCCGACGATGAGGACGAAGGCGAAGCCGCTCCGGCCGCGACCGGCGACGAAGAGACCAACGCCTGATCCCAGCGGATCACAGCGAGAGAACACGAAGGCCGCGCCCCATATGGGCGCGGCCTTTTCCTTTGCCAGACAGCACACTGGCCATGATGGACCTTCCTGCCTACAGTAAATGGGCAAGAGATGCATTTGGACAAAGGAGAAACCCGATGATGCTGAAAACCATCGCGATTGCAGGGCTATGCGCCGCGACCCTTTCCGGATGCGACACGCCATCGGTTGACGCGCCCTTGTCGCTGGCCGGAACTCCGGGCCCGAACTATCAAACGGATCTGGCACAATGTCAGGCCTCGGCCCGTCAGATCGGACAAGGCCACATCGGAACAAGCGCCGCACTTGGAGGTGCAGGCGGTGCCTTGGTGGGGGCGACCGAAAACAGCGACAAGGCGCTTGTTGGCGCGATTGCCGGCGCCATGGCTGGTGCCGCCGTAGGCGACATCCAGGTCAAACAGGCCCAGCGTGACTACGTGATCCGCTGCATGCAGAACCGCGGCCATCCGGTGACCGGCTGATCGCGGATTTCCGCCACATGGGCTCATGAGGTCGGCGGGAACCAGCTGGGTCCCGCCCCCGGCAAGCACGCCTGCTGCGCTGCGCGGGGGCCTTGCACGCCCTTTCAGTTCTCGGGCGGCGTCTGCTCTGGCGGGTTTGGCTTTGTTTCAGCCGGTGCTTCAGCCAATGATGCGAAACTCATTTGCGCTGTTATTATGGACCGCTCAGCTTATTGGGACCGCGGAAAGTGGGAAACGGCCGCGGCCCCTTTTTACTGCTCGTTTACGGGCACCGCTACAGGCGAAAGCAGGGCACCCTTCCTGAGGTATTATTTTTGCCTCAATGCGCATGGGTATTTTGGCGTTTCCAGCGAAAATTAACAAAGCCTTATAAATTAGAATTGTTCGCACTTTTCCGGATATCGGCGGAGGCCCGCCAAAGCTGCCGACTGTACGTGCCAATGGCTCCATAACGGGACTTTTGCGCGCCTGAAACGGGCACTCACACCGTTTTCAGCAGCCTTGCCCCCCTCATAGATCGGTGAAGATTTGCCGATGAAACAGCGCTGCGCTTCCGCCCGATTGTGGCCATTCCCAAGCATGACTAGTCTGCCGTGACGGGTCCGCTCTTGCCTATTGCCTCCCTAGACGGAGCGCACTTCACGGATCCATTCTGTTCCTGTTGCCCGGAGTTCCCCGATGCACCGACGTCATGTCTTCTCTCTGCTGGCCTTGCCGCTGCTTGCCGCGGGCTGCGGCGCTGCCCCTCAGGCCGTCAGCCGCAACGAGCCGCCACTGTTTCCCAATGAAACCCCGGACCTGCGCAAGAAGATCAATTACTGGTCCGACCATTACGAGGTGCCGCGCTCTCTGGTGCACCGGCTGGCGGTACGGGAAAGCACCCATCGCCCAACAGCCGTCAACCGGCCCTACTACGGCCTGTTGCAGATTCTGCCCGCCACCGCGCGTTCGATGGGCTTCAAAGGCAAGCCACAGGACCTGTTGGACGCCGACACCAACCTTGAATTCTCGGTGAAATACCTGCGCGGCGCCTGGCTGCTTGCCGATGGTAGCGAGGATACCGCAGTCAAACATTACTCACGTGGCTACTACTACGAAGCCAAGCGCCGCGGCATGCTGAAGGAAACCGGCCTGAGGACCTGAACCGGCTTGCGGTGTCCATGTGGCCCGCATTCCCTGTACCAGAATGAAAAAGGGCCGCCCCTGACGGGCGGCCCTTTCAATAACCACTGGAAGGAGAGGATTACTCCTCGTCCAGCTCTTCAACAGCTTTCTGCAGATCGTCTTTCGAGACTTCTTTCTCGGTCACGGTCGCCTGATCAAACACGTGGTCGATGACCTTGTCTTCGAAGATCGGCGCACGCAGCTGCTGCTGCATCTGAGCGTTCTGCTGAATGAATTCAAAGAACTGGCGCTCCTGACCCGGGTACTGACGCGCCTGCGCCATGATCGCCTGGGTCATTTCCGCGTCGGTTACTTCAACCTCTGCCTTCTGGCCCAGCTCGGCCAGCAGCAGGCCAAGGCGCACGCGGCGTTCGGCCAGTTTGGTGTGCTCTTCGGTCGCTTCGATCTCACCGTGGTTGTGGTCGTGGACGTCCGGGTTGTCCTCGTGCCACAGCTGGTGCGCGATCTGCTGTGCTTCGGCCTCGACCAGCGACGGCGGCAGGTCAAAGGAGACCAACTCGTCCAGCTTGTCCAGGGTGGCGCGCTTCATCACGGCGCGGGCTGCACCTGCGTATTCCGCTTCCAGACGCTCACGGATCTGAGCCTTCAGGCCTTCCAGATCTTCGGCACCGAATTTCTTCGCCAGCTCATCGTCGATTTCGGCGGCCTTCGGCGCCTTGACCTCTTTGATGGTGCAGGAGAACACGGCTTCCTTACCCGCCAGGTGATCGGCCTGGTAGTCTTCGGGGAAGGTGACGGTAACGTCTTTTTCCTCACCGGCCTTCACGCCGACCAGCTGCTCTTCGAAGCCGGGGATGAAGGAGTTGGAGCCAAGCGCCAGCGGGTAATCTTCGGCGGAACCGCCTTCGAAGGCTTCGCCGTCAACCTTGCCGACGAAATCGATCACGACCTGATCGCCATCTTCCGACGCAGCGCCCTCTTCGCGGGCTTCGAAATCCTTGGCGGTGTCGGCCAGGTTCTGCAGCGCTTCCTCGACGGCTTCGTCTTCGGCTTTGACAACCATTTTCTCAACCGAGATGACGGAGAGGTCGACTTCGGGAATCTCAGGCAGTGCCTCGTAGGACATCTCGACGTTGACGTCGTCGCCTTCTTTCCAGTCTTCGTTGGTCATCTTGACCTCGGGCTGCATCGCCGGACGATCACCGCTGTCTTCGAAGTGCTTGTTCATGGCGCCATCGACGGCTTCCTGCATCACTTCGCCCAGCATACGCTGACCAAACTGCTTGCGCAGCAGGGCCATCGGCACCTTGCCCTTGCGGAAGCCTTTCAGCTCCACTTCGGGCTGCGCTTCTGCCAGCTTCTCGTTGACCTTCTCGTCCAGCTCGGCGGCTGTGACAGTGATGGCGTAGCCGCGTTTCAGACCTTCGTTCAGCGTCTCGGTGACCTGCATCCTATACCTCATAGAGATTCGGGGCGCGCGCGCAGGCTCCGCCCCCAGACAATTTGAGGCCTTCTATGTGTCTGGGGCCTTCGGTGCAAGAGGCATTGCCCGCTTCGGTGCGACATTGGGCAGGTTTATGAGGGTTTCGTTGTGTGAAACCGACCCCGAAATGAAAAACACGCCCCGCAGGGCGTGTTCTCGTCTTTTGGCAGTCCGGATACCCGGGACTTAGAATTTCCAGCGCGCACCCGCCAGGATCACGTTGCTGTCCTGGTAGTTGGTCGCGGAAGTGTCCGCATAGGAGTAATCGCGGTAGGCCAGATAAGCTTCGACGTTGTACTTGTCGACTTTCTGAACGGCTGCGATGCCCCAGGATTCAGCAGAATCGCCCGAAGTAACCATGTCCGAACCATCGTAATAGTCGACGGAGACGGAGGTCGAACCAGCCGAAATCAGGTTCGCGCTGTAGCCCAGTTTGGCGTAGGCGTAGCTGCCAGCAATGTCACGCTCGCCTGCAGCAACGGTCAGCGACAGGCCGGTCGGCTTGTGCTCGACGCCGAAGGAGCCCGCGACGTCACGGATGTCTGCCTTGCCGGTTTCCTCGGTCCAGGCTGCGCCCAGAGCTGCGTCAAACCCGAAATCACCCAGCTCGTCGTTGCTGTAGCGCACAGCGACGTCATAGGTTTCGCGGTCGTTGTTGGTTTTCAGGATGTCGGTACCGTAGGACGCCGAGAAGGTGAAACCGTTGAAGTTCACGGAGTCATAGCGCACACGGCCAAGACGGCTGCCGTCGTAGTCCTTGAAGGCGTCGCCGACGGACACAGAGCTCAGAGCACCACCTGCGGTGCGGAACGCATAACCGCCAGCCGGGTCGGCAACCGCTGTGCCAGCAGCCAGACCGGTGCCGGAAGCATCGGCGAACGCAATGCCGTCAGACGCCATTGAGCCCTGACCAGCCGAGAAACGGCCGTAACGCGCGGTGTCGAATTGGAAGTCCACGTGGCGCAGGTTGGTGCGGGACCAGCTGACGTTGTCACCCTTGGACGTCTGGTTGACGCTGTAGGAAGAGCGCAGACCAAATGCGGTTTCGAAGGCGAAGGTCAGCGTGTTCTCGCCATAGGCCTGCTTCAGGCGGAAACCGATGCGGGAGTTGGAACCGGAGTTGTCCACGAGGCGGCTGTAGGTTTCAGCGCCATCGTCGTAGTACTGGAACGCCGGGTCGAACTGGCCGTACCAGGTGAACGACCCGCCGGTGCTGTTTTCATAAGTCGGGCCTGCAAATGCAGGAGCGGCAAGCATCGCAGCCACAGTGGCAGCAATGGCTCTGGTTGTGAGTGTGGTGGTCATAAAGATGTCTCCTGACGTTTCGACGCGGCACGGCAGCCCCATCCCCGGCGGCTGCACCTCATACGTTGATTACCAAGGGCGTCTTCGCCGCAGCATCCTTGAAATTCCGGATGGACTGACGGCTGGAAACCCACGGCATGAACTGCGCGGAATGTTGCCAATCGCGCCCAGTGCCCGGCACCTTTAGGCCGATATCGCGTCTGTTTATGTGAGGAAGATCACACATCGCATGCGCTCAGCGCATTCCTGCCTTGATAGAAAAGCAGAGCTCCTCGCGACACATCAACTGTGCGTTATCACACTGAAAAATATCACGAAAAAGTAATCTCCTCCAAGGCCCGATTCAGCCCCGCCTCACCCCGCCAGACCGTCTAAGGGGGCTGCCATGAGACGTGCCCCCAGGTCGGCCCCATGCAAACCCTGACCGCAAATAAAAAGGGGGCGGAGGCCATTTCCATAGCCCCCGCCCCCGGCATGTCATCTGACCCGATCGGGCCCGGTTAAGTCCAGCGCTAGATCCGGTCTGCCTGCGACAACACAAGCGTGCCGAGATCGCCCCCCCGGACCAGAGCGATCGGCGCGCGTGGCGGTGCCGCCTGCTCCGCAGCGATATCCTCTATGTCGTCAAGAAAGCTTTCCAGAGCTTGGGTCGGCTGGCCAAAGGCCTTGGACATCTTCAGCTGGTCGCGGGTCACCTCAATCAGGTCCATATTTGCGTTGCTGTTTCCACGGGAAACCTCATATCCGGACTGCGCGAAGTCCTCTTGTAGATGGGCCTGGAAGGCCGCGCCTTTGGTCGTCAGCATCATAATAAACTTCATGTCATCAAAACCTGCCGCCACCAATTCATCGGCCATCTGGTCAATTTCCTGCGGGGAGATATCGCTCAGGTCGTAGTTAGCAAAGATTGCATCAATCGCCTCAGCGTCAGGCGACTGCGGTGCAACATGGCTGGCAAAATCTTCTGTTTTCGCCTCTTTCACCCCCCTTTGCCCCACCAGGACATTGACAGACCTTGTGCTCGCCGGTGCATGGGTGGCAATCGTTGAAACCTGTGCGTAGCTCATATTGAAAACCTTCTGCCATTCAATGAACCGCACACTCAGCCGATATGGTAAAAACCCCCTAAAGCGCGCGGGTATAATCGGCGGTTTTCCAAGAAAATTATTGTCCCGCCGCAGAGGAACCCACGCCAGCCGCCCCAGTTCCCTCCCTCAGCTGCTGCAGAAACGCCTCGGCCGCCATCGTGGGCTGCTTTCCCTTTGGCCAAGCCACGTACCAATGACGCATGATCGGAAAGGACTTCACGTCAAGCTCCGTCAGATAGCCGTGGCGCAGCTCCAGCGCGACGGTAGCCCGGCTGAGCACAGACCAACCAAGGCCCGCAATCACCCCTTGTTTGACGGCCTCATTGGCGCCCAACTCCAACCGCACGGCGGGGGATTTCCCTGCCTCTTCGAAACAGCGCTCGGCCGCCAGCCGGGTGCCTGATCCGCTTTCCCGGGTCAGGAATGGATAAACGGACAGGTCCGCCACGCTCAGCCCCTTCCGGGTGGCCAGAGGATGATCCGGCGGCGCAATGACGATCAGTGGGTTTTCGGCAAAGCGTTCCACTTCGGCAGCCATATTCTGCGGCGGCGTGCCCAGAATATAAAGGTCATCGGCATTCTGAGCGAAACGGCTTAGGATTTCCTCGCGGTTGCAGACGGTCAGGGCAACCTCGATCCCGGGATAGTCGCTGTTATAGGCCCCGATGCGGGCGGGGATGTCGTATTTCGCGGTCGACACCACCGCCAGCCGTAACCGTCCCCGCGCCATACCGCGCAGCTCCGCCAGGCGCATATCCAGATCCTCGGCCTCGCCCAGCATCCGCTGCGCCGCATGAAGCACCACCTCACCGGCTTCGGTCAGGAACAAGGTCTTACCCATCCGCTCGATCAGCTTGTGACCGGTCTGTTCTTCCAGTTGACGCACCTGCGCAAACACGGCCGGCTGCGTCAGATGCAGCGCCTCGGCAGCGCGAGTGTAAGAGAGGTGCTGCGCAACCTCTTGAAATATCTGCAATTGTCGAAGGGAATACCGCATATATACAGAATACCTTATTCTGAAACTAAAAACTATTCATTTCACTATATTTACCCTTTGTGGCCTTCTGATCCCAATGAAGTGGCCCGCCCCCGTTGGCGGCCAGGAGGAGGAAACAAGCCCATGAACATGCAAGCCCCAGCCAAGAAATACGATGCCGGCGTCAAGGACTACCGGTCCACCTATTGGGAACCCGCATACACGCCCAAGGACACCGATGTCCTGGCCGTCTTCAAGGTGATCCCGCAGGACGGTGTGCCGCGCGAAGAGGCCGCCGCAGCCGTGGCCGCCGAAAGCTCCACCGGCACCTGGACCACGGTCTGGACCGACCTTTTGACCGATCTTGACCATTACAAAGGCCGCGCCTACCGGATCGAAGACGTGCCCGGCCAGGACGAAGCCTTTTATGCCTTCATCGCCTATCCGGCGGATCTGTTCGAGGAAGGTTCGGTCGTCAACGTCTTTACCTCCATCGTCGGCAATGTCTTTGGCTTCAAGGCCGTGCGCTCCTTGCGCCTCGAGGACGTGCGCTTCCCGATCTGGTTCGTAAAAACCTGCTTTGGGCCACCGCACGGCATCCAGGTCGAGCGCGACAAGATGGACAAATACGGTCGTCCGCTCCTGGGCTGCACCATCAAGCCGAAACTGGGGCTGTCGGCCAAGAACTATGGCCGTGCCGTCTACGAGGTGCTGCGCGGCGGTCTGGACTTCTCGAAAGACGACGAGAACGTCAACTCCCAGCCCTTCATGCGCTGGCGCGACCGCTTCCTGTTCTGCCAGGAGGCCATCGACAAGGCGCAGGCCGAAACCGGTGAGCGCAAGGGCCACTATATGAATGTCACCGCCCCCACGGTGGAAGAGATGTTCCAGCGCGCCGAATTTGCCAAGGAGATCGGCACGCCCATCATCATGTCCGACTATCTGACCGTCGGCTGGGCCGCCCATAATTCGCTGTCGAAATGGTGCCGCGACAATGGCATGCTGCTGCACGTCCACCGCGCCATGCATGCGGTGATCGACCGCAACCCCAACCACGGCATCAACTTTCGCGTTCTGACCAAGCTTCTGCGCCTTCTGGGCGGGGATCACCTGCATTCGGGCACCGTCGTCGGTAAGCTGGAAGGCGACCGCAACGCGACCTTGGGCTGGATCAACCTGATGCGCGACAAATTCGTCAAGGAAGACCGCGAGATGGGCGTCTTCTTCGCTCAGGACTGGGGCAGCATGCCGGGCGTCTTCCCGGTGGCCTCGGGCGGGATCCATGTCTGGCACATGCCCGCGCTGGTCTCGATCTTCGGCAATGATAGCGTTCTGCAATTCGGCGGCGGCACCCTGGGCCACCCCTGGGGCAATGCGGCGGGTGCTGCGGCCAACCGCGTGGCGCTGGAGGCCTGCGTTCAGGCCCGCAACGAAGGCCGCGAGCTGGAGAAGGAAGGCAAGGACATCCTGATGGCGGCGGCCAAACATTCGCCCGAGCTGAAATCCGCGATGGAGACCTGGAAGGAAATCAAGTTCGAGTTCGACACCGTCGACAAGCTGGACGTGCAGCACCGCTGATCGCGCCCCCTCGAACACATATAAAAAGGACCAAGACCAATGAGTACCATTCAGGACTACCCCTCCCGCCTGTCGGATCCCGCCTCGCGCAAGATGGAGACCTTCTCTTACCTTCCGGAAATGACCAAGGATCAGATCCGCAAACAGGTGGAATGGATCGTCTCCAACGGCTGGAACCCGGCGATCGAACACACCGAACCCAGCAACGCCACCGGCTATTACTGGTACATGTGGAAGCTGCCGATGTTCGGTGAAACCGACGTGGACGCGATCCTGGCCGAGCTGGACGAATGCCACACCGCCAACCCCAAGCACCACGTGCGCCTTCTGGGATATGACAACTTCACCCAAAGCCAGGGCGCCAACATGGTCGTCTACCGCGGCGAGATGGTCTGATGCCCCTATGCTGCCCGGCGCTCCCTCGTGCCGGGCAGCACGTCCCAAGCCCAGCAGGAGGAGCCCGCCATGAAAGACATGCTTGACGAATTTCGCGTCACCGATGCGCCGTTCTGGCGGCAGACCAGCGACGAGGTGGAGCTGTTCACCGCCGCCTGGGATGCCCGTATCCCAGTGATGCTGAAGGGCCCGACCGGCTGCGGCAAGACGCGGTTCGTGGAACATATGGCCTGGAGGCTGGGCCGCCCGCTGGTCACCGTGGCCTGCAACGAGGATATGACCGCCTCCGATCTGGTGGGGCGCTATCTCTTGGATGCCGACGGTACCCGCTGGCAGGATGGCCCACTGACCTTTGCCGCCCGCCACGGCGCGATCTGTTACCTCGACGAGGTGGTGGAGGCCCGCCAGGACACCACCGTCGCCATTCACCCGCTGACCGATGACCGCCGTGTTCTGCCCCTGGAAAAGAAAGGGGAGCTTCTGCAGGCGCATCCCGACTTCCTGATCGTGATCAGCTACAACCCCGGCTACCAGTCCCTGATGAAGGACCTAAAACAGTCGACAAAACAACGCTTTGCGGCGATGAACTTCACCTGGCCCGAAGGGGAGACCGAGGCCGAGATCCTGGCCCATGAGGCAGGCATCGACAGTGAGACCGCCGGCAAGCTGGTCGAGATCGGCGCGCGCTCCCGCAACCTCAAAGGGCACGGGCTGGACGAAGGGGTGTCCACCCGGATGCTGATCCACGCCGGTCGCCTGATCAAGGGCGGCATTGCGCCGCGCGCCGCCTGTTCGATGGCGCTGGTCAACTCCATCACCGATGATCCGGATATGCGCGATGCTCTCGATGCCGCTGTCGCAACCTGGTTCTGAGACCCTGCCGGAAGACCGTGCAGAGCTGCTGAACAGCCTGCCGGCTGAGGTTGCCGAAGTCCTGCTGACCGCCCTGCCCGATGCGCGGCGTAAACTGTCGCCCCGCGCGCTCGATACATGGCTGCGCGGCTGTGACGCGCTGATGCAACTGGGCCGGGGCGCGGATCCGGTCGTGGCCTGGATCGAAGCTGCGCCCGCCCTAGCCCGCGATCTCGGCGAGGATGTCTTGGGCGATCTCTTGCCGCTGCTGCTGGGCTTTGCCTCGCGCACCTCGGGCGCGGTGATTGCCCGGCTGCTGGAGACATCTCCGCAGGCGGCGATGCGGCTCGGCGATGCCACGCTTTTCATGGCTTACCTTCGCTTTCTGGAGCATCTTCTGGCCCGCGCGCCGCGTGCCGTGCGCCCCATGCTAGATCACCTTGGCGATCTTCTGGAGGTTCTGACCCTTGGGGGCTTGCGCCGCTGGGCCGACTGGGGGGTGGAGGCGCATCGCACCAACTTCAAGGAACTGCTCGCCTATTTCTCGCTGGAGACCGAGGAAAGCCGCGCCGTCATTCAGCGTGAGCGCAAAGGCACCCTGCTGGTCGATGTGCAGCGGCGGCTGATGATGTACCTGCGCGCCCTTTGGGGGCGGGATTTCATGCTGACGCCCACCGCAGGTGATTTCGAGGATCGCACGGGCCTGCGCCCCTATTATGAGACCTACAGCCTGCATCTGCCCGATGCGCTGGATGACTGGCAGGATCAGGCCGCGCTGGATCTTTATCGTGCTCAGGCTGCCCATCTGGCCGCGCATCTGGCCTGCCTCAGAAAACCCATTCAGGGCGAGGGGCTGAACGCCTTGCAATCGGCCATGATCGGCCTGATCGAAGATGCCCGCGCAGAGGCCCTTGCCATCGCCCGCCTGCCCCGGCTGCGTGATCTTTGGGCGCCGTTTCATCAGGACACCGACCCCGGCATCGCCGGAGAGTTCGACCGTATTTCCCGCGCGCTCTTGCTGCCGGATCAACCCGCCGAAAGCGATTTGGCGTCTTGGGTACAGGGCGAATTCGCCAGTCTTGACCTGACGGATGCGGAAGCTGCCCGCGATCTGGGCCTGCGCCTTGCCGAACGCCTGCGCGGCCAGCCCTATTCTGCTTATACCGATCATCCCTCCTGTCCCTATCGCTGCGACAACCGGCTCTTGTGGGAGTTCGAGGAGCTGGAGTTCGACACGGAATTCGCCCCGCCCCCGCAGGTGCGCAAATACGTCTCGGTCAGCGAAATGGTGAACGAGGTGGAGGTCGAAACCGCAGGCGAGGACGCGCAGGAGATCTGGGTGCAATCGGCGGAGTTCTTTGATGACGACGGTCAAAGCTTCAACGAGAAGGAAGGGCGCGAACCGCTGGCGCCGCCGGTGATGTATGATGAGTTCGACCACACGATCCAGATGATGCGCCCCGCCTGGGCCACGGTGCTGGAACGGCGCCCGCGTCTGGGCGACCCGACCGGTGCGGAGGCGATCCTCGCCGAACATCGCCCGGTGATGGAACGGCTGAAGCACCGGCTGGACGCGATGCGCCCGCAAGGCATGCAGCGCATACGCAAGCTGGAGGATGGCGATGTGATCGACATCGGCGCCGCCATCACCGCCGCCATCGACATACGCTTGGGCCGCCAGCCCGACCCGCGTGTGATGATGCGCCAGGTGCACAAGACGCGCGACACGGCCGTGATGGTGCTGCTGGATCTGTCGGAATCGACGAATGACCCCGTGGGCGATGGCTCCACCGTGATGGATCTGACCAAATCGGCCTGTGTGCTGTTGTCAGAGGCGATCAACCGGGTCGGTGATGCCTTTGCCATCCATGGCTTTTGCTCGGACGGGCGCGCGCAGGTTTATTATGAACGGTTCAAGGATTTCGACCAGCCGTGGGAGGATCTGGCCACCGCCCGCCTGATGGGGGCAAAGGGGCGGCTCTCGACCCGGATGGGAACGGCGATCCGCCACGCCACGGCCCAGATGAAGCGGGTGAAGGCCACACGCAAGCTGATGCTGGTGCTGACCGATGGCGCGCCCGCAGATATCGACGTGCGCGATCCGCAACACCTGCGCGCCGACACCCGCCGCGCGGTTGAGGAAGCCACGCAAAGCGGCATCACCCCCTTTTGCCTGACTCTGGATCCCGGCGCCGATGCCTATGTGCAGCGGATCTTTGGCCCGCGTGGCGCGATGATCCTGGACCGGGTCGAACGCTTGCCGGAACGCCTACCGCAGCTTTATGCGGCGCTGACCCGCTGAGATCACGGCACCGAACGTTACAAGTCGAACTTTGGCAGGTAAACACCTGACAAAGCGTCGATTTCCTGCGCACACATCTCCGTCGCCGGAGACACGTGATCCGCCTCTGCGGCGCCGGTGATCAGATACCAATGCCGCATCACCGGCAGATCCCGCCCGCGCAAGAGCGCCAGCCGCCCCGATGTGACCTCGTCATGCACGGTGTGCAGCGACAGGAACGCAATTCCCAGCCCTGCCAGAACCGCCTGCTTGATCGTCTCGTTCGAGGGCATCACCACCTTGTTGGGACTATGCCCCTCCGCCAGCCGTTCAATGAACCGCTCCATCAAGATCCGGGTGCCTGACCCTTCCTCGCGGCTGAGGAAGGTTTCCTGCAGCAGCCGGTCCGGATCATATCCGTCTTCCTGCGCCAGTGGATGATCCGGCGGCAGCACGATGCCATGCGGGTGCGGCCCCAGCGGGATCGCCCGATGGATCACCCCGCGCGGTGGCCGCCCCATGATTGCCAGGTCATAGTCCCCCCGGTTCAGCGCCTGCATCACATCGGATCGGTTGGCCACCCGCAGCGAGATTTCCACGTCAGGGATTCGGTCCTGCAACAGCCGCACCAGACGGGGCACGAAATACTTCGCCGTAGATACCGTTCCCAGCACCACATGGCCGCGCCGCCCCTGGGTCAGAGCGGTGATCTGCCGCTCTGCATGCGACAAATTCGCTTCGATCCGTTGTGCGGCGGCCAGCATCTCCTGCCCGGCAAGGGTGGGTTGAAACCCCGAACCATCGCTAGCCTTCTGTAGCAATGCCTCTCCAACTGCGCCTTCCAGGTTCTTGATTTGGCTGTGAATTGTCGGTGGCGTTTGATGCAAAAGATCGGCCGCCATGGTCAGGGAGCCTGTGTCCGCCACCGCCAGCAGCGCGCGCAATTGTTTGAGAGTGATGGCGTCGAACCGCAAATTCGAAAACTCCTAATCGTTCTTTCTATTTTTTAAATTCCTTAAAAATTCATTTTTTGCAAGCTTTGTCGCGTCAGGGAGGACAACCACATGAAAACTCTTGATCAGGTGCCCCAGGGGGCCGAGCCTGCGCTTGTTGCAGAACTGGACCGGCTGGCCGGTGTCGCTGCCGAGCTTGCCCAGCGCATTGCGCGCGGCGGCATCGACGAAAACCTTGCTGGAGCGGCGGGCACCAACACCGATGGCGATGCGCAAAAAGCGCTGGATGTGATCGCCGATGAGGCCTTCATGGCCGCCCTGCGCGAAGGCGATGTCCGCCACTACGCCTCGGAAGAGCAGGACACGGTCGTCACCATGAACCCCGAGGGGCAATTTGCCGTGGCCATCGATCCGCTGGATGGCTCCTCCAACATCGACACAAATGTGTCCATCGGAACCATCTTTGGCATCTATCCGGCTGCGGACACGCCCGACGCGTCGTTTCTGCGGCCCGGCCGGGATCTTCTGGCCTCAGGATATGCGATCTTCGGGCCGCAATGCGCGCTGATTGTCACCCTGGGCGACGGAGTGCTCAAATACGTGCTGGATCCGCAGAGCGGTACATTCCGTCTGCTGGGACAGGTCGCCGAGATCGCGCCGGATTCCAACGAATACGCCATCAATACCTCGAATTACCGGCACTGGAGCAAACCGATCCGCGCCTATATCGATGATCGCGTGGCAGGGACCGAAGGGCCGAGCGGCGCCGATTCCAACATGCGCTGGATTGCCTCCTTGGTGGCCGAGACCCACCGTATCCTGACACGAGGGGGGATCTTTCTGTATCCCGCTGATGGTCGGCAGGGCTATGGCCGGGGGCGGCTGCGCTATGTCTACGAATGCGCGCCCATCGCCTTTTTGATCGAACAGGCGGGCGGACGGGCCACCGACGGGCAGGACCCGATCCTGGATGCGGTCCCCGATACGCTGCATATGCGCACCCCCTTTGTCTTCGGCTCGTCCAACAAGGTGGCACGGGTCGCCACCTATCACGATCTGCCGGACGAGGAGACATCCGCTCTCTTTGGCTTGCGCGGACTGTTCCGCGCCTGATCCCCACACCTTCAGGACATCGACATGAGCACCAAACACCCGATCATCAGTGTCACGGGGTCTTCCGGCGCGGGCACCTCGACCGTGAAAAAGACCTTCGACCAGATCTTCCGCCGCGAAGGCATTACCTCCGTTTCGATCGAAGGCGACGCCTTTCATCGCTACAACCGCGCCGATATGCGGGCCGAGCTGGAACGCAGACAGGCCGACGGCGATCACACGTTTTCGCATTTCTCCTATGACGCCAATGAGCTCGGAGAGCTGGAGCGGGTCTTTCGCGAATACAGCCAGACCGGCAAGGGGCGCACCCGCACCTATGTGCACGACGCCGAGGAAGCCAAGCGGACCGGCGTCCCCCCGGGGGAATTCACCGCCTGGGCTCCCTTCCCCGATGATTCCGACCTCCTGTTCTACGAAGGGCTGCACGGATCGGTGGTGAACGACGATGTGAACCTCGCCGCGCTGGCTGATCTCAAGATCGGAGTAGTGCCGGTGATCAATCTCGAATGGATCCAGAAGATCCACCGCGACCGCGAATCCCGCGGTTATTCCACCGAGGCGGTGACCGAGACCATCCTGCGCCGGATGCAGGCCTATGTGCATTGCATCTGCCCGCAATTCTCCGAAACCGACATCAATTTCCAGCGCGTGCCGGTGGTGGATACCTCCAACCCCTTTGTGGCGCGCTGGATCCCCACTCCGGACGAAAGCCTGGTGGTGATCCGGTTCAAGAACCCGCGCGGTATCGATTTCCCCTATCTGATGTCGATGATCGAGGGCAGCTGGATGACCCGCGCCAACAGCCTGGTGATCCCCGGCGGCAAAATGGATCTGGCGATGCAGCTGATCTTTACGCCGATGGTGATCCGCCTGGTCCGCGAAGCCAAACGTGCCTGAGGAGACCTCTCATGAATGTTCAAACCCCGGTGAAAGCGGATGAAACCCTGATGGCCAATGCCATCCGCGCTCTGACCATGGATGCGGTGCAGGCTGCAAACTCCGGTCATCCCGGTGCGCCGATGGGTCTGGCGGATGTGGCAACGGTGCTGTTCAACCGCTTCATCAGGATCGACCCGTCCCGCCCCGACTGGCCCGACCGCGACCGTTTCGTGATGAGCGCGGGACATGGCTCCATGCTGGTCTATGCGATCCACCACCTGCTCGGCTACACGGATATGGACGCCGCTCAGCTGCGCAACTTCCGCCAGATGGGCGCGCGCACGGCGGGACACCCCGAATACGGCCATGCCGCAGGGATCGAGACCACGACCGGCCCCCTGGGCCAGGGGATCTCGACCGCCGTCGGTATGGCCTTGGCAGAACGCATGATGCAGGCGCGGTTTGGCGACGACCTGGTCGATCACTACACCTATGTGATGGCCGGGGACGGCTGCCTGATGGAGGGGATCAGCCACGAGGCCATCGATCTGGCCGGGCACCTTGGCCTGTCGCGGCTGATCGTCTTCTGGGACGACAACCGGATCACCATCGACGGGCCCACGGATTTGTCGACCTCCATGAACCAGAAACAGCGGTTCGAGGCGGCAGGCTGGCACGTGCAGGCCGTGGATGGCCACGCACCCGAGGCGATCGCCGCCGCGATTGCTGCCGCCCGCGCCGATGACCGCCCGTCGATGATTGCCTGCCGCACGGTTATCGGCAAAGGCGCGCCCAATATGGGTGGCAGCCACAAGGTGCACGGCGCCCCCTTGGGCGCCGAGGAGATCGCAGCCACCCGTGACGCCCTTGATTGGCCGCATGCGCCGTTTGTTATCCCCGATGGTGTGCGCAACGCCTGGGAAGACGTGGCAAAACGCGGCGCCAAGACCCGGAAAGACTGGCAGGCACGCAAGGAAAACTCACCAAAGGCAGCGGAGTTCGACGCGGCCATGGCCCCGCCGGATGCAGAGGCGCTACACGCCGCGATCACCGCCTACAAGGCCCGCCTCAGCGCCGATGCGCAAAAGGTCGCGACCCGCAAGGCCTCCGAAATGGCGCTGGAGGTGGTCAATGCCACCCTGCCCAACAGCGTGGGCGGCTCGGCGGACCTCACGGGATCGAACAACACCCGCAGCAGCGCCATGCGCCCGGTGACGGCACAAGATTTCAGCGGCGATTACATCCATTACGGCATCCGCGAACACGCCATGGCCGCCGCGATGAACGGCATCGCCCTGCACGGCGGGTTCAGAACCTATGGCGGTACTTTCCTCGCCTTTGCCGATTACTGCCGCCCCGCCATGCGGCTCTCGGCCCTGATGGGGGTGCCCGTCACATACGTGATGACCCATGATTCCATCGGCCTTGGCGAGGATGGCCCCACGCATCAGCCGGTGGAAACCATCGCCTCGCTGCGTGCAATGCCGAACATGAATGTGATCCGCCCCGCCGATGCGGTGGAAACCGCCGAAGCCTGGGAAATGGCGGCCACTTCGGACACCACCCCCACGGTCTTATGCCTGTCGCGCCAAGGCCTGCCCACCCTGCGCCGCAACCACAGCGCCGAAAACCTGACTGCACGCGGCGCCTATCTACTGCGCGGCGGCGGCGCGCGGGACGTGACCCTGATCGCCACCGGATCGGAAGTGGAAATCGCCATGGAAGCCGCCGACCTGTTGGAAGCAGGCGGTATCCGGGCCGCCGTTGTCTCTGCCCCCTGTTTCGAGGCCTTCGCCGCCCAATCCCCGGACTACCGCGCCGCCGTGCGTGGCAGCGCGCCCCGGGTCGGCGTCGAGGCCGCCATACGCCAGGGCTGGGAGCTGTTCCTGGAACGTAGCGACGGCTTCATCGGGATGAGTGGCTTTGGCGCCTCCGCCCCCGCCGAGGAGCTTTACCGCCACTTCAACATAACGGCTGAGGCCATTGCCGCCTCGGCCCGCCGACAGATCGAGAAAAGGACGAAGGCATGACCACGAAAGTCGCCATCAACGGCTTTGGCCGCATCGGACGCTGCACCCTGGCCCATATCATCGAAAGCGGTCGCAACGACATCGAGGTGGTGAAGATAAACGCCACCGGCCCGATTGAAACCAACGCGCATCTTCTGCGCTATGACAGCGTACACGGGCGATTTCCGCATCCGGTTGCGGTCAATGACGACACGCTGGATCTGGGCCGTGGCCCGATCAAGGTCTTCTCCACCTACAATCCCGAGGAACTCGACTGGGATGGTGTCGATGTGGTGCTGGAATGTTCCGGTGTCTTCAATTCCAAGGAGCAATCCTCGGTCCACCTGAAACAGGGCGCGCGCAAGGTGCTGATCTCGGCCCCCGCCAAGAACGCCGACCGCACCGTGGTTTACGGCGTCAATCACCGCGATCTGCGCAGCGATGAGTTGGTGGTTTCCAACGGCTCCTGCACCACCAACTGCCTTGCACCGCTGGCCAAGGTTCTGAATGACGCCATCGGCATCGACAGCGGCATTGTCACCACGGTGCATTCCTATACAGGCGATCAGCCCACGCTGGATCGGCGCCACAAGGATCTCTATCGCGCCCGTGCGGCCTCGATGTCGATGATCCCCACCTCCACAGGTGCGGCCAAGGCCATTGGGGAGGTTCTGCCGGAACTCTCGGGCCGTCTGGATGGATCCGCCATTCGGGTGCCCACCCCGAATGTATCAGCCGTCGATCTCACTTTCATGGCGGGTCGCGATGTGACCGAGGACGAGGTGAACGCAATCATGGCCGAGGCCGCGGCAGGCAACATGCAGCAGATCATCAGCTACGAGACCGAGCCGAAGGTCTCGATCGATTACAACCACGACAGCCATTCCTGCAATTTCGCCGCCGACCAGACCAAGGTTCTGGGCGCGCGTCTGGTGCGGGTGATGGCCTGGTATGACAACGAATGGGGCTTTTCCTGCCGCATGGCGGATACGGCCAATGCCATGGGGAGACTTCAGTGATGGACCTGCCGCAGATTGACACATCCTCGGTCAAGGGCCGCCGCATCCTTGTGCGCGCCGACCTCAACGTGCCGATGAATGAGGACGGCACGGTCAGCGATGACACCCGCATTCGCCGCTTTGCCGATGGGATGAAGCCCCTGCTGGCCGCAGGCGCGCGGCTGGTGATCCTGACCCACTTTGGCCGCCCCGAGCCGGGCGCCGAGGCCGGGCCGCATTCCGTCGAACCGCTGATACCAGCACTGGCACAGGCGCTGGGCCGCCCGGTCCGCTTCTGCCCGCACCTAATCGGAGAAGAGCCAGTCGCCCGCAGCCGGGGTCTGACGGATGGCACGGTCATGCTCTGCGAGAACCTGCGCCTGCATGCCGGGGAAACCGCCAATGACCTTGCCTTTGCCGCGCAGGTGGCCAAGCTTGGCGATATCTACATGAACGATGCCTTCTCCTGCGCCCATCGTGCCCATGCTTCGACCGAAGCCTTGGCGCATCTGCTGCCCGCCGTGGCAGGCCCGCTGATGATCGAAGAGATCGCCGCACTGTCCGCAGCGCTGGAATGCCCCAAGCGCCCGGCTGTGGCGGTGGTGGGCGGCGCTAAGGTCTCCAGCAAGATCGCAGTGCTGAAGAACCTGGTTCAGAAGGTCGATCACATCATCATCGGCGGCGGCATGGCGAACACGTTTCTTTTCGCCGATGGCGCGCCCATGGGGCGCTCGCTGCACGAGGCCGACCAGATCGACACGGTGCGGGAAATCCACGCGCTGGCCAAAAAGGCAGGCTGCACCCTGCATCTGCCCGAGGATGTGGTGGCCGCCTATGATTTTGCCGCCGGTGCAGCCCATGACATCACCCCGGCAGATGCCTGCCCCGAGAACGCGATGATCCTCGATGCGGGACCGCGCGCGCTGAAACGGTTCCAGTCGGTACTCACCTCCTGTAAGACGATCCTGTGGAACGGGCCCTTGGGGGCGTTTGAACTCTCTCCCTTTGACCTTGCGACCCGGCACCTGGCACAGACCGCAGCCGATCTGACCCGGCAAGGGCTGGCTGTTTCTGTCGCAGGTGGCGGGGATACGGTTGCGGCCCTGAACATGGCCGGTGTATCTGGCGATTTCACATATGTCTCCTCCGCCGGGGGGGCTTTTCTGGAATGGCTGGAGGGTAAGACGCTCCCCGGCATTGCGGCGCTGCAAGGCGCGGCAGAAGCGGCCTAAGAGGTTTTCATGGCACTTATCACTCTTCGTCAACTGCTCGACCATGCCGCCGAACACGGCTATGGCGTGCCCGCCTTCAACATCAACAACATGGAGCAGGGTCTGGCGATCCTGAAGGCCGCCGCGAAATGCGACAGCCCGGTGATCCTGCAGGCCAGCCGCGGCGCGCGCTCTTATGCGGGCGACATCATGCTGCGCCACATGATCCAGGCGCTGGTGGAAATGTACCCCCATATCCCGATCTGCATGCATCAGGACCATGGCAACAACGAACAGACCTGCCTGTCGGCGATCCGCCACGGCTTTACCAGCGTGATGATGGATGGCTCGCTTGAGGCGGACATGAAGACGCCGGCATCTTACGACTACAACGTCGAGATCACCGAGCGCGTCTCGCGCATGGCCCATTGGGTTGGCGCCTCGGTCGAAGGCGAGCTGGGCGTGCTTGGCTCGCTGGAAACCGGAGAAGCGGGCGAAGAGGACGGTTCGGGCGCGGTGGGCAAGCTCTCTCAGGAACAGCTTCTGACCGATCCCGATCAGGCCAAGGATTTCGTGGCGAAATCCCAGGTCGATGCGCTTGCCATCGCCTGCGGCACCAGCCACGGCGCCTATAAGTTCAGCCGCAAGCCCACCGGCGATATCCTGGCGATCAGCCAGATCGAGGCGATCCACGCCAAGATCCCCAATGTGCATCTGGTGATGCACGGCTCCTCCTCCGTGCCGCAGTACCTTCAGGACCTGATCAACGAATACGGCGGCGAGATGCCCCAAACCTATGGCGTGCCGGTCGAAGAGATCGAGCGCGGCATCAAGTCGGGCGTGCGCAAGGTCAATATCGACACGGATAACCGCATGGCGATCACCGGCCAGTTCCGCAAGGTCGCGCAGGAAAAACCGACCGAGTTCGACCCGCGCAAGTTCACCATCCCCGCGATGGAAGAGATGGAAAAACTCTGCCTTGACCGTTTTGAACGCTTCGGCACCGCGGGCAATGCCGCGAAGATCACGCCGATCGATCTGGATGAGATGGCAAAACGCTACGGCAGCGGTGCGCTGGCGGTCTGATCTCTCCCGCGCGAAGCGAATCCGGGGGGCGTTCGCGCCCCCTGCCCCTCCCCGATATGACGAGGCTCCCGATGTCCTTTGACCGCAGCGTGAAGATCGCGCCCTCCATCCTCTCTGCCGATTTCGCCAACTTCGGCCAGGAGATTCAGGCAATCGAGGCCGAAGGCGCAGACTGGGTGCATGTTGACGTGATGGATGGTCACTTCGTCCCCAACCTCACCTTTGGCCCGATGGCCGTCAAAGCCTTCCGCCCGCATGTGAAAACCGTGATGGACGTACACCTGATGATCGCGCCCGTCGATCCCTATATCGAGGCCTACGCCGATGCGGGCGCTGACGTTCTGACCGCCCATATCGAAGCAGGTCCGCATATTCACCGCACCCTGCAGGCCATTCGCGCATCGGGCATGAAGGCGGGCGTTGCCCTCAATCCCGGCACCCCGGCCGAGGCGGTGGCGCATCTTCTGGACCTCACCGATCTGATCTGCGTGATGACGGTGAACCCCGGTTTTGGCGGGCAGAAGTTCATCGACATGACGGGCAAGATCATCGCCCTGCGCCAGATGATCGGCGACCGCCCCGTGCATATCGAGATCGATGGCGGCGTTGATCCCACCACCGCCCCCAAGGTGCGCGCGGCAGGTGCCGATGTGCTGGTGGCGGGATCGGCGGTCTTCAAGGGCGGCTCGGTCGACAACACGGGCGTCTATGGCAACAATATCCGCGCCATCCGCGCGGCGGCCAATGCCGCTTGAGGCGCTGATCTTTGATGTGGACGGCACCCTTGCGGAAACCGAGGAGCTGCACCGGCGCGCCTTCAACGAGACATTCGCCAAAGAAGGCCTCGACTGGAATTGGAGCCGGAACGACTACCGCCGCCTGCTCCAGACCACCGGCGGCAAGAAACGTATCGCCCACCATATGCGTGACCTGAGTCTTGCGTCCGACGCTATCGACATTCCCGCGCTGCACAGGGCCAAAACGGATCGCTATGTGCGCCTGATGGGCGACGGCGGATTGCAGCTGCGCCCCGGCATTGCGGGTTTAATCGCAACGGCATGCTCTGCCGGGCTGACGGTAGCCATTGCCACCACCACCAGCCGCCCCAATGTCGACGCCCTTTGCTATGCCTGTTTCGGCGCGCCTGCCGACAGTCTTTTCCCGGTCATTGCCTGCGGCGATGAGGTCGCTGCCAAGAAACCCGCCCCGGATGTCTATGAGCTGGCCTTGAAACGTCTGCACATCGCCCCGGAAAACGCCCTTGCGTTTGAGGACAGCAGCAACGGGTTACGCAGCGCCGACGCCGCCGGACTGGCCTGTATCGTCACCCCGTCGGTCTACACAGGCGACGATGATTTCACCGGCGCCGAATGCGTGGTCCCGGATGTCACTCACCTCGGCGGCATTGAGGCGCTCGCACCCCTTCTGCCCACGCCGCGAACCGACTGACAAAAGGAACCGATCATGGCTGTCTCCCCTCCTGTTTGCGATTTCGGCTGGCGCGCGCCAGATTTCCGCCTGACCGGCACCAATGGCAAGATCTACAGCCTTGCGGATATCGCTGGTCCCAAGGGCACGCTGGTGATGTTCATCTGCAATCACTGCCCCTATGTGATCGCGGTTCTGGACCGGATTGAGCGTGACGCGCGCGATCTCCAAGAGCTGGGCATCGGTGTCGCGGCGATCTGCGCCAACGACCCGGTCGCCTATCCCCAGGACAGTTTTGAAAACATGGCGGCGCTGGCCCGTGACCGTGGATTCACCTTTCCCTATTTGCATGACGTGGACCAAACCGTCGCTCGCAGCTGGAATGCCGCCTGCACACCGGATTTCTTTGGCTTCAACGCCGCAGGCGCGCTGCAGTACCGGGGCCGCCTCGATGCATCGGGGCGCAATCCGGCGCCGGAAGGCGCCCGGCGCGAATTGTTTGAGGCCATGCGACAGGTCGCAGACACCGGCCAGGGCCCGGCGGATCAAGTGCCGTCGATGGGCTGTTCGATCAAATGGAAGGATCCCGCATGAGCCGCGCAATCGTTTTCGACCTTGACGGAACGCTGGTGGACAGCGCCGCCGACATCCACGCCGCCGTGACCCAGATGCTGACAGAGTTTGGCAAGCCGCCGCTGACACTTGCGCGGGTGACCAGCTTTATCGGCAATGGCATACCGAACCTTGTCCGGCTGGTCATGCGCGACGGCGGCATCCCCGAAGCAGATGAGAACCTCGCCATCACCCGGATGATGGCGTATTACGCAGCGCATCCCGCCGACCTGTCGCAGCCCTACCCGGGCGTGACCGACTGCCTTACGCGCCTGCAGGAGGCTGGCATTCGCCTTGGCGTATGTACCAACAAATTCCGGGCCCCGGCGCTGCAGATCCTCGAAGCACTGGATCTGATGCAATATTTCGAGGTCGTCGTAGGCGGTGATACTCTGCCCGTCCGAAAACCCGACCCGGCCCCCTTGCACCACGCCTTTGAAGCCCTGGGCGGGACCTCGCGCATGTATGCGGGCGACAGCGAGGTCGATGCAGAGACAGCGCAGCGGGCGAGCATCGACTTTGCCCTTTTCACGCAGGGATACCGGAAAACCCCGGTGGATCAGCTGGTCACGGCCTGCACCTTCGACGCCTTCCGGAATCTGCCCGCTATCGCAGACCGCGTCATGACGGTCAAAGCCGGGTCGGTCTGACCTGCCCCCCAGCCGCGCCCGGCAGGTGCTTCACCCGCCAAATGCCCCGGCCAGATGATCGATCAGCGCCCTGATGCGCGTGGTCAGATGCCTGTTGGGCGGGTAGACCGCATAAAGCGGCATATTCACCGTGCCCCGATCCGCAAAAAGCTGCTTCAGCTCGCCGCTCTCCAGAAATGGGCGTGCCGCGTATTCCGGCACCCGGCCAATGCCCCGCCCCAGCGCTGCCATATTGACCACCGCGCGGGGGGAATTCGCCCTGAAATCCCCAGTGACCGTGACCGCGATCTGACGACGCCCCTGGCTGAAGGTCCAGACCTCTGGCTGCGACGAGGCCGTCATCAGCAGGCAATTATGTGTCGACAGCGCGTGGGGTTCCTTTGGCTCGCCATGGGCCGCGAGATAGTTGGGCGATGCGGCCACGACCACCGGCATGTCGGTCAGCTTGCGCGCAACCAGCGAGGAATCCTTCAGCGTGCCGAACCGCACCGCAAGATCGACGCCTTCCTCAAGGATCGAAATATGCTGGTCAGAGAGCACAAGTTCGATCCGCACATCCGGATGCGCAGTTTGGAACGGCTGTAGCGCCTGCACCAATTCGCGGCTACCAAGCCCGGTCGGGGCCGTGATGCGGATCGGACCGACAAGCTGCTGCTGGCGCTGCTGCACCACGTCCTCCAGCTCTTCGAACTGATCAAGCAGGGCGATGCAGCGTTCCAGATAGGCCTGTCCGGTGTCGGTCAGAGTGACGCTGCGCGTGGTCCGGTGCAGCAATTGCGCGTCCAGTCTTTCCTCAAGCCGGGCCACATATTTGCTGGCCAGTTTGGTGCTGATCCCCACCTGCCGGGCACCCGCGGTAAAAGAGCGTTGCGCCGCCACGGCAGCAAAGGTGCGCATACAATCCAGCGTGTCCATTCTACGGAGTTCCTTGCATATTCTTTGCCGTCAATTCGTACATTATACTTCGTCAATTTCACCGGTTATCCTCACAATATGGCGAGTTTACCTTTGCCTTGTCCATAAGCCGCACAGGCATCAGACCAAGGAAGGAAACCCCAAATGTCCAATTCAATCCGTATTCACGGCTTCCCGCTCTCCGGCCACTCCCACCGAGTAGAGCTGCTTGCGAACCTCGCCGGCATCGCACATGAGGTCATCACCGTTGACCTCGCCGCAGGCGCCCACAAGGAAGAGCCGTTCCTGTCGCTGAATCCCGCCGGTCAGGTCCCGGTGATCGAAGACGGTGACACCGTGATCGCTGACTCCAACGCCATCCTGGTCTACCTGGCGCGCAAATACGCACCGTCCTTCCTGCCCACCGATCCGGTGCTGGAAGCCGAGGTGCAGAAATTCCTCAGCCTGGCAGCTGGCGAAATTGCTTTTGGCCCGGCAGCAGCCCGTCTGATCAACGTCTTCAACGCACCCTTTGACGCAGAATTCTGCGCGGCAACCGCCGCCACCGTCTTTGGCAAGATCGAGGCGCATATGGAAGGCCGTGAATTCCTGGTGGGCACCGAGCCGACCATCGCCGACATCGCCATCTATTCCTATAGCGCGCATGCGCCCGAAGGTGGCATCTCGCTGGAAGCCTACCCGAACCTGCGTCGCCTGCTGGCCAATATCGAAGGTCTGAAAGGCTTCAAAGCCATGCCCGTGACCAAGGTCGGCCTCGCAGCCTGATTGGGGTGGCCGTGGCGTCTATATCGGCGTGGCGCCACGGCCCCCTCCATATGCCCGCCCCACTATCGGGGCATATCCTGCAGGCAAACCGACATCTACGTCACCCAAATTGCCTGCTCCGTAGTGGTCCATTGGCCGATATCCAGACGCAAGAGTACCGCTCAACAACTCAGTTACCGCGCATTTCCGAACCGGTCGAAGGTCGCTTGAAGGTCCGGCAACCTTCCCTATAACGCGCGGCATGTCAGCAAAGATCTTTTCAATGGAGCCGCGGGAGGACGGCGGCGCCCGGTTTGTGCTCAACTACAAACACATAGGTCGCAGCGGCATTCAGCGAATTTCCTGTGATCTGACACAGACTGACCTTCTGCAAATGGTGCTATTCGCCGAAGCGCTCAACCTGCGCAATCGCCTCGGCCCCTCGGCTGCATCGGATGTAGCAATCGATGGATTGCAGGTCTCCTTTGTCCCGGCGCAGCGGGAGCTCATTCTTGAGCGGCAAGCTGGCTACTCCCAAAAGACCGCCCGCATGCCGGTTGACGTCTTTCTCTCCGAAATGGCGGGCATGACCGACATTTGCCTTGCCCGCGCCGAGACGTCAAAGAATGGACCTGCCCTGAAGAGCATGCTGGCGGAGTGCAGACCGCCAGCAGAGTTCGAAAGGCTGTTGGGGCTAGACCTAGCTGATCTGGCTATGCACCAGCTGCGGGAGATTGCGCTGCTGATCCTTGCGCAGGACGCCGCCATCCGCGGCTCTGTGCTCGCCCGCAAGCTGCGCGGAAAGAAATCACAGGATCAAGCGCGTGAGGCGGTCATCAGCCTTGTATTGACGCTCGCCGCTGAATGTATGCCCGGCTCGACCTAGATAAGCCACCCCAAGGCGAGCAGCCCGCTCTCGGCTCAGGCGCCGCTCAGCGTTTCTCTGCTCTGCGGTGCCATAACCCCAACGAGTAATACCGCCGCAAACGACCGCCGTATGCCGCGGTCAGGGTGAAAGGTCGATGCACCGCCGGGGTGTCCGTCGCGGTGCACAATTGAAACGCCGACATATCCAGACTTGAGGAATTTCAAAAGGTATGGCAGCCCGGAACCTCCTACTGAGCGACCATCGGAAGTCGATAACAACAATGCCGCACACAGACCGTCTCCAAACCGATTGCTCGAAATGTGCAGCCCTTTGCTGTGTTGTACTGGCTTTCGACAAGGGCGAAGACTTTGCTTTCGACAAGAACCCTGGCGAACCTTGCAGGAATCTCTCGGGGCATCGCTGCAGCATCCACGAAAAGCTGACGCAGGAAGGCCTGAAGGGGTGCGTTGCCTATGATTGTCTGGGTGCCGGTAACCGCGTGATCCAAGACGTATTCGGGGGGCAGACTTGGCGAACCGAGCCGCGCCTGATGCGTGTGATGATGGAGGCTTTTCATGGTATGTGCGAGGTTCATAAGCGTATCGACCTGCTGCGTGCCGCTGGGACCCTCCCCCTGAAGCCACAGGACGAGCAGATCCGTTGCAGCTTCCTTGACCGCCTCGAGGATGACCACTGGAGCGGCCCCGACCTCCACGATTTCGAGGTCGGCCTGGCGCTTGAAATCGACATTTTCATGCACGGGGTTCAGCGAGAGTTTCCAACCTTTTTGCCCGATTCCCCTTAAACCTGGAACCTGCAACGTTTTCAGGAACTGTTTCGGCCGCGTGGGCCTTCGTAGGTCAGGTGCGTTAGTCGGGACCTGGACGATAAAACAGGACGTCGACCAGCCACCGCTACTGCCGCACAAAAAGGGGCAGCCTTCAAGTCCCCCAGCGGAATCCTGACAAAAGCGACTTGGATTTTTCATTTGAAATCAAAATGGTGCGGGTGAAGGGACTTGAACCCCCACGCCTTGCGGCGCCAGAACCTAAATCTGGTGCGTCTACCAATTCCGCCACACCCGCACTGACGCAGCACCTTCCGGCGCTGCGTGAGCCGCTGAATAGCAAAGCCCGCCGCAGGATGCGAGAGGAAATCGCACCGGAGCCACACTATTCGATTGCGGCACCAAAGACACATCTCAGCCACAGCTTCCCCCATAAGCGAAAAATTGCGCAGACGCGGGCGCGCCAAATGGCTAGTGTCTGAAAAAAACAAATAAAATGCTACTGAGGCAGAGCGAGAGACCCCATGAAACCGCACGCGAATCCGCCTGCGCAGCATATCGTTGCGCGCATCCTGCAAAGCCGCCGCGAGCAGACCGGCAGCCACGCGGCCCAAAGTTCGGTTACGCTGATTACCGGCACTCCGATCCAGACCCAAGACGGCGCTTTGGCCGTTGAGACTCTGACAGCCGGGGATCAGTTGATTACACGGACGCAGGGCCTCACTCCGCTGAGCAAGATCCGCAAATCCCGCGCCATGATGCATGCGGTCCGCTTCACAGCCGGATCGCTTGGGCACACTCAGCCGGGCGGAGATTTGCTGCTGCCGCTGAACCAGCAGGTTCTGATCCGAGACTGGCGCGCCAAGGCGATGTTCGGACAGCCCCAGGCCGTTGTGCCTGCGTTCGAACTGATCGATGAGGAGTTCATCCGCGACGAAGGCATGCAGATGTTGGAACTCTGCACCCTGACCTTTGATCGCCCCCATGTGATCTACGCGGGCGGCATGGAGATCGCCACCTCCCGCGCGGCAGGCGACAACCTGCGCCCGGCGGCTTAAAACCTTAGCTTGCGAAATACGGCTGGGATCTGCTCTGGCAGGTCCTCGGCGATCAGTCCGGGGCCGAATTCCAGCGCGCATTCTACATGCAGCCAGGCGGCGCTTTCCGCCGCTTGCATCGGGCTAAGGCCCCGCGCCAGCAAACCGGTGATAAATCCCGCCAGCACATCCCCCGACCCAGCCGTCGCCAGCCAGGGAGCGGCGCGATCATAATGGGCGGAGTTGACCGAGCAGCGCCCATTCGGCGCGGCGATGACCGTATCGGCGCCCTTGAACAGCACCACACAGCCTGCCCGCACGGCGGCCTCCCGCGTGGCGTCCACCTTGGAATAGGCCGGACCTTTGGTGGCGGGTACCTTCAGTTTTGCTGCTATATCCGGGAACAGCCGCGCAAATTCGCCGCCATGGGGCGTCAGCACGCATTTTTCATGCAGCATGGAAAAGAGCTCTTCCGGCGCATCGCCAAAGGCTGAGAGCGCATCGGCATCCAGCACCGTGGCCCGTTTGGCCACCAGAGCCGCAGGGACAAGATCCCGCGCGCGATCAAGGCCCATTCCGGGGCCAAGGCAGAGCGCATTGAGGCGGCTATCCACCAGCGCCTGAGCCAGAGCCTCAGCATCTGCCACCCGTTGCAGCATCAAAGCGGTGATCTGGCAGGCGACCTCCTGCTGGGCGCTTGGCGGCACGCCCAGCGTCACCAGCCCCGCCCCGATCCGAAGCGCGCCCCGCGCCGACAGCCGCGCGGCACCTGTTTTACCGGAACCACCCGAAAGGATCAGGGCGTGACCGTGGGAGAATTTGTGGCCTGATCGCTTGGCCATCCAGCGGGAAGTGTCTTTGAAAGATATCTTACTGCGAACGTCATCAACGATTGGCGCTTGCCCTGTGAGGCGAACACCGGCTGGACGCAATATGCCAACCGGGCCATTTTCGGTCACAACAAAAGGCGGCTGCCCTTCTTTTCGAGGTTTGAAAGACCGCCAGTTCGCCAAACCGATATCCTTGACTACCACACGCCCACAGTGCGTGGGGCCAGCGGCGATGAAGTGACCGACTTTGGGGGAGTCAAACGCGACCGTCAGTCTGGCTTGGGGCCGAGGGTCAGGCTCCTTGGGCAGTGCTGACGTTCGGATCTTCGCCCCCGCAGGAAGCTTGCCAAACAGCTCTTTGAGCGATGGCGGCTGCGGCACCAACCATCGACCGCTATCCAGACAAATCCCGGAAGGTGCGTCGATGGCCACGGTACAATCGTCATAACGGTCACCATTTCTGCCCGTCATATGGCTGATAACATCCAACGCCGTCCCCTCGAGCGGGCGTGACAGACCGGTTCCGATAAGAGCATCGATGTAAATCGTATAGGGCTCTTTCCGAAACCCTCTTTCAGAAAGCTCCTCTACCTGATTGTCAGCCAACCAGATTTCGTAGTTCGTGCGCGCGTCGGGGGGGAGCTTGTCCGGATCACCATATAGGAAAACCTTAACGAGCCATCCTTTCCCAGCCAATAGGCGTGCGACGACGAAACCATCTCCGCCGTTGTTTCCCGGTCCACATAGAACTGCTGCGCTTTGCGGAGCACTTTCATACTCGGGCCATTCCTCGAAAATCGCCTCTACCACGCCCTGCCCGGCCCGCTCCATCAGCTCCAGGCCGGTCACCTCACCTGACTCGATGGCGGCCTGTTCAATGGCGCGCATCTGGGCAGCTGTCAGCAGTTCGGTCATTCTACAGGCTCCCGCGATTCAATTCTGATTATTTTTTGTGCGCAGTGACTATTTTTTAAACACACGCGCTCATTTTGCAGGCTGATTTTCCGGCATCTTTGGCGGCATCCATTGTCGCCAGCATTTAGAAATGATCTGACCAGCTTCGACAAGGTTGTGAGGAGCCCACGAGATGAAAAAGATCGAAGCCATCATCAAACCGTTCAAACTGGACGAGGTGAAAGAGGCGCTGCAGGACGTCGGTGTACAGGGCCTGTCCGTGATCGAGGTCAAGGGCTTTGGTCGCCAGAAGGGGCACACGGAACTTTATCGCGGCGCCGAATACGTCGTCGATTTTCTGCCCAAGGTGAAAATCGAGGTGGTTCTTGACGACGATCAGGTGGACGGCGCGATCGAATCCATCGTGAACGCGGCAAAGACAGACAAGATCGGCGACGGCAAGATCTTCGTCAGCCCGGTCGAGCAGGCCATCCGCATCCGGACCGGCGAAACCGGCCCCGACGCACTCTAATACCAGATATCGCCAGCGCGCTGAGATTGCCAAAGGCAGCGCAGCGGGTTGGCGCAGCAACACACGAATTTTCTTACGGAGAGGAAAGCACCAATGAGCAAGGACGCAGTTCTGAAGCTGATCAAGGACGAGGAAGTCGCCTATGTCGACATCCGGTTCACCGACGTACGTGGTAAACTGCAGCACGTCACCGTAGACGTGGACATGGTCGACGAGGATTTCCTCGAAGAAGGCTTCATGTTCGATGGCTCCTCCATCGCGGGCTGGAAATCGATCGAAGCTTCGGACATGAAGCTGATCCCCGACACCGAGAGCGCCTATATCGACCCGTTCTACGCGGAAAAAACCATCTGCATCCACTGCTCGGTTGTTGAGCCCGACACCGGCGAAGCCTACGAGCGTGACCCGCGCGGCACCGCACAGAAGGCCGAAGCTTACCTGAAGTCCAGCGGCATCGGCGATGCGGCGTTCATGGGCCCGGAAGCGGAATTCTTCCTGTTCGACGACGTGCGCTTCTCCAACTCGATCAACAAGGTGTCCTATGAAGTCGACGCGACCGACGCGTCCTGGAACACCGATGCCGAGTATGAAGTTGGCAATATGGGCCACCGTCCCGGCGTCAAGGGCGGCTACTTCCCGGTCAACCCCGTCGACGAAGCACAGGACCTGCGTTCGGAAATGCTGTCGACCATGAAGCGTCTGGGCATGAAGGTGGACAAGCACCACCACGAGGTTGCCTCCTGCCAGCACGAACTGGGCCTGATCTTCGACAGCCTGACCAAACAGGCAGACGAGCTGCAGAAATATAAATACGTGATCCACAACGTCGCGCACGCCTACGGCAAATCGGCAACCTTCATGCCGAAGCCCATCGCAGGCGACAACGGCACCGGCATGCACGTGAACATGTCCATCTGGAAAGACGGCAAGCCGCTCTTTGCTGGTGACAAATATGCGGACCTGTCCGACGAAGCCCTGTGGTTCATTGGCGGCATCCTGAAGCACGCGAAAACGCTGAACGCCTTCACCAACCCGTCCACCAACTCCTACAAGCGTCTGATCCCCGGCTTCGAAGCTCCGGTTCTGCGCGCCTACTCCGCCCGTAACCGTTCCGGCTGCGTGCGTATTCCGTGGACCGAAAGCCCGAAAGCCAAGCGTGTCGAGGCCCGCTTCCCCGATCCGGCCGCAAACCCCTACCTGGCGTTTGCAGCCCTGCTGATGGCTGGCCTGGACGGCATCAAGAACAAGATCGATCCCGGCGAAGCCATGGACAAGAACCTCTATGATCTGCCCGCCGAAGAGCTGGCCGACATCCCGACCGTCTGCGGCTCCCTGCGTGAAGCGCTGGAATGCCTGGCGGCCGATCACGAGTTCCTGCTCCAGGGCGATGTGTTCACCAAAGACCAGATTGAGGGCTACATTGCGCTCAAGATGGAAGAGGTCGAAACCTACGAGCACACCCCGCACCCGGTTGAGTACGGCATGTACTACAGCTGCTAATAGCTGCGGCAGTCGAAACCAAGAAAGAGCGCCCAACGGGCGCTCTTTTTCATTCACAGGCCCGGTCTTCACTGGACCAACCAGTGGCAGTCTTCAGATCTGGAGCGATGCGGGCGCTTCAGAAAAGGTTAAGCTCTGCCACCATAATGTCGTAGGGTGCGACATGAGTTTCTCAGAATAGCGAGCGTTCATAATGCAGAAATTCAGCCTCAGGGATCTTGAGCTGATCGACGGCCCGCCCCACCCGGAATTCGACAACCTGACCCGGTTGGCACAACGCACCATTGGCGCCCCGGTGGCTCTGCTCTCCACCATCGACAGCGACGCAAAACGTCAATTCTTCACCAGTCAGACCGGGCTTGGCGGCCCGGCGGCAGAGGATCGGCACGCGCCTCTGTCTCATTCCTTTTGCCAGCACGTGATCCAAAAGGATGCCCCCGTGGCTGTTGAAGATGCCCCAAACCCTCCCCCGGATCTGGGCACGGGTATTGCCCCGGGGCTTGGCATTGGTTCCTATCTTGGCGTGCCGGTTTATCGACCCGGCGGTGTACCCGCTGCGGTGCTGGCGGTAATTGATGACAAACCGCGCGCCTGGACTGAGGCGGACATATCCCTGCTGCGGCAACTGGCCTTTTGCGCCACCGATGCGATCCGGACGCGGGCAACAATGCTTGAAATGGCACATATCAACCGGGAGAGGCGCGAGTTCACTTATGCGGTTTCGCATGATCTGAAATCGCCAGCCAATACGCTCAACCTGCTGCTGCAGGAGCTGGATGCCGAACGCGACCGGCTTAGCGAGGACGGAATTTTCCTGCTGGAGCAAAGCCAGAAGACCGCAGCCCGCATGATGCGGCAGATGAATGACATTCTGGAATACTCCCGCGTGGTTGGCGCCCGCATCCAAAAGCGGGACATCGATCTCAACACGCTGGCGGGCGAGCTGGTGCAGGATCTGCAAGGCGAGATCCAGCATGCCGGGGCCACCGTCGACATTGGCCCCCTGCCGGTGGTGACTGGCAACCGAATGCAATTGCGCTGCCTATTTCAGAACCTGATCACCAATGGCATTACCTTCCGCTCAGGTGCGCGCAAACCCATCGTCTCCATTACGTCCGTTTCCGGGGCCAACAAGGGGCAGGAACGCATCGACGTCACCGACAATGGCGCTGGGATCTCAACCTCAGATCAGCAGCAGATTTTTCAGCTATTCAAGAAGCTGCACAACCCGAATGAATACGATGGCACCGGCATCGGACTGACACTCAGCCGCCGGATCTGTTCCAACCACAATGGCCTGCTGGAGGTGTCATCTGAGGTCGGACAAGGCTCCACCTTTCGGGTTACCCTACCAAGCGGATCCTCTGCGACCTGAACCGATCAACCGCGTTCCCCCATCGCTGCGGATGACAAAGGCAAATGGGCGGGGCAGTCATTCTTGAACCCCGCCCGTTCTGCCTGTAAAGCCGTCGCTCCCCGGACCCGCAGGAGACAGGCCAATGACCGCCCCCATGACTTTAGGCATCGATTTTGGCACCTCCAATTCGGCAGCAGGTGTGGCGGCGGGCGGACGCCCCTGGCTGATTGAACTGGAACCAGGCGAACAGACCCTTCCCACTGCGGTTTTCTTTGATCCCGACAGCGGCAAGATGCGCATCGGACGCAGCGCCACCCGGGCGCTGATTTCCGGCGACGAGGGCCGCTTCATGCGCGCCCTCAAAAGCCTCCTTGGAACGCCCCTACTGCACGAGGAACGTCGCCTTGGCGGGCAGCGAATGACCCTTTCGGCGGTAGTCACCCAGTTTCTGGCCGAGATCAAAGCCCGCGCCGAGGCGCAGACCCACATGACATTCACCCATGCCCTGTCGGGCCGTCCGGTGCGGTTTCACAGCCGCGATGAGGCCCGCAATGCCCAGGCCGAAGACGACCTCCGTGCCTGCTACCTGGCTGCCGGATTTCAGGACGTGCGCTTCATGCTGGAGCCCGAAGCGGCGCTGCGCGCAACCGAGGCCCGCTCGGGGCTGGGGCTGATTGTCGATATCGGTGGGGGCACTTCGGACTTTACCGCCTTCCGGCAGGACGCTGACGGCACCACTGATATTCTGGCCTCCTACGGGATCCGTCTGGGCGGCACCGATTTCGACCAGAAGATCAGCCTGGCGCGGGTCATGCCGCTTCTGGGGCGTGGAAGCAGCATCCGCAACAGTTTCGGCAGCGGCACCCTGCCCGCGCCGAACCGGATCTACAACGATCTGTCCAGCTGGCAGATGATTCCGTTTCTTTATACGCCCGAGCACCGCCGCGCCGCACGTGACCTCCAGCAACAGGCGAGCGAGCCGGACAGGCTGGCGCGCCTCGTCAGCACGCTGGAGGATGAACTGGGTCACGACATCGCCTTTGCGGTGGAGCGCGGCAAGATCGCAGCCAACCACCCGCAGGACGCCGACGCACAGATCGATCTCAAGGTTCTGGAGCGCGGCCTGCAGGCCTCTCTTTCTGGCGATGACATCTCGGCCCTACTGGAGGCACAGATGCAGGAACTGGCCGAGGCCGCCGCAGAGACACTGAAACTGGCAGGCACTGCCCCGGAAGAGGTTAATCGCATCGTTCTGGTTGGGGGCTCGGCGCTGCTGGGCTGTCTGCAGCAGGAAATTCAGCGGCTTTGCCCCGGCGCGACGGTGGAAAACCGTCATGCGCTGACGGCCGTGGCTGACGGATTAGCCATCGCCGCCGCCGAGGCCTTTGCCTGAGAGCAACACCAGCGCTGAAACGCGCCACATCACGCTATATTTCCTGCGCGGGAGCGGTAGGCTAGAGACATCCAGTTCCAGTTTCCGAAAGCTCCCACCATGCGTGTTTTACCAGTTCTGTGCCTTTCCCTGACTTCTTTGCTGCCGGTCGCCTCTGTGGCCGCCTCCTGTGGCAATAACTCTTCGGGCTTTGCCAGCTGGAAGGCAGAGTTTGCGGCCGAGGCCAAGCGCGCAGGCGTCAAGGGCAAGGGACTAAAGGCACTGGCACAGGCACAATACGCCAGCCGCACCATCGCCGCCGACCGCAATCAGAAAAGCTTTCGCTACAGCCTTGAGAAATTCATGCAGCTGCGCGGCTCAGCCACGATTGTTGCGCAGGGGCGCAAACGCAAAGCCCGCAACCCACAATTCTACGCGGCGCTGGAAAAGAAATACGGCGTGCCCGCAGGTGTCCTGATCGCCATTCACGGCATGGAAACCGCCTTTGGCCACTTCATGGGGGACAGTCAGGTGGTTTCGGCCATCGTGACCCTGACCTACGATTGCCGCCGCTCTGATTTCTTCCGGTCCCATGCTATCGGCGCGCTGAAGCTGGTGGATCAGGGCGCGATCACTCCCGCGACACTCGGCGCCAAACATGGCGAGCTTGGCCATACGCAATTCCTGCCCGGAAATGCGCTGACCTATGGCGTGGACTGGACCCGCGACGGGCGCGTCGACTTCTATGATCAACAGGATGCGTTGGCTTCGACCGCGAATTACCTGCGCAAGAAAGGCTGGAAACGCGGCAAGGGCTACCAGCCGGGGCAGCCGAATTACAAAGTCCTAAAACAATGGAACGCGGCAACGGTCTATCAACAATCGCTGGCCATCATGGGACAGCAGATCGACGGCTGAACCTCGGGCTTGGCCCGCGGCCACGGATTGCTGGCACGGGCGCCAACTGAGTCCCTTGCCCCATACTGCGAACAGTCCGTCCATTTGCCGTGCATTGTAATCACTATGGCATCAACATGGCCGCAGGGCGCCCGGTTTCAGCCACATTCGGCTGGGGCTTGCGCCAAACACGACTGACATCACATTGTTTTTATTTGAATAAAAATTTACAGACCTGCCCTGGCGGGATTTTTTACCCCGCCCCTCAGAACCTGTTCTGATGCCTCACTTTGTGCCTTTTCCCTTTGTAATCTTGGGTTAACGGCACCCCGAACGAAGGAGGCTTGAGAATGACACAGGTAGAACAGTTCAAAGGCAGGCTCGGTTTCAAGACCCGCAGCAACCGGCTCCTCAACAAGGGGCTGATCCAGGCGGTCGATATGCTTGAGGAATACGGCCACCCGATGGCGCAGATCAACACTCGGGCGGCAAACCGGATCGAGATGGAAGGCGATCAGTACCGGGTTATCCTGCGGCTGCGGCGCCTACCGCTGCGGCTTGGCATGCATGTTCCGGCCGGCCTTTCTGCTCCGGCAATCTTCCTTGAGGTCACCATGGAGCGCCTCTACCCCAGCGGCAGTGATAGCGAGATCACCGAGATCCTGCTCGCGGTTCTCCTGCGCCGTCTGGCCGAAACGCTATCGCCCACGGTGGTGTTCTGGCAGGACGCGCCCAAGGCGATGACCTGCGACGCTTTTCTCGGCGTCTTCAACCTGCATCACGCGGAAGACATGGCAGATACGGCAGAGGCGCAGGCCACGGCCGAAAGGACGCCGGGCTCCCTGCTCAGCCGCCCGGCGTCCGACAATATCCCCCCACGTAGTGCCTTACCGCGGCGCCGCTCCGCCCGGGCTGCCCTGCCCGCGCCCTCCCCGTTCAAACCGACCGGCAAATCGCGGACCTCGGCAAAACTGTTTGCCGCCCGCAGTGGCGCAAACCCGGCGCCCGTGGCCGGGAAGCCGCGCGGACGTTCCTGTTTCGCGCCGGTAGAGGCGATGGCAGATGATCTGGACCAGCAATGCGCCCGCCACGTGCGCACCGATCCAGCACACGCCGATCAGGTCGTGGATCTGTCGGGCCTAAAACCCGCTCAAGGCGGTGCGCGGGCGCAAGGCATCGTGACATGGGCTGCAACCGGACTGGTTGCGATGCTGTCGGCGCCCGCTGCCCTGCTGCTTTTGCTGGTTGAATTGCTCAGAGGCTCCCAGCTGACCCCGCGCAGGCAAGCCCTGAGCCTTGGTGTCTTTCTGGCCCTGTTGCAAAGTACGGAAATGGTTCAAGCCGCAGCAAAGGTCCTGAAGCTGCCAACCCCCTGAACTCCGAAGCCCCCGGACCGGAGGGCGCCTTGCCGGATGCAGCCTATACGGTCTCGATATCCTGCTCGTCCTGCTGCCATTGGCGCAGGACGTCGGCGCGGCTCAGCACGAAGGTGTGGATCGAAAAGACAACCGCGCGGGTGCGAGGCAGACGCAGAATGCTCTGCGTTTCGCTGCGCATGAACCCGGCTTCTTCGCTGCGCGGCTGTTCGCGCGGCGCATCGGCGCTGCGGGGCTGGTGCAGCATCGGATCGTGATACCACAGCGCATTGAACCGCCACAGCGGGCGATCCACCTGCACGCCGTCAAACAGCCGCTGCACCCGCGCCGCAATATTGGCGTCATAGCTGTCGACCGGCACGTGAATGGCAATCAACGGACGCATGAATTTTTCAGACAATGTCCAGCTGGCCGGGAAACACAGAACCGCGCCGGTTAGCACGTGCTCCGCCGCGCCTTCGGGTTTCTCCAGAATGCAAAAATCCTGCTGGGTGATCCGGCCAAGGGTTCCCAGGGGATCCTGCCAATCGATCCGCACCGTCACCCCATCGGGGCGCTGCACTTGATCCTCAGCACCGGGGTACAGATGGGCCAGTACCCGTTCCAGCAATTCTTCGGCAGCGGGACGGCCGCCCTCATCCAGCATCAGGACCTTGTCCCGGGCCGTGTCCAGCAAGCGCTCACGCTCCGCCATCTGGTCGCCAAAGGCATCATCCGAACGCAGCCAATCGGCCACCGGCAAAGGTTTGATCCCCGGCAGACGTTGCGAGGCAAGCGGGTTGTACGGAATCTGGGTCTGTAGAATCGCTGTCATGTTATGGTGCTAGCATAAATTTGATCAAAAGGAGGAGGCCCTGTGTCCCGTTCAGCCAAAAACCACTAAAAAATCACGCGACCCGCTGTCGCAGAGGCAGGTTTAGGCGCACTGCCGTCAGCAGGCACTGGCCCCGCGCAAAAACCCCGGCAGTTTCTCACGCAACACAAGAACGCTTGGCGCTGTTGTTCGCTCTTCCAGCCGGACCAGCGGGACCCACTCCAGCGCGTGGGATTCGTGGCTGACCTGAATTTCCCCCGCCGCAGCGCGAAACAGGAAACGCACGTCATAGTGCAGATGTGCGCATTCTTTGGGCGATGCCGGAATTTCATGAATATCGACGTCAAACACCTGCGGCGACAACACCTCAATCCGGGAAAGGCCACTTTCCTCATAGGCTTCCTTTTGGGCCACAAAGGGCGCATCGGAAATCCCGTCGCAATGGCCTCCGAGCTGCAGCCAGCGGTCCAGTTTTGCGTGGTGGGTCAACAGGACAGAGGACATATCCGCAGAGAGAACAAAGGCCGAAGCGGTAACATGCCCGGTGGCCGGATCGCGATCAAAGGCGCGGGGTTCTGACGCGCAGAACCGGCCAAGACGGGACCACATGTCATGGTCGCGTGCTGTTTCAGGGCTGTACCCTCCGATGCCGATGATGTGCTCCATGGTCTCGCCCCTTCACCTTCACGTGTTATTTTCGGCCCGCGCCTTGCCGAACCCCGCCTGCTGCCGCACCTTAGGATCGAGAAAACCAAAGGCCAATCTTCCATGCCCACAGAACGCATCACGTTTCCCGGACACGCCGGGACCGCGCTAGCTGCGCGCCTCGACCTGCCCGAGGGGCCTGTCCTTGCCACCGCCCTGTTCGCACATTGCTTTACCTGCTCCAAGGACATCCCGGCCGCCCGGCGCATCGCGGGGCGTCTGGCCTCGATGGGTATTGCGGTTCTGCGCTTTGACTTTACCGGTCTTGGACATTCGGATGGGGAGTTCGAGAACACCAGCTTCTCCTCCAATGTCTCGGACCTGATTGCAGCCGCGCAGTATCTGGCGGGGCGCGATATGGCGCCGCAGTTGCTGATCGGGCATTCGCTGGGCGGCGCCGCGGTTCTGCGCGCCCGCGCGGGCATTCCTTCGGTGCGCGGTGTGGTGACCCTCGGCGCGCCTTATGATCCCGAACATGTGGCCCACAACTTTGGCTCCCAACTGACCGAGATCGAAGCGGTCGGCGCCGCCGAAGTCTGCCTTGGCGGGCGTCCCTTCACCATTCGCCGCCAGTTTCTTGACGATATCCGCGCCAGCGCCTTGGGCCCCTGCATTGCAGGTCTGGATGCGGCCCTTCTGGTGATGCATGCCCCGCGCGATGAAACCGTCGGGATCGACAACGCGGCCGAGATCTTTGCCGCCGCCAAACACCCCAAGAGCTTTGTCACGCTGGATGACGCGGACCATCTGATTTCCCGCGCGCAAGATGCCGAATACGCCGCCGAGGTGATTGCCGCCTGGGCCGGGCGCTATGTGGAGATGACACCGCCCGCCCCGCCCCCCGGCGCACCCGAGGGGATCGTGCGGGTTGCCGAAGCCGATCCCGAAGGCTTCCTGCAGGACATTCAGTCCGGCCCCCATCACCACGCGCTGGCCGATGAACCGCTGGCCTATGGCGGCACCAATCGGGGGATGTCCCCCTATGGTTTCGTCGCAGCGGGGCTTGGCGCCTGCACCTCGATGACCATCCGGATGTATGCCCGGCGCAAGGAATGGCCGCTTGACAGCGTTTCGGTTGATGTATGCCACGACAAGGTGCACGCGCAGGATGCTGCCCCGGCGGGTCCGGCCAAGATCGATCAATTCACCCGGAAAATCAGCCTCTGCGGCACCCTGACACCGGATCAGCGCGCAAGGCTGCTGGAGATTGCCGACAAATGCCCGGTGCATCGCACATTGGAAAGCGGTGCCCGGGTGATCACGGTAGACATTTCGCCTCACTAAGTTCAGCGCTGCTGAGCGTAGTCCAAATACGATACGGACAGGCGGCTTTTTCTCCGCCCGTCCGCGCAATTCCTGCGCCGATTGATCGATATCAAGGCCCGCCCTTCGTTCTTAGCCATGATCGCCTGCAATGCATTCGCACCCTTATTGGCACGACAGGAGACGCAACATGGGACTGGTGAAGAAACTGGAGCAAAGCTCGGACCTCGTGAACGGCATGGCCGACCGCCTTGGTATCGACATGGGCGAGATCATCGCTCGTGACCCGGAGCACGAAGGCCCCAAGCTGATGCGCGCTATCATGCGCTGCAGCCAATGCGACGATCAGGCAGGCTGCACCCAGTTGCAAGCGGATCAGGACCATCTGGACGCGGCCCCGACCTATTGCCGCAACAAGGACGTCTTTGACCGTATCAGCCAGGGCTGACCCGGTCAGCTCGGCTCCGCGGCGGGCGGACAATACGTCCCGCCCCCGCCGTGGCGGCTTGTCCCTTTGAGCAGAGCGGTCTATGACGCGGCGCAAGTGTTCCCGCAATTGCGAAAGGTGTTTCCGCCGATGATCCCCCGTTATGCCCGCCCCGACATGGTCGCCATCTGGTCCCCCGAGACCAAATTCCGCATCTGGTACGAGATCGAGGCGCACGCCTGTGACGCGATGGCCGATCTGGGCGTGATCCCGCGCGAAAACGCCGACGCCGTCTGGAAGGCCAAGGACGTGGAATTCGACGTCGCCCGCATCGACGAGATCGAAGCCGTCACCAAACACGACGTCATCGCCTTCCTGACCCATCTTGCAGAACACGTGGGCAGCGAAGAAGCGCGTTTCGTGCACCAGGGCATGACCTCCTCCGACGTGCTCGACACCTGCCTCAACGTGCAACTGGTGCGCGCTGCCGACATCCTGCTGGCCGATATGGACAACCTGCTGGCCGCGCTGAAGAAACGCGCGATGGAGCACAAGAACACCGTGCGCGTCGGCCGTAGCCACGGCATCCACGCCGAACCCACCACCATGGGGCTGACCTTTGCCCGTTTCTATGCCGAGATGGACCGCAACAAGGCGCGCCTGCAGCAGGCCCGCGAAGAGATCGCCACCGGCGCGATTTCCGGCGCTGTCGGCACCTTTGCCAATATCGACCCCGCGGTGGAAGAGCACGTCTGCGAGAAACTGGGCCTCAAGCCCGAACCGATTTCGACCCAGGTCATCCCGCGCGACCGTCACGCGATGTTCTTTGCCACGCTGGGCGTCATCGCCTCCTCGATCGAGAATGTCGCCATCGAGATCCGCCACATGCAGCGGACCGAAGTGTTGGAAGGCGCGGAATTCTTCTCGATGGGCCAGAAAGGCTCCTCGGCGATGCCGCACAAGAAGAACCCGGTGCTGACCGAGAACCTGACAGGTCTGGCCCGTCTTGTGCGCATGACCGTGATCCCGGCGATGGAGAACGTGGCGCTGTGGCACGAGCGCGACATCTCGCACTCCTCGGTCGAACGCGGCATTGGCCCGGACGCCACCGTGACTCTGGACTTTGCCCTGAACCGTCTGACCGGCGTCATCGACAAGATGCTGATCTTCCCCGAGAACATGCTGGAAAACATGAACAAGTTCCCGGGCCTGGTGATGTCGCAGCGGGTTCTGCTGGCGCTGACGCAAGCGGGCGTGTCCCGCGAAGACGCCTATTCCATGGTGCAGCGCAACGCGCTGAAGGTCTGGGAAGAGCGCCTTGATTTCCAGGAATTGCTGCTTGCAGACCCCGAGGTTGTTGCTGCCCTCGGCGAAGATGGCATCAAGGAAAAATTCGACATGGGTTATCACACCAAACATGTCGACACGATCTTCAAACGGGTGTTCGGCGCCTAAACGGTAGCCCCATCTAACATGTGACAGCGCCCCGCCAAAATGGCGGGGCGTTTTTCATTTACGCACCCGCCACTGGGCAAATATTCGCCAGAGAGTACCGCAAGCTCCCTTATCCTGGGAATTCCCCTCCCCTGAGCTGGCAAATCAGGCTAGATTCCCACCATAACCCGTAATGAGGATCCCCAATGCGTGCCATCGTTCTTGCAACCGTGATGTCCCTGCCCGCGATGTCACTTTCCGGGGCAGCCTTTGCCGCTGGCGACAATACCTTCACGGCTCCGACCACCACGCAAACCACCAAGGAATGCACCGGAGCGCAGGTCTGGGACGAAAAAAAAGGCAAATGCGTAGACGCCAAGGATTCGGCGCTGGATGCCGATACGCTGTATGACGCGGTGCGTGAACTGGCCTATGCGGGCCGACTGAAAGACGCGCAAATGGTTCTGGCCGCGATGCCGGATCAAAGCGAAGGTCGGGTCCTGACCTACTGGGGCTTCACCGCCCGTAAGCTCGGCCAGCCAGATGAGGCCAACGCCTATTACCAGCGCGCCATTGCTACCGATCCCGACAACCTTCTGGCCCGCTCCTATATGGGACAAGGCTTTGTCGAGGAAGGAAAACTGGGGCTGGCCCTGGCACAGTGGAAGGAAATCCGTGCGCGTGGCGGCACTGGCAGCTGGCCTGAGGTCTCGCTCTACAAGGCGCTGCAGAGCGGACAAACCTCAAGCTATTGAGCTTTAGTCTTTCTTTACCGCTAATGGCCTATCTTGATCCCAACAGAAAGAGAATCTTTTTGGCAAGGGTCCTATAGATGCAAGACGACCAGATGTTGGCGCTCCCCATGGCGACAGGCGGTGATGGATTGGGAGATTTTTCGGCTCCGGCTCCGCTTGGTGGAATGGGGGGAGGAATGGATAACCCCATGGGTGGATCGCTCGGCGGCTCCGCTTCCCATCTGAGCGGCAAAGCAAAGGCGGCGATCGTCGTGCGCCTGCTGCTGAACGAAGGCGCCGACATCCCGATTGAAGAACTGCCCGATGAACTGCAGATGGAACTGACCCAGCAGATGGGGAAGATGCGCATCGTCGACCGCGAAACGCTCTATGCCGTTGCCAGCGAGTTTGCCGAAATGCTCGACAACGTTGGCCTGACCTTCCCCAACGGGCTGGCTGGCGCGCTGACCGCCATGGATGGCAAGATCAGCCGCCATACCGCCAGCCGCCTACGCAAAGAGGCCGGCGTGCGTCAGTTCGGCAATCCATGGGACCGTCTGAAACAGCTTGCACCCGAAGATCTCGCCTCGCTCGCCGAAGCAGAAAGCACCGAAGTTGCGGCTGTGCTGCTGTCGAAACTCGACACCGCCAAGGCCGCACAGATGCTGGCTGCCCTGCCCGGTCCCGTGGCCCGGAAAATCGCCTATGCCGTCAGCCATACCAAAAACGTGACCCCGGACACCGTCGACCGGATCGGCCTGTCCCTGGCAGCGCAGGTGGAAGCCCGCCCGGATCTGGCCTTTGACACCACCCCGGGCCAGCGCGTCGGTGCCATCCTGACCGAAGCCGCCGCAGCCAAACGGGACGAGGTTCTGACCGCACTGGAAGAAGAAGACGAGGAATTCGCCGGCGACGTGCGAAAGGCGATCTTCACCTACGGCCTGATCGCTGAGCGCATGCACCCGCTGGATGTACCCAAGCTGATGCGCGTGCTGTCCCAGCCCGATGTGGTCACCGCCATCGCCTTTGCCAGCGCGGAAGAGGACGTTGCCTCTAGCGAATTCCTGCTGGAAAACATGTCGAACCGCATGGCCAACAACATCCGTGAAGAAGTCACCGAACGCGGCAAGGTCAAACGCGCCGATGGCGAAATCGCCTTCAGCCTGATCGTCAACGCCATGCGCGATCTGGTGAACAACGGGGAAATCGAACTGAGGTCCGAGGACGGCGAAGAGGACGAGTAAGTCCTGATCTCTCCCGCCGTCTCTACCAATACGCTTCGGGTACCCGGCTGACGGCTTGTACACAATGGCGGCCGGGATTAAGTAGACATGCTCTATGTGATCCCAGCCCAGCAGGCCCATACCCACAATGCCCGTCGCCGCCTCCGAGCTTTCTCCGGCCCAAAAAGCAAAGTATTTTGCCAGCAATCTTTTTTTGCGTGGCGTGATCGGCGCCATGGGGCTGATCCCCTATCGCGCGCGGCTGGCGGCCATGGGTCGTCTGGTGCGCGCCGCCGCGCCGCTGGCGGGCTTTGACCGGCGGATCCGCGACAATCTGGCCCTTGTCTGCCCCGACCTGCCGCCCGAGGAGGTGGACCGGCTCTGCCGCGAAGTCCCCGACAACGCCGGGCGCACCTTTGCCGAGCTCTATGCAGGCGCACCCTTCCTTGCCCGCGCCAAGGCTGCGCCAATCACCGGTGAGGGTCTGACCGCGCTCGAGAAAGCACGCGCTGACGGGCGCCCTGTGATTCTGGTCACCGGCCATTTCGGAAATTATGACGCTGCCCGGGCCGGGTTGATCGCACACGGTTTCCCGATGGGGTCGCTCTACCGGCGCATGGCCAACCCCTATTTCAATGATCACTACGTCCGTGCCATCGAAGGCAACGGCAAACCGATGTTCGAGCAGGGCAAACGCGGCATGGTCGAAATGGTCCGCCATCTGAAAAAGGGTGGCAATATCGCCATCGTCGCCGACCTGCACGTGCATGGCGGCGAGGAGATCCCATTCTTCGGCAAGCCTGCCGTCACCTCTACCGTTCCTGCGGAACTGGCGCTGAAATACGGCGCGGCACTGATCCCGGTCTACGGCATCCGGCAACCCAATGGCGTTGATTTCGAAATCCGCCTCAACCCAGAAATTCCGGCGTCAGATCCCATCACCATGACCCGCGCGATCTGCGACGATCTGGAAAGCGTCATCCGCAAGCATATGGGGCAATGGTTCTGGATCCACCGGCGCTGGAAAGCATACACGCCGCCGAAAAAGCCCAATACCGATCCCGCGGGATAATGCCGACCACGGCAGGTACAGACGCCCCAGGAATTGGCGCTGATTACTTCAGCTGCGCGGCGGCGATGATGGGACCGCTGCCAGCCTCTTGCACCAGCACGGCCAGCGACTGATCACCGGGCAGCGGTACCGTCAGGTTCAGGTCTTCCTGCCCGTCCCATTCTGCGATCTGCTGCCAGTCCTCGACGATATTGGCATAGGCCATGGTCCGCCCTGCCAGTTCTCCTCGGCTGATCGACACCCGGCGCAGCGGCGTGAACCGCACCACATCAACCCGCAGCGCCCCTTTGGGCAGCGCGCCGCGAGCCTGCACCGAGATTTCGACACCGGCCGCCGTTGCCGTCAGATCCAGCGCCACCGGCTGCGCGCCGGTCTGGTGCCGTTTGATCGCATCACCTACTTTCAGCGGGTCGGCGGCATGAACATCCTCCTGCCCCATCACGATCATCTGCGGAGTATGAACCATGTTACGGCCCATCGCCCGGGCATAATCCTTTTGCCGCTGAGTATAGGTCGGATCGGCAAAGACGTCCTTCCAGCCGATGTAATCCCAGTAGTCGACATGGAACGCCAGCGCCAGAACGTCCTCACGTTCTACCAGTTTGTGCATCAGGGCATCGGCCGGCGGGCAGGACGCACAGCCCTGCGAGGTAAAGAGCTCCACCACCACCGGCTGATCCACCTCTTCCGCACGGATCGCGGCAGGCATCGCAAGGCACAACACACTGGCAAGAGCGGCAAAACGCATCATTGTTCGGAGTACCCCTTTGGTCGTGATCCGCAGGCCAACTCTCGCTGGCCCCCCGGTGTACCCCAACCCAATTCTGAACACCAATCAATCATTCTTGAGACTTGGTTTACCCTTTGCATGCGCTCTTGTGTACTATTGCATACAAAAAATGCACCAGAAGGCGTTTCCCCTATTGAAAGAAGGCCGAACCTGTTGCAGATAGCCTGCAGCGAATTCCCCATTATCACATCCAGAGGGAGGCCAACATGCCTATCACCGTCGGACAGGACAATGCCAAGACGCGCCGCACGCTCAGCGCCGGTGGCAAGTCGATTTCCTATTACTCGATCCCCGCAGCCACCGAAGCCGGCCTCGGCGATTTCTCGAAACTGCCGGCGGCGCTGAAGGTCGTTCTGGAAAACATGCTGCGCTTTGAAGACGGCGGTTTCTCGGTCTCGCTCGAAGACATCAAGGCCTTTGCGGAATGGGGCGCCAACGGCGGCCAGAACCCGCGCGAAATCGCCTATCGCCCGGCCCGCGTGCTGATGCAGGATTTCACCGGCGTTCCCGCCGTTGTGGACCTTGCCGCCATGCGCGACGGCATCAAGGCGCTGGGTGGCGACGCCCAGAAGATCAACCCGCTGAACCCGGTTGATCTGGTCATCGACCACTCGGTCATGATCGACGAATTCGGCAACCCGCGCGCGTTCCAGATGAACGTGGACCGCGAGTATGAGCGCAACATGGAGCGCTACCAGTTCCTGAAATGGGGTCAGGGCGCCTTCAACAACTTCCGCGTTGTGCCTCCGGGAACCGGCATCTGCCACCAGGTGAACCTGGAATACCTGGCCCAGACCATCTGGACCGACACCGATCAGGACGGCAATGAAGTCGCCTACCCCGACACACTGGTCGGCACCGACAGCCACACCACCATGGTCAACGGCGCGGCCGTTCTGGGCTGGGGTGTTGGCGGCATCGAAGCCGAAGCCGCGATGCTGGGTCAGCCGATCTCGATGCTGATCCCCGAAGTCATCGGGTTTGAACTGACCGGCGACATGGTCGAAGGCACCACCGGCACCGACCTGGTTCTGAAAGTCGTGGAAATGCTGCGCCAAAAAGGCGTTGTGGGCAAATTCGTCGAATTCTACGGCGAAGGTCTGGACCGTCTGCCGCTGGCGGACCGTGCCACCATCGCCAACATGGCACCGGAATATGGCGCGACCTGCGGCTTCTTCCCGATCGACGCGGAAACCATCCGTTACCTGCGCAACACCGGCCGCGACGAAGACCGTATCGCGCTGGTCGAAGCCTACGCCAAGGAGAACGGTTTCTGGCGCGATGCGGATTACGCACCGGTCTACACCGACACGCTGTCTCTCGACATGAGCAGCATCGTTCCGGCAATCTCCGGCCCCAAGCGTCCGCAGGATTACGTGCCGCTGACCAACGCCCAAGCCGCCTTCCGTCAGGAGATGGAAAACACCTTCAAACGCCCGATGGGCAAGGAAGTGGCCGTCAAGGGCGAAGACTACACCATGGAATCCGGCAAGGTCGTGATCGCCTCGATCACCTCCTGCACCAACACCTCCAACCCCTACGTGATGATCGGCGCGGGTCTGGTTGCGAAAAAGGCGCATGAGCTGGGCCTGAACCGCAAGCCCTGGGTGAAAACCTCGCTGGCGCCGGGTTCGCAGGTGGTGTCCGAGTACCTTGAGGCCGCAGGCCTGCAAGAGCATCTGGACGCTGTCGGCTTCAACCTCGTTGGCTATGGCTGCACCACTTGTATCGGTAACTCCGGTCCGATCCAGCAGGAACTCTCCGACGCCATCGCCGAAGGCGATCTGGTGGCAACCTCGGTCCTGTCGGGCAACCGCAACTTCGAAGGCCGCATCAGCCCCGATGTGCGCGCCAACTACCTGGCCTCGCCGCCGCTGGTTGTCGCGTACGCGCTGGCAGGCACCATGGATATCGACCTGGCCAACGACCCGATCGCCCAAACTGCCGATGGCAAGGACGTCTTCCTGAAAGACATCTGGCCCTCGACACAGGAAGTCGCGGACCTCGTGCAGGAAACCGTAACCCGCGAGGCCTTCCTGTCGAAATACGCCGATGTATTCAAAGGCGACGAAAAATGGCAGGCGGTCGAAACCACCGATGCGGAGACCTATGACTGGCCCGCAACGTCGACCTACATCCAGAACCCGCCCTACTTCCAGGGCATGGGTACCGAGCCGGGCACCATCTCGAACATCGAGGGCGCCAAGCCGCTCTTGATCCTGGGCGACATGGTCACCACCGACCACATCTCTCCGGCGGGCTCTTTTGCGACCACCACACCGGCAGGTCAGTACCTGATCGAACGTCAGGTGGCCCCGCGTGAGTTCAACTCCTACGGTTCGCGTCGCGGCAACCACGAGATCATGATGCGCGGCACCTTTGCCAACATCCGCATCAAGAACGAGATGCTGGACGGCGTTGAAGGCGGCTACACCAAAGGCCCCGATGGCGAGCAGACCTCGATCTACGAAGCCTCGATGGCCTATCAGGAAGCGGGCACTCCGCTGGTCGTCTTTGGCGGTGAACAGTACGGCGCGGGCTCCTCGCGTGACTGGGCTGCAAAGGGCACCGCGCTGCTGGGCGTCAAGGCCGTGATCGCCGAGAGCTTTGAGCGTATCCACCGGTCCAATCTGGTTGGCATGGGCGTTATCCCGTTCGAGTTCACCGCTGGCGATACCCGCAAGTCGCTGAACCTGACTGGTGACGAAACCGTATCGATCCGTGGCCTCGACACCATCGAGCCGCAGCAGGAAGTGCCCTGCGACATCACCTACGCAGATGGCACCACCAAGACCATCACGCTGAAGTGCCGCATCGATACCGCACCCGAGATCGAGTACATCGAACACGGCGGCGTGCTGCACTACGTGCTGCGCAACCTCGCGAAGTCGTAAGGTCCGCGCCACATGGAATTGCAAAAGGCGGCCCCCTGGGGTCGCCTTTTCTGTTAGAGGCCTTACCGAGAATAGCAAAAGAATAAGGGAGGAGGATCAGAGCATGACCGACCCGACGAAGATAGGTCTGAAGGAGACTGGCTGCATCACCGGCTATCACGCCCATGTCTATTTCGACGCCGACACGGTGGAGCAGGCGCTGGTCCTGTGCCAGCGCGCGGCAGAGATCTTTGGCGTCAAGATGGGCCGCGTCCATGACAAGCTGGTCGGCCCGCACCCGATGTGGTCGTGCCAACTGGCCGCCGATCCGGAACAGTTTGCCCAGCTGCTGCCCTGGCTGGCGCTGAACCGGGACGGGCTGATTGTCTTTGCCCATCCCGAAACCGGCGATGAGCTGGCCGATCACCGAGATCACGGCATCTGGCTCGGCACCGGGCTGGAGCTGGATCTGTCCCTGTTTGCCTGATCGTTTCTCAACATACAAAAACGCCCGCCATTGGCGGGCGTTATTCCTCACAACCAAGCGGTCTGCTTACTGACCAGCCGCCTTTTCCATCGCGGGGCGCAGCGTCTTTTCAACGACTGAGCTAGTCAGTGGCCCGGCAAAGCGCAGCACAATCTTGCCTTCACCATCGATCACATAGGTCTCGGGCACGCCATAAAGGCCCCAGTCAATCGCCATGCGACCCTTTTCGTCCCGGCCAATCGCCGTGTACGGATCGCCCAGCTCGTTGAGGAAGGCCTCGGCGTTGTCCTGCTGGTCCTTGTAGTTAACGCCGTAGATCGGCACGCCTTCGGCCGAGAGCGCCTCCAGCGTCGGGTGTTCGGCGCGGCAGGGCGCGCACCAGCTGGCCCAGTAGTTCACCAGCTTGACCGTACCATCGCGCAGGGTCGCATCGTCGAACGATGGCTTGCCGGTAAATTCATCCAGCACCACCGGCGGTGCTGTCTGCCCTTCGCGGGCAGATGGCAGGCTTTCGGGGTCCTCGCGGAACATGCCTACCAGCGCTAGACCGACAAAACCGGCGAACACCACCACGGGCACCGCCATCAAAGGAGAGATCTTAGCCATTGCGCTTCACCCGGTTCTGCTCCAGCCGCTCCATTTCCGCGCGCACGCGGCGGCCACGCCACAGGGTGACGGCCACCAGAAGAACCAGCAGCAGAATCGACGCCGCGTAGGACGACAAGACAGTCTCCGAATATTTCCCCAGATCAGGCATCATGTGTCCAGTTTTTCCCGTGCCATCAGCGCCCGGATACGGCGGGCGCGAATTTCAGTTCCGGTGCGGTAGAACACCATTGCGAGAAAGAAAACCCCGAAGCCCAGCATGCAGACATAAAGCGGGTTGGAGAAAGCGTCCGCGACGTTTTCTTTCTTATCAAGGCTGAGCGAGGCGCCCTGATGCAGACCCTGGTTCCAGAAGTTCACCGCATAGCGGCTGAGCACCGCAAAGACCGAGCCGACAAGACACAGGATCGAGGTGAGATCCGCTGCCGTGTCCGGATCCTCAATCGCCTCCCACAAGGCGATATAGCCAAGGTAGAACAGGAACAGGACAAGGAAGGAGGTCAGGCGCGGATCCCAGGCCCACCAGGTGCCCCACATCGGCTGCCCCCAGATCGCCCCGGTCACCAGCGCGATCAGCGTCATCACGATGCCTACCGGCGCGGCGGCACGGGCCGCAAGGGCGCTGACGTGGTGACGGCGCACCAGCCAGATCAGCGAGGCGACAAGCATCATGAACCAGGCGTTGATCGCCATCAGCGCCGAGGGCACGTGCAGGAAGATAATCTTGACAGTGGAGCCCTGACGATAATCGTCCGGTGTGAAGAAGAAACCCCAGATCAGCCCCACGGCCATCAGCAGGCCCGAGATCATCCACAGCGCAGGCATCACCCGCTCGGTGGTGGTCAGGAATTTCTTCGGATTGGCGTATTCCCAAATCGACATGGTGGCTATCTTGTTCCCCGCTCCCAAAGTTTCAAGTCTCTGTTCCCTGCTCTTTCGTCGCAGCTCTTTCGCAGCATCCCGGTCAGCGCAGATTGATACGCAAGACCGCGGCGCTGGCAAAGGGCAGAAGCGCGATCACCGCTGCGGAAATCCCAGCCAGCATCAATAGCGGCGTCTGCACGGCCATGCCTTCGGCACCGCGGCGGGCGACTTCGGCGCCAAAGATCAGCGTCGGCACATATAGTGGCATCACCAACAGCGACAACAGGAGCCCACCGCGTTTCAGCCCCACAGTCAGCGCCGCGCCAAAGGTGCCAATCACCGACAGGGCTGGCGTCCCCAGAAACAGCGAAATCACCAGCCAGGAAAACCCCGGACCGGGCAGGTTCAGCAGCACGCCCAGCACCGGCGCCGCCAGCACCAGCGGCAGGCCCGTGGTGATCCAATGCGCCAGCGCCTTGATGGTGACAACAGATTCCAGCGGCAGCGGCGCGGTGGCCAGAAGATCCAGCGAGCCATCCTCCCAATCAAGCGCGAGCAGCCGGTCCAGCGACAACAGGCACGACAGCAGCGCCCCCAGCCACAACACGCCTGGCGCGATCCGGGTCAACAGCTCGGAATTCGGCCCCACCGAAAAGGGCACCATGACCGTCACGATCAGGAAAAACGCCAGCCCAAGGCCAAAGCCGCCCCCGGCCCGCACCGCAAGGCGCAGATCCCGCATCAGAAGAGCGATCATAAAAAGCCCTCGTCGAAATCATCCAGCGCGGGCAGGCGTGCCTTGAAGGCGCCCGCATCCAGCACCTCGGCCTCGTCAAGGCCAAGGTCGATATGGGTTGCGATCAATGCCGAACCGCCCTGCCCCAGATGCGCCCGCACCGCATCCGCGAACATGGTGACCGAGCGGGTATCAAGGCTGACGGTCGGCTCGTCCATCACCCAGATCGGGCGCCCTGTCACCAGCATCCGCGACAGGCCCAGACGGCGTTTCTGCCCGGCAGACAGCGCCCCGGCGGGCCGGTCCTGCAAGGCGGTGAGGTCAAAGGCCTCAAGCGCAGGCGTGATGGAGGCAGAGCCAAAGACCCGCGCCCAGAATGTCAGGTTCTCCGTGACCGTAAGCGCCGGTTTCAACCCGTCTGAATGGGCCGCATAGGCGATCTGATCCTCGGCGCCGTCGATCTGCCCTGAGAGCGGCGGTTGCAGCCCGGCGATGGTGCGCAACAGCGTTGTCTTGCCGATCCCATTCGGCCCCCGCAGGATCAGGGCACGGCCGGGCATAAGCTGAAAACTCAGCCCTTCCAGAACCGGCAACCCGCCACGGGCAATGCTGAGATCGGTTACATTCAATGTCATGAATAACTGACTATCCCATTGCGGCCCGGCGCAAAAGCCGTATTCCGCCCGGCCCGGTTCACACCGGCAATACGGCCAGGGCGATGCGGCGCCCTTCGGAGAGCAGAACGTTATAGGTGCGGCAGGCGGCGGGGGAATTCATCGTCTCCACCCCGATCCCGGCGCCTTCCAGCGCGCGGCGCAGATCTGCCGGGATATGCGCCACTTCGGCGCCGGTGCCGATGAACAGAACGTCAACCTCGTCCGCCAGCGCCAGAAGCGCCTCCTGATCATCATAGCCCCCCCAGGCCACCGTGCCACGGGTGCCGGTCAATACGGCGCCGTGATGCACCTCTCCGCCGATGCGAAAGAACCCCTCGCCATAGCCATCCACTGGCACGGCATCGGAATAGGTCACTTCATTCAGGCGCATGAGGCATCTCCCGGGAAACTGATTTGCCACTCTCCTACCACGGGGCAGGATGGGGCAAAAGCAAAAGGCCGCAAGCGATGCCTGCGGCCTTTGGTAGTCATTTGCTGCGCCCGGATCAGGCGTCGATATTGGCGAACTGATTGCCGGTCGGTGTCGAGGGTTTCGACCAGTCGCGTTTGACCCCCAGCCAGAGCAGGATGGTCGAGGCCACGAAGACCGACGAATAGGTGCCGACAATGACGCCCCAGATCATCGCAAAGACAAAGCCACGGATCACATCGCCGCCCAGCACATAAAGCGAGATCAGAGCGATCAGCGTGGTGACCGAGGTCATCATGGTGCGGCTCAGCGTTTCGTTGATCGACAGGTTCAGCACCTCGGCCAGCGACTTCTTCTTGTAGCGGCGCAGATTCTCCCGAACCCGGTCGAAGACAACCACGGTATCGTTCAGCGAATAGCCGACGATGGTCAGCAGCGCCGCGATGATCGCCAGGTCGAACTTGATCTGCAATTCCGAGAAGATGCCGATGGTCAGCACCACGTCGTGCACCAGCGCCGCAACGGCCCCCAGCGCGAACTGCCATTCGAACCGCAGCCAGATGTAGACCAGCACCGCACCAATCGCCAGAACCACGGCGATGACGGCTGTCTGCACCAGCTCTCCGGACACCTTGGGGCCCACGGATTCGACCGAAACGAACTTGATACCCGGCGCCACCGCATCCAACGCGGTGTTCAGCGCCTCGATCACATCGCCCGAAATCGCCTCGCCATCCGCCTGGGATTGGATGCGGATCATCGCAACGTGCTGGTCTTCGTCAAAGGTGGGGTCGAACACTTCGGTGATCGAAATATCGCCCAGCTCCAGCGGCGACATAGCATCGCGGTAGACCCCAACGTCGATGGCTTCGGTGCTTTCGGTGCGGATCGTGGTACCGCCGCGGAAGTCGATGCCAAAGTTCAACCCCTGAAGCATGAAGGAGGCAAAGCCCACTACCATCATCAGCGCCGAGACGCCCAGCCAGATCTTCCAGCGTTTGAAGAAATCGAAAGAGGTTCCTTCGGGAACAAGTTTCAGCCGCATCTTATACCTCAATCGTTTTCGGACGACGCCGTTCAAACCACATCACGATCATCACCCGGGTCACGAAGATCGCCGTGAACACCGAGGTCATGATGCCAAGGCCCAGCGTGATCGCAAATCCGCGTACCGGTCCGGATCCCATGGCGAACAGGATCACAGCGGTGATGAAGGTGGTGACATTGGCGTCAAGAATAGCGCTCAGCGCCTTGGAGTAGCCTTCGTCGATGGCGCGCGCCGGACCCCGGCCCGCTTTCAATTCTTCGCGGATCCGTTCGAACACCAGCACGTTGGCATCCACCGCCATACCGACGGTCAGCACGATCCCGGCAATACCAGGCAACGTCAGCGTACCGCCAATCAGGCTGAGTGCGCCAAAGATCAGCGCCACGTTCAGCATCAGCGCCAGATTGGCGAAGACCCCGAAGAGACCATAGGACAGCGTCATGAAGACCAGCACCGCGACAAAGGCAACAATGGTCGCGATCTTGCCCGCGTCGATACTGTCCTGCCCCAGTTCCGGGCCGATGGTGCGTTCTTCGAGGAACTCCAACCCGGCCGGTAGGGCACCTGCCCGCAGCAGAATGGCCAGGTTGGTGCTTTCCTCGATGGTGAAGTTACCGGTGATGATACCGGAGCCACCGGGAATATGCGCCTGAATGACCGGCGCCGAGACAACCTCGTCATCCAATACGATCGCAAAGGGCGAGCCGATGTTTTCCGCCGTGTAGTCTCCGAACTTGCGCGCACCCGATGTATTGAAGCGGAAGGTTACCGCCGGGCGGCCGTTCTGGTCAAAGGACGGCTGCGCATCCACCAGCTCCTCGCCGGTCACCACCGGCGCGGCTTCGACGGTATAGAACACGCCCTCTTCATCCAGCGACGGGATCACCTTGTTGCCGACACCGGCGCGGGCGTCGGCGTCATTGCCACGTCCCACAACCGGGTTGAACGTCAGCTGCGCGGTGGTGCCGATGATCTCTTTCAGCTCAGAGGCACTGCCGATACCCGGCACCTGGATCAGGATCCGGTCGGCGCCCTGACGCTGAATGGTGGGCTCACGGGTGCCGACCTCATCGATCCGGCGGCGCACGATTTCCAGCGACTGGCGCACCGTGCGGTCATCCGAGGCAAGGCGCTCGGCCTCGCTCAGCTCGATGATGATCACATCACCCTCGGCAGAAACGACAATATCCGTTGCCCCGCCGCCGGTGAGGCTGGTGACCGGACTTGCCAGCCCACGCACCACTTCCAGCGCCCGGGCCATGCCCTCGGGCTGGGAGATCTTGACGCGAATCTGCCCGTCCGGTGCCGGTTGCAGCCGGAAGGTGCCGATGGTGGCCCGCTCGGGGCGCAGTGCATCGCGCACCTCGGGCCAGAGCGCATCCATGCGCGCAGCATAGACATCGGCGACCTTGACCTCGGCCAGCAGATGCGCACCGCCGCGCAGATCAAGGCCCAGGTTGACCAGCCCCGAAGGCATCCATTCGGGCCATTGGCCTGCCTGTTCGAGCCGCTCCGGAGTCTCCCCCTTCATCTCGATCGCGGCGACGGCATCATTGGCCTGTTCGACACGGGTGTAGAACGCATTTGGCAGGGCTAGCAAAAGGCCGGCCACACAGACCAGCCAGATCAGCACCCTCTTCCAGAGATCGATTTGCAGCATTGCCCTGCCTTTTCAGATATTTAAGATCAGAAGCTTACGCTGCCGGCTCGGTCTTGGACAGCACCTGAGCGATGGTCGAGCGCACAACGCGGACCTTGACGCCCTCGGCGACTTCGACTTCGACCTCGTTCTCTTCCTTGATCTTGGCAACCTTGCCGATCAGACCACCCTGGGTCACCACCTGATCGCCGCGGCGCAGGTTCTCGACCATTTTCTGGTGTTCCTTCATCTTCTTCTGCTGCGGGCGGATCAGCAGGAAGTACATGATCGCAAAGATCAGAATGAGCGGGAGAAACTGGCCAATCGTATTTGCGTCCAAGGGGATATTCCTTCTGTCTGGAGAGCCCATGCGGGGCTGCCTTATTTTGCAGGCGAACCTATGCGCTGGTCTGGACAGTTGCAAGGCAAAGGCGGTGCGACGATGTGCAGATTCCGCCTTGCAACACCCTTATACAAACCCCGTTGTGCCCTCTTCCTCTTTGGCTGCGGCTCGGGCATAGGTTTGGCACTGATTCAACGTCGTCTCTTATACAGGAGCCACCCCATGCACGACATCCGCGCGATCCGCGAAAATCCTGCCGCTTTTGACGCCGCTCTGGCGCGGCGTGGGGATGCGGCTGTGTCCTCTGAGGTGCTGGCCCTGGACGAGGCGCGCCGGGCCAAGATCCAGGCCGCCGAAGAAGCACAGGCCGCCCAGAACAAGGCCGCCAAGGCCATCGGCGCGGCCAAGGCCAAGGGCGACGAGGAAGAGTTCGAACGCCTGCGCAGCGAAGTTGCAGGCAAGAAGGCCGAGGTTGCCGCGCTGCAGACCGAAGCCAAGGAGCTCGACGCCAAGCTGACCGACATGCTGGCCCGCCTGCCCAACAACCCCGCCGAGGATGTGCCGGATGGGGCTGATGAGGACGACAACGTCGAGGTCAACCGCTGGGGCACGCCCGCGGAATTCGATTTCACCGCCAAGGAACATTTTGAGATCACCGGCGTCGCAACAGCCATGGACTTTGAGACCGCCGCCAAGGTCTCTGGCTCGCGCTTCGTCTTCCTGAAAGGCGCAGTGGCACGCATTCACCGGGCGCTGGCACAGTTCATGATCGACACCCACGTCGATGAGAATGGCCTGACCGAGGTGAACTCCCCTGTTCTGGTGCGCGACGAAGCAATGTATGGCACCGACAAGCTGCCGAAATTCGGCGAGGACAGCTATCAGACCACCAATGGCTGGTGGCTGGTGCCGACCTCCGAGGTGCCGCTGACCTATTCCGTCGCAGAGGATGTGCTCGATGCCAGCGCGCTGCCGATCCGCATGACCTCCCATACCCTGTGCTTCCGCTCCGAAGCGGGCTCCGCGGGCCGCGACACCTCGGGCATGCTGCGCCAGCACCAATTCGAAAAGGTCGAAATGGTTTCGGTCACCCACCCTGACGAGTCCGACGCCGAGCAGAAACGCATGCTGCGCTGCGCCGAAGGGTTGCTGGAGAAGCTGGGCGTGCCCTATCGCACCGTGATTCTGTGCACCGGCGACATGGGCTTTGGCGCGCGCCGCACCTATGACATCGAAGCCTGGCTGCCCGGCCAGAATGCCTATCGCGAGATTTCCTCGGTCTCGACCACCGGCGATTTCCAGGCCCGCCGCATGAACGCGCGTTTCCGCCCCGAAGGCGGTGGCAAGCCCGAGTTCGTGCACACCCTGAACGGATCGGGGCTGGCCGTGGGCCGCTGCCTGATCGCGGTTCTGGAAAATGGCCAGCAGGCGGATGGATCGGTCAAACTGCCCGAGGCGCTGGCGCCCTATCTGGGCGGTAAGCTGACCCTGACGGCAGAGGGCGCACTGGCCTGAGCCCAGCTCCCCAGACCTGAAAACAAGAAAACCGGCCCCGAGAATGCGGGCCGGTTTTTCTTTGTCGTGCTACAGGCGCGTCGCAGGCGTTGGCTTCAACCCTTTGTCTTCTTGGATTTCTTCGCCTTTGCCGTTTTGTCCTTGGCTGGTTTGGCCTTTTCGGCTTTTGCCTTGCCCGGCTTTTCCTTTCCGGGTTTCTCCTTGGTGGCCTTATCGCTTGCATCCAGTTTTCCGCCGCTCTTCTTGCGGGCCAGGATGGCTTCAGCCTTGGCCTTTTCCCGCTCGATCGCCTTACGCGCCTTGGCCTTCACGCGTTTGGCTTTTTCCTTGGCCTTCACGCGCGCTTCGGCCATTTCCAGCGCCAGCGCCTCGGCCTTCTTGGCGGCCTTGCGCGCCTTGATCTTGGCCTTGGCAGCTTTTTCCTCGGCCGCGAGCCGGGCCGCCTCGGCGGCGGCGAGCGCGGCGTTCAGCTGGGTTGCATCCTCAGGCGGGACCTCACGGGTCACCTTCGCCGGCCTTGCGGCAGGGCGACCGGTGCGCACCGGCGCGGTCGGACGCTGCTGTGCGGGCGCAGCCACAGCCTGCGGTGCAACGGCGGCCTGCTTCAGGCGCGCGGCGCGCGCGGCCCCAATGCCGGGTACCTTGCTCAGATCTTTTTCGCTGATCGCTGCCAGCGCCTCGACCGACGTGATCCCCTGATCCTTCAGCGCCTTTTCCAGCGCGGGACCAACCCCTTTGAGATCCTTGAGAGCCGTCATTTCAATCTTCCTTTTCTTTTCCCGGCAGCTACACGGGCTGTCGGAATGGGCTGCCGTACCTGGCGTGCCCTTAGTATGCAATGCGCGTTTCAGGCCGGAAAGGGCACCAGGCGTTTTTGCTCTTCATCCCACAGTTTCAGGGACAAAGCGCGCAAAGCTTCATCAAATGAGATCCGCCGCAGCGCAAATTCAGGCGGCAGATTATAGTGGCACTTCCGCAGGCGATAGCTGGGGATCCGGGCGTTGAAGTGATGGATGTCGTGCAGGGTGATATTGGCGACGGCAAAATCGAAGAACCAGCCGAAATCCAGGCAGGAGGACCCCTGCAACGCTGCCTCCTGCGGGTTCAGATCCGGGCGACGATCCCAGTAGGTGTCTTCAAAGTTATGCTGCAGATAGACCAGAAATACCCCGATCATGCCGCCAAGGAAGGAAAACGCCAGCCACACCCACAGACCCGTCGGGCCTGCCACGTAATAAAGCAGGGAAATCAGCGCAATGATCACCATATTATGCAGCAGCACCCCCAGAATGCCGAACTTGGTGGTGTTCTTGGGCCAGCGGTAGCGAATGAAATAGGTAAAGGCCGATCCCACCGGCACCAGCACCAACGGATTGCGGTAAAGCCGATAGGTCAGCCGCTCCCAGAACCCCGCCTCCTTCCATTCGCGCAGGGTCATCGTGTGTATTTCGCCGGTTTCCCGGTGTTCCAGATTGCCGATATTGGCATGGTGCAGGTTGTGGTTTTGCTTCATCACCTCGAACGGCGCAAAGGTGAAAGGCGACAGGACGTGGCCCGCGATTTCGTTTTGCCTGCGGGTTTCGAACAGCGAATGGTGCCCGGTATCATGCTGCAGCACATAAAGCCGCACCGCCGCAAAGGCAAAGATCACCCCTGCTGGAATCAGGATATACCACCGCTCGACATAGGCGATGGCCAAGTAGAGGGATAGAAAGTAGACCGCGAAGGTGCCGAAATAACTCAATGCCGCCAGGCGGTTATCTTTCTTAGTATATTCACGCGTGTAAGTTCTCAGGTCCATGAGACTTCCCTTAAATACGCTCTGTGACGCCGGTGTAAAATCTCCGGGCGCTTGACGTTTAAAAACTCCATTGGCTGGGAAGATCAGAAAATCGGCTGACGCCCTGCCAATGCCATTTAATGTTAATGGCTTGGCAACGGATTTCAACGTGTGAAAAGGACCGGCCCGCAGATGCGAACCGGTCCAGCAAAAATTTTGGTCTTTGGCCTAGGGCGCGCAAGCCTCTAGAAGGCAGCGCCTGGAATCAGTCCCTGCGCCCTTCCAGGTGTTTGCGCAGCTTCGAGGGCGCGGCTTTCTTGCGGCCCTTGTAGGGGTTCTTGTCCGCCTGCCCGCGCATATAAAGCCGGATCGGCGTGCCGGGCATGTCGAAATCCTCGCGCAGGCCATTGACCAGATAACGGGTATAGCTGGCCGGGATTTTGTCCGGATGGGAACACATCACCACGAACCCCGGCGGGCGCGTCTTGGCTTGGGTCATATAGCGCAGCTTGATCCGCTTACCCTGCGGTGCGGGCGGCGGGTGCTGCTCCAGCATGCCAATCAGCCAGCGGTTCAACGCTGCGGTGGGCACCCGGCGGTTCCAGACGTCATAGGCGCGCATAATGGCAGCGTGCAGCCGGTCCAGCCCCTTGCCGGTCTTGGCCGACACCGTGACCAGCGGCGCACCGCGCAGCTGCGGCAGCAACCGGGCAAAGGCCTCTTTCAGGTTTTTCAGCTTTTCCTGCTTGTTGTCCTCGATGTCCCATTTGTTGACCGCGACGACAACCGCACGCCCTTCCCGCTCGGCCAGATCGGCGATCCGCAGGTCCTGCTGTTCAAAGGGAATGTCCGCATCGAGAAGCACCACCACGACCTCGGCGAATTTCACCGCGCGCAGACCGTCCGATACGGACAGTTTTTCCAGCTTTTCCTGAACCTTGGCTTTTTTGCGCATACCCGCAGTGTCAAAGACCCGCATCGGCGTGCCTGCCCAGTCGATCTTCAGCGAGATCGCATCGCGGGTAATCCCCGCCTCGGGGCCGGTCAGCAGGCGATCCTCACCAAGGATCTTGTTGATCAGGGTCGATTTGCCCGCGTTGGGACGGCCGACGACTGCCACCTGCAGCGGCTTGTCCATCGTTGGCTGAGGGACCTCGTACTCGGCATCCTCGTCGTCCAGATCCTCGTCCACAGACACGTCCGTCAGCGGAGCATTGTCCTGCGCGGTTTTTTCAAAACGTTCCGAAATCGGCAGCAGCTGGGAATAGAGATCATTCAGACCCTCGCCATGTTCGCCGGACAGGCGGATCGGCTCACCGAGGCCTAGGCCATAGGCTTCCAAAACCCCGGCATCGGCTGCGGAGCCTTCGGATTTGTTTGCCGCCAGAATGACATGCGCGGATTTCTTGCGCAGGATATCGGCAAACATCTCGTCCACCGGGGTCACCCCCGTGCGCGCATCAATCATGAACAAGCAGACATCCGCCATATCCACCGCCCGTTCGGTCAGGCGGCGCATGCGCCCTTCGAGCGAGTTGTCGGTGGCATCCTCAAGGCCGGCGGTGTCGATGACGGTAAACCGCAGATCGCCAAGGCGGGCCTCACCTTCGCGCAGGTCACGGGTGACCCCCGGCTGGTCATCGACCAAGGCCAGTTTCTTGCCGACAAGGCGGTTGAACAGGGTGGACTTGCCCACATTCGGACGGCCCACGATAGCGAGGGTAAAAGACATCGGACCCAACTTTTTGCGATTCAGACGCGCCCCATAGCGCATCTGCTGTCTTACGGCCAGAGCCGATCGACGCTTTAACGGAAGGCGAGAAGCTCCCCTTTCGAGGAAACCACATAAAGGGTCTTGCCCGCAACAACCGGCGCGGTCGTCGCGCCGCCGGGGGCCTCGATGCTGCGCGTCAGGTTGCCGTCACGGGGATCGAACATGCGAATCTGACCATCGTTGGAGGTGATGATCACCTGACCACCTGCCAGCACCGGACCATAGTGGGCCACCACAGCGCCGCGTTTAGAAGGCTTGTCCTTCAGATAGCCCGGCAGGTCCACAGCCCAGATCACCTCTCCGCTGGAGGCATCCAGACGCAGGAGCTGGTTGCGGTCGCTGATCTGGAACAGGCTGCCTCCGGCAGGCCAAACCGGCCCGATGGCCCCTTCCTGTGCTGTCCAGATGCGATCGCCATTGTTGGTATCGATCGCCACGGTGCGGCCCGAATGGTTCCCCACGAAGGCACGGTTTCCGACCACCACTGGCGCACCGGTGACATCGCTGATCCGCGCCAGCGTGGTGCCGACGCGCTGCCCCGCCACTGAGGCGTTCCAGCGGCGCACACCGCCACGGCGGAAGCTGGCGACCAGATCGCCGGAACCAAAGGCAAAGATGACGTAATCCCCGGCAATCACTGGCGACGGTGCGCCCAGCACGTTCGAGGGGCTCGGAACGCCTTCGACCTGCCATGCGATGCGGCCATCAGAGGTGTTGACGGCCCAACCGGTATCATCCCCGGCCACCAGATAAACCAGCCCGTCACGCACCATCGGCTCGCCCGAACCGGTGGCTTCCAGTTTTTGACGCCAGATCTGTTTGCCGGTGCTGGCCTCCAGCGCGGTCAGAACGCCATAGCCAGAGGAGATGTAAAGAACACCCTTGTCATAGGCCATGCCGCCGCCGGTTGCCTGACCTTCGCTTTCGCGGGCGGGAATCAGATCGCTTTGCCACAGAAGCTGACCAGAGGGAGACACCGCACTGACGCGGGCCGCGCTGTCCAGCGTGTAAATACGCCCATCAGCCACAACGGGGCGGGCCGTGATACGCTGGCGGCGGCTGTCGCCCTCGCCGATGGAAACGGCCCACTGCAATTGCGGCGCCGTCGACAGCGCCGGATGCGCGGTGCGCTGCGCCGGAAGCCCGTGCGTCTGCGCCCAGGAAGCGTTGACGGTCTGGCTGGGCAGGGAAATTGGCCGCGACTGGTTGACCACCTGGATATTGGCATCGGGACGGATGTCTTCGCGCTGCCCTTGCAGGATCACCTCGGGTTCGGCGCAGGCGGCCAGAACCAGAGCCATCGCGCTACCGCAAAAAAGCGCCCGCGCGCGAGAAATGGATTTAGCTGCCGTCATTGCCCTGCCCCGCAATTCGTTTCCCTCTCCGCGCACATTCCGCGCGGCGCCTTTTAACCTTCCGGCGCGTCTGCCGCGTCCGGTTTTCCACCAAGTGCTACAATCACTTGAGTTGCGCGGTCTTGCAAGTCCCGGCTGACAGTCGCATCCGCCGTAATCGCCTGCAGACGCGCGATTGCGGCCTCGGTCTCACCGGCTTCGATGTCCAGCAGTGCAAGTTGCTCGGACGCCAGCAGCGACAAAGGTGCACCGGGCTGTGCCAGGGCCTCATATTGCAGGCGGCGTTCTTCAAGGCTCAGCGTCTCTGCCTGCAGGGCCAGCGCCTTGAAGCTGGCGATGTGACGGTAAACCAGCGGCAGTTCGCCATCGGTGGCGACTTCACTGAGGACCGCAACGGCGGTCTCGGTATCCTCGGCTTCGGCCAGGGCGCCTGCGCGCATCATCTTGGCCACGGCAGCGCCGGTTTCAGAGCCAGCGGCCACCTGCGCCAGTGCCTCGGCGCGGTCTGCGGGTTCATCAGCTGCCAGCGCGGCAATCATGCCATCGCCAAGCGCCTGCGCTGCGGCGAGTTCCTGCGCCTTGTTATATTCGCGATAGGCGGCACCGCCCACGATGACCACCACGGCCAGACCACCGATCCAGCCATAGCGTTTCAGCATCAGGAACAGGCGGTCCCGGCGCACCTCTTCGGTCACCTCTTCGATAAAGCTGTCGGTGTCGCTCATGAAAATGTCCCCGATATGCCCGGTCTGTGCCGGAAAATTGTCTCACGTGACGCCTCTCTTAACGCGCCTTCGGGTACAAGCCAAGAGCCGCAATATCCGGCAATCCGTGCGCAAGCCTGAAACAATGGGTAAAAATATGAAGTGAACTGCTTTGTTTAGTATGGACAATGCCTACATGCTTACTATGACTTTTTCCCGGGTGTCTGGCGGAACCCTCTTGGAAAGCCGAGCCAATGGCTGCGGCTTGCTCAGTGTTATTTGAGAAAGGCCCGAAATGCGTTTGATACCCCTTCTGACCGCGATTGCCGTCACCGCCGGACTGTATTTCCTGGTCCTGCAGCGGGAGGATCTGTTTGCCTTCGCCCGTGGCGAGACTGCAGCCGAAGCAACAGAGACCGTTGAAAGCGAACCCTCTGCCGAAGGCGCGGCGAGTGTCACGGTCACTGCAGAAAAACGCGTCGGCGTCGTCGTCAAACGCAGCGAAGCGCGGCCGCTCGACAGCGCTGTGATCCTGCGCGGCCAGACACAGGCCGCACGTCAGGTCGAGGTCAAGGCCGAAACAACATCCACCGTGCTGTCAGAGCCGCTGCGCAAGGGCACGCAGGTCAAGGCGGGCGATCTGTTGTGCGAGCTGGATCCGGGCACCCGGCTGGCCGCGCACCAGGAAGCGCAGGCCCGTCTGCTCGAAGCGCGAGCCCGTACCCCCGAAGCCGAAGCCAAGCTGGAAGAAGCCAACGCCCGGCTCAAGGAAGCGACCATCAACCTGACGGCTGCGGAAAAACTGTCGCAGGAAGGCTATGCCTCGGAAACACGGCTGGCGGCGGCGCGGGCGGCCGAACGCACGGCCGTTGCCGGGATCGCTGCGGCGCAGGGTGGTCTGGAAACCTCGCGTGCGGGCATCGAATCCGCGCTGGCGCTGGTCGCCTCCACCAGCAAGGAAATCGACCGGCTGCGTATTACCGCGCCTTTTGATGGCCTCCTGGAAAGCGACACCGCAGAAATCGGCAGCCTGATGCAGCCGGGCAGCCTTTGTGCGACCGTCATCCAGCTGGACACCATCAAGGTGGTGGGCTTTGTGCCGGAAACCGAAGTCAACCGGGTGCATCTTGGCGCGCTGGCCGGGGCCGAACTGGCCAATGGCGCGCGGGTTCAGGGCGAGGTTACATTCGTCAGCCGCTCGGCTGATCCGACCACACGCACCTTTGAGGTCGAAATCACCGTCGACAACCCCGACCTGAAGATCCGCGACGGGCAGACCGCCGATATCGTGATCTCCGCAGAGGGCACCAAGGCGCATCTGCTGCCGCAATCGGCGCTGACTCTCAACAACGATGGGCGGCTCGGCGTGCGGATCGTGCGCGAGGATCAGACCGCCGGTTTCGTTCTGGTATCCCTTCTGCGCGACACGGCCGAGGGCGTCTGGGTCAGCGGCCTGCCGGAAAAGGCTGACGTGATCGTCGTCGGTCAGGACTTCGTCACCGAAGGGGTGCCCGTTGCGCCCACCTATCAGGAGGCGATGCAATGACCGGCATAGTCTCCTGGGCCGCAGACCGGGCCCGTATGGTTCTGGCCTTCATCGTGATCTCGCTCCTGGTGGGCGGGTTTGCCTATGTCAGCCTTCCAAAAGAAGGCGAGCCGGACATCGACATTCCGATGCTGCACGTCTCGGTGCAGTTTCCCGGCATTTCCGCCGAAGACAGCGAAAGTCTGCTGGTCAAGCCGATGGAATCGGAGCTTGTCGATCTGGACGGGCTGAAGGAAATGACCTCCACCGCGGCGGAGAATTACGCGGGTGTGCTGCTGGAGTTCGACTTTGGCTGGGACAAGAGCGCCACAATCGCCGATGTGCGCGATGCGATGAACACAGCGCAGGCGGATTTCCCGTCGGCGGCTGAGCAATACGTCATCAAGGAAATCAACTTTTCCGAATTCCCCATCGTCATCGTCAACCTGACCGGCGATGTGCCGGAACGGACCATGGCGCGCATCGCCAAGGATCTGCAGGACGATCTGGAATCGCTGGATGCGGTGCTGGAGGCCCCCATCGCGGGCAACCGCGATGAGATGGTCGAGGTGGTGATCGACCCGCTGCGGCTGGAATCCTACAACGTGACTGCGCTTGAACTGATCAACGTGGTGCAGAACAACAACCAGCTGATCGCGGCGGGAGAGGTTGAAACCGCGCAAGGCACCTTCTCGATCAAGATCCCGTCGTCCTTTGACGATGTGCGCGACATCTACGCCCTGCCGATCAAGACCAACGGCGACCGGGTGGTCAAGCTGGGGGAACTGGCGCAGATCAACTATACCTTCGAAGATCGCGAAGGCACCGCACGGTTCGACGGCGAAGACACCGTTGCCCTGCAAGTGGTCAAACGCAAAGGGTTCAACCTGATCGACACAGTGGATCTGGTGAAAGAAGCCATCGCCAAATCCGAGGAGAAATGGCCCGCAGAACTGCGCGCGGCGATCTCGCTTGGTACCTCCAACGATCAGAGCCGCGTGGTCGGCTCCATGGTCAGCCAGCTGGAAGGCTCGGTACTGACCGCGATTGCGCTGGTGATGATCGTGGTGCTGTCCTCGCTTGGCAGCCGGGCGGCGCTGCTGGTGGGCTTTGCCATTCCAACCTCTTTCCTGTTGTGCTTTGCACTGCTGGCAGTGATGGGAATCTCTGTCTCCAACATCGTGATGTTCGGTCTGATCCTTGCCGTGGGCATGCTGGTCGATGGCGCCATCGTGGTGGTGGAATACGCCGACAAACGCATCAGCGAAGGCACCGGCCCGATGCACGCCTATGTGGAGGCTGCGCAGCGCATGTTCTGGCCGGTTGTCTCCTCGACCGCGACGACGCTTTGCGCCTTCTTGCCAATGCTGTTCTGGCCCGGTGTGCCGGGTGAGTTCATGGGCATGCTGCCGGTGACACTGATCTTCGTGCTCTCCGCATCGCTGGTGGTGGCGCTGGTCTACCTGCCGGTCATGGGCGGCGTCTCCGGTCGTATTAGCCGGGTGTTCGAAGGCACCTCGCAAGGCCTGCGCGTTGTGCTGCCATGGTGGGCACGGGCGCTGCTGGTGCCGCCGCCGATCTGGGGCATGTTCGCCGGTCTGATGCAGATGCTGAACCCGGGCTACCTGCTGCCCGACGCCGCTGCTGCCGCCATGCCCGGTGCCATCCCGCCGCTCTTTGGCGCGCTGGTCTTTGTGCTGTCGGCCTTTGCCGCCTCCACCGCGCTGGGTGCAGCCCGGATCGAGCGCAAACCAAAGGTGGTCTCTGCAGGCTACCGCCATACGCCGTTCGGCTATTTCATCAAGTTCATCGCGGGCAATCCCATCATGCCTCTGGTCACGATCGCCGCGGTTGCCTTCAGCATCATGACGGTGTTCCAGATGTTCAGCGAGAACAACTATGGCGTCGAGTTCTTCGTGGAATCCGAACCGGAGCAAGCCACGGCATTTGTGAGGGCACGTGGCAATATCTCGCTGCATGAAAAGGACGAGATGGTGCGCCAGGCCGAAGAGGTCATCAAGGCGCATCCGGCGGTGATCAACGTCTTCTCTTTTGCGGGTGAAGGTGGTCTTGATACCGGTGGCCCCGGCGGCGGGCAATCGCCGCAGGATACCGTTGGTCAGGTCCAGTTCGAAATCATCCCCTGGGAAGATCGCCCGACGCAGACGGAAACCTGGTTCTTTGGTCTGCTGACCCGCGAGGTGACTGCTTCGGCCTATGACGGCCATACGGTAATCGACGAACTGAACGCCGAGCTGGAAAAACTGCCGGGCTTTGTGGCCGAATTAAAGGCGCTGGAGCAAGGCCCCGGGTCGGGCAAACCCATCCATCTGCGGATCAAGGGCGACGGCTGGGAGGACCTGACATCCGCCACCGAAACCGCGCGCGCCTATTTCGACGAAATGCCGGGGCTGACGCTGGTTGAGGACACCCTGCCCCTGCCCGGTATCGACTGGCAGATCGACGTGGATGTGGAAAAGGCGGGCCGCTATGGCGCCGATGTGGCCACCGTGGGCGCCATGGTGCAGCTGGTGACACGTGGTATCCTGCTCGACACCATGCGAGTGGACAGCTCGGATGAGGAAATCGAGATCCGCGTGCGCCTGCCCGATGAAGATCGTGTGCTGTCGACGCTGGACAACCTCAAGGTCCGCACCACCGATGGCCTGGTTCCGCTCAGCAACTTCATCACCCGCCAGCCGGTTCCGAAACTGGCGCAGATCAGCCGCGTGCAGCAGCAGCGGTATTATGATGTGAAGGCGGATGTGGAGCCGGGTCTCAGCAAAGTCGTCATAGCCGATCCCGAGACTGGCGAGGACAGGGTCCTGGGCCTGCTAAAAGCGGTCCCCGACACAGTGACGGTGGCCGAGGGGCAAATCACCGCTGCCAATGGCAACCGCTATACGATCTTCGCTCTGGATCAGGCCGATACGGCTGAAGAGCTCGGCACCGCCGTCGCAGAGAACGCCCGGATCCTGCCGGTTAACGCCAATGAACGGCTGGCTGCCATCACCACCTGGCTCGACACCGATCCCTTCCCCAAATCCATCACATGGGAATGGACCGGCGATCAGGAGGAGCAAGAGGAAAGCGGCGCCTTCCTGTCCAAGGCCTTTGCCGGGGCGCTGGGGTTGATGTTCGTGATCCTTCTGGCGCAGTTCAACAGCTTCTACAATTCGGCGCTGGTGCTGCTGGCGGTGGTGCTCTCCACCACCGGGGTACTGATCGGCATGATGGTGATGCAGCAGCCGTTCTCGATCATCATGACGGGCACGGGTATCGTGGCGCTCGCGGGGATCGTGGTGAACAACAACATTGTTCTGATCGACACCTATCAGGAGTTCAGCCAGCACATGCCTCGGATCGAGGCGATCATCCGCACCGCCGAGGCCCGCATCCGTCCCGTGCTGCTGACCACCGTCACCACCATGGCCGGTCTGGCTCCAATGATGTTCGGCATCAGCCTCGACTTCATCGACGGTGGCTACTCCATCAACAGCCCCACCGCGCTGTGGTGGAAACAGCTGGCGACCGCCGTGGTCTTTGGCCTTGGCATTGCCACCGTGCTGACGCTGGTGGTGACGCCATCGCTGCTGTCGATCCGGGTGTGGCTGTCGACCTACCTGTCGTGGATGGGCCGCCTGCTGGCGCGCATCACCGGTGGCCGGTCCAGCCGGATCGCGCAGGATATGCGTCTGGCCAAGAAAGCGCGCAAACTGCCCACGACCGAGCTGCTCTGGGAAGAGATCGACAGGAGCCCGGCAGACGACAGCGAGCCCGACACAGGACCGGGCACAGGCCCCGCCCTGCGCGCAGCGGAGTAAACGCCGTGTCTGCGCAGATAACCAGTTGAAAAAGGGCCTCGCAGGTGCGGGGCCTTTCTTTTCTCTGCGCAGCATTGCGCCTCTGGCGCCCGCACGACTTACAGCAGGGCGGTTTCATCCGCGGATACGTTTTCAATCTTCTTCTGCGCCAGCTCTTCATCGCCTGGGCCGGGCGAAGGTTCCGGGTGCAGCTGACGCGCCCGCGGCGTGTGCTGCAGAACCACCTGAATGGGAAAGTGATCCGAGCCGATGTTGCGGTGCCGCTTCATCGAAACCAGCGTGAAATCGCCCGAGCAGAAGACGTGATCCAGCGGCCAGCGCAGCAGCGGGTAGCCTGCGTGAAAGGTGCTGAAGATCCCCCGCCCGATGCGCGGATCCAAAAGACCGCTCAACTTTTGGAACAGCCGGGTCGATGCCGACCAGGCCACATCGTTGAGATCCCCCATGACCACCACCGGTCCCGCGCTGGCGTCAATGGTCTTGGCCACCAGCAACAGCTCTCCATCCCGTTCGGCAGAGGTCGGGTTCTCCGTCGGGCTGGGTGGCGCCGGGTGCAGGCAATGCAAGGCAACACGCTGTCCCGAAGCAAGAACCACGGAGCCATGCATCGAGGGCACGCCCTCCTCCACCAGAAAGTGGACCTGCGGGTCGATCAACTCGAGCCGGGAATAAAGATGCATGCCGTAGAGGTTATCAAGCGGCTGTTTGACCCTGTAAGGATACCCCGCCTCGATCTGCTCCAGTTGTTCTTCCCACCACGCGTCCGTCTCCACTGTCAGGACCAGATCCGGCTGTGTCTCGCGGATCAGGTCCAGCAGCGGCTGCGCGTTGCGGTTGGTCATCAGGACGTTGGCCACCAGAAGGTTCAACTGATCGTCAGGGCGCATCTGCCGCGCCGATTGGATCTGATAGGGAAAAAGCCGCGTATAGCGGATGATCCGTACGCACTGCAGCGCCGAGCAAAGCAGCAACAGAACGATCAGCGCTTTATCGCCCTGCCCCTGCCAGCCGTAGACCCAGACATAGGCCAGCAAGGCAGCAACGGTGACCGTAGTGATCTGCAAGGCCGGGAATTCAAAGCCCCGCACCCACCAGCCTTCGTGCCGCAGCAGCGGCAGCAGGGTCAAAAGCGGCACTGCGCAGATGAACAGAAAAAGAGCCCAGTCCAGTATCACGTTCATCTTACACTCTTTATCCCGTTCACCCTGCCGCGCGCCTTTGGAACGCCACCCGCTCTGACGGGCTCAGGCGACATCCTGATCCGCTTGCTGGCGCTGCCACAGATGGGCATAACGGCCACCGCGCGCAAGAAGATCCTCGTGAGAGCCTGCTTCCGCGATCTCCCCCTGCTCCAGCACCACGATCTGGTCCGCCTCGGCGACGGTGGAGAGGCGGTGCGCGATAGTGATCACCGTGCGCCCCTGCCCGGCCCGCGCCAGCGCTTCCTTGATCTCGCGCTCGGTATCGGTATCCAGCGCCGAAGTTGCCTCGTCCAGCAGCAGGATCGGCGGGTCCTTCAGTAGGGTACGGGCAATGCCGACGCGCTGTTTTTCACCGCCCGACAGCTTCAGCCCACGTTCGCCCACCTGAGTGTCATAGCCCTGCGGAAGACCGGCGATGAAATCATGGATCTGCGCCGCCCGAGCGGCGTCTTCGATCTCTTGCTGGGTGGCGCCATCGCGGCCATAGGCGATGTTGTAGCGGATGGTGTCGTTGAACAGCACCGTGTCCTGCGGCACAACGCCAATTGCGGCATGCAGGCTTTTCTGGCTGACGTTGCGCACATCCTGCCCGTCGATGGTTAGGGCGCCGCCGGTGACATCGTAAAACCGGAACAACAGCCGCCCGATGGTGGATTTGCCGGACCCGGTGGAGCCGACGATGGCCACCGTCTCACCTGGTTTGGCCTCCATGGTGATGCCCTTCAGGATCTCGCGCTCCGGGTCATAACCGAAATGCAGATCCTCCAACCGGATATGCCCCTTGCTGACCTTCAGCTCAGCCGCATTCGGACGGTCCTTCACATCCGGCGGCTGTTCCAGCAGGTCGAACATTTCGCCCATATCGACGAGGCTCTGGCGGATTTCCCGATAGACCGAGCCGAGGAAGTTCAGGGGCACTGTGATCTGGACCATATAGGCGTTGACCATCACAAAATCACCAACGCTGAGGCTGCCGTTCTGCACGCCGATGGCCGCCATCACCATTACCGTGATCAAACCACCGGTGATGATCACGCTCTGGCCAAAGTTCAGGAAGGCCAGCGAATAGGCGGTCTTCAGCGCCGCCTGCGCATAGGCACGCATGGCCCCGTCATAGCGGGCCGCCTCGCGCTCTTCAGCCCCAAAATATTTGACCGTTTCGAAATTCAGCAGACTATCGATCGCCTTTTGGTTGGCGTCAGTGTCCTGCTTGTTCATCTCGCGGCGCAGTTTCACCCGCCATTCGGTGACCGCCAGCGTGAACCAGACATAAAGCGCAATGGTGATCCCAACTGCCAGCAGATAGCGCGCGTCGAACAGCACCGTCAGAATGATGGCCACCAGCACCAGTTCCAGCACCAGCGGACCGATGGAGAACAAGAGGAACCGCAGCAGGAATTCGACGCCCTTGACCCCGCGTTCGATGATCCGGGACAATCCGCCGGTCTTGCGGGTGATATGATAGCGCATCGACAGTCGGTGAATGTGCTGAAATGTCTCCAGCGCCAGACCGCGTAGCGCCCGCTGGGTGACAGGCGCAAACACCGCATCCCGCAGCTGTTGGAATCCGTTCGTCAGCACCCGCGCCACACCATAGGCGACGGTCAGCCCCACCGCGCCGAGCGCCAGCGGCGGAACGCCTTCACCCGCCAACGCATCCACCGCGCCCTTGTACAGAACCGGCGTATAAACGGCGATTAGCTTGGCCAGGATCAACACCACCATGGCCAGCACGACCCGGTATTTCACGCTCTTCTGGTCTGCGGGCCACAGGTAAGGAACCACCTTGCGCAGGGTGCGCAGGCTTGAGCGGCGTTCCTCGGCCGAGATGGAATCGATGGTGGTGGGGGATCGTCTCATGGCGTTCCTACGGCTGGGCCTTCCGGCGGGCTGGCGATGTCTGATGCGTAACGCCTACTACATACCCCTAACACGAAGCTTGGAAAGGATACGCCGCGCCCCCTGTGGCTGGGGACACGGCGCGTTTCTGGTACACCGAACAAATCAGTCCGGCAGGTTGAACACCTGCCCGGGATAGATCAGGTCGGGATCGCGGATCGCATCCTGGTTGGCCTGGAACACCCGGACATAAAGGAACCCGCTGCCATAGCGTTCCTGCGAGATCGCCCAAAGGGTATCGCCCTTTTGCACCGTGATGGCCCGTACCAGCGGAACCGGCTGATCCGGCGCCTGTCCCGGCTGCTGCGTCTGCGGTTGCAGCACCTCGGGCGCCTCGCGTTTGAAGGGGGTTTCAAGACGACTCAGGACTTCTTCGCCGCTAGCGGAAATTTCATCCAGACGCAGAGTGTAGATGCCCGGTTCCACGGCAGCCAGCGCGCCGCCCCAGCGGCCATCCTCGGCCACGAGGAATTCGGTCTTGAGCGCATTGTCCACGTAGACCCGCACCAAGGCATCCGCGCGGCCACGCCCAGCCAGCAGTACCTCGCCGCTGTCGGAATAGCTGATGGTATCTAGCACGACCTTGCCATTCAGAACCGGCGTAGCGGGCTGCACCAGCTCTACACCATCTGCACCGGCCCTCAGCACGGCAACCGCCGTTGGCTCCGGCTGCGGCGCAGGAACGGTTTCCGCGCTGGCGAGTGTTTCATCGGCCACCGGCTCGCTTTGGGGCGGTGTGGTATCGTCGGGGCCAACAGTGCCGGTCTCGCCCTCCGCGGTTGCCACCTCGAGCTGTGCGGCCTCAGCCTCCACCGGTTGCTCCGGTGCTGCCGTTTCCGCCTCGACCTGCGGCGTGGTGGTTTCGGCTACGACGGGCTGTACTTCTCCCTCGGCTGCGACCGGAGCGGGCGCTCCGCTCTGCTCAGTCGACTGTTCCTGTGAAACGGCCTCAGATGTTTCAACCTGCGCAACCTCCACGGCCTCTTCGCTCTGCGGGGCTGCGGTGTCCTCGGATACTGCCGCAGGCTCGGCCTTGGGCTTCGCGGCATCCTCGGCATCCGCCACCTGCGGCTCTGGCGCCGCTGAGATCGGTGCCAAAATGAACTGATCCTCAGAGGGTTGCTTCTGATCCTCGAACCGCGCCAGAAGCGAGATCACCCGCGGCTGGTCGCTGGGCAGGATACTGGAAAATATCACGAAATCGCCGCTGCCCTGAACCTCGGTCTGTTCCAGAACCGTACCATCCAGCAGTACCTCGACCGCGGCTCCGGCCTGCGCACGACCTGCAACCACCAGGGCACCGTCGGGGTCGACCCGCACCAGATCCAGCGTCGGCGCTTCCAACAGCGGCGCCGCCTCTTCCACGGGCGCCTCTGCGGTGGTGGCGGGGTCTTCAGAAACGGCTGCCTCCTCGGTCGCGGTATCAGCAACATCCGCCTTTGGCGTATCTGCAACGGTGTCGCTTTCATCCGCTGCGGGAACCTCTGCCTCAGGTGCCTGGACTACCGCCGTTTCGCTCTTACCTGTCTCTGTTGGCTCCGCGGTTTCGACGACGGCGGCGGTCTCTGCCGGTGCCTCGGGTGCCTCTGTCGGCGCGATGATCTCGGCTTCGGCTTCTGCCGTCTCCTCAACTGCCGCAGGGGCCGCATCCTCTGCGGCTGCCTGCTGCGGCGCATCGGTCGCAGGTTCAGGCGCGCTTTCCGGAGCGGTCGCAGTTTCAGGTTCAGCCGCGGAATTGGCGGTGTCAACCGTGGTGGTCACGCCAACCGGCTCTTTGGCCGCAGGGGACACCGTCACCTCGGGCTGCACCACCGTGCGCGATGCGGCCTCGTCAGGCCCCTCGCCCCGGTCAAACACCCCCAGCTGCATCAGCACGACGCCGCCCACGATCACGACGACAGAAGCAATACCTCCCATCGCCAGGGGGCTGAGCCCCCCACTTCCAGATGTTTGCGCCATCTTGTTCCTTCCTTGTGCGAGATGTTTTCCCTCGCTTGGTTGAGCCAGCCTACCAATGGGGGTATCTGGGGTCAAAACAACATACCTGTTTCGCTGCCAAACCCTGTCGAAAGGCTATCTCATGAGCATAAAATCCGTCTGTGTGTATTGCGGATCACGTTTTGGAGCAATGGCCAGCTATGCCGCAGCCGCCGAGACCCTTGGAAAAGGGCTCGCCGCACAAGGTCAGCGGCTCGTGTACGGCGCCGGAGACGTCGGCCTGATGGGCACCGTTGCCCGGGCGGCGCAGGCTGCAGGTGGTGAAACCTTTGGGGTGATCCCGGTGCATCTGGAACGACGCGAGGTCGGCAAATCGGATCTCACAACCTATGTGGTGACCGAAACCATGCATGAGCGTAAGAAGGTCATGCTCTATAACGCCGACGCCGTGGTGGTGCTGCCCGGCGGCCCGGGATCGCTGGACGAGTTGTTCGAAGTGCTGACCTGGCGCCAGCTGGGCCTGCACGACAAACCGATCATCGTGGTCAACACCGATGGCTACTGGGACAAGCTGCGCGACCTTCTGGAGCACGTGGTGGCACAGGAATTTGCGGGCGCAGAGATGCAGGATTACCTGACCTGGGTCGACAGCGCTGAAGAAGCACTGGCCAAGCTGAACTCCTGAACCGGAAGGCACTCCGGTTCAGGACCAAACCCAGCCCCCTGGCCCCGGCAAAACGGGGACAGAGATCACTCAAACAGGTGCCAGCGCAGTTTTCACGGCCTCGGCAATTTCTGGCACCGGGTGTTTGGTTAGATCTTTCGGCAGTTCCGCAATCAGCAGTTTGCCGGCATCCCCGCTTAGCTCGGGGCGCAGCGCGCCAAGGCTGCGCGGCGGTGCAATCAAAACCAGCCCGGAGCAGGCCCCGGCGGCCACCCATTTGTTGACCAGCGATGCTACCCCGGCAGCGAAGTCATCTTCGGCCATCTGATGCCAGTCCGCAGGTTCAACCGCGCCAAGCGCAGCTCCTGCTGCCCCGCTGAGCCGTCCGGGTGCCTCTGACCCTTGCGCTCCGTTCGGCGGGTTGGCGATCTCGTCGGCGCGCATCACGCGCAGATCCGCATCTACCGTATCGCTGACGTTCTCCAGAAACAGCGCCTTCTGGCCGTCTGCAACGATGATCCATAGTCCTTTGGGCAATTTAATCATGCGTGTTCCCTTTCCTCCGTTCCGCTTCCTCTGTGCCGCCAGCCAACCGGAAAACATGGCAGGGAACCTTGACGCGTATCAAACTGCCACGAAAAAACCCGCGCCGGTCCGGCGCGGGTTTCGTATCTCGTATCCTGTCGCGGATTACATGCGCGAAGCGACGTTTTCCCAGTTGACCAGGTTGTCCAGGAAGTTGGTCAGGTAGGCCGGGCGCTTGTTGCGGAAATCGATGTAGTAGGAATGCTCCCACACGTCACAACCCAGCAGCGCGGTCTGGCCAAAGCACAGCGGGTTCACGCCATTCTCGGTCTTGGTGACTTTCAGGGCGCCATCGGTATCTTTTACCAGCCAAGCCCAGCCGGAGCCGAACTGACCTGCGCCTGCGGCCGAGAATTCTTCCTTGAACTTGTCAACCGAGCCGAAGCTTTCGACCAGTGCCTTTTCCAGCTCACCCGGCATCGCGGAGGCGCCCGGACCCATCATTTCCCAGAACTGGTTGTGGTTCCACAGCTGGGAGATGTTGTTGAAGATGCCGTTCTGGGCGACGGCGGATTTGTCGTAGGTGCCGACAATGATCTCTTCCAGCGTCTTGCCGTCCCATTCAGTACCGGCGATCAGCTTGTTGCCGTTGTCGACATAGGCCTTGTGGTGCAGATCGTGGTGGTATTCCAGGGTTTCGGCGGACATGCCCTTGGAAGCCAGCGCATCATGTGCATAAGGAAGATCGGGAAGTTCAAAAGCCATATCGGACCCCTGTCAATTTTGTTGCGTTCCTATGCAGATACATGCGGCGCAGCATTCGGCAGGTCAAGGGCCTAGACAAGAAATCCGCGCCATCTGACTGCGACGTCTATGTGCGCAAATGGGAGAGACCGCCATGATCGCCGAGGCCTGGATCCGCGCCCGCAAAGCGCTCTACCGCATGCGGGGCCACTATGCAGGTCAGTTGAACGGCGTTCCCTTTCGGCTGGATCCCTACCATTCCAAGTTCTGGCGCAAGGCCGCGGCAGGCAAGTGGGAGCCGGAGACCTTTCAGGTGCTGGATGCCCATCTGGGCAAGGACCACGATTACCTCGACATCGGCGCCTGGATCGGCCCCACCGTCCTATACGGCGCGCACAAGGCACGGCGGGTGATGTGTTTTGAACCTGACCCCGTTGCCTTCCGCCATCTGGCCTGGAACCTGGAGCTGAACGCCATCGACAATGTCTCGGCCTTTTCCGTGGCGATCAGCCAAGGCTTCGGTCTGGCGCGCATGGCATCTTTTGGTGGCGAAGCCGGAGACAGCATGAGCAGCCTTCTGAACGATGGCGATCACGGATCTGATGTGATGACCATCGGCTGGCAGGATTTCGCGGCAAAAGCGGATCTGTCGCGCGTTTCGCTGGTCAAGCTTGATATCGAAGGCGCCGAATTCGACGTGCTGCCGCAGATGATCCCCTGGCTGAAAGAGCAGCGCCCGGCGCTCTACCTGTCCACCCACGCGCCATTCCTGCCGGAAGAGACCCGCAAGGCGCGGATGGCAGAGCTGGCCGATCTTCTGTCCTTTTACGGCGAATGCCACCCTGACAATGGGGCGCAGGCCGGGTTTGAGGCTCTCACCACCACCCGCGCCTTGACGCAATTCCCCACGTTTCTGTTCAAGTGACGCGTCCTGCGGGGCAGATTATTTGACCCGCTTACACGCGCCGGTGCCGCGGTGACTTCCGTCTCCGCCATGAACGCGCGCGCTGATCGTCGCCTTGGACCGCGCTGCATCAAGCCGCACGGTGTAGGTCGCCGTGGCTGTCCGATTTCCCCGAACGGGCAAGCCCGTCAGGGTCCATTTCATGAGGTATTTCCGTTCCTTCACCACGCTGAATGTCACAGGCAACGGGGCCTTATTGACGTGGTGAATATAAGCATCGTAGGCCATCGCGGTTCCGGCGGCGTCATCCACCACATAAGCGGCCTTGTCCGGGATCCAGCCATAGCTGGTATGGGCTGTATATTCACATTCATAAACAATGGGCGCGCCTGCTGCGGCCAATGGCAGCGCGCAAAGCGACAGAGCCGCTGCTATAGTCACTTTAAACATGTCCAATCCTTGCTTCAAAATTCAGCGTCAAAACAGCAAAACAAACACCTGATTAAAAACAAAAAACGTGCCCCGAGATCCCGGGACACGTTATGGGATGGATCAATTTGGCACAACCCAGAAGGGCCGGGGTCAGTAGACGCCAACCTTCGATTGCGGGTGCGCAGCCGCCTTCAGCAGGTTGAAGACATATCCCGCGACAGAGCGGAAACAGACAATGTGGAAGGTCTCCTCTTCATCCAGCCAGAAGGCCGCAGCCACCTGCGCCATGCGGGTGCGGCGGAAATCGCCGGGGGTGAAGGCTGTCGCATCGAAATCCACCGGACAGACCTTGCCCAGAACCTCGCGCGCACCTGCGCCCGAGAGGTGGAAAAAAGTCCGCGCATCAGAGACATTCACCGCCAGAGCGTGCTCGCCCGACAGAGCTTCTGCCAGCGCCACGGTCTTGGCTTCGGCGTCGGCATATGGCAGCAGCAACAGCAACTCATCCGGGGACATCCAGGCCACGGCGCCGCTCTCGGTGGTGGTGATCCGGCGAGGCGCCGGCACATCTGCGCCGGTGGCCACCTTCACCGCCTGTTGCAGGGTCTTGGAGGACAGATCGCCGCGCAGGGTGATCATCCCCTGCAGACCGGCCTCTTCCAGCGTGGCCATTCCGGCGTAGCTGGCGCCGCCCAGGGCGCTCACAGGATTAGACATTCTGCTTTTCCCCTTCCTTGTCGTAGAAGACCGGATCGACGATCCGTGCCTTGAAAATGGTGCCATCGGTGCCGGGGAAGTCGAGAACCTCTCCCATGCGGTCGGGGCCGTGTTTCACCAGTCCCATCGCGATCCCCTTGCCCAAGGTCGGGGAATAATAGGTCGAGGTTACCCGGCCGATGGTGTTTTTCTGGCCATTGGCATTGACGCCATTGCCGACCGCGTAGGCGCCGTCCGGCAGCACCGACCCGTCGGTCGTCTCAAGCCCCACCAGTTTCCAGCGTTCCGGATCCGCCATATGGCTGCGCAGCTGCGCGCGCTTGCCGATGAAGTCTTCCTTCTTCTTGGAAATCGCCCAGTTCAGCCCCAGATCCTGCGGAATGACCGTACCGTCGGTTTCATCCCCGATCATGATAAAGCCCTTCTCCGCGCGCAGCACGTGCAGGCATTCGGTGCCATAGGGCATCACGCCAAACTCCTGCCCCGCCGCCATCAGCGCATCCCAGAAAGCCTGACCATCAGAGGCGGCGACTGCGATCTCGTAGGACAATTCGCCCGAGAAGGAGATCCGGTAGACCCGGCATTTGAAGCCGCCGATCTCTCCGTCCTTCCATTCCATGAAGGGCAACGCCTCCTTGGAGACATCCAGTCCGCCACCGGCCGCGCCGTTCAGCTTTTCCAGCACCTTGCGCGCCTTGGGACCGACCACCGCGATCTGAGCGTATTGCTCGGTCACATTGGCCACGTAGACTTTCCAGTCCCACCATTCGGTCTGCAGCCATTCTTCCATATGGGCATGAATGCGGTCGGCGCCGCCGGTGGTGGTGTGGCACAGCCAAGTGTCCTCGTCGATGCGGGCAACCACGCCGTCATCCGACAGGAAGCCGTTCTCGGAGCACATCAGACCATAGCGACATTTGCCGACTTTCAGGGTCGACATCATGTTGGTGTACATCATGTCGAGGAACCGCCCGGCGTCGGGGCCTTTGACGATCAACTTGCCCAGGGTCGAGGCATCCAGCATCCCGACGTTCTGGCGGGTGTTGGTGATCTCGCGGTTGACCGCCTCCTTCACGCTTTCGCCGCTGCGCACATAGGCGTAGGGGCGGCGCCAGTGGCCGACCGGTTCCCAGTCGGCGCCATTGCCATCGTGCCAGTCGTACATCGGCGTCTTGCGCAGGGGTTGGAAGATCTCGCCGCGCGCCTCGCCGCCGATCGCACCCATGGAAATGGGGTGATAGGGCGGGCGGAAGGTGGTGGTGCCCACCTGCGGGATTTCCGATCCGAGACTGTCAGCAAGGATCGCCAGACCGTTGATATTGCTGAGTTTACCCTGATCCGTCGCCATGCCAAGCGTGGTGTAACGCTTGGTATGCTCAACGCTTTCATAGCCTTCGCGGGCCGCCAGCTGCACGTCAGAAACCTTGACGTCGTTCTGGAAGTCGAGCCAGGCCTTCATGCGCAGGTTGATTTCCGCACGGGCGGGCATCAGCCAGACCGGCTGCATCGGCGCTTCGTCCTGCGCTTCGCCCTTGGCGGCAGTGGCATCGGCTTTGAACCCGGCCGCAGCGGCGGCCTTGGCCCCGGCCTCGGCGCCATCGGCCAGCACCGCATCCAGTGTCAGCGGGCCGCTGGCAGCGCCAGCGGTCACCACGAAACCTTCGCCATCTGCGCCGAGCGGCGGACGGGAGGGATCGGGGCGGAAATGCGCCTGCGCATCATCCCAGAGCAGCTTGCCGCCGCAATGGGACCACAGGTGCACCACCGGCGACCAGCCGCCGGACATCGCAACTGCATCGGCTTCGACCTCTTCCTGAGCGCCGCCCTGACCGTTCTGGGCGCAGATCGCGACCTTGGTCACATGTTTGCCGTCCTTGACCTTGGCGATGCCGCGGCCGCATTCGACACGGATACCAAGCGCGCGGACCTCATCCATCAGGGCGCCGCCACCGGCTTCGCGGGTGTCGAGCACCCGTACCACCTCGACGCCTGCACCATGCAGCGCCAGCGCGGTGCGATAGGCATCGTCGTTGTTGGTCGCTACCACCACGCGCTGCCCCGGGGTCGCGCCCCAGTTCACCACGTAGTCGCGCATCGCTGCGGCCAGCATCACGCCGGGCACATCGTTGCCAGCAAAGGACAGCGGCCGTTCAATGGCACCAGTTGCGGTGACGATCTGTTTTGCACGGATCCGCCACAGGCGGTGGCGCGGACCACCCTGCCCCGGTGTGTGATCGGTCAGCCGCTCGTATCCCAGAGCATAGCCGTGATCATAGACGCCCGAACCCATGCAGCGGTTGCGCAGGGTGACGTTCTCCATCGCGGTGAGTTCCGCCAGCGCCTGTTCCACCCAGGCTTCGGGATCGTCGCCATCGATGGTCCCGCCATCGACCGGCGCCCGACCGCCCCAATGGGCGTTCTGTTCGATCACCAGCACCTTGGCGCCCGAACGGCCCGCCGTCAGCGCCGCCTGAAGGCCTGCGACACCGCCGCCAACAACCAGAACATCAGCAAAGAAATAGAAGTGTTCGTAGGTATCCGCGTCCTTCAGTTCGCGGTCGGGTGCCTGACCCAGACCTGCGGATTTGCGGATGATCGGCTCGTAGACGTGTTTCCAGAAGGGTTTGGGGTGGATGAACGTCTTGTAATAGAAACCAGCAGGCAGGAACCGCGCCAGCTTGTTGTTCACCACGCCCACGTCGAACTCAAGGCTGGGCCAGTGGTTCTGCGACTGGGCGCTGAGGCCCGAGAACAGCTCGGTCGTCGTGGCGCGCTGGTTCGGTTCGAACCGCGCCCCGGTGCCGAGACCGACCAGCGCGTTGGGCTCTTCCGCGCCCGAGGCAACCAGCCCGCGCGGGCGGTGGTATTTGAAGGATCGGCCCACCAGCAGCTGATCGTTGGCGAGCAGGGCCGAGGCCAGCGTATCCCCGGCATAGCCCGTCATCCGCGTGCCGTTGAAGGTGAACTCGATGGGTTTGGAGCGGTCGATCAACCGGCCCTGATTGGCAAGACGCGTGCTCATGCTGCGAACCTTTCACGATAAAAGGCGGTGATAATCGGTGTGTGTCCCGCGAAACGGGCCACGCCCGGCTGCGGTCGGTCTGTGCGACGAAGTGCGTCTGTCATGACCTGGCATCCGAAAACTCGCGCCAGCTCCAGCCGGGGCGTTTGGCGGTGATCGCGTCGCGGATTTCCTGCGGCGGCTCGGTGGTTTGCGCCGAATAGGTGCCAAAAACCTCAAGCGTCATGGTGCAGCGGGCCGCGTGGAACCACTTGCCGCAGCCATTGACGTGCCGCCAGCGTTCGAAATGCACGCCTTTGGGATTTTCCCGCATGAACAGATAATCATGGAACTCATCATCCGAGGAGCCGGGACCAAAGCGCGTCAGATGCGCCTCACCGCCACCGTGCAGTTCGGTTTCTTCGGCTTTGACGCCGCAATAGGGGCATTCAAGGATCAGCATGGGCCATGCTCCGGTTTGGTCTGGTCTACTGCCCCCGAACCGAGGGCGGGGATCGGGCACGATGCGACGCAGGGCGTCACATTGGATGAACGAAGGGAAGCAACCATCAGTGCGCCACCCCGGCTGCGACGCTCTCGTCGATGAATTTGCCTTCCTTGAAGCGCATCATGGAAAATTCCTCGGCCAGCGGCGAATGGCCGGTTGCCATCAGCTCGGCCATGGCCCAGCCAGATCCCGGGATCGCCTTGAAGCCGCCGGTGCCCCAGCCTGCGTTGACGAAACAGTTTTGCACCGGCGTTTTCGAGATGATGGGCGAGCGGTCGCCGGTGACATCCACGATACCGCCCCACTGGCGCAGCATCTTCAGGCGCGACACCATCGGGAAGGTTTCGTTCAGCGCACGCACGGTTTCCTCGATGTGGTGGAAGGACCCGCGCTGGGTGTAATTGTTGTAGCCATCGGTACCGCCACCAATCACCATCTCGCCCTTGTCGGACTGGCTCATGTAGCCGTGCACGGTGTTGGCCATGACGACCACATCCATGCAGGGTTTGATCGGTTCAGAGACCAGCGCCTGCAGCGCCACGCTTTCGACCGGCAGGCGGAAGCCCGCCATCTGGGAAAGGTGCGAACAGTTGCCTGCAACCACCATGCCCAGCTTATCGCAATCGATCGCGCCCTTACTGGTGTCGACACCGATGACCCGGCCGCCTTCAGTGCGCACGCCGGTGACTTCACATTGCTGGATGATGTCCATGCCCATGGCCGAACACGCCCGGGCATAGCCCCAGGCCACCGCATCGTGACGCGCGGTGCCGCCGCGCTCCTGCCACAGGCCACCCAGCACAGGGTAACGCGGCCCTTCAAGGTTGATGATCGGCACCAGTTCCTTGACGCGCGCGGGTTCGATCCACTCGGTAGACACGCCCTGCAGCGCGTTGGCATGGGCCGTGCGCTTGTAGCCGCGCACCTCATGCTCGGTCTGGGCCAGCATGATGACGCCGCGCGGAGAAAACATGACGTTATAGTTCAGATCCTGGCTCATATCCTCGTATAGGGAACGCGCCTTTTCATAGATCGCCGCCGACGGATCTTGCAGGTAGTTCGAGCGGATGATGGTGGTGTTGCGCCCGGTGTTGCCGCCGCCCAGCCAGCCCTTTTCCAGCACCGCCACATTGGTGATGCCGAAATTCTTGCCAAGGTAATAGGCCGTGGCAAGGCCGTGCCCGCCCGCGCCGACGATGATCACATCATAGTGGCGTTTGGGCTCGGGGGCGCGCCAGGCGCGTTCCCATCCGGTGTGGTAGCGCAGGGCCTCCCGCGCGACTGCAAAGGCTGAATAGCGTTTCATGAGCGAATCCGATGATGCGTGTCTGTTCTTGGGTATGCCCGAGGGGCGGTTCAGGGCCGTGCCGTTTATCGTCGCATTTGTGCATAGTTGCGACATCACCTTTGTACCACGTCTGCGACCTTGCCGCACGGGGTCTGCCCAGCCCGACGACCGCCCCACTTACTGGGCACGACAGGGTGACGCAGCAGTTAGGTCTTTTTTCCGCGCCTGCGGAGATATAGATGGAGATCAAACATCGGAGTAAGCATGGTTTTCTGGATCCTCATCGCATTCATGGCCTTGGCCATCGCCGGATTGATGGCATTGGTTCTGTTGCGCAGCCGCGCAACGGGAGAGCCGCCTGCGGCCTATGACCTGCGCGTCTATCGCCAGCAATTGCGCGACGTGGACAAGGATCTGGCCCGTGGCGTGATCAACGAAGCCGACGCCGGCCGTATCCGCACCGAGGTCTCCCGCCGCATTCTGGCCGCCGATGCGCAACTGCAGGAACAGACCGAAGGCGCGCGGCAACCCCGGATGGCGACCCGCGCGGTGGCGGTGATCATCGTTCTGGGGATCTGTGGCGGAACACTGGCGATATACGCGACGCTGGGCGCACCAGGCTATGGTGACCTCAGCCTCAAGAGCCGCATCGCCATGGCGCAGGAGCGCGCCGACAGCCGCCCCAGCCAGGGCGAAGCTGAAGCCCAGGTGCCGCCTTTCCCGGCGCCCGAAGTCGAAGACAGCTACCGTCAGCTCGTCGATCAACTGCGCCAGACCGTGGCCAAGCGTGAAGACGACGCTCAGGGTCAGGCCCTGCTGGTACAGCACGAAGCGAACCTCGGCAATTTCATCGCGGCCTATCAGGCCAAGGAAAAGTATATCAACATCATGTCCGGCGATGTGGAAGCCGCCGATTTCGGCGAGCTGGCCGAGCTGATGATCATGGCAGCCGGTGGCTATGTCTCTCCCGAAGCGGAAAAGGCGCTAAGCCAGACGCTGCGACTGGACCCGGAAAACGGACCGGCACGCTATTACTACGGGTTGATGCTGGGACAGGTGGGACGGCCTGACCTCTCCTACCAGATCTGGGCGGAAACCCTGCGCAAGGGCAATGCCGATGATCCCTGGGTCCGCGGCATTCAAAGCCAGATCGAAGAGATGGCCGTGCGCGCCGGGGTCGATTATCAGCCGATCCAGCCCAAAGGCGCGCCGACCCCGCCCTTTGCTGGCGCCATGCCCGGCCCAGATGCGGCGGACGTGGAAAACGCCGCCGAGATGAGCGAAGCCGACCGGGCCGAGATGATCCGCGGCATGGTGGCTCGCCTGTCGGACAGGCTCGCGACCGAAGGTGGCACGGTTCAGGAATGGTCCCGTCTGATCGGGGCGCTGGGGGTGCTTGGCGATCTGGATCAGGCCCGCGTCATCTATGACGAAGCCCGCCAGACCTTTGCCGGGGACGCCGCCGCGCTTGACATGATCAACGACGCCGCCCGTCAGGCAGGGGTGTCAGAATGATCCTTGATACCTTTGAAGAATTCGCCGCCGCCCTGCCCTCTTACTCTGCGCTGGTCGGGCTGGATCTGGGCGAGAAAACCATCGGGGTTGCCGTCTCGGACCGGATCGGCGCGGTGGCCACACCGCTGGAAACCATCCGGCGCAAGAAGTTCACCCTCGACAGTGCGCGCCTGCTGGAGATCATCAAGGAACGCGAGGTGGGCGGCATCCTGCTCGGCCTGCCGCGCAATATGGATGGCAGCGAAGGAGCTCGCTGCCAATCCACCCGCGCCTTTGCCCGCAACCTGACGCGACTGACCGAACTGCCGATCGGCTTCTGGGACGAAAGGCTGAGTACAGTTGCCGCAGAAAAAGCCCTGCTGGAGGCGGATACGTCCCGCAAACGCCGCTCCGAGGTGATCGACCATGTCGCCGCCTCCTATATCCTGCAGGGAGCGCTGGATCGGATGAGGCATTTGGGCAATGGATGACGGCATGAGCGACAAGGTCTGGAAACGCGACGAAATTCAGTCGCCTTGCATCAAGATCTGTGTGGTTCACCCCGCAGAGCGGATCTGTACCGGCTGCTACCGCTCGATTGACGAAATTACCCAGTGGTCTCGGATGAGCAATGATGAACGCGCTGCGGTGATGGAAGAACTGCCGGGGCGTGCCGCCGGGCTGACCAAACGCCGTGGCGGTCGCGCTGCCCGGCTGGAGCGCAAATAACGCCGCCCGCGTACAGCGGTCAGTCAGCACAGGATTGATGGTTCACCGGTCTCCTGCTGACGGATGCCTCAGGCGGCAGAGCGCTCTGCCACCTGTGACAGCGCTTCCAACACCAAATCAGGACCGGCCCCCGGACGGTTCGCCCTCTCGGAGAGGATCCGCCGCCATGCACGCGCGCCGGGTTTACCGGCAAAAAGACCCAGCATATGTCGGGTAATCTGATGCAGCCGCGCGCCATCGCTCAACTGCCGCTCGATATAGGGAAGCATCTCATGCACCACGGCGGATGCGTCGCGCGGCTCGCCGGTGCCATAGATCACCGGGTCGGCAGCCGACAGAATATCGGCGGGCTGGTGATAGGCCGCGCGTCCGACCATGACACCATCAAGACCCCGGTCCAGATGTTCCCGCGCCGCGTCCAGGGAGGCAATGCCACCGTTCAGTGAGATATGCAGATCGGGAAACGCCGCCTTCATCTGATGCACCAGATCGTAATCTAGCGGCGGGATATCCCTGTTTTCCTTGGGTGACAGCCCTTGCAACCAGGCTTTGCGCGCGTGGATCGTCACGCGTCGGCAACCCGCAGCGCGAATTTTCTCCAGAAACACCGGCAGGATGTCCTGCGGTTCCTGCTCATCAACGCCGATGCGGCATTTCACGGTGACATCGACCTGCACCTTACCGCGCATGGCCGCCACGCACTCCGCCACCAGATCCGGCGTTTGCATCAGAACCGCCCCGAAGGCACCGGATTGCACCCTATCGCTGGGACAACCGCAATTGAGGTTCACCTCATCATAGCCCGCCTCTTCGCCAAGCCGCGCGGCCTCGGCCAGTTCCTGCGGCTCGGACCCGCCCAGCTGCAGCGCCACCGGGTGCTCCTCGGGATTGAAGGCCAGCAGATGCAAGGCCCCACCCCGCACCAGCGCAGGTGCGGTGACCATTTCTGTGTATAGGAGTGTCTCACGGCTCAACAGGCGATGCAGGTAACGACAGTGCCTGTCGGTCCAGTCCATCATCGGCGCCACGCTCAGGCGCGCGGCTTGTTCCAGCTTGGTATTCACAGCCTTGGCTCCATCCTCAATACGGCCTGCCTTCGGCGCAGGCCGGGGTGCCCAGTCGTACGCGATTCGACAGGGCTGGGGTGTAGCACATTTCACCGGAGGCAACAGGGAGCCACGGGAATCCCCCAGCGCCGTGAACGTCGCCCCCCTGCCCCAAACCAGATTTCGCGGCGAATAACCGCCCCGAACAAGGCAGGAATTGCCCACTGCGAGCATTGCAGACAGGCCATCCTGAAGGACCTTAGAACCGGACATTTCTCCCCTCGAAAAACATTGGATTTTTTGCCGAAAATGGTCTTGCAATCCCCCCCGAAATACATCAGAAGTGCGCCTCACGGAGAGGTGGCCGAGTGGTCGAAGGCGCACGCCTGGAAAGTGTGTAGGCGGGAAACCGTCTCCAGGGTTCGAATCCCTGTCTCTCCGCCATACCCCCCCCTTAGATGCTAAATTTTCAGAACCGGTTGTGGCTGGATTTCGTTGCCATTTCAGGCGACCATGTGGGCGTGGCCCAGCGCCGGGCGTCTACGTCTCCATGGCTAAAGGAGCGGTCACACGAACGCTCCACGCCATTGATCTTTGTCAACGTGCTGGACCTGTGGGCTGCGATAATGCCCCAGCGCCCGACAGAGCGGGCGCCCTGCGGAGGCACAGGGTGAAACACAGATCGAAACAATCGCATAAACCGGAGCCGGCGCACCCCGAGCGGCGGCAAACGGACCTGCCTTGGAAGACCCCGAAGCCCTCTCATGAAGATCCGGAGGCTCTGTCTCTGGTCCAGGCGATCATGAGGTCACCAGAGTACAGGCGCGCGGACGAGGACATCGATTACCTGCAAAGTGAAGACACCCGCGGCGTCCGGCTGCAGTTGGACTATCTCAAGGCAGAGCGGCTCCTTGAGCACCATCGGATCAAACACTCCATTGTGGTCTTCGGAAGCACCCGGATCCCGGAGCCGAAAGCCGCCCAGCGCAAGGTGGCAGAGCTCGAGGCGGTTCAGAACGGTCCTTCAGAGCACTGGCCTTCGGGCCTCGAACGCGATCTGAGGATCGCAAGGCGTCTACTGGACAAAAGCCACTATTACGAGGTTGCGCGTGAATTCGGACGCATCGTCGGGGCACAAGAGCAAACGAACGGCGACAAGCTGGCACTGGTTACGGGCGGAGGGCCGGGCCTGATGGAAGCCGCAAACCGCGGTGCGCATGATATGGACGCAACAACCGTGGGACTGAACATTACCCTGCCGCACGAGCAGTTCCCAAACCCCTATCTGACCCCCGGATTTTGTTTCCGGTTCCACTATTTCGCGATCAGAAAGCTCCATTTCCTGCTCCGGGCACGAGCCCTGGTGATCTTTCCGGGCGGCTATGGCACGCTTGATGAGTTCTTTGAGGCCCTCACCCTGATCCAGACCCGTAAGATCGCGCCGATGCCCCTTATCCTGGTCGGAGAAGACTACTGGCGCGGCGCCTTTGATCCCGAATTTTTGGTCGACGAGGGTGTCATCGCCCCCGAGGACCGGGACCTTTTCTGGTTCGCCGAAACGGCCGAGGAAATCTGGGAGGACATCCAACGCTGGTACGCCCGTGCCGGAAAATCCATCGTCGAACAGGAGGAATAGAGGATGCAAATTTCGTTTCACGGCGCCGCTGGTACTGTCACCGGGTCCTGCCATCTGGTGACGGTTGGCAACCTCAAGATCCTGGTGGATTGCGGCATGTTTCAGGGCGGCCACGAACTCAAGGAAGAGAATGTCGGCGACTTCGGCTTCGACCCTGCCTCTATCGACGTCCTGCTGCTTACCCATGCGCATCTGGATCATTGCGGACGCATTCCACTGCTGGTGAACCGGGGCTTCCGGGGCGACATCATCTGTACTGCCGCAACCCGGGATCTGGCCCGGCTGGTCATCCTCGATTCCGCGCATCTTCACGAAGAAGAGGCGCGTCGGCGGCAACGGCACTCCGAGAAAGGGCACAAACATCAGCCGCTCTATGACACGCTCGACGCGGTCATGAGCTTTGACCACTTCAATCGCATCGCTGACTACGGCGTGCCCATCCGCCTCGGGCACGACGCAAGCGCCATCTTCTATGAGGCGGGCCATATCCTCGGCTCGGCCAGCATCCTGCTTAGCGTCACCGAGGACGGGCGCAATCGCCGCATCCTGTTCTCGGGCGATATCGGCCCATCGGACAGGCCGTTCCTGAGTAATGCTCAGCCGCCGGGTGATGCGGATATCATCGTGATGGAGACCACCTATGGCGATCGCAATCACCGCTCGCTTGAGGCCTCGGTGGATGAATTGCTCGAAGCCATCTCTGATACGCAGGCACGGGGCGGCAATGTCATCATTCCAACCTTTGCCCTGGAGCGGGCGCAGGAGCTGCTCTTCTTCATGAATGAAGGCATCAAACGGGATATCCTGCCACAGGATTTGAGGGTATTTCTCGACTCCCCGATGGCGATTTCGGCCACAAAGATCTTTCGCAACCATCCCGAGGCGATGACCCGCGAAATCGCGGAGCAGATCCGGTCGGGGCAAGATCCCTTTTCACTGCCCGAGTTGGAATTCACGCGTGAGACGGCAGAATCGATGCAGCTCAACCACATACACTCTGGCGCGGTGATCATGGCGGGGTCGGGCATGTGCACGGGGGGGCGCGTCCGGCAACACCTGAGGCACAACCTCGCCCACGAAGAATGCAGTGTTATTTTCGTCGGCTTCGCTGCCGAGGGCACGTTGGCGCGTATCATCATCGACGGCGCTCAGTCGGTGAAACTGTTCGGCGATCACATCCCGGTCCGGGCTCGCATCCACACGATCAACGGATTTTCCGCCCATGCAGGCAAAAAGGAACTGCGCGCCTGGCATGAAAAGAACCGCACGCCCGACATTACCTTCCTGATCCACGGGGAAGAAGACGCACGAAAAACCTTTGCAAAGGGCCTTAAATCGGAGCGGATCGAGTTTCCGACCATGCACCAGAGTTTCGAAATCTGACGGCGCGTCGGGGGAAACGGCTTTCGGTGATACCCGCCACGCATAGGTAAACAGAAAGGACCGCAGGACGATGCTCAAAATCATGAACGAAAGCGAAGGGCCCGTCGTCGGTATACGGGCCTCCGGGCTTTTGCACGAAGAGGACTACACCACTTTGTTGCCCGAACTCGAAGCGCGTTTTGACACCTACGGCAAACTGCGCCTCCTGTTCTTCGCGGACAGCGGTTTTGAAGGGTGGGATATCAGGGCCGCCTGGGACGACATGTCTTTCGGGCTAAAGCATGCCTCGGATTTTGAACGTCTCGCCCTTGTCGGCGCGCCCGATTGGGTCGTCTGGTGCCTCAAGCTCAGCGCGTTCCTGATGAAGGGCGAGGTCAAGGTGTTCGATGGCGATGCGCTTGATGCCGCCTGGGCTTGGGTGCGGGCTTAACCCTGTGGGCGTTATTTGCCTTCGACCGCCTCGGAGCCAACGATGACATCGAGCATGTCCGATGTCGTCTGCTCCTGCAGGGCCTGCCGTTCCTCTCTGCGCAACTTGTCGAAACGGGAGTCGATATTGCGCGTCGCCGCATCCATGGTCAGCAGCCGCACATTGTTTTCACAGGCAAGGCTTTCCATCAATGCATGGGCGATCTTGGCAAAGAGATATTCCCCCGCGAGCCGGTCCAGCAGCTCTGGCGTGGGCAAATGGTGCAACGGCGGCGCAGCAGCGGCATTCTGCGGGGGATCTGCCGCGAGCGGCAGGACAGAGCGATGCACGACCGCGTAGGTGCCGCTTTTCTCATGCTGGGCAAAGACCACCCGCGCGTGTGTCGCCCCCATCAACCGGTTGGTCGCCCGCCGCGCAAGTTGCGTCACACCGCTCACTCGCGAAGTCATCGGCAGCGCAATCTCCGGCTGCATGTGCATCTCGCCCGCCAGGATCTGACCGCGCCGCCCGATCAGCACAAGCCTCTCTTCTGGCATGCGGATCTCTTGCACATGCTCCATGATGCGCGTGTTGAAGCCGCCCACGAATCCGTTTTCCGAGGTGATCACCAGCAGGACTGGCGCGCCAGTCTCGTCTGGTGTCTTGCGCCCGGGCAATTGGCTGAGGCTCGCGATCGCGCGGTCCACCGTGGCACAGAAAGCCTGTGTGCCGATCAGCGCATCCTGAGCTTCGCGTGCCCGCACAGCCGCCATGGATCGCATCGCCGTGACCAGAACGCCAAGCTGCCCGAGGCTTTCGAGCCGGGCCTCTATGCGGGCAAGTTCAACCACCTGACGCGCCCTCAGCGCGGTGGATGCGGTTGAACTCATCCGCGCAGGACCGCGCGAACTCACGCAGCGCATCGCGCGCCTCATCAGAAAGCGCATGCGTTTTGTCTATTTCGGCCACCACATTGGGGCGCTGGCTTGGCAGGCGCTGCGCCAGCATCTCCCGAAACTTGGGAATATCCGGCAGCGGCATCTCATCCAGCATGCCGTCGGATATGGCCAGCAGCAGGGCAACCTGCAGCGAAAGCGGCAAGGGCTGGTACTCGGGCTGCGCGAGGATCGCCCTTAACCGACGGCCATGAGCGATGGTTCTGGCAGTCTTGTCATCCACCATCGCACCAAAACGGGTGAAGATTTCCAGCTCAAGGTATTGCGCGTAGTCCAGCTTCAGCGATTGGGCGAGAGACTTGATCGCCTTGGCCTGCGTGGCGCCACCGACGCGACTGACACTCAATCCGACGTTCACCGCGGGCTTTTGCCCCTCATAGAACAGTTTCTGCCCCACGATGATCTGCCCATCGGTGATCGAGATCAGGTTGGTGGGAATATAGGCGGTCAGGTTCTCGGCCTGCGTTTCCGCAATCGGCAGGGCCGTCAGCGAGCCGCCACCAAGATCGGGCGCCAGTTTCGCAGCCCGTTCCAGCAAACGCGAATGCAGGTAGAAGACATCGCCGGGATAGGCCTCGCGCCCCGGGGGCTTGCGCAGCAGAAGCGACAATTGTCGGTAGACCATCGCATGTTTGGTCAGGTCGTCCATCACCAGCAGCGCATGCTGGCCCCGGTCGCGAAAATATTCGGCGATGCTACAGGCCGCAAAGGGGGTGATCCACTGCGCCCCGGGCGCGGCATCAGCGGCCCCCACAACGAAGATGCAGCGATCAATGGCCCCATGCGCGCGGATGGATTCGACCACGCGCGACACGGTCGAGCTTTTCTGCCCGATGGAGGCGTAGATGCAGACGACATCGGTGTCGCGCTGATTGATGATCGTATCGACCGCGATCGAGGTCTTCCCCGTCTTCCGGTCCCCGATGATGAGCTGACGCTGCCCCCGCCCAAGGGGGATCATCGCGTCGACCACAGTCAGGCCTGTCAGCAAGGGTTCGGTGACAAGATCACGATCAACGATGCCAGGCGCAGGTTTTTCGATCGGATCATACCGCGCCGCGACAACCGGCGGCCCACCATCCAGAGGTTCTCCAAGCGGTGATATGATACGCCCCAGCAGCCCATCGCCAACCGGAACCCGTGCGATAGTCCCGGTGTTGAAGACCCGGCTGCCTGCGGTGATTTCCTCGTAGGGCGACAACAGCACGCAGCCCAGGCTGTCTTCGGCGATAGTCATCGCCATTCCCATGCTGCCATCCTCAAAACGCAAAAGCTCATCAAGACGCGTCTGCCCCAATCCCGAAACATGCGCGACACCGTCCCCGATCTGCTCTACGCGTCCGACCTGCTCCAGCTCAGGCGCAAGACGGGTCTGCTCCAGCCGGTCGCGGGCGCCGGATATCCAATCAGAAAGCGGGGTTTCCAGAACCATGGCTCAGACCTCCAGCGACTGCGCGGCGCGTTTCAGCCGGTCGGCCACGGAAAACCGCAGGACGGCATGTGGGAAATGCAATTCCGCCCCACCAAGGATCTCGGCCTTTTCAGTGAAAACCACGGCTACGTCCGCCCCGAAATACTTGGACAGGCAGGCATTCCAGGCCGCCTTCTCCTCATCCGAGAGGCCATGAGCCATCACCACGGTCATTGCAGCATCCTTGGCCTGCAGGTCGACCTTGAGCGTGTCGAGATCGCCCTGTGCCAGACCGTCAAGATGGGCCTGAACCTGCGCAAGGGTTTCCGGAACTGTACAGGGACCACGAAGCGCCACCCGCGCCAGATCTGTCGCAAGCGCCTCAATCTGCTGCTTGAGCGATTGCAGCGCCTGATGTTTGTCCTCTTCGATTTTTGCACGCGCGTCTGTCAGCAGCTGCGCTGCCTCTTTGCGCGCCGCCTCAAGGCGTTTATCCCTTTCGGCCTCTAGGGATTTGTGAAAGTCGGCTTCCCGTTCCTGCCGCTCTGCGGCAAGCTGCGCAGTCTTGTCCTCATAGGTGCGCCGGACGGCCTGCGCTTCTTCCAGTTGGTCCTTGGCCGCATCGCTTGCGGCCTTGTCCGCCGCTTCACGCTCTTGGATGATCCTGCGGATCGGACGATAAAGAAACCGGCTCAGAAGCCAGATGACGATCAGGAAATTGACAGTCTGAAGTCCCAGTGTCCACCAGTCGATCTGCATTCTCAGCCCACAAACGGATTGGCGTAAAGAAGCAGCAGCGCGATGACGAGACAGTAGATCGCCATGGTTTCGATCATGGCGAGGCCAACAAACAGCGTCCGCGATAATGTCGCGGCGGCCTCTGGTTGCCGGGAAATTGCCTCCATCGCCGCAGCGATGGCACGCCCCTCGCTATAGGCGGGCATGATCGCACCGAATGACACGGCGACTGCCGCTCCGATGACGCTGACATGTTCGATATAGTCCATGATTTCCCTTTCCTTATGTCTCGACCGCGCCGACAGCGGCAGCGATGTAGACGGCGGCGAGAACGGTGAAGATGTAGGCCTGGATTATCCCGATCAGGATCCCGAGCAGCAAAAACGGGACCGGAACCAGTAGGCCGGTCAGAAACACCACGATGGCCAAGACGAACTCGTGGCTCATCATGTTGCCGAACAGGCGGATCATCAGCGAAAAGGTCCGCGTCAGCTCCGACAGGATATTCAGCGGCAGAAGAAGCGGGCTCGGCTCCAGATAGTGCCGCAGATATGGCCCCGTGCCGCGAATCTTCAGACCGTAGAAATGCACCGACAGGAAGACGATCAACGCCAGCGCGGCGGGCGTCTCAATATGTCCGGTGGGCGGTGTGGCACCGGGCAGCACAGCCGCAAGATTGGCAAGGCAGAGGAACAGAAATAGTGACCCAAGCAGCGGCAGGAAGGGCCAGGGATCACGCCCGAGGATCTCGCGCAGCTGTTTCACGATGGCGAGCAGCACAACTTCGAGCGCCGCCTGAACAGGGCCGGCATCATGGGCGGGTTTGCGCAAGGCGATGCCCAGGAACGCTGCCATGGCCAGCATCAACGCCCAGGTCGTGACCACGGCGCGGCTGATCGGCACCGGGCCGATGTGAAACAGGATATCGGGCAGCAGCGGGCTCGCGTCCATCAGCCTTGTCCTTTGACCCGCCGGATGGCGATCATGCGCGCCGCGATGAACCCCAGCAGCGTCAGGATCAGCGGCGCCGTGCCCTGCAAGGCCGCCAGGGCGAACACCCCGGTTGCCAGCACCAGCCGCAGGACAACGAACACCGCCGCGCGGCGCCATCCCGCATCGGCTTCGATTGCCGCAACCGTGCGCCCCAAAAGGACAAAATAGACAGCCCCCAGGACGAGGCCCGCAAGCAGCCAGGGAAGCAGGTTCAGGAATTGGCTCAACAAAAGGTATAATGTCATTTCTCATTCATCCTGTGCCATGCAAGGAAAAAGCCGAAACAGGCGCCCGCAAATGTCAGGGCGCCGCTGAAGGTAACACCGGTGCCCAGCTTACTATCAAGCCACCGGCCCAAAAAAACGCCGAGCAGCGTTGGCGCGACGATGAGCCAGCCCAGCGCGCCGATCATCGAAAGGTTCTTCCACAGGGGACGTTCGCCCTCCTCCTGCCATTTCTGGCGCCGGTCCTGGGTTGTGCGGATGACCTTCAGCATTTCATCGCGTTCGTTGTTGTCCGGATCGCTCATGATCGCGCCTCCCCTGCCCCCGGGCTGGCCCCGGCGTCCAGTCGTGGCGTGGTCGTCTCCTTGCGCGCGCCCCGCAGCAACCGTTCGATCTGGCGCATCGTGGCCAGATGCAGGCGGTGTTCGGATTTGCGCGTCACATCTTCGTCGCTGTCCTCGCGCTGCAATTCCGCAATCGCGCTGGACCCGAGATCGGAAAGCTGATCCTCGCGCCAGGCGCCGCGGGCGGCGATGTCGATCCTGCTCCCGCCCTGCACCGTGAGGATACCGCCCCGAATGACAACCACTCCGGAACGCGTCTTGGTCCGCCAGCTGACAACCGAAATTGGCAGGACCGTCAGGAAATCCGCATGTCCGGGCTGGATGCCAAAAGCGCCGGTATCGTCGTTTGCACGGACCGAGACGATGTCATCGACCTCCTCGACAATCTCCCTAGGGGTGGCGACGACAAGTTTCATGTGCTCTGCCGCAACTTGGCTTGCGCCGCCCGGGCGTCTTCCAGCGTGCCCACCATATAAAGCGCGCTTTCGTCCCAATCGTCGGTCTCGCCGTCCAGAATGGCCTCGCATCCGGTCAGCGTGTCTTCAAGACTGACCGAGACCCCGGCCCGTCCGGTAAATTGTGAGGTCACGACAAACGGCTGCGTCATGAACCGGATCAGACGCCGCGCGCGCCCGACGGCCTGCCGGTCCGTCGCGCTCAGGTCGTCGATCCCGAGCAGCGAGATGATCTCCTGCAGTTCCCTGTACTGCTCGATCAGGCGCCGCACCCGCTCGGCAGTATCATAGTGGCGCTGACCGATAATCAGGGGATCGTGGAGCGATGAGCTTGAGGCGAGCGGATCAATCGCGGGATACAGACCTTCGCTGGCCATGTCCCGGCTGAGCACGATAGCACTGTCGAGATGGGTGAAGGTTTCCGCGACCGCCGGATCGGTGAAATCATCTGCCGGAACATAAACCGCCTGGATCGAGGTAACCGCTGCGCTGCGGACCGAGGCAATCCGTTCCTCCAGCTCTGCGATTTCCGTCGCCAGCGTTGGCTGATAGCCCACGCGCGACGGCAAACGCCCCAGCAGGCCCGAGACCTCTGAACCGGCCTGAACAAAGCGAAAAACATTGTCGATCAGGAACAAGACGTCCTGCGCCATTTCATCTCGGAAATACTCGGCAACGGTGAGGGCAGAGAGCGCCACGCGCCAGCGCGCACCGGGTGGCTCGTTCATCTGACCAAAGACCAGAACCGTTCTGTCGATCACGCCGGAGCGTTTGAGGTCGAGCCACAGCTCATGTCCCTCGCGGGACCGCTCCCCAACCCCGGCAAAGACCGATTGCCCCTTGTAACGGTCAGCGATGGAGCGGATCAGTTCCATGATCAGAACAGTCTTGCCAACCCCGGCGCCACCGAACATGGCGGCCTTTCCGCCGCGTGCAAGCGGGGCAAGAAGGTCGATCAGCTTGATCCCGCTCGAAAAAACCTCGGTGCCTGCATTCTGTACCGACAATAGCGGTGCGCGCCGGTGAATGCCGCGGCGTGGCGTGCTTTCGGGCAGGTCCGGCCCCTTGTCGATCGTCTCTCCGACCACGTTGATCATACGGCCCAACACCTGCTCTCCAACTGGCACAGTGATCGGGCTGCCGGTCGCCAGGACAGGCATTCCGCAAGCCAGCCCCGCCGTTTCATGAATGGCAACGCAGCGCACATGGGTCGGGTCGGCGTGTTGTTGTACCTCCAGCAGCAGTTTGCTCGGGCGGTCCCACTGTACCTCAAGCGCGCTATTGATCTCTGGCAAATCGCCCTCTGCAAAGCGCACCTCAATGACGGAGCCGTCAATGCGGGAGACGGCCCCATGCGCGCCTGTGCTGTCGCTTGGCGAGGGTGTCTGGATATCTGCTACGGTCTCGCTCATCTCAATGCATCATAAACAGAGAACGTTGGGCATGGTGTATCATATAGCGCGTGACCCCTCCGAAAATCGCCTCCCAGCTGCGGAAATGACCATATCCACCCATGACGATCAGCCCGCAGTGCAGATCGACTGCGGCTTCTGCCAGCACGGCACCGACGGGCTCGGCGCCCTTGCGGCGGGTCTCGACCGTGCAGGGAACACCGTGCCAGGCAAGATGGTCGCGGATACTGTCGCTGTTCGGCTGGTCCTCATGCGGGTCCGCCACGTGCACGAGAAATACCTCCTGCAACGGCAAACCACTGGCGAGCCAGGCCGAGATCGCCCGCACGCAGGCGCTGCTGCCATCCCAGGCAATCATGACGCGGGATATATCTACCTGCTGGCCGTCTTCCCCCGGCAGATAGAGCACCGGGCGCCCTGACCGCAACAAGGCAGCCTCCAGAACATTATCCGCCATCAGAGTGTATCTAGCGGTCTCAGGCGTAAAGATCGTCGCATCTGCGCGTCTGGCCAGGGGGGTGATCATCTCCTGCGGCTCCCCCTTGATCCGGTGCCATGCGCCGCTGGCAGTCGACGCGAGCGACGGTTTTTGCCGCAGCTCCAACCCGGCCTCCTTACGTAGCTTGGCAAACAGCCGGCGCGACGCCTCGGCCGCGCTGCGCCCGTGATCTTCCATGCGGTCTCGGATGTCGGACAAAGGACCGTCCTGTTCGGTCGGCTCAATGCCTGTATAGATGAATGTCTCTTTCGGGTCCGGAAGCAGAAAGACCACGTCCAGATGGCAGGGCAGACGCTTGGCAAGGGTGATGGCCCGGCGCAGGCTTGACGGGTCATAGCGCCCCGGTGCAATCGGCATCACGATGTTCCGCATTGCCATGTTTTGTCCCTTTACCGACGCAGCCTTTTCCCAGGAGACCACCAAAAAGCTGGGATCGCCTCCAATTCCCGACCGACGATAAAGCGGTCCTGCGCCTACGCTTTGACATAAATCAGGGATCGCAGCTGCCGCCGTTCCTATGGTCGCGCCTATGAACCTGACGTTCAAAACATGTGCAGACTGGCTGAGGCTGTCATGACGGGGAGACCGGCATCGCAATGATGAGTTTCATGGTGCAGGCGACACGGGCGCTCTTCGCCCTGCCTTTTCTAATTCCGTCTTGTCAGGGACCCGATACGCATGTGGCGCTGGGCGTGCTTGCGCGCGAACGCGTTGCTCTCACCGCGACCGCCAACGAGATCATAACCGAGTTGCCCGTCGCTGAAGGTCAGAGCGTGACGGCGGGGACGGTTCTAGTCCAACTTGATGACAGGCTGGCGCAAGCCAACCTTGATGTGACGCTGGCAAACCGGGCGCAGGCGCAGGCCGATCTGGAGCGGCTGCAAACCGGCGCGCGCGAGGAAGAAATCGCGATTGCACAATCCCGGGTCGATGGAACCCGGGCCGTCTATCACGAGGCGCAGAGTACGGTCGAGCGCAACAGCCAGTTGCTGAAACGCGGGACGATCACGCAGGCCAGCCTTGATCAGGACATCGCGCGGCGCAATGCCGCGCTGGCGGAACTGCAAAGCGCCGAACAGGCCTTGCTGGAAATCGAAACCGGCGCGCGCGAAGAGGACATTCGCATTGCCGAGGCCAAGCTGAGAGCAGCCGATGCGCAGGTCGCTGCCGAGCAGATCCGGCTGCAGAACCTCACAATCGTCGCATCCCGTGATGGCATTCTCGACAACCTGCCCTGGAGCCTCGGAGAGCGCGTGCCGATGGGCAGCCCGGTGGCAATCCTGTTGACGGATGATCGACCCTTTGCCCGGATCTATGTTCCGGAACCCGCCCGGGCAGGCCTCAAGATCGGCGCAGAAGTGCAGGTTGAGGTCGATGGGATCGAGGGCCGCTTTTCCGGCACGGTTCGCTGGATCAAGTCCGAGCCTGCCTTCACGCCCTATTACGCCTTGAACAAGGAACAGCGCAGCCGCCTTGTCTATATGGCCGAAGTGGACATGCCACCGCAGGCCGGTGATCTTCCGGTCGGATTGCCCGTGACGGCCTATCTGCCATGAGCGGAGTTGTCGTGGAAACCCATGGGCTGACCCGCATGTTCGGGACCAAGACGGCGGTCGACAAGGTTGATCTGAAGATCACCAAAGGTACAGTCTACGGCCTGCTGGGCCCAAACGGATCGGGCAAGACCACCGCCATGCGCATGCTGCTTGGTTTGCTGAAACCCACCGCCGGTGAGGCTCTGGTTCTGGGTACGCGGCTTCCGGGCAATGCAGAACCGCTCAAACGCCACATCGGATATATGACGCAGGGTTTCACGCATTACCGCGACCTGACCGTTCTGGAGAACCTCGGCTTCATCGCCGATATCCACGATTTCGGCGGCCGCCGAAAACGCGCCCGGATCAAAGAACTGCTCGACACCTACGATCTGGCCGCGCAGGCCGATAAATTTGCCGGTGAGATGAGCGGGGGGCAGCGCCAGCGTCTTGCGCTGGCCGCGACGGTTCTGCACCGGCCCGAGTTGTTGTTTCTGGATGAGCCCACTGCCGCGGTCGATCCGGAAACACGGCGCAGTTTCTGGGAACAGCTGTTTGATCTGGTCGAGGGCGGAACCACGATTATCGTGTCCACCCACCTGATGGATGAAGCCGAACGCTGCCACCAGATCGCGATCCTGGATCAGGGGCGAAAACGGGCTGAAGGTGCGCCGCGTGATCTGATGGCGCGCGTGCAGGGGCGCGTCATCGAAGTCTCGGGTCCGGACCTGAGGTCCGTCCGCCGCCATCTTTCGACCACCACAGGTATTTTGTCGGTGGCGCAGGTCGGATCGCGGCTGCGTGTGCTTGTCGCCCCGGAAACCGATGATCCGCAAGCGACGGTGGCGGCGGCCGTTGCGGAGTTTGCAGAGATCCAAACGCAGCCCACGCGCCCCAACCTTGAGGACGTGTTCGTGCTGGCCACAGGGGAAAGAGTCGCGGAGAGGACGGCGTGATCTCCTACCGGCATATCCTCGCCATCATCCGCAAGGAGTTACTGCAACTGCGTCGGGACCGGCTGACCTTTGGCATGATTGTGATGATCCCGCTGATCCAGCTGGTCCTGTTCGGCTATGCGATCAACACGGAGGTGCGCCACATCCCCGCCGCCATCGTCGATCAGAGCAATACGGACGTCAGCCGCGCGCTGGTGCAGATGGTAGAAGCCACCCAGGTGGTCCGCTTTGAAAGCCGGTTCGCCACGGTGGCCGAGGCCGAAGGCGCGATCATGCGGGCCGAAGTCCGAGCGGCCTTCATCATTCCGAAGGACGTCAGCCAGCGCCTTGTCCGCAATCCGGCGGTGGGCGCACGGTTTTCCCAGGGCGCAACGGACACCACCGCGCGCCCCGTCGCCCAATGGATCGCGGATGGGTCGGACACGCTGGTGGCCGGCGCGATCCGGTCCCTGCGCACCATGCCGCTTGAGGCGCTGCTGCGCCAACCATCGACCCGTCCCACCCCCACCTTTGAAGTCGCCTTGTTTTACAACCCCGAGCAACGAACCGTGGTCAATATCGTGCCCGGCCTGGTCGGGATCATCCTGACGATGACGATGATCATGTTCACCGCCGCGGCAATCGTACGCGAATCCGAACGGGGCAATATGGAGATGCTCATCGCGACCCCCATCCGTCCGCTGGAGCTGATGATCGGGAAGATCGTGCCCTTTGTCGGGATCGGCCTGATACAGGTTACCATCATCCTCGGGCTTGGATGGGCCTTGTTTTCGGTCACCACCACCGCGTCGGTTTGGACCTTGCTGGTGGTGACCCTGCTTTTCATCATCGCGAGTCTGTCGCTTGGGCTGGTCATCTCCACGATTGCCAAGAACCAGCTTCAGGCGATGCAGATGACGATTTTCGTGCTGCTGCCCTCGATCCTTTTGTCGGGGTTCATGTTTCCCTACGAGGGCATGCCGGAAGGCGCGCAGCGCCTGGCCGATCTGCTGCCGGTCACGCATTTTCTGCGGATCATCCGCGGCGTCTTTCTACGCGATGCCGGATTGGCCGACGTTCTGCCCGACGCTGCCTGGTTGATCGGCTTTGCGGTGCTGGGAATGACCATTGCATCGCTGCGGTTCAGGAAAAGGCTTGATTGAATGCAGATGCTTGGAAACATGACACCGCAGAGAAGGGCGATGTCGAAACACGCCAAAGGAGCGGATCAAGGCCGATGATCGTGCAGCAACAGACCGGCGCAATTCAAGACCCCGAACTCAGGCACCGCATTATGGCAGGCTTTATCGGCAATGTCGTAGAATGGTACGACTTTGCGCTTTATGGCTACCTGGCGGGCATTATCGCGCCGGTGTTCTTTCCATCCCAAGACCCGACCGCAGGCCTGATCGCCACCTACGGTATCTTCGCGGCCGGTTTTCTGATGCGGCCACTCGGGGCGGCGGTCTTTGGCTGGTTCGGAGATCGCTATGGGCGCGCACGCACCATGCAGATCTCGGTAGCTATGATGGCGCTTCCGACCCTGTTGCTGGGACTGCTGCCAACCTATGCGCAGGTCGGCGTTCTGGCACCGGTGCTGCTGGTTCTGGTGCGGATCCTGCAGGGCATTTCTGTCGGAGGCGAGTTTTCCTCCTCTGCGACCTATCTGGTTGAAACCGCACCGACGGGACGGCGCGGTCTGACCGGCAGCTGGGCGAATATCGGCTCCATGACTGGATCGCTCCTGGGTGTCGGCGCGGCCGCGCTGGTCACTACCCTGTTTGATGCGCAAACCATGCAGGACGGCGCCTGGCGCCTCCCGTTTCTGGGCGGAGCATTGCTTGGCGTTACCGCCATCCTGATGCGGCGCAACCTGCATGGATCCGAACGTTTCGGCCAACATGACGCCGCACGCGAGGAAACCTCTCCCCTCTTGCAGGCCTTCACCACCAACCTGAAAGAAACCCTCCTCGCGCTGGGTTTTGCTGCCAGCTATGGGACGTGCTTTTACATCACCTTCGTCTACCTGCCGGAATGGCTGTCAGGTCAGAACCTGGTGGAGCGCAGCACAGCCTTGACCATCAACACCGCCATGACGATTCTAGTCATCCCCCTGATGCCGCTTGGCGCCATCGTCGGGGACAGGTTCCTCGCCCGGCGCACGTGGATCGCCGTGGCACTATTGGGGCTGGGTCTCTTGAGCTGGCCAATGCACCTTTGGATGCTGCAATCAGGTGGCGCGATGCTGCCGGTCGTACTGTTCCATGTGCTTGCCTTCGCCCTGCTTTCGGTTCCGCTTGGCTCTGGCCCGGCGTTGTTCGTAGAGATGTTCCCCGAAGAGGATCGCCTGTCTGGATATTCGGTTGCGTTCAACCTGGGGGTCGGCGTGTTCGGGGGCCTCACGCCAATGATCGCAACCAGCTTGATCGCCAGCACCGGGATCGCAACCGCCCCCGGGCTTTACATGATGCTGGCCTGCGCACTCGCAGTGTTATGCCTGGCCTTCGTCCCGGACCGCAGCCGTGCCGCGTTGCGCTGAGGCAAGCGCCGTCAACCTGCGAGGCTTGTCCGCAGAGTTCGCGCCGATCACGCGTCGCTTTGGGTTATCGGGCGCCCCCTTTCGGGCTGTTCTCCGCCCCCCACGGCCTACAGGCCGGGCATGAGCCTCAGTACCCGACGGCGCGCGGCAGCAACTCCAACGGAGCCTCCGACAGGCCCGCCCTGGTAACTCCGATAGGCACTGGTGCGTTCCCTGACACCCGGAAGGTTCCCACCAGATCCGACAGGACCTGTGTATCCTGCTGCAGGGACATGATGGCGGCAGCCGTTTCCTCGACCATGGCCGCATTCTGCTGCGTCACGGTATCAAGCTGCGAGACGCCAACCGAAATCTCAGACAGGCCTGTAGATTGAGCCCGCGCCGAGTTGACGATATCTGCCGTCAGCCCCGAAACCGTCTCAATCTCCTGAACGATACTGGTAAGCGCGGCCCCCGCCTGATCCACCATCGCGACGCCTGCATCGACATGCTGCGTGCTAGATGTCACGAGGCTTTTTATCTCTTTTGCGGAATTGGCGGCACGTTGGGCCAGGCCCCGCACCTCGGAGGCTACCACGGCAAAGCCACGACCGGCATCGCCTGCACGGGCCGCCTCGACCCCGGCATTCAGCGCCAGCAGGTTGGTCTGGAAGGCGATGTCGTCGATGACGCTGATGATCTGGGAAATCTGCACCGATGACTCCGAAATCTCGCGCATTTTCAGGACCGCCTGTTCGGCGACCTCATTTCCTGTTGCGGCGTTGTTCCGGGTGACGAGAACCACCTCTTCCGTCTTTGACGTCGATTCCGTTGAGGAACGCATGCTGTTGTTGATCTCTTCCACCGCCGCGGCGGTTTCTTCCAGCGTCGCCGCCTGGGTTTCGGTCCGGCGGGACAGATCCCCAGCAGACTGGCTGACCTCGCTGGCCACGCGGTTCAGATTGCCGGTCGAATCCTGAATGGTAACGATGATATCCCGCATAGAGCCCATCAACTCGTTGAACGACTGGCGCACCTGATCATACCGCGCGGGGTAATCGCTTTCATCCGGGCCGGGGATGCTCTGCGACAGATCCCGTTCCGACATCCGCTTAATTCCGTCACTCAGATACTTAAACGCCGTGTCCTGTTCTGCCTTCTGCGCCGCGAAATAGGCCTCAATCACCTGATAGGTGTCAAAGGCAAAGGCACGGGTCAATGTGCCAAGGATTTCCCCATGTTTGCGCTTGGCGAATTTACCCAAAAGCGCCCCAGAGCGTTCCAGCAAGCGCTGCTGGATATATGCATTGGCCCGCGAATAGCCGGAGAGGTACATCGAAAAGGGCAACTGGATCTTGAAATGCACCGTGCCGACACGTTCCGCTGAGGCGAAGTAGGCCTCGTCAAAGGTACCGGACAGAAGCCGCTGCCAGTGCTTTTTTTGCGCGGACCGGGCGTGGGCCATCACGCTGTCGTCCGGAAAGAATTGCGCGATCTCGGGATCTGCGACTGCGAACGAATAAAAATGTTCGAGGGCATCATCAAGGATCGGCATGACCATCTTGCCAGCCCGAACCAATTGTTCGTGGTCGTTCCCCGTCAAAGCAAACTTTGCAAGGGTATCCTGAGTGTCACGCACCATTGTTTGTCCTCACTACAATTTACAAGATCTCATCGTGATACAATTTTTCACGATGAATTTGCGGAATTAGCGCCTTCAATATTTAAGATTTAGACAATTGTGTTTCTCCGATCAAAAGTGCAGATGCGTGGCTGTAACATCCAAAAGGCGTAATCAAACGCGCTTTCGCATGTGGATTGGGATGTCTACTTACTTTTCAAACGGATAACGCTCAAAAAATGAGCACGCAGCAAAGTGATCGCATTGCGACCGCAGTTTCATTTATCGTACATTTAACGATCACACCGGCGTTTCGAATCAGGAAAAGCCAGTACCCCAAGGCATACCCGCTACCCATTTTCCGGCTTTCAAACAAAAAACCGCCCCTCACAGAATGAGGGACGGCATGCTTTCTTTGGGCTGCGGTTTGCGTTTATCCAGCCAGCGATGGCAGGTAGAGCACAATCCCCGGGAAGGCGACCAACAGCGCGATGGTGATGGCATCGGCGATGAAGAAGGGTGTCACGCCCTTGAACACGTCCTGCACCGTCAGGTCATCCCGTACCCCGGCCACAACAAAGCAGTTGAGACCGATTGGCGGTGTAATCAGGCAGAACTCAGCCATCTTCACCACCAGAATGCCGAACCAGATCGCACACATGGTGCCGTTCATGCCGAATGCACTATCCGCAGCCGACACGGCTTCGCCGCCGTTCAGCGCCATCACCGCCGGGTAGACAACCGGCAAGGTCAGCAGCAGCATCCCGATGGCGTCCATGAACATCCCCAGCACCGCATAGGCCAAGAGGATGCAGATCAGGATCAGCATCGGCGACATCTCAAGCGAGGTGATCCAGTCCGAAAACGCGCCCGGCAGATCGGCAAAACCGAGGAAGCGCACGTAGATCAGAACGCCCCAGATGATCGAGAAGATCATCACCGCCAGTTTCGCGGTTTCCAGCAGCGCCGACTTGAGCTCGGCCCATTTCATGCCGCGCCACAGCGCCATCAGGAAGACCACAAAGGCGCCGAGTGCGCCCCCTTCTGTCGGGGTGCCCCAGGCTTCGCCAAAGGGATTGTAGACAAAGAAGATGATGATCACGACCACGAACATGATCGGCAGCGCGCCCGGCAGGGCCGCAAACCGCTGCTTCCAGGTGAAGCCTTTGACCGGTGGGCCGACGGTTTTGAAGATCATCGCGATGCCGACGATCAGCAGCCCGTAGATCACTGCGGAGAAGGCGCCGGGGATAAAGCCCGCGAGCAACAGCTTGCCCACGTCCTGTTCAACGATGATGGCGTAGATCACCAAGATCGCCGAGGGCGGGATTAGCGAGGCCAGCGTGCCCCCTGCTGCCACAACGCCAGCCGCGAACTGCTTGTTATATCCGATGGCCAGCATTTCCGGGATCGCGATCCGCGCGAACACCGCCGAGGTCGCAACAGAGGCGCCAGACACGGCGGCGAAGCCGGCAGTCGCAAAAACGGTCGAAACCGCAAGTCCGCCCGGCAACCAGGCGATCCAGCGTTTGGCTGCCTCAAACAGCGCCTTGGTCAGACCTGCGTAATAGGCCAGATAGCCGATCAGGATGAAGGTCGGGATCAGCGACAATGCCTGGCTTGAGACCTTGGAATGCGGCACCTGTCCGGCGGTTTTAACGGCAATGGTCAGCGCCTTTGTAAAGCGGGAGGGATCATAGCCAAACTTGGCCCAGAAGATCCATGTCAGCCCCACCAGACCGGCCAGAGCTGCGGCAAAGGCAACGCGCATGCCGGTGACGACCAGGATCAGCAGAAAACCCGTGACCCACAGGCCGATTTCAATCGGTTCCATGTGCTTTTCCTATCCTTGAGAGTTTCGGCTGTCGGTGCTGTCGCCGGGCGCGTCGTCATGGCCGGTCAGCATCTCTGCCTCATGGGCGGCCTGCGCGGCGGCATCCTGAATCAGCGGCACAGCTGCCGGAGCGTCCAGCCCCAGAACCAGCGCCCGCCCATAGGCCCAAACCTGCAGCACAAGACGCAAGCACAGAACCGAGAAGGCCACCGGCGCCAGCAATTTGGCCGGCCAGAGCGGAATACCGATGTCGATCGAGCTGTCACGGCTCCACAGGGGCGCGGCGAAATCGAACGAACGCGCAAAATGCGCCCAGCTGCCCCAGACGAGGCAGATCATCAACGCAAGGATCAACAGCACCGAGAACAGTTCGAACAGCCACAGGGCCCGGCCGCGCAGGGCGCCGATCACGATATCCATACGGATATGACCACCTTCGCGCTGCACATAGGCAATGCCCATGAAGGCGATCAGCGGCATCGCCTGTTCGATCCAGTCGACATACCCCGGCAGCGGGGCGTTAAAGGCATTGCGCCCGCCCACAGAAACCACTGCCAGCACCATAAGAGAAAAGACCGCCAGACCGCTGATCAGCGCCAGCACCTGTTCGACCTGCAACAAACGTCTGTCAAGACGACTGACAAGACTGTCGTCTTCCAATACCGCGGCGTTTCCCGCCATGGCCCCCACCTTTCATTTCAAGAGAACGGAAACAAAAACAGGCCGGGAGAGTGGTCCCGGCCTGCTCTTGCAACGCGGGATTTAGTTGCCCGCGCGTGTGTCTTCCAGAGTTTTCATCACCAGGTCATAGAGTTCCTGGCCCGGAATGCCCTGAGCGGTCATGTCCTTGATCCACTGTTCACGGATCGGGTCGGCAGCCTTGGCGCGGAACGCGGCCAGCTGTTCTTCCGAAATCATGACTTTCTCAACGCCTTTTTCTTCCAGCACGCTGTCCCATTTGGTCAGCAGCTTGCCGTAGTTGTCGAGGTAATGCGCAATCGCCTCGTCAACCGAGCTGTCCAGCGCCTCACGCTCGGCATCGCTCAGCATGTCATAGGCGTCGGTGTTGACCACAACCGGGCAGTTCACGGTGCCGGGGTTCAGGTTCGCGGTCCACCAGTCTGCCTTGTTGATGGTGCCAAAGGACAGATGCGCGTGCTGCGCAAAGGCAACCGTGTCGACAACGCCCGATTCCATCGCGTTATAGGCTTCGGTCGCAGGCACCGAGGTCGGGACGCCGCCCACGGCTTCGAAGGCCTTGCCCAGACCACCGGTCGCGCGCACACGCATGCCGTCGAATTCAGCCAGCTCGTCGCGGGGCTCGCCGGTGCCGACCAGGTTGTACTGGGGCATGGGCGAAGTCATCAGCAGCTTGGCATTCCAGCGCGCCAGATCCTTGGCAGCGGCGGGATGTGCATAGACAGCGTGGCTGACGGCAACTTCTTCGGCCAGGTTGTTCACGCCCAGGAACGGCAGCTCCAGCACGGTGATCGACGGGTTCTTGTCGCGGTGATAGCCGGCGCAGAACTGTGCCATTTCGAAGGCACCGATGGAGATCCCGTCCAGGTTCTCACGCGGTTTCGACAGGCCGCCATAGCTGACGTTCATGGTAAAGGCGCCATCGGTCTTTTCGCTGACCAGTTCGGCCAGTTTCTCGACATGTTCGGTGAAGGCGCGGCGTTTGCCCCAGACCGACACGTTCCATTCGGTCGCAGCGGCCTCACCGGCAATCGCAAATCCCGCGGCAGCCGCCACGGCGGCAGTCAGAAGTTTATTCATGTTGTATCTCTCCCATTCTGCGTTCCTTGCAGTCGTGGACATTGTCCTTTGGAACGCTTGCGCAGTAAGCTACCTGTAAGGCGGCGCACTGCCAAGCCCCGGCCCGGACGTTTTGCTGACAGCTCCGTGAGCCCACCTCAGAACCCGGCAAAAGGTACGGCGTGCGGATCCGCGCGCGATTTGCCGCATGTCCGTACCGACAGCAACACCCCCTCCCTTCGGAAATCTTGCACAAAAGCCGCATACCCGCCCAAGCAGAGTGCCGGTATCGTTGACTCTCAATCACCCGTAAAAATTGGGTTTTGCACGGATTTCGCCCTGAAAATTTACAAGTGCAAGGCACACAGGAAATTCATTCACAAACAAATCGTTACTTTCCGGCCCCTTATTCACAAATTTTCAACTTTCCCTATTATGGCCGTCGAGGAAGGAAACGGTTTGACACCCGGCCCCCGTGGCTGTCCGGTGACAAACTGAAGGGAAGTCAGGGAGGACACCAGATGACCACGCAGCCTGAAGGCAAAGTGTATCCGCCGTCGGACGACGTTGTTGCGCGCGCCCATGTGGACGCCGCCAAATACGAAGAGATGTATGCGGCCTCGATCGCAGATCCCGAAGGGTTCTGGAGTGAACAGGGCAAACGGATCGACTGGATCAAGCCTTTCACCTCGGTGAAGGATGTGAACTACAACTTCGGCAACGTGTCGATCAATTGGTACGCCGATGGCACGCTCAACGTGGCGGCCAACTGCATCGACCGCCATCTGGAGACCCGCGGCGACCAGACCGCCATCATTTTCGAGCCGGACGACCCGAACGAGGCCGCTCAGCACATCACCTACAAGGAGTTGCACCGCCGCACCTGCCGGATGGCCAACATCCTGGAAACCATGGGTGTGCGCAAAGGCGACCGGGTCGTGATCTATATGCCGATGATCCCCGAGGCCGCCTATGCCATGCTGGCCTGCGCCCGGATCGGCGCCATCCACTCCATCGTCTTTGCCGGCTTCAGCCCCGATGCGCTGGCGGCCCGGATCAACGGGTCGGACGCCAAGGTTGTCATCACCGCCGACGAAGCCCCCCGAGGTGGCCGCAAGACGCCGCTGAAATCCAATGCCGACGCGGCGCTGCTGCATTGCAAGGACACGGTGAAATGCCTGGTTGTGAAACGCACCGGCGGCCAGACCACCTGGATCGACGGGCGCGATTATGATTACAACGAGATGGCGATCGAGGCGAACGACTACTGCAAGCCCGCCGAGATGAACGCTGAGGATCCGCTGTTCATCCTCTATACCTCCGGCTCGACCGGTCAGCCCAAGGGCGTGGTGCACACCACCGGTGGCTATCTGGTCTATGCGGCGATGACGCATGAGATTACCTTCGACTATCACGATGGCGATATCTACTGGTGTACCGCCGATGTGGGCTGGGTCACCGGCCACAGCTATATCGTCTATGGTCCGCTGGCCAATGGTGCCACCACGCTGATGTTCGAAGGCGTGCCGACCTACCCCGACGCCAGCCGCTTCTGGCAGGTCTGCGAAAAGCACAAGGTCAACCAGTTCTACACCGCTCCCACCGCTCTGCGCGCGCTGATGGGTCAGGGCAACGAATGGGTCGAGAAATGCGATCTGTCCTCGCTGCGCCTGCTGGGCACAGTGGGTGAGCCGATCAACCCGGAAGCCTGGAACTGGTACAATGATGTCGTTGGCAAGGGCAAATGCCCCATCGTCGACACCTGGTGGCAGACCGAGACTGGCGGCCATCTGATGACCCCCCTGCCCGGCGCCCATGCGCTGAAACCCGGCGCGGCGATGAAGCCCTTCTTTGGCGTCAAACCGGTGGTTCTGGACCCGCAATCCGGCGAAGAGATCGAAGGCAACGGTGTCGAGGGCGTTCTCTGCATCAAGGACAGCTGGCCCGGTCAGATGCGCACCGTCTGGGGCGATCACGAACGGTTCGAGAAAACCTATTTCGCCGACTACAAGGGTTATTACTTCACCGGTGACGGCTGCCGCCGCGACGCAGATGGCGATTACTGGATCACCGGCCGCGTCGATGATGTGATCAACGTCTCCGGTCACCGCATGGGCACCGCCGAGGTCGAAAGTGCGCTGGTGGCGCATGCCGCAGTGGCCGAGGCCGCCGTGGTGGGCTACCCGCATGAGATCAAGGGACAGGGCATCTATTGCTATGTCACCCTGATGAACGACCGCGAACCTTCGGACGAGCTTCTGAAAGAGCTGCGCACTTGGGTTCGGACCGAGATCGGCCCGATTGCCAGCCCGGACGTGATCCAATGGGCACCCGGCCTGCCGAAAACCCGCTCGGGCAAGATCATGCGCCGCATCCTGCGCAAGATCGCTGAAAACGACTTTGCCTCGCTGGGCGATACCTCGACCCTCGCCGATCCGTCGGTGGTGGACGATCTGATCGCCAACCGCGCAAACAAGGGGTAACCGCATGTCGACGAATGTGATGACCCGCCCTGCCGTTCTGATCCTTCTCGGCCCTCCGGGCGCCGGGAAGGGCACACAGGCCCGCATGCTGGAAGACAGCTTTGGTCTGGTGCAGCTGTCGACCGGTGATCTGCTGCGCGCCGCCGTGGCTGCAGGCACCGAGGCCGGCAAAGCCGCGAAATCCGTGATGGAATCCGGTGGTCTGGTCTCTGATGAGATCGTGATCGCCATCCTGCGCGACCGTCTGGGCGAACCCGACTGCGCCAAGGGCGTGATTCTGGATGGTTTCCCCCGCACCGCCGTTCAGGCCGAGGCACTGGATGCGCTGCTGTCCGAAACCGGTCAGAAGATCAACGCCGCCATCAGCCTCGAGGTCGACGATGATGCCATGGTGACCCGCGTGGCCGGGCGTTACACCTGCGGCGGCTGCGGCGAAGGCTATCACGACACGTTCAAACAGCCGAAAGTGGCTGGCACCTGCGACAAATGCGGCGGCACCGAGATGAAGCGGCGCGCCGATGACAATGCCGAAACCGTGGCAAGCCGTCTTGCGGCCTATCACGAACAGACAGCCCCGCTGATCGCCTATTACGACGGCAAGGGCGTGCTGCAGAAGATCGACGCCATGGGCCAGATCGATGCGGTCGCCGAAGGGTTGGCAAAGATTGTAAAGACCGCCGCGCCCTAGGCCCGGCCAAGACCCGGATCCCCGGTCGGCTCTGCGGCCGCCGGGGGGCCATCCCAAACCCTGAAATACCCGATGGACCCGCCAAAGCTCGCTTTGGCGACCAAAGGACTAATGCCTGATACCTGCCAGTTTCAACGCGGGCAACGCAGGCAAACAGAGAAGGCTTGCCCAGCGCCCGGCGCAAGGCAGGCAGAACCCGTAGCAAGGAGGAGCCGCCATGGCGGACCACACAACCAATGCCGCAAAGGCAGCCGAGGCCGACAAGGGCTATTGGCAGGCCAATGTGCGCATCATTCTCATCAGCCTGGTGATCTGGGCTGTCGTTTCATTCGGTTTCGGCATTCTGCTGCGCCCGATGCTCTCGGGCATCGCCGTCGGCGGCACCGACCTGGGTTTCTGGTTTGCCCAGCAGGGATCGATCCTGGTCTTCCTGGGCCTGATCTTTTTCTACGCCTGGCGGATGAACCGTCTCGACCGTGAATTCGGCGTCGAGGAGGAGTGATTATGGATCAGTTTACCATCAACCTGCTGTTCGTGGGCGCGTCCTTTGCGCTCTATATCGGCATTGCGATCTGGGCCCGTGCTGGCTCCACATCTGAATTCTATGCGGCCGGCCGGGGTGTGCATCCCGTCACCAACGGCATGGCCACGGCAGCGGACTGGATGTCGGCAGCCTCCTTCATCTCGATGGCGGGTCTCATCGCCTTTACCGGCTATGACAACTCCTCCTTCCTGATGGGCTGGACCGGTGGCTACGTGCTGCTGGCACTGCTGCTGGCGCCTTACCTGCGCAAGTTCGGCAAGTTCACCGTGTCGGAATTCATCGGCGATCGCTTCTACAGCCCGACCGCGCGTATCGTGGCGGTGATCTGCCTGATCGTCGCCTCCACCACCTACGTGATCGGTCAGATGACTGGCGTGGGCGTTGCCTTTGGTCGCTTCCTTGAGGTGTCCAACACCGCCGGTCTGCTGATCGGTGCCTGTGTCGTGTTCGCCTATGCGGTCTTCGGCGGCATGAAGGGCGTGACCTATACGCAGGTCGCGCAATATGTCGTGCTGATCATGGCCTATACAATTCCGGCCATCTTCATCTCGCTGCAGCTGACCGGCAACCCGATCCCGGCGTTGGGTCTCTTTGGCGATCACGTTGCCTCGGGTGAGCCTCTTCTGGCGAAACTCGACGCCATCGTGCGCGAGCTGGGTTTCAATGAATATACCGCCCACCACGCCGATACGCTGAACATGGTGCTCTTCACCCTGTCGCTGATGATCGGTACCGCCGGTCTGCCGCACGTGATCATGCGCTTCTTCACCGTTCCCAAGGTGTCCGATGCACGCTGGTCCGCAGGCTGGGCGTTGGTTTTCATCGCGCTGCTGTATCTGACTGCCCCGGCTGTTGGCGCCATGGCGCGTCTCAACATCACCGACATGATGTGGCCCAATGGCACAAACAGCGAAGCGGTCTCGGTCGAGCAGATCGAGAATGACGCCCGCTATGACTGGATGGCCACTTGGCAAAAAACCGGTCTCCTCGATTGGGAAGACAAGAACGGCGACGGCAAGATCCAGTACTACAACGACAACAACGCCGAGATGCAGGCCAAAGCGACCGAGAACGGCTGGCAGGGTAATGAGCTGACCAAGTTCAACCGCGATATCCTCGTGCTGGCCAACCCCGAAATCGCCAACCTGCCCTCTTGGGTGATCGGTCTGGTGGCTGCAGGCGGTCTGGCGGCGGCGCTGTCTACTGCGGCGGGTCTGCTGTTGGCGATCTCTTCGGCGGTGTCGCACGACCTGATCAAGGGCTCGATCAATCCGAACATCTCGGAAAAAGGCGAGCTTCTTTCGGCCCGTGTTGCCATGGCCGTTGCCATCGCGGTGGCCACCTATCTGGGCCTCAACCCTCCGGGCTTTGCAGCGCAGACCGTGGCGTTGGCCTTTGGTCTGGCGGCGGCCTCGATCTTCCCGGCGCTGATGATGGGCATCTTCACCAAGGTGAACAACAAGGGCGCGGTTGCAGGCATGATCGCAGGTCTGGTGGTCACGCTGATCTATATCTTCCTGCATAAGGGCTGGTTCTTCATCCCTGGCACCAACAGCTTCACGGATGCAGATCCGCTGCTGGGCACCATCAAATCCACCTCCTTTGGTGCGGTTGGCGCGATGGTGAACTTTGCGGTGGCCTACTTCGTGTCCAAATCGACCGACGCCATCCCGGCCGAGATCGAAGAGCTGGTGGAAAGCGTCCGCATCCCGCGCGGTGCAGGTGCTGCCCAGGACCACTGATCGAGGGTTTCCTCCCCGGGGCGGGCCGCCTCCCTCGGTATTATGGCCCGCCCTCTTTTCCTCACCATCCTGTCCGGGCACACTCGGGCAGGATGACTTTTATCCCGGCTTACGACACAGGCTTCTCCCATGCCCCTTTCTCCAGACGGTCTGATCCAGTTTCTGAAGACGGTTCACCCCTATGACAGCCTGGACGCCGCGCGCCTTGCGCAGCTTGCCCCCAAGTTCGAGGTGATCCACGCCAATGCAGGCGAAGAGATCTATGCCCTTGGTGCGCCAATGCAGGGTCTCTACCTCGTGCATCACGGCGAGGTGGAAGTCTTTGACGAGAACGGTATGGCCGTCTCCATCCTTGGGCCACGCAATTCCTTTGGCGAGCGTGGCCTCACCCGGGACGGCATCGCTGTTACCACCGCCTCGGCCAACGCCGAGAGCGCGCTTTTGCTCCTGCCGCGCGCCGATTTCGATGCGCTGATGCAGGCCGAACCCAAGGTCGCGCGCTTTTTCGACCGCCGCCGCCCGGGCGGACCTGCACAAAGCAGCCTTGCCACCCGCCGGGTTGCTGATTTCATGGCCACTCAGCCGATCACCTGCTCCAGCGGCCTCACCTGTCAAAGCGCCGCGCAATTGATGCGGGAGCATCATATCTCCTCGGTTTGCGTGACCGATGGAGACACGCTGGAAGGCATTCTCACCAACCGCGACCTGACCGAAAAGGTTCTGGCAGAGGGCCTGCCCATCTCCACCCCCGTTGCGCGGATCATGACGCGCGATCCGCTGACGCTGCCTTCCTCAGCCATCGCATCCGACGTGCTGCACGCGATGATGGAGCATCGGATTGGCCATGTTCCCGTGGTGGATGCGGGCAAGCTGTCGGGGATTGTCACCCAGACCGACCTGACGCGCCTTCAGGCGATGAGCTCGGCCGAGATGATTGCCGAAATCGCCAGCGCTCCGGATGCCGCTGCCATGGCCAGGGTCACCGACCGCATTCCGGCCCTGCTGCTGCAACTGGTGGCTGGCGGCAACCGGCACGAGGTGGTCACCCGCCTGATCACCGATATCGCCGATGCCGCCACCCGGCGCCTGCTGAAACTGGCCGAAGAGCGCCTTGGCCCGCCGCCCGTGCCTTACCTGTGGCTGGCCTGCGGGTCGCAGGGGCGGCAGGAACAGACGGGGGTTTCGGATCAGGACAACTGCCTGATGATCGATGATGCCATGCAAGAGGATGACGCCCCCTATTTCGAGGCGCTGGCGCAATTTGTCTGCGACGGGCTCAATACCTGCGGCTATGTCTATTGCCCCGGCGACATGATGGCGACCACCCCGCGCTGGCGTCAGCCCTTGCGCATATGGCGGCAGTATTTTGACGGCTGGATCAAGACCCCCGATCCCATGGCGCAGATGCTGGCTTCGGTGATGTTTGACCTGCGGCCCATCGGCGGCAACCGTGATCTGTTCAACGGACTGCAAGAGGAAGTGCTACAGGCGGCCAGTGCCAACTCCATCTTTACCGCCCATATGATTTCGAATTCGCTGAAACACACGCCGCCGCTTGGTCTCTTGCGCGGGATTGCCACTATCCGCTCGGGTGAGCATCGCAATACGCTGGATCTGAAACACAACGGCGTGGTGCCGGTGGTCGATCTGGGGCGGATCTATGCCTTGCAGGCGCGGCTCACCCCGGTCAACACCCGCGCCCGGTTGGAGGCGGCGGCGCTGACCTCGGCGCTTAGCCCTTCCGGCGCGCGGGATTTGCTGGATGCCTATGATCTGATTGCCGAAACCCGGCTGACCCATCAGGCAGACCAGATTCGCAGCGGTACAGCGCCCGACAACTTCCTGGCGCCCTCCGATCTGTCGGATTTTGAGCGAAGTCACCTGCGCGATGCCTTTGTCGTGGTAAAGACCATGCAATCGGCGCTGGGACACGGCAAGGGGATGCTGGGCTGAGGCCAGCAACGAGGGAGGAACACGGATGTTTCTGGAACTGATCGCGGTGATTTTTGCCGGTATTGCCGTCGCAGGCGTCGTCATGCTGGCGGGACGGATCAGCGGCGGACGGCTGCCAAAATGGCTGGCGCCTGTGGCCGCTGCCCTGGCAATGATCGGCGTTACGATTGCTTCGGAATACGGCTGGTACGATCGCACCCGCGCGTCCCTGCCCGATGGGGTCGTGGTGGCTGAAACCGGTCAGAACCGCAGCCTTTACCGGCCCTGGACCTATCTTGTGCCCTATACTGAACGGTTCGCCGCGGTTGATGTGGCCAGCGCGAAACGCCATGCCGAGCTGCCCGGGCAATATCTGGCAGAAGTCTATTTCTTTGGCCGCTGGTCCCCTGTCAGCACCCTGACCGCGCGGCTGGACTGCACCGGCTGGCGCCGCGCCGTGGTGGCCTCGGGCGGCGCCTTTGGGACGAATGATGCGACGGTTGACTGGATCACCCCGCCCGAAGACGACGGCCTTCTGACCACATTCTGCGGAGCGGTCTGATGCTGACACGGCTGAGCCTCAGACTGCGGATTTTCCTGTTTTTCTGCCTGATCGCGCTTGCCGCAATCGCCGCCGTCGTGGTCGCCCTGTGGATCGGTTATGCCCGGGCCGCCGCGCCAGAGCTTTTGGATGCCTTCGTGTTTTCCGGCGCGCTCAGCCTCTTTGCCATCCTTGGGATCTGCGCCGGGATCTGGCTTCTGTTTGATGAAAACGTCGCCAAGCCGATCGAACGGCTGGCCGCGCATCTGCGCGCACGGGCCCATGGTGGCGTCACTTCCGCGCTGGATCAGAACACGGCGCGCTACCTTGGCGATTTGGCCCCGGCGGCCTCGGATCTGGCTGGTCAGCTGGGCGCCGCGACCCTATCCACCGCCGAGGCTATCGCCCGCGAAACCGCGCGGCTGGAAGCGGAAAAGGCCCGGCTGACAACGCTACTCTCCGAGGTTCCCGTTGCTACCGTGATGGCGGCGCCCGATCACCGGATCGTTCTATATGACGCGCAGGCCGCGGCGGTTCTGTCCCAGATCGCCCCTGCCCGCCTAGGAGCCTCGCTGGGTGACTACCTCGAACGCGGCCCGCTGGAGGCCGCCCATAAGAAGATGATCCGCACCGGCAAGGAGGTCAGCGCCCGTATCACCGGCACCGATGGGCGCCAGACCTATGGCGTGCAGCTGAAACCGCTCGGGGATTCGCATGGCTATGTGGTGATCTTTGACAGCGCAGAGGCGGAAATCCCGCCCGAGGCCGCACGCCCGCTGATCTATGACTTTGCCCTGCTCAACCCTGAGGCGCGCAGGATCGAAGACCGCCCCCTGTCCGATCTGTCCTTTGCCGTGTTTGACACCGAAACCACCGGACTGCTGCCGCATAAGGACCACGTTGTGCAGCTGGGCGCGCTGCGGGTTCTGCGCGGCCGCATCGTCGAAGGTGAAACTCTGGACCTGCTGGTCAATCCCGGCGCGCCGATCCCGGCGGCCTCCACCCGGGTGCATGGCGTCACCGATGCCATGGTGAAAAACGCCCCCGACATCACAAGCGTTTCTACCACCTTCCATCATTTCGCGACGGGCGCGGTAATCGTCGCGCATAATGCGCCCTTTGACATGGCATTCCTGCGCCGCGCCGCCAAGAAAAGTGGCCTGACATGGGATCACCCGGTACTGGATACGGTGCTGCTGAGCGCGGTCCTGTTCGGCGCCTCGGTGCCGCATACGCTGGATGCGCTGTGCGACCGGCTGGATGTGACCATCCCCACGGCACTGCGGCATACCGCGCTTGGCGATGCCCGCGCCACGGCCGAGGTCCTGTGCCGGATGCTGCCGATGCTGGAGGCACGCGGGTTTACCACGCTGGGAGATGTGATCGCGCAGACACGCCAGCACGGTCGCCTTTTGCAGGACCTGAACCCTGTGGACAAACAGGGCGACGCATGGCAGGTCGGGAGCAAGACCTGACAGAAGGCGCGCGACATGCCGGAAACCACAATCACCCCCGGCCCGGAGACCCTCCGGGCCTATCGCGACGCACTGGGATGTTTCGCGACTGGCGTCACCGTGATCACCACCTTGACGGAAAACGGGCCGCTGGCGATCACCGCCAACAGTTTCACCTCGGTGTCGATGGATCCGCCCCTTCTGCTCTGGTGCCCGGCGCGCAGTTCCCTGCGGCACGATGCCTTTGTTTCGGCGCAGCGATTTTCCATTCATGTGATGGCGCAGGACCAACTGGATCTGGCGATCCATTTCGCACGCAGCGGCGATGATTTCGCCCCGGTCGACTGGCAGGCCGCCGAGGATGGGACACCACACCTTGATGGAGTGATTGCGCGGTTTGACTGCGCCGCCCACAGCGCCCATCACGCGGGCGATCACACGATCATCCTCGGCCAGGTGACCGGCTTCACCAGGCAGGCGGGCAAAGGGCTGGTTTTCAAACAGGGTCTTTACGGTGGGTTCCTGGAACAATCCTGAGGCGCCAGCCCAGGCTTCAACCAAACAGGCATGAAAAAACCCGCCACTGCAGAGCGCAGCGGCGGGTCAGTTTTGTCCGGGACGTGCCCGAAAAGCCTCATTTCAGGGCTGCATCGGTGATGGCATGGGTCCAGGCGCCTTCGGGCGTCTTGGTGATCACCGGGGCAGAACCGCCTGTCAGCAGGGTTTCAACCGTACGCTCATAGTCGGCCACATCCAGCGCGCCGTTGCTGCCTGCAGTCAGCTTGGCAACTTCGCTCATCATGCGCTTCTGGTGCATTTCGGTCTGTGCGCCCGAGGCGTCGTTGTCCAGAACGATCTCAGCCGCTTCATCCGGGTTCGACTCGGCGTATTTCCAGCCTTTCATCGAGGCGCGCACGAAACGCTCCATCTTGTCGGTAAAGGCTTCGTCGCTGAGGTTTTCCTCAAGCACATAAAGACCGTCTTCCAGCGTCGCGACACCCTGATCTTCGTACTTGAAGGTCACCAGCTCATCCGGGGAGACGCCTGCGTCAATGACCTGCCAGTATTCGTTGTAGGTCATGGTCGAGATGCAGTCGGCCTGACGCTGCAGCAGCGGGTCCACGTTGAAGCCCTGCTTCAGCACTTCGACGCCCATCTCCCCCTTGCCTTCGGTGGAAATGCCCAGCTTGCTCATCCAGCTCATGAAGGGGAACTCATTGCCGAAGAACCACACGCCCAGGGTCCGATTGGCCAGGTCCGCAGGCTCGGAAATGCCGGTGTCTTTCCAGCAGGTCAGCATCATGCCCGAGGATTTGAACGGCTGTGCGATATTGACCAGCGGCAGGCCCTTTTCGCGGGCTGCCAGCGCGGCAGGCATCCATTCGACGGTCACGTCAGCGCCGCCCCCTGCGATCACCTGCGTCGGAGCGATGTCCGGGCCGCCAGGCAGGATGGTGACGTTCAGATCTTCTTCTTCGTAAAACCCTTTGTCGAGCGCCACGTAATAGCCAGCGAACTGTGCCTGTGTCACCCATTTCAACTGCAGCTTAACGTCGTCGGCTGCCTGCGCGGCTCCGGCTGCGCCAAGCGCCAGCGCGGCGGCTGTCAGAATGTGTTTCATTGGTAGGTTCTCCCTGTTGTTATGGATAGAGCTTGCGCGAATTTGACCATTTGTTCAAAGTTTTTTTACTATATCAAACTTGGGCATCGCTGCCCGCGCGCAAGTATTAAGCAGCGCGCTGCGCCCATGTTATGCGCGGCATTTTTTCCGTTCAACCATGGGCCGCAGCGCCGTTCTTGCCACCACCCGAAGACGTATTTCCGGATGGTGGATCACTCTTCAACCCCGCTGCGAAGGGTGCCAGAAGGTCAGTGTTTTCTCGACCAGTGCGATCACGCCGTAAAAGGCGGACCCGGCCAGCGCGGCCACCAGGATTTCGGCCCATACCATATCCAGCGCCAGCTGGCCGACACTGGTGGAAATCCGGAAGCCCATGCCCACGGTGGGCGAGCCGAAGAACTCCGCAACGATTGCGCCCACCAGCGCCAGCGTCGTTGAAATCTTCAACCCGTTGAAGATGAAGGGCAGTGCGGCCGGCAGGCGCAGCTTGAAAAAGCTCTGCCAATAGCTGGCCGCGTAGGTTTGCATCAGGTCGCGCTGCATGGCCGAGGTTTCCCGAAGACCGGCAACCGTGTTCACCAGCATCGGGAAGAAAACCATCACCACGACAACCGCCGCCTTGGACTGCCAGTCAAAGCCGAACCACATCACCAGAATGGGCGCGGTACCAACAATCGGCAGGGCCGCGACAAAGTTACCCACGGGCAGCAGCCCCCGGCGCAGGAAGTCGCTGCGATCCACAGCCACCGCCATCAGCAGCGCTGCCACGCAGCCCATGATGTAGCCGGACAAAGCCCCCTTGATGAAGGTCTGGGAGAAATCCTGCCACAGGATCGGGATCGAGGTGGCAAAACGCGCCGCGATCAGCGAAGGCGCGGGCAGGATCACCATGGAAACCTCAAGCCCTCGTACCAGCAGTTCCCAGACGATCAGCACGGTCACGCCAAAGATCAGCGGAACGGCCAGCTTCACAGCTTGTGTCTTGGCCGCGGGACTATTGGCAAAACGGCTGTTGATCCACCAGCCCGCAATCCAGACCAGAGCAGCAAAAACAACTTCGATCATGCGCTCATCCCCATGCGTTTAAGAACAACCCGTTCGATCAGACCCAGAAGCGCCACCAGAAGCGCCGCAAGAATGGCCGCTGCGAACAGCGCCGACCAGATCTGCACCGTCTGCCCATAGTAGCTGCCCGCCAGAAGCCGCGCGCCAAGGCCCGCAACCGCACCAGTCGGGAGTTCCCCGACGATGGCACCCACCAGCGAGGCAGCGATGCCGATCTTGAGCGAAGCAAAGAGATACGGCAGCGAGGACGGCAACCGGAGCTTCCAGAAGCCCTGCGATGTGCTCGCACTGTAGGTCTTCAACAGGTCGAGTTGCATGCTATCGGGGCTGCGCAAGCCCTTTACCATGCCAACAACGACCGGGAAGAAACTGAGATAGGCCGAGATGATCGCTTTTGGCAGGATCCCCTGAACGCCTATGGAATAAAGCACCACGATGATCATTGGTGCCAGAGCGATGATCGGAATGGTCTGGCTGACAATGGCCCAGGGCATCACCGACATATCCATCACCTTAGAATGCACGATACCCACGGCCAGAAGGATCCCCAGGCCCGTGCCGATGGCAAAACCCAGCAGCGTCGCGGAGAGCGTCACCTGCCCGTGGTAGATCAGGCTGCGTTTCGAGGTGACCTTTTTCTGGACTGTGGTTTTCCACAGCTCTGCCGCGACCTGATGCGGCGCGGGCAGACGCGGGCGATCCTGCGCCCAGGTGTCTCCAATGGCAAATGTGTTCTTCGCCACCAGCCCAAAGGTGCCCATATCGCGGCGTTCCTTGGCAGTCGCCGGAGTGATTTCGGCCCCTGCCCTCTCTGCCTGATCCAGAACGCCCTTGATGTTCATCGGAACGCAGGCGGCGTACCAGAAGGCAATGATGGCAGCGACAACGGTGAGAACGGCAAAAAAGCTCTTCATGCCCTGCCCTCCCCATTCGGGATCAACGTGCGGTCATGCGTCATCGGAATGCCCCGCGCGCAGACCCTCACGCACCCGGTGCGCGATGTCGATAAATTCCTGACTGTCACGAATATCGAGCGGCCGTTCCTTTGGCAGGGTGCTTTCGATCACATCGGTGATCCGGCCCGGACGCGGCGACATCACCACGATCTTGGTGCTGAGGTACACCGCCTCGGGGATCGAGTGGGTGACAAAACCGATGGTCTTGTCCGTGCGCGCCCAAAGCTTCAGCAGCTGTTCGTTGAGGTGGTCGCGCACGATCTCATCCAGCGCGCCAAAGGGTTCGTCCATCAGCAGGATATCGGCATCAAAGGCCAGCGCCCGGGCGATACTGGCCCGCTGCTGCATCCCGCCGGACAATTGCCAGGGGTATTTGCCGCCAAAACCGGAAAGCTCCACCAATTCAAGGACCTGCGCGACGCGCTTGTCCTGCTCTTCCCTGGAGTATCCCATGATCTCAAGCGGCAGCTTGATGTTCTTGGCGATGGTGCGCCAGGGATAAAGACCCGCCGCCTGAAACACATAGCCATAGGCGCGTTTCTGGCGCGCCTCATCCGGGGTCATGCCGTTAACCGTGATGCTGCCACCGGTCGGGTGTTCCAGCGCCGCCATCACCCGCAGAAAGGTGGTCTTGCCGCAGCCCGAGGGGCCGATGAAGCTGACGAAATCTCCCTTGTTGATGGTGAGGTTTACATCCTTCAGCGCCTGCACCGGCCCGTCGTTGGTTTCAAACACCAGGTCCAGGTTGCGCGCTTCGACGACGGCCTGGGGGGATCCGGCCTGGGTAGTCGTTTCGTTGTTCATGTCGTTGCCTTAATAGGACGGGAGGCCGGGCCCCCATGTGCGGAGGCCCGTCTCCTGTTTGATAACAATTACACGCCGGTTGCCGGAATACCGGACCGTTCGACCGGACGCGGCGCGGACAGCTCTTTCCAGGTCGACAGCGCCTTGTTGACGGTGGTGTTGGCCTCGCGCTCGACGAACTTGCCGTGGCCTTCCTGCGTGCGGATCTCCCCGTCGTAGACGGCGACATGGCCGCGCGTCAGGGTAAAGCGCGGCAGGCCTTTGACCTCTTTGCCTTCAAAGACGTTGTAGTCGATGGAGGACTGCTGTGTCTCGGCGCTGATGGTCTTGGTCTTGTTCGGGTCCAGAACCACCAGATCGGCATCGGCGCCCACCAGAACCGCACCTTTTTTCGGATAGCAATTCAGGATCTTGGCGATGTTGGTCGAGGTGACGGCCACGAATTCATTCGGCGTCAGGCGGCCGGTTTCAACACCGTGGGTCCACAGCATCGGCATACGGTCTTCAAGGCCGCCGGTGCCATTCGGGATCTTGGTGAAATCGCCAACGCCATAGCGTTTCTGCTCGGTCGAGAAGGCGCAGTGGTCGGTGGCCACCACCGACAGCGAGCCGGACTGAAGGCCCGCCCAGAGGCTGTCCTGATGCTTTTTGTTGCGGAACGGCGGCGACATCACCCGGCGGGCGGCGTGATCCCAGTCCTGGTTGAAATACTCGCTTTCATCCAGCGTCAGGTGCTGAATCAGCGGCTCGCCCCAGACGCGTTTGCCCTGCATGCGGGCACGGCGGATGGCCTCGTGGCTGTCCTCGCAGGAGGTATGCACCACGTAAAGCGGCACACCGGCCATATCGGCGATCATGATGGCACGGTTGGTGGCCTCGCCCTCGACTTGCGGCGGGCGGGAATAAGCGTGCCCCTCTGGGCCGTTGTTGCCCTCGGCCAGCAGTTTGGCGCTCAGCTCGGCCACCACATCGCCGTTTTCAGCGTGCACCATGGCGATACCGCCCAGTTCCGACAGGCGCTGGAACGAGGAGTACAGCTCATCATCGTTCACCATCAGCGCGCCTTTATAGGCCATGAAATGCTTGAAGGTGTTGATGCCGCGGGTTTCGATCACGGTCTTCATCTCGTCAAAGACCTGCTCGCCCCACCATGTCACGGCCATGTGGAAGGAATAGTCGCAGTTGGCGCGGGTCGATTTGTTGTCCCAGCGTTTCAGCGCATCCAGCAGGCTTTCGCCCGGGTTCGGCAGGGCAAAGTCGACAACCATGGTGGTGCCGCCCGCCAGACCTGCGCGGGTGCCGCTTTCGAAATCATCCGAGGAATAGGTCCCCATGAAAGGCATTTCCAGATGGGTGTGCGGGTCGATCCCGCCCGGCATCACGTAACAGCCGGTCGCGTCCAACTGCTCGTCACCCTTCAGATCGGGGCCGATTTCGGTGATCACACCGTTTTCGATCAGCACGTCGGCCTTGTAGGTGAGGTCAGCCGTGACGATGGTCCCGTTCTTGATGACTTTACTCATGGTTTCTAACTCCCTGTTATTTATATGTTCGATCCGTTTCAGACTGAACTGAAACAACCGATTGCATGTCCGTGTACGCCGATGTCGAGCGGGCCGAAAACAGATTCAACGCAAAGCGAGAAGTAGCCCGCCAGCGGCAGATATATCACCCGGTAGTCGCCATTCGGCTGGGTGACGGCCCAACAGTCCTGTGTCAGGCCGCCGGAAAAATTGACGGTGACCTCTTCCGGCTCGCACAGCGCGCTGCGAAAGGCGGCAAGGGTTTTAAAGCCCACGTTACTGGTGATCGGGAATTCGGCGACCTCCGTCTCGATCAGATGTTTGATCCGATCGGGGATGGAGAGGTCGGCGCCGATCACCGTAGGACCATCCGCCGCAACAGCAGGGTCCGGAACATGGGCTTGAGGGTCACCGGATTATTCCACGATCTCAGCGGTTTCGACCACGGCGTGGAACAGGACGTTTGCCCCTGCTTCGGCCCAGTCCTTGCTGATCTCTTCGGCTTCATTGTGGCTTAGCCCGTCGACACAGGGGCACATGACCATTGCGGTCGGTGCCACGCGGTTGATCCAGCAGGCATCATGGCCGGCGCCCGAGATAATGTCGAGGTGGGAATAGCCCAGCCGCTCGGCGGCGCTGCGCACTGCCGTCACGCAGGCATCATCGAATTTCACCGGGTCAAAGCCGCCGACTTTTTCGAACTCGATCTCAACGCCCATGGCATCAGCGATTTCCTGTCCCTGCTCCCGCAGGCGCAGCTCCATGTCCTCGATCACCTCCAGCTCGGGGCTGCGGAAATCGACAGTGAAAACCACTTTGCCGGGGATCACGTTGCGCGAATTGGGGAAGACATCGATATGACCCGCTGCGCCAACCGCATGCGGCGCATGGGACCATGCGATTTCGTCCACCGCATCCAGCACCCGCGCCATGGCAAGGCCGGCATTGCGGCGCATCGGCATCGGGGTCGACCCGGTGTGCGCATCCTTGCCGGTGATCGTCACCTGCGTCCAGCTCAGCCCCTGCCCATGGGTGACAACGCCAATATCCTTGCCTTCGGCCTCAAGGATCGGGCCCTGTTCGATATGCAGCTCAAAGAAGGCGTGCATCTTGCGGGCACCAACTTCTTCGTCGCCGCGCCAGCCGATCCGCTTCAGCTCATCACCGAATTTCTTGCCTTCCGCGTCTTCGCGGTCATAGGCCCAGTCCTGTGTATGGATGCCGGCAAAAACCCCGGACGACAGCATCGCCGGGGCGTAACGGGTGCCTTCCTCATTGGTGAAATTGGTCACCACAATGGGGTGTTTTGTCTTGATATTCATATCGTTGAGCGAGCGGATTAATTCGAGGCCGCCCAAAACACCAAGCACGCCGTCGTATTTGCCGCCCGTTGGCTGGGTATCAAGGTGCGAACCCACATAGACCGGCAGCGCATCGGGATCAGTGCCTTCGCGGCGGGCAAACATATTGCCCATCTGGTCCAACCCCATGGTGCATCCGGCATCCTCGCACCATTTCTGGAACAAGGCGCGCCCTTCGGCATCTTCATCGGTCAGGGTCTGACGGTTGTTGCCGCCCGCAACGCCGGGGCCGATCTTGGCCATCTCCATCAGACTGTCCCACAGCCGATCGCCATTGATCTTCAGATTCTGTCCAAGCGACGTCATCGCAGCTTCCTTCCTGTTGGTCCCGTCTGTTTTGCGGGCTATTTTTGGCTTGGCGCCATTTTGGTGGCTTTGAAGCGTTGGTCAAAGTCTTTTCGGACCGGATTTGACCAACTGGTCAAACTCAAGCTACCATGAGGGCGCAGTCAGTCAAGAAATTGCGTCACCAGGACTGGGAAAACACTTGGTTTACAGGTGAAATGTGTGAAATAGAGGCGTTCTTCCGACGCCCGGACACCCAAGGACAGAAAACCCGCCAATGCCCAAGGACAGATCCCCAACCCGCATTCAGAAAAAGAATCGCGCCGCCATCCTCGACGCCGCGCTTGAGGTGTTTTCCACCCATGGTTTCCGTGGCGCCACCGTGGATCAGATCGCGGGTGAGGCCGGGCTGTCGAAGCCAAATCTGCTGTACTATTTCCCGTCGAAAGAGGCGATTTTCACCGCGCTGCTCTCGGAACTTCTGGATACCTGGCTGGACCCCTTGCGGGAACTGGATCCCGAGGGTGAGCCGCTGGAGGAAATGCTGGCCTATGTGCAGCGCAAATTGCAGATGAGCCAGGACTTCCCCCGCGAAAGCCGCCTGTTTGCCAACGAAATCGTGCAAGGCGCGCCGCGGATGCTGGAGGCGCTCTCGACCGATCTGAAACAGTTGGTCGAGGAAAAAGCTGCCGTGATCCAAGGCTGGATGGACGCGGGAAAACTGCAGCCCAGCCACCCCAAACATTTGATTTTTTCGATCTGGTCGCTGACCCAGCACTATGCGGATTTCGACGTTCAGGTCCGCACCCTGATGGGAGAAGAAGATCCGTTCGAGGCAGCACCTGCGTTTCTGGACACCTTCTATCGACGCATGCTGACGCCAACGGGTTAAACCACGTCGCACCACCCGAAACAGCAAAAGGGGCGCCCGCACCGGGCGCCCCTCTTTATTTGTTATCAGATTGTTAAGGGCGAAAGCTCACTCAGCAGCCGTGGCCGAGGGGTTGTTCGGATGCGTCGTCCAGTTGGCGTATTGATCCGACACCACCTTGCCGGTGCGCAGATCGACCTGACCGGCGGGCACCTCTTCCATGGTGATGCAGCCTTCGACCGGGCAGACGTTGACACACAAGTTACAGGCGACGCATTCGTCATCTTTCACCGTGAATGTGCGGTCTTCGCTCATCTCGATGGCCTGGTGCGAGGTGTCTTCGCAGGCGGCAAAGCAGCGACCGCATTTGATGCAGTCATCCTGGCTGATCTTCGCCTTGGCGACATAGTTCAGATCCAGATACTGCCAGTCGGTCACGTTCGGAACCGCCATGCCGATGAAGTCCTGGGTCGAGGTGTAGCCCTTTTCGTCCATCCAGGTGGACAGGCCCGAGATCATCTCTTTCACCACGTTGAAGCCATAGGTCATCGCCGCGGTGCAGACCTGAACGTTGCCCGCGCCAAGCGCCATGAATTCAGCCGCATCTTTCCAGGTGGTGACGCCGCCGATGGCCGAGATCGGCAGGCCATGTGTCTGCGGGTCGCGGGCGATTTCCGCAACCATGTTCATGGCAATCGGCTTTACCGCCGGGCCGCAATAGCCACCGTGGGTACCCTTGCCGCCGATGGTCGGCTCGGGCGCCATGTTGTCGAGGTCAACCGAGACGATGGAATTGATGGTGTTGATCAGGCTCACCGCATCGCCGCCGCCTGCCTTGGCCGCGCGGGCCGGGAAGCGCACATCGGTGATGTTCGGCGTCAGCTTCACGATCACCGGCTTGGAATAGTATTTCTTGCACCATTCCGTGACCATCTGGATGTATTCCGGCACCTGCCCCACGGCAGAGCCCATGCCACGTTCGGCCATACCGTGAGGGCAGCCAAAGTTCAGTTCGATCCCGTCCGCGCCGGTGGCTTCGACCTTGGGCAGGATCGCCTGCCAGGCTTCTTCCTCGCAAGGCACCATGATGGAGACGATCACCGCGCGGTCCGGATAGTCCTTCTTGACGCGGGTGATTTCCTCAAGGTTGGTCTCAAGGCTGCGGTCGGTGATCAGCTCAATGTTGTTGAGACCCAGCAGACGCCGGTCCGCGCCCCAGATCGCGCCATAACGCGGCCCGTTGACGTTGACCACTGGCGGGCCTTCGGAGCCGAGGGTCTTCCAGACCACACCGCCCCAGCCAGCCTCAAAGGCGCGGCGGACGTTGTATTCCTTGTCGGTCGGCGGCGCCGAGGCCAGCCAGAACGGGTTCGGAGATTTGATCCCCAGAAATTCAGTTGTCAGATCAGCCATTTATCTGTTCCTTTTCATGCTCGCCTGCTGTCCCTACCGGAACAGCGGGCTGGCTTAGCCCATCAGGCTGGAATGAATGTCCATTGCGGCATCGCGGCCCTCGGCCACGGCGGTCACGGTCAGGTCTTCGCCACCCGAGGCACAGTCGCCCCCGGCCCAGACACCTGCAACCGAGGTCCGCCCGGTTTCCGAGACCTTGATCTTGCCACCGTCGATTTCCAGCCCGTCGGGCTGTCCCTCAAGGGTCTGACCGATCGCCTTGTAGACCTGATCCGCTGCCAGGCGCAGGGTCTCGCCAGTGCCGGTTACGCGGCCATCCTTGACCTCTGTGTATTCCAGCTCAATCTCGGCTGCGGCGCCGTTGCCGTGGATCGCCTTGGGCATCACGTTGAACATCAGCTTGACGCCCTTGGAGGCCGCCAGATCCTGTTCAAACCGGCTGGCGCCCATGGCATCACGGCCACGGCGATAGGCGATGGTGACGTTTTCGGCGCCCAGCAGTTTCGACTGCACAGCCGCATCGACCGCGGTCATGCCGCCGCCAATGACCACGACATTGCGACCGACAGGCAGCGTGGTCAGATCATCAGCCTGACGCAGATCGGCGATGAAATCCACCGCATCGCGCACGCCATCCTTGTCTTCGCCTTCGCTGCGCAGCGCGTTGACGCCGCCAAGACCGATAGACAGGAACACCGCGTCAAAGTCGCCTTTCAGCGCCTCAAGCGACAACTCCGACCCGAGCTTTTTGCCGTATTCCATTGAAATACCGCCGATCTGCAGCAGCCAGTCAACTTCGCGTGCGGCAAAATCATTGGTGGACTTGTAGGCGGCAATACCGAATTCGTTCAGACCGCCGGCCTTGTCCTTGCTGTCATAGACGGTGACGTCGTGCCCGAGCATCGCCAGACGGTGCGCGGCCGACAGGCCCGCAGGACCGGCGCCGACAACCGCAACGCGCTTGCCCGTCGCCTCGGCGCGGGTGAAGGGATGCTCGCCCTTGGCCATAAGCGTATCGGTGGCATAGCGCTGCAGACGGCCGATCTCCACCGGCTTGCCTTCGGCGGTTTCGCGCACGCAGACCTCTTCGCACAGGGTCTCGGTCGGGCAGACGCGGGCGCACATGCCGCCAAGGATGTTCTGATCCAGAATGGTCTTTGCCGCAGATGTCGGATGTCCGGCCTGAATTTCGCGGATGAACTGCGGAATATCGATCGAGGTCGGACAGGCCGTCATGCAGGGCGCGTCATAGCAGAAATAGCAACGATCCGCGGCAACGGCGGCTTCGTGCTGATCATAGGGGGCATGCAGATCCCCGAAATTCTCGGCGATCTCTGGGGCGGACAAACGTCCAGCCTGGATCCCGGATGCCTGATGGCTACTCGCCATTGGGTGTCTCCCTGACTGTTATTTTTCTGCAAGTCAGAGTGCCACAGTTTGTTTTTTTATCAACTGGTAAAATTTTCGATGAGCCAAAAAATATCGGCCAATTCTGAGGAATGGCCGACATGCTGTTGATTTATATTACGAATGAGGCTTGCCTAGTTTTTCCCCATCTCGGTCAGATGCCCCGATTTGATCCAGACACGCGCCCCATCTGGACCCGCTTTGGCATCCAGTTGCCCGCCCGGCGGAAGGCGTAGCCAGTCCCAGCGGCCAAAGGTTTCATCCCCATCCTGATAGCTTCCTTCCAGCACAAACAGCTCAGCGCCGCCCTCGGCCGTGAAGGAGACTTCCAGCCCGGGGGCCCAGTTCACCAAACACACATCCTCGTGCGGATCGGAGTAAAGCGGCAGGTGCGGATCCTGCGCCTCAGTGGTGTCGACATGAACAGTCTGGCGGTCTTCGGGATCGAACTGGTGCAGTTTCACCAGGATCATCGCGCCATCTGCGGCCGCTGGCGCGTGGCGGGACGTGGGCGGGTTGCGCACGTAGGAGCCAACCGGGAAGTCCCCCGTTTCGTCCTGAAATACGCCGTCCAGCACGAGGTATTCCTCGCCGCCGTCATGGGTATGCGCGGAAAAGGACGAGCCCGGCGCAAAGCGCACGATAGTCGTGGCGCGGGCAACTTCCTCGCCGATCCGGTCAAGCATCTTCCGCTCGACCCCGGCAGCCGGGCTTTGCACCCAGGGAATATCGTCAAAATGAACCGCGACACGCTGTGAAAAATCGGCATTGATCCGCATCTGTGACTCCCCTCATCTGTCGGGGACAGATCTGGGGTATCCCGGGGGAATTTCCAACCGAATTCACCAAATTGTGTGTCGGCGGGCCAAAAACCAAAGGCATCTGGCCCGGCAGAGAGATCAGTTCGAAAGAACCGCAGTGGCTTCGATCTCGACCTTGGCTTCATCCTCGACCAGCGCCGAGACCACAACCATCGTCATGGCTGGGAAGTGATAGCCCATCACGTCACGGTAGGCTTTGCCCACTTCGGCCTGATGCGCCATATATTCCGCCTTGTCGGTGACATACCATGTCAGCCGGGTGATATCGCTGGCCGCGCCGCCCGCGGTCTCGACCACATCGAGGATATTGCGCAGCGCCTGGCTCATCTGACCGATAAAGTCTTTGGCCTCAAAGACCTGATCTGCGGTCCAGCCGATCTGCCCGCCAACGAACAGCAGTTTGCCCTCGGCGACCATGCCATTGGCATAGCCCTTGGCCGGCTTCCAGCCTTCGGGGTGCACATTGATTGCGGGCATTGCCTGTCTCCTCAATTCGGTTCTGTTTGCAGTGCTGCTGGCAATATCCGCCAGCGCGCAAAGTATTTCAAGCTTAAAATTTCATACCTGAAGCGATTTGCATAACAGGCGGCTTCCGTGCAGCGCCCTGCGGCGCTGATACCAGGGGCCAAAGAAAAACCGCGCACCCAAAGGAGATGCGCGGTAGAATTCAATCTGCAAAGCGGCTGGCAGTTACATGCCAAGCGCTTCTTTATACATGTCCAGCACCGCCTCTTCTTCGGCGATGTCGTCCTTGTCCCGCTTGCGCAGGGCGATAACTTTGCGCATGACCTTGGTGTCATAGCCGCGCGCCTTGGCTTCGGCCATCACCTCTTTTTGCTGTTCGGCGATGTCCTTCTTTTCTGCGTCCAGACGTTCGAAACGTTCGATGAACTGGCGCAGTTCCCCGGCGGTCACCCGGTAGTTTTCACTCTTTTCGTCTTCGGTCAGATCCATGTGCGGCTCCGTCAGCAAGGCATGTCATTGCGGTCGATAAAAGGGGATAGCGGTCCGGCCTGATCACCGCAAGCCGGGAAAGCCCGTCATTGTGCCTTCGGGCGATGTTTTGCGCGCTGCGCGGGCCCCTGATACCTGTCTCAGCCTGCAAGCATCTTGCATCCACAAGGCCAATCCGCTACCCGCAGCAGCATGCAAACCGCAGGAGACTGGCATGTTTGAAATCCTTGTCTGGGTGGGCGCGGCCCTGTCCGTGGGCGGTCTCTTGGGGCTGGTCTGGTGCATCCTGCGCGTCGCAAAGGCGCGGCGACAGAAACTGGACGACGAGGCGCTGCGCGCCGTGGTGCAATCCGTGCTACCGCTGAACCTTGGCGCTTTGCTGCTGTCGGTGATCGGGCTGATGCTGGTCATGGTCGGAATTTTCCTGTCCTGACCCCTGCCCTGCGCGCACTCCAAGGCCCCCTGCAATAGAACCTGCAAAACGCCTGAAGCGGACCCTACCAAGGATCCGCTTTTTCGTTGCTTACAAGTTTTGAAATGACCGCTCCGCGTGGTGGCAGCTCAGACCGGCATATTGTCGAACTGATCTTCCACCGCTTCTTCTTCCAGCTTGGCCTTGACCCGGCGCAGGGTGCCCGGAATGGCCGAGCCCGAAGCGCGCAGCCGGGTCAGCGCGCTGAAGAATTCATCCACCAGCCGTTCACGTGCCGGCCCCGATGCGGTGCGAATCTGTTTTTCAAGATGCTGCGCATTCTGCAGCAAAACTGCGTCTGTCATGTTTCATCCTCCCTGTCGTGCGGAACATTCTGGCAGGGGTTTGAAACAGAAATACAGCAAAACTCCTTGATTTGAGTCATCATCGGCGGAGGTTGGCGCAATATCGGGCAAATTGCACAGCAGACAGGCAATATATCGGCCAAAATACCGGCAAAAACAGCAGTCCCGGATAGATGTTTTGCGCCCCTACAGGACCCGGTTCTGGACGCGATTGAGCCAGATCAACACCGCCCTGCCACCGGGACAGCTAAGTTAACCACACGCGAAGGGTTGAAACACATTCTGATTTCAACATATGTATAGTGAAACGCAAGGGAGAGCCCCATCATGAATCCTATCGTCAAAGCCTTCTTCGACGAAGCGACCAATACTGTTTCCTATGTTGTCCGCGATCCCAACGGCAGCGCCTGTGCCATTATCGATTCGGTTCTGGATTTCGATCATGCGGCAGGCCGGACCGACACCAGCTCGGCGGATGAAATCATCGACTGGATCACCGCGGAAGGTTTGAAAACCGAGTGGATCCTGGAAAGCCACGTGCACGCCGACCACCTGTCGGCCGCGCCCTATCTGCAAGAGCGCCTGGGCGGCAAGATCGGCATCGGTGAGAACATCACCATCGTCCAGGATACCTTCGGCAAGGTCTTCAACGAAGGCACCGAATTCCAGCGCGACGGCAGCCAGTTCGATCAGCTGTTCAAGGAAGGTGATACCTTCATGATCGGCCAGCTGCGGGGCGAAGTGCTGCACACCCCCGGTCACACACCGGCCTGCCTGACCTATGTTATCGGCGATGCCGCCTTTGTCGGCGATACGCTGTTCATGCCCGATTTCGGCACCGCACGCTGCGACTTCCCCGGCGGCTCGTCCGAAACGCTGTTCAACTCGATCCAGAAGATTCTGGCCCTGCCCGATGAAACCCGCATTTTCGTCGGCCACGACTACAAGGCGCCGGGCCGGGACGAATACGCTTGGGAAACCACGGTCGGAGAGCAGAAAGCGCTGAACATTCACATTGGTCAGGGCAAAAGCGTCGAAGACTTCGTGTCGATGCGCGATGCCCGCGACGCGACGCTGGGCATGCCCCGGCTGATCCTGCCGTCGCTGCAGGTCAATATGCGCGCAGGCCAGATGCCCGAGCCGGACGATCAGGGCGATGTCTTCCTGAAGATCCCGGTCAACAAGATCTAACACCAGAACCCCGGTTGCAGCGCCGCGCCCCTGTTGGCCCGGCGCTGCAGCTTCAAAACACGCGCTGTCAGCACGAATATCCGCAGCGCAAAGACCAAGGAAACGCGAACAATGGAAACAGACTGGATCTGGGGCCTCGTCGGAGGCGGTATTATCGGCCTCGGCGGTGCCGTCTACCTTTTGGGCAATGGCCGGATCATGGGCGCCAGTGGTATTTTTGGCGGGCTCATCGATGGCAGCGGCTGGAACACCCTGTGGGAACGGCTGGCTTTTCTGGTCGGCGTGATCGTCACCCCGCTGATCCTCTGGCCGATCTATAACGTTGAGATCGACACCCATATGACCACCAATGTTGGTGTGATCATTGCGGCCGGCCTTCTGGTTGGCGTCGGAACCCGTATCGCAAATGGCTGCACCTCCGGCCACGGGGTATGCGGAATTTCCCGCCTGTCCCTGCGCGGCATCGTTGCCACCGTTTTCTACATTCTGGCCGGTGGTCTGACCCTGGCCATTTTCCGTCACGTTCTGGGGCTGATCTGATGCGTATTCTTCTTTCTCTTATCGCAGGCAGCCTGTTTGGCGGCGGACTTTTCATTTCCGGCATGACCGACACCACCAAGGTGCAGGGCTGGCTTGATGTCTTTGGCAACTGGGACCCGACCCTGGCCTTCGTGATGGGCGGCGCCGTTATTCCGATGTTCTTTGCCTGGCGTCTGACCCATGGCCGCAAACCGCTGGTGGGCGGCGATTTCCCGACCCTTCCGCGTCCGGAACTGGATCACCGGCTGATCACCGGTTCGGTTCTGTTCGGCATGGGCTGGGGCCTGGCCGGTCTGTGCCCGGGTCCGGCACTCGCGTCTTTGACCTACAACGGCTGGGGTGGGCTGATTTTCCTTGCTGCCATGTCGGCCGGTATGCTGGCTTCGGCGCCGATCGGCGTGCAACTGGACCGGATGGCCGCAAAGGCGTAAAGGATTGCCCATGCAAGCTCGTGACATAACGCCCCGCTACGCCGTCTCGCCGCAAATTTCGGTCGAAGACATTCCCGCAATCGCCGAAGCCGGCTTCAAACTGGTGATCTGCAACCGCCCCGATTCTGAGGTTCAGCCGAGCCATCAGGCCGCTGCCATCCGCGCCGCGGCCGAGGCTGCCGGGCTGCGCTTTGAAGAATTGCCGCTGACGCATCAGACCATGACGCCGGAAAACGTCGCGCGCCAGCGCGAGCTTTTCGAAGGCGCCGAAGGTCAGGTGCTGGCCTATTGCGCATCGGGCACCCGCTCTTCGGTAGTCTGGGCGCTGGGTCAGGCGCAGGAGATGTCCACCGACGAGATCCTCGCCAAAACAGCGGCGGCGGGTTACGCGCTGGATGGTTTGCGTCCTGCGCTTGAGGCTGCGGGCAAGTCCTGAGCCGACGCGAGACAGATCAAAGAATTATTTCCCACCCCCAACTATTAAGACCATCACTCACAACACTCAAAGACCTCAGCCCTACGGCTGGGGTCTTTTTCATTGCTCTGACATCGAGGGGCGAACTGCGGATCATGCCCCCCCCCTCTGGCATTTGCGAGGAGTGCCCCCAAATAGCAAAACCCGGCATCTAAACATGCCGGGCTCGTGTTTCGCTCATCCTGTTGCGAACGGGTCGGGAGGCCGCAGTTCAGCTGCGCCTGCCGTGATCGCCTTGTCAGCCAGAGCCAAGTCCAGCCAGTTTGGATATTTCCGCCGCAGCATCATCCGGGTTGAACTCATCCATCCCGGTGTCCGGCAACGCGGGCAAATCGCCTCCGAGGCCACCGCCCAGATCCCCGCCGAAGTTGCCGCCAAGATCTCCTCCTCCAAGGGCCGCCGCAAAATCGTTCTCCAGGTCCGCACCCAGATCTCCCCCCATATCGGAGCCGAGGTCACCACCAAGGTTGTTCATATCGCCCAGACCGCCGGTATCGAAATCACCACCCAGACCGGAACCGAGACCACCGCCGCCCATGCCGCTGTCCAGGGGGTCCTGCAGATCCTCGGCTGCAATGCCAAGATCAAGCGTGGGCATTTCGTCAGCGGCGGCAGGCATGGCGTCAGCCCCGACACCATCTGCAAACCCGGCTTGATCCGCTTCCATGTCATTCACCAGCTTGGTGCGCGGCTGATTGAGGCGAACCGCGCGCGCTCCATTCAACTGCCCAAGGCGCCCTTGAGCGATCGACTGACCGCTAACCGCCTGAAGATCCGTTTCATAAAGGAATGCCTGATCCAGCGGCAGCAGATCGCCAGTCTTCAATCCGGAAAATTCGTTGAGCGGCACCCGCATCTTGCAAAGAACGGCGGACAATTCGGCCCGCATGGCCCCAAGGTTGCGCCCAAGCGACGGACCGGAGCCGCCCCCCTTGCCCAGTTCCTCGGGCGTGGGTTCGGGCAGGATCAGGTTCAATTCGCCCTGCATGGCGCCGATGGCCAGATCAACAGTAAGGGTCAGAACGCGATAATCGTCGGCTTCAAGCCCCAGGGCCAGACTGCGCAGGTCCTCGACTTGGGCGCCAAACTGATAGCCAGAGAAGATGGCCTGGTCGGATTGGCCTTCCAACATCACGACCACCTTTTTCAAGGCGCTTTCGAGGAAGTCGGCCGTCATCGCAGCATCGGTCGGTGTGTAATGCCGCTCTGTAGGGGTTTTCCCCATGACCTGACCAATGGTCTGCTTCTGGATCAGAGCAGTGACGAGGGCGGCGTCCATTGTCGCAGCGCCAAGACGGCCATCAGGGCCATCCAGAACAACCAACAGATGCTTGTCAGACAGCATCTCGGGCAGTTCATCCGACGCACGGTTCACCTGGCGTGCAGCCAGAACCGCAAGCGGCAGTTCGCACAGCTCGGCTGCTGCCCGCGCAAGCGACCGCCGCAGCGCCTTGAGCGTCAGCGAACTGCTGAATGCTCCCGACCCCTCTTTGGTTGCCGCCAGCTTGCGGGCAAGAACCCCTGGCTTGCTTCCTGTCGAATCCTGTGTCGTCGTGTCAGACATACGTCGTGAACCTGAACCCTTAGCGCCTGTTGTCTCTGTTTTAGACTACGGAGGGTTACCAAGATCTTTATTTCTGGGCTTTATGCGGCTTTTTCACGGATACCGGAAAGGGTTACCCGGAAGGCGCCGCCAGAGGCGCCTGCAAGATAGGAAATATCGCCATCCAGGCGCTGCACAATCTCGCGGCAGATCGCCAGTCCCAGTCCGGCTCCGCCAGCCCGCTCCGGGCTAACCCTCGAAAACTTCTCGAAAATCATCTGCTGGAACTCGGGCGGAATGCCGCTGCCGTTGTCGATGAAATCGATCAGCACCTGCGAGCCCTCACGGGACACGTGGATGCTCAGCTCCGGATGTTCCGCATCGCAGTATTTCTGGGCATTGGCGATCAGGTTGATAAAGACCTGCGCCAGCCGGTCCAGATCCGATGAAATCTTAATATCTTCACTTGCAGGATCCCGCAGCACCCGCATTGGGGTATCAAATCCCGCTACGGCTGTGGAAACCGCATGATCCAGCACCTCTTTCAGCGTGCCACGGGTCATGTTGAGGCTGACCTGACCGCTTTCCAGCACGCTGAGATCCAGCAGATCGTTCAGCAGGCGCGTTAGCCGCAACGCCTCGTCATGGATGATGGTCGCATATCGGGCCTTACCCTCCTGCGCCAGGGTATCATCGTCCCGCAGGATTTCGGAAAAGGCCCGGATCGAGGTCATCGGCGTGCGCAATTCGTGGCTGACCTGGCTGAGGAAAGCATCCTTCTGGCGCGAAATCTGCGTTAGTTTTTCGTTGGTTTCCCGCAGCTTGCGCGCCGTCCTGGACAATTCGGCAGACTGCATTTCCAAACGGTTCGAATATTCCAGCATCTGCGCCGTCTCATCCGCCACCGCCAAAAGATCCTCAACCGAAACGGAAGAGCCACCAACGATCTGACCGATCATAGCGTGCGCTGCGGCCGCCCCGATCGACGCGCTGAGTTCGCGTTCCAGCCGTTCAAGGAACACCGGCGTCGGCTCTGGAAGGCTGCCCCGACCGCCCTGCCGGGCCAGTTCGCGCTGGAAGAATGCCTGTGCCTCGGTGGCGCCCAGAATCCTTTGCGACATCACCATCAGGTCTTCGCTCTGCGCCACCGAGCCGGTCCAGCCGCGCGGGCCGGATGAATGATCGAAGACATTGACGAATTGCGCGCCCTGCAGCCGCTCCATCGGGCTCGGGAAACTGGCCAGCGACACGATGCAGAACACCACGGCATTGAGCCCAATGGACCAAAGGACGGCATGCACCGTGGGGTCGAGCGCCTCTATCCCGAAAAGGGCGTGCGGGCGCAGCCATGACAGGCCGAACAGACCTTCGGCGAGCACCGCATCGGGTAGAACACCGCCGCCGAGGGTCGGCAGCAGCATGGTATAGGCCCAGATGCCAAAGCCGACGGTCAGCCCTGCCAGGGCGCCGCTACGGGTGGCGCCGCGCCAGAACAAGCCGCCCACCAGCGCCGGCAGCATCTGCGCCACCCCGGCAAAGGAAATCAGGCCGATCGCCGCCAGCGCGGCGCCGCCACCGGACAGCGTGTAATAGAAGTACCCCAGCGCCATGATCACCGCGATGGTCACACGGCGGGTAAACAGCACCACATCACGCACATCGCCCGAGACCGAGGCCCCCGCCGCGCCCTGCAGCCGCAGCCAGATCGGCATCACGATATGGTTCGACACCATGGTCGACAGGGCCATAGCCGCGACGATCACCATCGAGGTTGCCGAGGAAAAACCGCCAAGGAAAGACAGCATCGCAAGGTTCTGCTGCCCCTGATGCAGCGGCAGCGTCAGAACGAAAAGATCCGGGTTCGCCCCCGTCGGCAGCAGCTCAAGCCCGATGGCGGCGATGGGCACCACGAACATCGACATGAGCAGCAGGTAGGTCGGAAATGCCCAGGCCGCTATGCGCAGATGACGCTCGTCCTCGTTTTCGACGACCATGACCTGAAACATGCGCGGCAGGCAAACAAAGGCGGCAGCGGCAAGGAAGGTAATGGTGGCCCAGCGGCCCCCGTCCACCTGCCACTGGCCAATACGCGAGGCATCAATCCGCGCAAAGGTCTCGGGCAGCCCGCCAGCGATGCCCCAGACCACGAAGATCCCCACTGCCAGCAGGGCGACCAGCTTGACCACCGCCTCCAGCGCAATCGCCGTCACCACCCCGTGGTGGCGCTCGTTGGCATTGAGGTTACGGGTGCCGAACAGGATAGCAAAGACGGCAAGGCCCGCCGAGACCCAGAATACCGTCTTGGTCTCGTTATATCCGCGCAGGTGGTCAGCCTCGGCGAAGATTGAAAAAGACAGGGTAATGGACTGCAATTGCAGTGAAATATATGGCGTCACCCCGATAACGGCCAAGATGGTCACGCCGATGGCCAGCGTATTGGACTTGCCATAGCGCGCCGATAGAAGGTCGGCGATGGAGGTGACGCGCTGACTGCGCCCGACCCGCACCAGTTTGCGCAACCCCCACCACCAGCCCAGCATGACCAGCGTCGGCCCCAGATAGATGGTGATGAATTCCAGCCCCGACCGCGCTGCGTATCCCACCGCGCCATAAAAGGTCCAGGCGGTGCAATAGATCGACAGTGACAGCGTATAGGTCAGCGGCGAGCGCATCCAGGCGGCACTGCGCCCCCGACTGGCCATCCGGTCCGCAAGAAAGGCCACAAGAAATAGCAGCGCAACATAGGTAAAACAGACCAGGACCAGAACATTGAGAGAGGCCATCAGTCGCGCGGAGCCTCTGCGCTGCCCTGCTCTGTCCCAGAACCAACCGCCGCGTCCGGTGCCTGATAGGGCTCAGCTTCGGAATGCCCGCCTGCGGTCCAGTGTTCGGCCCAGCGGCGCACCGCTTCTCCAAAGGCAAGGCTGACCGCGATCAGGATCGCCCAGACCACAAAGATATAGATGATGGCCGAGGACATCGCCATGCCCCCATGGCTGCCCGGCGCAGGATAGGGATCGGGGTCGGGCCACATCAAAGGCATCAGGAACAGCAAGGCGCCCAGGATGGGCAACAGCCGGGCAATATCCATCAGGCGGCGGCGGCGATAGGTGCGCCGCTCGACAAAGGGAGCAGAGATCTCATCCTGCCGCCCGGCCCCATCGCCCCGGATCATGATCGCCCCCGGTCAGGGCGGCAGCCAAGGCTGCCTCCTGTTGAGGGCCAAATCCGACCGCTCGGGGTCATCCCTGGCTGGCCTGAGCGTGCAGGTCCCGCACGGCCGTCAGAACCTCGGAGTTGGAAAAGGGCTTGGTCATGAACCGGGTCACGCCAGCGCGTTCGGCCATTTCCCGGTCCTTCATCTGGCCGCGGGCGGTCAGCATCAGAACCGGCAAGGAGGCAAACCCGTCGACCTCACGCAGCTCGCGGATGATCTCAAGCCCGCTTTTGCCCGGCAGCATCAGGTCCAGAATCACCAGATCCGGTTGGGCCTCGCGTATCACCTCGACAGCGCCGGTCCCATCGGCGTAGGCATCAACCTGCCAGCCATCGCGCGTCAGAAGAAAGCGGATCGCCTCAGTGATATTCGGTTCATCCTCGATCAGAATTACGTGTCTGCTCATTGGCAGAAGGTCCTCCCAGCGCCGCTCCCCGGACCCATAGCGGTCCCGGCGCACATGCCCGTTTCACGTTAGAGTAGCCGCGCAGCCCCGCAGCTGTCAAAACTCTTCCTTCAGTATCGACGGCTCGCGGCGGGCCGGACATCCCCGGCGCGGGCAGATCCGGCAGCTGGCGCCCACAGGTTGCGCGCCTTCCGGCACTTCGCTTTGCGGCAGAATCAGCATCACCGCGTGATAGAGTGGATCGCTGTCGAAATCCGGTGTCACATGATCCCATGCCACTGCCAAACATTTAAACGCCAGCGCCGAGCGCCCCTGCTGCACCACGTTGCGGCGTACCGGCACGTGCGGGCGCGCCAACGCGGTATAAATCGGCCAGAGCGGGCATGAGGCGCCAAAACGCGGCAGGGCAAATCCGGTCACCGGTTTGCGCACCAGGATCGAGCCTGAGGCATCGCAGATCACCAGCCCGGCCTCCTGCCCCAGCACTTCAAAAGGCAGCAGACCGATACGGCGCAGCACCGTGGGCAGGTCACAGCCGAACTGTTCCGCCAGCACCCCGGGGCGAATACCTCCCTTGTCCAGTGCCACCCGCAATGGCTCCAGCGGCAGCGCAGCGGCATCGCGCTGATATTGCTCCAGTGCGCTGCGGGCGATCAGCCTTGCTGCATCGCTGACCAGTTCCGGCGCGCCAGAAACCAATTCCTCCGGGCTGCCGCTGCCGGTTTCCAAATCCGGGAAATGATAGCCTTGGGCGAGGAAAAAAGCCTCCGCCTCTTCATGCGGCACTCCGCGCCGGTCTGCGCCCGTATTGCTTTCGTCAAGAAAACTCACCAAGGCGCGGCTACTTTCGGCCAGCCGCAGGGAATCCTCGTTCAGGTTCTTGTGGAACCGGTCGCTCCACTCCGGCTCCAGCTCATTGGTTTCGGCCAGGATCGACGCGGTCGAGCGGATCGCCGCAGCGGTCGACAGGACCTCGTGCAGCGAAGCGGCCAGATGCGGATCGTGTGTCAGCCGGTCCGACAGGGTCTGCACCGTCCGCTCCAGTGTGGCGATGCGGCGGTGACTGGTGGCCAGCACCTCGGCCCAGCCGGGGAACCGGCCCGCGAACTCATCCGCCCGGTCCAGCTCGGCCACGGGCACGCCGCTATCTGCTGCTGCTTCGCGCAGGCTGGCGATCAGCGCCGCTTCGGCGCCCTCGCTCAACATCGAAGGTTCAACCCCCAGAACCTGCGCGATCCCGACCAGCAGTTTGCCGCCGATTCTGCGCCTGTTGTGTTCGATCAGATTGAGATACGAGGCCGAAATACCAGCCGCGCGGGCAAGTTCCGCCTGACGCATCCCGAGGATGAGCCGCCGTTCGCGGATTCTGCTGCCGGTCAGAGTGTCACGTGCCATTTTACAGGTCTTTCCCAAAAGGCCGCTATTTCAAGGGCTTTCCGCGGCGCGGCATAAGTTTCTTTACAGAATGCCGTGGAATACTGTTCATTTATTTACAGAATAAGCCTGCTTTACAAGGGATTTATTGCGCGATTTTACAAGCTGCCCTCATACTGATTTTGCACGAAAACCGTGCCGACGCCGAGCGGAAGTGAGGAGCTGCTAGGCGTTAAAATCTTAAGGGAGGATTACATGTCCAAATCTGATGTCTCGCGTCGCGGGGTACTGAAGTCCGGTGCCATGATGGGCGCTGGCGTTGCGCTTCCGACGATCTTCACTGCGTCGTCCGCAGCCGCTTACACCAACGAGCCGACCGGCAGCACCGTCACCCTCGGCTTCAACGTGCCGCAGACCGGCCCCTACGCCGATGAGGGCGCAGACGAGCTGCGCGCATACCAGCTGGCAGTCGAGCACCTGAACGGTGGCGGCGACGGCGGCATGATGAACACCTTCAGCTCGAAGGCGCTGAAAGGGAACGGCATCCTGGGCAAGGAAGTCAAATTCGTCACCGGTGACACCCAGACCAAATCCGACGCGGCCCGTGCATCGGCCAAGTCGATGATCGAAAAAGACGGCGCGGTGATGATCACCGGCGGCTCGTCCTCGGGCGTGGCCATCGCGGTTCAGGGCCTATGCCAGGAAGCCGGCGTGATCTTTATGGCGGGTCTGACCCACTCCAACGACACCACCGGTAAAGACAAGAAAGCCAACGGCTTCCGTCACTTCTTTAACGGTTACATGTCGGGTGCCGCCCTGGCGCCGGTGCTGAAGAACCTCTATGGCACCGACCGTAACGCCTATCACCTGACCGCCGACTACACCTGGGGCTGGACCCAGGAAGAATCGATCGCAGCCGCGACCGAGGCCCTGGGCTGGAACACCGTGAACAAGGTACGCACGCCGCTGGCCGCGACCGACTTCTCGTCCTATATCGCCCCGGTTCTGAACTCCGGCGCCGACGTTCTGGTTCTGAACCACTATGGCGGCAACATGGTGAACTCGCTGACCAACGCGGTTCAGTTCGGCCTGCGCGACAAGATCGTCAACGGCAAGCAGTTCGAAATCGTCGTTCCGCTCTACTCCCGCCTGATGGCGAAAGGCGCCGGCGAAAACGTGAAGGGCATTCACGGTTCCACCAACTGGCACTGGTCGCTGCAGGACGATGCATCGAAAGCCTTCGTGCAGTCCTTCGGCACCAAATACGGCTTCCCGCCCAGCCAGGCGGCGCATACCGTTTACTGCCAGACCCTGCTTTATGCAGATGCATGTGAGCGCGCGGGCACCTTCAACCCCTGCGGTGTGGCCGAGGCTCTGGAAGGCTTCGAATTTGACGGTTTGGGCAACGGCAAGACGCTGTATCGCGCCGAAGATCACCAGTGCTTCAAAGACGTTCTGGTTGTGCGCGGGAAAGAGAACCCGACCTCCGAGTTCGACCTCTTGGAAGTTGTCGAGGTCACCCCGGCCGCTCAGGTTACCTATCCGCCGGATCACCCGATGTTTGCAGGCGGTGCCCTTGGCACCTGCAACCCGGGCGCCTGATCCGAGTGAAAAGCCGGGCGCGTCTTGCGCCCGGCCCCTTTCAGAAACGTCCGTCCATTCATCTGCCATGCGGAGCGCCTCCGCACAGAACGCCGGGGCACGTCCCGCGAACGGTCGGACTCTATCACTTCCATACTGAAGAACCCGAAGGTGGGGACTATGGACGCAATCCTATTGCAAATCTTGAACGGGCTGGACAAAGGCTCGGCCTATGCGCTGATCGCGCTGGGTTTGACACTCATTTTCGGCACGCTGGGCGTTGTGAACTTCGCCCACGGCGCATTGTTCATGATCGGCGCCTTCTGCGCCGTGACCCTGCAGCGCATTCTGAACCTCAGCTTTGAGACCGTCGACGAAAGCCAGAAAGACTTTCTTGGCAACCCGCTGAAGGTCAAAACGCCCTATGTTGAATCCTGGTTCGGCCCCGAGGTGGGCGGCGCGATCATCGACTGGGCGGTGCCGCTGGCGATCCTGTTTGCGATCCCGATCATGATCTTCGTCGGCTACGTGATGGAACGTGGGCTGATCAAGCATTTCTACAAGCGCGAACATGCGGACCAGATCCTCGTGACCTTTGGCCTGGCCATCGTGCTGCAGGAAATCGTCAAGTATTTCTATGGCGCGAACCCGATCCAAACCCCGGCCCCCGAGGCACTTAACGGCGTTGTGAATCTCGGCGCGGTCATCGGCATGGACATCGTCTATCCGGTCTGGCGCGTGGTCTACTTCTTCTTTGCGGTGGTGATCATCGGTGGCATCTTCAGCTTCCTTCAATTCACCACCTTCGGCATGGTTGTGCGCGCCGGGATGGCAGACAGGGAAACCGTCGGCCTTCTGGGCATCAACATCGACCGCCGCTTTACCATCATGTTTGGTATTGCCGCTGCGGTCGCGGGACTTGCCGGTGTGATGTACACGCCGATCAACTCTCCCAACTACCACATGGGCATGGACTTCCTGGTTCTCAGCTTCGTGGTTGTGGTTGTGGGCGGCATGGGCTCCCTGCCCGGCGCCGTTCTGGCCGGCTTCCTTCTGGGGGTTCTCGAAAGCTTTGCTTCGATGAATGAAATCAAATCCATTCTCCCCGGCATCGACCAGATCATCATCTATGTGGTCGCGATCATCATTCTGCTCACCCGCCCGCGGGGCCTGATGGGCCGCAAAGGCGTGATGGAGGACTAAGCACATGTTCGGACTGGACAAAAAAGACACTCGAATGCTGCTGCTGGTCGCCATCCTGGCCCTGTGCGCACCATTCATCCTGAACCCCTTCCCGGCAGACAGCGCCATGGCGCAGTTCAACGCGGGCTATCCTGACCTGATGCAGCGTTTCGTGATCTTCGGGATCTTCGCAATCGGGTTCAACATTCTCTTCGGCCTCACCGGCTACCTCTCCTTTGGCCACGCGGCTTTTCTGGGGGTGGGCTCCTACTCGGCGGTCTGGATGTTCAAGCTGCTCAGCATGAACGTCGTCCCGGCCATCATCCTGTCGGTGATCATAGCGGGGCTGTTCGCGCTGCTGATCGGATTTGTGTCCCTGCGCCGCTCGGGCATCTACTTCTCGATCCTGACGCTGGCCTTTGCGCAGATGTCGTTCAACCTGGCCTATTCGGTGCTGACGCCGATCACCAACGGTGAAACCGGCCTGCAGCTGACGCTGGAAGACCCCCGCGTTCTGGGTGTCTCTGCCACCGCAGACGGCTCAATCCCCGTGACAAACTTCTTCGGGATGGAGATGCGCTCGACCTTTGAAATGGCGGTGGGTCCCTGGGCCTTCCAGTTCAACGCGGGCTACTACCTGTGCGCGCTCGTTATGCTGGCCTCCTTCTATCTGGCGATCCGCATCTTCCGCTCGCCCTTTGGCATGATGCTGCGGGCGGTGAAATCGAACCAGCAACGGATGAACTACACTGGCCTCAACACCCGCCCCTACACCCTGGCTGCCTTTGTGATCTCGGGCATGTACGCCGGCCTTGCTGGTGGCCTGATGGCTTCGATGGACCCGCTGGCAGGCGCCGAGCGCATGCAGTGGACCGCCTCGGGTGAGGTGGTTCTGATGACCATCCTCGGCGGTGCCGGCACGCTGATCGGTCCGGTTCTGGGCGCGGGCTTCATCAAATACTTCGAAAACATCTTTTCGAAGATCAACGACAACGTTCTGCACAGCTGGTTCAGCTTTATGCCCGACGGGATCGAAGACTTCATGGTCTTCATCGTCCACCCCTTCATCGGCAAAGGCTGGCACCTGACGCTGGGCATCCTGTTCATGCTGGTGGTGATCTTCCTGCCCGGTGGCCTCGTCGAAGGCGGGCAGCGCATTGCAGGCTGGTTCAAAGGGCGCAAGTCCAAGGACAGCTCGGCCAGCAAAAAAACCGAACCTGCGGAATAAGGAGACAGGATCAATGGGTATCCTCGAAGTCAAAAACGTGGGCAAACGGTTCGGCGGCCTTCAGGCGCTGTCGGATGTGAACCTCAGCGTCAAGGAAAACTCCGTTCACGCCATCATCGGCCCGAACGGGGCGGGCAAATCCACCCTACTGAACTGTCTGGTGGGCAAGCTGATCCCAGACACCGGATCGGTCATGTTCGACGGTCAGTCGGTGCTGGGCCGGGCGCCTTATGAGATCAACCAGATGGGCATTTCCCGCGTATTCCAGACGCCCGAGATCTTTGGCGATCTCACCGTATTGGAAAACATGCTGATCCCCTGCTTTGCCAAACGGGACGGGGCGTTCGAGTTGAACGCCATCGCCTCGGTCGCCAAGCAGAAGGATGTGCTGGAAAAGGCCGAGCAGATGCTGGTGGAAATGAACATGGCGGACAAGCGGCACATGCATGCCGCCGCCATGTCGCGCGGCGACAAACGGCGTCTTGAGATCGGCATGTGCCTGTCTCAGGAACCCCGCCTCTTGCTGCTGGATGAACCCACCGCCGGCATGGCACGGGCCGACACCAACAACACCATCGATCTCTTGAAACAGATCTCGGACGAGCGCGACATCACCATCGCAATCATCGAACACGACATGCATGTGGTGTTCAGCCTAGCCAACCGGATCACGGTTCTGGCGCAGGGCACGCCGCTGGTCGAAGACGATCCGCAGAACATCCGTGGCAACCCCAAGGTGCGCGAAGCGTACTTGGGCGAAAGCGCATAAGGAGAAACAGAGATGAACGTCAAACCGGATTTCTCCAAGAACGCCAATCAGGCGACAACGGCTCCGGCCTTCCTGTCAGTCTGGGACATGCACGCCTATTACGGCGAAAGCTACATCGTGCAGGGTATCAACTTTAACGTCCACGAAGGCGAGATCCTTGCCCTGCTGGGCCGCAACGGCGCGGGCAAGACATCCACCCTGCGGTCTATCGCCCGCACCGGCAGCCCGATGGTCACCCAGGGCGAGATCTGGCTGGACCACCAGCCGCTGCACAAGATGGAAAGCCATGAAGCGGCCGCCGCCGGTCTGGGTCTGGTGCCCGAGGACCGGCGCATCATCCCCGGCCTGACGGTCGAGGAAAACCTGCAACTGGCACAGATCGCCCCGCCCATCGGCTGGTCCATCGAGCGCCTTTACGATCTGTTCCCGCGCCTTGGTGAACGGCGCAAGCAGGAAGGCGTGACCCTTTCGGGGGGTGAGCAGCAGATGCTCGCCATTGCCCGCGCGCTGGCCCGGGACATCAAGGTGCTGCTGCTGGATGAACCCTATGAAGGCCTCGCGCCGGTCATCGTGGACGAGATCGAAAAGACTCTCATCCACATCAAGGAACAGGGCATGACCACGATTCTGGTGGAACAGAACGCGGTGCGCGCGCTGGAACTTGCCGACCGGGCGGTCATTCTGGACACCGGCGGGATCGTCTTTGACGGCACCGCCTCCGAGGTTCTGGAAAACGCCGAGCTGCGCGCCGAATATCTGGCGATCTGATCTCAATTCTCCCCGTCGCACTGGTGTTGTGACTGGTGCGGTTACCTCAAGACCGGTTCCCTTCGGAGCCGGTCTTTTTTGCGTCGGAGCAGGGAAATAGCGCAAAAACCTGCATAAACCAGGGTTATACGCGCCCGGTTTAGCCTCCGCATCCATCCCACGATCTATTCCAGATCCGCCCTGCCCGCTCCGATATGTCCACCACGGCCCGCATGGCGTGCCGCAGTCACATCAGACTGTCACATCAAGGAGACTTATCATGTTCAAACCTTCTGCCCGCATCCTGGCCCTCGCCCTTGTCCTGCCTCTGTCGCTGCCCGTCGCGGCGCTGGCCTCGGATGGCAAGCCCAGCGCCGAAGTCGAAGCGCAGATCCGCGCCACACTGACCGAACAGGGCTATGAGGTGCGCAAGATCGAATCCGAAGACGGCATGTACGAGGCCTACGCCCTGAAAGACGGCAAAAAGCTGGAGATCTATCTGAACGACAAGATGGAAATCATCCGCGTCAAGGAAGACTGATACCAGCCCGGGCGGAGCCGGGATGCACGTACCGCTCCGCCCGACCAAATGCCGCATCCATTCGATTGGGAGACCCTCATGCAACGTCACTATGTCTGGGATCCGCTGATCCGTCTGTTTCACTGGTCACTTGTCATTCTGTTCGCCGCAAATGCGCTGCTGACCGATCCGGACGAACGGATTCACGAGGTATTGGGGTACGTGATCGTTGGCCTGATCGGGGTGCGCATACTCTGGGGGGTGATTGGCAGCCGTTATGCCCGGTTTTCCAGTTTCCCTCCCAGTTTCTCGGGCGCTGTCGGGCAGCTGACGGATATTGCCACTGGGCGGGTGCGTCCGCACCGGGGCCATACGCCGCTTGGCGCCCTGATGATCTACAACCTGCTGCTGACGATCCTTGGCATCGGTCTCACCGGCTATCTGATGACCACCGACATGTTCTGGGGCATCGAATGGCCCGAAGAGCTGCACGAAGCACTGGTCACCTGGGCCGAAATCTCGGTCGTGCTGCATATCGCTGCGGTGATCTATGAAAGCCGCCGCACAAGGGTCAATCTGGCGCGTTCCATGGTCTCGGGGTACAAGGACCTACCGACGAGTCCCCCGGAGACCCAACAGTGACCAACAGCAGATTTGACCCGGCCCAACCCTCCGTTCTGATCGCCCTGATCGTCGTGCAGTCCATCTGCGCGGCGATCTTTCTGGGTGATATCATTGCCGATCTTCTGATGCCCGGCGCGATGAATACTGAAGGGCGGCACGCGGCGATCGAAGCGATTGCCACCTTCGGCCTGATCGCCGCCATCGTGGTCGAAGTCCGTATCCTGATGTGGCTCTTGCGGCGCAAGGCGCATCTGGAGCAAAGCCTGAAGAGCGCGCAGGGCGCCATTCAGGAAGTCATCGATACCGAATTTTCCGCCTGGAACCTGACCCCGGCAGAGCGGGATGTGGCGACCTTTCTAGTCAAGGGGCTGAGCACTGGCGAAATCGCCCAGATGCGCGGCAGCGCCGAAGGCACCGTCAAGGCGCAACTCAATGCCATCTACCGCAAATCCGGCAGCGGCAACCGCGCCGAGTTGATGAGCCTCCTGATCGACACGCTGATGGGTCACGGCAAGGACACCGCCCCGGAACCGCTGGCCAAATCGGGCTGACCAGCGCATCAGGGACAGTGAATTTTGGCGCCTACTGCGCGGTCCAGCCGCCATCAACCGGAATGGCGGTGCCGGTGACGTTATGCGCCACCGGAGCACAGAGCCACAGCGCCAGCGCACCGATTTCCGATGGATCCGACAGCCGTTTGCTAGGCTGTTTTTCGGACAGAAGATCGGCTATCCCCGCCTCTCTGTCGCCGCCCATCTGCGCCGCCCGCGCAGCCACCTGCGGTTCGATGATCGCGGTTTCGGTCCAGCCCGGACAGATGCAATTCACCGTCACGCCGCCGGTGTCCCGGCTGCCCTGATCGGCATACTCCAGCGCCGCCACCCGGCTAAGACCAACGAGACCGAATTTCGCGGCCACATAGGGCGCCTTGTCCTTGCTGGCGACCAACCCGTGGACGGAGGCGATATTGATCACCCGGCCAAATCCGCGCGCCGCCATGACCGGCAGCGCCGCCTGCATGATGTGAAAGGCCGCCGACAGGTTGACCGCTAGGATCGCATCCCAGGTCTCGCGCGGCATTTCGGCCAAAGGCGCAGTTTTCTGGATCCCGGCATTGTTCACCACGATATCTGCGCCGCCCCAGTCCGCAACGGCGCTCATCAGCGCGTCGATCTCCTCAGGCTGGCTCAGGTCCCCGGCAAAGAATCGCGCCTCGGGTGCCCCGGCCTCCTGCAGGGCCTCCGTCGCTGCCTGCGCGGTTGCTTCATCGGCGATGCCATGAACAGCGATACGGGCGCCCGCGCCCGCCAGTTCCTTTGCAATGGCAAGGCCGATCCCCTGAACCGATCCCGTCACCAGCGCCGTCTTTCCACTCAGATCCGTCATGCGTTTTCCTCCAGCATTTTGCGCAGCTCGGTCTTCAGGACCTTGCCGTAATTGTTCTTGGGAAGCTCCGCCGTGCGGATATAGGATTTGGGCCGCTTGAAGCGGGCGATCTGATCGTTGCAAAGCGCATCCAGCTCTGCCTCGGGTGCCGTCCCCACGATAAAGGCGACCACCTCTTCGCCCCAGTCGGCGTGCCTGCGCCCCACGACCGAGACCTCCTGCACATCCGGGTGCATCAGCAGCACTTCTTCGACCTCGCGCGGATAGACGTTCGAGCCGCCCGTGATGATCATATCCTTGGAGCGGTCCTGCAGCGTCAGATAGCCCGCCGCATCCATGACCCCCATGTCCCCGGTCATCAGCCAGCCGTCTTTCAACGTTTCTGCGGTGGCGGTCTCATTGTTCCAGTAGCCGGGCATCACCGCATCGCCGCGCACCATGATCTCTCCAACCTCTCCTGGCGGCAGCGGTGTGCCATCCGGCGATCCGATCTGCACCTCGACCGGGCTTTGGGCGCGGCCCACACCAGCCAGCCGGGCGCGCCATTCGGGATGGCTGCGGTCGATCACGTCATGACGGCTGAGCGCGGTGATCCCCATCGGGCATTCGCCCTGTCCGTAGATCTGTACAAAGACCGGACCGAAATGATCGACCGCCTCGATGATGTCCGCCAGATACATCGGGCCGCCCGCGTAGACGACCGTGCGCAGGCCGCGTCCGCTGCGCCCGGCCGCCTTGGCCTGCGCGGTCATGCGCGTCACCATGGTAGGCGCGGCGAACATCTGCACGCGGCCAAAATGCTCGGCCAGTTCGAAAATCTCATGCGGTTCAAATCCCCCCGACGGCGGGCAAACGTGCGCGGCGCCGACCAGCACGTGCAGCATGGCATAAAGGCCTGCGCCGTGGCTCATCGGGGCGGCATAGAGGATTTGATCCTCAGCGCTGGCCGCATCCACATCGTTGAGATAGGCCAGCGAAACCGTGATTAGCATCCGGTGGGTGATCATCACCCCCTTTGGCCTGCCTGTGGTCCCCGACGTGTAGAACAGCCATGCCAGATCCTGCGGTGCCCGGCGGACCGGCGCAGTCACAGGATCCGCAGCCAGCACAGCGGCCCCGTCTGCGCCGGAGAAGTCGATGATATCCAGCGTCACCCCGGCCTCGCGCAGGGCCGTATCCAGACCAGCCGAGGCAAAGACCAGCCGGGTGCCGGAATTTTCCAGGATATAGGCCGCCTCGCGCCCGTGGAGTTTTGCATTGACCGGCACCGCCGCGGCCCCAGCATACCAGATCCCGAAAAGGGCGATCAGGTAGTCCGGGCAATTCTTCATGAAGATCGCAACGCGGTCCCCTGGCTCTACCCCTTGCGAGACCAGCCAGCCCGCAACCTGCGCGGCCTTTTGGTGAAAGCTGCCGTAATCCGCCACCTGATCGCGGCCCAGAAACAAGGCAGGACGGTCCCCGCCCGCCGCAGCCTGACGGGCCAGCCACATTCCGATATTCATGCTAATCCTCCCTTAGCGCGCCCTGTTGAGCGGCAGAAATACATTTCCATGCGGCCCCGGCCTCTTCAATTCCGCAAAAATACCCGGTTAATAGAGGTCATGACAGATATCGCCTTTAGCCATGCGCCCGTCGGCCTTGCCGTGCTGGAACGCCGTGTGATCAAACGCTGCAATCTCCAGTTCGCCGCGACCTTTGGCGGGGAGCCAGCCGACTATGACGAAATGCTGATCGCGGATCTTTACCCCACCCAGGAAGAGTTCCGTCGTATTGGTGCGCTTTTGCAGGAAGAAGAGCACCGCACCGGCAGCTATAGCGACGAACGCATCATGCGGCGCAGATCAGGAGAACTCTTCTGGTGCCGGGTGCGTGGGCGATCCGTGTCCCCAGAAGCGCCGTTTCAGACCGGTGTCTGGTCCTTTGCCGATATCTCGGACGACCGCCCCGTGGTCAGCCTGACCCCGCGGGAACGCGAAGTCGCCATTCTGACCTGCAAGGGCCTGTCGGCCAAGGAAATCGGCGCCAAGCTGAACCTCTCCTACCGCACCATAGAAACCCACCGGGCGCACCTTCTGGAAAAGTTCGGCGCCCGCAAACTGCCCGAACTGGTGGCCAAGCTGACCGGGATGCCATTATGAGCCTTTAAGAGGCCGTAACAGCTGCCTTTGGCCAATCACAGGCCCCTCTGCAATTGCGAATCCCGCGCGACGCCCCCATGTTGGCGCTAATAGACCGCGCATGATCGGCAGCGCTTTCCTTGTGGTAAAGCTTGGCCTATAAGCGCTCTAATTTCCAGCCTGCGACATCTTCGCAGGCCTGTCGGAACCGGCTGAGGACAAAATGACAGAAAAATCTCACGAAGCTGACGTGGCATTCATCAAGGCGCTGGCGGAACTGCTGCGCGAAAACGACCTGACCGAACTGCAGGTCAAACGGGACTACGGTGAAGATGACAGCCTGAACGTGCGGGTTTCACGGCAAATCGCCGCCGCCCCTGCTCCGGTGCAGACGATCGCAGCGGCACCGGCCGCTGCCGCCGCACCGGCCCCGGCAGCAGCCGCTGCAGCTCCGGCACCGGAAGCCGCAGAAGATCCCGCCAGCCATCCCGGCGCGGTGACCTCGCCTATGGTCGGCACCGTCTATCTGCAGCCCGAACCCGGCGCGCCTTCCTTCATCAAGGTCGGTGACAGCGTCAAAGAGGGTGATACTCTGCTGATCGTCGAAGCGATGAAGACGATGAACCACATCCCCGCGCCGAAATCCGGCACGGTGAAGCGCATTCTGGTCGAAGACGGCGCCGCCGTGGAGTTCGGATCCCCCCTGGTCATCGTCGAGTAAGGATCCAGCATGTTTGACAAGATCCTGATTGCCAACCGCGGCGAGATCGCCCTGCGCGTGATCCGGGCCTGCCGAGAGATGGGCATCCAGTCCGTCGCCGTGCATTCCACCGCCGATGCCGATGCGATGCACGTGCGCATGGCGGATGAGTCGGTTTGCATCGGCCCGCCCGCCGGCAACCAAAGCTATCTGTCGATCCCGGCGATCATCTCGGCCTGTGAAATCACCGGCGCCCAGGCGATTCACCCCGGGTATGGCTTCCTGTCGGAAAACGCCAATTTCGTGCAGATCGTCGAGGATCACGGGCTGACCTTCATTGGCCCCTCGGCGGCGCATATCCGCATCATGGGCGACAAGATCACCGCCAAGGAAACCGCCAAGGAACTGGGCATCCCCGTGGTGCCGGGCTCTGAGGGCGGCGTGCCGGATCTGGCCACGGCCAAAGCCGCTGCGGCCGACATGGGCTATCCCGTGATCATCAAGGCCACCGCTGGTGGCGGTGGACGCGGCATGAAGGTGGCCAAGGACGAAGCCGAGCTGGAAATGGCCTTTTCCACCGCCCGCTCCGAAGCCAAGGCAGCCTTTGGCAATGACGAAGTCTATATGGAGAAATACCTCCAGAAGCCGCGTCATATCGAGGTTCAGGTCTTTGGCGACGGCAAGGGCACCGGTCTGCATCTTGCCGAGCGTGACTGCTCGCTGCAGCGACGCCACCAGAAGGTTTTCGAAGAGGCCCCCGGCCCCTCGATCAGCCCGGAAGAACGCGCCCGTATTGGCAAGATCTGCGCCGATGCCATCGGCAAGATGGGCTATTCCGGCGCTGGTACGGTCGAATTCCTTTACGAGGACGGCGAGTTCTATTTCATCGAGATGAACACCCGCCTGCAGGTGGAACACCCGGTGACCGAAGGTATTTTCGGTGTCGATCTGGTACGCGAACAGATCCGCGTTGCCTCGGGTCAGCCGTTGTCCTTTGGTCAGGACGATCTGCAGATCAATGGCCATGCCATCGAAGTGCGGATCAACGCTGAGAAACTGCCGAACTTCACCCCCTGTCCCGGCAAGATCACCGCGTTCCACGCGCCCGGCGGTCTGGGTGTACGGATGGATTCGGCGCTCTATGACGGCTATTCGATCCCGCCCTATTACGACAGCCTGATCGGGAAACTGATCGTGCACGGCCGCGACCGGCCCGAGGCGCTGGCGCGTCTCAGCCGCGCGCTGGGTGAGTTGATCGTCGATGGCATCGACACCACCGTTCCGCTGTTCCACGCCCTGCTGCAGGAGCGTGACGTGCTGGCCGGGGATTATGACATCCACTGGCTTGAGCACTGGCTGGAAGAAAACCTGCCCGCCTAAGGGCCGGGCTGCAAATGATCGCGACGGGGCGCGTCCATGCCCGCCCTGTCGCCTGAGGGCCTGCCAATAAGGCAAAGGCCACCAAGACGACCGAAGCCACCAAAGCCCCCGGGGGCACCCGCATGAGCCTTACGCCCGAACTCTTGCTGCATGCCTATTCCGTTGGCGTCTTCCCCATGTCAGAACACCGCGACGACCCGGAGATCTTCTGGGTTGATCCGAAACGGCGCGGCATCCTGCCTCTGGATGGGTTTCACATCTCCCGCTCCCTCGCGAAACGCATCCGCAACGGCGGCTTTTCGATCACCATCAACCGCGATTTCGCTGGTGTGGTCGCCGGCTGCGCCGACCGCCCGGATACCTGGATCAATGGCGAGATTTTCGACCGTTATATGGACCTGCACCGGATCGGCCATGCGCATTCGCTTGAGGTACGGCATGGCGATGAACTGGTTGGAGGCGTCTATGGGGTCTCGCTCGGCGCGGCGTTCTTTGGCGAAAGCATGTTCTCGCGCCAACGGGATGCATCAAAGGTGGCGCTGGCCTATCTGGTGGACCGGTTGCGGCAGGGCGGATTTGTTCTGTGCGACACTCAGTTCCTGACCGATCATCTGGCCTCGCTCGGCGCGATCGAGATCAGCCGTGCGGCCTATCGGCGGCAATTACGCGACGCCATGGAAGGGAGTGGCGATTTCACCCGCCCGCAGATACCGACGCCTCACTCGCTTTTGCAGCGGATGACCCAGACGTCATAGCGATTGTGATCCAGCGCGTTCAGCGCCGGGCTTGAGGCGATCATCCAGCCTTCAAAGAAGACTTCGCCATTGGCTGGGCTGCGCACGGTGAGGAAGGCATAGGCATCGCCGGTCGGGTTGTCAGCAGGATAACGGCATTCGCCCAAAGTCACGATCAGGCCCAGGATTTCTGCGCTGCCACCGACGGGGATCTCGGCATCCACCGTGCGCCCGTTGACCTTATCAAGGCCGCGCAAAACGGCAGCAGAGCCCGATGCGGCCTGTTCTTGTGCCGCCTGATCCTGTTCTGACAGCTCCTGCGTAATCACCGCCTGCGCCGCGGCATCCATCGCGGTCAGGCCGAACCCGGCACAAACAGCGCAGCCCCAAAGCAGCGCCGATCTGACAGTCCGCAGCCGGGCCGCGAGGTGCGTCACTGGTCTTCTCCACCACTTCCGGAAACGAATTTCACCAGAAGCGAAATCAGGCTGACCGCGCCCTGGGTGTCGAGGATCTCTTCCCCGGCCTCCAGGTTCAGCGGCGAACCACCGGGCATGATCTCGACGAAGTTACCGCCCAGCAACCCTTCGGAGGAGATCACTGCAGAGCTGTCGTCGGGAATCACGATGCCATTGTCCACGGTAAAACTGGTATCGGCGCGGAAGGTCTGCGGGTTCAGCTCGACCCCGGTGACGGTGCCGATCTTGACCCCGGCCAGCCGTACGTCAGTGCCGACAGTGACCCCTTCGAGAGAGCGGAAAGAGGCGCTGAGCGGATAGCCCGCCCCGCCGCGCGACAGGCCCGCAGCCTGTCCAGCGTAGACGGCAAAGGCAAGCGCCGCCGCAACGACAACGCCACCGGCCAGAACCTCTGTGGTATTATGGGACATATCGCCTGCCTAAATCGTTATTTGTCGTCAGCTGACACCGCAAAGATGTCAGGGGTTACTCGGGAACCCAGGCCTCGTAATCGCTGCGTCGCTCAGGCTCACCGCCCCGGCGGATTGATCCGGCCGGAGCATAGGCCAGCGCGGTGCCGGTCAGGTTTTCCTGATGCGGTTTTTCCCAGGTCTTATGCGCCAGCGGCTTGTCGCTCGGCACCTCGTCAAAGGTCCGGTGCAGCCAGCCATGCCAGTCGGGGCTGACGCGCGAAGCTTCGGCCTCACCGTTGAACATGACCCAGCGGCGGCTGTCATCGGCATTGCGGTAGAACACATTGCCCGCGTCATCCTCGCCCACTTTGATGCCTTTGCGGCGGGTGTAGATAGCGGTGTTGAGCGTGGAGCCGTTCCACCAGGTCACAGCGCGCAGAAGAGAGTTCAGGATTCCCATGGGTGCCTCCGAAAATGTTGCCCCTGATATGGCGTACTTTCGGCGCGAGGTCCAGTGGGTTGCCACCCTGTGGCTAACAGCATGGCAGGAATTGGCACGATCCCAGGCTTACTGGGGCAGAAGGGCCGTAACTTCGATTTCAATCCGGTACTTTGGATCGATCAGCCCGCATTCGATCATGGTTGCAGCGGGGGGATTATCCCCAAAGGTTTCAGCCAGCATCTGCCAGCAGGCGTCGAATTCAGCCCGGTCCGGCAGGTAATAGTTCACCCGCACCACATCGGCAAAGGAAGCGCCCGCCTCAGCCAGTGCCTTTGCAATGATATCCAGCGCCGAGCGGCACTGGGAGACAACATCCTCCCCCTGCCCCACAGTGCCTGCGACATGCACGAAACCGCCCGCTACAACGGCCCGGCAATAGCCGACCTTCTTCTCGAATTCGCCACCGGATGAAATGCGCTTGATGGTCATAGAATGCTCCTCTCTCAATTACGGTCACTAATCCCCAAACCGGATGCGTGCGGCAAGCCGTCTCTCGTTGCTGTAGAGAAACAGGGTATCTGAATACTGTCTGTACACGAACCAAGCGCCAGAACTGTAAAGAGTGTCCTTCAATTCAGTGGATAGCTCCATTGGCCAATACTTGGCGCAAGTGTCGATGTGGTCATAGTGATTTACAGGTGGCTCCGCCCGTGGGCTTTCGACCCACTGTCCGCCGAACCGGAATTGCCAACCCATTTCATCATCTATCCAAGTAGGCGGCTGTTCTGGCGCATCTGGCCCCAAACGCACGATGGCATATGTACAGTCCCAGGTCTCGGCATCTTTTGCGTGAAACCGACGTGTTGCCAGAACCTCTGCCACCGGAAGGTGCCCGGAAAAAACATCGCGCGCATATATCGGATCGTATGTCTGGCGGTTCTTCTCCGGCATCCAGGTGAAAAGATACCACCAAACCCCATAGAAAAAGGCGAACGTCAAAATGACGTTCGCCCCTCTGCGCAACAGCGCAAATGCGATCCACATCAGCGGGTTAACCGGCCGATGCGGATTCCTTTTCGTCAGCGTAGATCATCAGAGGCTGCGCATCCGATGTCACCGCTTCCTCGTTCACGACTACCTTGGTGACGTTCTCCATGCCCGGCAATTCGAACATGGTGTCGAGCAGGATATCTTCGAGGATCGAGCGCAGGCCCCGGGCACCGGTTTTGCGTTCGATGGCTTTCTTGGCAATTGCCATCAGCGCCTCGTCGGTGAAGTCCAGCTCGGTGTCTTCCAGCTCGAACAGGCGCTGGTACTGTTTGATCAGCGCGTTCTTCGGCTTGGTCAGGATGGTGACAAGCGCGTCCTCATCCAGATCTTCCAGCGTTGCCAGAACCGGCAGACGGCCAACAAATTCCGGGATCAGGCCGAATTTCAGCAGATCTTCGGGTTCAAGATCCTGGAAGATCTCGCCCACACCGCGGTCATCGTTGTCACGCACATCGGCGCCAAAGCCCATGGCAGAGCCCTTGCCGCGCTGCGCGATGATCCGGTCGAGACCGGCAAAGGCACCGCCGCAGATGAACAGGATGTTGGTGGTGTCCACTTGCAGGAATTCCTGCTGCGGATGCTTGCGCCCGCCCTGCGGCGGAACCGAAGCAACGGTACCTTCCATCAGTTTCAGCAGCGCCTGCTGCACGCCCTCGCCCGACACGTCGCGAGTGATCGAGGGGTTTTCCGACTTGCGGGTGATCTTGTCGACCTCGTCGATATAGACGATGCCGCGCTGCGCGCGCTCGACGTTGTATTCTGACGCCTGCAACAGCTTGAGGATGATGTTCTCCACATCCTCGCCCACGTAACCGGCTTCGGTAAGCGTGGTGGCGTCAGCCATGGTAAAGGGCACATCCAGAATACGCGCCAGCGTCTGCGCCAGCAGCGTCTTGCCGCAGCCGGTGGGGCCGATCAGCAGGATGTTGGATTTCGCCAGTTCGATATCGCTGGCGGTTTTCTGCGCGTGGTTCAAACGCTTGTAGTGGTTGTGCACCGCCACCGAAAGAACCCGCTTTGCCGTGGCCTGACCGATCACATAATCGTCAAGAACCTCGCAGATGTCCTTGGGCGTGGGCACGCCATCGGTGGCCTTCAGCCCCGACGCCTTGGTTTCTTCGCGGATGATGTCCATGCACAGTTCGACGCATTCGTCGCAGATGAACACGGTCGGTCCTGCAATCAGCTTGCGCACCTCATGCTGGCTTTTGCCGCAGAAGGAACAGTAAAGCGTGTTCTTGCTGTCGCCGCTTGAGTTCGTTGCCATGATCTACCTTTCAGTCCGCTCGGGCCGAAAAAGAGCCGTCAGCCCCCTTCGCCTTTTTGACAGCTTAAGACACTGCTCAAGCGGTCACAATGTCAAAGTGTGCCCCAAAGGGATAGGGGCACACACCCAGTTGATCTACCGGGCTTAGCTGGTTTCGTCGTCGCCTTTGCTGCGGCTTTCGACGATTTCGTCAATCAGGCCAAAGGCCTTGGCTTCTTCGGGCGACATGAAATTGTCACGCTCCAGCGCGCTTTCGACCTTCTCGTATTCCTGGCCGGTGTGCTTCACGTAAATTTCATTGAGGCGGCGCTTCAGCTTCAGCGTTTCCTCGGCGTGGATCATGATGTCGGTCGCCTGACCCTGATACCCGCCGGACGGCTGGTGTACCATCACGCGGCTGTTGGGCAGCGAAAAGCGCATGCCGGGCTCACCCGCGGTCAGCAGAAGCGAGCCCATCGAGGCCGCCTGACCAATCACCAGGGTCGAGACCTTGGGCTTGATGTACTGCATGGTGTCGTAGATCGACAGGCCCGAGGTCACAACACCGCCGGGGCTGTTGATATACATCGAGATTTCCTTGGACGGGTTTTCAGCCTCAAGGTGCAGCAGCTGTGCCACGACCAGCGAGCTCATCCCATCGTGAACCGGACCGTTGAGGAAGATGATACGCTCTTTCAGCAGGCGCGAGAAGATATCGTAGGCGCGCTCACCCCGGCTGGTCTGTTCAACCACCATGGGCACCAGAGTGTTCATGTATGTTTCTGTCGGATCAATCATTAGGACCTGCCTGCTTTGAATTATGTCCGCCATCATATCGGACCAACTGTTACCTGAGTCTTAGTGCTCGCCCAAAAGGCCTGCAAGGGGCGGTATGCGAATTTAAACCGCCTGCGCCCGTCCTGCCGCTCCTCCTGCGACCGGTTCCGCACCCCGGGTCGGCAGGTCGCTATTCGCGAATCCCCGGTCGCAATTCCCCGGCCTGCCTGCAAAACTCTGGCTTAAGACACAGAGACACTCCCGGCGGCGGATCCATGCCATGACAGATGACAGCTTCGTTCAAAAAGGTGCGGCGGCAAAGCTGGACGTGCCATTTGAAGGGGAACCGCAGGATTTCTATTTCCTGCTGCTGAAAAAGGCGACGATGCTGCCCGTCGCAGCCGCAATCGAACCTCTGCGGATCGCCAATCAGGTCACCAACACGCGGCTTTATCGCTGGTTCGTGATGACCGAGGATGGCGAACCGATCCGGTGTTCAAACGGGATGATGATTACGCCGGACATGCCCCTGCGCCCCCTGCCCGCCGACAGTCTTGGCTTTGTCTGCGCCGGCGTGGAACCCCAAAGCACCGCTGGCGAGGCCACGCTCAACTGGCTGCGCCGCGAAAGCCGCTTTGGCCGCTCCATCGGTGGCATCTGCACGGGCGCCTTTGCACTGGCTCAGGCCGGACTTATCAAGGATCAGAAATTCACCCTGCACTGGGAGAACCAGCCGGGGTTCATCGAACGATTTCCGCGCCTGACTCCATCCGCCAATACATTCGAGGTTTCGGGCCCCCTGATGACCTGCGGCGGCGGCAATGCCGCGACCGACCTGATGCTGAGCCTCATTGAAGCGCGCCACGGCAAACAGCTGGCCATTATCGTGGCCGACATGTGCCTGCATGCCCGCTCCGGCGGACAGGCCGCGCCGCAGAAGTCGAATTTCGCGGTTGCCATTGGCAGCCGCAACCAGCGCCTGCTTAACGCCTTGCAGCTGATGCAGGAAGCGATCGAAGAACCGCTTCAGATCGGCGATCTTTGCGCCCGATTGGATATCTCCCGTCGCCAGCTGGAGCGGCTTTTTGCCCGCTACCTGAACCAGAGCCCGATGCACGTCTATTGCGATATGCGGCTCAGCCATGCCTTTGCCCTGATGAATGAAACCTCGATGTCGGTGACCGAGATCGCGCTGGCTTCGGGCTTCAACAGCACCACGCATTTTTCTCGCCAGTTCAAACGCAAATTCGGTGCCAGCCCGCATTTCTTCCGTAAAGGCTGGTCCTGACACTCAACGGGCTGATGCCCGGCGCCCAAGTAAGAACGCCCCGGCAAATGCCGGGGCGTTGGTTGTTTTTCGGACAGATCAGACAGGCCGTGTTCAGGACAGATCGAAGCGATCTGCGTTCATCACCTTGGTCCAGGCCGCCACGAAGTCATTGACGAATTTCCCGCCATTGTCCGCCTGGGCATAGACCTCGGCCAGGGCGCGCAGTTGCGAGTTGGAGCCAAAGACCAGATCACAACGGGTGGCTGTCCATTTGACCTCTCCGCTGGCGCGGTCGCGGCCTTCGAACTCCTGTGCCTCGTCCGAGGTGGGTTTCCACTCGGTCGACATATCCAGAAGATTAACGAAAAAGTCGTTGGACAGGGTTTCGGGCTTATCCGTGAAAACACCATGGGTAGTCTGCCCGACGTTGGTGTTCAGAACCCGCAGGCCACCGACAAGCGCTGTCATTTCCGGTGCTGTCAGCGTCAGCAGTTGCGCCCGGTCCAGCATCATCTCTTCCGGCGCAACAGTGAACTGCGTCTTATGGTAGTTGCGGAAACCATCAGCCACCGGTTCCAGCACCTCGAAGGATTCCACATCGGTCTGCTCAGCCGTTGCGTCTGCACGTCCCGGTGTGAAAGGCACAGTGATGTCCTGCCCAGCCTTCTTTGCAGCCTGCTCGATACCAACCGAGCCACCCAGCACGATCAGATCTGCCAGCGACACCTGTTTGCCATCGCTGCGGCCTGCGTTGAAGGCGCCCTGGATCCCTTCCAGCACGCCCAGAACACGGGCCAGCTGTTCGGGTTGGTTGGCTTCCCAGTCCTTTTGCGGCGCAAGACGGATACGGGCACCGTTGGCACCGCCCCGCTTGTCCGACCCACGGAAGGTCGAGGCCGAGGCCCAGGCGGTCGAAACCAGCTCAGGGATGGTCAGATCCGAAGCCGCAATCTTCTCTTTCAGTTCGGCGATTTCCGCCTCACCAATGACCGGATGGGTCACGGCAGGGATCGGATCCTGCCAGATCAGATCTTCGGCGGGAACCTCATCGCCCAGGTAGCGCGATTTCGGCCCCATATCGCGGTGGGTCAGCTTGAACCAAGCGCGGGCAAAGGCATCTGCGAACTCTTCCGGGTTCTCGTGGAAACGACGCGAGATCTTCTCATAGGCCGGGTCCATGCGCATTGCCATGTCGGCGGTGGACATGAAGATCGGAACCTTCTTGGACGGATCCTCCGGATCCGGCGCCATATCCTCTTCCTGGATGTCCTTGGGCGTCCAGACCCAAGCACCGGCCGGGCTTTTGACCTTTTCCCATTCGTATTTGAACAGCACGTCAAAATAACCGTTGTCCCATTTGATCGGGTTCGACGTCCAGGCGCCTTCCAGACCCGAGGTGATGGTGTCACGGCCCTTGCCGGATTTGTAGCTGCTGAGCCAGCCAAAACCCATCGCCTCCATCGGCGCGGCTTCGGGTTCGGCGCCCACATGAGCGGCATCGCCCGCGCCGTGCATCTTGCCAAAGGTGTGGCCACCAGCGGTCAGCGCCACGGTTTCCTCGTCGTTCATCGCCATGCGGGCAAAGGTTTCGCGGATGTCGCGGCCCGAGGCGATGGGGTCCGGGTTACCGTCAGGACCTTCCGGGTTCACGTAGATCAGGCCCATCTGCACGGCGGCCAGCGGGTTTTCCAGCTCACGATCGCCAGAATAACGGCTGTTTTCCGTATCTGAGGTCGCCAGCCATTCGTCTTCGGCGCCCCAGTAGATGTCCTCTTCCGGCTCCCACACGTCAGCGCGGCCACCGGCAAAACCGAAGGTCTTGAAGCCCATATCCTCAAGCGCGCAGTTGCCCGCAAGGATCATCAGGTCGGCCCAGGAGATCTTGTTGCCGTACTTCTGCTTGATCGGCCACAGCAGGCGACGCGCCTTGTCGAGGTTGCCGTTATCCGGCCAGCTGTTCAGCGGCGCAAAACGCTGCTGCCCCGTGCCACCGCCCCCGCGGCCATCGCCGGTGCGGTAGGTGCCTGCGCTGTGCCAGGCCATGCGGATGAACAGACCGCCATAGTGACCGTAATCCGCCGGCCACCAGTCCTGGCTGTCGGTCATCAGCGCATAAAGGTCTTTCTTCAGCGCCTTCAGGTCGAGTTTATTGAATTCTCCTGCGTAATCAAAGGCCTGCCCCATCGGGTCGGACTTTGCGCTGTTCTGATGCAGGATCCGCAGGTTCAGCTGGTTCGGCCACCAATCGCTGTTGACGCGCGCGCCAAAGGTGGTTGTGCCGCCGTGCATCACCGGGCATTTGCCGCTGGGAATATCATTGCCGTCCATTTTTTCCTCCGATTATTGCTACGTTTCTGTCGTCGTGGCGCGACATCTGCCCCGGAATGGGCCATTCCAGAAGGACAAGTGTCTGTCAGGAGAAGAGCCTTTGCGTGGAGTGCAGAAACTCAGATCGGATCCGCAGCCCTAAAGGCCTCCCTCCTTTAACCTAGAAACGTTCTAACAAATCCGTGCGATAAAAATAAGTTATTTTTACTGATAGCAATCATAGCAAATTCCTATGCCTTTGTTCGCGGATGCGCGAACCACAGCGACCCAGCCAACAATCAATCCTGATCGGCAATAAAAAACAGGCGCGGAAGCGATCCGCGCCTGTTTTCAGAAATGTATTGCCAGGTGGACTGCCCGGCCCCGCCGCCCCATGAAGAGCGGCAATGCCAGAACCATATGGCCGTCAGACCATCAGCCGCCGAAAGACTTCAGATAGGCGATGACCGCTTCGATGTCGTCGTCTTTCTTCAGCCCAGCAAAGGACATTTTGGTCTTTTTCATGTATTTCTTCGGCTTTGCCAGAAAGGCAGAAAGCTCTTCTTCGGTCCAGACCAGACCGTCTTCATTGGCCGACTTCATGGCCTTGGAATAACGGAAGCCTTCCACAGCACCAGCAGCGTGACCAACGATCCCGTTCAGAACCGGACCGGTCTTGTTCTTGGCTTTGTCACCCACCTGGTGGCAAGACTTACACTTTTTGAAGACCTTTTCGCCATCTGCAACCAGTTCAGGGTCCAGCGCGGCAACCTCTTCCACCGGCTCAGCGGCGGCAGGCTCTTCCGCCTTGGCCTCTTCAACCACGGCTTCACCGGTTTCCGCCGGAGGGACTTCGCCGGTTTCGTCCGGGGTAACATCGAGAACCGCCGCACGCATGGTGATTTCCACGCTGTCCTTGCAGTTTTCCATGCAAGGCGTGTCGGTCCAGAAATGCGCTTCGGAGGTCAGGCGGTCATCGACGATGAAGCCATCCGCGTTGGGCATTTCCACATCCAGGAAGTTCTCGTTCGACAGGGTGAACTCGTCATCCACCAGATCGTTGGAGTACAGGATATAGGCCACGATGGCATAGACCTCATCCGGTTCCAGCGTCTGCGCCGCGCCAAAGGGCATCGAGCGGTTGACGTAGTCCCACGTCGTCGACAGATGCGGCCAGTAGGAACCGACCGTCTTCAGCGGGTCCTCGTGGTCCAGCGTGTCGGCACCGCCCGCCAGTTTCGGCCAGTTGCCAACGCCCTCGGCGAAATCGCCATGGCAGACAGCGCATTGTTCGGCAAAAATTTCTTCGCCGGTGAAGACATCACCGGAACCTTCGGGCAGGCCGGTGCCATCGGGACTGACGTCCTGGTTCCACGCAGCGATCTCTTCGGGCAGTGCCGGGCGGCCCAGTCCGAATTTCTCTGCATAGGCAGGCACCGCCAAGGCGGTGGCCACTGCTGTTGCTGCGATCAGATTAGGAAACTTCGACATTTTCCGCCTCTCCGTTTGCCTTCACCCACCAGGTCTGGATGGAATTGTTGTGATAGATCGAGTTCAGACCACGCACGTCGCGCAGCTGGGTCTTGGTCGGCTGCACGTAGCCCGAGCTGTCGCGGGCGCGGCTTTGCAGGAACATTTCCTGACCGTCCCAGTCGATATCGAGGTAGAAGCGCGTCAGCGCCTTATCGGTTCCGGGCGCCGCAAGGCGGGCCTCATTCCAAGTCTTGCCGCCATCAATGGAGACATCAACGCCGGTGATGTGGCCGCGACCGGACCAGGCCAGACCGGTGATGACCAGCGGACCCTTGCCGTGGGTGATCGGCGACTGCGGGCTGGGGCTGGTGACAACGGATTTCGCATCCATTTCCCAGGTCCATTTGCGGCTGGTGCCGTCGGCCAGCGTGTCGGTGTACTTCGAGGTTTCCTCGCGGGATTCAACCGGGCCGTTGGTGACTTCGATGCGACGCAGCCACTTGACCCACATGTTGCCTTCCCAGCCGGGAACGACCAGGCGCACCGGATAGCCGTGCTCTTTGCGCAGGGCTTCGCCGTTGGCCTTGAAGGCGACCAGAACGTCATCGAGCGCCTTGTCCATCGGGATCGAACGGCCGTTAGAGGAGGCATCGGCGCCTTCCACGTAGACCCATTTGTCCTTCAGATCGCCTGCTGCATCCAGACCGGCCTCTTCCAGCAGCGTGCGCAAGCTGACGCCGGAATATTCCATGTTGTGGATCATGCCGTGGGTGAACTGGGCGCCGTTCAGCTGGGCACCGGCCCATTCCATGCCCGAGTTCGCCGCGCATTCGCAGAAGTAGACGCGGTTTTCACGGGGAAAACGCTCCAGATCGGCGTAGGAGAAGACCAGCGGCGTGTCGACCAGACCGTTGATCATCAGGCGGTAGTCTTCTTTCTTCAGCTCGATCGCGCCCGAGTGGTGACGTTCGAACGCACAACCCTGCGGCGTGATGGTGCCATCCAGGGCGTGGATCGGGGTAAAGTTGATCGACGAAATCGTATCGGCGGTCAGCCATTCCACGTTGCGGCGGATCACATCCGATTCATAGCTGATCGGAAGACCATACGGGGTGGCGTCGACGCCATCACCCAAGCCGCTGGCCCATTCCTGGACTTCCGTGATCAGCGGGTCAGGCCCGGCCGCCTGGGCCGCACCAGCAACCGCAGATCCGGCCCCGGCCGCAGCCGCACCCGCCAGAAACTGACGGCGCGACGGGGTGAAACCCTTTGAATTATCGCTCATCTTGTTCATGCCTCCATATTTAGATGAGTGCCCTGGCAGGGCCCCATCGGCGCAAAATTTGCCCGTCAGGCGGCGGCGCTGATTAAGCGCCGACCACCTTGACCGAGTTGTTCGGGTTGACCGTGACGGTGCCCATTTTCTTGATGTGGTTTTCGACGACGTCCCAGATCTGCGGACCTTCGGTGCCTTCGTTGACGCTGGCCCAGCCGGCGACCATGTAGGTCTTCGCCGGATCGATCGCCTCACCGTTCTTCAGCAGCGTCATCTCGGTGATCCGTTCGCCCTGAGGTTTGGTGATGTCGATGCGGTAGCCCATGCCACCGATGCGCACCATGTCGCCGCCCTGCTGGTAATAGGGGTCCGGGTTGAAGATGTTGTCAGCCACGTCTTCCAGGATCACCTTGATGAATTCACCGGTCATCTCGCTGCGATAGGCGGCGCCATAGCTCATCGAGGTGACGTTCCAGATGTCTTCGCGGGTGATGTCGTCACCCGGCACCAGCGACGGGCCCCAGCGTACGCCGGGCGACATGGCGATATCAGCTTCACGCTCGCTCAGCAGCGCGTCGCAGATCAGATCATCCCAGGTGCCGTTGAAGTTGCCGCGACGATAGAGCAGCGAGTCGGTCTGGCCGATCACCTCTTCCAGTTCGGCCTTGAACGGCGCGCGCTGCTCGTCGATCAGCTTGGACACAACCGGATCGGGCGCGATCACATCCGAGAAGATCGGGATCAGCTTGTGCTTCAGACCCATCATCTGACCATCGCGCACGTCCAGATCCACGCGGGAGACGAATTTGCCGTTGGAACCGGAGGCGATGATGTGGGTCGTGCCCACCAGCACCGGTTCGGGCAGCGCATCGTGGGTGTGGCCCGACAGAATCACGTCGATACCGGTGACAACGCTGGCCATCTTCTTGTCCACGTCGAAACCATTGTGCGACAGGCAGACCACCACATCGGCGCCCGCTGCGCGCACCTCGTCCACCATCTCCTGCATATGCTCGTCACGGATCCCGAACGAGTATTCCGGGAACATCCAGCCGGGGTTCGCGATGGGCATATAGGGGAAGGCCTGACCGATGACGGCGACCTTGGCGCCGCCGCGTTCGAAGAACTTGTACGGCTTGAACAGCTCGGCCGGTTCGTCCCATTCGGAATCAAAGATGTTTTGCCCCAGCGCGGCAAAGGGCAGACCTTCGACGATCTCATTCACACGGTCGGAGCCCAGCGTGAACTCCCAGTGGAAGGTCATCGCATCCGGTTTCAGCGCGTTCATCACGTTGACCATGTCCTGACCTTCGGTCTTGTGACAGGTCATGGAGCCGTGCCAGGTGTCACCGCCGTCCAGCAGCAGCGCATCAGGCCGATCCGCACGGATGGCATTGATCACTGTCGACATGCGGTCCAGACCGCCTACGCGCCCGTATCCTTTGGCGAGGGAGGAAAAATCGTCATAGGTGAGCGCGTAAGCGGAAGGACTGCCAACCGCGATGCCATAGGCCTTGCGGAAGTCGGCACCGGTGATATGCGGCACCTGACCCTTGTTCGCGCCCACCCCGAGGTTGATCGAGGGTTCACGGAAATAGATCGGTTTCAGCTGCGCATGAATGTCGGTGACATGGATGATGCTGATATTGCCGAAGGTATCAAACTCCAGCAATTGATCCTGAGTCAGGCTTTGCTGCGCCGCAAGACGCCCCCAATTGCCAAAACCAGATGCCCCGACCAGGGCAGAGGCGGCCATCGAAACCTGCAGAAAATCACGGCGCGAGATCATGGTACTCTGATATCCTGTGTAAACATACGACATATTCGCATGTGTGAATATTGAAAGAACGAAAGACCCCGCACCATGAACTGGCACGGGGTCGTTCCGGGTTTAGTTACGGACAGACGGTCCTTCAACCGACAGGCCGTTGCCGCGCGAAGCGACATAAAGCTCAAGTGCGACGAAATCCTGCGAACCGGGCTTGTAGGTTTCGGCGCGGGTATCACGTACGCAGCCTTTGAAACGGGCATGAACGGTGTTCAGCTTGGCGTTTTTCAGGCGGTAGGCCGGGAAGCCATTGATCTGGCCTTGGCTCAGGTGGTCGGCGCGGATCATGTTGCCATAGTTGTCTTCATGGCAGTTCGCGCAGGACAGCTCGAGCTGGCCGGTACGCGTGTAATACATTTCCTTACCTTTTTCCCACATCGCCTGAACCGGACCATCGGTGGCAACGTTGACGGGCATGCCACGCGACTGGACAGAGATCAGAGCCTCCATCGACGCCATGTCACCGCCAGTGTATTTCCACTTGTCGGCGCCCATCTGGTTTTCGCGGCAGTCGTTGATCTGCATGGCCAGGGTGCGGACTTCGCCAGCTTCTTCGTTCCACTTGGGATAGACTGCGCGCACGCCTTTCATGCTGTCGGCAACATCGTCGTGGCAGGACGCGCAGGACTTGCCTTCGGATCCTTCGACGGTTTCCCAGCTGTCCATTGCTTGATCAACAAAGACCATCGCGGGGTTTTCGAAATCGTCCATCTGCAGGGCCTGGGTCTCGTCCGAGCGGAAGTGCCAGCCAGACATGACTTCGTCCAATGCGTCAGCGACTGCAGCCGGAGCCGCAGTCTTGGTGACCATTTCGATCTCTTCGTTCACCACGAGCGTGTCGTCGTCTGCGCCGGCGAAGGCGGCCATCGGCAGGGCCAGCACGGCGGCAATGGCAGTGAGTGCCTTATATTTCATTCCATATCCTCCCTTGGGTATCCGCCTCGCCCGCCGGAGTGGCGGACGAGACGCTTGCCTTTGAGATCCGGAAAGGATCAGGCGATCTTGATCGACTTCGCCGTGTCGTAGACGGATCCATCATCGTCATACCATGTGAATTTGAAGTCGCCTGCTTCAGGCACGGTGGCTTCAAACTCAATGTAAGGGTTGGTGGAAATCGCCGGTTCCATCGTGACGTCGATCACCATGGCGCCGTTAAACTCGCAAGTGAAACGGTTGATGATCGAACGCGGAATGACGTTGCCTTCCTTGTCCTTACGCTGGCCGCTTTCCATCTTGTGGCTGATCAGCGTCTTGATGGTGACGGCTTCGCCAGCAGCGGCTTTCTTCGGGACCTTGACGCGGGGTTTTACACCGGATGCCATGTCTTAACTCCTTGAATTCGGAAAGGGATGCGGGGCGATCAGCCGCCGCAGCCTCCGATGGTCACTTTCACAGCGGCGCTTGCCTTGGCAAAGCTGCCGTCTGCCATTTTGGCAATGGCCACGACGTCCTGGGTACCAGCAAGGCGGATCCGGGTGGATGCGGACTGGCTGGCGGCACCGGGGCCGAAGTTGAAGGTTGCAACGCCGGGGGTCGGGTTGCCGGTGGCCAGAACCATGATCGCGGTCGCGCCGGGGGCGTTAACCGAAATCGGCACGGTGTTGCCGTTTTCGGCAATCTCCGGCGCAGTCAGTTCAATACCGCTGTCGGCCATATCGGCACCGCCGGTGAACTCGGCGATCTTATCGTCTGCCGATGCGCTCAGGCGGTAGGGCAGAACCGTCAGCACGGCGGCGCCCAGGCCCATCGCCAGGGTTTCGCGACGTGAGAACTCCATCATTTGTCTCCTTTGACTTCGCTCGGACAAGCAGCTGGAAGCTGCTGTCTCACTCTTCTTTCAGCGTCGCGAGGAAAGCGACGACATCTTCAATCTCCTGGGCGGTCAGGATCGGCGGCAGCGGCTCTGCGCCCGCCTTACCGGTGTAGGCATCGCCCGGACGGATAAACCCGTCGACCTTGTAGAACGCAGGCATCATGGTGCCCTCGAAGGTCATTTTTGCATTCGCCACGAGGCCACGCAGCTCAGCTTCACTCCAGCGCTCCCCCGCGCCGTCCAGCATGGGGCCGATTTCGCCGTGGAAGGGCACGTCAGCCAGTGCAGTCACCTGATGACAGGCCACGCAGTTCCCCTTGGACTTGGTCCCGGCGATGATCGCACCGTTGGCCGCGTCGCCAGCAACACCTGTCAACGATTCGGCAATTGCGCCATCCTCGGTGAATTTCACGTCTTTCGGCGCGACTTCGCCCGCCTGCGACATGGTCCCGGCCAGACACATGGCCAGTGTCAGAGATAGTCTCTTCATGGTTCCTCCCGTTGGCTGCCACCGCGAAGTGGCCTGCTTAGCTATTGCATACCGTAGGCCACCGAAGGCCTGGGACGCAACAACAAATTCATTAATGTGAATTTTAATTCTCTTGCGCAAAGGATCAGTCTGTTGATCCATTGTTGCGCTCCTGAATGCGGCGCGCGTGATACCTTTGGAAATCCTCCCCATTATCAAGCTCGTACCGCTTCTCGTTGACCCAGGTGAACATATCGAGCGTGGTCCCCGCCCCAAAGGCCCCCGGCATGATGGAAACGGCCGCCTGCACCGCGGTCTGATCCTCGGGTACCTCTTCCGGCAGGAAAAGAATCGTCGGCGTGAACAGCACGTTCCACTTCCGCGCCATCTCCCGCTCCTGCAGGGTTTCGCCGTCGAAATCCGTCACCTCGGTGGATCCGTGCAGGTTCAGCTGAACGACGAAATAATTCTCTTCGATGTAGTTGCTGACTTCCGGACGCGGGAACACCTCCTCGTGCATCTTGGCGCAGTAGATGCAGCCCCGCTGCTCAAAGAAAAGAACCAGCCGCTTGCCCTCTGCATTCGCCTCGGCAAGATCTTCCTGAAGGTCCTTGAAGGTGTCACGCATCCATGCGGTTTTATGAAGGCCGTCGTCGCCCACCTCGACCGCTGCCACCGGCCCGGCCAGAAGCACTGGAAGCGCCAGCGCGGCAAGCGGTGCGGAAATCATTTTGAGTAATCTATTCATTGCCTTGTCTCTCCCATTTATGGTGACAGTCAGCCAATTGTGGACAGTCCGGGCATCCAGCGGATCATTGCATCGGCAATGTAGCTGACACCTCCGGTGACAATCAGCACAGCGAACAGGATCAGCATAACCCCCATCGCCTTTTCCACCCAAGCAAAAGCGGTCCGGTGCCGCGCCACCCAGGCCAGGAACGGCTTTGCAAACAGGGCGGCAACGACGAAAGGCGCCGTCATTCCAACGCCGTAGACCAGCAAGAGCAGGCCACCGCGCCAGATGTCCCCCATGCCGGAGGCGATCATCAGGATCGACGCCAGCGCCGGTCCCACGCAGGGAGTCCAGCCAAAGCCAAAGGCCAGCCCCATCAGATAGGCCCCAATCAGCGTGGAAGGCTCGGCCGAGCTTTCCATGCGTGCCTCGCGGTATAGGAGCGGAATGCGCATCACGCCCAGGAAATGCAGGCCGAACAGGACCAGCACCCCGGCGGCGCCATAGGCCAGAATATCCATGTAGCGCCCGAATAACTGCCCCAGCGCGGTAGCTCCCATGCCCATCAACATGAAAACCGTGGTGACACCAGCTGCGAAACACAGCGCAGAGATCACCAGCCGACGCTGCGCCCCCGGCGCAATGCGCCCGTCGCCGCGCAGTTCAGCCATCGAAAGCCCGCCCATGTAGGACAGGTAAAACGGCACCATCGGCAGGATGCAGGGCGTGAAAAAGCTCAACAAACCGGCAAACAGGGCCCCAAAGTACGATATTTCGAGCATCTCAGCTCCTTTTTTGGGCGCATTAGCCGATATTCGGGGACGGCGCGCCTTGTCTCATTCACATATTCAAATTAAGTTGTGTTACATAAAGAACCTACTCACTGCACCTTCGTCAACGGCTTCGAACGGCTTCATCATGGTTTTTGCGTCCACAGTTCCTCTGCGGCCCTTGCTGCTGCTGCGCCGGTTGCTGGCCGGTTTTTTTGTGCTGTGCACGCTCAGCCTACCTGCCCGGGCAGTGGAACTGGTGATGGTCGAACAGCATGGCTGCGAATGGTGCGCGCGCTGGAACGAAGAAATCGCGCCAATCTATCCCAAAACGGCCGAAGGCGCCTTTGCGCCGCTGCGCCGGGTGGATCTGCGCAATATGCCGGATGACTTGGAAACAACTCGTCGCGTTCTTTTTACCCCGACCTTCTTGATTGTGGAGGACGGTCATGAGAAGGCCCGGCTCGAAGGATATCCGGGGGCCGATTTTTTCTGGCCCCTGCTGGAGGCGCTGCTGCGCGATCATGCAGACTTTGCGCCGGATGGAGAAGTGGGCGACAGCTGACCGGTCTGGAGACCGACACGTCTGGCTGACTGGGACAAGTATAGATGTGCGGGGCCATTCGGCCCGCCACAAAGGAGAATGAGCGATGGGGTTGCCGCAATTTTCGGTAGACATGGCAGATGACGATCTTGAGAAGATGATGGACAACGCCACCACGGCGTCCAATTTCCTCAAGGCGATCAGCCACGAAGGTCGTCTCATGATCCTGTGCCATCTGGTCACCGGCGAGAAATCCGTCACCGAGCTGGAAGAGCTGCTTTCGGCGCGTCAGGCAGCGGTATCGCAGCAACTGTCCCGCCTGCGCCTTGAAGGTCTGGTTGTGCCGCGCCGCGACGGCAAGGCCATCTACTACCGGCTGGCAGACGACCGTCCGCGCCGCATCCTCGAAGTGGTCTACGACCTCTTCTGCAACTAAGCACGACCTAGATTTTCTCCCTGCCCTACCCGTCTTGTCCCGGTCCGGGGCCAGCAAGATACGCACGGCCTGAGCGACCTGTAGATCCTTCAACATCTGTCCGCTCGGTTGTGTTCCCGAGCTCCCATAGCTGACCACCTGCCCATCGACAGCAGGCGGCGACAGCGCGATGCCGCTTGCATCGCACACCTCCTTTCTGCATGACTCGAAGGATAGGAAACCTGCCGGGAGGGGCGTCTCATGTTTGATATGCTGACAGAACATCACCTGGCGGCCATTGCAGGCCTCGTAGGCGGAATCCTTCTTGGCCTTGCTGCCCGGCTGGGCAGGTTCTGCACGCTTGGCGCGATCGAGGACGTCCTTTATGGCGGCTCCACCCTGCGCATGCGTATGTGGATATTGGCAATCGGCGTCGCCGTTATCGGCAGCTTTTCCCTTATTGCAGCAGGACTTATGGATGAAAGCGAAAGTTTCTACCTCAGCATCAGATGGATGCCTCTGGCTTCAATCATCGGGGGTTTGATGTTCGGCTACGGAATGGCGCTCAGCGGCAATTGCGGCTATGGCGCTATCGCCCGACTGGGCGGCGGTGATCTGCGCAGTTTCGTCATCGTGCTGGTCATGGGCGTGTCCACCTATGTGGTTCTTTCCGGTCCGCTTGCGCCCTTGCGCAATTTCTTCTTTGAGCAGCATCAGGTCACGACCGATATTCCCCCCGGGCTGGCCCATCACGCCGCTGCCCTGACGGGTCTGCCACTGCACACCATCGGGCTTGCCGTCGGCGCCGTGCTGGTCATCGCCGCGCTTTGCGGACGCGAACTGCGTCAGGACAAGAGCGCGGTCTTCTGGTCCGTGATCGTCGGCCTTGCCATCGTTTCGGGCTGGGGCCTGACCAGCGAGGTCAACCAGACCGGTTTCGAAGCCCTCCCGGTGGTGTCGCATTCCTTTTCTGCCCCTCTGGGTGAGACTATTTTGTGGACCATGACCGGCAGCCTGCGCCCCTTGTCCTTTGCCGTCGGCTCCATCGCAGGGGTCTGGGCCGGGGCCTTCATCGGCTCGCTGATCAAGGGGCATTTTCGCTGGGAGGCCTGCGAAGACCCCCGCGAATTGCGCCGCCAGATCGTGGGTGCGGGCATCATGGGCGCAGGTGCCGTCATCGCCATGGGCTGCACCGTCGGTCAGGGGCTCAGCGCATTTTCACTGCTCGCCGTTTCCGCGCCGGTCACCTTCCTGGCGATTTTTGCCGGGGCGGCGATTGGCCTGCGGCAGCTGATCGAAGGCTTCCGCCCCGCCGAGTGATCCGGATTCGCCCCTTCGCCGACGCCGCCACAGCATGATATACGGGGCATCGGCTCCAGATGAAGTATCACGAACAGGCGAAAAACGGCCCAAGTTGTAACGGTTTGGTAAAACCTTGGAGCACGTCACGCAATTGTTACAGGTCCGCGCAACTTAGCACGCGACGACGCACCGTCGGCATCTGGAACTTTGGAGCAAGCCATGGACCGCAAGCAAATCATCAACGATCCCGAAATCGGCAACAAGGCGGAAGCCTATGAAGCCTTTGACGACATCCCTACCAATCCTCGGCTTGAACGCACCATCGGCGATGTGATCAACGCCCGCTATGGCCGTCGCGACCTGCTGAAGGGCATGCTGGGCGTCTCCGCCACCACCGCCCTTTTCGGCACCTCGGCCCTGATCGCCCCGACCGAAGCCGCTGCAGGCAGCCATGGCGCGGGTCGCTATAACTTCGAGGAACTGACCTGGGGCAACGACGAAACCCACCATATCGCCGAGGGCTATGACGCTGACATTCTGCTGCGCTGGGGAGATCCGATCACCGCCGATGCTCCGGAATTCGATGTGATGAACCAGACCGCCGAAGCCCAGCTGAAGCAATTCGGCTACAACAACGACTACGTCGGTTTCACCCCGCTGAACGCCGAAGGCACCCGCGGCCTGCTCTGCGTGAACCACGAATACACCAATGAAGAGGTCATGTTCCCGGGCCTTGGCCGTCAGGACAAGGCAGGCTTTGAAGGCATGACCAAGGAGCTGATCGACATCGAAATGGCCGCCCATGGTGGCACCGTGGTCGAGATCGCCAAGGGCGCAGACGGCAAATGGGCTGTGGTGCGCGATGGCAAGATGAACCGTCGCATTACCCCCCTCAATACCGAGATGACCATCGACGGCCCCGCCGCCGGTCATGACCGCATGAAAACCAACGCCGATCCTTCGGGTATTTCGGTCATCGGCACGCTCAACAACTGCGCCGGCGGCATGACCCCCTGGGGCACCTACCTGATGGCCGAAGAAAACTTCCACGGCTATTTCTGGACGGACGTGGTTGATGGCGATGGCAAACCCGATATCTCGGACCAGCCCGAAGCCAAGAACATGAAACGCTATGGCGTGCCGGGCCGCTGGTATGCCTGGGGCAAGTTCTATGATCGCTTCAACATCGACAAAGAACCCAATGAACCCAACCGCTTTGGCTGGGTTGTTGAAGTCGACCCGCTCAATCCGGGTGCCAAGCCAGTGAAGCACACCGCCCTTGGCCGCTTCCGCCACGAAGGCGCCGAAACCACCGTGTCTTCCTCGGGCAAGCTGGTCGTCTACATGGGCGACGACAACCGCTTTGACTACCAGTACAAATATGTCTCGAGCGGTGTGGTCTCCGACGATGCCGCCGCCAACAGCAAACTGCTGAGCGACGGTACGCTCTATGTGGCCCGCTTTGACGAAGACGGCAGCATCGAGTGGTTGCCGCTGGTGCACGGCACCGGCCCGCTGACCGCTGAAAACGGTTTTGCCAGCCAGGCCGATGTCCTGATCGACACCCGCCTTGCAGCCGATGCCCTGGGCGCCACGCCGATGGACCGCCCCGAAGACGCGCAGCCGCGCGGCGATGGCACCGCCTACATCATGCTGACCAACAACTCCAAGCGCACCGAGGATCAGGTTAACGCCGCAAACCCCCGTGCCAAATCGAACTTTGGTCACATCATCGAGGTCAAGGAAGAGGGTGGCGATCACGCCGCCACCCGCGGCACCTGGTCGATCCTGGTGCAATGCGGTGATCCCGAGCTGACCGAGGTGGGCGCCCAGTGGAACCCGGAAACCAGCGCCAACGGCTGGTTCGGCTCCCCGGACAACTGCGCCTTTGACGCCGATGGCCGCCTCTGGGTCTCCACCGACCAGGGCAGCAAATGGGGCAAGACCGGCAAATCCGATGGCCTTTATGGCGTCGAGACCGAAGGCGATCTGCGCGGCACCTCCAAGCTGTTCTTCCGCTGCCCCGTCGGCGGTGAGCTCTGCGGCCCCTACTTCACCGACAACGGCGAGACCCTGTTCCTGGCGGTGCAGCACCCCGGCACCGATGGCACCAAGGCCCTGAAAGGGTTCGAGCGCGCCTCGACTTTTGAGGATCCGGCCACCCGCTGGCCCGACTTTGACCCCAAGATGCCGCCGCGGCCCTCGGTCGTCGTGGTTACGAAAAAGGGCGGCGGCAAGATCGCTGTCTGATCCGGGTCAATCCCAGTTAAAGCCATAGGGAGCGCGCCCCAGATGGGGCGCGTTCTTTTTTCCACCCCCTCCGGAAGAAAAACCGCCCGACACCCAGATGTGAGGCCGCGTGATCGCGATCCGGTGTAGCCTTGGGGTTCCTGCAACTGACGGAGCCTTCGATGCCCATTCCCACACGCCTGCTGGCAATCCTCTTCATGGTCACTCTTTCAGTATCGGCAGCCCAGTCCGGGGAGATCGCCCCCCGGCAGGGATGGGACGTGCATGCGACATCCAAGTCCTACCAGACGTTGCTGAAGGACACGCTGGCGGCTGTGCGCGCCAACAAGATGGGCGTGGTCACCCAGGCAGGCCCCACCGCCGCTGCCGCCGCCCGTGGGATCACCATCCCTGGCAATAGGGTGATCGGCGTCTTCAACAATGATTTTGCGGTCAGGATCCTTGCCACATCTACCGCCGCCATGATCGAAGCCCCGATCCGCCTTTATGTCACCGAAGCCCCCGATGGCAGCGCCACCCTGTCCTACAAACGCCCCAGCCATGTCTTTGCTCCTTATCACGATGAAGGCGGTGATGCGCTCATGGAGCTTGCCAAGGATCTGGACAGGCGGTTCAAAAAGATCGCGATTGAGGCGGTGAACTAGGGTCACAGAGCCGTGAGGGTCCTTGCGCCCGGCGGTTGGACGGGCAATCTGGCCTGGATCAGTTAGGAACGGATTGTCATGACACAAGATATTCGCGCGGCCGATGTTCTGGCCCGCCGGCTCTATGAAGCCGGGTGCCGCCACGCCTTTGGCATGCCCGGCGGCGAGGTGCTGACCCTGGTAGATGCGCTGGAGGATGCCGGGATCACCTTTCACCTCGCCAAGCACGAAAACGCCGCTGGGTTCATGGGCGAAGGCGTGCATCACGCCGATGGCGCACCGGTCATTCTGGTCGCGACCCTCGGTCCCGGTGCCTTGAATGGCGTCAACGTGGTGGCCAATGCCCATCAGGACAGGGTGCCCATGATGGTGCTGACCGGCTGCGTCGATGCAAGTGAGGAACAGACCTACACCCATCAGGTGCTGGACCATCGCGCGGTCTTCGCCCCCATCACCAAGGCGACCTTCCGTCTGGATGCGGATGCGGCTGACGTGATCGCGGACAAGGCGGTCGCCATCGCGACCGAGCCGCGCAATGGTCCGGTGCATATCGACGTGCCGATCTCGGTCGCGGATGCCCCTACCAGGGATCGCAACTTCCGCCGCGCGCCTGCTGCGCCCACCCAGCCAGACAATGACACACTGGCGCAGGCGCGCAGCTGGCTGGCGCAGGCCGAGCGTCCCTTTGCCATCATCGGACTTGATGCGGTGGCCGAAGGCGCGGGTCCTGCCCTTCGCGCCTTTCTGGAGGCGCATCAGATCCCCTTTGTCACCAGCTACAAGGCGAAGGGCATCCTGCCCGAAGATCACCCCCTGTGCCTTGGCGGCGCCGGGCTGTCCCCCCTGGCCGACAGCCACCTGTTGCCGCTGGCGGCGCAGTCGGATCTGATCCTGTCGCTTGGCTATGATCCTATCGAAATGCGCCCCGGCTGGCGCAACGCCTGGGACCCAACCCACCAGCGCGTGATCGAGATCGCTGCCGAACCCAACACCCATTACATGCACCAGGCCAGCCTCAACATCGTGGCGCCGCTTACCCCCACGCTGGAAGCCCTGACGGAGAAAGCCGAAACGGCGCCAACGCGCTGGCCCGGCGGAGAGTTGAGCACCGCACAACAGGCGCTGCACGCCGCCTTTGATCCGCAGGATGACAGCTGGGGACCGGCGGGCGTGATCGCCGAATGCCGCGCCACTCTGCCTGCCGAGACGCTGGCCACCGCAGACAGTGGGGCCCACCGGATCCTGCTCAGCCAGATGTGGCAGTGCAACGAGCCGCGCGGGCTGATCCAGTCATCCGGGCTTTGCACAATGGGCTGTGCCGTGCCGATGGCGATCGGGCGCAAGCTGGCGCAACCGGACCGTCCCGTCGTCAGCTTTTCCGGCGATGCAGGCTTCCTAATGGTGGCCGGGGATCTGGCCACCGCTGCCGAATTGGATGTGGCGCCGATCTTCGTGGTCTTTGCCGATGCCAGCCTCGCCCTGATCGAGCTGAAACAGCGTCAACGCCAGCTTAAAAACCGGGGCGTCGATTTCGCCCGGCACGATTTTGCGGCGATGGGCCGGGCCTTTGGCGGCAACGGCGTGACGGTACGTAACCGAACGGAACTGCGCGCCGCCCTCACCGATGCCTTGGCTTCTGATCGTTTCACTGTCATCTCTGCCGAAATCGAACCCGGAGGATATGATGGACGCATCTGACACGCTGCCACACGGGGCCCTTGATGGGGTCAAGGTTCTCGACCTGTCGCGCATTCTGGCCGGCCCCACCTGTACCCAGCTGCTGGGCGATCTCGGCGCCACGGTCATCAAGGTGGAAAACCCCAAATCGGGGGGTGACGATACCCGCCAATGGGGCCCACCCTATGCCATGGACGCCGACGGCAACCCCACGGATCTGTCGGCCTACTACATGGCCGCCAACCGCAACAAACGCTCGGTCGCGGTGGATATCACCACGGCCGAAGGTCAGGCCGAGATCCGCAGGCTCGCTGCCGAGGCCGATATCCTGATCGAGAATTTTAAACCCGGCGGACTGGCGAAATACGGGCTGGATTACGCCAGCCTCAAGGATGAGTTTCCCCGGCTGGTCTATTGCTCAATCTCGGGCTACGGGCAGACCGGTCCCAACAACCACCGCCCGGGATATGATCTTGTGGCGCAGGGGTTTAGCGGCATCATGTCACTCACCGGCGATCCCGAGGGGCAACCCGTGAAGGTTGGCACCGGCATCGCCGATGTGATGTGCGGTATGTATGCCTGCATTGGCATTCTGGCTGCGCTGCGCCACCAGGAAAAAACCGGTGAAGGGCAGCAGATCGACCTCGCTCTGGTCGACAGCACCATTGCCTGGCTGATCAACGAAGGCGTCGCCTATCTCAACACCGGCACCTTGCCGACCCGGCGCGGCAACGAACACCCCAGCATCATGCCTTATGGCGTCTACGAGACCTCGGACTCCCACGTCATCCTGGCGGTGGGCAACGATGCCCAGTTCCGGCGCGTGATGGAGTTCCTCGGGCTCGAAGGCCTTGCAGACGATCCCCGTTTTGCCACCAACCCGGCGCGGCTGGAGCATCGCGCAGCGCTCAACGACATCATGATCCCGGCGCTCAAACGCTTCACCATGGACGAGGTGATCGCCGCGATGGAGGCCCGCAAGGTGACGGCCGGTCCAGTGCAGACGCTCGACCGGGTCTTCGCCTCCGATCAGGTGGCTGCGCGGGGCATGGCCATCGACATGCAGGCCGGGGACACTCCCGTGAAACTGCTTGGAAATCCGCTCAATTTCTCGCGCACCCCGGTCACATACCGCCACGCACCGCCCAGCTGCGGCGCTGACAGCGACCGGATTCTCGGCTCCGAGGACCCGTTTTCCAAGGCTTAGGCTATATTCTGCCCGGCACGATCCGGCCGAATGTTACAAAAACCGGCAAACGCCTGCCTTCGTGGTGGGCGTTTTGCGTTTCAAAAACCCGTCTGGCGGGAAATTGCCCGCAAATATTACAGGTTTCAGCGGGTTTCCCCACCTTCAAACACGCGCCTTCACCAAAGCGAGAGCGCCCGTCGCGCGATGAAAACCACTGTTCTAACCTTCCCCTAGTGAACAACACCGGTGGTAAGGATTGGACCCAAATGACACATGATCTCTTCGGACAGGAGACGAGCCTGAAAGATCCCGAAATGCTGGATCTGTGGAACGCGGTTCAGATCGGGGTTCTGTCGCACAGCGCAGAGGCCCCGGTGCATCTGGGCAAGCTGCTGGAGGCCGCCCCCGAATTCACCCTTGGGCAGGCTGCCAAGGGTTTGTTCCTGCTGCTGCTGGGCCGCCGCGAAATGCGCACCCCTGCCCGCGATGCGCTGGCTGCTGCCCGCATCGCCTATGCCTCTGCCCTGCCCCGGGAGCGGCTCTTCGCCGATGCGCTGGAGCTGTGGCTGGCGGGCCGCCCCACCGCCGCCGTTGAGAAGCTGGAGCAGGTCCTGCGCGGCCACCCTGCCGACAGCCTTGCCATGAAGATGAGCCAGGCGATCCGTTTCGTCCTTGGCGACAGCGCCGGGATGCGCCGGTCAGTGGAACGGGTGATGCCCGCCTATGCGCCGGATCACCCCGGGCGCGGCTATCTGCTTGGCTGTCACGCCTTCGCGCTGGAGGAAACCGGCGACTATAGTAAGGCGGAGACTGCGGGGCGTCAGGCACTCTGGATGGCGCCGGATGATGCCTGGGGCCTGCATGCGGTGGCGCATGTGCATGACATGACCGGCAACGCCAAGGCCGGGCTCGACTGGCTGACCGGCCGCGAAGAGGCCTGGAGCCATTGCAACAACTTCCGCTATCACGTCTGGTGGCACAAGGCGCTGATGCATCTGGACCTGGGCCAGACTGACACCGTTCTTGACCTTTACGACCGCGAGATTCGCCAGGACAAGACCGACGATTACCGCGATATTTCCAATGCCACCTCGCTGCTGATGCGGCTGGAATTGGAAGGCATTGCCGTCGGCAACCGCTGGGAAGAACTTTCCGACCTCTGCGCCGCCCGGACCGAGGATGGCAGCCTTATCTTTGCCGATCTGCACTACCTTCTGGCGCTGGCCGGGCGCGGGCGCCCGGATGAAACCACCCGGATGGTGCAGCGTATCCACGCCGATGCGGCAGCCGCAGGCGGGGACGAGGCGCGGCAGCGCATGGCAGATCCCGGCCGCGCCGCCGCCAGCGGGCTGGAGGCCTTTGGCGAAGGTGATTTCGCGCTGGCCTTTGACCACCTGGCGCAGGCCCGTGGCTCCATGCAACTGGCCGGTGGCAGCCACGCCCAGCGCGACGTTTTTGAACGCATGACCATCGATGCCGGGATCCGCGCAGGTCGCCTGAGCGAGGTATCCCGCATGCTGGACAGCCGCCGCGCCCAGCGCGGTGGCGCCGAGGACAACTATGCTCTGGCCCGCCGTGCCCTGATCAGCGAGGCGCGCAATCAGCCGGACAGCCGCAGCCTGCCGGCCGAGTGATCTGCGAAATGATCGGAGCGCGCCCGGATGCCGGTCCTGGCCTCGGGCGCGCCCTTACATCGCCGCCACAAAGTTTGATTGACAGGAAGGACACCGCTTAACGATGGCGCGTATTTCCAAGTTCCCCGCTCCCAAAGCAGAGATTCCGACCGTGGCAGGTCCGGCAGCGGCCAACACCCGCCGTGCGCCCGCATCGGAGCATGCCCCAGCCCCGGCAGGCGGGCAAAAACGCGTCCGCGACCCGCGGCTCGATTTCTATCGCGGCATTGCCATGTTCATCATCCTGGTCGCTCATATTCCTGGCAACCGCTGGACCGGCTGGATCCCGGCCCGGTTCGGGTTTTCCGATGCGACCGAGATTTTTGTCTTCTGCTCGGGCATGGCCTCGGCCATCGCCTTTGGTGGGTCCTTTGCCCGCCGGGGCTGGCTGATGGGCACTGCGCGGGTGGTATTCCGCTGCTGGCAGGTATTCTGGGCTCATATCGGCCTGTTCTTCTTTGTCGCCATGACCATGGCGGCGCTGGACCTGACCGGTGCCTTTGAAAAAAGCTACGTCAACTCGCTTAACCTTGGGCACTTTTTCAACGACCCCATGCCGCAACTGATGGGCCTGTTCACGCTCACCTATGTGCCGAACTACTTTGACATCCTGCCGATGTATCTGGTGGTCCTGGCCTTGATGCCGCTGATGATGGGGTTGGAGCGCATCGGCCTCTGGACCGTTGCCGCAGCTTCGGCGCTGATCTGGCTGGCCGCGAACCCCTATATGATCGGCCTTGGACCGGACGGAGCATCCCTGCCCGCCGAACCCTGGTCGGCGCGGGAATGGTTCTTCAACCCCTTCGGCTGGCAATTGCTGTTTTTCACCGGCTTTGCCTTCATGAAAGGCTGGCTTCCGGCGCCGCCCGTGTCGCGGGCACTGGTGCTTGTATCTGCAGCCTTCCTGATCTTCTCTGCTCCCTTTGGCTCCTGGAAGGTCTTCCTGTGGGTTGAGGCCTGGAACGACGATCTGGCCGCCGCCATCCGCCCGGCCTGGGCCTTCACGGACGAGTGGCGCGAGAAAACCGATTTCGGCCTGTTGCGCTATGCGCACTTTTTGGCACTGGCCTATCTCGGCTGGGTGGCCGCCGGAGCTGGTGGTCAGCGGCTGATCGCCTCCGGTCATTCGGGGCTGGCGCGGCTCTGGTCCTTTGCCCTGCGCATCATCACCAAGGTCGGGCAACAGTCCCTTGCGGTCTTCGTCTTCTCGATGGCCCTGGCCCGGCTGATCGGCTTTGCGCTGGATCAGACAGACCGGGGCATCCTGATCACCGCTGCGGCAAATATCGCCGGGTTCTGCCTGATCATCGCCTGTGCCTTTGCCGCCGCCTGGTTCAAATCCCACCCCTGGAGGGCAAAGCGATGAGTCGTCTTTCGCGCCGTAGTTTCCTTGCCGGTGTCTCCGGCCTTGCGCTGACAGCTCCGCTCGCGGCCAAAGCCGCCTCCGTTCCGTTCCGGCATCAGGATGTCATCGACAAGGCCCGCATGCTGGCACAGATGCCTTATCACACGCGTGCTAAGGTGCCGCAGGACTGGCTGGATCTCACCTATGAGGATTATCAGACCCGCTGGTTCCGCAGCCGCGACGCGCTGTGGAGCAAGACGGAACGCAGCTATAATGTCGATTTCTTCCTGCCGGGCCTCTATTTCCCCCGTGCGGTGCAGATGCACAGCGTCGCGGACGGGCTGGCGCAGCCTGTTGCCTTTGATCTGACCCTGTTCGACAAAACAGACAAGGCACCGGATCTCAGCACCGAAGGAGCGCTGGGGTATTCGGGCTTTCGCTTGCGCACCGAGCTGAGCGAGCCGGGCAAGAAGAACGAATTCTGCGTCTTTCAGGGCGCCAGCTATTTCCGCGCCATTGGCATCGGCCAGGCCTATGGGTTGTCGGCGCGCGGGCTGGCCCTTCACACCGGCGATGCCGAAGGAGAGGAATTCCCCGAGTTCACCGAATTCTGGCTGGAGGCCCCTGCCCCCGGCCAGCGCCACATGGTCGTGCATGCGCTGATGGATTCGCCCTCGGTCGCAGGCGCCTACCGGTTCACCATCACCCCCGGCGCCGCCTGCGTGATGGAGGTCGAAGCAACGCTGTTCCCACGCGAAGAGCTGACCCACGCGGGTATCGCGCCGCTGACCTCGATGTTCCTGTTTGATCGCACCAACCGTAACCGGTTCGACGATTTCCGCCCCGCCGTGCACGACAGCGATGGGCTTTTGATCGAGAATGGCAACGGCGAAACCCTGTGGCGACCACTGGCCAATCCGGCGCAGCTGCAGGTGTCCTCCTTTGTCGACGAGAACCCCCGAGGTTTCGGGTTGATGCAGCGCAGCCGCAACCTGTCGGACTTCGCCGATCTTGAGGCGCATTATCAGGACCGGCCCAGCCTCTGGGTCGAACCCAAGGGCGATTGGGGCAAGGGCGCCGTCACGCTGGTAGAGATACCGGCGGACAAGGAAATCTACGACAATATCGTCGCCTATTGGCGCCCGCGCACGCCCTATCCTGCCGGAGCCGAGGTGCGGCTTGATTACCGCCTGACCTGGGGCCCCGGCCCCACTGGTACGCTAGCGCAGGTGGTGGACACCGCCGCGGGCGCACGTGTCTTTGGTGACCCGGGGCGGATCATGACCGTGGATTTCGAAGATCATCCGCTTTTGGCAGGCGATCCCGAAAACTTCGACGTCGTGCTTTCCTCGCCGCATGTCGAGCTCAGCACCGGGGTCCTGCAGCGCAATCCGGCCACCGGTGGCCTGCGGCTCGCCTTCAGCTTTGAACCCGGTGACCGCTCCCTTGTGGAGCTACGGGCGGCGCTGCGCCGGGACGGGCAGCCTGCCACCGAAGTCTGGCTTTACAGGTGGACCGCATGAAAGATCTGATCTCCGCCCCCTCTGCGGCGAAGATGCTGCCGCCCGAACAGCCCATGGCGATGCCAGAGCAGAACTTTGGCGCCGCTTTCCGCGACATGAGCGCCCCCGGGACCGCGCCGCAGATGCGCGTGGCGCTCTGGCGGGTCATTGCCTTTTCCCCGGCGATGGTTGCAACCGCCTTGCTGACCTTCGTGATGCAAGGCTGGTTTGCCGATGGCGGCTTCATGATGATCGAGGTTCTGCTTCTGGCGCTCATTGCCTTCAATTTCTTCTGGATCTGCTTTTCGGTCTCCACCGTGCTCTTGGGCCTGTTCAGCCTGTGGCAGCGCAGGCAAGAGGCCGAACGCCGGGTTCCGACCGGTCCCATCGCACCCGACACGCCGCCGCTTACCGTTGCGGTGCTGGTGCCCGTCCACAACGAAGATCCGGCCGCCGTGTTCGGCAACGCCCGCACTATGCTGGAGGATCTGCATGCCTGGGGCGGCGCGCATGATTACGCCATGTTCATCCTGTCCGACACACGGGATGACCGCATCGCGGCGCAGGAACTGGCGGGCGTAGAGGCGCTGCGCGCCGCGCTGCCGCCCGGTATCCGGCTCTACTATCGCCGCCGCGAGGACAACACCGGGCGCAAGGCGGGAAATATCGCGGATTGGGTGCGCCGATGGGGCGGTGGCTATGACGCCATGCTGGTGCTGGATGCCGACAGTCTGATGACCGGCCGGGCGATTGCCCAACTGGCCGATGCGCTGCGACGTGATCCGGCTGCCGGGCTGATCCAGAGCTTCCCACAGCTGATCGGCGCCAGATCCGTCTTTGGCCGCATGCAGCAGTTTGCCAACGGGGTCTATGGCCTGGCCATGGCCGAAGGGCTGGCGCGCTGGGTCGGCGCCGAGGGCAACTACTGGGGCCATAACGCCATCCTGCGCACCCGCGCCTTTGCCGCCTGCGCCGGACTGCCCGAGCTGCAACAGACGTTCGGCGGCAAGACCCTGATCATGAGCCATGATTTCGTCGAGGCAGGGCTGCTACGTCGGGCCGGCTGGGGCGTGCATTTCCTGCCCCAGATCCAGGGGTCTTACGAGGAGACGCCGCCGACCCTGATCGACCACATCCTACGCGACCGGCGCTGGTGCCAGGGCAATCTGCAGCACCTGAAACTGCTGCGCGCGCAGGGTTTCTGCGCGATTTCACGGTTCCATCTCTTGCATGGGGCGATCGGGTACCTGATGGCGCCGATCTGGTTTGCGCTTCTGGTGATATGGGCGCTGATCGGTGAAGACGGGGAAACCTCGGCGCTGCAGTATTTCAGCCCCACCGACCCGCTGCGCCCCTCCTGGCCGGATATGTCAGAGCCGCGCCATGTCGCCGTGATCCTGGTTATCTATGCGATGCTGCTGGCGCCGAAACTTCTGGCCCTTGCCGCGCTGCCCCTGACTGGCACGCGGCTATCGGATTATGGCGGCGGTCGGCAGTTCGCGCTCTCCGTAGTCTCCGAAATCCTGCTGGCAATCCTTTATGCGCCGATCCTGATGGTGCAGCAGATGATCGCCGTCCTGCGTAGCGCCCTGCGCCTGCAACGGGGCTGGGCGCCGCAGGCGCGGGATGGCGGGCGCTATGGGCTGAAGACCATGCTGATCTGTCATGCACTCGAATTCACCAGCGGTCTTGCGCTCAGCGCCGGGATCCTGGCCGGGATGGTTTCCGTCTGGCTGGCGCCAATTGCCCTGTCGCTGGTACTGGTGCTGCCGCTGTCGGCCCTGTCGGGGATGCGTCCCGCGCTTCGACTCAGGTTCTGGATGGGTACGCGCGAGGTTTTTGCCGAACCCCGTATCGCCCGGACCGCCCGGACCTATCGCAAAGCGGTTGAACGCGTCTTTGCCGGGGCACCTGACCACCGTTCAGCGGCGGAATAGTAGAACCGCGTGCCCCGGGCGTCAGTCCGGGGTCCGCTCAAACCACTCGACGACCCGCGTCGGCCAGGTGTCCGGAATGCGGTGCCCCCCCGGACCGAGCGTCAGTTCAATATCGCCCCCGGATTGGCAATCCCAGCGGCGATGCAGCTCCGCTCCGGTAACCCACAAGCGATCAGGCGCGTCATCGGCGCAGCCGTTCACCTGCCGCCACAGGGCCAGCCCGGCAAAGATATCATCCTGTTCGCGCGTGCTGCTGCCCAGAATGCGCCCCTCCAGTGGTACGACCTTGTCGGCCCAGCCGTGAGTGTGCAGCAACCGGACAGGACCGGCGCAGGTCTCGGGCCGTGGCCGCCAGAATCCTCCCGCCACCGGAGCGAAGGCAGCAAAATCCCCGGGATGGGCGCAGGCGAGGTAGTTCACCATAAAGGCCCCGGCGGAAAATCCAGCAAGAACAACCCTCTGCCGATCGATGCCGAACCGCGACTCCGCATCGCCAAGGACCTGTTGCAGGAACTGCGCCTCATCCCGTCCCTCGGCGCCAGGCAGGAAGTTCCATGATCTCTTGCCATTCCAGCGCGGCAAGGCGGTCGGCGCGATGAGCGCATAGCCCCGCTCCTGCAGCCCCTTTACAAGGGCGCGGTTGCGCAGCACCCCGGCGCCCGAACCGCCATAGCCGTGCAGAAACACCACCGCCGGAGTGCCTTTTGCTTCCGCACTGTCTGAGGAACCCGGATCGGGTGTGGCGATGTGGTAGTCACCGGACGGCAGATCGCAAGCTTCTGCGGCAGCGCCGCAACTTGCCAATGCAGGGCGTGCGCAGAGCGCCGCCACGAACAACGAAAGAAGAGTTCCTCCGGCCCGGCGGAGGCGCAGGCTGCGCCGTCGGCGCGCGGGGCCTAGCCCTGCCACCGCGCCACCGGCAGGTTGCCCGCGATCCATCCCGGTCCGGCACCAGAGCCGAGCATACCTTCGGGTACATCCATGATCTGTGAAAACCCTGCCTCTGCCATGCGCCGCACCATCCGGGCCGAACGCACACCGCGGGCGCAGATCAGCGCCACCGGCGCGGCGCGGTTGCCACCCAATGCGCGGGACAGCGCCTCAGTAAAATCGTCACGACGCATGTCAATCTGGACGCTACCGACCGGAACGCCGGTACTGCGCCATTCCCGGGGGGTGCGGATGTCCACCAAGGTGATCGCCCCCGCTCCGGCAGCGGAAAACGGCTCGGCCACGGACAGGCGCGGACGGTCGTGATCCGGCGCGGGCCGATATCGCCAGGCCACCGCGCCGACCGCCGCAGCGCCCAGAAGAATGCCCGCAGAGGACAACAGCTTGCGCCGCGACATAGTGACCGGCCGCCCGCTGGCCTCCTGCGTCTCCGCACTGATTGGGTCTTGCATCTGCGTCTCTCCAATAACCGGGAAAACACGCCCCGCAGCGCCGTGTTTCAGGCGGGTGTCATCCCTTTGGACACCGTTCTAGCAGCATTTGTATTCCCGATCAGCACAGAGGGCGAATTTTGGCCATTCAAAATCTTGTCAACTCCGCCCCCCAGCCCCAAGTAGTGGCGCAATGTCCAACAATTCCAGCGTCATTTGCCCGATCTTCCTCAGAACCGGGCCTGCGGGGCTGGCACAGAAGCGAAAAATTGCTTAGGCAAAGTCAAAATTCGCCTAGCCCTACCAGGAGATCTGCACGTGTCCCTGTTTTTGATTGCGGCCCTGCCTTTTCTAGGAGCGGTCTTTCCCGCTCTGCTGATCCGGGCGGGGCGTAACGCCTCCGCTTCGGCGGCTGGTCTGACCACCTTCCTGGCCCTGACCGGCCTTCTGCTGCATGCCCCCGCTGTATTTCGCGGAGAGGTCATCACAGCCACATTCGACTGGCTGCCCGGTCTGGGGCTCAGTGCGAATTTCTTTCTGGATGGGCTTGGGTTTCTCTTTGCTACGCTGATCCTTGGGATCGGAATGCTGATCATCCTCTACGCGCGGTTTTACCTTTCACGCGAAGATCCTATGGGACAGTTCTACACCTACCTGTTGCTGTTTCAGGGTGCGATGGTCGGCATCGTCCTCTCAGATAACATCTTGTTGTTGCTGGTGTTCTGGGAGCTGACCTCGCTGTCCTCTTTCCTGCTCATCGGATACTGGAAACACCTTCCCGAAGGGCGTCAGGGCGCGCGCATGGCGCTGACCGTGACCGGCTCCGGTGGCCTAGCGATGATCGGGGGCATGCTGATCCTCGGCAATATCGTCGGCTCTTATGATCTTAGCGTGATCCTGGAGAACAAGGACCTTATCCAGGCGTCGCCGCTCTACATGCCCGCGCTGATCCTGATCCTGCTGGGCTGTTTCACCAAATCGGCACAGTTCCCGTTCCATTTCTGGCTGCCCCACGCCATGGCGGCGCCGACGCCGGTTTCGGCCTATCTGCACTCCGCCACCATGGTGAAAGCAGGCCTGTTCCTGATGGCGCGGATGTGGCCGGTTCTGGCCGGCACGCCGGAGTGGTTCTACATCGTGGCGACCACCGGCCTTGTGACGATGCTCATCGGTGCCGTGATTGCCCTGTTCAAGGATGACCTCAAAGGCTTGCTGGCCTTTTCCACCGTCAGCCATCTGGGCCTGATCACCATGCTTCTGGGCTTTGGCACCAAGATCGCAGCGGTTGCCGCCGTGTTCCACATCATCAACCACGCCACATTCAAGGCGGCGCTGTTCATGTCGGCCGGGATCGTCGATCACGAGGCGCACACCCGTGACATCAAACGTCTGGGCGGTCTGCGCCACCTGATGCCGGTGACCTTCACCATCGCCTTTGTCGCCGCCCTGTCGATGGCGGGTATCCCGCCCTTCAACGGCTTCCTGTCCAAGGAGATGATGCTGGAGGAAACCGTACACACGGTCTGGGCCGGATCGCACTATCTGGTGCCGGGCCTTGCACTGATCGCGGCGCTGTTCTCGGCAGCCTATTCCTTCCGCTTCATCGTTCATGTCTTCTTTGGCCCCAAGCGGGACGACTATCCCGCGCATCCCCATGATCCGGGTGCGGGCATGTGGCTGGCCCCGGCCTTCCTGATCACGCTGGTGGTGCTGATCGGCCTGTTCTCGGCCAAGATCGCCGGGCCACTGGTGGCCGTGGCCGCTGGCGCCGTGATTGGTGGAGAAGAACTGCCCTATTACTCGCTGAAACTCTGGCATGGTTTGACGCCCGCCCTTTACATGTCGCTGGTGGCTGTGGGCGGCGGTGGGCTGCTGCTCGCGCTGCACAAGCCCCTGATGCGCGCCTGGAACGCCGCCCCCCGCCCCGAGGCCAAGGATATCTTTGATGCCCTGATGGCGGTGCTGGCGCGTCTGGCCAAGGCGATCACCGACGGGCTGCACAATGGCTCCATCACCCGCTATGGCGCGGTGATGATCAGCTTTACCGTGGCGATCAGTTGGTATGCCTATTCCACCGGCACCACTGGCCCGGCAACCCGCAGCCTGCAGGAAATCGGCGCGATCCCGGCACTCGGGTGGCTCAGCCTGGTTCTCGCAACGCTGCTGATCGTTGCGCGTCACCGCAACCGCCTGCTGGCACTGGTCCTGATCGGCGTCGTGGGTCTGGTGGTCTCCATGTCGTTCAACTACCTGTCGGCCCCCGATCTGGCGCTGACCCAGCTGTCGGTCGAGGTTGTGACCATCGTGCTGATGCTTCTGGCGCTGAACTTCATGCCCAAGGAAACCCCGGTCGAGACCCCGGCGCTGATCCGGCTGCGCGATGGTGCCATCGCCGTTGTGGCTGGTCTTGGCGCAGGCGGGCTGATCTATGCGCTGATGACGCGCGATTTCGCGGCGCCCAGCATTTCCGAATTCCACCTCGCCAACTCTTACAAGGGCGGCGGCGGCACCAATGTGGTGAACGTCATTCTGGTGGATTTCCGGGGCTTTGATACCTTTGGCGAGATTATCGTTCTCGGCATCGCGGCACTGGTCATCTATGCCCTGACCGAGGCGGTTCTGGGCACCCGCGTGCGGGCCTATCTGCTGAACCGAAAACCGGATCTGCCGCAGGCAGGCGATGCCCACCCGATGATGATGGTGGTCGCGACCCGCGTGATGATGCCGCTGGCGTTGATGGTGGCGGCCTATATCTTCTTCCGGGGTCACAACCTGCCGGGCGGCGGCTTTATCGCCGGTCTGATCGCGGCCATTGCTGTCATCATGCAATACATGGCCTCCGGCTTTGCCTGGACCTCTGAACGGCAGCGGTTCTACTACCACGGCATCATCGGCTCCGGCGTGCTGATCGCCGCCGCGACCGGTATCGGCGCCTGGTTCAACGACATGCCGTTCCTGACCTCGGCCTTTGGCTATATCCACTGGCCGCCGCTGAAAGAATTCGAATGGGCCACCGCTGCGCTGTTCGACCTCGGCGTCTTCCTGGCGGTGGTCGGCGCGGTGCTCCTGGCACTGGAAAGCCTCTCCCGCTTTGCCTGGCAGCCGGGGATTTCCTCGGAGTACGCCATGGACATCAACCCGGCCCGCGATGACGAGCCCAAGAACGAAAACGAGGTCTGAGCATGGAACTTCTGGTTGCTTCGGCTGTTGGTATCCTGACCGCCGCAGGGATTTACCTGATCCTGCGCAAACGCACCTTTCCGGTGATTCTGGGCCTGTCGCTGGTATCCTATGCGGTGAACGTCTTCCTGTTCGCCACTGGGCGCCTGATGGTCAACGCGCCGCCCATCCTCAACAAATACGAGGAAGTCGCCTACACGGATCCGCTGCCGCAGGCGCTGGTTCTGACGGCGATCGTGATCTCTTTCGGGATGACGGCGGTTGTGGTGATGATCGCGCTGGGGGCCTTCCTGTCCTCGCGCGATGACCGCATCGACATGACCAGCGATACGCAGTCGGGAGAGGACGCATGAACCATCTTCTGATTGCCCCCATCGTTCTGCCCGCGATCGTTGCCCCCTTCATCATCATGGTGGTGCGCTACCATCTGGACCTGCAACGCATCTTCTCGATTGCCAGCACGGTTGCGATCGCCCTGATCACTCTGGTTCTGGCCAGCCAGGCCGCCGATGGCACGGTACAGGTCTATGAGCTCGGCGACTGGCCTGCACCCTTTGGCATCGTGCTGGTGCTGGACCGGCTGTCGGCGATGATGATCGTCCTGACGGCGGTACTGGCGCTGGCGGTGGTGCTATATGCCATCGGAACCGGCTGGGACGCGCGCGGCGCCAATTTCCACGCGCTGTTCCAGTTCCAGCTGATGGGTATCATCGGTGCCTTCCTGACCGGCGACGCCTTCAACCTCTTCGTTTTCTTCGAGGTCCTGCTGATCGCCTCTTATGGTCTGATGATCCACGCAGGCGGCGCCACAAGGTTCCAGGCCGGTGTGCAATATGTCGTCTACAACCTGCTGGGATCGACCCTGTTCCTGTTTGCTCTTGGCACGCTCTATTCCGTGACCGGCACGCTCAATATGGCCGATCTGGCCGTGCGGGTGGCCGAGCTTCCGGCCGAGGATACTGCCCTGTTGCGGGTCGGCGCGATCATGCTCTTGTTGGTCTTTGCCATCAAAGCCGCGGTGCTGCCGCTGCATTTCTGGCTGCCAGCCTCTTATGCCAACGCGCCTTTGCCAGTGGCGGCCCTGTTTGCGATCATGACCAAGGTCGGCGCCTATGCCATCCTGCGTATGTACACGCTGGTCTTTGGCCCCGAGGCCGAGATCACCGCGGGTCTGGCCGGAGACTGGCTGCTGCCTGCTGCGCTGCTGACGCTTGCCGTGGGGGCCATCGGTGTTCTTGGCGCGCGTGAGATCGGGCGGCTTGTCGCCTTTGGCGCCATTACCTCGATGGGGACCCTTCTGACGGCGGTGGCGCTGTTCACGCCAGCCTCGGTCGGTGCTGCGCTTTACTACACCGTGCATTCGACGCTTGCGACGGCCTTCCTGTTCCTGGTCGCCGACATGGTGATGGAGCGCCAGGGCGGCGAGATCGCCCCGAAACCGGTGATGAAGCAAAGCGGGCTGATCGCGGCGCTGTTCTTTGGTGGATCCATCGCCATGGCGGGCATGCCGCCTCTGTCTGGCTTCCTGGGCAAGCTTCTGGTTATGGATGCGGCGCGCGGGCATGATCTGGTCTGGTGGATCTGGGGCGTCATTCTGGTGTCGTCGCTGATTACCATCATCGGTCTGGCGCGGGCTGGCAGCCTGATCTTCTGGAAAAGTCACGGACTTGCTCCGCAAGAGGATGCTGAAAGCGAAGTGGAAGCGGATGACCCAGAAGAGGCGCCGGTGCAGGCGCAACGCGGTTCGTCCCTGCCTTTCGTGGCCAGCTTCGGCCTTCTGGCCGGGCTGATCCTGCTGACCGTCTTTGCAGGTCCGATGATGGACTACGCCGAGGCCACCTCCGCGCAACTCTTTGCGCCGGATACCTATATTGACACCGTCCTGGGGAGGACCGGGGAATGAAACTGATGCATCGACTTCTGCCGCACCCGGTGCTGACGCTGCTGCTGACCCTCACCTGGGTTCTCATCGTCAACAGCTTCACGCTCAACTCGCTGGTCTTCGGCTTTCTGCTGGGCCTGCTGATCCCCTTCCTGACCCAGCCGTTCTGGCCGCAGCAACTGCGCATGAAACATCCCGTCAAGATCGCGGCCTATATCCTGATCGTGATCTGGGACATCGTTGTTGCCAATATCACCGTGGCGCGGATCGTGGTGTTCAAGTCCAACGCAAAACGGCAGCCCAACTGGGTGACCGTGCCGCTGGAGCTGCGCACCCCCGAGGCGATCACCGTGCTGGCCGGCACCATCACCATGACGCCGGGCACCGTCACCGCAGACGTCTCCGCCGAAGGTCACGCCCTGCTGGTGCATTGCCTTGATTGCGACGACCCTGATGCGGTTCGGGACGAAATCAAAGAGCGCTACGAGCGCCGCCTGATGGAGATTTTCGAATGATTGAAACTGCGGCTCTTTTTGCTTTTGTCTGCTTTGCGCTGGCGCTGTTGATGAACCTCTGGAAGGTGATGTTCGCCGCCGCCATGGCTGATCGTATCCTTGCGCTTGATACCATGTTCATCAACGCAATCGCGCTGATGGTCCTTTATGGGCTGGCGCTCGGAACCGAGATCTTTTTCGAGGCGGCTATGATCATCGCCATGCTCGGTTTCGTTTCAACCGTGGCCTACGCGCGCTTTATCCTGCGCGGCAATATCATCGAGTGAGGCTCTTATGGATATGATACTCGACGTTCTGATTGCAGGCTTTCTGGTCATGGCCGGTGTGTTCGGCTTTGTCGGCTCCTACGGCCTGTTGAAACTCAATGACCCGATGTCGCGGCTGCACGCTCCGACCAAGGCGACGACGCTGGGCGTGGGCGGGGTTCTTCTTGCCTCGATGGTGCACGCGATCGCCTTTGAAGGGCGCCTGTCGCTACACGAATTGATGATCACGCTGTTTCTGTTCTTGACCGCCCCGGTGACCGCGCATTTCATCGCCAAGGTGCACATTCACCGTCGCGAGGAAACAGGCACTCTGCCTTCGGCTGGACCGGATGCGATCTGGGCCACCCACAACACCCCGCCGGAAGATCCCGAAAGCACAGATCAGCCGCAATAGCCCCACCCCGGGCCATTGGCCCACGGCCCCAGAAACAGAAAGTGAGCCACCGAAATGGATACCTCCCGCCTGCCCCAAACCAAAGATGTGGTTTTGATCGGAGGCGGGCATGCCCATGCGCTGGTGCTGCTGAAATGGGGGATGCGCCCGCTGCCCGGCGCGCGGCTGACGCTGATCAACCCCGGCCCCACCGCGCCCTATTCGGGGATGCTGCCCGGCTTTGTTGCCGGTCACTACGCGCGGGGCGATCTTGATATCGATCTGGTCCGGCTGGCGCGCTTTGCCGGAGCGCGGCTGGTGCAGGGCGCGGCCGACGGACTTGATCCCGAAACCCGCAGCGTCCGGGTGCCGGGGCGACCTGACATCACTTATGACGTGGCCTCGGTCGATGTGGGGATTACCTCTGACATGCCAAACCTGCCCGGGTTTGCAGAACATGGCATCCCCGCGAAGCCGCTTGGTAGTTTTGCCCGCCGCTGGGACGCGTTCCGCGGCGGCGATGGCCCTGCCCGCATCGCGGTGATCGGCGGCGGCGTGGCCGGGGCCGAGCTGGTTCTGGCGATGGCTCATTCCCTGCGCAGCCGGGGCCGCCTTGAACAAGCCACCCTGATCGATAGCGGCCCGGTTCTGGGCACCGCCAGCGCCGGGATCCGCGAGCGGCTGCGCCGCGCCTTTTCCGAGCAAGGCGTCACCGTTGTTGAAAACACCGCCGTCAATCGCATCCATTCCAGCCATATCGAACTCGAAGGCGGGCGCGAGGTTCTCTCGGGCTTCACCACCGGCGCTGCCGGGGCGCGCCCGCATGACTGGCTGGCCGATACCGGGCTTGAGGTACAGGACGGCTTCCTTACCGTTTCGGACAGCCTGCAAACCTCGGACCCGCAGGTCTTTGCCGCCGGGGATTGCGCCCATCTGGCCTATGCCCCGCGCCCCAAGGCCGGTGTCTACGCAGTGCGGCAGGCCCCGGTTCTGCTGCACAACTTGCGCGCCGCCATCACCGGCGATCCGATGCGCCACTACCGGCCGCAGAAGGATTACCTGAAACTGATCTCCATGGGCGCCAAGGAAGCACTGGGAGAAAGGTTCGGCACCCAGTTTTCCGGCCCGATGATCTGGCGCTGGAAGGACCGGATCGATCAGAACTTCATGGAGCAATTCCGCAGCCTGCCCGAAATGGAGGTTCCAGACCTGCCGCCCGAACATACGCTGGACCTGCCTGCAGTGCTGGGCGACAAACCCATGTGCGGCGGCTGCGGCGCCAAGGCCGGGCGCGCCGCCTTGCATGCGGCAGGCGTGTCGCGCGTGGCGAGTCTGCGTGAGGATGTCACCGCCCTGCCCGGAGATGATGCCGCGCTACTGACCATGGGCGACGTGCGGCAGGTGATCAGCACCGATCATCTGCGCGCCTTCAGCCTTGATCCCTTCGTGATGGCCCGTATCGCAGCGGTGCACGCGCTTGGCGATATCTGGGCCATGGGCGCCGCCCCGCAGGCCGCCACAGCCAACTTGATCCTGCCGCGTCTGGCGCCAGCCCTGCAGCAACGGACCCTGATTGAAATCATGACCGCCGCGCGCAGCGTGATGGAGGATGCAGGCGCCGAGATCATCGGCGGTCATACCTCGCTGGGGGATGAGCTGACTGTGGGGTTCACAGTCACCGGGCTTTGCAACCAGGATCCTGTGACCCTTGCCGGGGCGCAGCCGGGCGATGCATTGGTTCTGACCAAACCGCTCGGCTCCGGCGTAATCATGGCCGCCGAAATGGCAGGCAAGGCCGAAGGCGCCTGGGTCACCGCTGCGCTTGAACAGATGGCCCAGCCGCAGGCCGCAGCCTCCCGCATTCTGGCACCCGAAGCCCACGCGATGACCGACGTCACTGGCTTTGGTCTGGCCGGGCATCTCCTTGGCATCTGCGAGGCTTCAGGCGTCAGTGCAGAGATTGATTTTGCCGCCGTGCCGCTGATGGAGGGCGCCGCGCAGCTGGCCGACAGCGGCATCCGCTCCTCGCTATTCCCGGAAAACGCCGCGTTGCTGCCGGAATGGCTCACCAGTGGCGCGCAGGATCTGCTGTTCGACCCGCAGACCGCTGGCGGCCTGCTCGCGGCCCTACCGCAGGACAAGGCCGACGGGGTGCTGCAGCAGCTGAAAGAGGCAGGTTACCCGGCGGCGATCATCGGGAAGATTACCCAAGGCGCAGGGCAAATTGTTTTGACTTAAAAACCCTTTGCGGCCAGACCTTCAAGCGTGTCGCAGATAGTCGTGGCGGCAGATTGCAGCGTCTGATCGTCCAGATCCTTCAGCTGTACTTCTGCCACGGCATCAGCGCCGATGTTGCGGCGTGAACTGCGGTAGGCCGGATCGTAATGCTGCTCCATCAGGGCGCGCGCCAAGCCAGCCATATCGCCCTCTTCGATCAGGGACAGCCAGCCATCCACCACCGCATTCGAGCGACGCGCACGAAGCCGCTCCAGCATTTCGGACAGTGTATCCGCATCTGGCAGACCGTCGCTGTAGCTCCGCAGCAGGTAGCGGCAGCGTTCTTCGACCGAGGCGCTGACCTCGATCCGTGGCGCCTGTTTCATCAGGCTCCAGAGGCTGGGGGGAATGATCCGGTCTCCAACCTTGCTCGATTCCGCCTCGACAAGCACAGGGCGGCTGGGGTCCAGACGGCTCAGCGCACCCGCAAGCGCAGATTCAAAGGCCTTCTGGCCGGGCTGGTCCTCCGGCATGCCCCCCAAAAGCGAGCCGCGATGGTTGGCCAGCCCTTCCAGATCCAGCACCTGCGCGCCCAGTTCTGCCACATGCTTCAGAAGGTCGGTCTTCGCCGTGCCGGTATAGCCATCCAACAGCACAAGCCGGTAAGGCAGATCGTCCTCATACAACATTTGATGCACCAGCCTGCGGTAGGACTGATAGCCGCCTGAGATCATCTCGGCCCGCCAGCCGATCTGCTGCAAGAGATAGGTGAAACTGCCGGAGCGCTGCCCACCGCGCCAGCAATAGACCAGCGGCCGCCAGCCGCCTTCGTATTGGCTCAGCGTCTCTTCGATGTGCCGCGCGGCATTGCGGAACACCATGGCCGCGCCCAGCTTGCGCGCCAGAAAGGGGCTTTCTTGCACATAGATCGTGCCAACCTCAGCCCGTTCTTCATTGTTCAGGACCGGCAGGTTGATAGCACCGGGGACGTGATCCTCTGCAAATTCGGCCGGGCTACGCACATCAATGATGGTGTCATAGCCATGATCGTACATATCCTGAAGGGAAGAAAAACTTTTCACCATGAAACAGGGTCTAGCCCGCTGCATCCACAAGGGAAAGCGGGTTTTACGGACCCGGCTGCCGATTGACCGGCTGCGACACCGTATATGGTGGCCATTTACCCACTATTCTGGTTTATCTGTGCATCACAGTCGGACGAGACAGCAACAGCCGGAACAGGGTTTATGGACGCACAAGACGAGGATGATCACGCGTTGGATCTGCATCAGTTTCCCGGTCACCTGATCCGCCGCTTGCATCAGATTTCAGTGGCCCAGTTCACCGAAAAGGTCGCCGCCCACGATATCGACCTCACCCCTGTTCAATACGCCGCGCTGAAAGCCATTGATGCCAACCCTGGCATTGATCAGGCCTCTGTTGCGGGGCTTATTGCCTATGACCGGGCGACACTCGGCAAGGTGATCGACCGGCTGGAAGCGAAACAGCTGATCGACCGCACCGTCAGCCCGCGGGATCGCCGCGCGCGACAGCTGACCCTGACCGAAGCTGGTAAAGAGGTTCTAGCCCGGGCGCACCCCCTTGTACGCGAGGTGCAAGGCGAGATCCTGACCGGCCTCAGCCCTGAAGAGCAGGAACAATTCATGACGCTGCTGCAAAAGGCGACAGCCGCTGGCAACGAACGCAGCCGCGCCCCCCTGCGCAGACCGCCCCGGCAAAGCTAGCGCGTATAGCCTAAAAGGCATTCGCGTGGAGGCTTATGCTTTGGCCGCGTGTTTCGACAGCCCCGGAACACGTCTGTAAAAACGCAAAACGACCAGTTTTCAGAACGCGGGGCGCGAAACGCGCCACCCGACTGAAAACCGGTCGTTTTTGCCTAAAGCGCCTGCGCTCTTAGGCCGCTTTCAGCGCCTGGGACTCGGTGGCTCCGAAGAACTCCGAATGCAGCAGTGCAATGGCTGCGTCCTTATCCTCGCGCTGCAGGATGAACTGGGTGTCCACATTGCGTGGCCCCTGCGTTGCACCGCGCGGCAGAATATCCTTCTTCTCAAGGGCATTCATCCCGCGGGCCAGGACGTGCAGGCCACTCAGATCGCGTCCCACGACGGAGATCAGCGACAGCTTTTCGCTGTTGACCTCGGCCTGCGGGAAGCGGGCCAGCAGATCGGCCTCGACCCGGCGCATCGATTTTAGCGAGGCGTCCAGATAGTGGGTCACCGTATTGGCATTGGTCACCTTCGACACGATCCGCACGTTGTGGCGTGTCAGGATGTCCAACACCGCAGCGTCATAGCCTTTGACGCCGACCATGTCCTGTTCGAACAGCTCCAGCGCAATAATATCAAGGCCGGTGACGATTTCAGCCGCCGCCTTGGGTGCGGGCTGTTCGTCGATAACCGTGCCCGGATCATTGGGTTCAAAGCAGTTGGTGACGCGCAGCGGCACACCGGATTGACGCAGGGTCTTTGCCGCCGATGGGTGGATCGCCTCCATGCCGAGGTTTGCCATCTGGTCCGCCACGTCATAGTTGGTGTGGCCCAGTTTGCGGGCGTTCTCGGCACCGACCAGTTTCGGATCGGCAGATGACAGGTGGAATTCCTTGTGAATGATCGCCTCACGCGCGCCGGTCTGTGCTGCCAACTGCGAGAAGGTCACCTCGGAATAACCCCGGTCGAATTCCCGCATCAGGCCTTCGGCGCATTGCGCGTAGCCGGTGACGATGGGCATTTCCTGCGCCGGGTCGACCCCTTCCAGAGCCGTTTCAATCCGCTGTTCCAGCGACATATCCGCATCGCCGCGCCAGCCGGACAGATCCACCAGACGCGCATTGACGCCCGCCCGCTGCAACATCAGCACGGCAACCAGCGCCGAATGCGCCTCGCCGAGACCAGAGAGCAGCTCGCGGATCTGCAGCAGATGCGTATTCAGGCGGAAATGTCCGTAGGAGCACAGGCGCTGCAGGTCGATCAGGCAATTGCGGGCGCCTTCGATACGTTCCTGCACAAAGGCCGTTGCCTGGGCAACATCGCCGGCATTGTCCAGAACCGCCTCATGCGCGGCGATCATCGCGGCCGAGACCTCGTTCAGAGCATCGAACCAGCCGTGGTCATCCTCGGCATTGGCAAAGCGGGCATAGACACCGGGGGCACCGGTCTTCTTGTGCTCCAACAGTAGGTTGGTGATGCCACCAAAGGCGGACACCACGAAAATACGCCCGTATTCGGGCTCATCGTTCTTGATGAACAGCGTATCCCGTAGCTCGTTCAGGCGGGACATGGATGTCCCGCCGATCTTTTCTACAGTATGGGTCATGGCTTAAGCCTCGACGGTTTCTGGCGCCGCGTAGGATCCGTCTTCCCGGTGTACTTCGGTTCCCGTAACGGGCGGATTGAAGCAGCAGGCCATCACGAGCTGTTCGTCAGCCTTCAACACGTGGCGGTCGTGTTTGTCGAGCGCATACATCACGCCGGGACGGATGTGATGCGTCTCGCCGGTTGCCAGGTCGGTGATCGACCCGCTGCCCTGCATGCAATAGACGCTCTCAAAGTGGTTCTTGTATTCGAACGTATGTTCCGAGCCTGCCTCGAGGAAGGTGATGTGGAAGGAAAAGCCCATCCCATCATCGGCCAGAAGCATACGGACGCTGGTCCACTCCGCATCGCTGACCACGCGGTCGCGGTCTTTTTCAAGGATATCGTTATAGTCACGGACAATCATTGTCTTACTCCGCTGCAACTTTGGTTGTTCCGATCACGTCCCGCGCGGCATCCTTGAGAATGCTGAGGCCAGCTTCGAGCTGGGCGTCGGGCGTGGTCAGGGGGGCGAGGATCTTGACGACCTCATCATTGGGGCCGGAGGTTTCGACAATCAGGCCATTCTGGAACGCACGGGCGCAGATATCGCCAGCCAGTTCACCAGATCCGACATCGACACCGCGCATCATGCTGCGACCCTTGAGCCGCGAGCCGGGCACCATGTCGGCGATTTCCTGCAGGGCCTTTTCGACGATCTTCGCCCGGCGGGCGATGTCATCCTGAAAGGCGTTATCCGACCAGAATTTCTCGATCGCGACGCGGGCCGTGATAAAGGCATGGGTGTTGCCGCGGAAGGTGCCGTTGTGTTCGGCCGGGCCCATCACATCATGCTCGGGCTTCACCAGAACCAGCGCCATCGGCAGGCCAAAGCCCGAAACCGATTTCGCCATGGTGACGATGTCGGGGTCGATGCCGAACTCCTCGAAAGAGAAGAAAGTTCCGGTGCGGCCGCAACCGGCCTGAATGTCGTCGATGATCAGCAGAGCGCCTGCTTCCTTGGCAAGACGTGCAACGCGCTGCACCCATTCAGGGCGCGCAGCGTTCAGGCCGCCTTCGCCCTGCACGGTTTCCAGCAGGATTGCGGCAGGTGCGTCCAGACCCGAAGACGGATCGTTCAGCATCGCCTCCAGGTAATCGGCAGTGTCGGTGCCCTGCCCCATGTAGCCGTCAAACGGCAGACGGGTCACGTTATTGAGGGGCAGCCCGGCGCCGCCGCGGTGATAGCCGTTGCCGGTGGCGGCCAGCGCACCCTGCGTCACACCGTGGAACCCATTGGTGAAGGCCACGATATTGCTGCGTCCGGTCACCTTGCGGGCAATTTTCATCGCCGCTTCGACCGCGTTGGCACCGGTGGGGCCGGTGAACATCACCTTGTGGTCCATGTTACGTGGACGCAGGATGACGTTCTCAAAGGTCTCGAGGAAATCGGCCTTGGTATTGGTGTGCATGTCCAGACCATGGGCGATGCCATCGGCCTGCAGATGCGCGATCAGCGCCTCTTTCATGTCCGGGTCGTTGTGCCCGTAGTTGAGCGACGAGCAGCCGGCCAGAAAATCGATATAAGTTTGACCGTCGCGGGCAGTCATTTCAGAGCCCTGCGCGGAGGTAAAGACGGTATCGAAGCCACGGCAATAGCTGCGCGCCTCGGATTCCCGACGTTTGAATACAGTTGTGGTGGAGGTGTTCGTAGACATACGACCTCTTTTGGGTGGGAGAAAGTTTGAAGTGAAAACCGACGTCTGCGCGGCTCAAGCAGCCAGCTGAGCGCGCTCGTCCAGAGGGATGGTCACCAGGTTTTCCGTTTTATGACGATCCTGGAAGTGCAGCGCCTGCGTGTAGTAGGGCTGAATATCCAGACCGCTGTCCTGAAGCTTGGCGAACTTGCGGAACAACGCCCAGGAGGCGTCATTGTCGGCGGTAATCGTAGTTTGCAAGCGGGTGACGCCTTCGCAGGCCTCACGCTGCATGATCGATTGCAGCATCAGCGCGCCCAGACCGCGGCCGCGCGCCTTTTCGGACACGGCAACCTGCCATACAAACAGCGTTTCGGGGTCGTTGGGCATGACGTAGGCAGAGATCCACCCCACGGCCTCGCCCGACAGCTCGGCCAGTACGCATGTGTCGGCAAAATGATCGCACTGCAGCAAGTTGCAGTACATCGAATTCTCGTCAAGCGGCCTGCAGCTGCGGACCAGCTCCCAGATATCCGCGCCATCCGACGCTGTCGGTTTACGCAGTGTGGGCAGCGGGATCCGCCTCGGGTCAGCGTGGTATTGCATGTGTTCGCTCCTTTCGCTTCGGCAATCGAAATAGCAGCGCCTCACGAAAACTTCAATAGGCAAAGCAAAATTTGCGACACAAACGTCGCTTTTAGGCATTATGTCGCGGATATCGTCGTATTTAGCCCCCTGCATCCTTTATATTTCGAAGTGTATTCTGCTTTGAATAGCGTCATATCTTCCTATATAGTTTGATGATCAAAACAACGGAGTCTTCATGGATCGCATCGACAGCAGCTTGATCGCGCTTCGGCGCATCGTCCGGGCCACCGAATTGTTCGGACGCGAAATTCGGCAAACCACCGGGGTGACACCGGCCCAGTTCCGGGTTCTTCAGATCATCGGAGAACAGGGTTACAGCACCGCCAAGGCGATTTCGCTGCGGATGCGGGTGTCCCAGGGGACCATCACCTCGTTTGTCGACAAGCTGGTGCGTGACGGTCTGGTGCTGCGTGAAAAGTCGAGCCAGGACCGGCGGCAGACCAATATCCTGCTGACCGATGCCGGTCGTCAGGTCCTGACTGAGGCACCCGACCCGCTGCAGCAACGCTTTGTACGCAAGTTCAACGCGATGGAAGACTGGGAGCAGGCGATGCTGGTGGCGGGCCTTGAACGCGTGGCGGCGATGCTGGATGCCGACGACATCGATGCGTCCCCAGTGCTGGATACAGGCGACATCCGCCACGCCGTCGACCACTAGCCCATACTCGCGCTAATATTTATAATTTTATCCCTCCAAAACAGCACCCTACAAAGTAAATGTAAAAAACATTTACTTGCGGACTTGCAGGGCGCAGGCGAGCGTACGATATTGAGGATGTGAAGGCGATTTACATCAACCCAATACCGGAGGTTCCAATGACGAGTATCACCCCCACCGCAGCCGCCCCGCATGACCAGGGCTGGTTTTCCCGCAGCGAGGCCTGGCTGGACAGCAAGGGCAAAGGCGCCTGGATTGCTGCCATGGTGCTTGGCTTTGTGTTCTTCTGGCCAATCGGCCTCGCCCTGCTGTTTTACATGATCTGGAGCAAACGTATGTTCAACAAATCCTGCCGCCACCGCAAATCCTGGACCCGCCATGGCATGTCCGCCATGACCTCGAGCGGCAACAGCGCCTTTGACGCCTACAAGGCCGATACGCTGCGCCGCCTGGAGCAGGAACAGGACGATTTCAACGCCTTCCTGCAGCGCCTGCGCGAAGCCAAGGACAAGGCTGAGTTCGACGAATTCATGGAGCAGCGCGCCGCCGCCCCTGCCGAAGCGCAAGACATCAGCGACGAGGATATCGGCGACAAACGCCACTGATCCTGCTGACATCAGCGCCTCCCGCCCATAGATACGGGTGGGAGGCGCTAGCTTGCCTGCCTGCCCCCACACGCCCGCAAAACAGGACACCTGAGATGACCGCCCTGCCCGACCCGGATTACCAAGCTGAATTCTACGCATCGGTTGCCCCCAAACGGCTGCTGGCCTGGGTCGTCGACAGCCTGATCATATTCGGCCTGTGTATGGCGACAGTGGTGATGACTGCCTTTGTCGGTCTCTTCATCTGGCCGCTGCTCTATCTGACGATCGGCTTTGCCTACCGGACCATTACCATCGCCAACGGCTCTGCCACGCTGGGGATGCGCTTTGCAGGCATCGAGCTGCGTGACCTTTCCGGCCAGCGGATGGATCTGCAGATGGCCGCGCTGCATACGGGTGCTTATACGGTTGCTCTGGCCGTGCCGCTTTTGCAGGTGGTCTCGGTGATCATGATGCTGACATCGGCACGCGGTCAGGGGCTGGGCGATGCCATTCTCGGCACCGTGATGCTGAACCGGCGCAGCATCCAGCGATAGCGGTCAACTCGGGGCAAACATCCCGCTTGGCAATCACTGTTAAACCATTTGTGCAGACCGGCCTTGGCGGGCGGGTTGGTCGTTGCTATCGTGAACTCCAGCCTTATTGTGTTTTTTTGACAAGCCTTGGACTCAAGCCCGACCCTATGCGCCATACTCTTCCGATCGCACCGCAGTTCTATGTGACTGCGCCCCAACCATGCCCCTATCTAGAGGGGCGGATGGAGCGGAAGCTGTTCACGGCGTTGCAGGGCGATGGTGTCGAGCAGCTGAACAATAGCCTCTCGCAACAGGGGTTCCGGCGCTCTCAGAACGTGCTGTATCGTCCGTCCTGTTCGGAATGTTCGGCCTGCCTGTCGGCGCGCATCAACGTGGCAGAGTTCACGCCCAGCCGCAGCCAGAAACGCACCAGCAAGCGCAACGCGCACCTGGTCCGCCGGGCAACATCACCTTGGGCAACGGAGGACCAGTACCAGCTGTTCCGCGACTATCTGGACAGCCGCCACGCGGATGGCGGCATGGCCGATATGGACGTGTTCGAATATGCCGCAATGATCGAGGAAACTCCGGTGCGCAGTCGGGTGGTGGAATACACGAATCCCGAAGACAACGCACTGACTGCGGTGTCGCTGACCGATGTGCTCGAAGACGGGTTGAGCATGGTCTATTCCTTCTACAACCCGAACCTGCAGCAGAATTCGCTGGGCACCTATATGATCCTCGATCACATCGACATCGCGCGCGATGCAGGGCTGCCCTATGTCTACCTCGGCTACTGGGTCAAAGGCAGCCCCAAGATGGGTTATAAGGTCAAGTTCTCGGGCCTTGAGGTCTATCAAGGGGGTAAGTGGACAGCGATGTCCGAGGTTCAAGATACTGCGGACAGCCCTGCGACCGATACGATTTCCGAACAGGTCGCCAATATTCAGCTTCCCCAGCAGCCGGTCCACCGCGGGCGGTAACTCTCCAGCAGTCGGGGCCCTAGCCCCCAACCACGCAGCCAACGGCTGAAGGCGTCTCTTGGGGCTGCACGTGCGACTCCATAGCCCAACCTTGACGCTATCTGGCGGATCTCGCCGGGTCCGGCCTGTCTGCCTGTGCGCTCCTGTCACCACCATCTGCACCGCCGCCATGAAAAAGGGGCCCACGAGGGGCCCCTTAAGTCTTTGTGATATCCTGAACCGGATCAGCCCGGCATCAGCGCCGGTACGATTGTCACGATCGACGGGAACAGCCACAGGATCGCAAGACCCACCACCTGGATCAGCACGAAGGGAAGCACCCCGCGATAGATATGACCCGTTGTCACCTCCTTCGGTGCAACCCCGCGCAGGTAGAACAGCGCAAAGCCGAAGGGCGGTGTCAGGAACGAGGTCTGCAGGTTCACCGCAACCATGATGGTCACCCATTTCGGATCGAAGGAACCGCCGTAGATCACCGGCCCGACAATTGGGATCACGATGTAGATGATCTCAAGGAAGTCGAGCACGAAGCCCAGGAAGAACAGCACCAGCATCACGATCAGGAAGACCGTCATCTCGTTGTCAAAGCTCTTCAGGAACTGCTGGATGTAGTGCTCACCGCCAAAGGAGATCACCACCAGGTTCAGAAGCTGCGAGCCGATCAGGATGGTGAAGACCATCGAGGTCACCTTCGCCGTCTCACGCACGATCGGCGTCAGAACCCCGCCCTTGAACAGCACCCAGCAGCCAAACAGCAGGCCGAACAGCGCATAAAGGTAGGCCGCATAAGCGAAGAAGAAGGCCACCCAGCTTTCGAACGACACATTGTCCTGATTGATCCGCAGATCGAAGTTCACCCCGATCAGGATGCACAGGATCACCGCGAAGGTGGACCAGATGATCACCTTGCCCGAGCGTCCCTCGTCCTGCAAACGGCGATACGCCGCCAGCATGATGGCACCGCCTGCCCCCAGCGCCGCAGCGGGCGTCGGGTTGGTGATACCGCCAAGGATCGAGCCGAGCACGGCCACGATCAGAACCAGCGGCGGGAAGACCACCCGGATCAGATCGTTGCGCGCACAGCGGATCGCCGCCTCTTTACAGCCGTAAAGCGCGATCGCCAGCGGGATCAGCATCAGCAGCACCGTCGCCCCGGGGGACGTGGTCGGCGCGATCAGCAGAATGTCGACCAGTGCCAGCAGCAGAAGACCGATGGCCCCTACGATCAGCGGCTTGGTATCGCGCGACGGCGCGACACCGCGGCCAACGGCCAGAACCAGGCCCAGCAGAACGATGATCACCGCGATACCGGTGCCGATCGGCGCCGCGTTGGCAATCTTCTCAACCTCTGCCGCAGCGATCTCTTCCTCGCTCAGACGCTCAGCCGAGGCGACACCGCCAGCGGCATCAATCGCCTTCTGCTCTTCCACCGCTGCATCCCAGGCTTCCTGACCATGCAGTTCGATCATCGAGGCCTGACATTCCGCCCCGACCGAGGTGCGCAGCGACGCGGTCTGACCAGCGTCGGAGAAGCTGGACACATTGATGTTCTGCGAGCCAACAACGCCGAACGAGCCAAGCAGCACGGTGCCGACGATGATCGCAGCAGGCGCGCCCAGGAACCAGGTCAGTGCCTCGGTGCGGGTCACCGGTTCGTCACTGGCGCCGCCGAGCTCAACCGCAGGTGCCTTTTCCGGGTTCATCAGCGCATAGCCAAAGGCATAAAGCGCATAAAGAAGCGCCAGCATGATGCCCGGCAGCAGCGCCGCCTGGAACAGGGTCCCGACCGAAACGACCGCAGGCTCACCCAGGAAGGTCAGCGCATCGGTACAGCCCGCTTCCTGCGCACGGTTTTCCTGCGCAGTGGAGTAAAGATCCCCTGCCAGCGTGCCCAGAAGAACGATCACGATAGAGGGCGGGATGATCTGCCCCAGCGTGCCCGAAGCTGCAATCACACCCGTCGCCAGCTCCGGCGAGTAGTTGTTGCGCAGCATGGTGGGCAGCGCCAGAAGCCCCATGGTCACCACGGTTGCGCCCACGATGCCGGTCGAAGCGGCCAGGAAGGCCCCCACAACCACGATGGACACGGCCAGACCGCCGGGCAGCGGGCCAAAGACGCGCGCCATGGTGGTCAGCAGATCGTTGGCGATCTTCGACCGCTCCAGGGTGATCCCCATCAGAACGAACATCAGAACCGCCAGCAGCGTTTCAATCGACGCCCCTGCCAGAACCCGCTCGTTCATGCGGTTCACGATGAAGGAGACGTTGCGATCCATCGCGCTTTCCCAGCCCTGCGGGAACACATGCTCGGCAACGCGTGGAAGATCCGGATATCGGAAGATGGATATGACATCGGGTTTGACGCCCGAATTCACCAGATCCCGGTAGACCTGCGACGAGGTGTCGATGGCCTGGTGAACCAGAAGCCCGGCACTGTCGAGCGCCGCGATAATCCCGAAGGAGATGATGCCGGCGCCGCCGATGGCAAAGGCCACCGGGAAGCCGGAAAGAATGCCTCCGAAAAGGCAGAAGAATACGATGATCAGGCCGATTTCGACGCCATCAAGACCGAATAGCATGTCAGCTGTCCCTTAGTTTAATGCGCGCCTTCATAGGCTTCTTCGCCCTCTCCAAGGGTATCCTTGTCGAGGTATTTGTTTTCACTACCCTGACCTTCGACGAACTCGAGGAACGAGCGGTAGAAGAAGGCAATGGCGTGCAGGAAAACGATGCCTGCAAACGAGACCAGCAGGATCTTGAACAGGAAGTACCCGTTGAAGCCGTTCGGGCTGAATCCGATGGTTTCCACGTTCCAGCGCAGCGCACGTGCTTTCATCACCAGCCGGTCAAGCCCATCAGAGGCCGAAGGCTTCGGCACGATCAGGTGGCGCCACAGGAAGAACCAGCCATACATCCAGGTCAGAACGGCCGCAGGCATCATGAAGATCAGCGAGCCGATCATGTCGATCACCCGCTTGGCGCGGAAGCTGATGCCAGAGTAGATCAGGTCAACCCGCACATGGCCGCCCTGCACGAATGTGTAGGCAACGCACATACAGACCACCAGAGCGTTATAGAGCTTCAGCTCTTCGGCAAACCACGAGATGTCCATCTGCAGTTCGATCCCCAGACCGAAACTCATGTCCGGCCGGGCAAAGACCCGCTGCATGAAAACGATGATGATCTGCTGGATAACCATGATCAGACCGGCCCAGGCGAACAGGCGGCCGATGGTATTGGCAAAGCCTTCCAGCCCGCGCACCACGCCCCACATGACTTGGCGCTGGTAAATCCCCACCGCTGTCAGAACCAGAAACGCGGTAAACACTACAAAGAAGAACTCGACCGAGCCACCGAAGTAGACAAAGCGCATAAGCGACTGTTTGTCCTCTACGGACTCCAGCCCTCCGGTCCATGCCAGCCATTCGCTGGTATGGGAGAGCGCGTAGCCAAGATTGTAAAAGGCGCCAGCGATGTTCTGGACCAGCCAGACAAGACCACCCCACAGGGCGCCGAAAAAGGAAATGCCACTGTCGTCCTGCATTGTTCCCCCGGGATCATTGATTGCGGCGGGTCTTTAGATGAGCTGGCGGTGCTCCACAAGGAGCTGGCTTGCCCGGTTCGACCTGCTGCAATGGAAAAGGGATCCCCCGCACAATGGCGGAGGATCCGATGAAAGCGTAAGTACGCCGCTTAGCCCAGAACGCGGTCGCGCTGCGACACGTAGGTGCCCGAGGAAGTCTTGATCCAGGCGGAGGAGGACTTCATCGAAGCCATGGCGCTGTCGTGGATCTTCTTGTAGAGATCGTCGCCCATGTTTTCCGCATGCACTTCCATGGAAGCCTTACCGAAGGCATCCCAGACGGAGTCCGGGAATTCCATCAGTTTCACGCCACCGGCCTGCAGACGCTGCAGTGCGGCACCGTTGTTGGCCAGGAACTGTGCCAGGTTCCACTGGTGGCATTCAGCCGATGCGATTTCGATGATCTTCTGATGCGCGGGGCTCAGGCTCTCGAATACGTCGCGGTTGGTTGCAACCGACAGACCCGCACCCGGCTCGTGGAAGCCAGCGGTGTAGTAGGTCTTGGTGATTTCCTGGAAGCCGGCTTTTTCGTCCGCCCAGGGGCCGATCCACTCGGTGCCGTCGATGGCGCCAGAGGACAGAGCCTGGTACACTTCGGAACCCGGGATGTTCTGAACGGAAGCGCCCAGTTTACCCAGTGCCTTGCCGCCCAGACCCGGCATACGGAACTTCAGACCGTTGAAGTCTTCGGGGCTGTTGATCTCTTTGGAGAACCAGCCGCCAGCCTGCGCGCCGGTGTTGCCGCCCAGGAAGGATTTCAGACCAAAGATCTGACCCAGCTCGTCGTGCAGCTCCATGCCGCCGTCGAAGTAGTACCAGTTGGACAGTTCCTGCGCGGTCATGCCGAAGGGCACGGCGGTAAAGAAGGCATAGCCCGGGTGCTGACCAACGAAGTAGTAGTCGGCGCCGTGGTACATGTCAGCCTGACCCGAGGAAACGGCATCAAACACTTCAAACGCGCCAACCAGTTCGCCGGCGGCTTTGATGTCGACAGTCAGGTTGCCATCGGACATGGCGGTGACGTTGTCTGCAACGCGCTGCGCGGCGTCAAACACGCCAGCCAGACCACGCCCCCAGGTGGTAACCATGGTCAGGGTGCGCTTACCCTGAGCATAAGCCGGAGCTGCCAGAGTGGACGCAGCAGCGGCGGTACCGCCCAGAGCGGATGTTTTCAAAAAGGAACGACGATCCATGATGTTTTCCTCCCAGATATATGGATTGCCCGCAGCATAGCCTTGGGCGGATCGGTTCGAGTGGCGTCAGCCTAGCCACGGGGCCAAACTTGTGAATACCTAGTACTGCGTAGATCGGCGCTTTTTTGGTAAGTTTCAGTCCGATTGTTGCACTAATTTTGAGCGCAGGCTTCTTTTGTTACGCAGGTGACGGCAAAATCTGCCTCAAAGCCCCCTTTGCTTTCGGATTTCGATTGCGTAACGATTCGCCTTCCCTCTCTCACAGCCGCCGGACAGCCCTATGCCCCCGTTCTCCAGCCTGTTTTCCAGCCTGTTCCGACCGAATTATGCGCAGAAACTTTCGCTGCTGGCGACGCTGCCTCTTGTGGTGGCAGTGGCTGCGATTGCGCTCTTGGTGGCCAATCAGTCCCGCGCCCTCGCCGAGCGGGAAATCAAAGCCCTAGAGCGGCAGCTGATCGAAGCCAAAAAGGCCGAATTGCGCAACTATGTCACCCAGGCCCGCAATGCCTTTTCCCATATCTATGGTCTGGCTGCGCCGGATGATGCGGATGCAAAGGAACGGGTGACGCAAATCCTTAGCGCGATGATCTACGGCCAGGACGGGTTCTTTTTCGTCTATGATTATGACGGGAACAATCTGGTCAGCCCCCGACAGACCGAGTTCATCAATCAGAACTGGCGCGGGCTTACCGACAGCCAGGGCACGCCAGTCGTGGATACCTTCATCGAGCAGGCGCGCCAAGGCGCAGGCTGGCACAGTTTCATGTGGGAAAAACCATCAACTGGCGAAGAAGCGCAGATGGTAACTTACGTCCTTGGCCTGCAGGACTGGCAATGGGCGGTCGGGACCGGCGTCTTCATCGACGATGTACTGGCCTCGGTCGCCGCCAGCCGCGCCGAGGTGGAAGCCCGGGTGCGCCGGACGTTTATCTATATCGGCGGAATTACCCTTGTTGCACTGGTCCTTGTCTTTGCATCAGGCATGGTTCTGAACATCCGCGAGCGTCGCCTTGCCGATGCCAAGCTGAAGGAACTGACACAGCGGGTTTTCGACGCGCAGGAAGAAGAGCGTGGACGCGTGGCCCGCGAGCTGCACGACGGGATCAGCCAGCTTCTGGTCGGGGTACGCTATGCGCTGGACAACACCCGGCGGCGCCTGATGCGGGGCGATCACGATGGCGCTTCGGATCCGCTCGACAAGGGCATCGAACACCTTGGCATCGCCATCTCCGAAGTGCGCCGCATCAGCCGGGATCTGCGCCCGGGAGTGCTGGATGATCTGGGCCTTGGCCCTGCGCTGAAGGCGCTGACCGATGATTTTGCGGCCCGCACTGGAATCGAAACGGATTTTACCACTGTGGTGTTCCGCAACCGGCTGGATCAGGACGCCAAGATCGCCATGTACCGCATTGCGCAGGAGGCGCTGACCAATATCGAACGGCACGCGGATGCAAGCCATGTTAGTATAGACCTGCGTGGCCACGCCCGCGGCGCCACCATGCGCATCAGCGACAATGGCCGTGGCCTGCCCCAGAAAAAGCCCGAAGGCGAGCCGGGCATCGGCCTGCGCAACATGCAAGAGCGGATCGATCAGCTTGACGGCACCTTGCGGATTCTGTCATCACGGGGCACCCAGAGCGGCACGGTGATCGAAGCAACACTCCCTTTGAGCCATCTGCTGCCTCCGGGGAACGAAGCCGCTCCGAAACGCGTGTCGTAGTGGCAGATGCAGGATCCGTATCTCTGCCGGGTCCGAAGCATATAGGCAGTTGGGGGATGGCACTCTGCTGAAAGACGGAAATTGCGAGCCTGTGCGTGTCCTGATCGTGGACGACCACCCGATGGTCGCCGAGGGCATCCAGTCGATTCTCGAAAGCTACGATGACATCGCGGTGGTCGGATCATTGACCGACGGCGAAGAAGCGGTGAGCCGCGTCGCCGAGCTGGCGCCCGATGTGATCCTCATGGATCTCAACATGCCCCGGTTGGGTGGCCTCGGCGCCACTGAAATCATATTGGAGCGCAGCCCCAGCACTCGTATCCTGATCCTGTCGATGCACGACAGCCCGGAATATATCTCTACCGCGCTCAGCCATGGCGCCATGGGATATGTGCTGAAGGACGTGCCCACCGAAGAGATTAAGGACGCTATCGACGCGGTGATGCGCGGTGAACGCTACCTCTGCACCGGCGCCGAAGGGTCGCTGAAGCCCAAGGACAGCGGCCTGCGCGAGGCGCTGACCGGGCGCGAACAGACCATCCTCTTGGAACTGGCTCAGGGCAAATCCAACAAGGAAGTTGCCCTTGCGCTCGATATCTCGGTGCGCACCGTGGAAACCCACCGCAAGAACATCAAGCGTAAGCTGGGCATTTCCTCGACCGCAGGCCTCACCCGCTATGCGCTGCAACACGGCGTTCTACAGGGCACTGGCGTCGGGCTGTAGCCCCTGCACCCCACCCCATTCCCGGGGTATGCGACACCTGCGGCTGAGTCCCTGCGGCTCGGGTTTCGGTCACATTTCCGGGAGTCCCCTTTTGAGAAATGTCGCAACGCGCCCCTTGAGCGCAAGAAAATGTCGAAAGACGGGCATTTTTGATGGGTTTGCCTGTTGACGCCCCTGCCGGCCGGTCATAGTCTGCGCTTCAACGCAAAAGAGGAGCCTGGGGTAAATGACCTCCCTAGTCGTCATTGTAGGAACCAAGCGCATGGGCCGGTAACGGTTGACCATAATCTGACCCATGCGCCTCCGACCTAGAAAATCGGGGGCTTTTTTTATGCGGAATGGACGTTGCCGCCAACTGGAGCAAAAGCAGATGACACGTGAAATGACCGGCGCAAAAATGGTTGTTCAGGCCCTGAAGGATCAGGGCGTGGACACGGTATTCGGATACCCCGGTGGCGCCGTGCTTCCGATCTATGATGAAATCTTCCTGCAGAACGATATCCGCCACATTCTGGTCCGCCACGAGCAAGGCGCGGTTCACGCCGCCGAAGGATATGCGCGTTCGACCGGAAAGCCGGGCGTCGTTCTTGTCACCTCGGGGCCCGGTGCAACCAATGCGGTGACCGGCCTCACCGATGCGCTGCTCGATTCCATTCCGCTGGTGGTGCTGACCGGTCAGGTGCCGACCTTCATGATCGGCTCGGACGCCTTCCAGGAGGCGGACACCGTTGGCATCACCCGCCCCTGCACCAAGCACAACTGGCTGGTGAAGGACACCGATAAGTTGTCCGGCACCCTGCACGAGGCGTTCCATGTCGCCACCTCGGGCCGCCCCGGTCCCGTTCTGATCGACATTCCGAAAGACGTGCAATTCGCCACCGGAACCTACACGACACCGCGCCCCTCGGCCTCGCATTACCAGCCGCCGGTCAAGGGCGATATGGAAGAGATCACCGAACTGGTGGCCGCCATCGAGACCGCCAAACGCCCGGTGTTCTATACCGGCGGCGGCGTGATCAACTCCGGCCCCGGCGCCAGCCAGCTGCTGCGCGAACTGGTGGATGCCACTGGCATTCCCGTGACCTCGACCCTGATGGGCCTTGGCGCCTATCCTGCGTCTGGCCCGAACTGGCTCGGCATGCTGGGCATGCACGGTCTTTATGAGGCCAACATGGCGATGCATGACTGCGATCTGATGATCAATATCGGCGCGCGGTTCGATGACCGGATCACCGGCCGCATCGATGCCTTCAGCCCCAAATCGACCAAAGCGCATATCGACATTGATCCTTCCTCGATCAACAAGGTGATCCGCGTCGATATCCCGATCGTGGGTGATGTGGGCCACGTGCTGGAAGATCTGCTGAAGGTCTGGAAATCCCGCGGTCGCAAGACCAACAAGGAAGCGCTGGCCAAATGGCAGGCCAAGATCTCCGAATGGCGCGCGGTCAATTGCCTGTCCTACACCCCGTCCGAAGGCACCATCAAACCGCAATACGCGCTGCAACGCCTTGAGGAGCTGACCAAGGGTCACGACCGTTACGTCACCACCGAGGTTGGGCAGCACCAGATGTGGGCGGCGCAGTTCCTTGGCTTTGAGGATCCCAACCGCTGGATGACCTCAGGCGGACTTGGCACCATGGGCTATGGTTTCCCAGCCTCCATCGGCGTGCAGATGGCGCACCCGGACGCACTGGTGATCAACGTCGCCGGCGAAGCGTCCTGGCTGATGAACATGCAGGAGCTCGGCACCGCCGCGCAATACCGCCTGCCGGTAAAACAGTTCATCCTCAACAACGAACGCCTTGGCATGGTGCGCCAGTGGCAGGAACTGCTGCACGGTGAGCGCTACAGCCACTCCTGGTCCGAAGCACTGCCCGATTTCGTGAAGCTCGCCGAGGCCTTTGGCGCCAAAGGCATCATCTGCAAGGACCCCAAGGATCTGGACGATGCGATCATGGAGATGATCAACTACGACGGTCCGGTTGTTTTTGATTGCCTGGTTGAAAAGCATGAGAATTGCTTCCCGATGATCCCCTCGGGCAAGCCCCATAACGAAATGCTGCTGGGCGAAGCCGAAACCCAGGGCGCCATTCAGGCCGGAGGTGCGGTGCTGGTCTGATCCACGCCGCTCCCCCTTCACCGAATTGATGGGCCCGGCAATCGCCAACACGGCCCGATAGGAATGAAAAAGGACAATTCCATGTCTGCCCTACACATCAAAAAAGGCGCCAGCAAACATTCGGCGTATAACCTGCGGCCCACGTTTTCCGACGTACAGGAACGTCACACGCTGGCATTGCTGGTTGAAAACGAACCCGGCGTTTTGGCCCGTGTCATCGGCCTGTTCTCCGGCCGCGGCTACAATATCGAAAGCCTGACCGTCGCCGAAGTCGATCACACCGGACACCTCAGCCGCATCACCGTGGTCACCACCGGCACCCCGCAGGTGATCGAGCAGATCAAGGCGCAGCTGGGCCGTATCGTGCCGGTTCACGAGGTGCACGATCTGACCGTCGAAGGCCCTGCGGTCGAGCGGGAACTGGCAATCCTCAAGGTCGTGAGCGATGGCGACAAGCGGGTCGAGGCCCTGCGCCTGGCCGATATCTTCCGCGCCAATGTCGTGGACAGCACCCTGGAAAGCTTCATCTTCGAAATCACCGGCGCCCCAGACAAGATCGACGCCTTTGCCGATCTGATGCGCCCGCTGGGTCTGATCGAAATCGCCCGCACCGGCGTTGCTGCCCTGCTGCGCGGCACCTGATTGCCGCACCGGGAGGACCACCTGCCCCTTCCGACCACATGTCTTGCACCGAAGATGCAAAAGGCCGCCCAATCTGGGCGGCCTTTTTGCGACGTCCGGGTCAGTAGAAAATCACAGGGCCTGCAGCGCCAAGTCCGCCTGTAACAAAGCGCTGCGTCAGACTGTTCCGACAGTACGGGGGTTACCCGTACCGCGCGGCCGTGTGCCATTTTGAGAAAGCCGGAAAGGGTATCACATTGCCTTCCGTTACCACCTCGACACCGCCAGACGCTTCAAAACTCCGCCCTGCACCTGTTGCGCGAACCTGATGATCACCCGTCACCGCTGTTGAAGCCGCTTTTGGCAGCGGTGCTGCCTCGACCAGCATCTCGGACAGGTCAGGATACCCGACGTCATCCAGAATGACCGCATTGGCTGCCAACCGCATATTGCCTTTTTCGGTCAGGTCAAACTGTACCCAATCTCCCTTGCACACCGCCGTCTGTGAGGCATCTCTGTGCCGTGAATAATAGGCAAGATCCCCCTGATCCTCACACCAAATAATTGCTTTTCCGACGGCGACATCACTCCAAAGTACATATCCGATCATGTTGCAAGCCTCGTTCGTTTATCGCTCAATTCTGGGCCAATTGGAGAGGCGCCAACATGGCAAATACTGCGTCGGACTATTGCAATTTGTGTCAGCGAGGATAGTATCCCGACGTGATTTAGAGACAACATTGACGCGATAAAGCGACAACCCATCGCAAAATGGAAATATTTGTCGCGATCAACGGTCGGGGATTGAGGCCACAATGGCTGCCATAGCAACAGCAAGAGATGACAACCGCGCCCGGCAATCGCGTTCTCCCGCAGAATTGCGCGACATGTTTGGCGCCAACCTGCGTCATCTGGCACAGCAATATCCGTCAATCTCGGAACTGTCGCGGCGCCTTGGCATCAACCGGACGCAGTTCAATCGCTACATGTCCGGCGAAAGCTTTCCGCGGCCGGACGTTCTGGACCGGATCTGCTGCTTCTTTGATGTGGATGCGCGTATCCTGCTGGAGCCGGTCGACACAGTTGGCAAACAGGACAAGATCCTGCACGGCGCCTTTCTCAATGATTTTCTGGGCCATGGGATCGAGCAGCTGAGCGAGCAAATCTTCCCCTCTGGCTATTACCGTTTTACCCGGCGCAGCTTCATCAACGGGGACAGTTTTGTCGTTGGTCTGGTGCGCGTGAGCCGCGACGGAGGCGGCGTCGCCTATATCAAGGGTTTTGAGGCCAAGGATGCGATGCGGTTTCAGGGCCTGCCCGAAGACCCGGCATCGCGTGAGTTCCGCGGCGTGCTCAGCTGCCACGAGGACGGCGTCGCCTTTCTGATTTCACGGCGCCGTGCAATGACCTTTTCCTTCAACTATCTGGCGCGTGTGGCCTCGCTTGAAAACAATTTCTGGGTTGGCTACGTGGCCCGCACCGTGCGCGAAAGCGGCGATGAGCGGGTCACCCGGATGGTCTATGAATACCTCGGCCGCGACATGGGGCCTGCGCTGGCCGTGGCCCGCAATGCGGGCTTTGTGAGCGAAGAGGACCTGCTGCCCTACCACCGTCGCCTGCTGCGCATCAACGAACCGTTCTCCTGACCAGGGACGCCCTGCCGCCCTAGGTCGGTGATGTGGCGAGCCGGTAGATGTGCCAAGTGGCGTGGCCAAGCAACGGCAGCACCACCAGCAGACCGGCAAAGGCGGGCAGCATGGCCGCAAAGGTCAGCACCGCAATCAGCACCGCCCAGAGCATCATCAGCGCAAAATTCTGCTGCACATAGGTAAAGCTGGTGATCATAGCTGTGACAAAATCCACCTCTCTGTCCAGCAGCAGCGGCAGAGAGATCACCGTGATCATATAGAGCAGCAACGCGAACAACGCGCCAACAACCGTTCCGACTGCCAGCATCGTAAGCCCCTCGACCGACAGGAAGACATCCAGAGAGGTGGAGATATTGGTCATAGTGGACAGCCCCAGAAACAGGGCAAAGATCATGTGGCCAAGGAAAAACCAGAACAGAAACACCACAATGATGATGGCGCAGATCGACGGCAGCTGGCGGCGGCTTTGCTGCAGAACCACCCCCAGAATGGCCCGGGCGTCCATCGCCTGCCCCTGTTCGCGCCGGTGTGAGACCTCATAAAGCCCCACCGCCGCAAAGGGACCGATCAGCGGAAACCCGATGGCCGCCAGCACCAGCCAGAAGGTGGTGCCGGTCTGCGCGGTAACCCAGGCCATCGCCCAGCCCGCCAAGACGTAAAACCCGGCAAAGAACAACCCGTATCCGGGTTTTGCCAGGAAATCCGCCCAGCCGCGTCGCAGCGCCTCGCGCAGGATCCCTGCGGTCATCGGCTGCATTTCCGGTACACCAAATGCCTTTTCTGTCATCGAAACGCTTCCTCCCCGAAACGTTTCCCCTCCCCCGGGTCCTCCTTAACCCTGTGGAGGGGCGTTTTGCGGCCATTGCGTGGCCGCGTGATACTGCTGGCCCAGTGCCAGGATATTCTGATCCTGCCCCTGTGCGCCAAAGATCTGAATGCCCATCGGCAGGCCCGCCTCGCTGAACCCCGCAGGCGCGCCAAGGCAGGGCAGCCCCAGCAGGCTGACCGGCACCACCACCTGCATCCAGCGGTGATAGGTGTCCATCTCAACGCCTGCGATCTCGCGCGGGTAATCGATATCGACAGGGAACGGCCAGCATTGCGCCGTCGGCAGGATCAGGGCGTCGTAGTCCTGGAACAGCCGCGCTGCGGCCCGCTGCCAGTCAGAGCGCGCGTCAGACGCCTCCTGCACCTCTTGCGCTGTCATCGAAAGGCCGCGCTCCAGCTCCCAGATGGCAGTGTCCTTCAGATGCTCGCGGCGATCGTTGAACACCCGCAGCCCCGCTGCAACGGCAAAGGAGCGCAGGGTGATCCAGGCCTCCCAGATGCGTTCCGCCGGGAACGGCGGCGCCACGGCTTCAACCGTATGCCCCAAGTCTTCGAACGACTTGGCTGCCGCCTCGCATAGCTCAAGGATTCCCTGCTCCATCGGAAAGGCCCCGCCCCAGTCGCCAAGCCAGCCAATCCGCATCTTTTCGATCTCCGGCAGCGGCATCACCGGAGCCCCACCCGAGGCCAGCGGTTGACGCGGGTCCGGCCCGCTCATCACGTCCAGGAGCAGACCGATATCCTCGGGGCTGCGCGCCATCGGTCCAAGGGTCGCCAGAGGGTGCAGGAAGACGTCTCCCTTGGGTTCTGACGGCACCCAGCCCCAGGTCGGTCGGAAGCCGTAGACATTGTTCCAGCCAGCCGGGTTCCGCAGGGATCCCATCATGTCGGATCCATCCGCCAGCGCCACCATCCCGGCGGCCAACGCCACCGCTGAGCCACCGGAAGAGCCGCCACAGGTCCGCGTGGGATCAAATGGGTTGTTGGTCGCGCCATAGACCGGGTTGAAGGTATGGGAGCCAAGGCCGAATTCGGGGGTATTGGTCTTGCCGATCAGGATCGCCCCCGCCGCGCGCAGGCGCGATACGAACAGCTCATCCTCGGTCGGGACAAAATCCTTCATCAGGGGGGAGCCTTGGGTCGATGCGATGCCTTTGACGTTGGCAAGATCCTTGATCGCCATCGGCAGCCCGTGCAGCGGACCCAGCGGTACATTGGCGGCGCGCATCGCGTCGGCGCGGCGCGCCTCTTCCATCAGCTCTTCTGCCGGGCGCAGTCCCACGATGGCGTTCAGATCCGGGTTCACCGCCTCGATCCGCGCCAGGGTATGCTCCATCAGCGCGGCGGCAGTCAGGCTACCATCTTGCAATTGGGCCAGAATATCGCTGGCAGAGCTGTAATCTGTCATAGTCGGCGTGACTCCGTTCATTTGTTAAACAGAGCCTAGCCGCAGATTTTTACAAAGGAAAGCCGTGACTTGCCCCGAGGCTAACCTCGGGTCACCCTTAGGCCGCCGGATTACTCCGCCTGCGCGTCCGCGCGGCTCTTGCCGGACACGTTCATCGCCAGTGTCGCCGCCATGAAGCCGTCCAGATCGCCATCCAGAACGCCCTTGGTGTCAGAGGTTTCATGCCCGGTGCGCAGATCCTTGACCATCTGGTAGGGCTGCAACACGTAGGACCGGATCTGGTTGCCCCAGCCCGCGTCGCCCTTGTTCTCGTGGGCTTCGTTGATGGCCGCGTTGCGACGGTCCAGCTCCAGTTGATACAGGCGCGATTTCAGGGCCTTCATGGCGATATCGCGGTTCTGGTGCTGGGATTTTTCCGAGCTGGTCACCACGATCCCGGTGGGATGGTGGGTGATCCGCACCGCCGAGTCGGTGGTGTTAACGTGCTGACCGCCCGCACCGGACGAACGGTAGGTATCGATACGGATATCCGCCGGGTTCACTTCGATGTCGATATTGTCGTCCACCACTGGGTAGACCCAGACCGAACAGAAGGAAGTGTGACGCTTGGCAGCTGAGTCATAGGGTGAAATCCGCACCAGACGGTGCACACCGCTTTCGGATTTCAACCAGCCATAGGCATTGGGGCCGGAGATCTTGTAGGCGGCGGATTTGATGCCTGCCTCTTCACCAGCGCTTTCGGATTGAAGCTCGACCTTGTAGCCTTTCTTCTCGGCCCAGCGGACGTACATGCGCGCAAGCATCGAAGCCCAGTCGCAGCTTTCAGTGCCACCCGCGCCCGCATTGATTTCGAGGAAGGTATCGTTGCCGTCCGCCTCGCCGTCCAGCAGCGCCTCCAGTTCCTTTTCGGCGGCCTTGTCCTTCAGCGCCTTCAGAGCGTCCTCGGCGTCGGTGACGACCTCCTCGTCCTCTTCCATCTCGCCAAGCTCGATCAGCTCCATATTGTCGGCCAGATCCTGCTTGATGCCCTTGTAGGTATCAATCGCATCGACCAGCATCTGACGCTCGCGCATCAGTTTCTGCGCCGCTTCGGGATCGTCCCACAGTCCCGGATCCTCGACCCGGGCGTTGAATTCCTCCAGCCGGAACTCCGCAGTTTCCCAATCGAGCCGCTGGGCGAGAAGCTCCAGCGATTTTTCAATCTCGGTCACGATATTCTGGGTTTCAGCGCGCATCTTGGGAGTATCCTGTCATGACGTTCAGGCTGGCGTGATAGCCCAGAGACCAAGGCAGAACAAGGGTCTGCGCCTGTCCATCGTCAAGCAGTGCGCATAGGCGGCCGACAATCGCGCCCCGCGCGCAATACCCCCGTCAAAGCCGGTGCCCGCAAAGGCACAGGCGGGCGGTCAGTAAAGGCCGCCCGAACTGATGGTGCCAAAGCTGGCCTTTGGCCCCAGAACCGCGGTTCCACCGCTTGAGGTGGTAACCTTGCGCCCGGATTGTTCGACCTCTTCGATCAACGGCAGGCTGGAGCCCATGGCAAAGCCGCCATCGAAGGTCATGCCAAAGATCGGCTCAGCCCCGTCGCGGAAGTATTCCGCCACCACATAGGCACCCGAAGCATCATCCGGCAAAGGCGCGCCGGTATAGCGGTCGATCTTGATGAAATGGCCGCCTTCGGGCACTTCGAAGGGACCGCCGCCGAATTTTTCGACAGCCTTGGTCATGAACTGCTGGAACACCGGCCCGCACATGGTGCCGCCATAGGCGCCACGCCCCATCGGGCGGGGCTGGTCAAAGCCCATGTAGCAACCCGCAACGATATTGGAGGTAAAGCCGACGAACCAGACATCGCGCGAATCGTTGGTGGTGCCGGTTTTGCCCGCGGTGGGCACCGGCAGGTTGATCACGCTGGAGGCGGTGCCGCGGTCGACAACCCCCTTCATCATCGAGGTCAGCTGATAGGCGGTGATCGGATCCATCACCTGTTCGCGGTCGGCAACGATACGCGGTGCCCGTCCAGGCTCCAAGGAAGCCACGGCGCAATCTACGCAGTCGCGGTCATCGTGGCGGTAGATCGTCTTGCCAAAGCGATCCTGAATGCGGTCCACAAGGGTCGGCTGCACCCGCTGGCCGCCATTGGCGAACATCGCATAGGCTGCCACCATTTTGTAGAGCGTGGTTTCCTCGGCCCCCAGCGAGTTGGCCAGATAGGTGCCCATATTGTCATAGACGCCAAAGCGTTCCGCATAGCCCGCGACCACCGGCATGCCAACCTCTTGCGCCAGTCGGATGGTCATCAGGTTCCGGCTCATCTCGATCCCTGTGCGCAGCGGCGTCGGACCGTAGAACTTGTTACTGGAGTTCTTGGGCCGCCACAGACCCTGCGGCGTGTTGATCTCGATCGGGGCGTCGACGATGATCGTCGCCGGGCTGTATCCACTGTCCAGCGCCGCCGCATAGACGAAGGGCTTGAAGCTGGACCCAGGCTGTCGCTGCGCCTGGGTGGCGCGGTTGAACACCGAATGCTGATAGGAGAACCCGCCCTGCATCGCCAGAACGCGGCCCGTGTTCACGTCCATCGCAACGAAACCGCCCTGCACTTCGGGGACCTGCCGCAGCGACCAATGGCTAAAGGCATCGTCTTTCATCTCGGCGCGGACCAGCACCACGTCTCCACGGGTGAAGTTGTCCTTGAAATTGCCCTTCATCCACTTGATGTCAGAGCGCGGCACGCTGCCGGTTTCGGCAACGCCTTCTACGCCAACGGTCAGCGACCGGTCGGCCACTGTCAGCACCACGGCAGGCAGCCATTTCCCACCCAGGTCGATGTCGCGGGACACATCGGCTTGTCCCAGCGCCTCGCGCCAGGTCTCTTCGGAGGCGAGTTCCTCTTCGGTGAGGGTTACCCCTGTGCCCTTCCAGATCCCACGCGAACGGTCATATTTCTCCAGACCTTTGCGCATCGCCAGCGCGGCCTCTGTCTGCATTTCCTCGTCGATGGTGGCGCGGACGGTGAAACCACCGGTAAAGAATTCGCCTTCCCCAAAGTCCTGCGACAGCTGGCGGCGGATTTCATCGGTGAAATAATCGCGCGGCGGCAGAGCGGTACGGAAGCTTTCGAAATCGCCGTTCTGAACCGAGCGCAGCGGCTGTTCGACCTCCACCTTGTAGACGTCTTCGGAGATATAGCCGTTCTCGTACATCTCGCGCAGCACGTAGTTGCGCCGGGCCAGCAGCCGGTCCTTGCGCCGAACCGGGTGATAATCCGACGGCGCCTTGGGCATGGAGGCCAGCGTGGCAGCTTCGTGCGGGGCCAATTCGCCAAGGGTCTTGTTGAAATAGGTCTGCGAGGCCGCCGCGACCCCGTAAGAATTCTGCCCCAGGAAAATCTCGTTCAGATAGAGCTCAAGAATTCGGTCCTTGTCGAGCGTTTCCTCAAGCCGGGTGGCGAGGATGATTTCCTTGATCTTGCGCTCGGCCTTACGGTCACCGGACAGAAGGAAGTTCTTCATCACCTGCTGGGTGATGGTCGAGGCACCGCGTACGTTGGACCCGCGCGAGCGAACCGCTTCAATCGCGGCGGCAGCAATACCACGGGCATCATAGCCGGCGTGGGAATAGAAATTCTTGTCTTCGGCAGAGATGAAGGCCTGCTTCACCAGCGCCGGGATCTCGTGCGACGGGGTGAACAGGCGGCGTTCTTCGGCGAATTCGTCGATCAGTTGCCCTTCGCCCGAATAGATCCGGCTGATGGTCGGGGGCTGGTATTGCGCCAGGGATTCGTGGCTGGGCAGGTCGCGCCCATACATCCAGAAGACCGCGCCAATGGTCAGTGCAACCACCGCCACGCCAAGCGTGATGGTACTGAAAATGGAGCCGAAGAAGGATAGAATGAACCTGAGCACGGAATAAAGCCTCTCTCGCACGGTCCCGCCTATATAGAAGCCCCTGCGAATGGGGTCAAAACGGGAAGCGGCGAATATATGCCGCCGGTATCAGGAAAACCATAGAGGATTCGACGCCAAAGCAACAGGCGTGGTTGCATGCGAACCATGGGTCGGCACCTGCGCGCCGATCCCCATGGGCGCCTTTTTCCTGCTTTCCGGCTACTGGCGTACCAGTGGGCGCAGCGCATCATCGCGGATACGCCATTCGATCAGGCCAGACAGAACACCGCGCGCCGCCTGGGCGCGCCACTCCGGGTCCTTCAGATTCTTCAGATCGCGGGCGCTGGACAGGAAGCCTATTTCGATCAGGACCGACGGGATATCCGCCGATTTCAGTACCGAAAATCCGGCCGAGCGCATGGGCCGCCGGTTGAGCGGCCCGCCCTGCTCCGCCAGCCCTTCGACGATGGCGCGCGCCAGCGCCTCGCTGCGTGGCTGGGTTTCCTGCCGGGCAAGATCCAGCAGCACATCCGTCACCAGATCATCCGCCGCGCTGAGGTCTGTCCCAGACAATAGATCCGATCGGTCGTGCCGCTCGGCCAGGGTGGCCGATGCCTTGTCCGAAGCCTCTTTCGACAGGGTATAGATGGTCGATCCCCGCGCGCCGCCTTCGGAGAGGGAATCCGCGTGCAGTGAGATGAACAGATCCGCCCCGGCCTGATGCGCCAGCGCAATCCGGCGCTCCAGCGATACGAAGTAATCCCCATCACGGGTCAGCTGCACCGAAAACTGGCCCGAGCGCACCAGCATTTCACCGAGTTCAAAGGCAAATTGCAGCATCAAGGTCTTTTCATCGAGGCCGCCCTCGACCTGCGCACCGGGATCGATGCCGCCATGCCCCGGGTCCAGCACCACCAGCAGCGGCGCATTGTCGTCACGCGGGGCAGCTGGTGTCAGCGGCTCGGGCGCGGGCAGGTCCCAGCGCCGGTCCTGCGGAGCGCCAGCACTGGCGGCAAACTGTTCGGCATCTGTTTTGTCCAGCCTGACCGACAGGATCGCGCCCGCTGTCACCGGATCAACCTCCATCCCAGCAGCACTAACCTGCATCGGTCCGGCCAGCGCCAGAACCATGCGCGACCAGCCCGGCACATAGGTTCCGAACTGCACATCGCGCAGGTTTTCGCCTTGGATCAGGTTCTCCCGGCGCAGCCCCGTCCAGTCCACCTCCTGAAAGTCGAGCACCAGACGCGGAGGGTTGTCGAGCGTGAACAGGCGATAGGGCACCCCCTGACTAAGGTGCAGATCAATCTCTGCCCCCTGCCCCGCATCCCTGATGCGGCTCTGCTCGGCATCAATGCGCGCGAGCCCGGAAAACCCCTGCGCCATAGCCGCGCCGCCCAGAAACAGCGCCGCGATGATCGCCAATATCCTGCCTGTCATCCTGTTCCTGCCCATTCTGTTTTGCTTCTGACCAGCGGGTGTTTGCACCCACCGCCCCCATCGCCTTTGACGGGGACCTTAACGGTTTTCCATGAAACTGCGCAGACGCGACAGCCCTTCTTCGATATCGGCGGTGGAGCGCGCATAAGAGAACCGCAGCGTTGTGGCGCCCCGGACCGGATCGAAATCCAGCCCCGGCGTCACCGCAACCCCGGCCTTTTCCAGAATTTCGGCGGCAAATGCACGGCTGTCCTGCGTCAGCTCCGACACATCCGCGTAGACGTAGAATGCCCCGTCCGGCGGTGCGATCTTGCTGAAACCCGCCTTGGGCAGCCCCTCCAGCATTAGTTGCCGGTTGCGGGCATAGACCGCCAGGTTTGCCTGCAGTTCCTCCTCGCAATCCATCGCTGCCAGCGCCGCCACCTGGCTTGCGTGCGGCGCGCAGATGAACATGTTCTGAGCCAGACGTTCCACCACCCGCACATGATCCTCAGGCACCACCATCCAGCCAACGCGCCAGCCAGTCATCGAGAAATACTTGGAGAAGGAGTTGATCACATAGGCATCATTGGTCAGCTCCAGAGCGGTGACCGCTTTGGCCTCATATTCGATCCCGTGATAAATCTCATCCGAGATGAAGGCTGCGCCAACCTCTTGCGTCGCGCCGATCAGCGCCGCCATGGCATCGCGGTTCAGCATCGTGCCGGTCGGGTTCGCCGGAGAGGCCACCATCAGCCCGGCGAGATCAAGCCCGGAAAGATCGCTTGGCACTGGCTGAAGGCGGTTTTCCGCTGCCGTTTCAATATCCACCGGCGTCAGCCCCAGCGCATGCAGGATCTGCCGGTAGGACGGATAGCCCGGCGCGCCGATGCCGACCCTGTCACCGCTGTCAAAGAGCGCCGTGAAGGCCAGCAGGAACGCCCCTGACGAGCCGGAGGTCACCACCACGCGCCCGGGATCCAGATCCACATTATACCATTCGCCATACATGCGTGCGATACGTTCGCGCAACGCCGGAATCCCCAGCGCCACGGTATACCCCAGCGCGTCATTCTCCAGCGCCCTGACCAGCGCCTGCTGCGCCGCCACCGGCGCCCCGGTCGAAGGCTGGCCGACCTCCATGTGAATGATCCGGCGCCCGGCCTCTTCGGCCTTGCGGGCGGCCTCCATGACATCCATCACAATAAACGGATCGACCTCTGAGCGGGTTGAGTTTCGCATGATGTTCTCCCATGGTGCGCGCATGACTTTTGACCGTTTCTCTCGTCTGGCGTCAATCCCGGCTCTGGTGTTTTGCCTGCTAGCCTATGCGGCGACGGCTGTGCAGGCGGCATCGATCACCCTGTTGCGGGACGCAGATGTGGAACAGGCGCTGAACCGGCTTGCGGCGCCGGTTCTGCAGGCGGCGGGGCTCAATGCGCGGCGCACCAAAATCCTTGTGGTCAACGAGTCGAGCTACAACGCCTTTGTTTTGGATAGCCGAACGATTTTCGTGCATTACGGCCTGATCCTCAAGTCCGACAGCCCCGAGATGCTGCAGGCGGTTCTGGCCCATGAAGCAGCTCATATCGCAAACGGTCATCTGGCCCGGCGAATGCAGAACATGCGTTCGGCCGGAAGTGCCGCTGGGCTGGGCATGGCGCTGGCGGTTCTGGCCGCCGCTGCGGGCGCTGGCAGTGAGGCTTCGACCGGGATCGCGATCGGCACGCAAAGCTCTGCCCTGCGCGGCTTCCTGTCACACACCCGCGCCGAAGAGGCTTCGGCCGACCGCTCGGCGGCGGGGTATCTGAGCCGCGCCGGCGTCAATCCGCAGGGGCTGGTTGATCTGCACCAGACCTTTGCCGGACAAGAAGTGCTGAGCGCCCAGCATCAGGACCCCTACATGCGCTCGCATCCACTCAGCCGCGACCGCATCCGCGCGGCGCAGGCCTATGTCGCCAGCCACGGCACCGACATCGCGACCGATCCAGAGGCCGAGTATTGGTTCGCCCGGCTGCGCGGCAAGCTGTCTGCCTTCGTCCGCTCTCCGAAGTGGACGCTGCGGCGCGCAGGCAGCGAGAGCCACAAGGATGTCCGGCTCATGCGGGAGGCGATCGCCTATCACCGGCTCAACAATCGCAAGAAGGCGCTGACCGCCATAAACGGCGCCATCGCGCTGCGCCCCAAGGATCCGTTTTATCACGATCTCAAAGGTCAGATCCTGATGGAAAACCGCGACTGGAATGCCGCGCTTTCCAGTTACGGGCAGGCGGTCGCGCTGGCCCCCTCGGACCCGCTTGTGCTGGCCAGTTATGGCCGGGCGCAGCTTGCTGCCGGGCAGCCCCGGGCCGCGCTCAAATCGCTGGAAAAATCCCGCGGCATCGATTTTCGCAACACGGTGCTGCTGCGGGACATGGCGCAGGCCTATGCCAAAACCAAACAGACCGGGCTTGCCGCGCTGGTGACAGCGGAACGCTATGCCCTGCAGGGGCGTCTGGACGACGCCGGTCTGCATGCCAAACGCGCCACCGCGCTTTTGCCCACCGGATCGCCAGCCTGGCGCCGGGCGCAGGACGTGCTGGTGGCCTATGAGAAAACACAGAAAAGGAAACGAAAATGATCCGTGTTACACGTGCAGCAACAGGTGCTGCCACTGCTCTTGCGCTGCTTGGCGCCCCCGCGCAGGCGCTGGACCTTTCGAACATGAGCGCCGCCGAACGCGAAGCCTTTGGCGTCCAGGTGCGGGAATACCTGATGGAAAACCCCGAGGTGATCCTTGAGGCCGTGAACCTGCTGGAGCAACGTCAGGCCGCCGCCGAAGCCACCCGCGATCAGGCGCTGGTTGCCGACAACCTGCAGGAGTTGGAGAACGATGGCTATTCCTGGGTCGGCGGCAACCCCGAGGGCGACATCACCCTGGTCGAGTTCATGGACTATCGCTGTGGTTATTGCCGCCGCGCCGCGCCCGAGGTGGCAGAGCTGCTTGCCAAGGATGGTAACATCCGCTGGGTGGTGAAGGAATTCCCGATCCTGGGCGAAGCCTCGGTGCTGTCGTCGCGCTTTGCTGTTGCAACCAAACAGCTGGCTGGCGGCGATGCGTACAAATCCGTGCACGAAGCCCTGATGGAGATGACCGGCGAGCCGGGGGAAGTCGCCCTGCGCCGTCTGGCGGATGGTCTGGATCTGGATGCCGACGCCATCCTCGCCCATATGGATTCCGAGGACGTCACCCGCGAATTGCGCCAGACCCGCGATCTGGCCCAACGTCTGTCGATCTCCGGCACGCCCACATTTGTTCTGGGCGGTGAACTGCTGCGCGGCTACCTGCCTGCTGATCAGATGGAAGTCCTGGTGGCAGAGAACCGCAAGAACCGCGGCTGACCCGCGCTGCGACCGCAGCCCGAGAAACGCACTGAAACGCAAAACGGGGCGCCCTTGGCGCCCCGTTTTTGTTGGACCTGCATGTAGCACCGGTATGGGGCCGTCTGCTTATTCTGCGGCGGCTGCCTCAGCCGCGTTGATTTCTGCAGCCTTTTGTTCGACCTGTTCGACGATATGGTCGACCATCTCTTCGTTGCTCATCTTGTGGCTGGCTTTGCCCGCGAGATAGACCATCCCGGCCCCAGCCCCGCCGCCGGTAAAACCGACATCCGTCATCAGCGCCTCACCCGGCCCGTTCACAACGCAGCCGATGATAGACAGGCTCATCGGTGTATGGATATGGGCCAGTCGCTCTTCGAGCGCTTCCACCGTCTTGATCACGTCGAACCCCTGCCGCGCGCAGGAGGGGCAGGAGATGATATTGACGCCCCGGTGGCGCAAGCCCAGAGATTTCAGGATCTCAAAGCCGACCTTCACCTCTTCGACCGGATCGGCAGAGAGGCTGACGCGCAGCGTATCGCCAATGCCCATCCACAAAAGCTGCCCCAGACCGATGGCCGATTTGATGGTCCCGGAGACAAAGCCCCCTGCCTCGGTAATCCCAAGGTGGATCGGCGCATCCGTCGCCTCGGCCAGTTGCTGATAAGCGGCTGCCGACATGAAGACATCAGAGGCCTTCACCGAAATTTTGAACTCGTGGAAATCGTGATCCTGCAGGATGCGGATATGATCGAGACCGCTTTCGACCATCGCTTCGGGGCAAGGCTCACCGTATTTGTCGAGCAGGTGCTTTTCCAGCGAACCGGCGTTGACGCCAATCCGGATCGAACAATTGTGGTCGCGGGCGGCCTTGATCACTTCGGCGACGCGTTTTTCATCGCCGATATTGCCGGGATTGATGCGCAGACAGGCGGCGCCTGCCTCGGCTGCCTCAATCCCGCGTTTGTAGTGGAAATGGATATCCGCAACGATGGGCACCGGGCTTTCGCGCACGATTTCCTTCAGCGCCTTGGACGAAGCCTCATCCGGGACCGAGACACGCACCAGATCCGCGCCCGCCTCCGCGGCGGCCTGCACCTGGGCGATGGTCGCAGCGACATCGGTGGTCAGCGTGTTGGTCATGGTCTGCACCGCGATGGGCGCATCCCCGCCAATCGGCACGTTCCCTACATGGATCTGGCGGCTCTTGCGGCGCTCGATATGGCGCCAGGGTCGAATGTGATTCAGCGACATGCGGTCCGTCCCCTATGGTCCTGCTGCTCAGCCGGTAGATACGTGCTGCGGGCCGCGTCTGCAATGGCAGGCGCGGTCAGACACAGTAAAAGCGGAAAAAGGATCAGTCCTGCGCGCTGTCGACCTGCAGCTGCGCCACCAGGGTCGCAAGGGCGCGGTTGCGGTCATCCTCAAGATCGGCAACCTCGAACCGGCCCGAAATCGCATCCGGGGACAGATCGACATTCTTGGTCACCCGTCCACGCTGGCCCACGGGACCAAAATGCTGTCCATTGACGGCAAAATAGATGCCGCTGCTTTCCCCGGTCTTCAGGGTCGGTGCAACTTCGGTCAGGGGAATCTCGAACCGATCGCCCGGTTCCATGATCCCTTCGAAGATGACGCTGCCATCCGCGGCGGTCACCTCGACCCATGCCGGACGTACGGCAAGCATTTCCGCGCTTGGCGCCACCTCTTCGACAACCTGCGGTACCGTCAGCTGCTGCCCGGCGATGTCCGCAGGCAGGCTGGCCTCCGCCAGTTGGATGGAGGGCAGATCGGGTTCGGCAAAGTTGCCAAAGGTGCGCGGATCAAGCGTTGCAATCGGCGCGTCCCGGGCTTCGAGAACCGGAACATCCAGCGCCTGAGGGCGATAGAGCCGGTCCAGAGCCGCTGCCGCAGGATCCGTATCCGCATTCGCCAGGTTCAGCTGCGCGCCTTCCAGCGGGTCCACATCCGCCAGCACAAGCGGCGTTTGATCGACCGGTGCGAACTGCACCTGCTGCACTTCTTTCAGGATGCTCCAGCCGCCGTAGCCGATGCCAGTGATCAGCGCCGCCAGCACCATCAGCGATCCGATGGCGCGTGGCTCCACATGACTGAACAGACCACCCGCAGAGGGGGCAAAGGGCGTGTTGGGCGAGGTGAACGGATCGCTGCCCAGCCCACTCGCATTTGCCGCTTGTGCACCGGGTGCAGCCTTTGCCTTACGCACCGAAGCCTCGGCCGACATGCCGTGGGCAACCGTAAAGCCGCTTTCACGGCAGAAGGTTTCAAACGCCTCTTCGGGATCCATGTTCAGATAGCGCGCGTAAGAGCGCACATACCCGGCGATGAAGCCGGGCGTGTCAAAAACTGAAGGATCGGAATTTTCAATCGCAGCGATGTAAGACGCCTTGATGCGCAACTCTCGTTGCACATCAAGCAGGGATTTCCCCATGGTTGCGCGCTCGCCGCGCATCATGTCGCCAAGCCGCAGCTCAAAGTCGTCAAAACTTTTGGGCGCGGATGGCTCACCCTGCTCTTTTGATTTGCGCTGAGTAAGGCGCCCGATCATGCCTGATGTCCCATCTTTACCTGCCGCAACCGGATTTTGATGTCTGCAGAATCACCCTAACGACTCAAGCTGACCAATCCGTTGATGAAACGATAACACACTCAACAGTTTTGAACACAGAACTGTGCACTACCCGGCCAATTCGGCGCGATTCAGCGCACAATGCGACCAAAGACCGTCCATTGCCTTGACCAAAGCGTCGATTTCCAGCGGTCCATGCACCGGCGACGGGGTAAACCGCAGCCGTTCGGTGCCGCGCGGGACTGTGGGGAAGTTGATCGGCTGAACGTAAATGCCGAAATCCGACAGCAGCATATCGCTCAACTTCTTGGTGTGAACCGGGTCGCCGACGATAACCGGCACGATGTGGCTGCCGTGATCGATAATCGGCAGGCCCAGCCCCTTAAGGCGCATTTTCAGGATCTTTGCCTGTTCCTGATGCTTCTCGCGCAGCTCGGGCGCGGTCTTGAGGAAAGCCACCGAGGCCGCCGCCCCGGCTGCAACCGTCGGGGCCAGCGAGGTGGTGAAGATAAAGCCGGGTGCATAAGAGCGGATGGCGTCGCACATCTTGGCCGAAGCCGCGATATAACCACCCATCACGCCAAATGCCTTGGCCAGGGTTCCATTGATGATGTCGATACGGTCTGCCAGACCGTCACGCTCAGCCACACCGCCGCCGCGCGAGCCGTACATCCCCACCGCATGCACTTCGTCGAGATAGGTCAACGCGCCAAATTCATCGGCCAGATCACAGATCTCTTCGATGGGACCGAAATCGCCATCCATGGAGTAAATCGATTCGAAGGCAATCAGCTTGGGCGCCTCCGGATCGTCTGCTTCCAGCAGTTCGCGCAGATGAGCCACGTCATTGTGGCGGAAGATGCGTTTTGCACCGCCGTTGCGGCGCACGCCTTCGATCATCGAAGCATGGTTCAGCGCATCGGAATAGATGATCAGACCAGGGAACAGCTTGGGCAGGGTCGAAAGCGTTGCGTCATTGGCCACATAGGCCGAGGTGAACAGCAAGGATGCCTCCTTACCGTGCAGATCCGCCAGTTCGGCTTCAAGGCGTTTGTGATAGACGGTGGTGCCTGAGATGTTGCGGGTTCCGCCGGAGCCTGCGCCGGTTGCGTCGATCGCCTCGTGCATCGCGGCCAGAACCACCGGGTGCTGCCCCATGCCAAGGTAATCGTTACCGCACCAGACGGTGATATCGCTTTCGCTGCCATCGGGACGGGTCCAGACCGCATGCGGGAACTGTCCGTTCTTCCGTTCAATATCGATGAAGGTCCGGTAGCGGCCTTCTTCGTGAAGGCTTTCAATCGCTGCGTCGAGTTTCGCGGTATAGTCCACCGGCATCTCCATAGCTGTAAGTCTGGCACCCAGGGCGCTGGCGCGAAGGCAGTCCCATTCACATTTATGAATAACTACCCTAGACGCCGATTTTGATCAACTGCTTACGCAAAAGGCATGTTGCGCAACATTGATGCAGGTCAAATAGACCTAAGCAACTGAGCCCACAACCCGGCGCGGGCGGCTATTTCCTGACAATTGCGTGGCCCGCGGCGCTGAAAGGCGCCGGTCATAGAGGATCGGAAACTTTGGAAAATACCTGCATGGACAGCCGGCTATGGCGGTTCATCCCCTCGTCCAGCTTCCCCACTGGCGCCTCTTTGACGGCGCTGCTACGGTCCGCGACAAATCATCACAAACCATAATCAGAACGCAGGAGTGAGACATGTCATTGAATGAAGTGCTGGACCGGATCGACGCCGATGTGAACGCAGCAACGGACCGGCTGCTGGATCTGCTGCGGATCCAGTCCGTCTCGACCGACCCGGCCTACAAGGCAGAATGCGAAAAGGCGGCTGACTGGCTGGTGGCAGATCTCAAATCCATCGGCATCGACGCCGAAAAGCGCGTAACCCCCGGCCACCCTATGGTGGTGGGCCACGTGGGGCAGGAAAACAAGGACGCGCCGCATGTCCTGTTCTACGGCCACTATGACGTGCAGCCGGTCGATCCGCTGAACCTGTGGAAGACACCGCCGTTCGAACCGCAACTGGAAGAGACCGAAAACGGCACCGTCATCCGGGGCCGCGGCGCCTCGGACGACAAGGGGCAGTTGATGACCTTTGTCGAGGCCTGCCGCGCCTGGCAGGCGATCCACGGCTCCCTGCCCTGCCGCATCACCTTCTTCTTCGAAGGCGAAGAGGAATCGGGGTCGCCCTCGCTGGTGCCCTTCATGAAAGAGCACGCCGAAGAACTGAAAGCCGATATTGCGCTGATCTGTGACACCTCCATGGTGTCGCGGGGCGTACCCTCCATCGCCTCGCAGCTGCGCGGCATGCTGAAGGATGAATTCACCCTGGTCGGCCCGCGCATCGACCTGCATTCCGGCCACTATGGCGGCCCGGGCCTCAACCCGCTGCGCGAAATCAGCCGCATCGTCGCCTCCTTCTATGATGAGGAAACCGGCAAGATCGCCGTCGAAGGCTTCTATGAGGGTGTGAAAGAGGTGCCCGAGGACCAGATGCGCCAGTGGGAAGGCTGCGGCTTTGATGCAGACGACTACCTTGGCAACGCCGGTTACACCCAGGCCCATGGCGAAAAAGACCGCAGCATTCTGGAGCAGCAATGGGCGCGCCCGACGCTGGAAGTCAACGGCCTGTGGGGCGGCTACAACGGCGCCGGATCGAAAACCGTGATCCCGTCCGAGGCGCACTGCAAGATCACCTGCCGTCTGGTGGGGGATATGGACCCCGACGCGCTGCGCCTGAAAATCCGCAAGCATATCGAAGACCGCCTGAAGCCCGACTGCAAGGTGGTCTGGGACAACGATCTGGAAGGATCGCGTGCTTCGGTGATGGATATCACCCGCCCCGAATTCACCGCCGCCCGCGGCGCGCTGAGCGACGAATGGGAGCGCGAAGCGGTTTTCTGCGGCATGGGCGGATCGATCCCGATCGCGGGCTTTTTCAAATCCATCCTCGGCATGGAATCGATGCTGATCGGGTTTGCCAATGAAGATGACGCGATCCATTCCCCGAACGAGAAATACGACCTCAAGAGCTTTCACAAGGGTATCCGCTCCTGGGCGCGGGTTCTGGAGGCACTGACCCAGTCGTAAGCGGACAAGATAGGGGAGCGGCGGCTCCCCGCCATGCCCGGCCCTGTGGGCCGGGTATCTCTCATTCAGGGAAGTCACGCCACTCAGGGAGGTCAGGTTGATGGCCACAGAAATCGAAACAGGTCGCGCCGAGGTGAACGGCCAGGCGATTGCCTACACCCACCAAGGCAGCGGACCTGCCGTTCTGCTGCTGCATGGGTTCCCGCAAACCCGCGCCATGTGGGATACCGTGGCACCACGCCTTGCCGAACAGTTTACCGTGGTGACCGCCGATCTGCGCGGATATGGCGACAGCAGCAAGCCAGACGACATGACCGCGATGAGCTTTCGCGAGATGGGCTCCGATCAGGTGGCGCTGATGCGTTCATTGGGCCATGAGAGCTTTCACCTCGTCGGCCATGACCGTGGCGCACGCACGGCGCATCGCATGGCGCTTGATAGCCCAAACGCCATCGCTAGCCTAACGGTGATGGACATCGTCCCCACCCATCTACTGCTCGAAGACCTGCACCAAGAAGTCGCCCGCGCTTATTACCACTGGTTCTTTCTGGCGCAGCCCGCGCCCTTTCCCGAGCGGATGATCGGGGCGGACCCGGACTACTATTTTGAAAGCTGCCTGTTGGGCTGGGGCGGCGCGAGGCTGGAGGATTTCCCGGCCGAGGCGCTGGCGGCCTACCGCAAGAGCTGGCGTGATCCGGCCTGCATCCATGCGATGTGCAACGATTACCGCGCCGCAATCGATGTGGATTTCGCGCTAGATGCCGCTGATCTGAACTGTCAGGTCTCCTGCCCCGCGCTGGTCCTTTATGGCGCCACCGGCGCTATGGCGAAACAATACGATGTGGAGGCGACCTGGGCGCCCCGCCTAGCCAAAATGCGCGCTGCGGCCATTCCGGGCGGGCATTTCTTCGTGGACCAGCACCCATCGGAAACCGCGGAAGCGCTCCTGGACTTCTTAGTGAACAGCCAGCGTTCTGACATCCGGTGATCTTGGCACCGATGGTGTCGGCTACATGGGCACTGAGCCTCTGCAGGCTCTCCCAACCTTGGCCGATGATAGAAGGAAAATCGCGTCAGCCTACCCCTTGCGTGCGCGAAGGTCTCTTGCGGCCTTGAGCACCAACAGCACCAAGGGGGCGCCGTGCATCAGCAGATCGAACCAGTCGAGGGCGCGCTGCAATTCGCCTGCAAACAGCATCCTGAGCTTTTCCCACAGGTGCGGTTCGGGGAAGAAAGGCGCCAGCCCCAGAAGCAGTGCGACAATGATCGCAGTCGTCCAGTCGATGGAATCCAGCAGTTTCATGACGCTCGCATCTGATCCTGATTTTTCTAGGAAAAAGGAAGTGGCGCGGTTGACGGGGCTCGAACCCGCGACCCCCGGCGTGACAGGCCGGTACTCTAACCAGCTGAGCTACAACCGCGCATGGCCTATATAAGGCGTCCCGACCGGTCCCATTTCGGGAATTCCCATTGTCACATGGGACCAGACTTATGAGTGGCGCGGTTGACGGGGCTCGAACCCGCGACCCCCGGCGTGACAGGCCGGTACTCTAACCAGCTGAGCTACAACCGCGCATGGATCTCATATCATCTGCCTTTCGGCATCCCCCATCCGGAGCGGACCCTGGTATTGCCCAAGGCGGGCAGGCAGCAGTGGCGCGGTTGACGGGGCTCGAACCCGCGACCCCCGGCGTGACAGGCCGGTACTCTAACCAACTGAGCTACAACCGCTCGCTGCCCGTTCAGCATCTCTGCCGAACGTTGGGGTGTAATATTCCTAGGCCTCGGGTATCGTCAAGCGGTGTTTTGTCATTTTATCCGCTTTCGGCCAAAAAAATTCATCCCCAGATGTAAAGCATTGAAACCAAGAGGAAAGCTCCCTATCCCTCCCCGCACTCGCGAACCAAAGACCCGTATTCGCCCCTTCGCCGTGAACCAGAGCAACTGTCGGATCAGCAATAGCGCTCAGGGCCGATCCACTGCTCATCCGAATAGCGGTCGCCATGCGCCCATCCCACGGGCAACACAGTCTCGATCCGTTCCAAGTCCTCAGGCGTCAGCGTCAGATCCGCGCCCGCGACGCATTCCCCAAGGTGTTTGACGCTGCGGGTCCCGGGGATCGGGATCACGTGGTCGCCGCGGGTCAGCAGCCAAGCGTTGGCCAAAGCTGCCGCCGAGGTTCCCATCTGCGCCGCAAGTGCACGGAACTTATCGGTGATCCGCAGGTTCTCACTCAGATTCGGCTCCATGAACCGCGGGTTGCCAGCAAGGAACGGCAGTTGCGGGATCCGCGCCTTCGGAATCGGGTTGTCTGTCAGCAAGGAGCGCCCCACCGGCGAGAAAGCCACAAAAGCCACCCCGAGTTCGGCGCAGGCCTGTACCAGGCCAAGATCGGGGAACCGGGTCGACAAGGAATATTCCGATTGCACAGCCGCAACAGGAAAGGCCGTCATCGCCCGCCGCAGGGTTGAGGGCGCCACCTCCGAAAGACCGATCGCGCGTGTCTTGCCCTTTTCCACAAGGCGACCAAGGTTCGCCGCCGTTTCCTCGGGCGTGAAACGCGGATCGCGGCGGTGCGCATAGAACAGATCGACACACTCGACGCCCAGCCGCTGCAAGGATTTGTCCAGCTCTGCCTCAAGATGCTCTGCCGAGTTATCAAAGCACCGGTTGCCATCGGCATCGCGCGTGATCGTGGCCTTTGTCGAGATCACAAATTCATCACGCGCCCCGGGATTGGCGCGCAGATAAGATCCGATGGCGTTTTCGGATTTTCCCATGCCATAGATATTGGCGCTGTCCAGCAGCGTCACCCCCAGATCCCGGCAGCTGTCGAGAATGGCGTGGCTTTCGGCCTCATTGGTGGGGCCGTACATGTCTGAAAAGGACATCGCGCCATAGCCGATACATCCGACCTCTGGCCCCTGGGTTCCAAGTTTGCGCTGCTTCATGAGCTCTCTTTCCGGCTTCGATTATGTGTTCGTCCGGCGCATGGTGCCGAAAAGAAGCCCGTTTGTCGAACGCTCTTCCCCGTCGTTCTTGCCTGCCCTTTGACGCTCAGGCAGGATCAGGCCCATCGCCATTTCCCGCTCTGCGTGAGGACACCCATGTTCGACATCCTGTCAGACCGCACCTATCGCCATCTGTTCTTGGCCCAGGTCGTGGCGCTGATCGGGACCGGGCTTGCCACCGTTGCGCTGGGTCTGCTGGCCTATGATCTGGCAGGCGGCGGCGCGGGGCTGGTGCTCGGCAGCATCTTCACGATCAAGATGATCGCCTATGTGGGGATTGCACCCATCGCCGGGGCCTTTGCCGACCGTGTGAACCGCCGCGCCCTGCTGGTCACGCTGGACCTCGTGCGGGCGGCAGCGGCCCTGTTTCTCCCCTTCGTCACCGAGGTCTGGCAGGTCTATGTGCTGATCTTCCTGCTGCAATCCGCATCAGCTGCCTTTACTCCCACATTCCAGGCCACGATTCCGGACATCCTGCCAGAAGAGGACCGATATACCCGGGCGCTGTCGCTGTCGCGGCTGACCTATGACTTGGAAAACATTGTCAGCCCAACGCTGGCGGCGCTGCTGCTGACCGTCATGGTCTATGATACGCTATTCCTTGGTACGGTCGCTGGCTTTGTCGGCTCCGCCCTGCTTGTCGTCTCAGTGCTGCTTCCCAGCCCCAAATCCACCCAGCGGCGCGGTATCTACGACCGCACCACCCGAGGGATCCGAATCTATCTGGCCACGCCGCGGCTGCGCGGTCTTCTGGCGCTCAATCTTGCGGTCTCGGCGGCCGGAGCCATGGTGCTGGTGAACTCGGTGGTTCTGGTGCGCGGAGAGTTGGGCCTGAGCGAAAGCAATGTGGCCTGGGCGATGTTCGCCTTTGGCTTCGGCTCGATGCTGGCGGCGCTGCTGCTGCCCCCTGTGCTGGACCGGGTGCCGGACCGGCCAGTCATGCTGTCCGGCGCCGGGCTGCTGGTTGCGGCATTGCTGGGGCTGGCGGCCCTGGTGGCGATTACGGGCCTCAGCTGGGGCGCGCTGCTGATCAGCTGGTGTCTGGTCGGCGTCGGCTACTCGTCGGTAATGACCCCCTCCGGACGGCTGTTGCGCCGCTCTGCCCATGCCGAGGACCGCCCGGCCATCTTTGCCGCGCAGTTTGCCCTCTCCCATGCTTGTTGGCTTCTGACCTATCCGCTGTCTGGCTGGCTGATGACCGCCTTTGGCACGCTCACGGCGCTGATCCTGCTGGCGGCGCTTTCTCTTGTCGGGCTGCTGCTGTGCCGTTTCCTCTGGCCTGCCCATGCCCCCTCGGAGATACCCCATAGCCACGCGGATCTGCCGCCGGATCATCCACACCTGCTTGAGCACGGGGATGAGGCACACAAGCACGCTATCATCATCGACGATCTGCACCGCGACTGGCCGATGCGCGGCTGACAATCAGGCGCTCCCCACCCTGCTCCCAGCCGACGCACTCACCTCCCCCACGCCAACGTGATCCGCCCGACCTTGCGCAAGCCATGCCGGTATTCGAAACCCGCCGCGAATAGAAAGGATCCCCCTATGCCCAAAGCCGTCATATATCGCATGGATTTGCCCAATTACACCTGTGGCTTCGGCACGGCAGCCCTTGACCTGCTGCGTCGCGAAAAATTCGATATCGAAGAACATGTGCTCCGCACCCGCCGGGAAACAGATGTCTTCAAGGATAAGCACCACGTCACCACAACGCCGCTTGTGTTTATCGACGGGGAGAAAATTGGTGGCTTTACCGAGCTGAAGAAACACCTCAAGGCCCAGAAGCCGAAACCAAAACGGTTCTGGAAACGCTGATCCACAAGCCCCCCCGTCATGCCCGCGGAGCAAAGACGCGCATAAAGCGGGGGGGACATGACCACGTTGCCTGCCCTCTGTGCGCCCAAGGAAAGGCTTTCTGATCTCTTCATCAGCCCACTTCATCGCCGCCTTTAGGTCCTCGGAAAGAGTGTGCCAGTAGCCCTTTGTGACCCCAGCAGACCAAAGCTGGCATTTTCCGTCGTTGCATCCAGGCGTAAAGCAGGCGTTTCAAGGAGATGGGGTAGAGCATCTGATCTGCGAACAGCCGAACCGCACAGGGGTTGCCGAAGGATTCAACTCCTGAGTAGGACGAAGTCACAATGAACAAGACAATAAACAAATTCTCTCCCAAGGGCCGCGAGCGTGCAAAGCAACTGGTAACCGAATCGAGATCATGTTCGGCAGGATCAAGGACTGGCGGCGTGTGGCAACAAAGTATGACAGATGCCCCACGGCCTTCTTCTCTATTGTCGCTCTCGCAGCGGCTGTCATCTACTGGCTGTGAATTCAAAGGGGCCAGAGTCTAGGCCACGAGCTCAGCGACCATCTTTTCGCGCATCACGTACTTCTGTGGCTTCCCCGTGATCGTCATGGGAAGTTCATCAACGATCCGGACGTGCCGAGGGATCTTGAAATGCGCGATCTGACCCTTCAGTGACTCGCGAAGCTCCTCCTCCCCCAACTCCACACCGGGCTTTGCAATCGCCCATGCACAGACTTCCTCGCCCAAGGTGTCATGCGGAATGCCGAAGACTTGCACATCGCTCACCTTCGGATGCCGCATCAGGTATTCCTCGATTTCGCGTGGGTAGATGTTTTCTCCGCCCCGGATGATCATGTCTTTCACGCGGCCAACGATGGAACAGAAGCCTTCCTCGTCGAACACGGCAAGATCGCCGGTGTGCATCCAGCCATCCACGATGCTTTCGGCGGTCTTCTCCGGATCCTCCCAATACCCCTTCATGACCGAGTAGCCGCGGGTGCAAAGCTCTCCCCGGGTGCCAACCGGGACAATCCGCCCATCCGGATCGACGATCTTGATCTCCAGATGCGGATGAACCCGACCGACTGTCTCGCAGCGCTTCTCGGTGGGGTCGTCCACGAAACTCTGAAAGGAGACGGGCGAGGTTTCCGTCATCCCATAGCAGATCGTGACCTCTTTCATGTTCATTTCACAGTTCACACGTTGCATGACTTCAACCGGGCACGGAGCGCCAGCCATGATGCCGGTACGCAAACTGGAGAGATCACGGGGCGTATCGCCGAGGTCTTCGAGCATCGCAACGAACATGGTCGGCACCCCGTAGACCGCCGTGCAACGTTCCTTGGCCAGCGCGTCAAGGGTCTGCGCCGCATCAAAACCCTCGCCGGGGAAGACCATGGTCGCCCCTTTGCCGATGGCCCCGAGGACGCCCATCACCATACCAAAACAATGATAAAGTGGCACCGGGATAGCCAGCCGGTCCGTCTCGGACAGGCGAATGCGATCAGTCACGAAGCGGGCATTGTTGACGATATTGTAGTGCGAGAGAGTTGCGCCCTTCGGCATACCAGTCGTGCCAGAGGTGAATTGAATGTTGATCGCGTCATCCGGGCTAAGCGTCCTGTCGATCTCGGGGATGCGGAGCTGCTGAGCCGGGCCGCCGAGCTTCCTGAGCTCCTCGAAGGAGTAGGCCCCTGGACCCGGCTGGTCATCCATGATGATGACGTTTCGCAGATGCGGCAGAGTTGCCGAGCGAAGGCGGCCCGGTTCGCAATTTTCCAGCTCCGGAGCGAGATTGCGGAGCATGCCTGCATAATCGGAGGTCTTAAAGGATTTGGCCGCGATGATGGTCTTGCAGGCGACCTTGTTCAAAGCGTATTCCAACTCACCCAGGCGGTAGGCCGGGTTGATGTTCACCAGCACAAGCCCGACGCGGGCGGTTGCAAACTGCGTCAGAACCCATTCGAAGCGGTTGGGAGACCAGACCCCGACCCGGTCACCCTTTTCGAGACCAAGCGCCAGGAGACCGGAGGCAAGCTCGTCCACCGCGCGGTCGAGATCGTAGTAGCTCAACCGGATATTCTGTTCGCTGAACACGACCGCATCGCGGGGGCCGAACCTTGATACCGCGTCCCGCAACAGCTGGGGAATGGTGATGTAGGCAAGTGGCGGGGTCGATGGCCCACGGACATAGGATTGACCATCCTGCGGAGCGATGGTGTCCGTGGTTTTCTCGGTCTGGGGCGCCCAATCAGATATCCGTGTTGCCAGACTTTCGTTCAGGATTGACATGTAGATCCTCCCTTACATGTTGCGCCAATCGCCAGATTTCTCAAAGGCATCAGCCGCCTGATAGATCTTCATCTCTCCATAGTGTGGCCCCACCAGCATCATACCGATGGGCAGGCCCTCGCTCAGGCCGCAGGGGATACTCATCGCCGGCAGGCCGCCGTTGAAGGGCGCTGTGTTGGCGACCATTTCGAAGGCGCGCTGCACATAGAGGCTAAGCGAGCAATCGGCAGGCGGATGCGGTTGCGGCTTGATCGGCAGCGTCGGCATCAACAGCAGATCGTATTGCTTGAGCGCCGCCATGTAGCGTTCATTGCAGAGCCGCATGATGTTCTGCGCCTTGCCATAGAAGCGGCCCCGATACTGGCGCTGGAAATGCTCACCTACGAACATGCAGGCCTTTAGCGAATGGCTCAGCTCATCTGCGCGGCCATGCCATTGCGACATGTGGTCGGTCATGGAAGGCAGGAAAAGCCCCTTATAGTTGGTGCCCGTCGAATTGCCCCACATCATGCCATCCTGAAGGCCCTCAAGCGTGATCGCTGTCCAGGCATCCATGGCGGTATAATGTTCCGGAATCGACACCTCCTCAACCCGCGCACCGAGTTCCCGAAAACGCTCGGCGGCTTGCATGACCTTGGTATCCACATCGTATTCCGAATTCTCGTGGGCGAACCCTTCCATAAGGACTCCGATGCGCATCCCATGCGCGCCGCGCCCCAGAGCCTCGGTATAGCTATAGACTGTGGGCTTGTACTGGCGTGGATCGAGCCCGTCTTCGCCTGCCAGCACCTCCAGCAAAAGTGCATTGTCTGCGACCGTATTCGTCACCGGGCCGAGATGGTCGATGGTTTGCTCGATCGGCATTGCCCCGGTGTAGGGCACAAGCCCATGCGTAGGCTTCATCCCATAAACGCCGCAATTGGAGGCCGGGATGCGGATGGATCCACCCTGGTCTCCTGCGATGGCCATGTCGACCTCGCCCGAGGCGACAAGCGCCGCCGACCCGCCAGAGGAACCTCCGGCCATATATCCGCGTTTCCAGGGGTTGTGGATCGGCCCCTTGGCGTTGGTGTGCGAGCCGCCCGAGAGGCAGAAATTTTCACAATGTGCCTTACCCGCGATGACGGCGCCTGCATCCAGCATCCGGGTGACGATTGTGGCGTCGATCTCGGGTGTGTACCCCTCCATGATGGACGAGCCATTCATCATCGGCACGCCAGCCAGGCAAACCGTGTCTTTCAGCGCGATGCGCTTGCCCCGCAACTTGCCATCCGGTGCGCCGCGCACTTCGGTCTTCACATACCAGGCATTCAGCGGATTCTCGGTCGGGTTCGGGAACCGGCCGGGGCTGCGCGGATAACGGACCTCTGGCAGGTAGTCAGGCATCGCGTCGAGACGATCATAGGCCTGCATGTAGGGCTCGATGATCTCACGGTATTCCTCAAGATCCGCATCCGGCAGGTTCATCCCAAACCGGTTCGCCATTTCACGCATTTGCGAAAGTGTCGGTCGTCTTATGGTCATGTTGGTCCCCACACTTGCGGCAGCTGGTTCAATCGCCCGTGCCACCTGATACTGTGTCTGTTTTGCCTGATACTGAGCCTGTCCCGTCGCGGTCGGTCGTGCGGGCGACTGCCCCCCAGTTTGTCCTCGGGTAGATCTCGCCGCTCCGAACCCCAAGAACTGATCCACCTTTCCCTGATCCGAAAGATCTGCCTTGCTCAACTCTCCGGTGATCCGACCGCGTTCGAGCACGAGTACCCGGTCAGACAGATCGGAAATGAAGTCGAAGTTCTGTTCCACAAGCAGAATGGACAGCCCCCGGCTTTTTCGCAGATCAAGGAGTGTTTCGCCCATTTCCTCGATTATCGAAGGTTGGATGCCTTCGGTGGGCTCATCCAACAGCAGGAAATCCGGATCCCCCATCAGACAGCGGGCCAGGGCAAGAAGTTGCTGTTCGCCGCCAGAAAGGGCGCCTCCCTCGCGGTCCAGCAAAGGCCGCAGGCGCGGGAAATCCGAGAGCACGGCCTCCATCACGTCGTGCTCGGAGGCCCCTGCATATTCATGCCAGGCGAACCGCAGGTTGTCGCGCACGGAAAGCTGGGGGAAGATGCCTCTGCCCTGTGGCACGTAACCCATGCCAAGCCCTGCCCGTTCGAAAGGTGCCATCCCGGTGATATCCGTCGAGTGAAACCGGATTGCCCCGGACCCGGTTGGCAGGAAGCCCATCAACGTCTTCAGGAGGGTGGTCTTGCCCATACCATTGTGGCCGAGAATGCCCACGACCTCGTTTTCGACGACGGCAAAGTCGATCCCATGCAGGATTGGCACTTTTCCATAGCCGCCCGAGACGCTTTTGACCTTCAGGATTTCTGTCACATCCACTGTCATCTCAGTTCTTCTTTCCAAGATAGACGTTGCGAACCGTGGGATCAGACATGACGCGATCTACGTGATCTTCCATCAACACTTCTCCCTGGTGGAAAACCGTCACCATGTCGGCAATCGAGCGAATGAATTGCATGTCGTGCTCGACGATGATGATCGCCGCGGTCTTGTTCAGCTCATGGATGATGCCGGTCATGCGTTCCACGTCCTCGGCACTCATCCCGGCAGCAGGTTCATCAAGCAGCACCAACCAGGGGTCGCCGACCGCCACGAGGCCAAGCTCAACGCGCTGCCGTTCGCCGTGCGCCAACCGCCCCAGATCGTCGCGCGCAATCGATCCCAAGGCGAGGCGCTCGATGATCTCCTGCGTCTTCAGGTTGGCTTCCTGGACGTCATGAAACCGCCGGGCGGCAAGCCAGATGTTCTCGAACACGCTCAGGCTGTCCATGACATTCGGCGTCTGTGTCTTGATGCCGACACCGAGCGAGGCAATCTGATGCGGTATCCAATGGGTGGTCTCTATACCGCGCATGTAGACCTCGCCCTCAGTCGGGGTTTGGAGACCGGTGACGCATTTGAAGAAGGTGGACTTCCCGGCCCCATTCGGACCGATCAAGCAGCGGAGCTCTCTTGCACGGAGTTTGAAATCGACGTTGTTGGACGCCACTACGCCGCCAAAGCGCATGGTCAGCCCGTGGGTTTCAAGAACAACTTCAGCCATTCTGACGCTCCCTGTTTCTCATACGCCGTTGCTGGTGAATGCGTCCCAAGGGGCGGCGACCAAAGCTCACTTTCCATAGCCCCGCCAGCGCCGGGACGACGCCTTTGGGCAGGAAAAGAACGAAAAGAACCAGGATCAGGCCGGTGATCAACGTGTTGTCGATGACGCTCTGCTGTCCCAGAAGAAATTTCAGATAAGCCAGCCCGGCCGCGCCAAGAACCGGACCGAACCGGGTACCCAGTCCACCAACGATGCACCAGATGATGATCTCGGCAGATTGGCCAAGAGAAAACAGGCTCGGCGTGACAATCTCAGCCCAGTTCGCAAAAAGCGCCCCGGCCAGCCCGGCAATCGCTGCACCCGCAGCGAAGAGGACGGTTTTCCTGATCCGCACGTCATATCCCATCAAAGACATGCGGGTTTCGTTTTCACGGATACCGACGGCGACACGGCCGAAGCTTGACCTCAGCAAGGCAGAGACGAGGAAGTAGACCGCGCCCAGAAGGACGGCGCAGACATAGAAGTAACTGTCGCCCCAGATGTAGTCATCCGGGCGTCCGGGGATGTTCAGCGTCTGGAACCCCGGGATTCCGTTGAAACCACCCAGACGCGCGGTCCCGATCACGTATTGCGGCCCGGCGGTCGAGTTGATGAACTTGAACAGGATCAGCGTCACGACCAGAGTGATGACGCCGAGATAGACGTCATTCAGGCGCCCATAAAACATCATCGCCCCAAGCAGAGCCGCAAACACCGCCGGAACCATCACTGCGAGGATCATCGGAAGCGTGCTTTCACCGACATTGATGGCGGCAATGGCGTAGGTATAGGCGCCCAGCCCGAAAAAAGCGGCCTGGCCAAAGCAGAGGATGCCGCCGAAGCCCCAGATCAGGCCAAGACTTAACCCAAGCATCCCGTAGACGATCAGAACCGTCAGCGTGTAGGTGCCAATCATCAGGGGCATGACCCAGATCAGAACTGCGGTAACAAGGATGGTCGTGATGGCGTCTTTTGAAAGGCTCCCTTGCATCACAGCTTCCCCTTGAAGAATTTGCCGGTAATGCCCTGTGGCAAAAGGCGCAGCAGGATGACTGCGGCCACGAGGAGTGCAACTTCGCCGATGACCGGAGAGACGGCGAAGGTGAAGACTTGGTTGACGACGCCAAAGAGACCCGCGCTGGAGAACAGGCCCGCGATAAGCGACGGCCCGCCCGCGATCACCGTGATGAACGCCTTGGCGATATAGGCGCCGCCCGATGTCGGGACGAGCCCGACTAGCGGCGCGAGGACCGCGCCAGCCAAGCCGGACAGGGCAGAGCCGCAGAAGAAGGTTGCCATGTAGATGCGGTCCGGGCTGTAGCCCAGTGCCGCCGCCATGTCAGAGCGTTGCATCGTACCGCGCGCGATCAAACCTGCGCGTGTCGCCTTCAGGATCGTGAGCGTCCCGATAAGCAGCAGGATCGCGACCACGATGATGAAGAAGTTATAGCCGTTAACCTGATAATTTCCGATGGCAAAGCCGGGGATCGGTGTTGAGATCCCTGTCGTCGTATTGCCAAAGATCATTGTCGCCAGACCGATGAAGAACAGGCTCAACCCCCAGGTTGCGAGCATCGTGTCGACAAGCCGCCCATAGAGATGACGGATCACCAGCCGTTCGACCACGAGCCCGATAAGCCCGACGACAATCGGCGCGATCACCAGCATGGCGATGAAGATGTTCACGCCGAGGTTCACGGCTGTGATGGTGGCGTACCCGCCCATCATCATGAACTCGCCATGGGCAAGGTTGATCACTTTCATCATTCCGAAGACGACCGCGAGGCCGGCACTGATGAGGATCAGCGAGGCAACCGCGTAAAGCATCTCGACAAGTATGACGACGGTTAAATCCATGAGAAAGAAATTCCGTTGGAAGAGGAGTACAGTCCGAGTGTGCGGGGCGACCCTGCCGCCCCGCTAAAATCTGTGAGCGGTCAGATTTGGATTTCGTACTGGGTATTGTCGTTCGGATTGGCCTCCAGATCGCAGACGGCCTGAGTGTCGACCGGCTGTCGCTGTGGCAGTGTTTCAATCACTTTCATGCCCTGGTTTTCGAATTCCATGAGATGCACATCGAGAACGGCATGGTGTGTCTTCGGATCGACCGTAATTTTCCCAGCAGGACCATCGATCGACAGACCTGTCTCAAGGGCTGCAATCACGGCGTCGCGTTCGTGCGACCCTGCCTGGCGGACGGCTTCGGCCCAGGTCAGAATGCCCTGATAATGCGATACGGCGATCTCGTGGATCAGGTTGCTGTCACCATAGGCGGCTGCCCATTTCTCCTTGAAGGCGGCGTTCGCGGGAGTGTCGAGCTCCTGGCTGTAGTTGTAGGCCACCATGATCCCATTGCCCTCTTCCGGGGTCAGAACCTTATGCTCGTTGCCGACGCCAAGCGTGGTCGATGCCAGAGGGATGCGGTCTTTCATGCCGGCGGCAGCCCACTGACGGAAGAACGACAGGTGCGCACCCCCGACGAGCGGTGCAATGACGAGATCGGGACCAACCGATTGAATCTTGGCGATGGTTGAGCCGAAATCGCTCACATCCAGCGGGAAGAAATCGACACCGACAGTCTCACCACCGTTGTCAGCCACGAATTTCTGGATCCAGCGCGCGGTGATCTGACCGTAGTTGTAGTCAGCAGCGAGGATGTAGACCTTCTTGCCAGATTTGCTCATCGCGTAGGGAACGAGGGCCTCGACCTGCTGCGCAGGTGTCACTCCATTGATGAAGATGTTGCGGTCACAGACACCGCCCTCGTAGAGCACGTTGTAGAAATAGAGCGTCTTCGTCTTGCGCATTGTCTGGCGGATCGCCTCGCGCGAGGCGGACAGGATGCCGCCATGCACAACATCGACCTTGTCCTGGCGGGTCAGTTGCTGACCGTATTGAGAATAGAGCGCCATGTCAGATTGCGTATCATAGGCCGCAACCTCGACCTGCTTACCCAGAAGGCCGCCAGACGCGTTGATTTCGTCAACGGCCAGGCGCATCGCCATATCCATTGGCTTGCCGTAGGCATCGAATATGCCCGAGGTGTCGAGGATCGACCCCAATTTGATCGTGTCGGCGGCAAGGGCCACGCGAGGCAGCATCGAGGTGCCTGCGATGGCGGCTGTGCTGGCCAAGAAGTTTCGGCGGTTCAGGGACATATCAGTTTCCTTCCTGTTGTCGTTCCGGTTGGGGATCTGGACGGTTTGCCCGTCACTTCTCGGTCTTGGGTTTGTCTTTGATGCGGTTTGCATAGTCGGCAGTGCGACCGGCGAGGTTGGCATCGAAATCCAGTCCGATTTCCTCGCCCATCTGCTTCATCGCAGGCAGGCGCACGGCCATTCCGAGGATCTGATCCATGGCGGCACCGAATGCGCCATCGACCCCTTCTCCGGCGCCATTGCTTCCACCCGCGCCGGAAATCTGGTTGATCCGGATAGAGTCGATTTTTTCGACCGGCTTCATCATCTGCGTCATGATTTCCGGCAGGCGGTCCAGCTTGCGCTCTTCCAGGCGCATCCGGATCACCGCATCGCCAAGCGTATTCTCGGCCTGGTTCAGTGCGATGCGACCGGCGGCTTCCGCTTCCATCCGGACGCGCTCTGCCTCGCTCGCCTTGGTCTTAGCGGCGGCATCAGCCTTGGCCTTCTCCAGAAGCGTCTCCACATCCCGCTTGACCTTGGCCCCTTCGAGCGAAAGCTCTTTCTCCTGTTTCAGGTGGGCGATCTCGCGCTCGCGTTCGGCGATGGCACGTTCCTTCTGGGCCTGCACGCTTTCGGCCGCGAGGATGACCTTTGCTCTGGCCTCTTCCTCTTCGGCACGGGCTTCGGCCTCCTCCGCGCGCTTCTTGGCAATTTGAATGTCGTTGTTGATCTTCTCTTCTTCGAGCGTCCGGATGGCTGCCATCTCGGCCTTGCGCAGCGCCTCGTCACTTTCCACCTGCGTCGCTTTCACCCGTTTCTCGTTTTCGATCCGAGTGGTCTCGCTTGCGAGTTTTGCTTCATCGCGGGCGCGGTCTTCGCGGGACTTGGCGTCCGCCTCAAGCTTTGCCAGATGCTCTTGCAGGGCGATCTCTGCTTCACGTTCTGCACGCTGCAGTTCGAGTTGCCGCTGATGTTGCGCCAGGTGGCTTTCACGCACGGCGACCTCGGCCTCGGTTTCAATGCGGATGCGCGCCTTGCGTTGATCCGCGACAAGTTCGGCCAGTTGACGCATGCCTTGCGCGTTGAAGGCATTATTTTCGTTCCATTGGCTCAGATCGCTTTGATCGACAGCCAGCAAGGAGGCCGACACCAGGGTCAGCCCGAACTTGGAAGCCTGGGTATCAATTGCCCTAGCCACATCGTCGGAAAAACCGGAACGATCGAGGTGAATTTCTTCTAAGGTCCGAACCGCCGCCGCGCGCTGGATCGCATCCACGAGCGAGCCAGCGAAGACGTCCTTGACCGTGTCACCTCCACGGGCGATCCGAGAACCCAGCGCCTGAGCCGCCGTCGAGATCCCTTCTTTGGTCGGTGCGACGCGAAGCTCGAACTCGAACTGAACATCGGCCCGCATCTTGTCGCGCGTCAGGACGGCGTCGCGCCCCTCGCGGTTGATGCCAAAGGTCAGCGCCCCCATTGAGACTTTCTGAACCTGGTGCAGGATCGGCAGGGACAGGCACCCGCCGTCCGTTACGACACGCGATCCGCCGAAGCCGGTTCTGACCAGCGCCGTATCCAGAGTAGCTTTCGCGTAGTAGCGTTGAAGAAACCAGATCGCGACCAGAGCGACGATTACCAGCAGAACCAGCAGGACAACCCAGAGCAAAGCAAATCTCCCCATGTGACCGATCGTCGGAGGTGTCCGTCCGCGATCCATTCGTTCACAAAAGCGTGGGAGAATTTGATTTCCACTTCAAGTAAATAATTTGAAATGGAAATCATTTCACTTCAAGATGCTGTTTTATAACTCTTTAATGACTTCAAATTTCAGATTATCAGCCCGCGCAAGGTAGATCGGCGCCCGTTCACTCGTGTTCAAAGAGGAGAGCTTCCGACCGCTTCGGTGAATCACCGGCAACGCGGGAGAAACACTGTGCTCCCGCCAGACTGTTGCATGCCCCTGCATCAGCCCTGCCAGGAAATGGACCCCCTCGTAGGTCGACTGCCCGAGCGCGTTCAAAACCGGCGCCTGATCCCCGTGTACGTTGAAATATTTTTCCTTAAACGCCAGGTTCGCATCTGTCGGCAAACTTCCGAAATAGGAGGACGCGGCGAACAATCTTTTGCTGTTTTGCGCGCCGCAGCCCAGCAGGCCGTTCTCCTCGATTGCACAAGACAATCGCACCATCCGGTCATGAAGGTTTGCCTTGCCGAAAGCCCTGTTGAACGCGACGGCATCCTGCCCGACAAGCGAGATCAGCACGGCTTCCGCACCCGAGCGGGAGATCTCTTCGACGAACATGCTCATGCTCTTCAGGCCAAACGGCAGGTATTTCTCATAAGCCAACCCGACCGACATTTCCTGAAGCTTGCCCTTCGCGTAGCTATGCGAGGTTCTTGGCCAGACATAGTCGTTGCCGATCAGGGCCCAGCTTCGGGGCCGATACTCATTCTGGATGTGCTGCATCGATGGGCCGAGCTGTTCTTGCGGGGTTTCGCCAATGGCGAACAAACCGTCCGTGCGTTCACCGCCTTCGTATAAAGGCGTATAGATGTAAGGGATGCGTTGACGGACAATCTTGCTCAGACGCTGCCGGATCGCACTGATATGCATCCCGACGATGGCATCGATAGAGTTTGTTTCGATCAGATCGTTGACGGTTTCCTCGATCGAGATGCTCGCCTCCATGGCCGCATCGATCATGATGAGTTGCACCTTGCGGCCATCAATACCATTTGCCCGGTTCAGTTCCTCGACCGCGACCTGTGCGCTCGAGATGCAAGAAGGGGCCCAAAGACCCGCCGCACCACACAGTGGAATAAGGAGGGCGATCCGATAGGTACCGTTGCCGCGCAACACCGGATTATCCCGCAGCTCCTCAAGTTCAGTTGGAACAACTGGTAACACATTCAAATTGGCTCACCCCTTCCCTAGAGGATCAGGAACCGCTACATACCAATTGATCTTACTTTCCAAGTCAATTAATTTCGAGTTCTGTGGAGAAGTGACCCCTATGGAAACGCGCGAAAACCCTATTCAGGACTATCTGTCGTATGCTTTGGCGGCGGCACATCGGAAAATGTCGGCATCCTTGAATGCCCGGCTTAAAAAACACGGCATTCAGATCGAAGCCTGGCGCATCCTTGAAACGCTGGAAACGGACCAACGGCTAACCATGGGGCAGCTGGCTGAAGTTGTGCTGATGAATCCCCCTACCCTGACCAAACTGGTGGACCGTCTGGTTTCGGATGGTCTTGTTCATCGTCAAGTCGCGCAGGCAGATCATCGACAGATCAACGTGCTGCCGACCGCGCTCGGAAAAAAGCGGATGCTGCAGGTTCGTGAGGAAGTGCAGGATCAAGACGCCGCACTCGAGTCCCTGATTGGCAAGGACGATGCGGGCAAGCTCATTGAACTCTTGCGTGGGATTGCGTGAAGATAACCCTATGAAGGCAAGCGGTGTATCTGCCCCGGAACTTGGAGTAGCCCCCTGAAAGTGGTCCACCAACTGGGATAGTTTTATCCCGCAAATTGGAGGATCAGCGATGGCTGGCAAACGAGAGAAGCCCGAAGTGTTCGTCGTCGGAGATTTTGGGCCATTTGGCAGCCTGAGCGAAGAGAGGGTCTGGCTCATCTGGTTGGTTTGATTATGCAGCGTATCTTCGGTGAAGCAAGCGCCGGGTTTCGATAGTCTTTCGTTTGATCCTTTCTCGTTATTTCAGGATGGTCTGGCCGCGCCCGAAGTAGACATCGGCCGGGGTGAAGTTTTGCAGGCTCTCGTGGTATTGTCGGCGGTTGTAATGCTCGACGAGGGCGTCGATCTTCTGCCTGAGATCGCCGGGCAGGAAGTAGTTCGCCAGCAGGATGCGGTTCTTCAGGGTCTGATGCCAGCGCTCGATCTTGCCCTGGGTTTGCGGGTGATATGAGGCACCGCGGACATGATCCATCTGCCGATCTTCCAGCCAATCGGCCAACTCGCCCGAGATGTAACCCGACCCGTTGTCACTGAGAAGGCGGGGCTTGTGCAGAACCTTCGCCTGATCACAACCCGATGCCTGCAGCGCCAGGTCGAGCGTGTCGGTCACATCGCCTGACTTCATCGTCGTGAAAAGTTTCCAGGCGATGTTGTAGCGGCTGTAATCATCGAGGATCGTGGACAGGTAGAACCAGCCCCAGCCGATGACCTTCAGGTAGGTGAAGTCGGTCTGCCAAAGCTGGTTCGGTCGGGTCGTCTTATCACGGAACTCGTCAGAGGCGGACAGAACCACATAGGTCGGGCTCTTGATCAGGTCGTAGGCCTTGAGGATGCGATAAACCGAAGCCTCTGACACAAAATATTTTCCGTGTCAGTGAATCGCACGGCCAACTCGCGCGGCGACAGATCGCGTTCCTGCAGGGCTAGGTCCTTGATCTTCTCGCACACCGGCTCAGGGATGCGGTTCCAGACCCGCGACGGCCTGGGACTGCGATCTTTCAGCGCCTCAGGGCCGCCCGACAAATACCGATCATACCAGCGGTAGAAGGTCGTTCTGGGGATGCCGAGCTTGTCCAGCGTTCGCCTGGACGGACCGGTTGCGCCGATCCGGCGTGCGTATCTCAATGGATGGCAAGGGGCGGTTCCTCGACAACATCTTCGTTGAACGGCTCTGGCGATCTCTGAAATACGAGTGTGTCTACCTGCATTCCTGGGAGACCGGGTCGGAAGCGAAAGCAGGTGTCGGCAAGTGGATCGAGTTCTACAACCGCAAGCGCCCACATTCCGCCCTTGGCGGCCAACCACCCGCTGTGATCTATTGGCAGCGAAATGAAACAACCCAAACCGATCAGCAGATGCATAGAGTATGCTTAATTTACGCCAGGTCCTGTCCAACAAATGGGGAGTAGCTCACTTATGCCTAATTGGCACATTCCAAAGAATGGCGATCCCTCGAGGACTCGAACCCCGAACCTGCTGATTAGAAGTCAGCTGCTCTATCCAGTTGAGCTAAGGGACCGCTGAGGACCAGTTACGACACCCGCAATGCAAGGGTCAAGGCGCGGCTTGCAGGTCCAGATGCATAAAGACGGACCAGGGGTCTTCACTGTAGTCCCCAAAGGGCGGACACTCCGAAAATCCGTAGCTTTCATAAAGCTTTCGCGCCGGGAGGAACTCTGGGGTAGAGCCGGTCTCCAGGTAAATGCCAGAGGCGTTTTCCTGACGGGCAAGTTTCAGGAGATGTTCCAGAATGGCCCTGCCCGCGCCACTGCCGCGGGCCTCAGAGAGCGTGTGCATCGATTTCAACTCACGGGTGTTATCCGCCAGCCGCTTCAGCGCGCCCATACCGATCGCCTGACCATCGCGGCGCAGCAGGAAGAACTGCACGTCCGGACCTTCAAGACCACTGCCGTCCAGCGCGTGACAGCTCTCTTCCGGTGATTGCGCGGCCATCTGATCCAGGTGGCGCCGGATCAGAATCGCCGCATCGGGATCCGAAGGACGGGCCGGTACAATCACGGTATCAGGCATTTTGGGCTCTGTAAGTCGGGGCAAAGTTGTTTCCACGTGGCAAAAATTCAACATGATTTCAAAGCCTTATTTTACGCCTTTCCTCCCTCGGAGCAAGGATGCCGCGAAAATAAGGGCAAGATCCCGCGAACACCCTGAAATAGAAAAAGAAAAGCCCGCCGAAGCGGGCTCCACCTCAAGATCTGCGGGGGTAGGTCAGGCTGCGTTTTTCGCGAAAACCAAGAGGACAACATCTACAAGGAGTAATTCAATCCCTTGCTTGCGGGGATGTCGGAATGCCGGGATGTTTCCGTTGAGAATTTCCGAAAACAGGTACCCAAATCGATCGCCCCCACGCTGGCAAGCATAAAAGATCGGATGCAGAAGCGCCTTCGCCGGACACCGGTGTTGCCGGCAAACCGGCGATTTTTGCCAGTAGCTGATCAAGGTGCGATCGACCAAAGAGGACGTGCTGAACCGAGCCGCGTTCCGTCCTTAGGGTCAGCGGGAGGACAATTCCTCCGAGAGAGAACTTCAATTTGCCCTTTCGTTGCGCCGAGATATTTTGGGAGATCGCAAAGGGGGATCGCGGTCTGGAACGCCTCAATCATCGAAACCGTAGTGACTGTGTCAAATACCATCTTCCCGCTTTCAGGTAGCTTACGACACGGGTAAAGGCTTCGAGCGGTCATACGCGCTGTCTCACACGCAGGGCCGGATTGGGCCGAAATTGGCGCCTGTATTTCTTCAGCCGAATATTGCCGAGGCCAATCAGAAGCAGGAATTTGCCCAAACCTTGACTTGCTCCGCGAGCTTAAGGAGTTGGCCCTCAAGCGTCTTTCCGGTCACCCGTTTACGGGGCTTCAGGTCGTGATCGCCGTCTTCCAGCCAGTGCAGGGTCACGGCATTGGACAGATCGTATTCCTGCACCTCTTCCCGTGTGCCGAATGGATCGCGGGTGCCTTGGCAGATGAGGGTTGGACAGGTGATCTCGGCAAGGTTCTCGCCACGTCGATTGCCGGGCTTCTTCGGCGGATGGAACGGGAAGCCGAGGCACAGCATGCCTTTGATCCGCCCCGCGTCATAAAGGTCCTGAGCGATCAGGCTGGCCACGCGGCCGCCCATACTTTTCCCACCAATGATCAGCGGACCATCGCAGCCAAGCGCGTCAATGGCGGCAAGAAATTCTGGCGCGTAGGTGTCGGCCTTTGCCGGTGGGCGCTTAGAGCCGCCAGTGCGACGGGCGGACATGTAGCTGAACTCGAAGCGGGCGACGCGGAAGCCTTGGGCGTCCAGCCCTTCGGCAACCGTATCCATCCAAGGGGTGTCCATCGCTGCGCCAGAACCATGGGCCAGAAGGATCGTGGTTCGCCCCGTTTCGTCTCCGTTCAGCAGGAAATCCATCGCGCCCTCCTACGAGATCAGGCTGCGGCAAGATCAGGCTGCGGCGCCTGTGCGCTTAGCCTCTTCGACGGCGAGTTCAGCCATCTTAAGTGCTGCCTCACGGCTGCTGGCAACCGCGATGAACCGTCCGTTGTGACAGAACTTTGCGCCTTTGACGCTGCTGGCTTCTTCCAATGCCTCGTCGGTCAGGCCGGCCCATGCGGCGGGCAGGTCGGCGCGTTGCTCAAAGCTGTCACCGCTGATGCGAATACCGCCGATGGACCAGTCATTGTCACGGGGGGCCACCACGAACAACAGATGGTCCGCCCCAGTCGCCTCAATGGCCGAGCGGAAGGGCATGCCCATGGGCAATTCCAGAATACGCGAGGGGCCAGCATCGTGGATTGCCTTGGTGACCATGGCTTCGGCACGACGCTTGGCGGCTTTCTTGTTGATCGACGCCTCGACAAACGCCCGCGCGATCGGCAGCGCCTCTGCGAAGGCTTTATCGTCCGCGTCCGCGCTGCGGTTGTCGAAGACGGGCTTCAGGCTTTCCAACAGGACCGAGAGGGTCAAAGGCGTCAGCGGACCTGCGACCGAAGGGTTCATCGCGCCGTTGTCGATCAGATCGATGGGCAGGACAAAGCTCTGCTCAAAGCTGGCGTGGATGTCTTCCAGATCGGCCTCGGGGATCCCCAAAGCGCGGAGATAGTCAAGGCCGTAATGCTTCCAGATCAGACCGAAGGAACTGTAGGGCTGTTCGTCCTCACGCAGGGGATTGGGGCGCTGGTGGTGATCAAAGATGCCCGCCTCAGCGTCATACTCGCGGCCCACATCATAGATGATCTTGCCCTCACCGGGGGTGATCCACGCGGCGTCACGGGTGCGCACCACCTCCGCCTGCGGGAACAGGCGGGTCAGGATGACCGAGGAAAGAAGTTCGTCCGCGTGGAAACCGCCATTGTGGGTGACGAGGTGGGAAATGATCATGATGGGCACTCTGGCAGATCTGGAAATACAACGGGCGACCGGTTGGGTCGCCCTGAGGAAATCGCGTTCGGGGGAATCTCGGCGGCGATGCGACGAGCATCAACATACTGTGCGCCGCGCTCACCAAAATCTAAATCTGGGACTCCGCGAAATCTTTGCACCGATTCCGCGACAACCTTGCCCCGATTTACACAGGTTCAGTGGGTCCAAGGACCGCGCCGGTTGGTGGCGAAGTTATCGCCATAGCCGCCGGGGCGGATGTTGGTCTTGCGGGTCTTCGGTTCGACCACCTCGGCGGTGATGCCATGATCCTTGGCGTATTCCAGCGCCTCTTCCTTGCTGTCAAAGCGCAGACGGACCTGGCTTTGGGTATCGGCAGAGGAGGTCCAGCCCATCAGAGGATCAACCTCGCGGGCGCTTGCGGGTGCAAACTCCAGAACCCATTTCCGCGTCTTGGCCATGCCCGAGGTCATGGCGTTTCTCGCTGGCCGGTAAATACGCGCTTGCATTGCAGTCTCCTACTCATCCGATGCTGCCTATATGCGATGATCTGCGCGCTGCGGCAAGATCGATTTACCCTTAGTATTGCGACAATGCTAACCCGGTTGCCTGCTGCGCCTGCGCCGCAACAGCGGCTGGATCAGGCGGCGATAGCTGAGCGCCGCGCCGGTATAGGTCATCACCAGGGCAAATGCGGCCGCCAATCCCGCCAAAGTCTGCCCCAATAAGCCAAAAATCTCTCCGGTGTGCAGGAACCGCAGGAAGACCCGTGCCTGCTGGCCCGCACTGCGGTCAGAGAAGTCACTGCGCTCCAATACCGCCCCGTCCCGGGCATCCATGGTCAGCGTCACCTGTTTTGTCGGCTGGCGGCCGGTGCCGCTGTCAACGGTGATACGGATTTTTTCTGCAACCGGCAGCGCAACCTCCATCCGTCGCCAGTCCGGAATGGCAGCGCTGGCCTGCAACAGCGCCAGGTCGAGACCTGAGATCTCAGCCACGGCGTTCGACGCGCCCTGCCCTGCCCGCCGACGCAGCGCCGCCGGCTCTTCACCATAAAGGCGGAACACAAGATCGCTGGCCCAGGGGTAAGAGATCACCACGCCTGACACCACAATCGCCAGCAGGGGCACAAGCGCCCAGAAGCCGAAGACATGGTGCCAGTTGTAATCGCGGGCCTTGCTGCTAGGCAGGCCTTTGCGAAACCACAGGTTCATGCGGACCATCCGCCATTTCCACGCCCGGGGCCACCAAAGGTAGAGGCCGCTGGCCAGAAGGAACAGAAAGCCAAGGTTCGCGGCCCCTGTCACCGCCCTGCCCAGACCGCGCCCATCGCCAGAGAGCGCAAACCAACGGTGCACATGTTCAACCGTGGAAAAGAATGCAGCGACTCCCGCACCCTGTTCCGGCAGCAAATCGCCGGTGAATGGATCAAGAAACAGCGTGGAATTTCGCCCGACCTGCACGGCCACGGGGGCATCCGGATCTTTTGCAAAACGAAGCGCTGTCGCCCGCCCCCCTGTTTCAATCGCGGCGATGCCTGCCAGTTCATCCGCAGACAGCCTCTTTGCGCCCACTTCGGACACCGCGGGTGTCTGCGCCCAACGGGTGATCTGCGCCTCATAGGTCAGCAACAGCCCCGTCAGTGACAGCATCAGCACCACAAGGGCAACCATCAGGCCGACCGTCAAATGACTCCAGAAAATAAGCTTCCGCATGGTTTTGCCCCCGGATCGTTTTACGCCACTCTTTCTGCAACGCAGCAGGCCGCAATCTCCGTCGCAGTGCCGTGCAATTTTTCGGGAACTTGCCCAGGACTTGCCCCTGCCCCCTTGATCTGGAACAAAAAGAGATCAAGTGTATGGCCGCCAGACTGAGGAGCGCCAATGCCCTACGCCCATTCCGACAAATCGCTGCCGATGATGACCGAACGCGAGGCCGTCCAGCGCCCCAAGCTGGAAGGCGGCAAGAGCTTTGTGATGAACACGGAGTTCAGCCCGGCCGGGGATCAGCCCACCGCAATTGCGGAGCTGAGCGCCGGCGTCAACGAAGGTGAGCGCAATCAGGTGCTCTTGGGTGCCACTGGTACGGGCAAGACCTTCACCATGGCAAAGGTGATCGAGGAAACCCAGCGCCCGGCCATCATTCTGGCCCCGAACAAAACGCTGGCCGCGCAATTGTACGGCGAATTCAAAGGCTTCTTCCCGGAGAACTCGGTCGAGTATTTCGTATCCTTCTACGACTACTACCAGCCCGAAGCCTATGTGCCGCGCAGCGACACCTATATCGAGAAGGAAAGCCAGATCAACGAACAGATCGACCGGATGCGCCACTCCGCCACCCGGGCGCTTCTGGAACGCGATGACGTGATCATCATCGCCTCGGTCTCCTGTATCTACGGTATCGGCAGCGTCGAGACCTATTCGGCGATGACCCAGGATCTGAAGGTGGGCGAGATGTACGACCAGCGGCAGGTGATGGCCGATCTGGTGGCTCAGCAGTACAAGCGCAACGATCAGGCGTTCCAGCGCGGCTCCTTCCGGGTGCGCGGCGATACGCTGGAGATCTTCCCCGCCCACCTTGAGGACCGCGCCTGGAAACTGTCGTTCTTTGGCGAAGAACTGGAGGCGATCACCGAATTCGATCCGCTGACCGGGGAGCGCACCGGCAGCTTCGAACAGATCCGGGTTTATGCGAACTCTCACTATGTGACGCCGAAACCAACGCTGAACCAGGCGGTTATCGAGATCAAGAAAGAGCTGCGGATGCGGCTGGATCAGCTGGTCGGCGATGGAAAACTGCTGGAGGCGCAGCGGCTGGAGCAACGCACCAATTTCGACATTGAAATGCTGGAAGCGACGGGCCATTGCAACGGGATCGAGAATTACTCGCGCTATCTGACGGGCCGCGCTCCCGGCGAGCCGCCCCCTACCCTGTTTGAATTTATCCCTGACAACGCGATTGTCTTTGCTGATGAAAGCCACGTCTCCGTGCCGCAGATCGGCGCCATGTACAAGGGCGACCACCGGCGCAAGTTCACCCTGGCCGAACACGGCTTCCGGCTGCCTTCCTGCATGGACAACCGCCCGCTGAAGTTTGAGGAATGGGATGCAATGCGGCCGCAGTCGGTCTTTGTCTCGGCCACCCCCGCCGCGTGGGAACTGGAACAGGCTGGCGGCGTTTTTGCCGAACAGGTGATCCGACCCACGGGTCTGTTGGACCCAATGGTCGAAATCCGCCCCGTCGACATGCAGGTGGACGACCTGCTGGACGAGATCCGTAAGGTCTCTGCCGATGGCTTCCGTACGCTTTGTACCGTGCTGACCAAACGCATGGCCGAGGATCTGACCGAATACCTGCACGAGCAGGGTATCAAGGTGCGCTACATGCACAGCGACATCGACACGCTGGAGCGGATCGAAATCCTGCGCGACCTACGGCTTGGCGCCTTTGATGTTCTGGTGGGGATCAACCTCTTGCGGGAGGGCCTTGATATTCCCGAATGCGGGCTGGTGGCCATCCTGGATGCCGATAAGGAAGGCTTCCTGCGTTCTGAAACCTCGCTGATCCAGACCATCGGTCGCGCGGCGCGGAACGCCGATGGCCGTGTCATCATGTATGCCGACCGGATCACCGGCTCGATGGAGCGGGCCATCGGAGAAACCGACCGCCGCCGGGCCAAGCAGATCGCCTATAACGAGGAACACGGCATCACGCCGGAAACCGTCAAGAAGAACGTCGAAGACGTCATGGCGGGTCTCTACCAGGGCGATGTGGACATGAACCGCGTCACCGCCAATATCGACAAGCCGATGCATGGCGCCAATCTCGAAGCCCACCTCAACGGGCTGCGGGAGCAGATGCGCAAGGCCGCCGAGAACCTCGAGTTCGAGGAAGCCGCCCGCCTGCGGGACGAGGTCAAACGGCTGGAGGCCGTGGATCTGGCGGTCTCAGACGATCCGCTGGCCCGCCAGTCCGCCGTCGATGCGGCTGCTGAGGCTGCGGTGAAAACCCGTGGCAGGTCCACGGCGGGCAAGCCAGGACAACGCGGCGGCAATGTGAAACGAAAATGGAAGTGATCTGAGCCTGTTCAGATCCTGTGCAGGGGATTGCAAGACGCCTCCTGCCCCGGTTTGCCTCCTTGCCTGATCATCATTCTGTGCTAGCCTGACATTGGTACACAGGAGTTTTGTTTATGAGTATTTTTCGCGTTGCCATCCTTGGCCTGTTTGTGATCTCCGCAGGAGCACTTCACGCTGGCGGCGATGCAGGTTACGGAGGCAGCGGGTCCTCTGTCGGCCTGTCCGCCGCAACAAGCAAAAGCGTCGCCAATACCCTATCGCGGGGCTTCAGCCGCTGCGAAAATGTCGAATGGGTCTACCGCTACGATTGCTACCGGCTGGTTTACAAACGGTCTGGCGACAAACTGCTCGGCAACACGGCCTATTCCGAAGCGCAGAAGGCGCTGGACCTTGTCGAGAACACCCTTAGCGCTGCGATTGCCAAGAACCGCGATCCGGGTACGAAACCCAAACGTCGTGGGTTTGAGGTATACACTCCGGTCAAACCCTCTGCCCTGCCGAGGATGAAACAACAGACGCGGAAGGCGATCCAGCAAGCCGAAACCATCCTGCTGCGGGCGCCAGAGGAAAAACAGGTCTATTATTCCCGCATTGCCGATGCGCTGAATTCCAACAAGGCGCTGCTCCGCTCCGCTCTGTTGAAGGGCGTACAGCCGGGCAGCACAGCCGTGCGGCTGGCCGCCGTGGCTTTGCACCGTTTGGTCGGGCTGGCTGGATGATCAGACCTGTCGGTCCGGTTAGGCATCGGATCAAAACAGATCGGAGGCACGATACACGCGCCCCCGTTCTCGCTTCTGAAAGTTCAGGAATACCGTTTCAGATCACCTCAGCGTACCACATGCACGGCGCAACCGGCGTGCCGCACCACCTGCGCTGCGGTCGAGCCCAAGAGCAGATCCTGCATGCCCGGACGGTGTGACGCGATGATGATCAGATCGGGGTTGTTCTGCTCGGCCCAATCGAGGATCGACCGCCCCGAATGCCCTTCAATGACCAGACCCTTGGCATTGGGAAGGGTGTCCGCCAGTGCGGACAGCTCGCTTTCCAGCGCGGCGCGGGCCTCGGCCATGTAATCGGCCGGCATATAGGTGATCGCGTAGGACGGGATCTGTTCCACCACATGCAGCAGGGTGATCTTCGCCTCAGGCGTCGCCAAGAGGCGCGCCAGTTTCAAAGGCGCGGATACATCGCGGTCAGGGTCAAAGGAAATCGGTACAAGAATATTGTGATACATTGGGTCCTCCAGTCATTCGGGCTTGGGGACAACATGCCCGGCGCGTGCCCCCAAGGCCTTGATCCATATCAGTCTATTTGCAGATCTCAGTCAAAGGTGGCGGCAACTTCGTACATCACCGGTTCGAAACTGCGGCACAGGGCGCTGATCTGGCGGTTGCGTTCACGCATTTCCTCCGAGCGCAGCATCGCCATGAAATCCTCGCGCCGTTTCCACTGGGAATAGTTTGCGATCCGGGTTTGCGCATCATTCACATGCAGCCCCGCCGCAATGAACCCTGGCTGCCGGGAAATGAAATTGTCATAGGCGTCTGTCAGCGCATCCAGCAGATCCTGACAGGTTCCCGGTGTCATTTCAAAAGTGGTGATGACCGTCTGAATATCGGCCGTTTTGGAAATTGTCGGCATCGTTTCCTCCCGTGATTGGCCCTGAACACCTCCACCCTACGACGATTTTGCCGCAAACAAGACTGTTTTCCGCGTGCAACTTGAGTTTGCGGCAAAAACATCCAAAGGTAGTTTTCAAGTCAGCAAAGCAACCCAAGGGAGTTTCAATTGCGGATCTGGATCCTCTCCGGCCTGTTCAGCCTGCTTCTGGCGCCGCCCGCGCTGGCTGGGGCCTGGCTGCGTCAGACAGGCCAGGGTTTTGTTGCCGCCAGCGCCACCCTGCGGCAGACCGAGGATGGCACTCTGCGCCATGAGCTGGGGTATTTCGGGGAATACGGCTGGTCGCCGCGGCTGACCCTTGGGGTGGATCTGAACCAGAACGACCAGCAAACGGGCCACGCCCTGCTGTTTGCCCGGATCCCGCTGACCACCGGGGAAACCCGGCCCCGGCTGGCGCTGACAGTCGCGGGTGGCGGCAGTCACCAGCGTGGCTATTGGAGTCCCATGTCCCGCGCCACCCTGTCCTTCGGGCATGATTTCACGACCGCCCGCGCCAGCGGCTGGATCTCGCTGGATGCCAGTTACGAATACCGGGCCAGCCTCCCCGATCCGATCTGGAAACTTGATGCCACCTTTGGCCTCAACACCCGATCGGCCCTGTCGCCAATGCTGCAGATCGAAACCTCCCGCAGCGTCGGGGCGCCATTGAGCTATGCCATCACCCCAAGTCTGCGCTACCGGACGGCACCCGGTCAGGAACTGGTTGTGGGGCTGGAGCACAAACAGGCCAACAGGCAGAGCCTTGGCCTGAAAATATCCCTGTGGCATAGGTTCTGAAACAGGCTCAGGACAACAATCCGATGACAGATCCAATCCGCCCCACCGATGACGAGGCGCGTAGCCTTGCCCGGTCACTGATGGAGAACGCACGTTTCGCCGCCCTGGGTGTCATTACCGAGGATGGCACACCGCTGGTCACGCGTGTGGCCTTTGGCCTGTCGCCAGAAGGGCATCCGATCAGCCTGATCTCGACCCTCTCCTCCCATACGCGTGCTTTGCAGAACAACGCGGCCTGTTCCTTTCTCGTCGGGGAGCCGGGTGACAAGGGTGATCCCCTGACGCATCCCCGGCTCAGCCTGCAGGGCCATGCGCAGTTCATCCCCAATACCGGCGAAGAACACGCCCGCCTGGCCGCGCATTACCTGCAGGACCACCCCAAGGCGAAGCTCTACATCGGGTTTGGCGATTTTGCCTTTGTCCGGCTGGACGTGACAGCAGGACATCTGAACGGCGGCTTTGGCAAGGCCTTTGTTCTGACCCCAGAAGATCTGACGCCCCCCGCCTGAGTGGCGCGCTAGCGGTCCACCCGCACGATCACCTGCACCTCTCCTTTGACCGCGTCCTGCCAGTTCAGCTTGACCCGGTCCTTACCGCTACCCTGCTCGACCTCGGCATAGGGCATGGCATATCGTTTGCTGCCACCAGACGTGCTGATCGGCCCCAGAGCGGTAATCGCATCCACCTTGCGCGCGTGGCCTTCAAACGGCAGCTGCCCATCCGTGTCGATGGTCCAGGTCGTGGCGGCGCTGCCTTGGGTGTATTCCAGCCGCAGAGGACTGGCGGCGGGAGAGGTGATCCCGTGAAAGGTATTGCCTTCGAAAAAGACCATCTTGCTGCGGCTGAAATCCAGCCCGGAGAAACTGGTATCCACCCGTTCAGCCCGGTCTATGAAACCATTGATCGACCGGAACTTGTTGCCCGAGACCGTGACACCGTTCAAGAAATGCCCGGTGCCATAGGGTTTGACAACGATATAGCTGAACCAGGGCGCGACCTCACCAGACAGAAACACATTGTCAGTGATCGACAGGGCGCTGAAGGAAAAGCCTGAACTGAAATCCGGCGTCGGGTCCTGTTCGTTCGTCCATTCGACAAAACAATTGTCGATGTAATTGTCGGACACGGTCGTCGAACAATAGGTATTCGTCAGTACCAGCCCGGCGGTGCGCACGCCATTGGCGATACTGTCACCCTGAAAGAAATGGTTTCCGGTGACCGTATTATTCGCCCCGGCCAACAGCGCAAAATGGCGGAATTTGCTGGCACGGTTGTTGCGCAGCTTGGCATCATTGGCGTTGACGTTGATGGCCACGCTGCTCCGATCCGGCACATCAAGCGGCTCTTCGGCGGACAGAAACTGGCAATTGTCGACCAGAATGCCCTGACAGCCCGACCCGATCGAGGTGATCCCGCGATCCTTGGGCCTGGAGATGAAGCAATGATCGAGGCTGAAGACGGTGCCCGCCGACGGCAGGCGCAGGGCGCTGCAATGGGAATTGCACTGCACCTCGACCTCGGTCATGCCAAATTTGCTGAGTTGGCTGAAGCCGGAGAAATCCAGCAGATACTTGAAGTCCTTGAAGGTGAAATTCTGCGTGCCCACCGCGTCATAAAGCGGCGCGTTCAGCGTCAGCTCGCCCGCGCCAGTGTTTTTGGCCCGCACGTAGATTTCGCGCCCCACCCGCTGCCTTCGACCAACGCGCCAATGGGGATATTGGCGATATTGGCCACGTTGCGCAGCTTGCGCGGATCGCTGCTGTCGTAGGTCGCCTGAGAGCTCACGGTTTCGGTATCCCAGGCCGCGCCGCCCACGGCGGAAAACTGACCGTTGCGGATCACCCGACGGGTGGCATAAGAGCTGCGGTTCGGCACCGCCGCCTGCATGTCGATCGGTTTAGTCACGGTGATCATGCGCCCCCGCAGATCCAACGATTCATGATCCACGTTGTTGAGCAGCGCCTGAAATGCCTTCTTGAAGGCAAGCTCTTCGTCACCAAAGGCAGCGGCATAGGCGGGAAAATTGAAATTGCGCCGCATGAGCAGCATCTTGTCTGTCGGCATGGAGAGCGTGCCTTCGAACACCATCTCATTGTCCATCGACACCGTTTCGGCCAGATAGAATTCCCCTTCCGGCACCAGAACCCGGCGCCCGTCGGCGGCAGCATCGGCGGCTTCAAAGGCGGCTGTGTTGTCCTGAACCCCGTCCCCGATGGCACTAAAATCCGTCACATCCACAAGGCTGATGATATCACGCAGAAAGGCGCTTGTGATATCGGTGATCTCGATATCGTCGATCCGCACAACGCCGCCATTGGGGCCAATCAGGTCCAGTCCGAAATGCCCGTGGTCGGCGGCAAGCCCCCAGGGCATATCCACCCCACTGCGACTGCCGGTCCCGACGATGGCCGTGACTTCCACCACCTGCCCGTAGGACGCCAGCGTCCTGCTGATGCCGGTTTCGATCACCCCGGACAGGTGGCTGTTGTTGGCCTGCCCAGCCCAGCCTGCCACCCGCACGGTCGGAAGCGCGCCGCTGATCGCCTTGATGCGGGCGCGGACCTGCAGATAGCACCCCGGCAAGATCGGCGTCTTTCCCATGAAACGCAGCTTTTGCGTGCTGTCGAGCTTTTGCAGCTCAAGGCAGCCGCCAAAATCCGCATCCGCCGCCACATAGACCGCATTCGCCACACCATCATAGGTATCCGAGCCTGGCGTCCCATCGCCACTGGACCACTGATCCAGCCCTTCCTCGAAGGGTGAAGGCGCCAGTTGCAGCCCATCGGTAATCACCTTGTTCATGGGAAACCCTTTCCTATGCCACGACGCGCCAGCAGCGCAGATCGGAAAGGGTTTAGAATGTCCGGCTTAATCCCGCGTCAGACAGGCGCGCGCCGCTCCTGCACTGGTCACATGCCTTCAGGCATTGCCTTGTGGCACTTTCAGGATTTGCACGGCGTTGATTTTCCAGTCGCCGCCGCCCCCGACAACCTGATAATCCAGCAGGTGCAGCCGCCCGTCCTGATCTGTGATCAGCACCCGTTGCCAGAGGTTACCGGCGACCTCTCGCAGCTCCAGATAGCGGACCTGGTTTGGGCGCAGAACCATGGGATAGCCGCGCTCGACCATCTGACCAAAGCGTTCGGGCGTGCCAAACAGGCTGCGGATGCGGGGGGAGGCAAAACCGAAAGCCCGCGTGATATCATCATCGCGAAACGCCTCGATCTGGGCCCCGATCACGCCAGTGATCCGGTCCCTGTCCTCTGCCCCCGCAGGCAGCGCCAGAAGCACCAGCGAAAACACAAAACTTGCAAACCTGAACATTGGCGACCTCCGACGATACCTAGATTTTTGAGCTAGGTCAGGAATGCGGCAGGTCAAAAATTAGATGACAAGGGCGTAGCTTGCGGGCCGTCAAGAAAAAGGGCGCCGCATTGGGCGCCCTGTGCAGTTCGCGGCGCGCGTAGGTGGCGCTGGAACTCGGACCTCAATGAGCACTTAGAGGCCGGAGTGTCGGGTGCTGCTGTCTGCACGATTGGCAGCTTTTCTGCTGCGTCCGGTCAAACGGATGCCGTTATTCTTGCTCACGCGGTATAACGGTTGGAAGCGGTCTCGTTCGCTTGCCCTTATGCCGAGCGCGTCTGTATTGGCTTTGATACTCACGTCGCTGTTTAGTCACCTCGTAGAGAACGATTCCCGAACATGTGCCAAGGTTCAGGCTTTCGATCATGCCGAACATGGGTACTGCGACGCACATTTCGCTACGGCTGACTGCAGTTTCACTAATCCCGCGTTTTTCGTTCCCGAACCAAACAGCAAGTTTCGTGTGTTTGGTGAAGTCACCATCATGGAGGTAGACGTTAGATTTCCCCTTAACATGCGGAGACGTAACCACGGACACAAAGCCCTTGTGTTCGAGATGGTCCATGCACTCTTCGGTGCTGTCGAACCGTTTAACGAATGTCCATTTCACCGCAGACACGGAAGTTGACGACAAGGATTTTCTTTCCCGCATAGCCTGCCAATCGTTTGGCAGCGCTTTGCGTGGGTCAACAACGTAGGCCTTTTCTACACCGAGCGCGTTGACGTTTCGGATGACCGTTCCGATATTCTTGATGTCCACGGGATCTTCGATCACCGCAATCAAGTTCTTGCATCGAAAATCTTTGATTTCATCGGCTCGTTTTCGGACCGACGTCTTTTGTTTCTTTGGGGCTTCATTTTCCATATCTGCACTATACGCCGCGTAGACTGGTGAACAAGTTGGTAGGGTCCAACGAAACGATCCTTACCCCCTAAAAGCGAACGTTCGAGCTATCCCCGTGAAATGGCGCTTCGTCCATCACAGCCGACCTCAAGAGCAAGGGACACCCGAATATTGTGTCGCGCGCCTTTGTGGAATACGGCGTCATACCCACAACGCGGTTGCACCAACGCTGCACCATGAACAGCAAAGGGCGCCGCATTGGGCGCCCTTCTCATCCTTGGCTTGCGGTGACCTTCAGACCAGCTCGCCAGCCAGCGCCTTGTCGATCAGGGCAACGGTCTCTTCTACGCCGTAAAGGGCTACGAAGCCGCCAAAGCGCGGACCCTGGCTGGCGCCCAGCAGAACCTCATAAAGCGCCTTGAACCAGTCGCGCATGTTCTCCTTGCCGAAATGCTCGCGACCCACCTCAAAGACGATGCCTTGCAGCGCTTCGCCCGTGGTCTCTCCGTCCCAGGATGCCAGTTTGCCGCGGAATTCCTCCAGCGCGGCACGCTCGGCGTCGCTCGGCGCGCGGAACACTTTTTGCGGCTCGACGAAGTCTTCGTAGTATTTAACGGCAAAGCCCGCCGCCGCATCCAGATCGGGGTGGGTCTGCGGTGTCGCATCGGGCGCATAGCGGCGGATAAAGCCCCAGAGCGTTTCCTTGTCATGTGCCGACGCCACCGAGGCCAGATTCAGCAGCATCGAGAAAGGCACCACCATTTTGGATTCCGGCACGTCGCCGCCGTGGATGTGCCAGACCGGGTTGTTGAGCTGCCCCTTGAGATCCTGACCGTGGTAGGCCCGCAGCTGCTGATGGTATTCATCCATCGCCTTGGGGATCACATCGAAATGCATCCGCTTGGCCGTTTTCGGCTTTTGATACATGAAATAGGCAAGGCTCTCGGAAGAGGCATAGGTCAGCCATTCGTCGATCGACACGCCATTGCCCGAGGTCTTGGAGATCTTCTGGCCGTTCTCATCGAGGAACAGCTCATAAGTAAAATGTTCAGGCGCGCGCCAGCCCAGGATCCGGCAGATCTTGTCATAGATCGGCGTGTTGGTGCTGTGGTCCTTGCCGTACATTTCGAAATCGACTTCCAGCGCCGCCCAGCGCGCGCCGAAATCCGGTTTCCACTGCAGTTTCACGTTGCCGCCCGTGACCGGCAGGGTCCATTCCTTGCCGTCCTCATCGTCAAAGGTGATGCTGTGGTTTTCCGCATCCACCTTTTTCATCGGTACGTACAGAACGCGGCCAGTTTCCGGGTGGATCGGCAGGAAGATCGAATAGGTCTGGCGCCGTTCCTCGCGCAGGGATTTCAGCATGACCTCCATGATCTCGTCATAGCGTTCGCAGGCGCGCTTCAGGATCTCGTCAAACTGGCCCGAGCCATAGAATTCGGTCGCCGAGTAGAATTCATACTCGAACCCAAAGGTATCCAGGAACCGGCGCAGCATGGCGTTGTTGTGGTGGCCAAAGCTGTCGTGGGTGCCAAAAGGATCGGGAACCGAGGTCAGCGGCTTTTGCAGGTGGTCGTGCAGGCTTTCGGCATTCGGGACATTGCCCGGCACCTTACGCATGCCGTCCAGATCGTCGGAAAAGCAGATCAGCTTGGTCGGGATATCGGAAATCACCTCGAAGGCGCGCTTGATCATCGTGGTGCGCGCGACCTCGCCAAAGGTGCCGATATGAGGCAGACCCGAGGGGCCATAGCCGGTTTCAAACAGCACATAGCCCTTTTCCGGCGCGCCCTTGGCATAACGTTTGAGAATGCGGCGTGCTTCTTCAAACGGCCAGGCTTTGCTCGTCAGAGCGGTTTCGCGCAGTTCAGACATGTTGTTCTCCATCGGGGCCGCCAATCGGCCTATATCCGCTTTACCGGTATGCGTCTTGCATCCGGCCTCCTCCTCTATTGTGCCGGTGCGGCATAAGTCAATAAACACTGGCGCCAAACCCCGTCGCCCCGCGCAACAAAACCTGCCGGATCCGCCTGTCGGCGGCAAAACACCGCCCCGGGGGGCCGACCTGCGGACCGGCATGGTTGCACCCGCAGAAAACCCCGCATATCGTCCGTGATGTACAGTGGTTTTACAAAAGGTTGCCCCCATGAGCGAGCAAGCCCCCCATCCGATGACGCCGCAGGATTGCCTCGTGGCGCTGATGGTGGCGATTTCGGCCTCGGACGAGAACATCCGCACCGCCGAGCTGGTCAAGATACAATCCGCAGTCAACATGTTGCCGGTCTTTGCCGACTATGACATCGACCGGATCAACACGATCTCGCAGACCGTTTTCGACCTATTCGAGCAGGAGGACGGGCTGGACGCCCTGTTCGGCCTGATCCGGGACAACCTGCCAGAACGCCTGTTCGAAACCGCCTATGCGCTGGCCTGTGACGTGGCTGCTGCCGATGGCACGCTGGCGGAATCCGAGCTGCGCCTTTTGGAAGAAATGCGGTATGAGCTGAACATCGACCGCTTGCACGCCGCCGCCATTGAACGCGGCGCCCGCGCGCGGCACATGGTTTAGGCACGGCCCCACTTAGGACCCACACACAAGAACCTGCCCGGAGCAGCTTTATGCTCGGGACGTTCGCAAGCAAATTCTGACGGATTCTGACGGGCGCAAGGCGCGATACTCCACGCCCTGCGCCCTTTGACCATCACAGCATGGTATAATCCGTCAGGCCGAAATCTTCGATATCGCCATAGGTTCCAAGCAGCAGGCTGTTGCGCCCCCATTCCAGCAGGAACCCGCGGTCAAAGTATTCCCCGGCCCAGGGGCCTGAGCTGAACTCATCCTCCATATTGATAAAGGTGACCGTGATCTCTTTGCCGGTGCGGATAATCAGGTCGGCACCGTTGTTGTCAGTATCGTGGATCCAGTCGTGACCGGATCTCTTACCAAAGACAAAGGTATCGCGCCCGACAGTGTCATACATCTTGTCGTTTCCGCGGCCGCCGTTGACACGGTCATTGCCAGCGCCAGCCTCGATGTAGTCATCGCCTCCACCGCCAAAGATCTTGTCGCGTCGCCCGTCCCAGTAGCCGACGTCGCCATAAATCTCATCATCCCCTCGGCCGCCTTTCAGGGTGTCTTTCCCCAACCCGCCGCGGATGAAGTCGTTGCCGTTCCCCCCGCTCACGAAATCACGCCCTTCACCGCTGAGGATGGTGTCGTCCCCGGCGCGGCCAAAGATTTTGTCGCGGCCATCCATGTTGAACTGGGTGCCGTAGCCAAAGAACATCTGATCTGGGTCAATGACATCCACCGAAGGCACGCCATTGTAAACCCAGCCATTTCCATAAAGCAGTTCCTCTACGGTGCCATCAAGGCCACCGTTGTCCTCGAACTCCATCGCCTCGGTCAGATCGGTAACATCGATCCGTAGGCCCCGCATGTTGAAGATCTTGGCGGTCCCACCATCATCGGTCAGTTGCTCCACCTTGATGTGGCGAATCTCCCCGCCGGTAACCTCATCGCCCTGATAGGTGAAACCGACGCCCTTGATCGTCATCCGCAGGTCGAGCGGAAAGCCCGCAAACCCCAACTGCCCCTCAACGACCAGGGCGCGGTCAGTTGATGTCTTGATGGGGAAATCATCATTCCCGACGATTCCGTTGAAAAGATTGAAGATGTTATGCGGTTGGGCAAACCCCATCTCGTCTGCGTTCTGTCCCCAAGAAACCTTCGCACGCATTATTTCCACCCCTTAATACTGTCACCAGATTGAACTCTACATCTAGCTACCGCTAACAGATCGATGGATTTGTTCCAAGTATTGCGCCTCGCCTCCATTTCGCCGACCGATGGCTCAAATAGAAAATCAGCGTCTCAAACCGGATAACGCGTTCAGACGGCTGAAAACTTAGGCAATCACCTTTGCCGACTGTTGCACGGCAGGCATACACAAAAGCAGCATAGCGAATTAACATCCGTAAAAAATTCGCAAAAGTTAATGGAGCCGCCCGCGGCTACTGCAACCATAAGGATTGCAAAACACTTCGGAAGATCCTGAAAAGATTGTTTATCCTTCCGCTTCACCGAAAATTTTGAAAAACATGCCCACACCTCAAATCGTTTATTGATTGCAACAATTCAACGTTTTGCACGTATCGACAGACCCTTTTTCCTGCCGATTACTAAGGCAAGAGCTATTATGTGAGGACGATTTGATGTTGAAAATTATCAAGCCCCGAACTCGGCGGGAAAGAAAGTTCGAAGAACAGCAGGCGGTTCTGGACGTCATCGACAGGACACAGGCCGTTATCGAGTTTGCGACAGACGGCACAATCCTAAAAGCAAACAAGAATTTCCTCGAAACCCTGGGCTATGAACTCAGCGAGATCGAAGGGCATCATCATTCGATGTTCGTCAAGGCCGAAGACGCGCAATCGGCGGATTATGCGACCTTCTGGTCGGGATTGGCATCGGGGGAATATTATTCGGACCGCTTCGAACGAGTTTCGAAATCCGGCGAACCTGTCTGGATACAGGCAACCTATGCGCCCGTATTCGACTCTGAAGGCAAGGTGCGCAAAGTCATCAAGATTGCCACCGACGTGTCCGATGCCAGCGCCCGCCAGGAAGCCATGGATGGCATCCTTACCGGGCTTGAGGCCATCAGCCAGGGCGATCTGCGGCACCGGGTCGAGGTATCAGACATCAAAGAGCTGAGCACCCTTGGCGCCACCTTCAATGCGGCCATCGAAAAACTGGAGCAAGTGGTTCTATCGGTCAAACAGGTTGCATCGACAGTCTCCGCAGCCGCCGACGGGATCGAAGGCTCTTCAGGGGAACTGTCGTCACGCACGGAATCGCAGGCGGCGACATTGGAAGAAACCGCCGCCGCAGTGGAAGAGCTGTCATCAGCGGTGAATTCCTCGGCCAATCTGGCGCAGGATGTCAAAGGCATCGCAGATACGGCGCAGCGGACTGCTAAGGACAGCAATAAAGTCATGGACCGGGCCGTCGACGCGATGGAGGCGATCAAGCAATCCTCCGAGGAAATCGGAAGCATCGTCTCCCTCATTGACGACATTTCGTTTCAGACCAACCTTCTGGCTTTGAATGCCGCCGTCGAGGCCGCCCGTGCCGGAGAGGCAGGCAGGGGGTTTTCGGTGGTTGCGGCCGAGGTTCGAACCCTGGCCCAGCGCTCGGGCAGCGCTGCAGGGGAAATCAAAAAGCTGATCGAACGCAGCTCTTCGCAGGTGCATTCGGGTGTGGATGTCGTGGCACAGGTCGGCCAGGAACTTCAGACCATCATTGGGGGCGCATCGGACATCTCCGAACGCATCGGCCATATCGCCAGTGGCGCCAAGGAACAGGCAGCCGCCTTGCAAGAGATCAACGTTGGCATCGGTCAGCTCGATCAGGTCACGCAGCGCAATGCCGCAATGGTGGAAGAAACCAGCGCCGTCAGTCTGGACCTGTCGCACAACGCCCGGCTGCTGCAGCAGCGTGTCGCTACTTTCAAGGTCGGCGGTGACGCGGGGCAAGGCACCGTCCGGGCCGTCCAAGCCACCCCGGAAACGCCCCTACAAACACACCGTCCGGCGGCCTGAGACGGGGGTTTCAAAACCCTCCGCGAGCACTGGCTTTCTTAGACCCCCAACGAACAAACCGCGCCGCAGCAATGCGGCACGGTTTGGTATTCTAGCCTTCAGAGAGGTTCAGCCCTTGGCGTAGCCGATGCTTTGCAGGGCGTCCTTTATCTCATCCAGGATGGCCGGATCGTCGATGGTTGCGGGCATCTTGTAGGGAGTGCCGTCTGCGATATTGACCATGGTGCCACGCAGGATCTTGCCAGACCGCGTCTTGGGCAGGCGGTCCACCACCACAGCAAGTTTGAATGCCGCAACCGGGCCGATCTTTTCGCGTACCAACTTCACGACCTCAGAGACGATCTCTTCGCCCGGGCGGTTGGTGCCCGCGTTCAGGCAAAGAAAGCCAACCGGCATCTGCCCCTTCAACTGATCACTAACGCCGATCACCGCGCATTCGGCAACATCGGGGTGCGAGGCCAGAACCTCCTCCATGCCGCCGGTGGACAGGCGATGGCCGGCAACGTTGATCACATCGTCAGTGCGCGCCATGATATAAAGGTAACCATCCTCATCCTTCATGCCTGCATCGCCGGTTTCATAGTAGCCTGGGAAGGTGGTGAGATAGCTTTTCTTGAAACGTTCCTCGGCATTCCAGAGGTTTGGCAGGGTGCCCGGCGGCAAGGGCAGCTTCACCGCGATGGCGCCAAGTTCACCTGCAGGCATCGGATTGCCGCCCTCATCCAGGATATCCACCTCATAGCCCGGCATCGGCACGGCGGGCGAGCCAAGCTTGGTCGGCAGTTCCTCGATCCCCAGCGGGTTCGCAGCGATGGACCAGCCGGTTTCAGTCTGCCACCAGTGGTCGACCACCGGCACCTTCAGCTGGTCCTGCGCCCAGGTGATGGTGTCGGGGTCAGCACGTTCGCCCGCGAGATACACCTGTTTCAAGCAGGACAGATCGTATTTACCAACGAATTCGCCCTTGGGGTCTTCGCGCTTCACGGCGCGGAACGCCGTAGGAGCGGTAAAGAAGCTCTTGACGTTATGCTCGGAAATCACCCGCCAGAAAGTACCCGCATCGGGGGTGCCCACAGGTTTACCTTCGAACACGATTGTGGTGTTGCCATGGATCAGTGGCCCATAGCAGATGTAGCTGTGCCCGACGACCCAGCCCACATCAGAGGCCGCCCAGAACACGTCGCCCGGATCTACGTTATAGATGTTCTTCATAGACCAGTTCAGCGCCACCAGCTGCCCGCCGGTGTGGCGGATCACGCCCTTGGGTTGCCCCGTAGTCCCGGAGGTATAGAGGATATACGCCGGGTGGTTGCCCTCGACCGGCACGCAATCGACCGGTTCGACCCCGTATTGGAAGCCGTGCCAGTTGACATCACGCCCTTCGACCAGCTCGGCAACCTCTTGTTCACGCTGGAAGACCACGCAGAAGTCGGGCTTGTGCGTGGCCAGATCAATGGCCCCATCCAAGAGCGGCTTGTAGTGGACCACCCGGCCCGGCTCCAACCCGCAGGAGGCAGCGATGATCGCCTTGGGAGTGGCATCGTCGATGCGCACCGCCAGTTCGTTTGCCGCAAAACCGCCAAAGACCACCGAATGCACCGCGCCGATACGGGCGCAGGCCAGCATCGCCTCAAGCGCCTCGGGGATCATCGGCATGTAGATGATGACGCGGTCACCCTTTTCAACACCCTTAGCCCGCAGCGCGCCGGCCAACGTGGCGACGCGGTTGCGCAGCTCGACGAATGAAATCTCGCGCTTGGTATGGGTGATCGGGCTGTCATAGATGATCGCCGTCTGCTCACCCCGTCCGTTTTCCACGTGGCGGTCAACGGCGTTGTAGCAGGTGTTGACCATGCCGTCGGCGAACCATTCATACAGCCCGCCGCCAAGATCGCTCAGCGCCCGGCTCGGAGCCTGGTCCCAGTCGATCGCTTTCGCGGCCTCCATCCAGAACCCCTCAGGATCCGATTTCCAGCTGGCATATACGTCTTGATACGACATGGCGTCCTCCTCGCTCCTCGATGCAAAAGAGTTATGCCCAAGCGATGCGCCCGAGCAAGCCGCCGAAGGAACGTGGCGTCACAGTGTAGCAGAAATTTGCAATTTCGGCCTGTTACGCCCTGCAAATATATGCAAACGCGGCGGAGCCTTACGTATTACGGCGCGATTTCTGAAAAACTGCAAAGTTGCAAAGCCGATTTGGCTAAGGCCTGCCGCTACGCCTTCGAATCAATGCGCAGCACTCCACGCGTCAGGACGCCCATCTTGCGTTCCGCGCGACATCCGCACAGCCCTGCCCGTTCCCGCAGCAAGTCGCAAAATGATCCCTGGTTTTGCCGCATATCCCCTTGCAACCCGACGCGCGGCGTCTAACCTGCCGGCAGGAGAATTACATATGACACAAAGCGATATCTGGCGTCTCAGCGCCACCGAATTGACCACCCAGACCCGTGCCGGGGACATTTCCGTCGAGGCTGCGGTTCAGTCCTCGATCGACCGCATGCAGGAAGCAAATCCCGCGCTCAATGCGGTGGTCGAAGACCTGAGCGCCGAGGCACTGGAACGCGCCCGGACCCTCGACAAGGCACGCGCTGCAGGCGCTGCGCCCGGCCCGCTGCACGGGGTGCCAGTCACCATCAAGATCAACGTCGACCAGGCGGGTCATGCAACCTCGAACGGGGTCACCGCGCTAAAGGATCTCATCGCCCCGGCGGATGCCCCGGTAGTCGAGAACTTGCACAAGGCCGGTGCCGTGGTGATCGGGCGCACAAATACACCGGAGTTTTCCTTCCGCGCCGATACCGACAACCCGCTGCACGGGCGCACCTACAATCCCTGGGGGCGGCATATTTCGCCGGGTGGCTCTTCTGGCGGTGCCGGGTCTGCGGTGATGGCCGGGATCGGCGCGCTGGGGCATGGCAATGACATCGGCGGCTCGCTGCGCTTTCCGGCTGCGGCCAACGGCGCCGTCACGGTAAAACCGGGCCTTGGCCGTGTGCCCGCCTGGAACCCCAGCCAAAAGGCAGAGCGCGGCATGCTGGCGCAATCCATGTCGGTGCAGGGTCTGATCACCCGCTCAGCCGAGGATCTGCATCTGGCAATGCCAACGATGATCGCCGCCGATGCGCGCGATCCCTTCCACGTGCCCCTACCCTGGCGCGGGGAGGAACCCGAAGGACCGATCAAGGTCGCCTTTACCCGCAATACCCATGGCTATGATCTGCACCCCGAGGTCGAGGCGGCGCTGCTGACCGCCCGCGATGCGCTGAACGATGCCGGTTACGTGGTGGAAGAGGTCGAGCCGCCCAATGTGTTCGAGGCAGGCCGCAATGGCTATCGCGCCCTGATGGGCGAGGTCTACGCGATGATGAAAAAGGACGTGGATGCCGCCGGATCGCAAACCGTGCGCGACATCTTCGAGGTCTACTTCCAGGAGTTCCCGCCTTTCATGGGCGATGAGCTGCTACAGATGATGGCCAAGCGCAGCCATTACGCGCGGGAATGGTCCCTGTTCCAGCAGGACTATCCGCTGGTGCTGACCCCCTTCCTGCCGCAACCCTTTTTCAAACCGGATCGCGACACCGAAGGCGCGGAAGGCGTGCACGAGGTGCTGGGCTGCGCGGTCTATTCCTATGCGATGAACTTCATGGGGCTGCCCGCAGGCTGCGTTCCCTCCCGGCTGGCGCAGCTGGAGCAAGGCCCGCAGCCGATCAACGTCCAGATCGTATCGCCGCGCTGGCGCGAAGACATGGCGGTCGATGCCTGCGCCGCGATCGAGGCTCGCGTTGGCCGTATGCATCTGCCGCTGTGGGAGATGATGGATCAGGGCTGACACAGCCTGCCCCAACCTTGAACACCTTATAAAAGGGGCGCTGCAAACCGCAGCGCCCCTTTTCACATCTTAGTCTTCCGGATCAGGTGAACTGCTCCGAGATCAGCCGCTCTTCCAGCCCGTGGCCGGGATCAAACAGGATTTTGTGCCGGATGCTCGTATCGGTACGGATTTCCACCCAATCAATATTCTTGAAAGAAATCGAATCCGCCTCGGCCATCACCGGGCGTTTGTCGGCTTCCAGCACGTCAAAGCGCACATTGGCGGTGCTGGGCAGCAGCGCCCCGCGCCAGCGCCGCGGGCGGAAGGCTGCCACGGCGGTGAGGGCCAGCACATCGGCCCCGATCGGCAGAATGGGACCATGGGCCGAATAATTGTAGGCGGTGGAGCCAGCAGGGGTGGAAACCAGCGCCCCGTCGCAGACCAGTTCGGCCAGCCGCTGGCGCCCGTCGACCGAGATCTTCAGCCGCGCCGCCTGTGGTCCAGCGCGGAGCAGCGACACCTCGTTGATGGCAAGCGCGTGGTGGATCTTTCCGTCCCGGTCCATTGCCGTCATCGATAGCGGGTTGATGATTTCCTGTTCCGCCTCCCGCAGCCGCTCGATCAGGGCCTCTTCGTGGTATTCGTTCATCAGGAAGCCGACGGTGCCGCGGTTCATGCCGTAGACCGGCGCGGGCAAATCGACGGTTTCGTGCATGGTGCGCAGCATGAAGCCGTCTCCGCCCAAAGCCACGATCACTTCCGCCTCGTGCGGCGGGACATTTCCATAGCGGTCGACCAAAGCCTTGAGCGCGGTTTGCGCCACCTTGGCGGAGCTGGCCAGAAAGGCGATTCTCATGAAGCTATTCTCATTGGGGCCACCCTGAGGTCACGACTGGGGGCGCAGGGCGCGGAAATCTGTTTCCGGTGGTGCGCATTCGGTTCCGAAACAAGCACAGCTGCCCCACAAAGACCAGAGTGGCCGTTCTGCCGCAGGTAATAGTCGCTTTACGGGCTTTTAGATCGGCCGTGTTTCCGATAGGAAATCGCGCAATCCCACCTCCAACCCGACGGAGCCAGCATGACCGAGACCACCCGTGACCCCGGTTTTTTCACCCAGTCCCTCGCCGATCGCGATCCCGAACTGTATTCTTCGATCACTGACGAGCTGGGCCGCCAGCGCGACGAGATCGAGCTGATCGCATCGGAGAACATCGTTTCTGCCGCAGTGATGGAAGCACAGGGATCCGTGCTGACCAACAAATACGCCGAAGGCTACCCGGGGCGCCGCTACTACGGTGGCTGCCAGTATGTCGACGTGGCGGAAAACCTGGCGATCGAACGCGCCAAGGAACTGTTCGGCTGCGGCTTTGCCAATGTCCAACCGAACTCGGGCAGCCAAGCCAACCAGGGCGTCTTCCAGGCGCTGATCAAACCCGGCGACACCATCCTTGGTATGGATCTCGCCTCGGGCGGTCACCTGACCCACGGCGCCGCGCCCAACCAGTCGGGCAAATGGTTCAACGCCGTGCACTATGGCGTGCGCCGCGACGACAACCTGATCGACTATGATCAGCTCGAAGCCATGGCACTGGAGCACCAGCCCAAGCTGATCATCGCCGGCGGCTCCGCGATCCCGCGGGTCATCGACTTTGCCCGCTTCCGCGCAATCGCAGATAAGGTTGGTGCCTATCTGCACGTGGATATGGCCCACTTCGCCGGTCTCGTGGCCGCAGGTGAGCATCCCTCGCCTTTCCCGCACGCGCATGTGGTGACCACCACCACCCACAAGACCCTGCGCGGTCCGCGCGGCGGCATGATCCTGACCAACGATGCCGATATCGCCAAGAAGGTGAACTCTGCCATCTTCCCCGGTATCCAGGGCGGCCCGCTGATGCACGTGATCGCAGCCAAGGCTGTTGCGTTCGGAGAGGCCCTGCGTCCCGAGTTCAAAAGCTACCAGAAGCAAGTGCGCGCCAATGCGGTGGCCCTTGCAGATCAGCTGATCAAGGGCGGCCTGGACATCGTCACCGGCGGCACCGACACCCATGTGATGCTGGTCGACCTGCGCCCCAAGGGCGTGACCGGCAATATCGTGGACAAGGCCCTCGGCCGTGCGCATATCACCACCAACAAGAACGGCATCCCGTTTGACCCGGAAAAGCCCACCGTGACCTCGGGCATCCGCCTTGGCACCCCGGCGGGCACCACCCGCGGCTTTGGTGAGGAAGAGTTCCGCCACATCGCCGACCTGATCGTAGAAGTGGTCGACGGTCTGGCCGCCAACGGTGAAGACGGCAACGAGGCCGTGGAAGAGGCCGTACGCGGCAAGGTCGCGGCCCTCTGCGCCCGCTTCCCGCTCTACCCGAACCTCTGATCCCAGAACGGTTCTTTATGCTTCCAGTGCCCGGCGCGATGACATCGCCCGGGCATTTTTCTTGCCGAATGTCAGTTTATCGGGCAATGGATATTCCCAAGGAGGAGTACGGCGCCTGACAGGACCGTCTCCGCCCTGCACAGTTTGGTAACCATTTATTTTGTTTGAGATCTTGTAACATGGCGAATTTTCCCGCCGGTCCCAACCGCACCCGCCGCCTTGAACGCCGACTTGGCGATGCCATGCGGGCCCGCCTGCCCTTTGCCGTGGCAGAATTTGTTATGTTCGGCCTCAAGCAAGCCTGGGCCGCCATATTCGGAGCCTTGCTCCTGTTCGGCATTCTCTTCAGCAATCACATCTGGCAGCCGAACTGGGTGCTCGCGCGCTATGACGCGCTGCTGATGTACGCGCTGGCCTTGCAGGCGTTGCTTTTGTGGACCGGGATGGAAAGCTGGCGCGAAGTTCGCGTGATCCTGCTGTTTCACCTGACCGGCACCGCAATGGAGATCTTCAAGGTCCATATGGGCAGTTGGAGCTATCCGGGCGACGGTCTGTTCAAGATATATCAGGTACCGGTTTTTTCCGGTTTCATGTATGCCTCGGTGGGCTCCTATATGGCGCGGGTTATCCGGCTGTTCGATATGCGCTTTGCCCCCTATCCGCCCTACTGGATGCCCCTTCTGCTTGCGGCGGCGATCTATGGAAATTTCTTTGCCCATCACTTCCTGCCGGACATGCGCGTCATGCTTTTTGCGGCAACGGTGATCATTTTCCTGCGCACCCGTATCTGGTTTACCATCGGGCATAACCGCTATTGGATGCCCCTCCCGCTTGCGGCCTTTCTATCCAGCTTTTTCCTGTGGCTGGCTGAAAACATCGGCACCGGCACGCGCACCTGGCTTTATCATGGGCAGGCTCCGACAGATTGGGTGAGCCTTGCCAAGATGGGGTCTTGGTATCTGCTGCTGTACGTAAGCTTTGCCACGGTTACCCTGGTCTTCCGCGAGGCGCTGAGCGATAAGGCGCTGCACGCCTCGCGTCCCCGTGTCAAAGCCCCCACCGGCGCAGCAAAGGCGCCCTAGCTGCGCTAGACGAACCCGCGCCAGCGCAACACGAGGATCAACAGCGCCACGACGGCCAGCAGGGAAAACGCCATGCTGCCCAGCATCTGCAACAGCCGGTCCTTGCGCCGCTCCGCCAGATTGATGCTGCGCAGATGAGCCGTAACCTCGCGGCTGGCTCCATGCAACGCCGCCTGATCCAGCGTCAGGCTCAGCTTCGGATGCTCCAGCAGCGGCAGGGCTTCGGCCAGTCTCATTCCCTGTCGGTAGATCCGTCGCGGCAACTGGCGGCGCGCCTTGCGTAGGGCCAAAGGCAGATCACCCGAGGCCTGCGTACGCTCGGCCAGCAGGCTGCGGATTTCTTCGATTTCCTCAAGGACGGTCTGTGACATCGTTCTGGGCTCCGGTCCGGCGGCGTCCTGCCTGCCAAGGCGCAACCTACCGCGTTCACATAGCTGGCTCAATGGGGCTGGCGCCGCTGCGCCATCGCGTTTATCACCTGCCCCCATGCTGAACACGATCCTGCACGGTACCCCGACTGACCGCCCGCCTCTTCTGATCGCCCACGGGCTTTATGGCTCGGCCCGCAACTGGGGCGTCATTGCCAAACGCCTGTCCGACGAGCGCCAGGTGATCGCAGTGGATATGCGCAACCATGGCAACAGCCCCTGGAGCGACAGCCACAGCTATCCCGATATGGCCGAGGATCTGGCCGAGGTGATCGCGGCCCACGGCGGACAGATGGATGTGATCGGCCACTCCATGGGCGGCAAGGCCTCGATGATGCTGGCGCTGCTGCACCCGCAGGCGGTGCGGCGCCTGCTGGTCGCCGACATTGCCCCGGTCAGCTATACCCACAGTCAGATCCAGTTCATCGAAGCCATGCGGCAGGTGGATCTGGAACAGGTGACGCGTCGCTCGGATGCCCATGCACAGCTAGCTAAACTGGGTGTGGAACCAGCTTTGCAGAGCTTTTTCACGCAATCGCTTGATATTCAGGAAAAACGCTGGCTGCTGAACCTTGATGCGCTGGCCAATCATATGCCCGACATCATGTCCTTTCCGCAGGTTGAGGCCAGCTGGGACGGGCTTGCGCTGTTTCTGTCCGGCGCCAATTCGGACTATGTGCTGCCGGAGCACAGGCCGCAGATCCGGGCCAAGTTCCCCAACGCACGGTTCGCCAAGATTCCCGATGCCGGGCACTGGCTGCATGCAGAAAACCCGCGCGCCTTTGAACATACGGCGCGGGCCTTTTTCAACGCCTGAACAGGCTGTGTCATGATCCGGGCCACCCTGATCCTGGGACGGCCCGGATGATCGCGATTACATGCCCTTGTCTACCGGCTCTTCGATCGAGGCACCCGCTGCTGCCCAATCGGACAGGCCGCCGGTGTTGTAAACGGTTTCATAGCCCATATCCTTGAGCAACTTGCCCGCAAGGGCCGCCCGGCCACCGCTGGCACAATGCAGCAGGATCGGACGATCCATCTTCAGGGTGTCGTCGTGGAACGGGCTGGCAGGATCGGCGCGGAATTCCAGCATGCCGCGGGGGATATGGTGCGAACCCCGCACCCGGCCATTGGCCGACAGTTCCGGCGCATCACGGATATCCAGCAGCAAGGCGCCTTGCTCCAGCAGTTTCTGCGCCTCTTCCACCGGCAGGCGCTCCACGGCGGCGTTGGCGTCTTGCATCATCTGTTGCAGAGTCAGGGGCATGGCAGTTTCCTTTTCTTGATCAGCAGGTTCAGCCGCCCATCCATCATCGGCGGCTCCTCTCGCAGCACGCTACGCGCGAAGCCATCCGGGCGGCAACCCCGCACAGGCCGCGCCTCAACCAGCCGTGATCGCCGCCCTGCCGAAAGTGTGCCCACGCCAACCAGAACAAGGTTGCCGTGGGCCGGTTTCCTCAGCGCGCGCTGATCTTTTCCGGTTTCGCCATCCATTCGCGCCCCTTCAGCATGGCCTTCCAGTAGATCGGCGGCAGGATCTTCTCCTTCAGCAGCCAGGCTGTGCGCGAAGGCTTGGTGCCGTCCAGCAGGAACTTCGGGAAACTCGGCAGCATGGCGCCGCCATAGCCGAACTCGGCCAAGACGATCTTGCCACGCTCAACCGTCAGCGGACAGGAGCCATAGCCGTTGTATTGCGCAACCGGCGCCTTGCCTTCGATATCCGCCGCCAGGTTTTCCGCCACGATGGGCGCCTGAATTCGTGCCGCGGCAGCGGTTTTGGCATTTGGCGCGTTCATCACATCGCCCAGCGACCAGATATTGTCATAGCTCGTGTGGCGCAGGGTGGACTGATCCACATCGACCCAGCCTGCGGCATCGGCTAGCGGCGACACCCGGATGAAATCCGGCGCCGTCTGCGGCGGGCAGACATGCATCATGTCAAACTCCATCTCGACCCGCTCGACTGGCGTGTCCGGCTTGGCCACATCAAACCAGGCCTTGCGTGCCTCGCCATCGACCGCCACCAGATTGTGGAAGAAGTTCAGATGAGCGCCGTATTTCTTCACATAGCCTTCGAGCGCGGGCACATAGTCCTTGACCCCGAACAGCACGCCACCGGCATTGTTGAAATGAATGTCGATATCCTTCAGCACCCCGTTTCGCAGCCAGGCATCGCCCGACAGGTACATTGCCTTTTGCGGCGCCCCGGCGCATTTGATCGGCATCGGCGGCTGGGTGAAGATCGCCCGCCCCTTTTTCAGCCCCCGCACCAGCTCCCAGGTGTAGGGCGCCAGATCGTAGCGGTAGTTTGAGGTGACGCCGTTTTTGCCCAGCGTTTCAACCAGTCCTTCGACCTTGTGCCAATCCAGTTTCAGCCCCGGACAGACGACCAGCCGGTCGTATTTCACCACCCGGCAGCCATCCAGAACGACGGCATCGTCCTTGGGCTCAAAGGCCGCGACCGCCGCCTTGATCCAATGCACGTCCTTGGGGATAAGCGATCCCATGGTCCGCACCGTGTCTTGCGCGTCAAAGATGCCGCCACCGACCATGGTCCAGCCCGGTTGATAATAATGGATATCCGCCGGATCGATGATCGCGATGTCAAGATCCGGTTTGCGGGATTTCAGGCTGGAGGCCACCGAGATCCCGGCCGCGCCGCCGCCGACGATGACCACGTCGAACCGCGCATCCGCCCGGTCGGTCGGCGTTTTGCCGCCATTGGCAATCCGGCGCACAACCCCGCCCATGTCATAGCCAGCCGCATTGGTCGTGGCGAGGATATCCGCAACGCTGAGCCGGTCCGCCTGCGACAGCGACCACAAGGTTGCCGATCGGGTGCCCGAGCGGCAATAGGCCAGCACCGGCCCCGGCAACTCCGTCAGGGCCGCACCGAACCCGGCGGCGTCCGCATCGCTGACCTTGCCCGACACGATCGGCAGGTAGCGCGCCTCAAGCCCCAGCTTTTCAGCCGCAGCCTGAATTTCGTCAAAGGTGGGCTGATCCGCCCCCTCCCCGTCCGGCCGGTTGCAGATGATCGCCCGATACCCCGCATCGCGGATCGCGGGCAGGTCCGCGATGGTGATCTGCGGGCTAACCGACAGGCCGCTCGTCAATGTCTTGAAGTCCATGGTGTCTCCTCACGTCTGGTGGCGCGCGACCAGCAAAACCAGCCCGTACAGCTCCCGATAGTCAGATCACCGGACCTGACATCGGCAAACACTGCAGCCCCCTCTCACAAAACTACATTCATTTTATAAGTTTTGACGCTACACCCGTCGGTGACTTAGTCACCAAAGCCGCAGATGCCGGACATCACCCCGGGGCATCACGCCTTTGCGGCGTCTTCCGCCAGGCTCAGCAGAGCCTCGCGATCCTGAATATGGACGCTTCCCCGCGCCTGCCGAATCCATCCGCGGCGCTGGAATTCCTGCAATTGCCGCGACACCACCTCGCGGGCGGTGCCCAGTTCGACGGCGAGCCGCTGGTGCGTGGTCTCGATCCGGTCATCGCCTTTGGAAATCTCCAGCAGCCGCTGCGCCAGCCGCACGTCCATCCGCTGGAAGGCGATTTCATCGATCACCAGAAACAGATCGGTAATCCGCCGCGAAAAGGCGGTGAAGACAAAATTCCGGAACGAGGGTGACTGCGCCACCAGATCGTCAAAAACCAGACGTGGCACGGCGGCGGCCCGCACCTCGGTTTCCGCGATACCTTCGGCGGAATATTCCGCATAGCCCATCAGGCAGGCGGTGGTGAGAACGCAGCTTTCGCCGCCGCCCACACGGTAGAGGACGATCTCACGGCCACTGTCCGACAAATGCTGAACCCGGACGGTGCCTTCCAGCAGGAACAGCATATGCTCGGCCGTTTTGCCCGGCCCAAACAGAACAGTCCCCGCAGGCACATCGATCAGGGTGCTGCGCTGTAGCAGCACCTGTCTGGCCGGGGTTTCCAGCTGCGACAGGCCGGGGAACAGATCGACCCAATCCCGGCTTTCGCTCTCCGCGGTCACGTTGCGCTCTCCGGTCGGGGGTCCAGCGGCGCGATCCGGGCCAATAGGTCGCCCCTGTTCGAAGCGATATCTGCGATGGTCACTTCTTCCAGCACCGCCATGAAGGCCCGGGTAGCCTCCTGAATCTTTCGGGAGAGTTTGCAAACCCCCATCAGCGGGCAGGTATTCTTGTCGGGGTTGAAACACTCCACCACTTCCATCGGCCCCTCGGTCAGGCGCACCACATCCGCGACCACGATTTCGTGAGCAGGCCGCCCCAGACGAAAACCGCCGCCGCGCCCGCGCTGGGTCTGCAGGTAGCCCGCCTTGCCCAGTTCATGCACGATTTTCACCACGTGGGGGCGCGACAGCCCATGGATCTGCACCATGTCCTCGACCCGCACCAATGCGGGCGCCTTCAGCGCTGCCAACTGCAGGGAACGCAAGGCATAATTGGTATATCTGGTCAGTTTCATGATTGTCTCCCCGGCGCCGCAGGGTACGCAGCAGGGCCAGTATAGAACCGCAGTCACGGCAGCGAAAGTGCAGCCGCGGCGCACGTGTTCTCCCAATATCACCACGCGGCCAAACCGGCGCATCCGGCCTGAATAGCGAGGCCGGAAAATGCTGAGTGACATTAACTCTATTCTTACAAGTTTTATGAAATTTGTGAGCCAGCACGTCACGCTGCATTCGAACAAACCTCGGACCAACAAGGCGCAATATGAACGACTGGACTTCCGGCTATGTGGCCGATCTTGATTACACACATGACTTTTTTCGCGAACTGGCGCCGTCCCACCTCGCCTTCTGCGCCGTCTCTCAAGGGAAGAAACACGGGCTGAACCGATCCAAGCTGACATATTGCGAACTGGGCTGCGGCCAGGGCGTTTCGGCAAATCTGCTGGCAGCGGCCAACCCGCATATCGAATTCCACGCGATGGATTTCAACCCGGCTCATATGGTTGGCGCCCGGGCACTGGCCGAAGAGGCACAGCTGGACAACATGCATTTCCACGAACAGTCGTTCGAAGACTTCGCCAATGCGCCGGGCCTGCCCGAAACCTTTGACGTGATCGCGCTGCACGGGGTCTATAGCTGGGTGTCCAAAGAAAACCAGCAGCATATCCTCGACTTCCTGTCGAAGCGGCTGAAATCCGGCGGCATGGTCTACATCAGCTACAACACGCAGCCCGGTTGGGCGGCGGCCGTGCCCCTGCGCCGCATCCTGGTGGACCGCACGGCACAAGGCAGTGGTCCCCTAGCCGAGCGGATCAGCGATGCGATCCAGCACCTGGAACAACTGGATCAGGCCGGAGCGGGGTATATTTCCTCTAACCCGTCGCTGTCCGCATGGATTGAAAAGATCAAGAACATGTCGCCCAACTATCTGGCGCATGAGTATCTCAACAGGGACTGGACCCCGTTCCATTTCGCCGATGTGGCCAGCGACATGTCCCAGGCCAAACTGTCCTTCATGGCCTCGACCGATCCGATGGATCATCTGGACGACGTGTCATTTTCCGCCGAGCAGCTGGCCCTTCTGAACGCGGAAACCGATCCGGTGCGCCGTCAGGGCCTGCGGGATCTTTTGCTGAACGAGCAATTCCGCACCGACCTGTTTATCAGGGGGGAACTGCCCCACACGGCACGCGGCGCCATCGGCGCCTGGTTTGAAACCACGCTGGCGCTGTCGCGCCGCTATGGCGGTGGGCGACTGACCTTCAAGGGGCGTCAGGGAGACCTGCCGCTGCAACCAGAGCAATACGCGCCGGTGCTGACGGCGCTGCAGGACGGTCCGCAAACCGTGCGCAACCTGCTGGATCAGGGCGCTTTCGGGCAGAACACATGGGAGGCAATCACCCGTATCCTGACCGTTCTGATCGGCGCAGGCCACATCACTCCCTGCTTGCCGCAGGAAGGTCTGGAAGAGCGCGCTGCGCATTGCCGCGCCTTCAATACCGCCGTGTGCAAACGCGCTGAAGACAGCGAAACCCTGCGCTTTCTGGCTTCACCCGTGACCGGCGGCGGCATAGAAATGGACCGGTTTGAACAGCTGTTCCTGCTGGCCCACAGCGAAGGGCTGGAAACACCGAATGAATGGGCCGAGCTTGCCTGGCAGATCCTCGCGCCGCAAGGCTATCGCCTGCATGCCGATGGCCGCATTCTGGAAACACCCGAGGAAAACCTTGCGGTTCTGCGGGTACGGGCCAACACGTTTGCAGCCCAGCGCCTGCCGCTCTGCGAAAGCCTCGGCCTCACGCTTGAGCCACCAATGCCGAACCCAGAGGCCCAGCCCCACTCGCAGGCTGTCGCCTGACGGGGCCAGCGGCTCCTACACATCCGACCTCCGGTAGCTGCCGGGGGTCGTACCCGTCCAGCGTTTGAAAGCGCGGTGGAAATTCGCGGCAGAGGCAAAGCCCACGTCCTGCGACACCGCCTCGATGCTCTTTGCCCCAAGTGACAAATCGCGGATGGCAATATCGCGCCGCAAACCGTCCTTGATCTCCTGAAACGAAGTGTTTTCGGCATCAAGACGCCGGATCAGCGTGCGGGGCGTCAGGTTCAGCACACGCGCCGCATCTTCCAGATTGCAACTCAGCCGCTCTGATTGCAGCAGCAGCTCACGCACGCGCAACATCACCGCATGCTCCCGGAAGCTGGTAAAGATCCAGTCCCGCGGCGCCCGGATCAAAAACTCCTGCATCTCTGCCTCGCTGCGCGACACTGGCAGCCGGTCCAGCGTTCCGTCGAAGGTCAGCGAGGAACTCACCTCACCAAACCTGACCGGCGCGGGAAACAGGATAGGGTAATCCTCCGCAAACTCAGGCTTTTGGAAGGCAAAGCTGACCTCCCGCAGCGGCAATTCTCGCCCTGCCACCCATGAGGCAATCCCATGGGCAAGCTTCAGCAATAGCATATGCCCGAACCTGTTCTGGCCGCCATCGCCCTGCGGCTCCAGAACAATCTGCAGCCTGTCCTCCCCGGTCTCAAGCCGCACGCGGCAATCATCCAGGACCAAGTTCCAGAACGAGCTAAAGCGAAACAAGGCCGCCGAAAGCGACGACGCCCCGAGCACCGAGGTACAGAGCAGTTTCAGCGCCCCGGACCGGACCGGGCGGCTCCACAACCCCATCATTTCATCGCCGGTTTCACTGGCCACCAACTGGTAAAGCCGCACGATCTGGTCATGGGTGACACGCCCCAACGGCTGCGCCGCATCATCCAATCCGATCTGATCAAGGAATCCCGCAAGCTGGCCCGGCGCGCAATGCACCCGCAAGGTCGACAGCCAATCTTCGAGAAAGGCCCGCGATACCGTCGGCAGGATCAGTGCGCCCTGCGCATGTTCCGGGGGGAGCGGCGACATGGTAATTGTCACTTTTAGCAAGTTTCGCGTCCACAGGGGATATAGACCACACTCAGACCAATGTCTATCTGGCGGGAATGGCAACCGCTAAAGAAAGGCCGCCCCATGACATTTGATGCCCCGGTCAAAGACATGATTTTCAATATCCAGCATCTTGCGGGATGGTCAGAGGTGACCAGCCTGCCTGCCTATGACGGGCTGGAACTCGAGGATGCGGCGGCTGCCCTCACCGAACTTGCTCGGTTCACGGTCGAAGAGATTGCCCCGCTCAACGCACCCGGCGACCAGTCCGGCGCACGTCTTGAAAATGGCCGGGTGATCCTGCCCGATGGCTTTACCGAGGCCTATGGCAAGTTCGTCGAAATGGGCTGGCAAAGCCTGCCCCATCCGGAGGATTTCGGCGGTCAGGGCCTCCCCCGCGCCGTCGGCGCCGCCGCTACGGAAATGCTGAACGCCGCCAACATGAGCTTTGCCCTTTGCCCCCTGCTGACCGATGGCGCGGTCGAGGCGCTGCTGACAGCCGGGTCAGAGGAAACCAAGGCGATCTATCTTGAAAATCTGGTGTCCGGCAAATGGACCGGCACCATGAACCTGACCGAACCGCAGGCCGGCAGCGATCTGGCTCTGTTGCGCAGCCGCGCCGAACGGCAGGACGACGGCAGCTATGCGATCACCGGCACCAAGATCTTTATCACCTATGGTGAGCATGACATGGCCGAAAACACCATTCATCTGGTGCTGGCCCGCACGCCGGATGCCCCCGCAGGCGTCAAAGGCATCAGCCTGTTTCTGGTGCCGAAATATATGGTCAGTTCCGACGGCACCCCAGGCACGCGCAACGCCGTGAACTGTGCCAGCATCGAACACAAGCTGGGCATCACCGCCAGCCCAACCGCAGTCCTGAACTTCGAAGGCGCCACCGGCTTTTTGATCGGCGAAGAAAACTCCGGGCTACGCTACATGTTCGAGATGATGAACTCCGCCCGCTATGCCGTTGGTCTGCAAGGGGTTGCCATTGCCGAACGCGCCTATCAGCAGGCTGTCAGCTTCGCCCGAGAACGCATTCAATCAAGCCCGGTCGATGGCTCCAGCCGCGAGGCGGTGGCAATCATCAACCACCCCGACGTCCGCCGGATGCTGATGCGCATGCGCGCAGTGACCGAAGGCGGCCGAGCGATGGCGGCCTTTACCGCAGGCTGGCAGGATCTGGCCAAACATTCCGCAAGCAGCGATGACCGCGCTGCCGCCACCGCAATCTCGGAGTTCCTGACACCGCTGGTCAAAGGCTTCTGCACCGAAATGGGTGTTGTGGTCGCCTCGACCGGGGTGCAGGTGCACGGCGGCATGGGCTTTATCGAGGAAACCGGCGCGGCCCAGCACTACCGCGACGCGCGCATCCTGCCGATCTATGAAGGCACCACCGCGATCCAGGCCAATGATCTGGTGGGCCGCAAGACACTGCGCGATGGCGGCGAAACCGCGCTGCGGCTGGCCGGGATGATCGCGCAGACCGAGACGGATCTGGCGCAAGGCTCTGCCGAGGCGAAATCGGTCGGCGCGCGGCTGTCCGATGCGCGGCAAGCCTTTGAGTCTGTGGTTCGCCACATGGCCGCAACCGGCAAGGAAGACCCCAAGGCGGCCTTTGGCGCCGGAGTGCCCTATCTGATGCTGGCGGGCAACCTGGTGGCAGGCTGGCAGCTGGCGCGCTCCCTGATGGCTGCCGAAACCGCATTGCAGGCAGGCGAGGACCCGGCCTTCATGCAGGCCAAGATCGCCACGGCGCGTTTCTACGCCGATCACATCCTGATCGATGTCGGTGCGCAAGCCGACCGGATCCTCAAGGGCTCGGACAGCCTGCTGGCCGCGGTGCTCTGACCTCCCCCAATCCCTGGCAGGTGGCCCTAGGGGCCGCCGCCCTTTTCCCACATTTTCCGAAAGGACATCCCCATGACCGTCGAAATCGACATCTCCCGTTTCACCAACCTGGCCATTGACGCGCAGGAGGATGGCGTCTGGGTGGTGACACTGAACCGGCCGACCAAACGCAACGCACTGGATATCGACACCATCGAAGAACTGGTTGAGTTCTTCTCACTGGCGCCGCGTGCCGGGGTCAGGGCAGTGGTGCTGGCCGGGGCTGGTGATCACTTCTGCGCTGGTCTCGACCTCATTGAGCACCACGACGAAGACCGCAGCCCGGCCGATTTCATGCACGTCTGCCTGCGCTGGCACGAAGCCTTCAACAAGATGGAGTACGGCGGCGTTCCGATCATCGCAGCCCTGCAGGGCGCGGTTGTCGGCGGCGGGCTGGAGCTGGCCAGCTCGGCCCATATCCGGGTCATGGACCAGACCACCTATTTCGCCCTACCCGAAGGCCAGCGCGGCCTGTTCACCGGCGGCGGCGCCACCATTCGCGTGACAGATTTGGTCGGCAAATCCCGCATGATCGACATGATGCTGACCGGCCGAGTCTACAAAGGCCAGGAAGCCAGCGATCTGGGTCTCGCGCAATATATCGTCGAAGGCTCCAGCCTGGACAAGGCAATGGAACTGGCCCGCCGCGCTGCCGAAAACCTGCCCCTGTCCAACTTTGCCATCTGCTCGGCCGTCAGCCACATGCAGAACATGTCGGCACTGGATGCGGCCTATGCCGAGGCCGTGGTGGCCGGCGTGGTGAACACCCAGCCCGACGCCCGCGCGCGCCTGGCGGCCTTTGCCGACAAAAGCGCCGCCCGCGTGCGCCCCGACAGCTGATCTCAGCCGTCCTTTGGAACTCATGGCCCGGGCGGCCCCGCCCGGACTACATGCCTCCCCGACCGCGCGTGCCGACGAGCGACGAATGCGCGCAGCTCGACAGAGAGCACATCGCAGCAGCTGGTGTCTCACAAGTTGAAATCCCCCCGCTACGACAGACCAACTGTCTGTTCCGACGTTAAAATTCGGTACCACTTGCCCCAATCCGTCCACGGACCCCCGGTTTCTGTAGGACATCCGGGACTATTTGCTCTAAATTGATCATCATAAATGCCTTGAACTTCACCTCGCCACCGGGTCCAAAGCCGTTGCTGGTTGGGAGAAGACAAGATGACCGCGATCGAAGGGTTTTACAGGGCCGAATTCATGACACCAGAGCACCACGGGTTCGGTGTTCTGGCCATCGCGAATGGAACCGCCCGCGGGGGCGACTCGATCATGTCCTATGTTGGCAGTTGCGACTGCTCCGGCGGTGATGTGACCCTTGACCTGGAGGTCTGCCGCCATTCGCATCTGGGACAAATGCAGCCGATTTTCAAAACGGACTGTTGCACCCTGTGCATCACGGGCAAGCAGATCGACGGCGGCCGGATCGCTGGCACCGGACACAGCCCCGAAGCCCCTGACATTCCGTTCAAATTGATCCTGACCAAGCTGCGCGATTGATAAGGCGACGCAGCGCGCGTTGCGCCAGTGCCGTAAGGCAGTGACCGGCGAACGCCGGATCCCAAATAGGTGTCTTGCCTCCCCCGCGACGCGTTGATAGGCAGCGCCACGAAATCCGGTCGCAGCCTACCCGGATACCAAAACAAGGGCCCAACATGAAAACACTTGTCATCTGCTCAGGCGGACTCGATTCCGTGTCGCTTGCGCATATCGTCGCCGCCGAGCGTCAGCTCACCCGGCTTGTTTCCTTTGACTATGGCCAGCGCCACCGCAAGGAACTGGACTTTGCCGCCGCTGCCGCGCAGCGCCTTAATGTCCCCCACCACCTGATCGACATGCGCCCCATCGGCGCCGCGCTGACCGGATCAGCGCTCACCGACGACATCGACGTCCCCGACGGTCATTACGCAGAAGAAACGATGCGCATCACCGTCGTGCCAAACCGCAACGCCATCATGCTCGCCATCGGGTTCGGCGTTGCCGCCGCAAACGGGGATGAGGCCGTCGCCACCGCCGTACATGGCGGCGATCACTTCATCTATCCCGATTGCCGTCCCGGGTTCACCCGCGCGTTCGAAACCATGCAGAAAGCCGCGCTAGACGGCTATGCCGACGTGGAACTCTACACGCCCTTTGTGGAACGCAGCAAAGCCGACATCGTCGCCGATGGCGCCCGCCACGGCACCCCCTTTGCCGAGACCTGGTCCTGCTACAAGGGCGGTGATCTGCATTGCGGGCGCTGCGGCACCTGTGTTGAGCGCCGCGAGGCCTTCCACCTCGCCGGGGTCGCGGATCCGACAGCCTATACCGACCCGGACTACTGGCTCTCCGCCATTGCCGGAAAGGAGGGGCACTGATGTTTCGCATCCGCAAGGAGTTTCATTTCTCCGCCTCGCATCAGCTTTCCCATCTGCCGGACGACCACCAATGCGCGCGCCTGCATGGGCACAATTACATCGTCGTGGTGGAACTGGCCGCCGAGGCACTGAACGACGACGGGTTTGTCCGCGATTATCACGACCTGAAACCGCTCAAGACCTATATCGACGAGACCTTCGATCACCGGCACCTGAACGAAGTGCTGGATGTCGCCTCGACGGCTGAAAACATGGCCCGCCATTTTCACGACTGGTGCGCGGCCCGCTGGCCTGAAACCAGCGCGGTTCTGGTGAGTGAGACGCCCAAGACCTGGGCCGAATACCGGCCATGACCCTGCGTATTGCCGAGATTTTCGGCCCCACCATCCAGGGCGAAGGCGCCCTGATCGGTGAGCCGACCGTATTCGTACGCGCAGGGGGCTGCGACTATCGCTGCAGCTGGTGCGACAGCCTGCACGCGGTGGACAGCGCCTATCGCCACACCTGGACACCGATGAGTGACGCGGAGATCTGGGACGAGGTTCTGCGCCTGTCAGGCGGGCAGGCCCTGACCGTCTCGCTCAGCGGCGGCAACCCCGCGATCCAGGATTTCGCCCCACTCATCGCGCGCGGCCGGGCGGCGGGCTACCGGTTCGCCTGCGAAACGCAAGGATCGGTTTCCCGGCCCTGGTTCGGCGACCTTGATACGCTGGTGCTGTCCCCGAAACCGCCCTCAAGCGGTGAGAGCGTCGACTGGGCAGCCTTTGCCGCCTGCGTGAAGGCCGGGCAGACTGCCCGCCAGATGGTGATGAAGATCGTCATCTTTGACGAGGCCGATTATGATTGGGCCAAGGACGCCCACGCGCGCCACCCCGACCTGCCGCTTTACCTGCAACCGGGCAATCCCGATGTAGACCCGGAATCCCCTGTGGATCCCCAGGATCTTGCGGACCGGCTGGAATGGCTGACCGAACGCGCCATGACAGATGGCTGGTTCACCCCCCGTATCCTGCCGCAACTGCATGTCCTGATCTGGGGCAACAAGCGCGGCGTCTGACCGATTGGAGCTTTCCATGACAAACGATATCTACAGCAATCTCAAACAGCTGGGTGGCGAAACCCGTATTCCCACTAGCCCCGAAGAGGCGGAACTGGAGCGGGTGCCCAACCCGCAGGCAGATGTGGACTACAACGTGCGTTTCACCGCGCCGGAATTCACTTCGCTCTGCCCGATGACCGGACAGCCGGATTTTGCCCATCTAGTGATCGACTATGTGCCCGGTGACTGGCTGGTGGAATCAAAATCGCTGAAGCTGTTTCTGACCTCCTTCCGCAATCACGGTGCCTTTCACGAGGACTGCACAATCTCCATCGCACGTCGGCTGGTGGATTTTCTTGATCCCAGATGGCTGCGCATCGGCGGCTACTGGTATCCGCGTGGCGGCATTCCGATTGATGTCTTCTGGCAAACCGGCCCACTGCCTGAGAGCGTGTGGATCCCGGACCAAGGCGTGCCGCCCTATCGCGGACGGGGTTGATCGCCTAGCGGCAAAAAACACAACAATCCACCTAGGGGGCGTCAGGCCTGACGCCCCAGCCAATCGCGACGATTAGGGAAAAGACATCGCGCAAGGCCGCAATTGTGTCACCGGGTCGCTATGGCCAATGGTTGGCCAGCCGCCGGTGAGAATTCACCCTAACCAGATCTCCCCAGCAGATTTCCGAGATGGCGACGCTATGCGCAGACGCATCGCCATGCGAGAACTGGCCTGAAAACTTTTCTGCCGCGCAGAGATGATTTTGGCATACAAACGAAGGGGGAATGGTGGGTGATGAGAGACGGAAACAAACCTGAAATTACTGCAGGAATTCAGATCCGCAGTGTCCCACGCCAGCAGTGGAACCCGGATATAGAAAACAATCACTTACAGAACCGGTGTCCCACGAAAACCATCTTCGCCCAGTCGGCAGCTGGCTCGCGGCATTGCTGTCTCCGCAGCCTCGGAAACTTGCTGGGGCTCCGGTCTAAGGCAGCCATTTCCAGAGCTTCCGTTAGATATTTCGGCGCACCTTCCCCTGCGATCGATTTACCCCTCTGGGATCACATCCCACCGGCCTTGGCTGCTCGGCGGATTGTGGAAACCCTCAAAGGTTTCCAGTTTTCCTGTCAGGCAGTGCGGAACTGTTTTCGCCGAGTTTGCTAGGTTCGCCTCACCTAAATCAAGCGTTCGCCGGAGCAAGCTCCCGCAAGGCACGCGCCATTTCCAGATAGCCGGAATATCCATACTGCGCGTGCATGCTTTCATACCATGCGGCCCAAGGCTCTCGGCGCTCCTCTGCGAACACGTCGCTCCAGAACCCCTTACGAACACTTACCTGGCCATCGGGCAACCTCGAAACCTCTATCCGCGCCTCACTCATCAAAAGCCTCCTTTTGTGGTCTGCCGAAGTCATCAGCGGCACAAGGCGCCAAGCGACCCCCCGTCTCCTGCCCTTCATATTCCACGTTCTGGACCTTGTAGAGCCTCTTAACGCCATTCCGTTGCCTGTAAGCAGAAAGACATACCTTCAGGCTTGCACTCCAACGTTGTCCTATCCGTGGCAGATTTTGCAGCCGCAGCGCGGGCAGGCAAGTCGCGACGATCCGAAGCGTGGGATCCCCAGCTTTTACGCCGCTCTCGGCATAGCTGTCACAGAGCCCCTAGGACAATCCAGCTGGGAAAGGCGAAGCGCGTTCACCACCCTAATCATGGAACAAAGCCCAACTACCGTAACTTAGAGCATATCATCGCCGTAAATTACGTAGTTCTGGACATCTGAAAGGGTAACAAGAATGTCATCATATCCGTCGTTGTTCATGTCACCCGCTGCAGCAGCGGTAGAGTCCACGTAGTTGGTGGATGTGTCATCTGCCGGGCGAATGACAAAACCGCCGGTCCCCGCGGCGATATCAGACAGATGAATAGCCTCAGTCGAACCCGTCCCGAAAATCACGTAAACGCCAAGCGCCTCTCCAGTGTTCACGTCGCTGCCCGTAATGGCAATGTCGTCGCGCCCGTCGCCATTTACATCTCCGAGGAACGTTACGGAGCTGCCAATAGCAGACAGTTCCTGTGTCCCCATGATTTCGACCCCGCGCGAGCCGAGGTCATCCAGTTCAACGGCAGCAGGGTTTGCACTTCCAAAGACAACATAGGCTGCGCCTGTGTTTTCCCGATCGCCGCGATCTGCGTAAGGCAGGCCAATCAGGATGTCGTCCAAACCATCGTTGTTGAAGTCGCCTCCACCTGACAGTTGGGCACCGCCAGTTTCCGCCCATTCCAAGTCATCGGCATATTGCAGATGCGAGCGTATCTGGAACCCATCGTCGGAAAACCCGTCTTCAAGGAATACTGGCGAACCCTGGCTCCGGCCTTGCACCACAAAGAAGCTCTCCGTCTTATCGGCGACGTGCCGCATGGCGATCACCATGTCATCCAGCCCGTCCCCATTGGTATCTCCAGCGGAGCTGACACTGGCGCCCGTCGCCAATCCATCTGCAGAGTCGATTACAAAGCCCCCTTCCCCACCTTCGATAGGGTGCACGCTGGATAGGGAAGTATCCGTGATGACGTAGCCAATCAGGTGATTGAAATCGGTATCATCAATCACGCGCGAGCTGTCCATGACCAGAGCATCGCTGTTGCCGTCACCATTTATGTCACCTAGCGCGGCCCCATTAATCCCCAGTGTTCCAAGAAATTCTCCGGCGCCTTCGATCAGGCTGGTATTCGGCTCTGTTCCATCTGCAAGTGTCACATTGGAGGAGCCGGTGTAGACGAAGGTCGCGCCGATACCTTCAAAGTTGGAAACGCCCATGACGAAGTCAGCACGCCCATCATCATCAACGTCTTCCAGCACACCGATGAAGTTGGCAAGATCCAGCCAGTTTCCGGTATCAAGCGTCACCGTGAACCCGGTACTTCCCGAGGCAGCCTCTGCCACGTTGACAAGATCCGCCTGTGATGCAGCACCGTACAGCACATGATATTCGTAGGCAGATTGGCTACTTCCCCTGACAAGCAGATCCGAACGCCCGTCACCGTTGAAATCACCTAAGCGACCTCCAGGATCTTCATCCGTCAATGGCGTCATTCCAGTGAGTTCAAAGCCTCTGAAATTCCCGGACAAACCAGCAAGGTCGGAGCCAGGAGTGCCACCGCCGGAGGACGCGCTAGTGGAAAAGCTTGAGAGTGTCACGCTGGACAGGTAGGTATGATTTGACTCCCCGGTGTCGGGGTTAACTGACCCCTGGCGGTCATAGTGAATAACCGTATCCGTAGCCCCGACGCCCTGCCCGCTTTCAACCCAGATCGAGGCCCCGTCCCGGTTCCCGTCTGATGCAGCATAGGTTCGCAAGCTATCCGCAGTAAACCGCTGACCGCCTACTGTCAGGATGTCCTCGGCGCTGAAGTCGCGGACCGTATCATCCCCGTCTGCGCCAAAGGCACCGGCCGACTGTACAAAACCCCAGTAAGAATTCGTGACGGTGTAGGAGGCCCCGACGGTGTTGAACCGGAAATGATCTTCACCTTCGCCCCCCCAATACACATCATCGCCACTATAGCCCACGAGCGTATCGTCCCCGCCGTCTCCGGTCAGCAAGTCGGCACCTGCTCCTCCTCGCAGGACATCGTCGCCGCTACCGCCATAAAGGGTGTCATCACCACTGTCACCGTAGAGGAAGTCGCCACCGCTTTGACCGCTAATGTAGTCATCTCCCGCCCCACCAGCCATCGTATCGCGCCCCCCTGCCCCTGAGAGAGTGTCCGCTCCACGACCACCAAGAAGAGCATCACTGCCAGCCATGCCAGCCATGCTGTCATCTCCGTCGCCACCAATCAGGTAATCGCCTCTACCGCCGCCCAACAGCGTGTCTGCCCCGTCCCCACCATCAAGCTGATCGCGCCCAGCATTGCCCCGCAGTTCGTCATCACCGAAATTGCCAAACAAACGGTCGTCAGCCTTACCTCCGATCAGACGGTCGTGACCCCCACCACCTTTGATTTTGTCTTTCCCGCCGCCGCCAAGCAGGATGTCGTCGCCTCCGTTTCCGACGAGTCGGTCCCGTTTACCTCCGCCCGATATGAAGTCGTCGTCCGCTCCGCCAATTATCTTATCCTTGCCATTCATGCCGCGGAGGGTGTCGTTCCCACCTCCGCCAAAAAGGCGATCGTTCTTACTGCCACCGCTCGCGTGATCATTCGCAGCACTGCCAGAAAATCGCATCGACTGCTCCAACTCATCCACAATCGAGCCAAAAAGGTCGGTGAAGTTGAAGTCTACAGCACTCCGGGACTGCACATCCAAATTGGATGGCGTCTCGAACAAGGCCGCCATGGCATCCGGGCGCCCAGCATTGAGTTCAGAACGTGCGGTCAGGAAATCGGCAAGGCTCCATTCCAATTCGTCCATGACCGCCTGAAGCTCACCCGAGCTAGAGTAATAACGCATCTCGGAGACAAGACCGTCATAAGGCACATTGTCCGTACCAAATTCGATAGGAGAAGCATCCACTTCGACTCGACGGCCGAGCTCATCCACAAAGACAATGGGGCCAGCGGCAACCTGTTCCTGAACCCGCCCTAGGAGGGCACTGTTGAAAAAATGGGTCTCTGTTCCAAGAAGGCGAAGCCGCATAACACAATCTGCCTGTTCTATTGGTTTCGAATGGGCGCTCACAAAAACACGCGCGGTAGCCCATGGTTGCGGTAATTTGCATCTCAGATCAAGGTTTAGGCACCATCTCACACAGGCTCGCCCTGGACCGGGAACGCATGACAACTCTGGCGCAAGCCCCATATCGCGCCCTATGCGCTATCCGCACAAAGCAAATCCAGATGACTGGAGCTGCAGAGCCTAAAGAACTGCCGACAGCTCTCAGCCCGTAGGAGACATTCGTGCAGCAATACGGAACAGGAAGCTCCCGGCAGGTTGGGCGGTGAGTCGTCGTTTGCAGCGCTGGTCACGGATAGTAGCGATGCGCAGGAAGCGGGCGTTGCAACGTCAACCTTCTGACGTACTCAGCCAACGCTTCATGCTGCGTTGCCGAGCACAAAAGCTGCAGTTCGCCGCAGGCGCATCATCTAAGCTTGGCGGACAGGCAGCAATCCGGCACAAGTCAAACGATACAGGGAGATGGTGTCACGCTTGGCCTTGTTGTAACATGCTTTCCCTTGTTGTAATGCGGGTAAGCAATTGTGAGACAGCGAGGAAAGGATGCTGCGGTGCCAGAAAACGCCGTTTCCGACAAGACGATGCGCGACTTCCTGCGCACCTCCATCGCGCGGATCGCCAAGCTGCCTGTCGAGGAGATCGATGACGCGACCGCAATCCAAGACTACGGGCTGACCTCGCTAGAGGTGGTGGTCCTGAGCGGCAACCTCGAAGACGCATTTGGACTCGAGATTGACCCGGCACTGGTCTTCGAATTCCGCACCATCGACGTTGTCTGCGCGAGCCTCGCTGGCAGCAGGGCCTGAACGCGTGGCTGGGGCGCGGTTCTACATCGGTCTTTCTACATCCGGACACGACCCGTCCTTTGCCGTCGTGGACAGCGACGGGCGGCTTCTGTTTGCCGAGTCGAGCGAGCGGTACCTCCAAGACAAAAGAGCCTGGGGCGCGGCACCGGACCTCCCGGCGCATATGCTGCCTGTAATCCATAACCTCTGTGGCACTGCGCCCGAGGTGACTATCGCCACGACCTGGCAGCATGCTAAGCCAGAGTTAGACGCTCCTCCCGACAGCGGCCACGCTTCCCTGATTTCCGAGGCCGACGCACGCTGGCTCAATGCACTGCAGAGGCAGGCATTTTCCATGGCCGGAGCTCATCTGCGCAATTCGCTCGGCCTACCGCGGGAAACGGTCATCCGCCGGTTCGACCACCACCTGACCCATGCCCTAGCGGCCAGCCTTAGCTGCGAGGCAGAGGACGCGACCTGTCTGGTGATGGATGGTGAGGGCGACGTCGGGTCAGTCAGCGTGTTCGACATGACGGCCCGCCGCCTGTCACGGCGCTGGCGCTCTTGGGGTCCGGGCAGCATTGGGGCCTATTATGGGTGGGCCACAGACATGTGCGGCTTCGACTGGCGGCTCGGGGAGGAATGGAAGGTTATGGGCCTGGCCGCCCTAGGTAAGCCGGACAGGGCAATCACCAGCGCCATGGCTGACCTGTTGCAATTCGACAGGGGCCGCCCCCTTCCCGCATCCGCTGCCGCTCTGGACGCGGCGGAGGCTCTGATCACTCAGCATCGGCGGTGCCGCACGGATCCCGATGTTGAAAAATTCGCTGACTTGGCCGCAAGCGCGCAGTCCGCCTTCGGGCGGATGGCGGACCAGGTACTGCAGGCGGTGCAGACAGAGGTAGGCGGCCCCCTCATCCTGACTGGCGGCTGCGCGTTGAATTCCGCCTATAACGGGACGATCCTCCGACGGTTTGCCTTCGACTCGATTCACGTTCCCAGCGCCCCGGCCGATGACGGGAATGCGATCGGCGCGGCGCTTGCGGCTTGGCTCGAAGACTACCCCGACCGGCGGTTGCCGGTTCAGACATCGCCATACTTGGGATCAACCTCTCAGAGCCGTTCGATTGAAGGCATGCTGCGCAACTTCACCGGTGCCGATATAACCCGCGTCGGCACTCAATCCCCGCAGCGCGTTGCTGAACTGCTGGCAGCCGGGCAGATTGTCGGGGTAATGCGCGACCGCGCGGAATTCGGCCCCAGATCTCTTGGACACCGATCGATCCTGGCCAACCCGACTGACAGGGGGATGAAAGAGAAGATCAACGCCCGGGTCAAGGGCCGTGAGGCCTACCGCCCCTTTGCTCCGGTCGTGCTGGAAGAGCAGGCGGCCGACTGGTTCCACGACGCCCAGCCGTCGCCCTACATGTCGTTTGCCCTGCAGTGGCGCAAGGCTGTGCGCGAGCGGGTGCCTGCGGTGGTGCATGACGACGGAACGGGGCGATTGCAGACCGTAAGCCGTGACGGCGCGCCGTGGATGCACGATCTGGTCTCTGCCTTCGGTGCCCTGTCGGGCACACCGGTCGTTCTGAATACCAGCTTTAACGTGATGGGTAAGCCGATCGTCCATTCGGTTGAAGACGCGATCGCTGTCTTTGCGACCACTGGCCTGGATGCGGTGCTGATCGACGACCTGCTGATCCGGAAACGTGCGCAAAGCGAGAACAGTGCATGATCAATCCAACTCCCCGTCTGACCGCCGCTCTCAGGAAGGCCAGCTCGGACGATCCGGGGGAACGGCTTTCAGCCTCCCGAACGCTGGTGGCCCACGGGTTGATCAATACCGCAGAACCCGTTCTGCAGGGCCTCGCCGACAATGAGGCGCTCGCGGGCGAAGCGACGGTGCTGCTGTCGGCCTGCCGCTACATCCGGCGTGTCCTGAGCGAGGCAGATATGAAAGATAACAGCGGCAACGCGGCACTGTCCAACGAGGCCGAGCGGGACATCCTACTAGGACAGAGCTTCGACGATTTCTACCTTCTGAAGCGCGCGCAGGGCAGTTCCAACCTGATCGTCGTCTTTACCGGCATGGCGCGCAGCTTCGGGGTTTCTCTCGCACTGCTGCTGCGCATTCTGAAGCGCTTTGACAGCCATGTCATCTTTCTTCAGGACACGCGTGAGCAATACTACTTCAACGGCGTCGCAGGCCTTGGCGGCACCTATGCCGCCACTCTGGACGCGCTCAGGCAGCGGGCCGCTGAGATCGGCGCCCGGAACATCTGGTGCCTAGGCCAGTCGGGTGGCGGCTATGCCGCGATCCAAGTCGCAATCGATCTGCGGGCCCGCGGTGTTCTGGCCTTCGTGCCCGCAACGAGCCTCGAAACCCTGCAGGTGAACGGAACGCTGCCTGCCGACGGGCCGGACAACGATACCGGGAAGGCCCTGCCCCGCCCATTGGATCTGGTCGTGCAGTTGCAGCGGGCAGACATTGTGCCGCATATCTCGATCGTCTACGGTGCCTTGGCAGAGCAGGATGCCGTCCAAGCACAGCGGTTGGTTCATCCGGCGGTCGAACTGGTCCCCATCGAGGGGTTTGCCGATCACGCGGTGTTCTCCAAGGTGGTGGCGGACAACCGTCTGGACGACATGATCCAGCACCTTTTCGCCAGCCAACCCCACGATCCCCGCGTCAAGAGCGAGACGAGCGCATGAGTTTCGCCCGCGAAATCCTGACCCTTGCCAATGCCCGGCCCGAGGCTCCAGCCCTGCGCTTCCTGGAACGGGGCGAACGGGAGACCTATGCTGCCAGCCGGGGATTCCTCGTTCAGACCGCCCAGAAGATCTCGGAACAGCTCGTGGCAAACGGCCTGTCCGGGGCACGGGTCCTGCTCGCCTTCGAGGCAGGTCCCGAGTTCATCGAGACGTTGCTGGCCTGCCTATTCGCTGGAACCGTCGTCGTCCCGGTCCCCATGCCGCGGCATCGCGGCCGAACCAGTCGACTGGACTATATCGTGGCGGATTGTGACGCTTTAGCGGTGCTATGCCGGGCCGCGGATATCGAGACCCTGGCCGCACATGTCGGGGCCGGACGCGGCTCCTACATGCCACGCATCCTCTCCTATGAGGACCTCTGCGCCGGAGATGCCATTCTGGACTCGAAAGCCTGCCCGGGAGTGTCGGGGGCTGCAGAGGACGTGGTGCTGATCCAGTATACGTCCGGTTCGACCCGGCAGCCCCGTGGCGCGATGGTCACCAACCGGAACCTCGTAGAGAATGGCAGGCTGGTCCGCCGTGCCTGGCGGCTGGACACCGAAACTATGCTCAACTGGATGCCGCATTCCCACGACATGGGGCTGATGGGCGGCATTCTCTACCCGATGCTCTGGGGCGAGATGAGCATCCAGATGCCGCCGTTGTCCTTTGTCCAGCGACCCGCACGCTGGCTCCAGGCGATCTCGGACTGGCGGGCGACGATGAGCGGCGGTCCGGCCTTTGCCTTCGACCTGGCGCTGAAATCCACCGACGTTTCACGGCTCTCCGGGCTGGACCTCTCCTGCTGGCGGCGGGCGTTTTGCGGGGCCGAGCCGGTCCCGCAAAAGCTGCTGACCCGGTTCCGCCAGCGCTTGGCTCCTGCCGGTCTGGCCCCAGAAAGCGTGTTCGCCTGCTATGGCATGGCCGAGGCGACGTTGTTCGTCGCGGGGGCGCCCGATACCCAAAGTGGCGCGGAGCCGGTTGCCGAGATACCGGCGTCTCAGTCCCCGGTCGCCCCCTGCCCGGCAAATTTTGGCCTGCGCGACAGGATCCGTATCGTCAATCCTCGAACCCACGAGCTCATCACCGAAGACGGCCAGTCCGGCGAGATTTGGTTTTCATCGGCCTCGGTGGCCCGGGGGTACTTTGCCAGGCCCGTCTCTCAAGACACGCCCTTTGACGCGGTAACTGTACCCGATGACGGCCGCCGGTACCTGCGTACCGGAGATCTCGGATGTCTCGAGAATAGCCAGCTCTATGTTTCCGGGCGCCTGAAGGATACTTTGATCGTGAACGGGGAGAATGTCGCTGCGCCCGACGTGGAATGGTTGGCCGGGGAAGCCCATGCTGGTCTGAACGCCCTCGCCGCGGCCGCGTTCGAGGGGGACCAGCCCGGCAGTGCCGTACTGCTTGTCGAGGTCAGGGACAGGCTGTCGGACATTGGGAATATCGAGGAACTGCAACGGCGGATCGCCATGATCTTGCGGAGCGAATTCGGGCTCGACCCGGTCGAGGTGCAGATCCTTAAGCGCGGTCTTCTCGAACGCACGACCAGCGGCAAGATTCGCCGTCACGCCGTGCGCCGCAGCTATCTGGCCGGGGCCTTTACCCCGCAAGGGCAGAATGGCGCCAGAGAGACGACCGACTGAACGGTGGGGGAACGGATGCAACACACAAAACCGAACAGTACCAGATCGTTCCGGGTCATTACTGACCCGCCTGCCGCCCGCAACGTGAGCCGATCAATGGCCTTCAGCGTGGTTGATCTGCCGGGCTACTACCGAAACATGGCAGATCTCGCGGGGCTGGAACTGAACGCACTGATCCGCGTGATCGACAGCATTCCGTTCTTCTCAAACGGCCCTCGCCACCTCCTGTTGCGCCGCGTCATCCTGCAGGTGCTCCGGGAAGACAGGATCGATGCCTGGCAGCCGATCGTGGATGAAGAGGTCGACACAGCAATCTCACGTCTTGGAAACTCGGCCGTCGTTGACCTGGTCGAGGATTTCGCTGACCCGCTGTTCGCAAGAGTGATGACTCGCCTTTTTGGATTGCCAAGGGATCAGGCCGACAATCTGAACCGCTGGGCGGAAACCGTCCGCTTCGTGTCCGAACTCCTCTTGCCGATCCGGCGGGTGCGCCAGATGAACGATGCGGCCGACCAGCTCCTCGAAGCGATTAGGAGCAAGGACGCTCGGACAAGGCGCCTGCGTGATACATCAATCGCAAGCATGCTCGAACGGGCCGCCGGAACTGACCTGACGGCTGAGGAAGTCGACGCCCTGATAGCCGGTCTGTTCATCGCGGGGCAGACCACCGCGCATACGCTGTCTAATATTCTGCTGCTGGTACTGCGCCTGGACCCAGAGCAACGGCCCCTGCCCACTGACCCGGCCCCGCGCCGGAACGCGGTCGAAGACCTGATCCGACGGGGCGGGGCACCGCAATACCTGCTGCGCATCGCCCGGGAAGACAAGACCGTGGGCGGGCACGACCTGGAAGTCGGCGATCCTGTCCTAGTGCATATTCCATCGGCGAACCGGTTGACGGATGGTGCAGGAATCCCACCCGCTACGACTGGCGGCTGTCCTTTCGGCCAAGCGCCGGATGTGAAACCCCATTTCAGTTTCGGCGCGGGCATCCACCATTGCCCAGGGGCGCCCCTGGCCCGGATGCTGATCGACACGGCGCTGCACAAGCTGCTGAACGCGTTTCCGGAGATCGAACTGCTAGATCCCGAACCCGAAATGTTCGGCACGGACATCATCAAGAGCCCCCGGTCCCTCTCCTCCCGCCTGACCGCCACGGCCTCATAGTCCGGTTCCGGAAACGACGGCGTTGTCACGCTAACCCCAGTCTTCCGCACGTCAATCCTGTACGGAGAGGCTCAGCCAAAGCTACCTGCGTGCGGATGTGGGCGTTCTGCTGGGCATAGGCATTCTCGGCAAGCGCCCTTCCCTACCGGTGGTCCTGGGGCTCGTCGCCGCCATGGTCGGTGTGTGGATGATTAACGGTAGATCCCGTGCTCTCGCTGCGAGAGCGTCGAGTGGGAATTGCGGCAAGAAGGTCCGGTTTGTCCCGCATCCCTTCCGTTCGATGATGTTTGTCGGCTGCACCTGCGGCGAAGGTCTGCTCCTTCCATTGCTCGTGCAGCAAGGGATCATCGCCCTGGTGGAAGACTCCCAGACTTTACAAAAGTCACTAACTGCCCTGTTGCGTTATTCGTACCGGGTACATCGATGGACTTCCAACACAGGCGAAAGCCAGTGGCCGAACTCCCGAGATCTGTCCTTCATCAGTGCTCAAGAACCACTGACAGTGCTGCGGAAGGCGCCAATGCTGCTTGTGCCCTGGAAGTCTCCGCAGCGGGAAAACTCCCCCCGCCAGACAGAAGCGAAGCCACAAACAGCACTTGATAGTACAACGGTTTACGCCGCATATATTGGTTCGGAGCAGCTAGGCATAGCAGCGTTTAACCGCCCCCAGCCGCAGCTTCATGAAATCGCAAACTTATCGAAAAACAGTATCGTGTTAGTGAAAGTTATTTTCTTAGGTACATATTATGGAAATCCAGTTTGGAACAACCTTTTTCCCGAATGCTGATGATCTTCGGGAAACGATCACTCGACTATTCTGCAGGCTTGAGACCTCATTGCAGCACCTGCTGCTTGAGGTCTGGGACGCTCCCGAAAACACAGCGAGAGCAGAAGAAAAACTCAAGCGTATTTTCTCCGATCACGGGCGCCCCGATAGCCTTGTGTTTGCCGCCCATGACGCGATGTTGAATGCTGCACTCGCACAGGACGAATCCAGCTTTGAACAGGCCTGCCTGCAATTCCTACAGCTCCCCGATCCCGTCCAGGCGACCGGCCTCAGGGTACTCGGCCTGTCGAAAGAAGAGCTGGGCCTCAGTGCATGTAACCTTCTTCGTCGTGTGTTTCGCGATGATGCTGGGCTTACATCTGACCTGAGCGCTCCCGGTGCCAAGGCGAAGAAACAAGCTGCTGCCAAGATCAATCTAGCGATAAACATGCTGGACCAGTACGCGCCCGATTGGGCCAAAGAGTTCGATCTCCTCGTGACGCAGGTATACCTTGGCGTTAACAGAGATCCGAAGAAGAGCGGCTTTGGCGGCGCCACGGTCTTTGCAGCCTTCGGTTCCATCCTCGTGAACTCTGACCAGATTGATATTCTGCCAACGGTTCTGATGACGCTGGTGCATGAAAGCTCTCATGCCAAACTGTTCCTATATCATCTGGATGACCCTGTTATCCTGAATGAAGATAACGAGCTCTTCAGCTCTCCCCTCCGCTCCACGCCGCGCCCGATGGAGGGGATTTTCCATGCGGCCTGGGTCTCGGCACGCATGGTGCAATCTGCGAGGGCTATGCTCGACAACGGCTTTTGCGGGCCGGACGCCGAAGAACTGCGCCGCCAAAGCAGGCAGGCGGCGATCATCTTTCGGGATTGCGCTACCCAAGTCGAACAACATGCCCGTTTGACGCCTCTGGGACACCGGTTGTTTGATGATGCACAAAGGGCAATGTCAGATGCATGCTCCTGAAACGATCGGCGCGGCCTTTCTTAAACAGGTCGAAATAAACCCGGGCGCCATACTTTTCGAAACTCGGAGCGGAACAGGGATCGGCTCCCTCACCTACGCAGACTTCAAAATGCGCATCGAGTTGACGATGTTAGCCTTTGCCGGAAAAGGCGTTGCCGCTGGCCAGGTGGTAGGGCTTGCCAACACCAACCAGATTGACACGTTTGCTGCAATTCTTGCGCTATGGGCATTGGGGGCCTCGCCTCTGGTGCTCGATTTCAGAAGCCCGCCTTCGGACATTTTGGAAAGGGCTGGGAGGGCGCGCGCTGTATGTGTCTTTTCAGACTTCAGGAAGCTGACCCAGAACGAAGGGATTCTGGAGTCTCCCAGAGGGGGGCAAGCGACACAAACTTCGGGAGAGCTGGTTTTCCCGGCCACGCCGCACGTCACCGCAGATTTCATCATGAGTTCTGGAACAACCGGTGTTCCGAAGCTGCACCCGGTGTCACATGAGGAGCTTTTGAGTGCCACTGACCGGATGGCCACGGGCGGAGAAAGAGGCGATTGGGGAAATGCAGTGTCCTGTCTCAATCTCAGTTTTCCGGGAACGCGCTACATCTGGTATCGCAACGCGATCAGCGGGCGAAAGATCATCACTGTCCCGGTGTTCTTCGACTATGGGGAACTCGATGCGGCTCTTCTGCATGAGGATGCAGAAGAAGCCACTTTGCCGCCGGTATTGATCCGCGGTCTGGTCCAGCACATCAAAGCGCAAGGGCTGGTCGGGAACAGGCCACGCTATGACAGGCTGGTCAAAATGCAGAGTATCGGCGGCCCGCTGCTTGGCTCGGTTCTGACTGAAGCCAAGTCCATCCTTTCGGACAAGCTCTGCGTTACCTATTCTTCGACGCAAACGGGCATCATATCCCGTCTGGAAGGGGATGCGATTGACAGCTATCCGACCTCAGTCGGGAAACCGCTTCCACATCATCATATCAGGATCGTCGATGACGAAGGCTGCCCTCTGCCCAACAACCAGGTTGGCCATATTGAAACGCAGGTAAATGGCAGTGCCGCTCGCCCAGGTGATCGTGGCTACCTGGACGACGAGGGATATCTCTATGTTGTGGGAAGAGTGCAGGAGTACTTTTGCCGAAACGGCGTTTCCTTCAACGCACCGGACCTGGAGAACCGGGTCCAGGAAGTTACTGGCGCGGCGCTTTGTTGCATAATTTCCAGCCCGAGCGAGGCCGGTGATGACGATCAGATCGTTGCGGTCATCGAAGCCGAGCCAAGCAATCTCAGTGATTTCAAAACCCGGTTGAGAGCGCAGCTATCCCCGCTAACAAGGCCGGACAGAATCGTACTGATGCCGGTGCTTCCAAAGACATCTGGTCTCAAAGTCGCAAGGGCACACTTGCAGCAGGAGATCAAGGACAATCCGGAGACATGCCATGTCATCTGAGCTGAGGGCTTGCGTCGAAAACTCATTCAAAGCTTGTTTTCCCGATGCCGAATTGTCGAAAGACAGCGATTTTTTCGATCTAGGCGGGGATTCCCTGAAAGCGGTTGGCCTGTGTCGTCTTATTGCCGAAACCCTCGGCATGGAGGTTCATCCATCCATTCTGTTTTCTCATTCCACCCCGGCCACGCTTACTGCTGCTCTTCGGCGCGAATACGGGACCCTATGAATTTTTCGATGTTGGCGATGAGGTAAGGGAGGTTTTCCGCCTCGAAGTATTTGCCATGCCCACAGGGAAGGCTGGCTTGCTCATATGCCGGAAACAGGTTTTCAACCCGTCTCTTGGTCACACACTGGTCCTGCATGAAGGGGTTTCGTTCGGGTGCTTCCGCGCCGAAATTTAGCAACACAGGAACAGGTATTGCGTAGTCGGGAATGGCATCAATCGCAGCCACGGATTTGATGTCGTGACCAAGTTCCAGAAGACGCCGTGCAAAACAGATTGCAAATGGCGCCCCTTGGCAATTCCCACCAACAACCGCGATCTCCTTGGGGAGCATGCCTGTCAGCGCGTCCGCTAGATGGTGCGCCATGTCGGCGCCGATTTCATCCCGCTCAGGCGAGGGTTTCATGATAAGATTAAGAGAGCGAAGCGCAAAAAACGGCCGTTCCGGATCCAGTGTGGCGTGAAATCTTGCAGGTTCATGCGCCGCATTGAAGAACCATAGGATCGGTGGGAGAGTTCCGGCTGAATTCAGGTACCTTACAACACCACGGGGGCCGACGGCCCGGCCCGGCCAATTTTCGGTCAAACGCGAAATCGAACGAAAAGTTTCGTCGATCTGCATGTTTGAAGTCATCATAAGGTCTATTTTCTCTAATGTATCGGCGGCCAAAGCCTACGCGCACATGCAGCTGCCCACCAGTTAGCGGGCCGCCGCGTTCTTCAGAATTTGGAATTTCGTGCGGGATTGACTTAGAAGCCACCGCCTGGCGGGGCTGGTTCACCGACTTTCGGAGCGGCCGCTGCCTTGCTGCCCTTCAATGTCAGGATTTTATTGGGATTCAATTTCATGGTAACTTCCTTTCTCAAAAGGATTTGATCACACAAAGTTATTCTGCTCGCTATGCCAGCAGAGACAGACAAAAGGTTTCAACTCGCCGTGTCAATGAGATTTTGAAGCCTATTTATAAGGCCTCAAATCGGCGCTGAAAAGGCCGGTATGAGGTAGCCCTGTCGAAGTTGTCAGTGGGCTGCAATCTGCGCTTCCACGACCTTTTCACAGGGTCCAGCATCGCCTTATTAGGCGGCAGTGCTTGGAATGTCATGAGACGGATAATCTGCGGGACGCATTCGGAGCTGCAGCAGGTCATTGATGCGCCGTTTGCGAACGCCATGATTGGGCTGGAAGCGGTTACTACCGGTCCTAGGGTCAGGATGCATTGATTTTCAACGCGCTACGTGATTCACGGCTCGGAAAGCGGAGCGGTGACATGAGCGACCTTTACTGGCTGACCGACGAGCAGATGGCCAAACTTGCCCCTTTTTCCCGAAGTCGCACGGCAAGCCACGGGTTGATGACAGACGGGTGTTGAGTGGGATTATCTTCATCAATCGCAATGGGTTGCGCTGGCGGGATGCGCCGCGGGAATATGGTCCGCACAAGACGCTGTACAGCCGATGGAAGCGTTGGAGCGAAAAAGGCATCTTCGCGCAGATGATGGTCGGCCTGGCTGCCGAACACGGCGAGGAAAAGACCGCGATGATCGACGCGACCTATTTGAAGGCACATCGCACTGCGACCAGCATGGCCGCGAAAAAGGGGGGCGTGGACGCCTGATCGGTCGGACCAAGGGCGGCATGAACACCAAACTGCATGCCATCTGCGATAGCCAAGGGCGGCCGCTCAACCTGTTCGTCACCGCCGGTCAGGTCAGCGACTACATCGGCGCGCGGGCGCTGCACAGCAGCCTGCCAAAGGTCGACTGGTTGCTCGGGGATCGTGGCTATGACGCCGACTGGTTCAGGGACGCGTTGAAAGACAAAGGGATACGCGCCTGCATCCCCGGCAGAAAGCAACGCAAGACCCCGGTCAAATACGACAAGCGCCGATACAAACGACGCAACCGCATCGAGATCATGTTCGGCAGACTCAAGGACTGGCGGCGTGTGGCGACACGCTATGACCGCTGTCCCAAGGTATTCCTCTCAGCCATCGCCCTCGCTGCAACCGTCATCTACTGGTTATGAATCCTGACCCAAGTCATGGTAGATGTGGAAACCCTGCCGGTCCCCAGACGGACGAAGAAAAACGAAAAAGGCCCCCGACAATGGTCAAGATAGAACTGCCAGGGCTGATCCGCGAACCGATGCCATCTGGCAATTCTCGCCTGCGAGTGCGTGTAGCCGGAGATAAAAGGCGTCGGATCACCCTCAAGGTCGGATTGGACAGCCAACACTTTATGGAAGCCTACCACGCTGCCCGCGCCGGAGTGCTATACGAGCCTCCAGCGCGTCCGGCGGACATGGCAGTACAGAAGTCAACAGAATGGCTGTGGCTGCTTTTTCCTGGAGCACATGGAAGCCATGGAAACCGCAGGGGAAATCAAGGCAGCAACTGTTAAACAGCGTCAGCATGTACTCGGGCGCTTCCTGGACCACGAAGTCGATGGCGCGCTATTGCGCGAGTACGACGCTGGCGTCCCGCAGGAGGTGATTGTCGAGTTCATTGACACCCTGATCGAGAAGCCCGGCGCCCGAAAGAACACAATCGGTTCCCTACGCGCGATGTATAAGTTCGCCGATGAGCGCGGATATGTTCGCCCCAACCCGGCCAAGGGGATCAGCACCACATACAGATCAGCAGGCGGCGCCACCCCCTGGACAGTCGATGACCTCAAAAAATTCCGCGAGCGCCATCCCTTTGGGACGATGGCTCATCTGGCACTGACCGTCTTTATGTTCACCGCCTGCCGCGTCTCTGATGCAATCTGGATCGGACGAAACAACGAATCCACCAGCAACGGTATCCGTTGGCTTGGCTGGCAACCACGAAAGAAGGGATCCACGTATGTGGAAATCCCGATCATGCCCCCACTGGCCAAAGCTATCGCTGCGCAGAACGTCTCTCATGTGGATGGGTGCTACCTGCTCAGCTCACACGGCACGCCTTTTTCCTCAAGTGACAGCTTCAGGAACCGGTTCAAGACTTGGTGCAGAGAAGCCAGTCTGCCGGACCGAAGCCCACACGGCATTCGAAAAGCGGCTGGCCACCTATTGGCGCTGGAAGGCGCCACGCAACATCAGATCATGGCGGTGCATGGGCACTCCCAAGCAGCCACCTCAGAGATCTACACCAAGGACGTAGAACGCCGACGACTGGCCGCTGATGCGGTTGCTAAACTAGCCAGTATGAAATGGTAGGTGTCCCACGCCGCCAAACTGCCCCCAGACATGGGACACTCACGCATTGATTCAATTGATCATTAGGGAGGGTATGGTGGGTGATGAGAGACTCGAACTCCCGACATCTTCGGTGTAAACGAAGCGCTCTACCAACTGAGCTAATCACCCGATGAAGCGGGATTTAGAGAAATCTCCGTGGCAGCGCAAGAGCTTCCTCGCGTTTTTTGTCACAAAAATTCGCTCAGCGTAAAACCGTTTCACGGCGCTGCTCCAGAACATAGACGCAGCCCTGTCCATTCGACAATTTTGCCTGCTCCGATCTGTCCAATCCGCATATGATTCCGCGCATCACCTGCCCAAGAAGACCATGCGCCACCACAACCGAAGGCGCACTGAGCGTTTGCAGGAAATCCAGGGTCCGCGCATGGAAGCGCTCGTACCCCTCACCGCCGGGCGCCGCGCAGAACATATCCAGCGGCGTAGTGTTCCGCGCAAAGATATCCGGGTAGTCCTGCTCCAGATCCACCAGCCGGTGGCCCTGAAAATCACCGGCGTGAACTTCGGCCAGACGGGCGTCCGTGGTGAATTCGCGACCTGCCAGAGCGATCTCTGCGGTCTGCTGCGCGCGGCCCAGAGGCGAGACATAGCACGGCGGGTTTTCCGCACTCAGGATCGGCTGCATCAATTCGGCCTGACGCTGCGCATGTTCCAGCCCCAGCGGGCTGAGACGGGACTCCAACTGTCCCTGAACGCGGCGCTCGGCGTTCCATTCGGTCTGCCCGTGGCGCAATAGCCAGATTTTGGGATACTCGCTCATGTAATGCTGCCTCATTTTTTTACCGAGCGAGGCGCCCCGGCCTGCCCGCTGTTGGAGGCACGATGGGGGAATTTCCTGGGTCTGCCCATCCCAACGCGCGCAACAGCACCCCCTGTACGCCACCTAAAGTTGAGCGAGGGCGCCGTCTTCCTTGACCGCCTGCATCGCCACATAGGTCGAGGTCGAGGCAACATGCGGCAGCGAGGAAATCTTCTCGCCCAGCACCGCGCGATAAGCCGACATCGAATGGGTGCGCACCTTCAAAAGGTAGTCGAAATGGGAGGCCATCAAATGCACCTGCTCAATCTCCGGGATCCGCGCCACGGCAGCGTTGAATTTGGCAAGCGCCGCCTCGCGGGTGTCTTCCAGCTTGACCTCGACAAAGGCGACGTGATCAAGCCCCAGCCGGATCGGATCCAGCAAGGCCCGGTAGCCGGTAATGATGCCTTCGGCCTCCAGCCGTTTCAGGCGGGTCTGGGTCGGCGATTTCGACAGACCAATGCGACGGGCCAGATCCGCGACCGAAATCCGACCATCCTCGCCCAGTACATGCAGAATCGCGCGGTCATATCTATCAAGATCGCTATAGTTCAATTGACCCTCCTACAGCGTAATTTCGCGGCAATTGACCTGAGTATCCCCCACAATCAGGCGAATGTCCCGCAATATTTGCTGTATTCTGAGCATCAGACTTTTTGCGGAACATACTGGAGCCTTCTGCATGACACACGCCCCCGCCCCCCAGAGCCCCGACACACAGCAGGATCAACTGCGTTATCGCATTGATGCAGGCACCTACGTCGATCAGGACGCCATGCGCGACCAGTTGGTTGCCACCGCCGCCCTGCCCGCAGCCGAACGTGCGGCGATCTGCGCCAATGCGGCCGCCCTGGTGCGGGATATCCGTGGCCATTCGGCCCCGGGGCTGATGGAGGTGTTCCTGGCGGAGTACGGTCTGTCGACCGATGAAGGGATCGCCCTGATGTGTCTGGCCGAGGCACTGCTGCGGGTGCCGGATGCCGATACCATCGATGCCCTGATCGAAGACAAGATTGCGCCGTCTGACTGGGGCAAACACCTTGGTCATTCCTCCTCTTCGCTGGTCAATGCCTCCACCTGGGCGCTGATGCTGACCGGCAAGGTGCTGGATGAGGCCAAGCCAAGCCCGGTGCGCGCCCTGCGCGGCGCCGTCAAACGTCTGGGTGAGCCGGTGATCCGCACCGCCGTGGGCCGCGCGATGAAGGAAATGGGCCGCCAGTTCGTTCTGGGCGAAAGCATCGAAAGCGCGATGAAGCGCGCCGCCGGAATGGAGGCCAAGGGCTACACCTATTCCTACGACATGCTGGGCGAAGCCGCGCGTACCGAAGCGGACGCCTCCCGCTATCACCTGTCCTATTCAAAGGCGATTTCTGCCATTGCCGTGGCCTGCGGCAGCGATGACATCCGCAAGAACCCCGGCATTTCCGTGAAACTCTCGGCGCTGCACCCGCGTTATGAACTGGCGCAGGAAGCCCGGGTGATGCAGCAACTGGTGCCGCGGCTAAAGGCGCTGGCGCTGCTGGCCAAGGCCGCAGGTATGGGGCTGAACGTCGATGCGGAAGAGGCCGACCGCCTGTCGCTGTCGCTGGAGGTGATCGAAGCGGTGGTGTCGGATCCGGCGCTGGCAGGCTGGGACGGTTTTGGCGTCGTGGTGCAGGCCTATGGGCCGCGCACCGGGCTGGCGATTGATGCGCTTTACCAGATGGCCGAAAAATACGACCGCCGCTTCATGGTGCGGCTGGTCAAAGGCGCCTATTGGGACACCGAGATCAAGCGCGCCCAGGTCGAAGGCATCGACGGCTTCCCGGTCTACACCAACAAATCGCTGACCGATGTGTCCTATATCGCCAACGCGCGCAAACTGCTGGGCATGACCGACCGCATTTACCCGCAATTTGCCACCCACAACGCCCATACGGTCAGCGCCATCCTGCATATGGCCAGCGACAGCAGTGTCTACGAATTCCAGCGCCTGCACGGCATGGGCGAAACCCTGCACCAGATGGTCAAGGAGCAGAACGGCACCAACTGCCGGATCTACGCGCCCGTTGGGGCGCACCGTGATCTGCTGGCCTATCTGGTGCGGCGTCTGCTGGAAAACGGTGCCAACAGCTCTTTCGTGAACCAGATCGTGGATGAGAACGTCCCGCCCGAGGTGGTGGCTGCCGATCCCTTCGATGCGGTTGCCGATGTCAGCCGCAGCATCCCCACCGGCCCCGAGATGTTTGCGCCCGAGCGCAGCAACTCCATGGGGTTTGATCTGGGCCACGCGCCGACGCTGGCTGCCATCGAAGCCGCCCGCGCGCCCTGGCGCGATCACCAATGGCAGGCAGGCCCCTTGCTGGCAGGCACAGCCACACCGGATGCCCCCGAGGATGTGACCAACCCCTCGGATCTGACGCCGGTGGGACAGCTGACCCCATCGAGCGCGGCGGATATCGAAACGGCGCTCGCATCCGCCCAGCCCTGGAACGCCTCTGCTGCGGATCGGGCGGCGGCCCTCAACAAGGCGGCAGATCTGTACGAGGCAAACTACGGCGAACTCTTCGCGCTGCTGGCACGGGAGGCGGGTAAATCCATCCCCGACGCGGTGGCCGAACTGCGCGAAGCAGTGGACTTCCTGCGCTACTACGCCGCCCGCATTCCGGATGCTGCGCCAGCCGGGATCTTCACCTGCATATCACCCTGGAATTTCCCGCTGGCGATCTTCTCGGGGCAGGTCTCTGCCGCGCTGGCGGCTGGCAATGCCGTGCTGGCCAAACCGGCCGAGCAGACGCCTCTGATCGCTCAACGCGCCGTGGAACTGTTGCATGAGGCAGGCGTTCCGCGCTCCGCCCTGCAACTGGTGCCCGGCCCCGGCTCCCGCGTTGGCGCGGCGCTGACCTCGGATCCGCGCGTTGGCGGCGTGGCCTTTACCGGCTCAACCGCAACAGCCCTGCGTATCCGCCGCGCCATGGCGGCAAACCTGAAACCCGGCGCGCCGCTGATTGCTGAAACCGGCGGGCTGAACGCCATGATCGTGGATTCCACTGCGCTGCCGGAACAGGCCGTGCAATCGATCCTCGAAAGCGCCTTTCAATCCGCAGGCCAGCGCTGCAGTGCGCTGCGCTGCCTCTATGTGCAGGAAGACATCGCGGATGATTTCCTGAAGATGCTGAAAGGCGCGATGGACACGCTGACCCTTGGCGACCCCTGGCATCTGTCCACCGACAGCGGCCCGGTCATCGACGCAACCGCACGGGCGGGCATTCTGGCCCATATCGACGCCGCGCGCGCCGAAGGTCGGGTGATAAAAGAGATGCAGACACCGCAGGGCGGCACCTTTGTGGCACCGACCCTGATCGAGGTACCCGGCATCGCCGCGCTGGAGCAGGAAATCTTTGGCCCGGTGCTGCATGTGGCGCGTTTCAAATCGAGGGACCTGGACCGGGTGATCGCCGAGATCAACGGCACCGGTTATGGGCTGACCTTTGGCCTGCACACCCGGATCGATGACAGGGTGCAGCATGTCTGCGATCGGATCCACGCGGGCAATATCTACGTCAACCGCAACCAGATCGGCGCCATTGTCGGCAGCCAGCCCTTTGGCGGCGAAGGCCTGTCCGGCACCGGCCCCAAGGCGGGTGGCCCCTTCTACCTGTCGCGCTTCTGCGCGCCGGATCGTCAAAACAGCGCAGAGACCTGGTCAGGCGCCGCCTCCCAACTGCCCGGCGCACTCGGGACGGCTACGGCGCCGGTCACCACCTCTCTGCCCGGGCCGACCGGCGAATCCAACCGGCTGACCGTCACCGCCCGCCCGCCGCTTCTGTGCATAGGTCCGGGAGCCAAAGCTGCCGCCGCACAGGCCAAGGCGGTCATGCAGCTTGGCGGCACCGCCATTCAGGCAAACGGCATGCTGGACCTGCAGCAGCTTGAGAGCCTTCAGGACATCGCTGGCGTCCTGTGGTGGGGCGATGAGGACACCGGTCGCCGGATCGAAGAGACCCTCGCCAAACGCGACGGCCCTATCGTGCCACTAATCCCCGGGCAGCCCGACCGCGCCCGGGTCCTGGCCGAGCGCCACGTCTGCGTCGATACAACTGCGGCCGGCGGCAACGCCGCGCTGCTGGGCGGCAACGCCTGACGGCAAGGCTCCGGCAACAGCTTTGCCCGATAACCGCTTGACGCTGGGCCGAAACCGGCCCAGCGTTCCCGCATGTTTCCGCTGCGTGATCACAATCCATCCGGGCGCACGCCCTATGTCGTCTACCTGCTGATGGCAGTGAATATCGCGGTGTTTCTTTATGCCGTGACCACCTACACCAGCCCCCGGCTGATGGCAGGCTTCTACTATACCTACGGCATCGTTCCGGCTGAACTCTCCTACGGTCGCCATCTCAGCAGCTTGTTCACCTCGATGTTCCTGCACGCGGGTTTCATGCATCTGGCCGGGAATATGCTGTTCCTTTGGATTTTCGGCGACAACCTTGAAGACGAGATGGGCCACCTGCCCTTTCTGGGTTTCTACCTATTGGCAGGGCTGGGCGCCGGACTGATCCACGTGATGGCAGGCCCACTGTCCAACGTGCCCACGGTCGGGGCATCCGGTGCGATTGCCGGGGTCATGGGGGGCTACCTTCTGATGTTTCCAAAGGCGCGGGTGGATATCCTTCTGGTGCTCATCATCTATTTCCGGGTCTTTTCGATCCCCGCCTTCATCATGCTGGGGGTCTGGCTGGCCCTGCAATTCATCGGCGGGCTTGGCGCTGATCCCAACACTGGCGGGGTCGCCTATTGGGCGCATACGGGCGGTTTCGTCGTTGGCATGGCGCTCTGCCTGCCCCTGTGGATGAAACGCGGCGGCCCTGTGTTCTGGAACCGTACCCATGGTCGCCCCGATCATCCTGATACCCATTACACCTATAGCCCGAGCCGCATTCCCCGCCTGCCCCGCAAGAGCCGCCATCCGCATTCAAGGCCGGGTCCTTGGGGCAAATAAACCAATCCTGCCCAGGTGGATAAATGAAGAAGCGCGCGCAACCGCTGGGATTGCACGCGCTTCTTCATGTGGAATTCTTGTGGACGGCCTGGGGATAACCCCGGCACCCCTGTCTTGGGATCAGCCCCGGATCACTTTCGCAAAGGCTTCGAACATCGGCTCGTTCGCGCAGACGACTTCGCCGGATTCGAGAATGCTCTCCTCGGGGTCCAGCGCCTCGATCAACCCGCCGGCCTCTTTGACGATAATGATGCCAGCCGCCATGTCCCAGGCGTTCAGGCGACGTTCCCAGAACCCTTCGTAGCGGCCAGCCGCCACATAGGCCATGTCCAGCGCCGCAGCGCCCCAGCGGCGCACACCGGCGCAGGCGGGCATCAGCCGCGCCAGATCCTGCAGGGTCGCAGGCAGATCCGAGCGGCCACCAAACGGCAAACCGGTTGCAAAAATGGATTCGATCATCCGGTGACGGCCCGACACCCGGATGCGTGTGTCGTTCATCCAGGCACCGGCGCCCTTTTCGGCAAAGAACATCTCGTCCTTGGCGGCATCATAGATCACTCCGGCCACGATCTTACCCTTGTGCTCCAGCGCGATCGAAATCGCCCAATGCGGCAGGCCATGCAGGAAGTTGGTGGTGCCATCCAGCGGATCCACGATCCAGCGGCGGGTGGGATCCTCGCCGGGGGTCTCTCCGCCCTCTTCGGCCAGCCAGCCGTAGGTCGGGCGCGCGCCCATCAGCTCATCCTTGAGGATCTTTTCCGCGGCGATATCCGCCCGGGACACAAAGTCACCCGCGCCTTTCATCGAGACCTGAAGGTTCTCAACCTCGCGAAAGTCTTTCACGAGGGAGCGGCCTGCCTTGCGGGCGGCCTTGATCATCACATTAAGGTTCGCGCTGCCAATCATATCTGCAGACTCCTGTGTCGGTCGGGGAGATGCCGGTCAAACCGTGCCTATACGCGCCCTGCCCCTTCTTGCCAAGAGCCAATACCCTGCAATTCCGGGACAGCGTCTTTGCCTTCTTTGCCGTCGGGTTATTTTCGAGGATGGTTGCATTCCGCAAAACTGAACTACACAGTTCAGATAAGCCGCATCGCCCCAGTGAGACACAGGTGAGACGGACAGTGACACAATGGATAGGGAGATCCAAATGACCGAACAGATGCAGCGTATCGTGCTGGCCAGCCGCCCGGACGGCGAGCCCACGGATGACAATTTCCGCCTTGAAACCGTTGACCTGCCGCAGCCCGGCGAGGGCGAAGTGCTTGTTAAATCGCACTATATGTCGCTGGATCCCTATATGCGTGGCCGCATGGACGATGCCAAGTCCTATGCCGCGCCGGTGCCTATCGGCGGCACCATGGAGGCCGGCGCCGTGGGTGAGGTCATCGCGTCGAACAGCCCGCACTTCAAACCGGGCGATTTCGCCTTTGGCATGCTGGGTTGGGCCAGCCACGGCTGCCTGCCAGCCAAGGAACTGCGCAAGCTGGATCCGGCGCAGGGTCCGATCACCGCAGCGCTTGGCGTGCTGGGCATGCCCGGTTTTACCGGATGGCATGGCTTGACCGCCTATGGCCGACCTGAAGCGGGCGAAACCCTGGTGGTGGCCGCCGCAACCGGTCCCGTTGGTTCAATGGTCGGACAACTGGCCAAACTGGCAGGCCTGCGCGTTGTCGGCATCGCGGGCGGCGCCGACAAATGCAAACTGGCGACCGAGACCTTCGGCTTTGACGCCTGCCTGGACCACCGTGCCTATGCGGATGCAAAATCCCTGCGCAAGGATCTGGCCGAGGCCTGCCCCAAGGGCATCGACATCTATTTCGAAAACGTCGGCGGCAAGGTGCTGGAGGCGGTGCTGCCGCTGATGAACCCGCATGGGCGTATCCCGATCTGCGGCATGATCGCCTGGTACAACGCCGGCGGTCTGGGCGCAGGCGCATCGGATGTGGCGCTGACCGGGCCGAACATCTGGCGCAATATCCTGGTGAAATTCCTGTCGGTGAACGGCTTCATCATCTCGAATCATTTCGACCGCTACCCGGAGTTCCTGAAAGAGGTCGCGCCCAAGGTTGCCTCGGGTGAGATCCGCTTCCTTGAGGACATCGCCACTGGTCTGGAAAACGCCCCCGAGGCGTTCCGCTCGCTGCTGAAGGGCGGCAATACTGGCAAGCAGATCGTCAAACTGATCTGACCGCCTGTTTACGTCCAAGAAACCGCCCCCGCCGAGATCAGCCCGGCTGGGGCACTGCCAAACGCGTTATTGCTGCTGCAGCTTGCGCGCCTCGACCTTGGCCAGGCGGATCAGCTCTTGCATATAGGGCTTTTCGCGGTCCTCGCTGCGCACCGCAGCATAGAGCCTGCGGGTAATCCCCTCTGCGGTCAGCGGCCGGGTCACATAGTCCGAGGAATACTTGACCTCGCGCACCACCCAATCCGGCAGAACTGACACCCCTCGGTTCGATGCCACCAACAAGAGGATCACGGCGGTCAGCTCAACCTGGCGGATGGATGCAGGTTCAACCCCCGCCGGGGTCAGAAGCTGGCTGAACACATCCAGACGGGATTTTTCCACCGGATAGGTGATCAGCGTCTGGTCCTTGAAATCCTCCGCGTCGATATAGGGTTTTACCGCCAGCGGGTTCTGCGATGAGGCGACGAAAACCGGCCGGTAATCAAACAACTCGATAAATTCGATGCCGGGCAGCGTATCCGGGTCGGACGAAACTACCAGATCCACCTCTTCCTTTTGCAGCGCGGGCAGCGCGTCAAAGGCAAGGCCGGGGCGAATGTCCACGTCAACGTCCGACCAGCTCTTGCGAAAGGCCTCAAGCACGGGGAACAGCCATTCGAAACAGGCGTGGCATTCGATGGCGATATGCATCCGCCCGGCGTGACCCTCGCGCAGGTTGGAAAACTCGGCCTGTGCGGCCTCGACCTGCGGCAGGACCTGTTCGGCCAAACGCAATAGCCGCAGCCCGGCAGGCGACAGTTTCATCGGCTTGGAGCGGCGCAGGAACAACTCCACCCCCGCTTGTTCCTCCAGCCCCTTGATCTGATGGCTGAGCGCGCTTTGCGTGATGTTCAGCTGCTCGGCCGCGCGGGCCAGACCGCCGGCTTCGTGGATGGCCTTGATCGTGCGCAGATGGCGGAATTCGATGTGCATTCTATCGCGTCGCTCATGTTGTTCTTGAGAATTATGAGTTTGTCTCACAATGCTGCGTGTGCAACAAGAGGTCAAATCAGTCGGAGATCCCCTAATGAAGACCCCTGACATCTCGTTCGAGTTCTTTCCGCCGCAGTCGCTTGAGGCTTCTTTCCGCCTTTGGGACACGGTTCAGGTTCTGGCACCGCTGGACCCGCGCTTTGTATCCGTCACCTATGGCGCCGGTGGCACCACCCGCGATCTGACCCGCGATGCTGTGGCAACGCTGCATAAATCCTCGGGCCTAAATGTGGCCGCGCACCTGACCTGCGTGCAAGCGACCAAGGCCGAAACGATGGAGATCGCGGACCGCTTTGCCGAGGCAGGCGTGTCTGAAATCGTTGCCCTGCGCGGCGACCCGCCAAAGGGCGAAGGCAAGTTCACGCCGCACCCCGACGGGTTCGCCAATTCGGTTGAACTGATCGAGGCCCTGGCGGACACCGGCAAATTCACCGTGCGTGTCGGTGCCTACCCCGACCAGCACCCCGATGCCGCAACCGCCCAGGCCGATGTCGACTGGCTGAAGCGCAAGCTGGACGCAGGCGCGGACGAAGCGTTGACGCAGTTCTTCTTCGAACCCGAAACCTTCTTCCGCTTCCGCGATGCCTGCGAAAAGGCGGGCATTGACGGCTCGAAACTGACGCCGGGCATCCTGCCGATCGAGAACTGGAAAGGCGCCCGCAATTTCGCCCGCCGCTGCGGCACCAAGATCCCCGCCTGGGTCGAGGATGCCTTTGAAAAGGCGCTGCGCGATGACCGCGCTGATCTGCTGGCCACCGCGATGTGCAGCGAGCTCTGCACCGAGTTGCTGGAAGGTGGCGTCGAGAAGCTGCATTTCTACACGCTGAACCGTCCTGAGCTGACCCGCGATGTCTGTTTTGCCCTTGGCATCACGCCCAAGGTCTCGCTCGAGAACGTGGCGTAAGACTTGCTGGCGCCGTAAGCCGCGCCTAGCCTCATTCCAAAATGGAACTCTGATTGCCCGGCCTTGGCGCCGGGCACTTCAATTGGATGGGGCATCTCTTTCATGTTCATTGCAAAATCGCCTGCGGACCTGCTGCCGATGTCGGAAATCACCCAGCTTTCGGGCCTTGAATTCATGCAAGGCATTCTGGATGGCAAACTGCCCGGCCCGCCCATCGGCGCGCAGCTGGGCTATGCTCTGCACGAGGTTGGCGACGGCCGCATTGTCTTCCGCGGCACGCCGGAGTTTGCATATACCAATCCCATGGGCACCGTGCACGGCGGCTGGTATGGCACGCTCTTGGACAGCGCCATGGCCTGCGCGGTGATGACCCGCGTGCCCAAGGGATCCGCCTATACGACGCTGGAATACAAGATCAACATCTTGCGCTCAATTCCACTGGGCGTCACAGTGGATTGCATCGGCGTCACCGATCACGTGGGACGGTCGACCGGCGTGGCCCATGGCGAAATCCGCGGCGTCGAGGATGGCAAGCTCTATGCGACAGGTTCAACCACCTGCATCGTGATGAAACTGCCGCCCGCAAAAGGCTGATCGATACCTTGTGATCTTCAGTCTAGTTCGAACAGATCTCCAACCGCTTGCCCACCCTGTTCCTCGCTCCGGTGCCAGCCGATCCACATCGGTGCCTCACAGATGCCTCGCTCCAACAGCGCGGCAGAAAGAGCCTTGGCTAGCTTTTCGGGGGCACCAGACAAGCGATGCCTCTTTACGTAACAATCAACGCGCCAGTGCGAATTTACCCCTTCCGAGTAGTCAGGACGCCAGACAAAAAACCGGGCAACCGGTGTCAGTGTGGCGCCACTTCCTACTCGGTTTCCACGTCGATGGTAGATATCCCCAACTTGGTGTTCCTCACTGATCTGACACTCGGCTTCGTAGCTATCTGCTAAATCAAAGCGTTCTATTCGCATAGGAAAGCATTCCTCCACGCCCCTTGATCAACACGAAGGCTTAGCGTGCTGCGCGCGAGGGCCAGAACAGGCGCCAGGCCGAGCGCTTTTCCTTGATCACAAAACCCTTAGCACTGCTGTGCAGACGCTCGCTCGGGTCCTTGCCCACCGGACGGCGACTGCGCAGCAAGAAGATCTTACCCCAGCCGCGCCAGGTGCCGACCGATGGCGCGCCGGGATCCACCGGGAACCGCATGCGCCAATCCTGCGGCAGCGGCAATCCGCAATCCTCGGCCTTTTCCAGCATCCAGACCAGCGACAGGTTCGCGAGCGGCCGCGCCGCCTCAAAACCGCCAAGCTGCCCGCCCACATCCCCATGGGCGCCGCGGAACCACATCTGCTCCACCCGGCCGTTGAACCCGTCGGGACAGGACCACAGCACCGGGGCAAAGACGTCGCGGGTCTCCTCCAGCGCCAGCGCATGATAGCCATTCTTCACATGCGGGCCCAATTCGTCGTTGTGAAACCCATGCGGGTCCTTGGACCAGCGCCACAGTACCGGCAGGCGAAAGCCCAGCGCCTTGACCGTGTCCCAGACGCCGATCATTTCGATCTGGGTTTCAGCGTGGCAATAGGCATCGTGAAAGGCGCGCGCGATCTCCGCGTCCTGCCCCTGCTGGTAATGGCGGTAGGCGGTGCGAATATTGCGTTCGGTGGCGTGTTCGGGCCGCAGCAGGCCCACCTCGCCGATCACCCCGGCCAATGAGCGTACCGCATAGGCCCCGCGGCTGTATCCGATCAGGAAAATACTGTCGCCAGGCCGGTAGCGCGAGGCGAGATAGCCATAGGCACGACGGATCTGCCGGTTGATCCCTGTGCCCACCATGACATCCCGCGCACTGGACCAGCCAGTCCATTGCACACCGGTTTCGTAGAATACGGAAACTTCCGGGCCGACCTCCTTGCACAGAAGGTAAGTCTGCCCGGCATGGGATTCGTGGCCCGGCCGCAGCGAGGTCATGGTCCCGTCCAGAATGATCACATGGGCCTGCGGCCCGCGCAGCGCGGTCTCGGCGGAATGCTCGGACCGCAAAGGCCGTCCGAGCCATCCAAAGACACGTTTACTCAGCTGCGACAGAGACATCCCTTAGCACTTCCCATAGTTTCAACGGCGTGAACGGCATGTCCATCTGGTGCACACCGCGTGCCCAGACCGCATCCTGCACCGCATTGGCGACCGCCGCCATGGCGCCCACGGTTCCAGCCTCGCCGCAGCCCTTCATCCCCATCGGGTTCTGGGTCGAGGGCACGGCCTCGGTCGCAAAGCCGATCATTGGCATATCTGACGCCCGTGGCATGGCATAGTCCATGAACGTTGCCGTGAGCAGCTGCCCCTCTTCGTCATAGACCACATGTTCCAGCATTGCCTGACCCAGGCCCTGCGCAACACCGCCATGCACCTGCCCTTCGGCCAGCGCCGGGTTGATCAGGTTACCAAAGTCATCCACCACAGTATAGCGGTCAACCTCGGACGCGCCGGTTTCGGGGTCGATCACCACCTCACAGATATGAGCCCCGTTCGGGAACGAGCGCCCCGGCAGCGTGGCCCGCGCCGAGTGACGCAGCAACTCGGTCCGGCCCTGCGCGCGGGCCATCTCGGCCGCTTCAAGTACGGTGGGGGTAACGTTGGATCCCGGCGCGCGGAAGGTTTCACCATCAAATTCGATTGCGTCTTCCTCGACGCCCATTTCATCGGCGAGGAAAGGCGTAAAGGCCGCGACCATCGCATCGACGGTGGCAAGGGTAGCATTGGCCTGCGTGGTGACCGAACACGACCCGCCTGTGCCGCCGCCCTTGGCGATCAGGTCACTGTCGCCCTGCACCACGTGGATCTGGTCTGCGGGAATGCCGGTCTGATCCGCAAGGAACTGCGCGTAAACGGTTTCATGCCCCTGTCCGTTGCTTTGCGTGCCGACATAGATATTCACCCGGCCGTCCTCCAGAAACTCCACTTCCGCGCCTTCCGAAGGATCACCCAAAATGCTTTCGATATAGTAACACAGGCCGACGCCCCGCAGTTTGCCCGATGCTGCATCTGCAGCCTTGCGGGCCGGATAGCCTGCCATATCAGCCTCTTCCGCGGCGCGGCTCAGCACCCGGTTGAAATCGCCGACATCGTAGCTTTCGCCAGTGACGGTGGCATAAGGAAAGGCTGCCGGGGCGATGAAATTGCGGCGCCGCAGCTCCCAGGGATCAACGCCAAGTTCACGCGCGGCCCGGTCCATCACCCGCTCCAGCACATAAATCGCCTCGGGGCGGCCGGCGCCGCGATAGGCATCAACCTGGGTGGTGTTGGTATAGATCCCTTCGACACGCAGCCAGGCGGTCTGGATGTCATAAACCCCGGCCAGAACGCGGCTGAACAGGGTCGTCTGGATGATCTGGCCGAAAGGCGCGTTGTAGGCGCCAAGGTTGCAACGGGTGTTCACCCGATAGGCGGTGATCTTCAGATCCGCATCAAAGGCCAGTTCCGCCAGCGAGGTCAGATCGCGCCCACCATTGTCCGACAGCATCGATTCCGTGCGGTCCCCAACCCAAAGCACCGGCCGTCCCAGAACCTTCGCCGCATGGGCAACCGCATAATATTCCGGATAGGGCTGCGATTTCATGCCAAAGCCGCCGCCCACATCCGGGGTCACCACATGTACCTGCTCTTCTTCAAGGCGCAGTTTCTTGGCGAGGTTGGATTTGACGCCCCAGACTCCCTGCCCGCCAAAGGTGAAATGCAGACGGTCGTCCTTCCATTCGGCAAAACAGCCGCGCGGCTCCATAGAGTTGACGATGACCCGGTTGTCCTCGACTTGCAGCGCCACGGTATGAGCCGCCTCGGCAAAGGCGGCTTCTGTTGCGGCCTCATCGCCCATACCCCAGTCAAAACCAAGGTTATCGGGCACATCCGGGTGCAGCGGCTCACCGCCCGGCGCGATGTCCATTTTCACCGGCAGATCGTCGATTTCCAGCTCGATCAATTCTCCGGCATCACGGGCCTGATCCATGGTTTCGGCCACGACGACCGCCACAGGTTCGCCGACATGGCGCACCCGATCATGGGCCAGCATCGGGCGGTGCGGCGCCGCTGCGCCCGATCCGTCGCGATTCTTGATCAGGATGCCATCGATTCCGGTGTCATAACCCGCCTCAAGATAGTCGGCATAGGTCACCACCATCTGTACGCCCGCGGCGGCGCGGGCATCTTCGACGTCCAAACGGGTGATCGTGCCATGCGCCACGGGGCTGCGCAGAACCCAGCAGCGCAAGGCGCCCTGGGGCGCAGAATCCTCGATATAGCGACCGTGTCCCGTCAGGAACCGGACATCCTCGACCCGTTTCACCGGCTGGCTTTTTCCGAACTTTTCCATGCTCATCCCCTTCGCGCGCTCAGTGCTGCTTTGGGGCCGACATTAGCCTCGCGTGCCAGCTTGTCCAGAGAGCTCGATCACGGTGGCCACATCCGAAAGGCCATAGCCATTGAATTGCGTGCTCATGGCGGAAGAATAAGCACCAAGCCCGGGGAACAGCACATAATCGCCTGTCACGCTGTCTTCGGGCAACGGCAGACCATCCGGAAGACGGTCCAGGCTGTCGCAGGTCGGGCCGAACACGATGCGCGGTTTGCGCGGCGCCGACCGGTGCTGCCCTTCGGCGCTGACCACGGTCACGCGCCCGGGCAAACCCATGTCGCGGAAGTCGACCAGCCCGCCATAGATCCCATCGTTGAGGTAGACCACGCCGCCGCCCTGGCGGAGGCCTTTGATGCGGGCGGCAAGGGTAAAGGCCTCAGACACCATCGCCCGACCCGGCTCGCAGATCAGCTCTGGCGCGGCGTCACCAAAGGCATCGCACACAGCAGTCCCAATGGCTGAAAACACCGTCTCAAGATCCGGCGCCACGCCATCGCGGTTGGCGGCAAAGCCACCTCCGACGTTCAGCCGCGCCACCTTTACCCCGGCAGCATCGACGATCCGGCGTGCGGCGTGGATATATTCGACCCAAGCCGAGGCATCCTCACATTGGGTGCCGGGATGAAAACACAGGGCCGGTGTCCAGCCCTCTGCCGCAACCCGTTGCAGCAGCGCGATCGCCTCTTCCGGGGCGGCGCCGAACTTGCTGCCAAAATCATAGGCCGCCCCCTGTACCGGCAGGGCAAAGCGCACCGCGATCTCGCAGTCGCGCGGCACATCGGCCAGCTTGTCCAGCTCGCTCGCCTCATCCACCGACCAGCTGGCCACGCCATGAGAGATACCCGCCGCGATTTCCACATCCGAACGCACCGGGTTATTGTAATGCATCACCGCATCCGCACTGGCCGCGCGCACCGCCTCCATTTCCGCAGGCGAGGCCACATCAAAGGCCGACACCCCGGCGGCCACCAGATTGGACAGAACCGCAGGATGGGGGTTCGCCTTGACTGCATAGGTCACCAGCCCCGGAAAGCCGGTCAGGAACCGGTCCGCCACCTCGTGCAGCACCCGCGGCGAGAAATAGAGGATGGGATGATCCGGCTGCCGCCGCGCAAGATGCGTTTCGGGGTCAAGCCAGAGCGGGGGAATATGCTGCATAAGATCAAAGCCTTGTTGGACGGACTGCGTGCCGATTGACGGTTTTCTTGCATTTTCGCCCGGTTGCGCGTCGATTTCCCCCGTCACTATTGATAGTATGACGGAAATTCCCGTCATTATGGTGCATACAAAATGCAGATAGACGAAACAGATCAGCGACTTCTGGCGCTTTTGCGCGACAATGCCCGCCGCCCGGTGGCCGAACTGGCGCGTCACCTCAATCTTGCGCGCACCACCGTTCAAACCCGGATCGAACGGCTGGAAACGCTGGGCGTTATCGCCGGGTACACGCTGAAGATCTCCCCTGCGGTGCGCCCGCCCCTGCAGGCGACGGTGCTGATCTCCATCGAACCCCGCAGCGGCCCCGAAGTTCTGGCCCGTCTGCGCAGCCTTCCGGGGGTCGAAGTGGTGCATACGACCTCGGGCCGGTTCGACCTGTTGGCGCAGGTCGTGGCCCAAACCACGGATGAACTGGACGAAACCATCGACCGCATTGGCGAGGCGCGCGGCGTTCGCTCTTCAGAAAGCCTGATCCACCTGTCGACCAAACTGGACCGCAGCGGCAGCCGGGGCTAGGCGCCGCGCCCATCCTTCAACACCGGTGAAAACAGAATTTACGGGGTGCCAAAAGTAGTGCGCCCGGCCGACTTTGCGGGCATCCGCATCAAAGTCTGGCCGGGCGTCTCGTGAATGGCGGACCGAGGGGAGGACCCGCTGTTCTCTTCATAAACCACCTTAGCGGCTCAGAGTTAAACCACCGTTACCGCCCCGCGCGTTGACGGCGCCAAAACCCGCATTACTCCCCCCGCCTGCCTTATTTTCCTGCCCGCCTTGGCACTTTCCCTTTGCCGCCCCGTTCTATATGGGAGAACGCGACGAAAAATGACACGCACGCAGGACCAAACCGATGGCGATGGAAAAGACATTCAACGCAGCCGAAGCCGAAAGCCGTCTTTACGCGGCCTGGGAAGAGGCGGGCTGTTTCAAGGCAGGCGCAAACGCGAAGCCCGAGGCTTCCACCTATTGCATCATGATCCCGCCCCCCAATGTCACCGGCGTCCTGCACATGGGCCATGCTTTTAACAACACGCTGCAGGACATCCTGATCCGCTGGAAACGCATGCAGGGCTTTGACACCCTGTGGCAGCCTGGACAGGACCACGCCGGCATCGCCACCCAGATGGTTGTGGAACGCGAACTGGCGAAGAACCAGCAGCCCTCCCGCGCCGAACTCGGCCGGGAAAAGTTCCTGGAAAAGGTCTGGGACTGGAAAAGCCAGTCCGGCGGCACCATCGTCAACCAGTTGAAACGCCTCGGCGCCTCCTGTGACTGGTCGCGCAACGCCTTCACCATGTCCGGCGCCCCCGGTGCCCCGGAAGGCGAAGAGGGCAACTTCCACGATGCCGTCATCAAGGTCTTTGTGGAGATGTTCAACAAGGGCCTGATCTACCGCGGCAAGCGGCTGGTGAACTGGGACCCGCATTTTGAGACCGCGATTTCCGACCTTGAGGTGGAGAATATCGAGGTTGCGGGCCACATGTGGCACTTCAAATACCCTCTCGCGGGCGGTGCAACCTATACCTACGTCGAAAAGGACGAGGACGGGAATGTCACGCTCGAGGAAGAGCGCGATTACATCTCCATCGCCACTACCCGCCCCGAAACCATGCTGGGCGATGGCGCCGTGGCCGTGCACCCCGATGACGCGCGCTATGCCCCTATCGTAGGCAAGCTGGTCGAGATCCCAGTGGGCCCCAAGGAACACCGCCGCCTGATCCCGATCATCACCGATGAATACCCCGACCCCGACTTCGGCTCGGGTGCGGTGAAGATCACCGGCGCACATGATTTCAACGACTATCAGGTGGCCAAGCGCGGCGGTATCCCGATGTACCGCCTGATGGACACCAAGGGCGCGATGCGTGCCGATGGTGCGCCTTACGAAGAGGCCGCAACCACGGCCATGGCCGTCGCCAAGGGCGAGCAAACCCTTTCGGAGGCCGAAGCCGACGCCATCAACCTTGTGCCCGAGGACCTGCGCGGTCTGGACCGCTTTGAGGCCCGCAAGGCCGTAGTGCAGCAGATCACCGACGAAGGTCTCGCGGTGATGGTGAAAGAGGCCAAGACGGACGACGAGGGCAACCTGGTCGAAACCATGGTGCCGCTGGTCGAGAACAAGCCGATCATGCAGCCCTTCGGCGACCGCTCCAAGGTGGTGATCGAACCGATGCTGACCGACCAGTGGTTCGTGGACGCTGAAAAGGTCGTCGGCCCGGCGCTGGAGGCCGTGAAGGACGGCACCGTCAGGATCTTGCCGGAGTCGGGTGAGAAGACCTATTACCACTGGCTGGAAAACATCGAACCCTGGTGCATTTCGCGCCAGCTGTGGTGGGGCCACCAGATCCCGGTCTGGTACGGCTTTGACCTCTCCGGTGAAGGGTTCACCGATGACGAGGGCGATGGCGCGCTTGATCTGGTCGAAAGCCTGCGCCTGATGTGGGAGCAGAAGCTGCTGATCGGCGAAGAGCCGCGCCATTGCGCCGCTGATTTCGACAGCGTCAAACCGCAATTCGACGACATTCTGGTTGGCCTGCCGACGCCGCTGAACCACGCGCAGGTGGTTGAAGTCGAAACCCGCGCCGATGCGGTCAAGGCCTTTGCCGCCGCGCTGGCCGAGTATGAAACCACCCAGGATCCGACCAAACTGATCTACCCGGTCTGGCGTGACCCCGATGTGCTCGACACCTGGTTCTCTTCCGGTCTGTGGCCAATCGGCACGCTGGGCTGGCCTGAACAGACCGAGGAACTTGGCAAATACTTCCCGACCTCGACGCTGGTCACCGGGCAGGACATCCTGTTCTTCTGGGTTGCCCGCATGATGATGATGCAGCTGGCCGTCGTGGATCAGATCCCGTTCGACACTGTTTACCTGCATGGCCTTGTGCGCGACGCCAAGGGCAAGAAGATGTCGAAATCCACCGGCAACGTCATCGACCCGCTGGATATCATTGACGAATACGGCGCCGATGCGCTGCGTTTCACCAATGCGGCGATGGCGAGCCTCGGCGGGGTGCTGAAGCTCGATATGCAGCGGATCGCCGGCTACCGGAACTTTGGCACCAAGCTGTGGAACGCCATCCGCTTTGCCGAGATGAACGAGGTCTTCGCCGATGCGGTGCAGCAGACCGATGTGGCCGATCTGAAGCCCGCGCAGGCCGTCAACGCCTGGATCATCGGCGAAACCGCCCGCGTGCGTGAGGAAGTGGACGCGGCGCTAGAGGCCTATCGTTTCAACGATGCGGCGCAGGCGCTTTACGCCTTTGTCTGGGGCAAGGTCTGCGACTGGTATGTGGAGCTATCCAAGCCATTGTTGCAGGGTGAAGACGCCGCAGCCCAGGCCGAGACCCGCGAGACCATGCGCTGGGTCATGGATCAGTGCCTGATCCTTCTGCACCCGATCATGCCCTTCATCACCGAAGAGCTGTGGGGCCAGACCGGAACCCGCACCAAGATGCTGGTGCATGCTGATTGGCCTGCCTACGCCGCCGCTGACCTGGTCAATGCCGAGGCCGACCGGGAGATCAACTGGGTGATCTCGGTCATCGAGAACACCCGCTCTGCCCGCGCGCAGATGCATGTGCCTGCGGGCCTCAAGGTCGCCATGTTGGTGACCGAGATCGACGAGGCCGCCCAAACCGCATGGGACCGCAACGAGGCGCTGATCAAACGCCTTGCGCGGATCGACAGCCTGACCAAGGTCGACAGCCTGCCGAAGGGCTGTGTCTCGATCTCGGCGCCCGGCGCTTCCTTCGGCCTGCCGCTCGCCGATATCATCGACATCGACGAGGAAAAGGCACGCCTTGAGAAAACCCTTGGCAAACTGGCCAAGGAACTTGGCGGCCTGCGCGGACGGTTGAACAATCCGAAGTTCGTGGCCTCCGCCCCCGATGAGGTGGTGGAAGAAGCGCGCGAGAACCTTGCCGCCCGCGAAGAGGAAGAAACCAAGATCAAAGAGGCGCTTGCCCGCCTTTCTGAACTCGGCTGACATACCCCTTGAAGCCGCCCGCGCAAAACGGGCGGCTTTCACTAGGCGCAACCCCGTTACTTAACGAATTTTTTGGATTTTCCGGAACCGAACGGGGAAATTCAGGCCAAGGCGGCCATTGTTTTTGTTTCGCTTCTGTTTCAGCTTATCAAAAAGACAAAAAAGGATTCCGAATGCCAAAGGGATATTGGGTTGCCCATGTCGATGTTGACGATATGGAGCGTTACAAGGACTACGTGGCGGCCAATGCGGCGCCCTTTGCCGAATACGGCGCGAAATTCCTGGTGCGCGGCGGCGCGAAAGAAGTCCGCGAAGGACAAACACGCGCCCGTACCGTCGTGATCGAATTCAAGGATTTCGACACCGCAAAGGCCTGCTACGACTCGGTCGCCTATCAAGACGCCAAGGCGCTGCGCGATCCGGTCTCGACCGGCGACATGGAAATCATCGAAGGCTACGACGGTTAGAAACTGTTGGCCCCACCGGCGTTGCAGGGTATCCTGATCTCATGCTCAAAAAGCTCTTTCAAGCCTTCCGCCCGCCGCAGCCCCCTGCGCTGCCGGATCCCGACGCTGAACTGGCCCTCGGGGCGCTGATGGTGCGCGTGGCGCAATCCGACCGGGAATATCAGCTGGAAGAGATCAGCCTGATCGACCGGATTCTGGCGCGGTTATATCAGCATAACGCCATTGAAGCGGCCAAGGTGCGCGCCAGCTGCGAAAAACTGCACGCCGCAGCGCCCGAGACCGATACATTTGGCCGCCTGATCCGCGAAACCACCGGGCTTGACGAACGGCTCGCCGCGCTGGACGCCCTGTGGGAAGTGGTGCTGGCGGATGGCGACGAACACGAGGGCGAAGTCAAGATCGTGGAAGACGCCCGCAAGGCCATGGGCCTGTCCTATGCCGACAACGAAACCGCGCGGGAGCGGGCGCGCCGCAAACTCGCCAACGCCTCAGAGGAAACTCAGACTTGTTCCAGGACCTCCTGAACCGCCTTCTGTCCCCCGCGAAGGTCACCCTCGCGGATGAGGACGCCCGACTGGCCCTCTGCGCCCTTCTGGTGCGCGTCGCACGATCGGATCACAACTACTCCGAAGAGGAAAAGGACCGGATCGACCGCATCAACCAATCCCGCTACGGGCTGGACATGGGAGGCGCGATCCTGCTGCGCGAAGAGGCAGAGGCGATGGAGGCCGAAGCCCCCGACACCGTCCGTTTCACCCGCGCCATCAAGGATGCCGTACGCTATGAGGACCGTACTGCGGTGATCGAGGCGCTGTGGATGGTCGCCTTGGCTGACGGCCACAGAGATGACAGCGAGGATACGTTGCTCCGGCTCTCCTCCAGCCTGCTTGGGGTGAACGACCGGGACAGCGCCCTGGCCAGACAACGTGCGGAGGCTGCACTGTGATTGCTTTTCTTGGAATGTACGACCGCCCGGAAACCGCCGAGGCCAATGACCGTCTTTGGGCGGCAATACGTGAGGCGCTGGACGGCGAATGGGACGTCCCGGAGACGCTGGACCGCAAAAGCGATCCCTGGAGCGCCTGGACGGCAAAGAACCTGCTGCTGGCCCAGACCTGCGGCTGCCCGCTACGCACCCGCCTATACGGCGAGGTACAGCTGATCGGGACCGCCGATTACGGCCACGCAGGCTGCGCGCCGGGGCATTACTACAGCGTCTTTGTTGCCCGCAAGGATGCAGATGTCTCCCGCCTGAGCCAGCTTGATGGCAAGGTCTTTGCCTATAACGACGGCCTGTCGCAATCCGGCTGGGCCGGACCGCTGATCCATATGCAGGATGAAGGCATGCTGCCCGGCGAATTGCTGGAGACTGGTGGCCACCGGGAGTCTGCTCTGGCCGTGGCAGAGGGGCGCGCCGATTTTGCCGCCCTTGATATCCTATCTTGGGAATTGATGCAGCAATACGACGATTTCGCCGCCGACCTTCAGGCCTTTGAGCGCACCGCGGAGACCCCCGGCCTGCCCTATATCACGGCCATCGGGAACGCTCCGGACGTGCTGTTCAAGGCGATTGAAACCGCGATTTCCAACCTCGACGAGGACACGCTGGCGACGCTGCACCTCAAGGGTATCGTACAAATTCCCATGTCCGATTATCTGGCGGTGCCGACACCGCCCGGCCCAGTGCTGACCGGACAAAAGATCCGCGCCCGCGCCAAGGCCTGATGCATTGTCCGTTTTGTCGGCAGGCCTGACCGTTTCGCAGGAAACCACGGATCTTTGTGCGGTTTGAACATTGCAATTCGGCTTTTTTTGGGTCCAATAAGACAAAATTTTATCCAACCGGACGACGCGCACCTTGACCGAAACAACGACCAAAGCAACGCCTGCGAGCAAAACTGCACCCGACGCCACTCCGGTTCTGGAGATGCGCGGTCTGCATAAATCCTATGGCGATCTGGAGGTCATCAAGGGCGTCGACATCACCGCCCCGCGCGGCGCCGTGGTGTCGCTGATCGGCTCATCCGGGTCTGGCAAATCGACGCTGCTGCGGTGCTGCAACCTTCTGGAAGACAGTCAGCAGGGGGAAATCCTGTTCAAGGGCGAGCCGATCAAATGGGTCGGCAGCGGCCTGAGCCGTCGCCCTGCCGACGCAAAACAGGTTCTGCGCATCCGTACCAACCTGTCGATGGTGTTCCAGCAGTTCAACCTGTGGTCCCATATGACCATCCTGCAAAACGTGATGGAGGCGCCGCTGACGGTGCTGAAACGCGACCGCGCCGAGGTTGAAGCTTCTGCGCGCAAATATCTCGACAAGGTCGGCATCGGCGACAAATGCGACGTTTACCCGGCGCAACTGTCGGGTGGCCAGCAGCAGCGCGCCGCCATCGCCCGCGCTCTGTGCATGGAGCCCGAAGCCCTGCTGTTCGACGAACCCACCTCGGCGCTCGACCCGGAACTGGAGCAGGAAGTCGTCAAGGTGATCAAGGATTTGGCCGCCGAAGGCCGTACCATGATGATCGTGACCCACGACATGAAGATGGCAGAGGACGTCTCCGATCACGTCGTGTTCCTGCATCAGGGATTGATCGAGGAGCAAGGCACCCCGGCCGAGGTCTTTGGCAACACCAAATCCGAACGACTGAAGGCTTTCCTGTCTTCGACCAAACGCTAAAACCAATAAAACGACCAATAACCAACCAAAACGGGAGTATACTCATGAAATCCATTCTTCTCGGCACCGCCGCCCTGGCCCTGACCGCAGGCGTGGCACTGGCAGATACCGTGCGTCTGGGCACCGAGGGCGCCTACCCTCCCTACAACTTCATCAACGACAAGGGTGAAGTGGACGGGTTCGAGCGCGAGCTGGGTGACGAGCTGTGCAAACGCGCCGAGCTGACCTGCGAATGGGTCACCAACGACTGGGATTCGATCATCCCGAACCTGACCTCGGGCAACTACGACGCGATCATCGCGGGCATGTCGATCACCGAAGAGCGTGAGGAAGTCGTCGACTTCACCCAAGGCTACACACCGCCGTCGCCCTCGGCCTATGCGGCGATGTCCAGCGACGTGGACCTGACCGGTGGCATCATCGCCGCCCAGACCGCAACCATCCAAGCCAACCACGTGGTCGACACCGGCGCGACCTTGGTGGAATATCCGACCCCGGATGAAACCATCGCAGCCGTGAAATCCGGCGAAGCCGATGCCGTTCTGGCCGACAAGGATTACCTGGAGCCGGAAGTCGAAGCCTCTGACCTGGTCTTCGTCGGTGACGATGTACCGCTGGGCGGTGGCATCGGCATGGCCTTCCGCGAAAGCGATGACGAGCTGCGCGGCAAGTTCGACGCCGCCATCACCTCGATGAAGGAAGACGGCAGCCTGAACGAGCTGATCACCAAATGGGAAGTCGGCGGCACCTGGTAAGCCACGCCTGCCCTTTCCAAGAGACTGGCAAAGGGGGGCACTGCTCCCCTTTGCTGTATTCCCCCCGTTGCGCGCATGATCCGGCTCCGTCAGGAGGGATGCGGGTGACATAGACGACGAGGTCAGCCATTTTCTCCTATTGCTCAGACCCGGCCACCCTGGAGGGCCTCCAGTGGCTGTCATGTTACCTGACCACCGGAAAGCACATGGGTTTTTATCTCGCTTTCGGGACGGTCCTGCTGCTGCTCGCCATCACCGCGCCGCTGGCGCTCCTGTTCGGCTTTGGTGGCGCTATTGCAGCCCGCTCTCACTTCCCGCCCCTGTCCTGGCTGGGCAAGGGATACATCGCCATCGTGCGCGGTGTGCCCGACATTGCCTTCTTCCTATTCTTCGTCATCGCGCTGGATCAGGGAATTGAATGGCTGCGCCACAAGGTCAAATGCCCGGACTGGGATCAACCGATCCGCCAGGGCAGCGATTTTCTGGTCTGCGACATCGCCAAGATGCCGCTGGGCACCTCGCCGCAGTGGATCCACGAAGTCTACGGCTTCTCCCTTGCGGTGGTGACCTTCGCTATCGTGTTCGGCGCCTTTGCGGCCAACGTGCTCTATGGCGCGATGAACGCGGTGCCGCGACCGCAGATCGAAACCGCCGAGGCCTATGGCATGACACGCAGGCAGGCCTTCTGGCGCATTCAGGTGCCGCAGATGTGGACCTATGCCCTGCCCGGCCTGTCGAACCTCTGGATGGTGCTGATCAAGGCGACGCCGCTGCTGTTCCTTCTGGGCGTCGAGGATATCGTCTACTGGGCGCGTGAACTGGGCGGCTCCAAGACGGCCAAGTTCACCGATTACCCGCACGGCGACTGGCGCATGTGGTATTTCCTGGCGCTGCTGGTCTTCTACCTCGCCTTTACCAAGGTGTCAGAGGTGGTGTTGGCCCGGATCACGACCCGCCTGTCGCATGGGCAAGCCACCCTGGGCGGAGAAGCGCAGAGGAAAGCCAAATGAGCTGTATCGAGACCATTCAGGCCTATGCCTTCCGCTCGCTTGGTTACGGGGAACGCCTGCTGCCGCGCAGTGATTTCACCCTGTGCGAACATTTCACCCTGATCGGATCAGGGATGATCTGGAACATCTATTTCGGCACCATTGCGGTGATTACCGGCTTCTTCTTTGCCAATCTCCTGGCGGTGGCGAAGAACTCCTCCTCCGCGGTCTGGCGCAAACCGGCAGAGTGGTTCATCTTCGTCTTCCGGGGATCGCCACTCTTCATCCAGTTCTTCTTTGCCTATTTCTTATTCCTGGAAATGAAGGGCTTCTCGCCCATCCTTGATGCCTTCTCCTCGGCCTGGTTGGGGGCGCTGGTGGTGTTGTTCTTTAACACCTCGGCCTATAGCGCCGAAATCTTCTATGGTGCGCTGCGATCGATCCCCAAGGGCGATATCGAGGCGGCGGACGCCTATGGCCTGTCGGGCTGGCACCGGTTCCGGCGCATCATGTGGCCCACGATGATGCGTCTCGCCTGGCCGTCCTACACCAACGAGGCGATTTTCCTGTTCCACGCCACGACGCTGGTCTTCTTCTCCGGCTTCCCGGCCTGGCGGCAAAAGGGCGATGCGCTCTACTACGCGAATTACTTTGCGGACAAGACCTTCAACCCCTTTGTGCCCTATCCGATCCTGGCCTTTTATTTCATCCTGCTGACGCTTTTGATCATAGGTCTGTTTGGCCTTGTGAACAAAAGACTGAACCGGCACGTACCGAAGGAAAGACGGGTCAAAATGCGGTTCAGGCCAAGCCTTATCCGCTGAACGCCGCCACGGAATAGCACTTTGAAAATGGCTCCTTCGGGGGCCATTTTTTGTGCGCAGGCGTGGCTGCGACAATTTTTGATCAAATTTTGATTGCGTCTTTACGCGGCTCGGGTAGAACTATGGGCAGAAACAATGGAGCCCCCCATGGACCTGTCCGGCCTAAGAACCGTCCGCATTGCCGCCTGTGACATGAACGGACAGATGCGCGGCAAGCGCATGCCCGCAAGCGCAGCACATAAGTTGGATGATGGCACCGCGCGCATGCCGGTCTCGGTGCTCAACGTGGATATCTGGGGTCGCGACATCGAAGACAGCCCGCTTGTGTTCGAGACCGGCGATGCCGATGGTATCCTGCTGCCCACGGACCGGGGCGCCGTGCCCATGCCCTGGCTCAGCACGCCGTCCGCCCTGGTTCCGATGACCATGATGCTTGAGGATGGAACGCCGTTCATGGGCGACCCCCGTCAGGTTCTGGCCCACGTTCTGCAGCGCTATGCGGCACGGGGATGGAGTGTGGTTGCCGCCACCGAAATGGAATTCAACCTTGTGGATGATGGCGGCGCCCAACCCGGCCCACCGATTGATCCGCTCACCGGACGCGAGCTGGACCAGCAATCGGTTCTGTCGGTGGCCGAGCTCGACGCCTTTGACGCCTTCTTTTCCGATGTCTACGAGGGCGCCGAGGCGATGGGCATTCCCGCCAAGGACGCCATCTCCGAAGCCGGCCTCGGCCAGTTCGAGATCAACCTTGACCATCAGGATGCCATGCGCTGCGCCGACGATGCCTGGCTGTTCAAGGCCTTGATCAAAGGTCTGGCACGCAAACACGGGTTTGCCGCGACCTTCATGGCGAAACCTTATGCCGAGGAAGCCGGTAATGGCATGCACGTGCATTTCTCGGTGGTGGACGAAGCCGGAAACAACATTTTCGACAATGGCACCGACGCCGGGTCAGAGCTGCTCCTGAACGCGGTGGCCGGTTGTCTGGCCGCCATGCCCGCCAGCACCCTGATCTTTGCGCCCCACGGCAATTCCTATGACCGGCTGATCCCCGGCGCCCATGCACCAACCAGCGCGGCCTGGGCCTATGAAAACCGTACTGCCGCAATCCGCATTCCCGGCGGCAGCCCCAAGGCGCGCCGGATCGAACACCGCGCCGCAGGCGGGGACATCAACCCCTACCTGATGCTGGCCACTGTACTTGGCGCGGCCCTTGTCGGGATCGAGGACGCAATGCAGCCGCCTGCCCCCTCGAGTGGGAATATCTATGACATCAAGGGCCTGCCGCAGCTTGCCGCGACATGGCAGGAAGCAATCGACCTGTTCGAGAGCGATCCCATCATCGCCCGCATCCTGCCAAAAACCGCGATCCGCAATCTGGTGATGACAAAACGGCAGGAACTGGAGGAATTCGCCCGCCGCCCTAAAGAGAGCCACTGGCTGTCCTGGCTCGAAGCGGTATGATCCCTTGCCTGGCCTTTATGGCTCGGCTACAATAAATTTGATCAAATTTGGTGACCCATGAAAATCGGCATTCTGCAAACCGGCCATGCCCCGGACGACCTGATCGACAGCTCAGGTGATTACGACCAGATGTTCTGCGACCTGCTGGCCGGGCACGGTTTTGAATTCCAGACCTGGGCCGTGGTCGATGGGGCGTTCCCGGACGGTCCCGATGCGGCGGACGGCTGGATCATCACCGGATCCAAACACGGCGCCTATGAAGACCATGACTGGATCCCGCCGCTAGAGGAGTTGATCCGCAAGATCGACGCCGCGAAACGCCCCATGGCAGGGATCTGTTTCGGACATCAGATCATCGCACAGGCCCTCGGCGGCAAGGTCGCCAAATTCGATGGCGGCTGGGCGGTGGGTCATGTGACCTATGAACAGGACGGCCAGCCGGTGACCCTGAACGCCTGGCATCAGGATCAGGTTGTGACCCGCCCCAAAAGCGCCCGGGTGCTGGCCGGCAACGATTTCTGCGAAAACGGAATCCTGGCCTACGGTGACCACATCTGGACCGTGCAGCCCCACCCCGAATTCTCCAACAGTTTCGTACAGGGCCTGATCGAGAAACGCGGCCGCGGCGTAGTGCCGGACCCCATTCTGGAGCGCGCAGCCGCAGGCCTCAGCACCCCCGTAGACAACCTTAAGATCGCAACCTTCCTCGCAGAGTTTTTGAAGAAAGAGAGGACCTGATGTCCGCCTGGCTCGATACGCTTCCCGACGCCGCCAAATCCTACCTGGAGGGCCGTCGTCTTGACGAGGTGGAATGCGTTATCTCGGATCTGCCGGGCATCGCCCGCGGCAAGGCTGTCCCGGCCACCAAATTCGCCAAGCAGGAATATTTCCACCTGCCCGACAGCATCTTTTACCAGACTATTACCGGGGACTGGGGTGAGGCCGCCGACGAGGATGGCTTCATCGAAAAGGACATGACGCTTTATCCCGACATGACCACCGCCACGGCGGCGCCGTGGACCGGGGACTGGACGCTTCAGGTCATTCACGATGCCTTTGACCGCGACGGCAACCCAATTGCCTGCTCGCCCCGCAACGTGCTGAAACGCGTTGTGCAACTTTACCACGACAAAGGCTGGGAGCCGGTGGTTGCACCCGAGATGGAGTTCTTCCTGGTTGCACGCAACGTCGACCCGGCCCATGAGATCAAACCGATGATGGGCCGCTCGGGCCGCCCCGCGGCGGCGCGGCAGGCTTACTCCATGACGGCCGTGGACGAATTCGGCCCGGTGATCGACGATATCTACGATTTCGCCGAGGCACAGGGGTTCGAGATCGACGGCATCACCCAGGAAGGCGGCGCCGGGCAGCTGGAAATCAACCTGCGCCACGGCGACCCGGTGAAACTGGCGGATGAGGTCTTCTACTTCAAACGCCTGATCCGCGAGGCCGCGCTGCGCCACGACTGTTTCGCCACTTTCATGGCCAAACCGATCGAGAATGAGCCCGGATCGGCCATGCATATCCACCATTCGATCATCGACAAGGCCACCGGAGAGAACATCTTCTCCGGACCCCAGGGAGGTGAAACCGACGCCTTCTATCACTTTATCGCCGGTCTGCAGAACCACCTGCCTGCCGGGATCGCAGTGATGGCACCCTATGTGAATTCATACCGCCGCTACGTGAAGGATCACGCCGCGCCGATCAATCTGGAATGGGGCCGCGACAACCGCACCACCGGCATCCGGGTACCGCTGTCCAGCCCCTCGGCCCGCCGGGTGGAAAACCGCCTCGCTGGCATGGATTGTAATCCGTATCTGGGGATCGCCGTGTCGCTGGCCTGTGGCTATCTTGGCCTGATCCAGGAAGAGCGCCCGCGCCGCCAGTTCAAGGGCGATGCCTACGAGGGCGAAGGCGATATTCCGCAGGTCATGGGCCAGGCCCTGGATCTGTTCGATACGGCCACCGAACTGCACGAAATCCTCGGCCCCGAGTTCGCGCGCGTCTATGGCATCGTCAAACGCAGCGAATACGAGGAATTCCTGCAGGTGATCTCTCCCTGGGAGCGTGAACACCTGCTGCTGAACGTCTAGGCAGCAACCGTTCCTGCCCACTTCCCGACCACCGTGCCGCTGCTGCGGCGCGCCCGCCCGCATGAGGTATTCTATGGCTTTGAACCTGCTTTATTCCAACGACCGCAAGGGTCAGTACCCTGCCAGCTGGTACAATGCGACGGCGACAGAGCAAAAGCCCTATGACGCCCTGCGCGGGGATATACGGGCCGATGTCTGCATCGTCGGCGCGGGCTACACCGGCCTGTCCGCCGCGCTGCATCTGGCGGAGGCAGGCATGGAGGTTGCGCTTCTCGACGCTCACCGCGTCGGCTTTGGCGCCTCCGGGCGCAATGGCGGGCAGCTCGGCAGCGGACAGCGGATGGATCAGGAAGATCTGGAAAGCTTCATGGGCGAAGCCGAGGCCCTGAAGCTCTGGCGGCTGGGGGAAGAGGCCAAGGATCTGGTCAAATCCCTGATCGCCCGGCACGATATCGACTGCCACCTGAAACCCGGCGTGGCCTGGACCGGCTCCTCATGCAGTGAGGTGTCGCATCTGCACGACTATGCGCGCCACCTGCAGGATTGGTACGGCTACGATCAGATCGAAGTTCTTAACGACGACGCATGCCTCAAGCTTTGCCCTTCGCCCGATTACAAGGGGGGCTTTCTGGATCATGGCGCCGGGCATCTGCACCCGCTGAACTATGCGCTTGGCCTCGCCCGCGCAGCCGAGGCCGCAGGCGCCAAGATATACGAGCAGAGTGAGGCGCTGGAGATCACCGAAGGCGCCGAGGTCACTGTGCGCACCGCCGAAGGCACGGTCACGGCAGACCACCTGATCCTGGCCTGCAACGGCTATCTTGGCGGACTCAACCGCCAGGTCGCGGCCAAGGTCATGCCGATCAATAATTTCATCGTCGCAACCGAGCCTTTGGGGGATCGCGCCAATCAGGTGTTGACCCGCGACGTGGCGGTGGCGGACAGCAAATTCGTGGTCAACTATTTCCGCCTCAGCCATGACAAGCGGCTGCTGTTCGGCGGCGGCGAAAGTTATGGCTACCGCTTCCCCGCCGATATCGAAGCCGTGGTGCGCAAGCCGATGCATCAGATCTTTCCGCATCTGAGCGACGTGCGCGTCGATTACGCTTGGGGCGGCACGCTGGGCATTACAATGAAACGGATGCCCTATCTGGCACGGCTGGCGCCAAATGTCCTGTCGGCCTCGGGTTATTCTGGCCATGGGGTCGGCACCGCCACCCACGCCGGGCAATTGATGGCGCTTGCCATTCAGGGGCAGGCCGAGGGTTTTGACACCATGGCACGGGTTCCCGCTCCGGCCTTCCCAGGCGGACCGCGCATGCGCTCACCGCTGCTGGCCCTCGCCATGACCTGGTACGCGCTGCGCGACCGGCTTGGTATTTGATCCGGCTCTGATCCCCTCCTCTTTTACCATCCCCTGCCGGGACCGACGGCCAGAACGCACCCCGTGCCTTCTGGCCGTTGTCGCTCTGCGCGCCTTCGCAACAGTTCTGTGAAATTTTCACCCCTGCGCCGGGAAATGCACCGTCGGCCTTGGCTTTGCGCGCCCATTGTTTTAGATTTATGAAATGATCCATTTGGGAAATTGAAATATGACGCAGCCACCGAATGTTCACGACGCCGAACCGATCCCCGCAGCAGCCCGCGAAGCCATTGATGCGCTGATGCAATCCGGCGATCTGTTTCGCTATACCGCGCCCCAGGATGCCCCTGTTGCCCTGCTGGAACAGGAATTCGCGGAACTCATTGGCTGCAAATATGCCCTCGCCGTCTCTTCCTGCTCGGCTGCGCTGTTCCTGTCGCTGAAGGCGCTGGACCTGCCGCGCGATGCCCGCGTCCTGATCCCCGGCTTCACCTTCGCCGCGGTGCCCTCTTCGGTGGTACATGCCGATTGCGTTCCGGTCCTCTGCGAAGTTGGCGAGAACTACCGCATCGACATGGCCGCTTTTGAGGCCCGTCTGGATCAGGATATCGCGGCCGTCATCATCAGCCACATGCGCGGTCACACCTCGGATATGGACGCGATCATGGCGCTTTGCGATGCGCGCGGCATTCCGGTGATCGAAGATGCGGCGCATTCGCTTGGCACCACCTGGAACGGTCAGAACATCGGCACCATCGGCCGGATCGGCTGCTTCTCCTTCCAGTCCTACAAGATGCTCAACGCAGGTGAAGGCGGCATCTTGATCACCGATGATGCCGAACTGGTCGCCCGCGCAGTCATCATGTCCGGCGCTTATGAGCACAACTGGCAAAAGCACAAAGGCCCCCGCGGCGAAAACACCCCGGATCTGGCGCAAGCCTTTGCCAAGTGGCAGAACCAGCTGCCGCTTTATAACCTTCGGATGAGCAACCTGTCCGCTGCCGTCATCCGCCCGCAGATCCCGGAACTGGCCCGCCGGGTCCGCGACGGTCTGAAGAATCACGATTACGTCGCCGCCCGTCTGAACGCCGCGCCCTATTTCGATGTGCCCGCCCCGCTGGCGCCCGAACAGCGCGCCCCGGACTCGATCCAGTTCAACCTGGTTGGCATGACCGAGGACGACATCAGAGCCTTTGCCAAATCGGCCGCGGAAAAAGGCGTCAAGGTGCAGGTCTTCGGTCTCTCCGAGGACAACGCCCGCGCCTTCTGGAACTGGCAGTTCCTCAAGGACCTGCCCGAGCTGCCGCAGACCCGCGCCATGCTGATGAAAGCCTGCGACGTGCGCCTTCCGGTCCGCCTCACCAAGGATGAGCTGGACGTGATCGTCGACATCCTGCTCACTGCCGCCAGCGAAACCATGGAACGGGTCGCCGCCTGAACCGGCCCTGCGGTCTGCTCCGCCGGGCGACCGCCCGGCGCCGAGTCCAACGGATCCGGATCCCCCCAATGGGGTGTCCGGGATCGGGCGGGAGCCTGCCGCCCCTTGCCGACTTATCGCGCAGTAAAGCCTGACCCAAGATACGAAAAAACCCGGGCTTGCCCCGGGTTTTTCTCTTTCCTCCGATCAGACGCTTTCTCGTGCGTCCGTCACTTTATCTTCGACAGCTTGTCCTGCAATTCGCTCAGCTGGCGCTTGATCGATTCCAGATCTTCTTCGCCATCAGCATCCGATTTCGCGCCTTCCGGTTCCGGGCCGCTGCCGCCGCTCCAGCCGCCGGACAGGCCACCGGTCATTGCCTTGAGGAAAGCTTCCTGCTGAACCTTCATCGCTTCGAACCCAGGCATCGTGGCCATCGGGTTCATCGCCGACATGTTTTCCATCATCTTGGACTGGCTGTCGCGCAGCATGTCGAATGAGGTCTGCAGGAACTGCGGCATTACCCCGCCGCCTGGCACCATATAGCTGCGGACCAGATCATTCAGCACATTCACCGGCAGCACGTTTTCGCCGCGGCTTTCGTGTTCTGCAATGATCTGCAGCAGATACTGGCGTGTCAGGTCGTCCCCCGTTTTCAGGTCGACGATCTGGACCTCGCGTCCATCCCGGATAAACCCAGCAATATCCTCCAGCGTGACGTAGTCGCTGGTCTCCGTGTTATACAGCCGACGGCTGGCGTAGCGTTTGATAAGCAGGGGTTTTTCCTGTTCCGCCATGGTCATACCTCCCCAGACATGATGCATTGCAGAAACCCTATGCGAGCGCAGAACAAAAGAAAAGCCTCGCGCCGCTTTGGAAAACAATTGTTCTCACTGTCCCTCTGATCCGCCTTTGTGAACCATCGGTCAAAACTGTCTTCACATCAAGAAAACCACCTTGACCTAAAGTATACTTGAGATTTTACCTCAGACCTCACAATCAGTTTCAGACCGAAGGACGAAACATGCGGGTATTGTTGCTTGGCGCGACAGGATCAATCGGAACCGCCATCACGCGTGAACTGGTCGGCCGGGGCCATCAGGTGACCGGTCTGGCCAGATCAGAGGCCAGCGCGCAGAAGATCGCCGCCCTTGGCGGTAGCCCCCTGCCCGGTGACCTGCGGCAGCCTGAGGCATGGGCGCCCGTGGTGAAAGAGGTCGATGCCGTTGTGCAGGCCGCCGCGACCTTTGATCAGGACATGGGAGAGACCGACGCGCGTGCCATAGAGGCGATCCTTGATCATGCCGCGGATCGAGACACCCCGCTGCGATTGATCTATACGGGCGGCTGCTGGCTCTATGGCGCAACCGGCAACCGTATTGCCGATGAAACCTTGCCCAAACGGCCGATTGCCAGTTTCGCCTGGATGACAGAACAAAGCCGGACAGTACTGCAGGCGAAGGGGGTTTCAGGCGCCGTAATCCACCCCGGGATGGTCTATCATGAAGACGGCGGCGGCGTCTTCGAACGCTACCTGACCGCAGCCCGCAGCGACCAGCCGATCGAAATCTGGGGCAGTTTAAATACTCGCTGGCCGCTGGTGCATCGTTACGATCTGGCGGTGGCCTATCGCATCCTGTTGGAGCGTCCCGATCTGACGGGGGAATTCAACGCCTGCGCCCAAAGCGGCGTCGCGGCATCGGACATCGTCGCCCATATCGCGCAGCAGACGGATCATGCGGGCGGGTATATGGTGCGCACGCTCAAACACGTTCTGTGTAAATACGGGGCCTGGGCCGAGGGGCCGACGCTGGACCAGCAGATGTGCGCGGAAAAGCTGCGGCGCCTGTGTGGCTGGACACCACGATACCGTTGTTATTCGATGGCCACCTTCTGACAGCCTGCATCGGCGGCCACAAAAGCAACAGTCCGAAAAAACCGTTCCACAATATAAAAAGGGCAGGCCCGCGTGGCCTGCCCTTTCATCACAATCCGGCACTGATTGGGAGGAGAGCTGGTGCCGTCTTGTGGACTTTCTTATTTGGTTGCAGCTTTCTTGGCTGCGGTGGTCACCTCTTCGGTGGCCTTTTTCACGGCGGCAGTCGCTTCTTCGCTCATATCCTTGCCTGCGGCCATCAGCAGCTCGACGGTGTCGGTCTGTGCTTTCTTGGCAACTTCGGCAAAGGCAGCCATGTTTTCGGCAGCCACTTCAGCAGAGGCGCTGGCGAAATCGGTTGCGGCTTTGGCATAGTCGGCAGGCTCGGCCTGGACTTTGGACATCGCGCCCATCTTGGACAGGGTGTCTTTGGTCCATTTGGTCGAAATCTCGGCGGACTGCTCGGCAGCACCGATCGCAACGGCGGCCAGCTTTTCATTCAGAGCAGCAGAGCTCTTGAAGGCATCTTCCATGGCCTTGGTGTCCATGGGGAATGCGCCCATCATGTCTTTCATCATCGCGGTAAAATCTTGGGTCTTAGCCATCGTACTAGTTCCTCTCGTTGCCGTGGCAGGGAGATGCCCGCCCGCTGTGTCTGACAACAATATGCTTTCTGCATCGCAGCATTTCAAGAATTTTTTGCTGCAATGCAGAAAAATTATGGGAACCGCAGCAATATCAGGACTTTACCATCTTGCGCACATAGTCGCCCGGGGCCTGCACCAGTGGCGGATGGGTCGAATCACCCGGTTCGCGGGCTGGAACCTGCTTGCCGGAACGCTTTTTCAGCCAGGCTTCCCAGCGCGGCCACCAGGACCCTTCATGGAAGGTTGCGCCTTCCATCCAGGCAGCGGCATCCAGTTTCAGATCGTCATTGGTATAGTGACCATACTTGTTGCGGGTGGGCGGGTTCACGATGCCCGCGATATGGCCCGACTGGGAAACGATGAAGTTCTTGCTGCGCGATCCCATCTGCTGCACGCCGCGATAGCAGTCCTTCCAGCGGGCGATGTGATCCGTTTCGCAGGTGACGGCCATCAGCGGAATGTCGACATCTTTGAGCTGCAGCTTGTGCCCCAGCAGCTCAAAACCGTCCTTGGCAAACTGGTTTCCCTGACATAGCCCACGCAGGTATTGGATCGCCATCTTGCCCGGCAGGTTGGCGCCATCGCCGTTCCAGTAGAGCAGGTCAAAGGCAGGCGGCGTCTCTCCCATCATATAACTGCGGATCGCCGGCCCGTAGACCAGGTCATTGGCGCGCAGGAAAGAGAAGGTCCGCGCCATGATATAGGAGGGCAGCATGCCATCGTCGCCGATCTGCTCCTCGATGGCATCCACGAAATCGTTTTGCAGGAAGGGCGTGAATTCCCCCTGATCGTCAAAATCGGTCAACGCGGTAAAGAAGGTCGCCGATTTCACCGATTTGTCGCCGCGCTGTTTCAGCAGTGACAGGGTCAGACCCAGCGTTGTGCCAGCGATGCAATATCCGACGGCGTTGATCTGTTTGACCTTGCAGATCTCCTTCACCTGCTCGATCGCGGTCAGGAAACCGTCCTGCACATAATCCTCAAGCCCCACATCCGAATAAGAGGCATCCGGATTGACCCAAGAGACCACGAACAAGGTATAGCCCTGATCGGTGACCCATTTGATCAGGCTGTTCTGCGCCTTGAGGTCGAGAATGTAGAACTTGTTGATCCAGGGCGGGAACAGCAGGATCGGCGTTTCATGCACCGTATCCGTGGTCGGGCGGTACTGGATCAGCTCCATCATGCGGTTGCGATAGACGACTTCACCCGGGGTGGTGGCCAGATTGCGGCCAATTTCAAAGGCGGTATCATCCGCCAGCCGGACCACTAGCTCGCCATCATTGGCTTCGAGATCCGCGACCAGATTTTCCAGCCCTTTGATCAGCGACTGGCCCTCGGTCTCCAAAGCCCGCTCCAGCGCATCCGGATTGGTGGGCAGAAAATTGGTCGGCGCCATCATGTGAATGATCTGGTCCGCGAAATAGGACAGCCGCTGCCGGTCAACCCGGTCCAGATCGCCCGCCTCGTCAACAGCCTCGCGGATAGCGGCGGCATTGGTCATGTACTGCTGTTTGATAAAGCGGAAATAGGGGTTCTTGTCCCACATCGGATTGGTGAAGCGGCGGTCCGAGGGTGCATCGTCGCCTTCCCCGTCCTGCTGCCCGGCCAGCGCCTGCTGGGCCTCGGCGAAATTCAGCACCGATTTGCCCCAGTATTCGATCTGATGTTCCAGCAGCTTTGCCGGGTTTTGCAGCATAGAAGCCCAGTAAGACGTTGCTGCACGTGCGAACAATTCCTGATTCGGACCGTCCAGTCCGGGATGATGCGGCTTCTTGCTTGCCATCACCTCGACCAGCCGTTTCGACAGATGTTCTACCTTTTCTAAATTTTCCTTAAGTCGATCAATGTGTTCTGGAGAAGTTCCGGCACCCTGCACGTCACTTGTTGTCATCTTAAGGAATCCCCCCTAATCTTTCTGCTATGCAGAATACTTGCTCAGGTAGTCTACGAGAAAGTGACAGCAAGTTCTAATCTCTGCACTTAATCCGCCCATGATTTATGATAATGGGTTGCAGGGCGGACACCTAAAGGAGACACCCATGCGCTACATGATGTCCTACGACCTGATGGAAACGACCCGGAACATGAACCAGTGGCTGGGGGCGACCGCATTGTCGATGGCATCCTATCCGGCGTTTTCCGCGATCCCCAATCCGGCGCTCAACTGGCTGGCCGCATGGGGTGAGGTCACGGAGCGCACCTTTCAGCGCATGGTTGCCCGCCCCGACTGGGGTATCGGCACCTTCACCTGTGAAGACGGCAAGGACCATACCGTCGAAATCGACACGGTTCTGGAGCGCCCCTTTGGCGATCTGATCCACTTCCGTGTCGTCGGCCGCGAAGTGCAGCCGCGCAAGGTGCTGCTGGTGGCGCCAATGTCCGGACACTACGCAACCCTGCTGCGCTCGACCGTCAAAAGCCTGGTGGAAAACTGCGAGGTCTATGTCACCGACTGGCACAACGCCCGGGACATCCCGGTCTCCGCTGGCAAGTTCGACATCGAGGATTACACCCTTTATCTGGTGGATTTCATGCGCGAGATGGGTCCTGAAACCCATGTCATCGCCGTCTGCCAGCCCGCCCCGCTGACCCTCGCCGCCACCGCCTATCTGGCCGAGCAGGACCCCGAAGCGCAGCCCTCCTCCCTGACACTGATCGGTGGCCCGGTGGACCCGGATGCAACGCCGACCGAAGTCACCGATTTCGGCCGCCGCGTCACCATGGGCCAGCTTGAGGAGACCATGATCCAGCGGGTCGGTTTCAAATACGCAGGCGTCGGCCGCAAGGTCTATCCGGGCCTGTTGCAACTCTCGTCCTTCATGTCGATGAACATGGACCGCCACTCCAAAGCCTTCATGGATCAGATCCAGCGGGTCAGCAGCGGCGAAGCCTCTGATCACGACGCCCATAACCGGTTCTATGACGAATATCTGGCGGTGATGGACATGACTGCGGAATTCTACCTGTCGACCGTGGACCGCGTGTTCAAGAAAGGCGAGATCGCCAAGAACGAATTCGTCGTCGATGGTCACAAGGTCGATATCGGCAAGATCACCGATGTGGCGGTCAAGACCGTCGAAGGTGCCAATGATGATATCTCCGCCCCCGGGCAATGTATCGCGGCGCTGGACCTTTGCACCGGCCTGCCGGATTCGAAAAAGGCCAGCCATGTGGAACCGGGCGCCGGTCACTACGGGATCTTTGCGGGCCGCAGCTGGCGCAACAACATCCGGCCCTTGGTGATCGAATTCATGAATGCCAACAGCCGTCCAAAGGGTAAGGCAAAGCGGAGCAAACCCAAGATCGCAGCGGTCTGATCCGATGGCGTCGGAGCAGGACCATTCAGGCCGCGCCTTCTCCTGTTCTTGCGGGACAATGCAGGGATACATCACGCCAGAGGCGCTGAAGTCGGGCACTCATATCGCCTGTTTCTGCGCCGATTGCCGTGCCAACGAGCTCTATCACCACAGGCCGGATCCTGCCCCGGGTCCGGTGGCGCTCTTCCAGATGTCGCCGGATGGCATCCACATCACCCAAGGCGCGGAGGAACTGCGCCTGATGCGGCTCAGCCCCAAGGGGTTGTTTCGCTGGTACGCAGGCTGCTGCGGCATGCCCTTCGCCAACACGCTCGCGAAACCCGGCCTGCCCTTCGCCGGGATGCGTACCAATCTGTTCGACCAACCCGAGATATTCGGCAAGATCCGCACCCGCGCCTTTGAACCCCAGCCGGGAAGACCGCCCCGCACCAAGGGCGCCGGGACGATGGTCTATGCCCTGTTCCGCCGCATGATCACCGCGCGCCTGTCCGGCAAGTGGAAAGAGACTCCTTTCTTTGAGATCGAAACAGGCCGCCCAGTGAGCGAGCCAATCGTGCTGAGCAAGGCAGACCGAGATGCCCTGACACAGGGCTGAAGCCCCCCTCGCCACACATCAATACTCTGCCGGGAACGCCGGATCAGGCCTGATGGGCCGCGTCTGGCGCGCGCGACAACCAGTACAGCAGCGCCCGGTTCACCGCCTCGGGCTGCTCCAGCACCGGCAGATGCCCTGCACCAGAGATCACCTCCAGCTCCGCATGCGGGATCAGACCGGCGAGAAATTCATGCCGTTTGACGGGCGTCAGTCGGTCATATTCGCCGCACAGGATCAGCGTCGGGACATGACAGCGCCGGGCCACGCCCTGCTGATCCATGCGCCGCTGCAAGGCCCGGCTTTGCGCGACGAAAAGATCGCTGCCCAGATGCATCCCCATCTGCCGCACCGTGTTCAGGACCTCCAGCCGCCCAGGTCCGGGCGCCAGGCAATCCGCAGGCAGGGCCTTGGCAAGCATCTCTTCCAGCCGCCCGGTGCGGGCCGCCACGATCATCGGCTCCCGTTCGGCGGCCTGCGCCGGAGTTTCCGCCAGAGGCGTGGTGTCCATCAGACACAGGCGGCTGACCCGATCCGGCGCACGGCGCAGGATCTCAAGCGCGATAATCCCGCCCATGGACAGCCCGGCCAAGGCAAACCGTTCGGGCAGCATGTTCAGGATGTGCGCGGCAATCGCCTCAATCCGGTCACCGCCCAGCAGTGGCGCCACCGTGACCGGCAGATAGGCCGAAAGCGCCTCGATCTGCGGAGCAAAGACGCGCGCATCGCACATCATCCCGGGCAGCAGCACCAGCGGTTCTAATCCAAGCTGGGCCGAAGCATCCGGGGAGGTGGTGTATTGCATCTGCGGTGCCTCGCTGTTCTGCGCCCTGCAGTCTGCCGCAAGGTCACACAGGTATCATACTGCAACAGAGGTGGTCCTGCTTTTTCGACCAGTTTGCAGCCTTTTTAAGGTGGATCAGGGTTTCATTTAGGCTGCCATTCTCATCGGTTCTGTTTTGCTTTCATAGGCCTCGTTGGGGGTCAATATGCCGTGGGTCGAATGCGGGCGCTCGGAGTTGTAATAGGTCTGCCATTTGCCGATCCCAGTCCGCATTTCTGATCCCGTTTCAAAGGCGTTCAGATAGACGCACTCGTATTTCAACGACCTCCACAGCCGTTCGATCATGCGATTGTCGCGCCAAGCGCCTTTCCCGTCCATGCTGATCTTGATCTTTGCGTCTGTCAGCACGTCGATCCACGCACCGCTGGTGAACTGACTGCCTTGATCGCTGTTGAAGATTTCCGGCGTACCGTACTTGGTAATGGCCTCTTTCAAAGCCTCGACGCAAAAGTTCGCATCCATGCTGTTCGACAGCCGCCAGGACAAAACCTTGCGGCTGTACCAATCCATGATGGCCACAAGGTATAAGAACCCGCGCCGCATCGGTATGTAGGTAATATCTGCGCACCAGACTTGGTTGGGACGATCAATCACCATATTGCGCAGCAGGTATGGCCAAATCCTATGCTGTGGATGCTTCTTGCTGGTATTGGGTTCCTGGTAGATTGGCACCAACCGCATAAGCCGCATCAAACGCCGGACGCGGTGTCGGCCACAGCGATGATTGTTACGCTTCATAAAACGGGCCATCTGACGCGATCCGTACCAAGGCGTTTCCAGAAATTGCTTGTCGATGATTTCCATGAACCGCAGGTTCTCGGCGCTTTCGCCAACGGGCCGATAGTAAAGCCGTGACCGCGACAACTGCAACAGTTCGCACTGTTTACGAAGGCTTAACGGATGATCCCGGCTCACCATTTCTTGCCTCGCGTCCCGAGCAACTGATGCGAGGCTTCGGCTAAAAAATCCCGTTCCACCACCAACTGGCCGATCTTCGAATGCAGCTTGTCCACGTCGACGGCACTGACCTGCCCAGGGGCCGGACCCCGGCGCGTAAATGCTGTCGTCATGTTCTCTATCGCTGCCCGCTTCCAAGTGCCGATCTGGGTCGGATGCACGCCGTATTTCTTGGAAAGTTCCGCCAGCGTCATCTCCTCGCGGATCGCTTCAAGCGCGACCTTAGCTTTGAACTCAGGCGAATGGTTCTTTCGTTTCTTCATTCTGGATCACTTCTTTCGTCATGCGATCCACCTTAACGACTGGTCCGAATTTCCGCGACCACCTCTAACTTTGCAGAGAGTTTTTTGAAATTGCAAGAAGTTAGAGGCCAATTAGAGATCAATCTGCCTCGGGAAATCCATTCCAGCGAAAGGCGCCATCTTCAGACAGGGGCGAAAACGGATTATGGGCGATTTCCCAGATATGGCCATCCGGCGCGCGGAAGTACCCGATGTATCCGCCCCAGAACACCTCGCCCGCGGGGCGCAGCACCTCTGCCCCCGCAGCTCTGGCGGCCTCCATCAGCACGTCCACCTCTTCGGCGCTGCGGGTGTTGTGGCTGAGCGTCATCGCCCCGGTGCCCAGCGCCTCTACCGGAAGGCCGATATCCTCGGCCAGTTTTTCAATCGGATAAAGGCCCAGCGTCTGCGAAATCAGATCGAAGGCAACGACCCCATCCGGGCTTTGCGCCCTTTGCCAGCCGAGCGCCTCGTAAAAGGACGTCGCCACCTCCATATCCGGCACCCCCAGTGTGATCAGGCTGATCCTCTGTTCCATCACTTCACCTCCAGATCGGCCAGCCAGGACAGGATATCCTCAACGGCGGCCTCGGTTTGGCCCGGCGACATGATATCCCCGGCCATGACATGCGCATAGGGATCATCACCAGGACCGGGCGTGTGGTTCTTCACCTCGACCGTCCCGCCCCAGCGCGCCGCCACTCCAGTGGTCAAATCCGGACGGACCACGCGGTCCTGCAGGGAATACCAGAAAAGCGCCGGAATCTGCGCTTTCTCCACTGGCAGCGCCATCACCGCGCGCACCAGCGCCGCCATCGGCATCGCCGCCACGGATGGGTAAGAGGTGGTCCAGAACCGACCATGTTCCAGGCTGCGCGCCGGAAAATTGCGCTCTTTCCCCACCAGCAACGGCAGCCAATAGCGCGCAGCGGGCCAGGTTAGCAGCGGCGCTGCCGGATGATTGACGCCGTAGTTCGGGGAAATCATTGCGAGCCCCACCAGATCCTGCGAGAGCGCCGGATCAAGCGCCGCGGCGGTCATCAACGTCGCCCCTGTTGAGGTGGCGATCACCACCACCCGATCGCCGACCGCGCGCGCCGCCGCCAGGGCCTCGGCCACATCCTGCATCCAATCGTTGACCGTTGGTTCGGCCATCGCCGCGCCGGGGCGCCCGTGGCCCGCCAGCCGGGTATAGACAAGGTTCGCACCCAGCGCCGCCGCAACCCGATCCGGCACCGGGCGGATTTCCTCGGAGGTGGCAGAGAAGCCGTGGATATAGACCACCGACAGCGGCGTACGCACTTCGGGCTGCCCGGCCCAGATTACCCGTTTTTCCGCACCGGGCGTGATATCGGAATAGGCGCTTTCGACGGTCTCGAAATAGACCCCCACCCCTTCACCAAAGCGGCGCGGCTCGAAGGAGGCTGAAAGGTCCACCGGCTCATAAGGCCCAAAGGCCCAGAGCGCCGCCCCAGCGGCCGACAGGGCCAACCCGGCGCGGACCAGCCATTTTGCCCCCCGCCGTATCATGAAACGCCAAGCACCTCTTCCAGCGCCGCCTCGATCAGCTTCAGGCAGGCCTCATCGGAAAACCGGTGGTCTGCGTCCTTGACCAATGTCAGCCGCATGTCTTCGCATTCCGCATGATCGAGCAGCCGCAGCGCGGTCTCGGTGGAGACAGCCGTATCGGCCGTGCCTTGCAGGCAGCGCACCGGAAAAGGCAGCGCCAGCGGGCTGCGCAGGACCAGGCGGGTGCGCCCATCCTCGATCATCCGTTGGGAAATACGGTAAGGCTCCATGTAATCACTGGGCAGCTCCACATATCCCTGCGCGTCGAGTTCGGCCTTCTGCGCCTCGGTGAAACTCGCCCAGTATCCATCCTCGGTGAAATCCGGCGCGGCAGCTATGGTGACCATCCCGGCGATGCGTTCGGGTACGGCGCGCGCCAGAAGCAGCGCCTGCCAGCCGCCCATGGAAGAGCCGACCGGCACGATGGGTCCTTCGGTCAGCGCCGCGACGGCCGCCAGCGTGTCTTCGTGCCAATCGCCGATGCAGCCATCCTCAAACTTTTCCGAGCTTTCCCCGTGACCCGAATAATCAAACCGCAAAAAGGCGCGCCCCTGCGCCTGCGCCCAGGCCTCCAGATGGATGGCCTTGGTGCCTTCCATGTCGGATTTCAGCCCGCCAAGGAATACGATCACCGGCCCCGCACCCTCGGTCTTGTGATAGGCGATGCGCCGCCCTTGGGGCGTCTCCAGATAGTTGGCCGTCATCTCGCGAGTCCTTCTGTCATGTCTTTCGCCAATCCTCTGCCATGTCGTGGCGCCATATGCAAAACCGGCCATCCACCGGCGGGCGAGCCTATATGCTGAGCGCGAGAATGCGGGAAATCTCTGCCAGAGGCCGCCCCGACTGCGCCTGCCATGTATTGAATGCCTCTTGCGCCGCCAGCATGGCCTTTCTTGATCCCGGCGGGCCCGATATCACCCTTTCGGCAACAAGCCGGGCGACCACGTCTTTGGTGAAGACATAGCCATCGCGCCCCATCTGCCGCAGGACATAGCCGCCGGTGGTGCCGCCCAACCGGGACCCTTCGGATTTGAGCCACAATAGCAGTTCCCCAAACCGGTCATCCGGCCAGTCGGCGATCTTGCGGCCAAAACCACCCGCCTCTGCCGAGACCTCTTGAATGAAAACCGCGTTTTCCTGAATGGCGCGCAGTTTCGGGGCGTTGCGAATGATCCGCTTGTCCTGCAACAGCGCATCAAACCATTCATCGGACATCAGTGCCACGCGCCCCACCTCGAACCCCTCGAAGGCGGCAACGATATCGTCCTCTTTGGCCTCGATCATCTTTGTGTTCATGCCGGTCGAAAAGATCCGCATCGCCATGGTCTGCAGCCAGATTGCGTCCGGGATCTCTGCCACCTCCGCCTTGGGACGGATCGTCGGCAGCATGGCCGCAATTGCCTCGGGGCCGCCATGGCGATCCGCCGCCAAGTCCAATATCTCTTCAAAACTATGCATGGTGCTCTTTCTAATCGGGCAATCGGACAAAACACCCGGGGATCGTGACCCCGCGCCCATCAAAAGGCAAGAATGGAAAGAAAACCAATATGCTGTGGCTTCTTCGTCTTTACTCAAGGTGACGCCAAGACAGACTGCAGTGGTTGACAGCGCCAGCGCCTCGGTCAAAAAGGGGCACAGACACCATAACCCGCAACCGGGCGTTCAGTGGGCGCCAAACCGACGAGGAGCAGCCGATATGGCCCAGATCTCTCTCACCCTTCCCGATGGCAATGCACGATCCTATGACGCAGGCGTAACCCCTGCCGAGGTCGCTGCCGACATTTCGACCTCGCTGGCAAAAAAGGCGATTTCGGCCACCGTCGATGGCAAGCATTGGGATCTGCAATGGCCGATCAATGCCGACGCCTCCATCGCCCTGCACACCATGAAGGACGAAGACCAGGCGAATGAGCTGATCCGTCACGATCTGGCGCATATCATGGCGCGCGCGGTGCAGGAAATCTGGCCCGAGACCAAAGTCACCATCGGCCCGGTGATCGAAAACGGCTGGTACTATGACTTCGACCGCGCCGAACCCTTCACCCCCGAAGACCTTGGCGCCATCGAAAAGAAGATGAAGGAAATCATCAACAAGCGCGAACCCGTGACCACCGAGGTCTGGGACCGCGAACGTGCGGTGAAATTCTATGAAGCCAACAACGAGCCTTACAAGGTCGAGCTGATCGACGCCATTCCCGGCGACGAGCCGCTGCGCATGTACTGGCACGGCCACTGGCAGGATCTGTGCCGGGGTCCGCACCTGCAGCACACCGGACAGGTGCCGGGCGATGCCTTCAAGCTGATGTCCATCGCGGGCGCCTATTGGCGCGGAGACAGCGACCGCGCCATGCTGCAGCGGATCTATGGCGTTGCCTTCACCGGCAAGGAAAAGCTGAAAGCCTACCTCACCATGCTTGAGGAAGCTGCCAAGCGCGACCACCGCAAGCTGGGCCGTGAAATGGACCTGTTCCACATGCAGGAAGAGGCCCCCGGTCAGGTGTTCTGGCACCCCAACGGCTGGAAGGTCTACACGACCCTGCAGGACTATATGCGCCGTCAACAGGAACGCGGCGGCTATGTCGAGGTGAACACGCCGCAGGTCGTTGACCGCAAACTGTGGGAAGCCTCGGGCCACTGGGACAAGTACCAGGAAAACATGTTCATTGTCGAAGTGGACGAAGACCATGCCCGGGAAAAGGCGGTAAACGCGCTGAAGCCGATGAACTGCCCCTGCCACGTGCAGGTATTCAATCAGGGTCTGAAATCCTATCGCGATCTGCCGCTGCGCATGGCCGAGTTCGGCTCCTGTGCGCGCTATGAACCCTCGGGGGCGCTGCACGGCATCATGCGGGTGCGCGGCTTTACACAGGACGACGGCCACATCTTCTGCACCGAGGATCAGATCGAAAGCGAAACTGCGCGTTTCATCGACTTCCTGTCGAAGATCTACGCCGACCTTGGCTTCCACGACTGGACCATCAAACTGTCGACCCGCCCCGAGAAACGCATCGGCAGCGACGAAAGCTGGGACTTCGTGGAAAAGGCACTTGGCGATGCCTGCAAGGCGGCCGGCTATGACTTCGAGATCCTCGAAGGCGAAGGCGCCTTTTATGGTCCCAAGTTGGAATTCACCCTGACCGATGCCATCGGCCGGAACTGGCAGTGCGGCACGCTTCAGGTGGACCCCAACCTGCCCGAACGCCTCGAAGCGACCTATGTGGGTCAGGACGGCGCCAAGCATCGTCCCTTCATGTTGCACCGCGCAACGCTCGGCTCTTTCGAACGTTTCATCGGCATCCTGATCGAGGAACACGCGGGCAAGCTGCCGTTCTGGCTGGCGCCGCGTCAGGTGGTTGTCGCCTCCATCACCTCGGAAGCCGATGATTACGTTGCAGAAGTCGTGGAAACGCTGAAGGCCGCAGGCGTGCGCGCCGAGGCGGACATCCGCAACGAGAAGATCAACTACAAGGTCCGCGAACATTCGCTGGGCAAGGTGCCGGTGATTCTGGCGGTCGGCCACCGCGAGGTCGAAGAGCGCACCGTTTCCGTGCGGCGCCTCGGTGAAAAACAGACCAAGGTCGAAACCCTCGCCGATGTAACAAAATCGTTGGGCCTTGAGGCCACGCCGCCGGATCTGCTGTAACAATTGCGGCTACCGCTATCAAAAACCGGCTCCCAATCGGGGGCCGGTTTTCATTTTATAGTTGATTAACGTTCCCAATCAGATGGTTAAACACTATCAGACTGTCACACTTCCTGACGCCCGCGTGACACACAGCCTCGTGAATTTAAAGACCTCCGGACCTGGGTTAGGGTTTTCACGTACCCCAAGGGTATACTCGATATACCGCAAAACCCGTTGAGGAGGACTTCATATGTCGAACCACGCAAAATCCCTCGCCGTCGCCAGCGCGGTTGCCGCTGCCCTGACCGCTGCAACCACCATGCCTGCCGCTGCGCAGAGCAAGGAAAAGTGCTACGGCATCTCCCTGGCCGGCCAGAACGATTGCGCCGCCGGCCCCGGCACCACCTGCGCGGGCAGCTCGGTCGTTGACTATCAAGGCAACGCCTGGACCCTGGTCGACGCAGGCACCTGCGCCGAAATCGAACTGCCGGAAATGGCAGACGGCACCGCGCGCAAAGGCTCGCTGGAGCCGCTGGAGCGCGACCTGCCCGCATAAGAATTGATTTCGTGAAGGGCGCGCGCCTGCCCGCCCTTCACATTTTCGCCCCGCCCCAATCCACGACCAGACGAGCAGGACACGCCATGCTGGACGCCGTACATCCCGACAGACTGCCGACGACCCCCGGCGTGGGGTACAAGCCGCAGCATTTTGATGCCCTGACCCGTTCTGTGACGGATGAAAACGGCCCTGGTCCGGTACGCTGGCTGGAAATCCATGCCGAGAATTACATGGGCGACGGCGGCCGCCCCATCGCGCAGCTGCGTCATCTGGCGGAACGGTTTGCAATCTCCGTGCATGGCGTGGGTCTGTCGATTGGTGGTGAAGCGCCGCTGGACCGTGACCACCTTGCGCGGTTGAAAAAGCTGGTCAACTGGCTGAACCCGGCGAGCTTCTCTGAGCATCTGGCCTGGTCCACCCATGACAGCCATTTCCTGAACGATCTGCTCCCCCTGCCCTATACCACAGAGACGCTAGAGCGGATCTGCGATCACATCGACCAGTTGCAGACCACCATCGGACGCAGCATGCTGCTGGAAAACCCCTCCAGCTATCTCGCCTTTGACGAAAGCGACTGGTCCGAGCCGGAATTCCTGGCCGAGATCAGCCGCCGCACGGGCTGCGGTCTGCTGCTGGACGTCAACAACGTCTTTGTCTCGGCGACCAATCTCGGGTTCTCACCCACAGAATACATTGATGCCTTTACGCTTGATAACATTGGCGAAATCCATCTGGGCGGGCACGACGAGGATGAAGACGATCATGGCGCGCCGCTGCTGATCGACAGCCACGGGCGCGAAGTCGTCGACCCGGTGTGGTCCCTGCTCGACTACACGCTGGAGAAATCCGGGCCCAAACCCGTTCTGATCGAATGGGACACGGATGTACCGGACTGGCCCATCTTGCGGGACGAGGCCCTGCGCGCGGATCAGGCCCTGTCGAAAGTTGCCCCGGCACAGGTGGCGAGATGAAACTGTCGCAAACAGGTTTCGTCAGCGCCTTGCTGGCGCCGGATGCCCCGATTCCGGATGGGCTGTCAGATGGTGTTGGCCGTCCGGCTGGTAGCCGGTTTTCGGTCTACCGCAACAATGTGGCGGCCTCTCTGACAGAAGCCCTGCACGAAGGGTTCCCGGCGATCGCGGGCCTTTTGGGCAAGGAGAACATGGACGGGCTGGCCGGGCTTTACTTTCGCAAGCACCCGCCCGCCTCGCCCCTGATGATGCATTTCGGCGGCGATTTCCCTGATTTTCTGGCCGGGATGCAGCAGCTGAACCATCTGGGCTACTTGCCCGATGTGGCCCGTCTCGAACTTGCGCTGCGCCGCTCCTACCACGCAGCCGACGCAATGCCCGCCGCACGGGATGCGCTGGCCGGGATGTCCCCTGATGTGCTGATGTCACTGAAGGTGGGAATTGCCCCGGCGGTGGAACTGCTGCGCTCCGACTGGCCGCTGTATGACATCTGGCGTTTCGCCACGCAGCCCGGCGCCCCCAACCCCCGGGCCAAGGCGCAGGACGTTCTGATCACCCGGCCCGAATTCGATCCCATCGCCCAGCCGCTGCACCCCGGCGGCGCTAATTGGATCGACGCCCTGATCCAAGGTCAAAGCATCGGGGCAGCCTATGAGGCGGCCCTGCAAGCGAGCCCTGATTTCGACCTCTCCCAACCGCTGACCCTGCTCTTAGAGGGCGGCGGGCTGACCGATCTTATGATCTCATGACATAAAGGAAAACCAATGCGTTCTGTTGTTTCGCTCCACAACGCGGTCTTCGGCCTCATCGAAACCGCGGGAAGCTGGCTGTTGCCTGCCCTCACCCGTTTCGTCTTTGCTGCAACCCTTCTGATGTACTTTTGGGTCTCCGGCGTCACCAAGCTGGGTGATGGCATTTTGGGCCTGTTCAGCCCCTCCATGGGCGCCTATGCGCAGATCTTCCCGAAGCAATTCGAAGCCGTCGGCTATGACGTTTCGCAGCTGGGCGCGTTCCACTGGCTGGTCGTCATGGCGGGCACCTGGGCCGAATTCATCCTGCCGCTGCTGCTGATCATCGGCCTGTTCACCCGCCTTGCCGCGCTTGGCATGATCGGCTTTGTCGTGGTGCAGTCCCTGACCGATATCTACGGTCACAACGGCACCGACCCGAAAACGCTTGGCGCCTGGTTCGACCGCTTCCCGGACGGCATTATTCTGGATCAGCGTCTGCTGTGGGTCTTCCTGCTCAGCGTACTGGTGATCAAAGGCGCCGGTGCCCTGTCGCTTGATGCCGTGCTGAACCGCAAATTCGCGGCGAGCAATCCGGCCTGATCCCAGCCGACATTGTCGCGCGCCATTTCCGCCATCCCCGCTAAAAACGGGGATGGCGTTTCTCGTTGCCCTATTCGGGCAAAAGCGCCTGCTGAACGCTCTTGTCCCAGCCAAGGTACAGCTTGCCATCATCTTCGATCAGCGGCCGTTTCATCAGCGCAGGATGGGCGCGCAAGAGGTCAAGCGCCGGGGTTTCCCGTTCAGCCTCACTGAGCCCCCGCCATGTGGTTGAGCGCGTATTGACCAGTTTGCCTTCAAATTCAGCATAGGCGCGCTCCAGAACATCATCCGGCACGCCATCGGCCCTGACATCCACCAGTGTAGCCTCTGGCAAGAGTTTCAGTGCCTTACGGCAAGTATCACAGTTCTTCAGTCCAAAAAGCTGCATCGTATCATTCTCTTTCGCTTTGGATCGTTTCCCGTAATTTACGGAAGATTTTGAGGTCTGGTCTTGATTTTTTGTTCACGCATGTAACAGTCGGACTTGCCTAGACATTTTTCGGACGCCGTATAGCTCCTCACGCAGCATTGTCCGGCGCCGAAGAAAGGCAATTGTGAACGCCTTGGCAATATCCGGGGCGCGTATAAGGTAGAAGGAGACACGGAACATGCCAAGTGGCACCGTGAAATGGTTCAATAACACAAAGGGTTACGGATTTATCGAACCCGACACAGGCGGCAAGGATGTCTTTGTTCACATCTCTCAGGTCGAACGTTCCGGATTAAAGGGACTCTCTGACAATATGAAAGTCGGTTACGAGTTGACTGAAGGTCGCGATGGCCGACAGATGGCCGGCGAAATCACCGAACTCTGACGGGGGTGAGGCGGCGCGCACCGGCACGCCGATCCACGCGACACCTCACCGGGCCATCTTATCGTCTGAGGTACTCCACCAAAGCGCAGGCCGGATCTGCCGCCCGTAAGGCGGTGGTTCCGATGGGGTTCCAATCCGCCTCGCTGAAATCGGGGAAGAACGTATCAGCGCCTTCGACGCCAACATCGACTTCGGTGATCAGCAGGCGATCAGCCAGCCCCATCATCGCAGCATAGATCCCGGCGCCGCCGATGCCATAGACGCGCCGGTATCCCTGTGCATAGGCCATATCGATGGCCTCCCCGATCGAGGCGCAGACGGTATCCGCTGCGGCAGGATCTGATGACACAACGATATTCAGGCGGTTTTTCAGCGGCTTGAACGGCAGGCTGTCCCAGGTCCGGCGCCCCATCACGATGGCACCGCCCAGTGTTTCACGCTGAAACGCCTTCAGATCCTCGGGCGCGTGCCAGGGTATCGTGTTGTCCTTGCCAATGGCGCCATCTCGGGCGCGGGCCGCGATCAGTGTAATCATCTCTGCTGCCCCCGTTAAACCGCGACCGGCGCCTTGATGGCCGGATCGGGATCGTAGTTCAGGAACTCAAAGTCCTCGTAGCGGAAGTCGAAAATCGATTTCACGTCCCGTTTGATCCGCAGCTGCGGCAGGGGTTTCGGCGTCCGCGACAGCTGCTCCTGCACCTGATCCATATGGTTTGCATAGATATGCGCATCCCCCATGGTGTGAATGAAATCGCCCACCTCATAGCCCGTCACATGCGCCAGCATCGCCTGCAACAGCGCGTAGGAGGCGATATTGAACGGCACGCCCAGGAACATGTCCGCCGAGCGCTGATAGAGTTGCAGATGCAGCTTACCGCCTAGGATCCGTACCTGCCACAGGGTATGGCATGGCGGCAGCGCCATATCCGGCACATCGCCCGGGTTCCAGGCCGACACGATCAGGCGGCGGCTGTCGGGCGAGGTTTCGATCATCTTCACCAGATCCGCGATCTGATCGACACTGCCCGCGCGATAGAGGGCTTCGTCCCCCGTGGTTCCGGGCACCAGATCCAGACGCGGGAACCGGCGCCACTGATAGCCATAGACCGGTCCCAGATCGCCATTCTCATCCGCCCATTCATCCCAGATCGACACCCCGTTCTCCTTCAGGTAGCCGATGTTGGTATCCCCGGAGAGGAACCACAGCAACTCGTGAATGATCGAGCGCAGGTGTAGCTTCTTGGTGGTGACCAGCGGGAACCCATCGGCCAGAGAGTAGCGCGCCTGCATGCCGAAACAGGACAGCGTCCCGGTCCCGGTGCGGTCACTGCTGCGGGTGCCATTCTCCAGAATGTGGCGCAAGGCGTCGTGATATTGCTGCAAAGGTCGTCCCCTCCCCGGCCGCGCCCGGTTGCCGGGCTGTTTCGCCTTTGGTCATACCCGTTGCACCGGCTCGCGCCAAGGCCTTGCGCCCCAGCGCCTGCTGCCAACACCCCGAAGACGAACTATGGCATTCAGGCCAGCCCCGCCGACAAAGTTTTCCCCATCCCGCAAATCCGTTGACTTTTGGGGAGCTGCGGCAAATTGTGAGAAAAAACCGCCCAGAAGTTCGAGCAGAGGCAGGCACATCATGAATAAGATTACTGGCGCATTTATTGCGGCGCTTGCGCTATCGGCGTGCGGCAACGGGAATCCGTTCACCGAAGACACGACTGATAACGGCGGCGACACTGGCACCGACACCGGAACAGATACCGGTATCGACGGGGACGGCCGCCCGCCGGGGACCCCCTCCCCGACCCCCGACACCTCCATCTTCCGCCGCGAAGGTACCAGCACCGAAGACGCCTATATCGGCAATGGCTACGCCACCGAAATCAGCTATGACAGCAACAACGATACGTTCTCGGTGGACAACCTCGCCTTTGACGGGGACGGCACCTATGCCCGCGGCACCGCCGTCAGCAGCCTTGGTCCCTTTGCAGTCTACGAAGCCGACGCCCAGTACAGCGACATCACCGACAACGAGCCAATCAACCAGTTCACCCACCGGGCGATCTACGGCGTCAGCACATCGGGCAACAGCAAATTCGCCATTGTCCGCACAGGCGCCTATGCCGATTATGGCTTTGGCGGCTTCGTCTATCAGCGCGATAACTCCGTCACCCTGCCCAGCAGCGGACAGGCCCAGTACAACGGTTCCCTGGCCGGCCTACGGGACTACAACGGCGCCGCGGGATTGGAGTACACCACCGCCGACGTGCAGATCGCTATCGACTTTGACGACTTCAACCCGGCGACCGGCGGGCGCGGCGATGCGGTGAGGGGCAGCCTGACCAACCGGACCATCTACGACACTGCCGGCAATGACATCACCAATGACGTGATCAACCGGATCAACGTCGACAATAACCTGACCCTGTCCAGTATTCCGGTTGCCGTCTTTGATGTCGGCCCGAACAATCTGGATGACAACGGCGAAATCATAGGCACCCTGCAAAGCACCTATGTCGATGCCAACGGCACGGCCCAAACCTATGAAACCGGCAATTACTACGCGGTGGTCTCGGGCGACAATGCCGAGGAAATCGTAGGTGTCGTGGTGCTGGAAAACTCGCTTGACCCAGCTGCAAATTCCGTCCGCGAGACGGGTGGCTTCATCGTCTACAATAACTGAGCCTGTGATGCCTCGCGTTCAGCCGCTCAGCCAGGGTCTGGGCAGGGCTGCACTGGTCCTGCTCTGCGCGACGGTTCCGGCTTCGTTCGGGGCCGTGACCACGGCTGCGCCTTCGGGTGAAACGGTGCTGACCCCGGCTCAGATGCGCGCTGCGGCGACGCAGCTCTTGAAGGTCAGCAATCCAAAACAGGCTTTGGCCCTGGCCGAGGCGCTGATCTCACGCGACCCAGAGGACCGCACCGCGCTCCTCATCAAATCGCGGGCGGCGCGGGATCTCGGCGACTATCCCACCGCACGAAAAACAGCCAAACAAGCCTGGTCACTGGCCGAGACCGACAGCGACCGATACGCAGCCGCCCTGATCATGGCGCAAGCGCTTTCCTCGGGCGGACAACGCACCATGGCGCAATTCTGGCTGCGCCGCGCCGTGGAACATGCCCCGGACGAACAGCTGGAGCGCCGCGCAGTGCGCGATTTCCGGTACCTGCGCGCCAGCACCCCCTGGCTGCATCGGTTTTCCTTTTCGGTTTCTCCCGAATCCAACATCAACAACGGCTCCTCCGAGCGGTCCTCGTTCCTGAATTACGAGCTGGCAGAGGTGCTTCTGGGCCAACCCGTGGAGTTCGAGCTGGGCGGCACCCAGATGGCGCTCTCTGGAATCGAATACGCAGTAGGCCTGCGCTCCCGATACCGGTTTCACGAAACCGAAACCCGGGCTCATGACCTCGCCTTCTCATTGGATGCGCGTAGCTATACCCTCTCTTCCGAAGCCAAGGCGCAGGCGCCCGGCGCCGAGGGCAACGACTTTGCCTTTGCCACCTATCAGATGGGCTATGGATTGCGTGGCATCAATCTGGACCGTAGGGGCGAATTCCGCCTGGCCGCGGATCTGGGGCAAAGCTGGTATGGCGGCGAGGAATACGCCCGCTTCCTGCGCCTTTCTGCCGGGCAAAGCTACAAGCTGGACCGCGGCCGCCGGATCAACGCGCGCCTGTCGCATGAAATTCAGGACGGTGTCGCGACCAGCGACCAGGACACCTGGCGCGCAGATCTTTCCTACAGCTTCAAGCTGCCCTCTGGCGCAACGCTCTGGACCAACCTGTCTCTGGCCGGGGCAACGTCAAACTATGCCCCCGACGAATTTGAGGAGGTCGGCCTGCGCACCCAGCTGACGCTGGGCAAGCCGATCCTCGGCGCGACGGCGCAATTCGGTCTTTGGGGGCGGATCCGGGATTATGACGTCTCCCCGCACAGCCCGGACGGGCGCCACGATGACCGCTACCAGGCAGATGTCTCGCTCACCTTCAACAAGATTGATTACTACGGTTTCAACCCGACGGTCAGCATTTCAGCATCCAAGCTCGACAGCAATATCGGCCTCTATGAATCGCATCGCTTCGGCGTGAACTTCGGCATTCAGTCGGCTTTCTGACGCTGGCCCCCTCGACTTTCCGGACCTGAAGGTTACTGTCGGCCCGAACGTGATCAGATCAGGGAAAATCACATGCCCCTTACCTATTTGCACACTATGGTCCGCGTTAAGGACCTTGAGAAATCCATGGCCTTTTACAAGCTTCTGGGCCTTGTAGAGACGCGCCGCTATGACAGTGAGCAAGGCCGGTTCTCTCTCATCTTCCTCGCGCCTCCGGGTCAGGAAGATGCCCCGATCGAGCTGACCTACAACTGGGATGGCGACGACGGACTGCCCAGCGACAGCCGCCATTTCGGCCATCTCGCCTATGGCGTCGATAACATTTACGAGATGTGCCAGCACCTGATGGACAATGGCGTCACCATCAACCGCCCGCCGCGCGACGGGCGCATGGCCTTTGTGCGCTCCCCCGACAATATCTCGGTCGAGCTGCTGCAGAACGGTGAAGCTCTGGAACCGGCAGAGCCCTGGGCCAGCATGGAAAGCTCCGGCCACTGGTAAACCCGCCGCCGGGCGCGGCCCCGGCAGGGTCCACTACAGGACACCAGAACAGAACACGTGAAAAAGGCGGCCCCGTTCCCGGGGCCGCCTTTTTCTGTTTTTGTCGCCTTTATTGTCGCTCAGCGCCGCGGTGATCTGCGGGCAGCGCGTGTACCTCTATACGCCCCCTGCCGTGTTCGGTCTGTCGGGGCCTTGATCTTTGCTGGCTAAACACCGTTTCCCTTTGGGGCCATGTATTGATCTGTTGAGGCATTCTTGCCTGTGCGACACTCACCCTCGCGGCTGAGCTCCTGTAGGTCGCAAACGGTTCACTCTTGAATTCTTCAAGTCGGGGTTTTGGCTGCGTTTTACAGCCGTACTAGGGTCTTCTTAACAGGTAGATCGAGCAGCCTTTCTGGCTGCATGGCAGCGGCTTTGGACCAAACGGTCCAGCACCAAATCAGTAGATGTAGCGGATCTGGTCAGACCAGTAGCGCTCCACACGTTTCAGCGAGGCGGTAATGTCTGCAATACCCTCTCCGCTGATGACACCTTTGCCTTCCAGGCCTTCTGCGTGACGCGAGAACAGCCCAGCCACGATATCGCGGATTTCCCGGCCACGCGGCGTCAGACGCACACGCACCGACCGGCGGTCGATTTCGCAGCGCTGGTGATGCATGTATCCCATGTCGACCAGCTTTTTCAGGTTGTAGCTGACGTTGCTACCTTGATAGTAGCCACGCGTCTTCAGTTCGCCAGCGGTGACTTCATTGTCGCCGATGTTGAACAGCAATAGCGCCTGGACGGCGTTGATTTCCAGAACGCCTACGCGTTCAAATTCATCCTTGATCACATCCAGCAACAACCGGTGCAGACGTTCTACCAGCGCCAGTGCTTCAAGGTAGCCAGTCATGAACCCTTTTCGGTCCTGCTGGCCAATTGGCAATTCCATACTCATTCGCATCTCCGACTCGAATTTGCTGAGAGACAGAATGCCTACAATTTCCGAAAAATCAGTTAAGCTGAATTTTTATGATTATTGATAGGTTTGCGCAATGTGTTGAACCAGCTCAGAAAACGCTTCGGGCGCCGAGACCTGCCCCGTAACCCATTGATATAAATCCTGATCATTTTCATGAAGCAGCCGGTCATAGAGGTCGAGATCCGCCTCTGACATGGCCGCAAGGTTGGCCTCAGCATAAGCGGACAGAAGAATATCCATCTCTTTGATTCCACGCCGCATCGACCGCATCTGCAAACGCTTCAGCCGGTTTTCGCGTGTTTCTGCCCCAGGGGTCTGTCCGCTCATGTGAGTCGCTCTCGTCTTATTGTGCTGCGTTTTGTAGCAGGTTCCGCAGTTTCTTTTCCAGACGCGCAGCGCGGTCCGAACCGGCGCGCAGCTCGGCGCGCAACTCGCGCAGCTCGCTCAGCACGGAAGAGAAATCGCCAGCTTCCAGTTCCAGCTCGCCCGGCTCGGGCATGCCGTCGCCTTCGCCCGTCAGCAGCCAAGTCATCGACACGTTCAGCAAGCCGGACATCATCGACAGTTTATTGGCGCGCGGCTCGGACAGGTCCTGTTCCCAGCCCGACAGGGTGCTTTTCTTGACGCCCAGACGTCGCGACAGCTGACCCTGGCTCATGCCTGCAGCCTCTCTTGCAGCTGCCACACGATCGCCGAACGTCGCGGCCTCCGGTCCGAACCAGTCTGTAGTATCGTTAGCCATTATGGCTCTCCCTTAATTGAACGCGCCAATGCCGCTTGATCGCGATTTGGCCGCACCCTATGACAGTTAACAGCAACATACAAACCGGGGCCACTCCGCCATGTCTTTTCTGTCAGCAACACTTTCTCGCGTAAAACCGTCACCCTCGATCGCCATCAGCACCCTTGCCGCCGAGCTGAAGGCGCAGGGGCGCGATGTGATCGGTCTGAGCGCCGGTGAGCCGGATTTCGACACGCCCCAGAACATCAAGGACGCCGCCGTCGCTGCCATCGCGGCAGGCAAGACGAAATACACCGCCCCCGATGGCATTCCCGAACTGAAACAGGCGATCTGCGCCAAGATGAAACGCGATCACGGGCTGGACTACACCCCGAAACAGGTCTCGGTCGGCACCGGCGGCAAACAGACGCTTTATAATGCGCTGATGGCGACGCTGAACCCGGGCGACGAAGTGATCATCCCGGCGCCTTACTGGGTCAGCTATCCCGACATGGTGCTGCTGGCTGGCGGAACCCCGGTCCCGCTCGAAGCCTCGCTGGAAAGCGATTTCAAACTGACGCCCGAGCAGCTCGAAGCCGCGATCACCCCGAACACCAAGTGGTTCATCTTCAATTCGCCCTCCAATCCCAGCGGTGCGGGCTACAACCGGGCCGAACTGAAAGCGCTGACCGATGTTCTGATGCGCCACCCGCACGTCTGGGTGATGACCGACGACATGTATGAACACCTGGTCTTTGACGGGTTCGAATTCTGCACCCCAGCCGAGGTGGAGCCGGGCCTTTACGAGCGGACCCTCACCTGCAACGGCGTGTCCAAGGCCTATGCCATGACCGGCTGGCGCATTGGCTATGCGGCGGGGCCTGAGCATCTGATCGCCGCCATGCGCAAGGTGCAGTCGCAATCGACCTCGAACCCCTGCTCGATCAGTCAATGGGCCGCCGTCGAGGCGCTGAACGGTTCGCAGGATTTCATTGCCGAAAACAACGTCGCCTTCAAACGCCGCCGCGATCTGGTGGTGGCTGCGCTGAATGATATCGACGGGATCACCTGCCCAACCCCGGAAGGGGCCTTCTACGTCTACCCCTCCATCGCCGGACTGATTGGCAAGAGCACGCCCAAGGGCACCGTCATCAGCGATGACGAAGCCTTCGCCACCGCGCTCCTGGAAGAGCAGGATGTGGCCGTGGTCTTTGGCGCGGCATTCGGTCTGTCGCCGAATTTCCGCATCAGCTACGCCACCTCGGACGAAGCGTTGGTAGAGGCCTGCCGCCGCATCAAAAGCTTCTGCGACACCCTCAGCTGAACCGGAGAGACCGCCTATGTCCGCTGCGCTGCCCGAGTATTACTTCCGTGTCCGCGAAAACGGGGCCTTTGTGTTCCGTGTGGATACGGAGAACCGCCAGCGCCGGATCGACATGGATCAGATCGCCGTTGTGAACACACGCAATGGCGAGATCCGCCCGCATGGGGACCGCCAGCTTTCCGCCCGCGACATGGAGGCGATCGAGACCTGGATGGCAGACCGCATCGCCACGCTGGCGCGGCGGGACATTGATGACATTCACCGGGCGGTGGACCATTTGAACCTCACCGCCCATTGGGTGCAAAGCAAGGCCACCGACGAACAGCTGGATGAAGTCTCGGATGCATTGTTAATGGCGATGCACGACCTGCGCTCGGTTCTGGTGCGCAAGAAGGCCGACCAGCTGATGAAATCTCGCAAGGACTAAACCGGCCCGTCGCCGTTTCCCGTGGCCCTGATCAGATCGCGGCGGCAGGTACCCTATGGGCGGCCTGACGCCAGAACCGGATTAGCAGGAAGAACCCGGCACAGCTGAGCCCCAGCGCCAGCCCGTACCAGACCCCGACACCCCCCCAGCCAAAGGTAAAGCCGAACAGGTAGGAGGCCGGGATGCCGACCACCCAATAACTGAGCGCGGCGATCACCATCGGAACGCCGGTGTCCTGCACCCCGCGCAACAGCCCCAGAACCACCACCTGCATACCATCCATCAGCTGAAACAGCGCCGCCGCGGCCAACAGCCCGGCCCCGATAAGCAGGATTTGCGGCTTGTCCGGATCCTCGGTGCCCAGAAACAGCGAAATCAGCGGATCCGGCGCGGTCAGGAACAGCACGATCGTTGCAACCGACATGGCCAGCGACAGGGCGATGACCACCTTCGCCCCACGCGCCATATGTGGCCAGTCGCGGCGCCCATAGGCGTTACCGGACCGGATCGTCGCCGCATTGCTGAGACCGAGGTGCACCATGAAGGTGAGGCCCGACAGCGTGATCGCAATCCCATGCGCCGCCAAGGTGGCCGTGCCCAGCCAGCCCATCATCATCGCAGAGGCGGTGAACAGGCTGATCTCACTGAGATTGGTCAGCCCGATCGGCACGCCAAGGCGGAAGACCTCTCGCAACATCTCCCAGTCGGGGCGGTGAAAATTACGCATCAGCTCGTGCTCGGCCAACGCCTTCAGGGCGTATGCAAGCACTGCCACCAGCGACACAAGCTGCGTCAGCACCGAGGCAATCGCCGCACCCGTAATGCCCAGCTCTGGCGCGCCCCAGTGGCCAAAGATCAGCGCGTAGTTCACCACGGCATTGACAAGAGCCGCCAGCACCGTAACCCAAAGCACGACCTGCGTGCGCTCCAGCGCCGCCAGATAGGATTTCAGCACCATCACCAGGAGCGCCGGGAACAGCCCCCAGCCTGCAATGCGCAGATAGGCCGAGGCATCCGCCGCCACCCCCGGTTTCTGCCCCAGCATCAACAACAGCGGCTCGGAATACCACAGCACCGGCATTGCCAGAACGCCGTAGGCCAGCGACAGCCACAGCCCCATGCGGGTGGAGCGTCGGATCTGGCGCTCTTCCCCCGCGCCTGCTGCGGCCGCCACCAGCGGCATCACGGCAAAGGCAAAGCCGGCCCCCAGCATGAAAAAGACAAAGAAACAGGATCCGGCCAGCGTCACCGCCGCCAGTTCATCGACGCCATACCAACCCAGCATTATGGTATCGGTCATGTTGATCGCGAACTGGGCCACATGGCCGCCGATCAGGGGCAGGCCCAGAACCGCCACGGCCCGGGCGTGTGCACGATATGTCATCACAGTTTCCATGCTCTCGCATTAGGGCCGCCCGCCGCCTCTGGCAAGAGGTTGCGTCTCATCTTGAAACGTTCCTCCCTGGCTGCCAGTCCAACACTGCCAAACCCGAATGACGCAGTGTCACGCGGAAATTGCACAACATCCGCTACACATGTCGTGACCACGGGCTACCGTGGGGCCATTGGTTTCAACAGGAGAGCATTATGCGCGAACAGATTGCAGCGATCGGACTTGCGGCGGGACTGGCTGCGGGCACGGCGGCAGTGGCCGAAAACCGGATTGACCGGATCCGCCCCGATGCGCCCGAACTGGCGGCCTTTGGACCCCATCCGATCGGGGTACAGACGCTGACCTTCACCCACCCTGGACAACACGACATCCTCAATACAACGGCCGACAGTCAGCCGATCTATGACCGCCCTCTGACAGTCGAAGTCTGGTATCCGGCCGCGCCCGGCACCGAACCTGGCGGCAGCTATCGCACCGTCCTGCGTGATGGTGCGACCGAAGTCACGTTGCAGGGCCGTGCCGCCCGCGCGGCAGAGCCCGCAACCGGCGCCCGCTATCCGCTGGTGGTGATCTCTCACGGCTATCCCGGCAACCGCTTCCTACTGTCGCATCTGGGCGAAAACCTGGCCTCCAAAGGCTATGTGACCGTCTCCATCGACCATACCGACAGCACTTACTCCGATCAGGCGGCCTTTGGCTCGACCCTGCTGAACCGCCCCATCGACCAGAGGTTCGTTATCGATCAGATGGCCGCGCTTGATGGACCGCTGGGCGCCATCACCGATGTCTCGCAGACTGGGGTGATCGGCTATTCCATGGGGGGCTATGGCGCCCTGATCTTTGCCGGGGCGGGCGTCACCCAAGCCTCGACCGAATACAGCTGGGGCACGCCCGCCGGGCTGCTGTCGCGGCACCTGGCCGGATCGGACAGCCACAAGGCGCTGGTGGACGAGCGGGTCAAGGCGGTGATCTCCATCGGTCCCTGGGGCATGAACACCGGGTTCTGGGATGCCACCGGGCTAGCAGGCGTGGAAAAGCCAGTGATGATGATGGCGGGCAGCGCCGATGATGTGTCGAAATACCCCGCCATGCGACAGATCTTCGAAGGCATGGTCAACACCGACCGGCATCTTCTGACCTTTGAGGCAGCCAACCACAATGCCGCCGCCCCGATGCCCGCCCCGATCGAAAGCTGGCAACCGGTGGAAACACTCGATTTTGTGCCGTTTGAACACTATGCGGATGCGGTCTGGGACACCAACCGGATGAACAATATCGCACAGCATTTCGCCACGGCCTTCATGGATCTGCACTTGAAAGGCGCCGAGGACAAAGCCGCGTATCTGGAGCTGATCCCGCGCGCGGCGGATGGCGTCGTCGACACGGACGATGCGGGCAAGGAAGGCCCCGGTCATACCTATTGGAAAGGCTTTGCGCCGCGCACCGCGCAGGGGCTGACCTTTGAAACCCTGCCAAAGGGCGAATAGTCACTTAGACAGCCAAGCCCCGCTGCCGGAGCAACCGGCTGGCGGGGCTGATCAGAACGACAGATCAGATCGCCCGCAACATGATCTGAACTGCCAGAAGCGCGATTACCCCTCCGGCCAGCAATTCAAGCCCCGCCGCCAGAGCCAGCGCGCGGCGCCCCTGCATCCGGTCCAGTGCACCCTGTCGCAGGCTGACCGAGGCAATGGCCACCGCCACAGTCACACTGGCCGTGCCAAGCCCCATGGCAAAGGCACCGGCGATCCCCGCGGGCAGCACATCCATGCGCCATGTCACCAAGAGAAGGAACACCGCACCGGTACAGGGACGCAGCGCCACCGCGCCGATAATCGCCAGCGCATCGCGCAGCCCGTGAACCTGTGCCGCCTCTTCCAACGTCGGGCCATGCCGGTGACCGCAGCTTGGGCAGGCATCTGCTGAATGATCGTGATCATGGTCGTGGCTGTGCATATGGCCGTGGTCACAGGCCGCGACCAGCCCATCCACCTTCGCAGCAGAAGGACTTTGGCGCAGGCGCAGCAGGCGGCGCGTCCCGCGCTGGAACAGGTACACGCCCACCAGCGCGATCAGACCATAGGACAGCGGCGCCAGGACCTCCTCTGCGATGCTGGTCATGCGCTCCCGGCCCCAGTCCATCACGGTCAGGCCGCCTGCGACCAGCACAACCGCCGTCGCCGCCTGCGCCAGCGAGGAGGCCACCGCCAGCGCCGCCAACCGCCCCATGGCCACCGAGCGGTCCATACCGTAGCCGCCGATCACCAGCTTCCCGTGCCCCGGCCCTGCTGCGTGAAAGAACCCGTATGCGAAACAGAGTGACAAAAGCGAGATCAGCGCACCCGGTTGACCGGCCTTCAGCGCCCGCAGGCCCCGCGCCAGCGCCGATTGCGCCTCGCGCTGGCCAGAAACCGCCCAGCGCGCCACATCCTGCGCGCCGCCAAACCCCCAAAGCCAGATTGCAATGACAAGGACCGCGAGTGCGGCGAGTGCTGTAAGGACTCGCATCTCAGTCTCCGCAGATCAGACGGACCGTATCGGCAAAGGCCTCTCCGACCTCCGGATAGGCGGCCTCGGCCTGATCAGCAGGCATGGCATACAGCAGCTCTTCGACCAGCGTGTATGCACGGTCGAGATCCGGTTCGGTGATTTCGGCCCGACACCCTGCCCCGACCGAGACGCCCTGGTTGACCGTATAGGCCGTGTAGTAAGTGGGATCATAGGCCCGGATCACAACGGCCTCCGCCGGGACCGGCGCCTTCAGCCCGCGCCGGTGGCGGGTGGTGATCCGCCCGTCCACCACTTCGGTCGACAGGTGTTCTGGCGCCGTCAGGGCCAGCGGCGCCTCGTTCCGGGTCAGGTAGGTGTCCCCGGCATAGCCTGCGCTCCACTTGAGATCAAAGCCCTTGAGACGTGCCAGCTCATCATCGGTCAGGACGCCGTCCGCATCCGGGTCCAGCCCCAGATCCTCGAAAATCAGCAGCGAATAGAATTCGTCGTAGGCCCAAGTGACCTCGACCGCCTCAAGCGCTCCGCCCGCGCCAATCTGCACCGCCAAACCGGTATCCACAAAGATATGCGGATGCGCCTGCACAGCAGCAGGCGCAAGAGCGGCGCAGGTGGCAAAGACCGGCCCTGCAAGGCGTTTTTGCAGCGTTTTCATGTCCTTTGGTTTAGCCGCAAGCCCCGCCCCCAACAAGACGGCATCCCGCCGCGCCAAGGTGGATCGGCAAAGGTCAGCGCAGCCGGGAATTGGGGTGCAGCGCCTTCCCTAGAATATGGTCCGAGCGGTGGATCACATGATGTGCCTGACCGATGATCAGCGGATCCGGCGCCGTGGCGATTTCAGGGTCCTTTCCAGGATAATCCAGCGTGCTGAGGAAATGGCGCATGCAGTTCAGCCGCGCCCGTTTCTTGCAGTTGGATTTCACCACCGTCCACGGCGCATCTGCGGTGTCGGTGTAAAAGAACATCGCCTCTTTCGCCTCGGTATAGTCATCCCATTTGTCCAGCGAGGCCTTGTCGATCGGTGACAGCTTCCACTGTTTCAGCGGGTCAGTCTCGCGCGATTTGAACCGGCGCAGCTGTTCGTCCTGCGTCACCGAGAACCAGTACTTGTATAGCCGGATACCCGAGCGCACCAGCATCTGTTCCAGATCCGGTGTTTGGCGCATGAACTCCAGATATTCGCTCGGCTCGCAAAAGCCCATCACCCGCTCGACCCCGGCGCGATTGTACCAGGAGCGGTCATAAAGCACGATCTCGCCGCTGGTGGGCAGGTGTTGCAGGTAGCGTTGGAAATACCATTGCCCGCGCTCTTCGTCGGTCGGCTTGTTCAGCGCCACGACGCGTGCATGGCGGGGGTTCAGGTGCTCGGTAAAACGTTTGATCGTGCCGCCCTTGCCCGCCGCATCACGCCCTTCGAACAGCATGACGAACTTTTCCCCGGTCTCCAGCGCCCAGTGCTGAACCTTCAGAAGCTCCGCCTGCAGCTTTGCCTTCTCTTCTTCATAGGCTTTGCGGGCCATTTTGCGGGCATAGGGGTACTTGCCGCTTTCAAAGGCGCGGCGGATTTCCTCAGGCGCGGGCGGGCGCGGCGTAGCGCTTGGCTGGGGGGTGCTGGTGTTCGCGGCGGCTGGCCCTGCGGGAACTGGCTGTGCGGGGGGTGTGGACATATGGAACTCCTTACAATCACATTTGCCGCCAGCTTACCGGCTTTGCTACGCGAGCGCGCTGACCTGTATCAAAGGACCGGCGCAAATTGGCTGTCACGTGACGAAATCGTTGCGCCCTGTGCGGTCTGGCATCAGCCTGTTCTTGATAGCGCGGAGGATTTCAGCATGCAGGCAGGTTTCGAGACACTGAACGGCAAAGCCTTTTTCGTCCGCCGCTGGGGCGACCCTGCCCTGCCGCCACTGCTGATGCTGCACGGGTTTCCCGAATATGGCGGCGCCTGGCAGGAACTGGCCGAACGCCTGTGCCACAGGTTTTACTGCATCGCACCGGATCAGCGCGGATATGGCCAAAGCTGGGCGCCGCAGGACGTAGGCGACTATGCCACTTCCAGATTGGTTGCCGACATGGCGGATCTGATCCCTTCGTCCGGCGCCCCGGTCACCGTGCTGGGACACGACTGGGGTGCAGCAGTGGCCTATGGTCTGGCGATGTTCCGACCCAATCTGGTGTCTCGACTGATCATCGCCAATGGTGTGCACCCGGTGCCCTTCCAGCGGGCGCTGGCTGCCGGTGGACCACAGGCCGCCGCCTCGCAGTATAATCGCCGACCTGCGGCGCGACGGATCGGAGGCAGATCTAATGGCCAATGATTTCGAAAAGCTGCTAGCGCTGTTTGGTGCCCCGATGGATATGAGCTGGCTCAGCGGTGAACGGCTGAAGGTCTACAAGGTGGAATGGTCCCGCCCCGGCCGCCTTCGCGGCATGGTGAACTGGTACCGGGCCTCGCCCTTGCAACTGGCCCAGCCCGGCAGCCCGATCCCAATGCCGGACCTGCCGCTGAACCGGTTGCAGGTTCCCCAGCCGCATCTGCTGATCTGGGGCGCGGATGACAGCGCCCTTTTGCCGGAAGCGACCGAGGGGCTTGAGGATTTCGCCCCCAACCTGACACGCATCACCCTGAAGGGCTGCGATCACTGGCTGCACCATCAAAGACCCGATGAGATGAGCCATGCGATCCTGACATGGTCAGAGCAGAGCGTCTGACGCGGGACTGGATCGCAGGCGCATCTGTCTTGCGTCTTGTCGCGGCTTACTTGTGCCCCCAGTCGTTCGGATCTTCCGAATTGTTGGGGCTGAGGCCCAGCACATCGCCATCGGTCGAGCAGCCAAGCCCCAGAACGGTCCGGTTGGCGTAGGAAAAATAGGCTGTGACCTGATTGATTTCGAGGATCTCCCCATCGTCAAACCCGGCATTGCGCATCGCCTGAATGTCGGATTGCTCAACACTCGCAGGCGCCTCGGTCAGCTTGCGCGCATAGCCCATCGCAACCTTCTGCGCAGGCTCCAGCGGTGCCGCCTCGGGATCGCGCGCCTCGATCGCAGCCCGGATAGCCAGACCGCGTTCTTCGTCCTGCAACAGGCGCTGCAGCCCGGCAAAGTGATGCTCCACGCAATAGGCACAGTCATTCAGAGAAGAAACCCAGACGCCAAGCACCTCCAAGAACCACTTGGGAATGGTATTGCCGGTATGGTGCAGGACGTTCTTGTAGATCGCCATATGCCCTTCCATCGAATGCGGGCGCAGGCTGTGCACCATCATGATGTTATCGACATTGCCGCCCGGCCCGGTCACCCGATCATAAAGTTTCTTCAGCTTCCCGGTGGCCTCGTCAAAGGGGACGGTTCTGATCCACGCCATATGCACTCTCCTCTTGCTTTGCGGCAGCTTAACCAACCGCAGCGCCGGGGAAAGAGGCAAAGCCGAAACGAAGTGATCACAAATCGGACAGTTCTGCCCGGCGCGCCACCGCGGCAATGGCCGCAGTGATATCCTCGTCCCGCGTGCGGTGGTTCGTCAGCGCGGCGCGCAGCAGGACCCGGTCCCCCATGCGTGTGGTGGAAAATACCGCTTCGCCGCTTTCCTGCAGGTCCTGGGCGATTGCAGTATTAAGCCGCGTTTGCTCCGCAGCAGGCAGATCCTTCCGCGCGGTGAAGACGCAGACGTTCGACACCACCGCAGCGCCCAGCGCCATGCGCGGCTGTTTCTCGACCTCATCGGCCATCAGAGCCGCAAGTCGGCAGTTGTCGGTGATCGCTGCAGCAAGCGCCTCTTCACCATGCATTTCCAGCGCGCACCAGACCTTGAGGCCCCGATTGCCGCGTGACAGATCGATGCCATAGTCGCAGAACCACGGATCGCCGCCTGCCAACCCGCGTTCACCGCCTTCCAGATAGGCTGGGCGGGCGGCAAAGGCGGCGCGATGGGCGGCCTCATCCGCGATCAAAACCAGACCGCAGTCATAGCCCACATACATCCATTTATGGAAATCGAGCGCTATACTGTCGGCCCGCCCGATCCCGTTGCTCAGGCCGCGCCATGGCTCTGCCGCGATGCGCGTCCAGGCGCCAAAGGCCCCGTCCACATGCAGCCACAGCCCGTGATCCACTGCCAGATCCGCAAGGGATTCGAGATCGTCGAACAGGCCCAGATCCACAGAGCCAGCAGTCCCGACAAGAAGGAAGGGCACCGCACCTGCTTCCCGGTCCGCCGCGATCATGTCGGCCAGCGCCGCGGGGTCCATCTGCCCGTCCACCAGTGGCACCTGCCGCAGGTTCTCCGCGCCAACCCCGATCAGCTCCAGCGCCTTGCGGGTCGCATTATGCACCCCGACGCCTGCATAGGCCGTGAGCCGCACCGCGCCCTGCCCTGTCTGCCGCACCTCGGGCAAGGCCCGCACCCGCGCGGCCTGAAAGGCAATCACCGTTGCCTGCGACGTGCCCGTGGTCAGAACGCCACTGGCGCCCTCTGGCATCCCCATCCGGCGGCGGGTCCAGTCGATCACAGCGCGCTCCATATAGACCGCGCCGTGATCGCGCCCGCCGACATTGGCATTGACCACCGCGCCCGCCATGCCCGCGATCAAATCGGAGGCCAGCCCAGAGCCCTGCACCCAGCCCCAGAACCGGGGATGCACATTGCCACCATGATGGGGCAATACATCCTGCTCGATCCGTCCCACCAGATCACCGCCCTGCCCGATCCGATAGCGCGCAGGCAGATCTTCGGGAACCGGTTGCCAGGGACGGTCACGGATCTGTTCCAGTTGGTCCAGCGATGCCTCCAGCATCCGGTGCGCCTCGGCACAGAATGCGGTCCAGTCCTTTGGGTCCAGCCCATCACCCTTGCTCATGCCCGTTCCCTCTCTCGCGCGATTTGCCTCCTTACATGGCACAGCGCCGCAGGGTTATCCACAGGCCCCGTCGCCCTCTTCCCCGCGGCGCTGACACCTGCCATAATGCCCCTTAACCAAAAGCAACCAAGAGCAGCCCGAAACAGATGCCCAACGATCTCCTGAGCACGCCTGACGCCGAAACCTATGACGCCTCCTCGATCGAGGTTCTGGAGGGGCTTGAACCCGTCCGCCAGCGGCCCGGCATGTATATCGGCGGCACTGACGAACGCGCGCTGCACCACATGGTGGCCGAGATCCTCGACAACTCGATGGACGAGGCCGTCGCCGGCCATGCCAACCGGATCGAGGTGGAGTTGCACGCCGATTACTCGGTTACCATCCGTGACAACGGCCGCGGCATCCCGATCGACCCGCACCCCAAGTTTCCCGACAAATCCGCGCTTGAGGTGATCCTCTGTACCCTGCACGCGGGCGGCAAATTCTCGGGCAAGGCCTATCAGACCTCGGGCGGCCTGCACGGGGTTGGCTCCTCGGTGGTGAACGCCCTGTCTGATCTGATGGTCGTGCAGGTGGCCAAGAACAAGGAACTGTTCGAACAGCGCTTCTCCCGCGGGATTCCGCAGGGGCCGGTGGAAAAGGTCGGCGCGGCCCCCAACCGGCGCGGCACATCGGTCACCTTCCACGCGGATGAGCAGATCTTTGGCTCGCACCGCTTCAAGCCCAAGCGGCTGATGACGCTGGTGCGCTCCAAGGCCTACCTCTTCTCGGGCGTGGAAATCCGCTGGAAATCCGCCATCGACGACGGCGAAACCCCGACCGAGGCGACCTTCCACTTCCCCGGCGGGCTCAGGGATTACCTCTCCGAGGTGCTGGGCAAGGCCACGACCTATGCCGATGCGCCCTTTGGCGGCAAGGTGGAGTTCCGCGAAAAATTCGGTGAGCCGGGCTATGTGGAATGGGCGATCAACTGGACGCCTGCCCGCGACGGCTTCATCCAGAGCTACTGTAACACCGTCCCCACCCCCGAAGGCGGCACCCATGTCGCCGGTTTCTGGGCCGCGATCCTGAAGGGCATCAAGGCCTATGGCGAGCTGGTCGGCAACAAGAAGGCCACGCAAATCTCGCGCGAAGATCTGATGACCGGGGGCTGCGCGCTGGTTTCCTGCTTTATCGCGGACCCCGCATTCGTCGGCCAGACCAAGGACCGCCTGTCGACCGAAAGCGCCAGCAAGATGGTGGAAAACTCGGTCCGCGACCACTTTGACAACTGGTTGGCCGCCGATACCAAATCCGCGGGCGCCATCCTCGATTTCCTGATCCTGCGGGCCGAGGAACGCCTGCGCCGCAAGCAGGAGAAGGAGACCCAGCGCAAGAGCGCCACCAAGAAGCTGCGCCTGCCGGGCAAGCTGACCGATTGCACGTCAAAAGACCGGCGCGGCACCGAACTCTTCATCGTGGAGGGCGACTCGGCCGGTGGCTCGGGCAAGGGCGCGCGCAGCCGCGAATATCAGGCGCTCTTGCCGCTGAAGGGCAAAATCCTGAACGTCCTTGGTGCGGCGTCAAACAAGCTGGGATCAAACCAGGAAATCAGTGACCTTTGCGAGGCGCTGGGGGTTGGCCTTGGCACCAAGTTCAACCTCGATGATCTGCGCTATGACAAGATCATCATCATGACCGATGCGGATGTCGACGGCGCGCATATCGCATCGCTGCTGATGACCTTCTTCTTCACCCAGATGCGGCCACTGATCGATGGCGGTCACCTCTACCTCGCCTGCCCGCCCCTGTTCCGCCTGACGCAAGGCGCGAAACGGGTCTATTGCCTGGATGAGGCCGAGCGGGACAAATGGCTGGAAAAGGGTCTGGGCGGCAAAGGCAAGATCGATGTTTCCCGCTTCAAGGGTCTGGGTGAAATGGATGCCAAGGACCTGAAAGAGACCACGATGGACCCCAAGACCCGGAAATTGATCCGGGTGACGATTGACGAGGACGAACCGGGAGAGACCGGCGATCTGGTGGAGCGTCTGATGGGCAAGAAACCCGAACTGCGGTTCCAGTATATTCAGGAGAACGCGAAGTTCGTGGAGGAGCTGGATGTGTGAGTGAACCCAAGCGACATCACATCCTTGCAGAGACATATCAGAAGCACTTCATTCAAGAAGGCAACTGCGTTTGGGTCCACGACAAATTTACGAGAAAAACGTTTACCACACAACCTATCAATGTGGCGGTCAGGACAGATTTCAATACGGCACTCACTCCGGCAGGAGGATTGGATAGAAAGACCATAGAATCTTTCTTTTCCAATTTTGAGGCAGACTATCCTGCAACCATTGCGCAACTGCGGTCTGGTGTCCAAACTACAGATAGCATTAATCACGCAATCGCTTTCATGAATTTGCAAGTCATTCGCTCGCCTGTGTTGCGCCAATTGATGAGTGATCTCTTAATGCAATTTTCTCCTAAAGATAATGCAGCTTTGAGAGCCTATGGCGTGCATGATGTCGGCTTAAAATTACTAGAACAAGCCCGATCAGGCGACGTTGATGCTAAGATCAAAATCGGACTTCAGTCTAGCAAACATCTTGGCCTGGGCGTCATGAATGCTCTGAAAGACGTCGCCTACCGCACCATTCGATTAGACACACCAATCAGCCTGGTAAGCAGCGATAACCCCATAGTATACTTTTCTGTAAAACGAGAACGCGGAAAGTGGCGTAGCGGATTACCGTTGCCGAGCACTCGGATACTGTGTTTTTTCCCTCTGGCAAAAGACATTCTTCTTTTCGGTGACACCGAAAAACCGCCCTTCGAGCAGTTGTTTTCAGAGCGCCCTTCGCAAGTCTGTAATTCAGTGGCTCTCGTTAAGAGAGTTAATGCAATAAACGCACTGACTGCTGAAAGAACCATCATTGCTCCTACAGAGCGCGATCTGAGCAAGACCCTTTCCGCAATCGAGAAAAAAAATGTTAAACCAAACACTCTTTTTTCAATGTGTACCGAACTGGCCAAGGTTGCCATCCGAATAAACAATGAGCATTGGAATATCCGTTCCTCACAATAGGCCCGTGCCTGACCTTGGGGAGGCGTGAAGCGCCTTCCCGGGGGGAAGGTCAGGCGCGGGCCGTACCGCTGCGCGCCACGCCCCAAGGGGATACCCTGCAGGCACTGCATCTTGGGGCAGGTGTTGCAGCGTGGGGCTCCGCCCGTTCTTGCCTCAAACAGTCCCCCGGACTGTTTGCCCCTTCGGGATCCGGCGTGAACTCCCGGATGTAAGGTCAGGCGCGGGCCGTGCCGCTATGCCCCACGTCCCATGGGGCCACCTTGCTGGCGATGTATCTTGGGGTAGCTGTCGCGGCGCAGGGCTCCGCCCGTTCTCGCCTCAAACAGTCCCCCGGACTGTTTGTCCCTTCGGGATCCGGCGTGAACTCCCGGATGTAAGGTCAGGCGCGGGCCGGGCCGCTAAGCGCCACGCCCCAAGGGGTACCCGGCAAGCGGTGCATCTTGACTTCCCTCCTCCCTAGGCTGCCTGAAATCACCGTGGCTTTCGCGCGGGGCAGCGGCTAACCTCCGGCCAAAACAGGGAGACAGAAATGACCGCCACCATGACCCCCGCGGATCTGCAATCCGTTCTGGCCGAAGGCTTTGCCGATTGGGTGCAGGCGCTGGATCTGACGGTGACCGAGGCCAGCCCGGAACAGACCACCCTGCGCATGCCGCTGACGCCGAACCTTGCCCGCATGGGCGGGATCGTCTCGGGGCAGGCGTTGGCGGCGCTGGCCGATACTTCGATGGTCCTGGCGGCCTTTGCCCATCAGGGCGGCGTGCGCCCGCTGGCAACCACCGATCTGCACACGCAATTCCTGCGCCCCGGGGTGGGCAGCGCGATCCTCTGCCGTGCGCAGGTAGTGCGGGCGGGCAAGGCGCTGGTCTTTGCCCGCGCCGAGATGAGCGAAGAGGACAGCGGCAAACTGGTCGCCACCGCCACCGCCAGCTTCTTTGCCGCCTGAGGTGAGGCGCAAAACGGCTATACCGCCCTTCCTTGCTGCGCTAGCGTGACCTCATGATCCTGCGTCTTTTCCTGATTGCCCTGATCCTCGCCTCCTGCGGGCGCGAGCTGACGCAGCAGGAGCGTGCCTTTCTGTCGGACATTCACGGCAGCGACCTGAAGCCGGAAAAGGTACGCATCATGGATGGTGCGCCGGTGGCGGCGACCACCTTCCGCCGCAAACCGCGCCCGCGCGTGGCCTGCCGCGAACGTATCCTGCCGCCAGTGAAGGACGAGATCGTCACATCCTCCCCCGCAGCGGTGACGCTGTTCAACCGGATCTATTATATCCGCGACTGGTACACCGAGAATTACCTGCCCGCCTACCCCGAGCGCCTGTATCTGGTGGAGGCGATGCTGCTGGCCCATGAGGTGACCCATGTCTGGCAATGGCAGAACCGGGCCCGCACCGGATATACCCCACTGCGGGCCGCAGCCGAGCATCGCGGCAACCCCGATCCCTATCTGTTCGAGCTGGACCAGAGCCCCGATTTCCTGAGCTATGGCTATGAACAACAAGGCGCCATCGTCGAGGAATACGTCTGTTGCCGCGCGTTGGCGCCGCAGGGCGCCCGCACCCAGCGTCTGCATACCATGCTGAAGGATGTGATGCCGGTTTCGGACCTGCCGCAAAGCCGCCAGAGCGACGTCTACCTGCCCTGGAAAGGCGCCGATCTGCGCGGCATCTGTAGCTGAGGCATATGCTGCGGCTCAGCCTTCGGCCTGGATGCTTTCGAGATAGGTCATCAGCGCGGCCAGCGGGCGCGGTGTCGGCGTCAGGGTGCCTTCGACCTCAACCGGAATCAGCTCGCCTTCCAGCAGGGCGCCGAATTCTGGCATGTATTCGGCGCTGACCTTGCCGCGTCCGTAGCCATCGATCTGCGACAGCACTGCAGCGCGCGGGAACGCACCGTCATGGCGCGCGTTGATCTTGCGCAGGTCGGGCGCTTCAAGCGTGGTCTCACGCTGGGCGAGATTACCATTTTCGCCATGGCACAGCGCGCAGTTCTGATTGAACAGGATCTGTCCTTCCTGCGCGGTGGGCATGCTGTTGACGATTTCGGTGCAGGCCACGGCAAGCCCGGCCACAAGCGGCAGCATGCAAAGGATCGTTTTGGTCTTCATGGCATCGTTCCTGTCGTTCTGGCCGCAACCGTCTCAGTCAGGGGCACTGTAACCGGCAGGTTTTGCAGCGTAAACCGGCGGCGGCAGAGATGCGCCCAGAAACCGGGGCCGCGTGCGCACGGGCCTATTGCGGCGCGGCCGCCACCGCCCCGTCCTCCAGATGCAAAACCCGGTCCATCCGCGCGGCAAGGTCAAGGTTATGGGTCGCGATCAGCGCCGACAGGCCAGAACTGCGCACCAGATCCATCAAGACGCCAAAAACCTGATCCGACGTCCCCGGATCCAGATTTCCGGTCGGCTCGTCCGCCAGCAGCACACGCGGCTGGTTGGCCAGAGCCCGGCAAAAGGCAACCCGCTGCTGCTCGCCCCCGGACATTGCTGCCGGACGGTGCCCGGCGCGGGCCGAAAGGCCGACAAGATCCAGCAACTCTGCCGCACGCGCCCGAGCCGCCTTCTGACTGGCGCCATTGGCCAGTTGCGGCAGGACGATGTTTTCTGCGGCGGTGAATTCGGGCAACAGGTGGTGGAACTGGTAGATAAAGCCCACATCGCTACGCCGCAGGCCGGTGCGCGCCCGCTCGCCCAGCCCGGTGACATCCTGCCCGCCGATGCACAGGCTGCCCTCGTCCGGGGTATCCAGCAGACCGGCGATATGCAGAAGGGTCGACTTGCCTGCGCCAGACGGTGCAACAAGGGCCACGACCTCGCCCGGTTTCAAGGCCAGATCGACGCCCCGCAGGACATCCACCTGCGCCGCGCTGCCCCGGTTATAGGACTTGCTGATGCCTTTCAGCTCCAGCGCCAGTGCGCCTGCCTGCGATACCTGATCATTCATAGCGCAGGGCCTCCACCGGGTTCAGCCGGGCCGCCCGCCGCGCCGGAAAGATCGTCACCACGAAGGACAGGCCAAGCGACAGGGCAACGGCCGAGAGCACATCTGGCAGGTTCAGCTCTGCCGGAAGCGCATAGATGCCCCGGATCGACGGATCCCAGACCCCGCCGCCCATCGCGTAGTTCACGAAGGAGAAGATCGGATCAATATAGATCGCGAAGAGGCAGCCCAAGACCACACCGCAAAGTGTACCAATCACACCCGTAAAGGCACCACAGATGAAGAACACCCGCATCACCGATCCTTCGCTCAGGCCGATGGTGCGCAGGATACCGATATCGCGGCCCTTATTCTTGACCAGCATGATCAGCCCCGAAACGATGTTCATCGTGGCGATCAGCACCAGAATGGACAGGATGATAAACATCACGTTGTCCTCCACCTCCAGCGCGCGCAGGAACCCGCCAGAGGCATCGCGCCAGGTCCAGGCCCCGATCCCCTGTCCCGCCGCGCGCAGCAGCGGCAGCACCAATAGATCGACCTTTTCCGGGTCAGCCACCATGACCTCGATCTCGTCAGCCACGCCTTCGCGGTTGAAGAACGCCTGCGCCGCGTCAAACGGCATATAAAGCCGGGTGCGGTCGATGTCATAGCGCCCTGCCGTGAAGATATAGACCACCTCATAGGCGTTGATGCGCGGGCTGGTACCAAAGGGGGTCTTGACCCCGTTGGGAGAGATCAGCTTGATCCGGTCGCCGACACTGACGCCTAGTTCGCGCGCCACGCCGGACCCGATCGCCACGCCATCCCCGAACCGCTCCAGATCGCCAAGGCTTTCCTCGCTTTGGGCGACGCCGGGAATGGCCTCCAGATCCGCGGCAGCGATACCAAAGACCTCGACCCCAGCATTGCGCTGGCGCAGGTTGGCCATCACCTGCCCCTTGATCAGCGGCGCAGCGCGGATCACACCGGGCACCTGCGACGCTGCTGCGGCCATCTCGGTGTAGTCTTCCAAGGTCCGGTCGATATTACCTTCTGCCGTTACCTGCCCATGAGAATAGAGCGTCACATGCGCGTTGGCGCCCAGGATGGTGCCGACAAACTCAGACCGAAAGCCCGAGCGCACCGACAACGTGGCGATCAGCGCGAACACCGCCAGAGTGATCCCGATCAGGCTGATCCAGGTCATCACGCTGACGCCGCCCTCGGCCCTGCGCGCACGCAGGTAGCGCCAGGCGATCATCCATTCAAAACGTGAAAACGGCGGAGGTGTCGTGGCCATGTGTGGTCCTGCCCGGGAGATTTGCGGACAACCTGTGCTGTCCGGCGTGCAGGGTCAAGGCAAGGCTGCATTGCCAAGGCGGTTTTGGTTTCATGGCTGGCCATCTCGCGACGGTTCCGCGCGGCGGCGGGTCCCCTGCTCTCACTCGGGAAGCCACCAAAAGACGCTCGCTCCCCACCTACGCAATTCTACTTATGATTGCAAATCATTAGCGATTCATCCGATTGCATACATTCAAATATGCCCGAATATATCGGCGACAAAATCTCGCCAAAAATGTTACTTTTTAGTTTATTTTCAGCGCTTTAACCAGACGAAAAGTAACCATTCCGTGACTTCACCCCCAGGATCACAGCGACGTCAGAGACTGTGAGGGAGCCCCCCCTTGGCATCTCCTCAATTCCCCCAGAAAGTGCGCAAACTTCAATTCAAACTGAGGATAACTCAATGACCGATCTTCGCATCGTCGCAACCAACACCTCTGCCCACGGCGGCACCTACACGACCCCTTTCTGGTTCGCCGCCCACGACGGCAGCTTTGACCTCTACAACACCGGCGAAGCTGCATCGGCTGCTCTGGAAGCCCTGGCCGAAGACGGTAACTTCGCTCCGGCAAACGAAGCGGTTGTGGCCGCAGACGCGGATGCCGTAACTGGCGCAGTGCTGGGTGCAGGCACCCCGCCGATTCTGGCACCGGGCGAAACCGCAACCGCAGAATTCTCCGTCGACGGTTCCTCCAACGGTCACCTGTCGCTGGCCGCAATGGTCATCCCCTCGAACGACGCCTTTGTCGGCACCGCAGACTCGCTGCAACTGTTCGACGAAAACGGCCACTTTATGGGCGAGCAAAACATCTCCTTCGCAGGCAGCGACGTGCTGGATGCGGGCACCGAAGTGAACTCCGAGATCGCAGAAGAAGTGCCGCTCCTGGGCCAGATGGCTGCCAACACCGGCACCACCGAAGGTGGCGTGGTCAGCGCGCATGAAGGTTTCCTGCCCGAAGGCGAAGGCAACATCCTGGGCGGCACCAACGCGCTTGGTGAACACATCGACGCGGTTGCGGCAGACTTCACCCGTGACGGCGCGCAAATCGCCGACATCCACATCAATGAATACGCTGTGACCGAAGGCTCCAATGGTTTTGACTTCTTCCGTGGTTCCTCCGTGGATGATCTGGTCAACGGCGCCGGTGGCCGTGACGTTCTGATCGGCCGTGGCGGCTGGGACGAGCTGGACGGCGGCGAGGGCAACGATGTCCTGATCGGCAACAGCGGCAACGACATGCTGACCGGCGGCGAAGGTAACGACATCCTGAAAGGCGGTCGCGGTAGCGACACTCTGGATGGTGGCGCTGGTCGCGACATCCTGAAAGGCAACAAGGGCAGCGACGTGCTGGACGGTGGCGCTGGCCGTGACCGCATGAATGGTGGCCACGATGCGGACCTCTTTGTGTTCCAAACCGGCTACGACCGTGACCGCATCATTGGCTTCGATGCGAACGAAGACACGATCGCGCTGCACATCGAAGGCGTCGAAAGCTTTGACGATCTGAGCGGTCTGGCCACCGACCACGGCAACCGCACCATCCTCGACTTCGGAGAAGGCGATGCGCTGGTAATCAAGGGCGTGACCTTTGATGAGCTGAGCGCAGCAAACTTCGACTTCCTCTAAGCACGCGTGCGCAGCAAGCTTTTCGGTTTGCTGCGCAACGTCCTGTAGGAATGGCGATAGATACAAAAAGGGGGGCATCACTGCCCCCCTTTTCCATTTCAGTCTCGCGTTTGGAGGTTTCAGCCTAGTACCTCAACCCTCTGCGCGCCGCCGCTTAGAAGCCGCGGCCCGAGGCGTGCTCGGCGTAGATCTCGGCGATCCTTTTCACGGCGTCTTCCGGGGGCAGTTCCACGCTTTCGCCAGTCCGGCGCGAGGTGAGTTCCACCACGCCGTTCTTCAGCCCGCGCGGACCGACCGTAATACGCCAGGGCAGACCGATCAGGTCCATGGTGGCGAATTTGCCGCCCGCGCGTTCCTTGCGGTCATCATACAGTGGGTCAAGACCAACCGCAGTCAGCGCGGCATAGATCTTGTCACAGGCCGCGTCGGCTTCTTCGTCGCCTTGCTTCAGGTTGACGATACCGCAGTGGAACGGGGTCACGCCTTCGGGCCAGATGATGCCCTTGTCGTCATGGCTTGCTTCGATGATCGCGCCAACCAGACGGGACACACCGATGCCATGGCTGCCCATGTGTACAGGGATGGATTTGCCATCGGGGCCTTGCACCGTGGCCCCCATCGGTTCGGAATACTTGGTGCCGAAGTAGAAGATCTGACCGACCTCAATACCACGGGCACTGCGCTGACGCTCGGCCGGAATCTGGTCGAACAGAGTCGCATCATGGGTTTCGTCGGTCCGGGCATAAAGCGCGGTGAATTCTTCCATTACTGCGCGGCACTGGTCGTGATCATCATAGTCGATATTGCGCTGGCCAAGGCGGATATCGGTCACCGCGCTGTCGTAGAACACTTCGCTCTCGCCTGTGTCGGCCAGCACCAGGAACTCATGCGTATCATCGCCGCCAATGGGGCCAGAGTCCGCGCGCATCGGGATCGCCTGCAGGCCCATGCGCTCATAGGTACGCAGGTAGCTGACCAGATGACGGTTATAGGCGTGCAGCGCGTCTTCCTTGGTTAGATCGAAGTTATAGCCGTCCTTCATGTAGAATTCGCGTCCCCGCATCACGCCGAAACGCGGGCGGATCTCGTCGCGGAATTTCCACTGGATCTGGTACATGGTCAGCGGCAGATCCTTGTAGCTGCTGACATGGCTGCGGAAGATATCGGTGATCAGCTCTTCGGCGGTGGGTGTGAACAACAGGTCGCGCTCGTGCCGGTCGGTGATGCGCAGCATTTCTTCGCCATAGGCATCATAGCGGCCGCTTTCGCGCCACAGGTCTGCCGATTGCATGGTGGGCATCAGCACCGGGATATGGCCCGCGCGCATCTGTTCCTCATGGACGATGCCTTCGATTTTCTTCAGAACCTTGAAGCCCAGCGGCAGCCAGGAATAGATCCCGGCGGCGGACTGTTTGATCATGCCGGCCCGCAGCATGTAGCGGTGGCTGACGATCTGGGCCTCTGAAGGCGTCTCTTTCAGAACAGGCAGGAAGTAACGGGACAGGCGCATGTCGCTCTCATTCGTTCAAAGGGGTTTTCAAGCGGTCTAAGCCATCGCCGCGCCTCAGGCAATCGGGCTTTGGAGTGGCGGCAGCGGTCAAACCGGATATTAGCCCGGAAACCACTTGAACCACCGGTCAGTTTTGTAAATGCTGGTTCAAATTTATTGCGGAGGCCCAGATGCGCGACACCATTACCGAACCCGCCCGGGAAATCCCCGTCGTGCATCGCACCGATGTGCTTGTCGTAGGCTCTGGTCCCGGCGGGCTGGCGGCGGCACTGGCAGCAGCGCGCTGCGGGGTCGATGTGACCCTGCTGGACCGGTTCGGCTGCTTTGGTGGCAATATCACCGCTGTCGGCGTCGAAGGTTTTGCCTGGTACCGGCACGAGCAGACGGTTGAGGCTGGTGGCATCGGCTGGGAATTCGAGGAACGCGCCAAGGCGATGGATGCCGCCGTACCGGAAAGCCAGTCCCTGTCTTACGAGCTGGACGCCGAAGGCTTCAAACTGGTCGCCGATAGACTGGTCGAGGAAGCAGGCATTCACCCGATGCTGCACCGCATGTTCGTGGCCCCGATCCGCGAAGGCAACCGGATCACCGGCGTGATCGTCGAATCAAAGGCAGGGCGCGAGGCGATCCTGGCTCAGCGGGTGATCGATGCGACAGGAGACGCCGATATCGCGCAGATGATGGGCGCCCCCACAATCAAGACACCGATCGAGGAAATGCAGGCCGCCAGCGTGATGTTCCACATCGCAGGCGTCGACAAGCAGAAGTTCATGGAAGGGGTCAAGGCCGACCCGCAGACCTACAGGGACTGGTCCACCGGGGAGTGGGAGGTGGAGACCTCCGGCAAGGAGGACGAGATGTTCTCTCCCTTCCTCGCCAAGCCCTTTGCGCAGGCGCTGCGCGACGGGTTGATCCCTGCGCATCTCAATACTATCGGCGGCACTTGGGGGGCTGTTCATGACAGTGGTGAGATGACCTATATGAACCTAGTGCATCTGGCAGGCTGCGACGGCACCGACCCGGACAGCATGACCCGGTTCGAGATTGAAGGACGCAAGCAGGCCATGCACGCGATCAATGCGCTGAAGGCATATACACCTGGCTGCGAAGGCGCACGGCTGCGCAATTTCGGCATGACCATCGGCATCCGTGACACCCGCAAGATCGACGCCCATCACAACATGACCGAGGATGAGACCCGCAATCAGGGCCGGTTCGAAGACACCATCGGCATCTACCCGGAATTCATCGACGGCTATGGCATCCTGATCCTGCCCACCACCGGGCGCTATATGCAGATTCCCTATCGCGCCATGCTGCCCAAAGGGGTGGAAAACCTGCTGGTGACCGGCCGCGCCATCGGCGGCGACAAGGTCGCCCATGCCGCCACCCGCAATATGGCCTGTTGCGCGGTGGCCGGTCAGGGCGCGGGCGTTGCCGCGGCACTATCCGTCAAATCCGCCTGCAGCCCGCACGCGGTGGACATTGCCGCCGTACAAGGTGAACTGACCCGTCAGGGCGTGCGCATCCACTGACGCAGACCGTGCAGAAACGCCCCTGCCCCACCCGGTACTCATTTGGCGGCACTTGCCGCTTGGCTGTTGCATGAGGCAACCGCATGGGCAATGACTGGGGTAATTGGAGAACAGATCTCAGAGAGGCGCTTGGCATATGGCACTTCCGGCGAAGAAGCAGTTTCAATACTGGGGCGTTGCCGCCGTGGTTTTCGCAATCGTCCTCTGGGCTTTGGGAGACGTGCTGCTACCCTTTGTGCTGGGCGCGGCGATTGCCTATCTGATTGATCCCATTGCCGACCGACTAGAGGCCGCGGGCCTCAGCCGTACCGCCGCAACTGCGGTGATTACTATCGGCGCCATGCTGGTCTTCATGCTGCTGCTGCTGGTGGTGGTGCCGACGCTGATCTACCAGCTGAGCGATCTGATCCGGGTTCTGCCCGAAGCCTTTCGCGATCTGCGCAACTTCGCGCAGGAACACTTCCCGTCGATCTTCACCGAAGGTAGCCGCGCGCAGCAAACCATCGCCTCCATCGCAGGCACCCTTCAGGGCAAGGGGATCGAGCTATTTGAATCCCTCGTCGGCTCGGCCGTCTCGGTCGTCAACCTGCTGGTGCTTTTCGTGATCGTTCCGGTTGTCTCGGTCTATCTGCTGCTGGACTGGGACCGGATGATCGAACGGATCGACGCACTGCTGCCCCTGGACCATGCGCCGGTGATCCGCAAGCTGGCCGGTGAGATTGACGATGTGCTTGCCTCTTTCATCCGCGGCATGGGCACGGTCTGCCTGATCTTGGGCGTTTACTACGCCGTCGCCCTGATGCTGGTTGGTCTGAATTTCGGACTGGCGGTGGGGTTCATCGCCGGGCTCGTCACCTTCATTCCCTATCTGGGGGCGCTGGTGGGCGGCGCTCTGGCTATCGGACTTGCCCTGTTCCAGTTCTGGGGTGAATGGTGGTCGATCGGGCTGGTGGCCGGGATTTTTGCACTGGGTCAGGTGATCGAGGGCAACTACCTTACTCCGAAACTGGTCGGCGGATCCGTTGGCCTGCATCCGGTCTGGCTGCTGCTGGCCCTGTCGGTCTTTGGCGCGCTTTTTGGCTTTGTTGGTATGCTGGTTGCCGTGCCTGTTGCGGCAGCCTTGGGCGTAGTTGCACGTTTCCTCACGGGACAGTATCTGCACAGCCGTCTGTACCAGGGACTGAGCCACCGGGATTCGAAAAAGTAATATGGCGCAACAACTCAGCTTTGACCTGCCCGCCAAAACGGCTTTGGGCCGGGACGACTTTTTTGTCGCCCCGTCGAATGCCATGGCTGTGGCGCTGCTGGATCCGGGGTTTTCATGGCCCAGTGGCAAACTGGTTCTGACCGGTCCTGCCGGATCGGGAAAGACGCATCTGGCCCATGTCTGGGCCAGCCAGTCCGGCGCCCGGATCGTATCGGCGGCAGATCTGACCGAGGCGATGGTGCCCGAGCTGGCAACCGCGCCCGTGGTCCTGGAGGACGTGCCGCAGATCGCCTCTGACAAATCCGCCCAGGAGGCCCTGTTTCACCTGCACAACTTGGTGCTGGCGAACGGGTTTGCCCTGATGATGACGGGGCGCGCGGCACCCAACCTTTGGGGGCTGAGCCTGCCGGACCTGCAAAGCCGTGTTCAGGCCGCCACACATGCCGAGCTGCAGCCGCCGGACGATGCCTTGTTGGCTGTGGTTCTGGCGAAGCTCTTCAATGACCGCCAGATCACCCCGAAACCCGACGTGATCCCCTATCTTGTGGCCCATATGGATCGTTCGTTTGCTGCGGCAGCCCGGATCGTCGAACAACTAGACCGGCTGTCGCTGGCGGAAAAACGCAACCTGTCGCGCCCCCTGGCGGTGCGGCTGATGTCCGAAGACCGCAGTGTTGCGGGCGAAACCCGGATTGCCGGGACCGGCGGTTGACCCCGGCCCCACCCTAAACCATCCTAGATTCGAGACCCAAGACGGAGCGCCGACACCCGTGACCGAGGATCCTGCCACCCCCGACGCCACCGCCGACTGGGGGCCCTTTGGCCGCCCGCTGTTCGATGATCCCGATTCAAGGGCGCTGTCCCGGGTCGGGGTGGTGGATGTCGGATCAAACTCCGTGCGTCTGGTCGTCTTTGACGGCGCGGCCCGCAGCCCGGCCTATTTCTACAACGAGAAGATCATGTGCGCCCTGGGGGCTGGCCTCTCGGAAACCGGGCGCCTGAACCCCGAGGGACGCAAACGCGCGCTGGCCGCGCTGCGCCGGTTCCAACACCTTGCCGATGGGATGGGGTTGCCACCCCTGTCGGTGGTCGCCACAGCTGCCGTGCGCGATGCCGAGGATGGCCCGGAGTTCTGCGCCGATGTGCTTCGCGAAACCGGGCTAAAGATCTGGGTGATCGACGGTCAGCAAGAAGCGCGCCTGTCCGCACAGGGCGTGTTGTTGGGCTGGCCCGGCTCTTATGGCCTGGTCTGCGATATCGGCGGCTCCTCGATGGAGCTGGCGGAAATCCACGACGGCGAGGTCGGCAAACGCGTCACCTCCTCTCTTGGCCCGCTGAAACTGCGGGACATCAAGGGCGGGCGCCGGGGGCGCAAGGCTCATATCGCCGAGGTCATGGCGGAACTGCGCGAGGAAATGGGCAAGCAGACCGACCGTCTGTTCCTGGTCGGCGGCAGCTGGCGCGCCATCGCCCGCATCGACATGGCCCGGCGCGGGTATCCGCTGAAGGTTCTGCACGAATACCGGATGAGCGCCAAGGACGTGCGCGCCACCCTGAAATACATCGAGAAACGCGACATCGAAGAGTTGCGCGCCGAAACCGGCATCTCCAACGCGCGGATGTCCTTGGTGCCCTATGCGATCGACGTGCTGTCCCGACTGGTCAAGACCTTCAAGCCCAAGGATATCGCCGTATCAAGCTATGGCATCCGCGAAGGGCTGCTCTACGAACAGATGCCCCAGCGCCTACGCGAACGCGACCCGCTGGTCGAAGCCAGCCGTTTTGCCGAGGCCAAGGACGCCCGCATTCCCGGCTTTGGCAAGACGCTCTATGATTTTGTCATCCCGCTGTTTAGCAATGGGCCGCACACCAAGAAACGCCTGATCAAGGCTGCCAGCCTGCTACATGATGTCAGCTGGCGCGCCCACCCGGATTACCGCGCCGAGGTCTGTTTCGACAATGCCACCCGCGCCAACCTCGGCGGGCTGAAACATTCCGAACGTGTCTTCCTGGGGCTGGCGCTGCTGCATCGCTACCGCAACAAACGGCAGGGCACCGCCTTTGAGTATCTATACGATCTTCTGGATGAAAAGGGGCAGAAAGAGGCGGAAATCCTGGGCAAGGCGATGCGGTTTGGTGCCATGCTGATGGTCAGCGAAAACGGCGACATCGGCAAGCTGAAATGGCAACCGCGCAAGAAGCACCTGACGCTGGAACTGCCGAAAGCCTCCGAAGCCCTTTATGGTGAGGTCGCCGAGGCCCGCCTGAAATCGCTCTGCGACACGCTGGAGGCAGAGCTGACCGTCAAAATTGTTGGCTAACCCGGTCGGCTGCGTAGACCGATTGGGTCGACGGATGACAAAGGGGCGCGTCACCCTACGGCTTGCGCCCCTTAGAGATCGGTAACGCCGTTCTCCGGGACTTCGTCTTTCTCTTCAGGAGAGGGCGCCTCTGGCTTCTTGCGGATGATGATATCGCCATTGGGCAGGATTTCCGGCAGCTCGTAGCTGCTCCAGTCCTCGACCTCGGCCGCAATGGCTGCCAGCGACGGTCCCATCTCGGCCAGGAAGTCCCGCATGGAGGGGCCGATTTCCGCGGCGAGCCCTTCCAGATCTTCCAGCGCGGGGGCCATTTCCTTGCGCAGCCCTTCCCAGAACAGCTCAGCGCCCTTTTCCATCAAACCCTTACCATTCTCCTCGCTCTCCTGCGCCGCCACAGGGGCGGACAGGCACAGCAGGCAGGCGGCACTTACATGTAAAAACCGTTTCATGGGTCCAATATAAGCTTCCTATGCGATGATTTTAAGTCAGATCGATATCGAGGCTGACAGGGAAATGATCCGAGGCCATGAGCAGCGCCTCGCGTAGGACCTCATCGGCATAGCAATCAGCGTCCTCGAACGGGTGCCAGATCCGCCAGCGAGGATTATAGGCCGTCAGGCTTTGTGAAATCATCACATAGTCAAGGCACGCCCGGAAGAACCGTTTCTTTTCCTCATCATAAAACCGCGCGGTGCTGGGCACGATGCCTGGCCGGGGCTTTTTCAGGCTTTCGGCATGGGGGTCGGTCAGATCCTGCCCCATGATAATCTCAACCGAGGATTGCCCGAATAGGCGCTCGTATTCATCCAGACCCGGACCATCGTTCAGATCGCCCATCAGGATCAGATCATCCCCTGCCGCGATATGATCGGCAATGCGCCGGTGCAGCCAGATCGCCTGTGCCAACTGCGTGCGCCGGTTCTCAATGGCGCGCTGGATGATGGCGTCATGTCCCTTCACCCCATAGGGCGCCTTGGACTTTAGGTGCGCGCCGATCATCCGCAGGGTCTTCCCCCCGGCTGTCGTGACGTTCAGCTCCAGCGGCGGCTTTGAAAACCGCACATGTTCCGGGATGGAATCGGTGTCGAGGTCCAGCTCGAAACGGGTATCGAAACGCGGCGCTTCCTTGCTGCTCCGGGCATCGTGTTCGGCGCTCAGCACCGCAGGGTCATACATCAGGGCGATTTCCTGATGGGTATCGGTGGCAAAGCCGCTGATCACCTCGCTGGCGCGCAGCCCCGCTTCGGCGGCAAAAGCGCCAAGAGCGCGCACGGTCCGCTGCCGCCGCCCGGTATTGGGCGCCTCGATCACCATCACCGCATCGGCATCGAGGGTCTGGAAAACATGCGCCAGCGATACCCCTTGGGTGTAGCGATCCACCCCGTGCCGCCCCGAGGGTTTATTGTCCAGAATCAGCTGGTCATTCTTGTCGAAGAGGTGTGAAAACCACTCGATATTATAGGTGACCAGCCGCATGTGCCCCGCATCCGTTGATCTCGTCCCAGGCACGGTTGATGTCGATCATCCGCTTTTCCGCCAGACGCACCGCCTCTTCGGGGACTCCCCGAGCCAGCATCGCATCGGGATGGGTTTCCCGCACCAGCTTGCGCCAGTGCTTGCGGATTTCATCAATCGGCATATCCGCCGACACCCCCAGCACCGTATAAGGATCCTTTGGCGCATCGGTCACAAACCGCGCGCGCAGGGCGATGAACTGTTGCGGAGTCTGACCGAAGATGCGGCTGACCTCTTCTAGAAACTCATTCTCGCCGGGATGATAGAACCCATCTGCCAGCGCGATGTGAAACAGCCCTTCCATCAGATCGCAAAGGGTCGCCGGATCATTGGCAAACATGCGCTGGATACGCGCCGCATAGTCCTGATAGCCCGCCACATCGGTGCGCGCCATGTTGAACACCCGCGCCGCGCCTGCCTCGTCATCGCGGGCGATCTGGAACACCTCGCGAAAGGCAGTCACCTCATCCCGGGTGACCTGCCCGTCCGCCTTGGCCATCTTGGCCCCCAGCGCGATCACCGCGATGGCAAAACCCACGGTACGTTCAGGTGGCGCCCGCAGGCGGTCAAAAACATCCGCCAGGCTTTCACCCTTGGCCAGCGCGCCCAGCGCATCAGATATGCGGCTCCAAAGAGACATAAGAAAAGCCTAATGCGGTTTGCGCGACCTGTCAGGACCACAGGCACCGGAAACAGATGATTTTTTAACGCAGCAGACGAATACCGTGCGGCGTGTCGAATTCTGCCTCCATGGCGGCAGGTCCGGTTTCAAACACCAACCGACCGTCGTTGAGCGGCAAAAGCGCTTCAAGATCGGCCGCATCGGGATGCGCGATCACAAGGCGCCGCAACGCGCAGCCCTGCTGCTCCAGCCGAGGCGCGGGATGGGCGCTGTGCCATTCGATGAGCGCTGGAAACAGATTGTCAAAAGGCAGCTTGCCATCGGCGGGCACTGCCATATCCCAGACCAGATCGCCTCGGGTCAGCGGCACCGAGATCCCGGCCCCATCCGGCATCCGCTCCAGCAACTCCGGCAGGCCGGTTGCGCGGCAGATCCAGTTGGTCAGGCGCGGCATCCCGGAGAAACGATCGAGATCGAACCAGCGCGGACTGCGTTCCGGCGTTGCCTCGGGATCAATGGCGATGGCCTCCAGATAAAGCCCGTCCGCCAGCCCCAAAAGCCGGTTGTGCGTGCCGAATACCGGGTGCTGCCCGCCTGTCTGAAGCGGCACGCCAAGCGCGGCTTCGACATGGGCCGTGGCCTCCGCAAGCGTTTCACCGGCGACGGCAATGTGATCCAGTTCCATGGCTAAGCCCCTGTTGCGACTGATTTGTGTCGTTGTCTTTCGCGCGGACCCTAGCAAATTCACAGCGGAAGGAAACCCGCCACCTGAGCCGAAGGGCGCATAGCAACATCGCGGGTCTGACTGGGGGGCCGATTTCAGCTTGACCTAAAGTCAACTTGAGAAATTAGGCTTGGAATCATCAGGCGCCCTGCCCGGCCTCGCGCCGCGCAGAAACGCGCATCTTGACATACAGCACAGACCCGCGGGGCCACGCCCCGCCGGAACCGGAGAAGATCATGCACGACCAACTACCCCCGGAACAATGGGCCGCTCAACATATCCTTGGCATCTATGAAACCCACCTGCCGGTGCGGGATCTGGACCAGTCGCTGGCGTTTTATTGCGGCCAGTTGGGGTTGCCGCTGGCCCGGCGGCTGCCGGAGCGCAATGTCGCGTTTCTCTGGGCCGGGCCAAAAGAAACCGGGATGCTGGGGCTTTGGGGCGCGGGCAGCGCGCCGCTGAGCATGCAGCTGCATTTTGCCTTTCGCGCCACGAAAGAGGCTGTGCTTCAGTCCTTTGAGCGCCTGCCGACCCAGGGCATCACACCGCTTGGATTTAATGGCGCACCGGCGGATGAGCCTGTGGTTCTGGGCTGGATGCCTGCTGTCTCTGTCTATTTCAAGGACCCGGACGGCCATTCCATCGAGTTGTTGCATATGCTGGATGAGGCGCCAGATACGGATTTTGGCGTGGGCGGTTATTCCGTATGGGAGAACCGGAAGCACCGCTGATCCTGACGAGGGGAAGGCGGCTGCAACAGAAAACCCGGCGCCACGGGGCACCGGGTGTCTCTTTTTCAGGCTTGCGCCAACGCGCGGATCGCAGGGATCAGCTGCGCGCCTCGCGGATCAGTTTCAGGATATCCTGCGCCGCCTCGGGGATATTGGTACCGGGGCCGAAGATCGCCTTGACGCCATTGTCATAGAGGAACTGATAGTCCTGCTGCGGAATAACACCGCCGCAGATCACGATGATATCCTCTGCGCCTTGCTCTTTCAGCGCCTGAACCAGCTGCGGCGCCAGCGTCTTGTGACCTGCGGCCTGGCTGGAGATCCCGACCACATGCACATCGTTGTCGATAGCATCCTGTGCGGCCTCATCCGGGGTCTGGAACAGCGGGCCTACGTCGACATCAAAACCGATATCAGCAAAGGCGGTCGCGATCACCTTGGCGCCGCGGTCGTGACCGTCCTGCCCCATTTTCACCACCAGAAGACGCGGGCGGCGTCCTTCATCTGCAGCGAATTCATCGATCGATTTCTGGATCGCAGCAAAACCTTCGTCGCCTTCGTACGCGGCGCCATACACACCGGCCAGGGTTTTCACCTCGGCGCTGTGACGGCCGAATTCCTTTTCCATCGCCATGCTGATCTCTCCGACCGAAGCCCGGGCGCGGGCAGCTTCGACTGCGGCGGCCAGAAGGTTGCCACCTTCCTTGGCCACGCGGGTGACTTCATCCAAGGCAGCCGTGCAGGCCGCATCGTCGCGGGTGGCGCGGATCTTTTCCAGCCGCGCGATCTGGCTTTCGCGGACCTTGACGTTATCCACGTCCAGAATGTCGATCGGGTCTTCTTTTTCCTTGCGGTACTTGTTGACGCCGACGATCACCTCTTCGCCGCGGTCGATCATCGCCTGGCGACGGGCAGCGCTTTCTTCGATGCGCAGCTTGGGCATGCCAGAGGCGACCGCCTTGGTCATGCCGCCCATTTCCTCGACCTCTTCCATCAGGGCCCAGGCCTTGTCGATCAGCTCATTCGTCAGGCTTTCCACGTAGTAGGAACCGGCCAGCGGGTCGACCACATTGGTGACGCCGGTTTCTTCCTGCAGCACCAGCTGGGTGTTGCGCGCAATGCGGGCCGAGAAATCCGTCGGCAGGGCAATCGCTTCGTCCAGCGCGTTGGTGTGCAGTGACTGGGTGCCGCCGAGGACAGCCGACATCGCTTCATAGGCGGTGCGGATCACGTTGTTATAGGGATCCTGCTCTTGCAAGCTGACGCCCGAGGTCTGGCAGTGGGTGCGCAGCATCTTGGAACGATCATTCTTGGCGCCAAAGTCGGTCATCACCCGGTGCCACAGGGTACGTGCGGCCCGGAGTTTAGAGATCTCCATAAAGAAGTTCATGCCAATGGCAAAGAAGAACGACAGACGGCCCGCGAACTTGTCCACGTCCATGCCGGCCTCGATCGCCGCGCGCACGTATTCGCGCCCATCGGCCAGCGTATAGGCGAGTTCCTGCACCAGGTTCGCGCCGGCTTCCTGCATGTGGTAGCCGGAGATCGAGATGGAGTTGAATTTCGGCATCTCGTTCGACGTATATTCGATGATGTCCGAAATGATCCGCATCGAGGGTTCGGGCGGATAAATATAGGTGTTGCGCACCATGAACTCTTTCAGAATGTCGTTCTGAATGGTGCCCGCCAGCAGGCTCTTGTCGTGGCCCTGCTCTTCACCTGCGACGATGAAGTTCGCCAGGATCGGGATCACCGCGCCGTTCATGGTCATTGACACCGAGACCTTGTCGAGCGGGATACCGTCAAAGAGGATTTTCATGTCCTCGACACTGTCGATGGCAACGCCGGCCTTGCCGACATCGCCCACCACGCGGGGGTGGTCGCTGTCATAACCGCGGTGGGTGGCCAGGTCGAAGGCAACCGAAACGCCCTGCTGACCGGCGGCCAGGTTGCGGCGGTAGAATGCGTTACTTTCTTCGGCGGTGGAGAATCCGGCGTATTGCCGAATGGTCCAGGGGCGGCCCGCATACATGGTCGCCTTCACGCCGCGCGTGAACGGGCCGAACCCTGGAAGCGTGCCCATATGGGGCAGCGCCTTGGTGTCTTCCTCGGTGTAAAGCGGCTTGACGTCGATCCCTTCGAGCGTCTGCCAGGTCAGGTCCTCAAGCGGGCGGCCACGCAGCTCTTTTTCAGCCAGAGCCCGCCAATCGTCTGTCTTCGTCATGGGGTCTTCCTCTCGTCAAGTCGGTACGGAGCGGGTTTTGTCCCGCCACCTGTTTTTCCGGGTCATACATTATACGGGCCAGGCCATCGGCGCCCGAGGCCAGCCACATGAGATCATCAGCGTAACGCTCGCGCAGCACCGCGCTTTGCACCTCGTCCAGGGGGCGCCAGCGACCCTCTCCTTCGGGCAGGCTCCGGGCGGCCGAGGTTGGGATCATGCCGCGCAGCTCTTCCAGCCGCGGGGACGCCGCATGGCGCATGCGGGCGTTTTCGCGTGGCGCCTTGCACCCGGTCAGCAGCTCCAGCTGCAACTCAGGGCGGCCCCCAAAGGTTTCAAAGGGCAGCACCCGGATTTCAGTATCCGGCATGCTACAGGCCATGTCGGTCAGCACATCACGCCAGCTGCGGGTGCTTTCCAGCAGCCGGTTCAGCTGCCCTGTCGCAGGCACCCGATGCCCGCGCGCCACCGCATAGGTCAGCGCCGAGGTCCAGTAGGCTTCGAGGCTGCGCAGGTTCACCGCCAACACCGACACCCTGCCATCAAAGGCCTCGTTGAAGCGCGCCAGACGTTCTCCGATCCCGCAGTAGAGCCCGGCAAGGCGCAGGTTTTCCCGCACGCTGCCGATCATGTTCTCGTCGCTGATCAGCAACTGCTCGGTACCCGCATCGCGGCTCTGGTCCAGACGCATCCGAAGCCGCCCACGCGCCCGTTTGGAGGCCGCCGCAGCGCTGCCCACGGACGGGGTTGGCTGAATGCCGTGAAACAGCCCGTCCCGGGTCAGATCCGGCCCCCAGACCTCCAGCCGCTGTTCGGCCAGCGTGGCGGCATTGAACCGCAGATAATCCTGAAACGAGGTGGTGGCGCACCGATGAGCACCGACATGAACAATTACTTGCATCGCTTTTCCAGTCCTTTGGACGGGGTCCGTTTTTGCGGACCATCAGAGGGAGACGGACGGATCATGCCCTCTTCACCCTCTCAAAGCGGTTAATGTCCTCTGAATTTTTTTCGGCTCGAACACATTCGGCCATCGCATTCGCACTGGCGCGGCATATATTGACAGCAACAGGAGAGATCATGAAACCAATCCTAGCCCTTGTTCTGACAGCTTTTCTTCCCTGCGCCACCATTGCAGCCGGTGCCAGCGCCGAGGAAGCAACCACCGCCGATACCACAGGGTGGATCGAACCGGAGTACAAAGGCGATCTGAGCGATTTCCTGTGGCACAAACGGCCCGTTGTGGTCTTTGCCGACAGCCCCGAGGATCCGCGATTCCATGACCAGATGGAACGGCTGGCAAAACGTGCGGCGGATTTGCTGGACCGGGACGTGGTTGTTCTGACCGACACCGATCCCAGCGCGCGGTCCGATCTGCGCAAGAAACTGCGCCCGCGCGGCTTTATGCTGGTGCTGGTGGGCAAAGACGGCGGTGTGAAACTGCGAAAACCGCATCCCTGGACAGTGCGGGAACTGACCCGGACCATCGACAAATTCCCATCGCGCCTGCGCGAGGTCGAAGAACGCCGCGGCAGCTGAGGCGTCAGCCGCTGCCGCGCACGTAGATCAGCGCCCCAGCCTGCCGGTCGAGCACGATCATCGCATCGCCATCCGGCACGAAAATCAGCTGCGAAGTCGGGTTCATGATGGCCTGATAATAGACGCCCTTGACCAGTTCGGTCATGCAGTGTGCCCCAGCCAAACCGGAGTTCAGCACGCTGATCCCCTGCGGCAGATCGCGAGACATGATTTCCTCGGTCAGCGCGTTGGGTGTTTTGCCCCGAACATCGAAATAGACCGGTTTGCCTGCCGAGAGCATATTCATGCCCGTCGCCATCGACCGTGCCCGGGACACCAACGAGCTGATGCGCGGGCTTTCGATGTAGAAGACCGCCGCAGTGCAACTGCTTGAGGATTCGAAGAAATAGGTCTCGCCCAGCTTGACCCAGGGCGCGATCTGAGCGCGCACTTCCTCTTCCTTGTCCAGCGCACAGGCCGCCAGCACCAAAAGGCCCGACAGCAGACTGACAGCAATGCGGATCATGTGGCGCCTCCGGAAACCCTTGATACCTCTCGCGTGCGGGCTGGACGCGGCACGAAACCGCCCCCACCATGCAGGAGCGGTCGCGGGCCCATCGCCCCGTCCGGATCAATCTGCCAGCCAATTCTGAAGAATTCGTGCATGGGTTGTCATACCCGGCATAAAAAAGGGCAGCCCCGGCCTCAGGGCGATGCCCTGTCCGGCCTCGCAGGCGGACTCGCGCGGCAGATCGCCCCGCAAAACCTCCGGCAAGTATGGCTGCCCCCTGCTGCACCTTATTCGAACTCCATGATGACATCGTCCACGGCGAGGCTGTCACCGGCGCTTGCGTTGACCTTGGACACAATCCCCTTGCGTTCGGCGCGCAGGATGTTTTCCATTTTCATCGCTTCAACGGTGCAAAGCGGCTGGCCTTCCTGCACTTCCTGGCCAACCTCGACATCGACCTTCACGATCAGGCCAGGCATCGGGCAGAGCAGCATCTTGGAGGTGTCCGGCGGCAGCTTCTCGGGCATCAGGCGCGCGAGTTCCGCCTGACGCGGCGTGCGCACGTGCACCTTCAGATCGGCGCCGCGGCTGCGGATGCGGAAGCCGCCAGAGATCTTGCCAACCTTCAGAACCAGTCCGCTGTCATCCGTAGAAACCCGCGCCAGCTGATCGCCCGGCGTCCAGTCCGAAGCCACCCGGACCGTTTCCCCGTCGGCAAAGCGCACGGTGGAGCCGGAGGGATCTGCCTCGATTGTCACATCGAAGGACTGGCCCTGAAGCGTCACAACCCAATCGGTTCCCACCTTGCGTTCGTGGTTGTCCATACGGCCCGACACACGAGTGCGGCGGATTTCGGCGACGCGGTGCATGGCTGCGGTGGCAGCTGCGATGCGGCGCAGCTCTGCCTCGGGCAGTTCGACGCCTTCAAACCCGTCCGGGTACTCTTCGGCGATAAAGGCGGTGGTCATGTCGCCGCTGACGAATTTCGGATGATCCATCACAGCCGACAGGAACGGCAGGTTGTGACCGATGCCCTCAACCTCGAACCCGTCCAGCGCATCACGCATGGCGGCAATCGCTGCCTCACGGGTCGGTGCCCAGGTGCAAAGCTTAGCGATCATCGGATCGTAATACATCGAGATCTCGCCGCCCTCGTAGACGCCGGTGTCATTGCGCACTGCGACGGTGCCTTCGGGCGCTTCGCCCTGCCATTTGCCGTTTTCCAGCAGCGGGCCAGAAGCTTGCTCTGCCGGGGGACGATAACGGGTCAGACGACCGATGGAGGGCAGGAAGTTGCGATAGGGATCTTCGGCGTAAAGGCGGTTTTCAATCGCCCAGCCCGTCAGTTTCACATCATCCTGAGTAATGCTGAGCGGCTCACCACCGGCGACACGGATCATCTGCTCGACCAGATCGACACCGGTGATCAGCTCGGTCACAGGGTGTTCCACCTGCAGGCGGGTGTTCATTTCCAGGAAGTAGAAGTTCTTGTCGCCATCAACGATGAATTCCACCGTACCAGCAGAGGCATAGCCCACCGCCTTGGCCAGGGCAACGGCCTGCTCACCCATCGCCTTGCGGGTGGCTTCATCAAGGAAAGGCGACGGCGCTTCTTCGACAACTTTTTGGTTGCGGCGCTGGATCGAGCATTCGCGCTCCCCCAGATAGATGCCGTTGCCGTGGGTGTCGCAGAGCACCTGAATTTCGATGTGGCGCGGCTGTGTGACGAATTTCTCGATAAAGATCCGGTCATCGCCAAAAGAGTTCGCCGCCTCGTTCTTGGAGGACTGGAAACCTTCGCGGGCCTCTTCGTCGTTCCAGGCGATCCGCATCCCCTTGCCGCCGCCGCCGGCAGAGGCCTTGATCATCACCGGGTAGCCGATCTCGTTCGAGATCTTCACCGCCTCATCGGCGTCCTCGATGAGGCCCATGTAGCCGGGAACCGTGCTGACGTTTGCCTCCTGAGCAATCTTCTTGGAGGTGATCTTGTCACCCATGCTTTCGATGGCCCCTACGGGAGGGCCGACAAAGGCCACGCCCTCGGCGGCCAGCGCCTCGGCGAATTTGGAGTTTTCAGACAAGAAGCCATAACCCGGATGCACCGCTTGGGCGCCGCTCTGACGGATGGCGTCCATGACCTTGTCGATCACGATATAGGACTGGTTCGCGGGCGGCGGGCCGATGTGCACGGCCTCATCCGCCATCTGAACATGCAGCGCCTGCTTGTCCGCATCAGAATAGATGGCAACGGTCTTGATGCCCATTTTGCGCGCCGTCTTGATGACGCGGCAGGCGATCTCGCCCCGGTTGGCGATCAGGATCTTATCAAACATTGGCAGTCCCTTGTTCTCTTTTGAGCCGGAATGCAGAACGCCGCCCCCGGGACGTACCCGGGCGCGGCATCTGCGCGGTGGTTGAACCGGCCTCAAGGGGCCGGAATGTCAGGGCAAGGGCCGCGGCGATGCGATCAGCATTTGCCAGGGTTTTCCTTGCAGTAGATGAGATTTGCAGCTGTGCCGACAGCGGCGCCGGTGACCGGGTTGCCGTCGAGCAAAAGCGAGCCGAGCGCGCCTGCGCTGGCGCCATAGACGACCTGCTCGCCGGTTGACTGCCCACAGGCCGCCAATCCGCCGCACAGGGCCAGGAGCGAGAGTATCCGTGTTGCCTGCATTGCCGTTTTCCTTTTCTGACCGAATTTATCTGGCCAGAAAAGATTGCAGGACGCCCAACGAGCCGCAACGCGCGGGGCCTCTGGGTGCCGGAATGAGCGATGGACCGCCCGCTTTCCCGCAGCCTGTGGCGGGGTTCCGCGCACTGGATGCACTCAAGGAACGGGCAAATGTTGCGGCGCAAAAAAAGAGGCAGGCCGCGGATGGGGGCGCGGTCCTGCCCATCCAAGTCAAGGGACTGGAACAGATGCGTGACAGCGCGAGCATTCCGTACTGTCACATCCAGAATGCAGCTATTGGCAGGGGTGGAAAGCCCGGTGTTCTGCAACGCCACTGACTGCGCAGCTTCCCGCTGAAAGGCGCGCCCCATGTGCGAATTCACGCCGACGCAGCGCACAGAATCCCGGCATTGGCCGCCAAACAGGCGGGCGGACGGACCACCAGTCACCGGGCCTGACGCGCAGTTGCGCAGCGCCGTGATATGGCAGCCCGCCAGAGCCATCAGTCTGCGGTCCCGTCAAAGGCTTCAGGGAAGGACAAACGCGCGACATCCACATCGATGACAAGCAGCGCCTCGTAATCTTCGGGATCAAAGGGCTCTTCGGCAGCCACGACTTCGCGCCCGAACAGCCAGCTCAGCCGCCCGGCATCAAGGTTGCCCCGTTCGAAAGGCTGGTCGCCAAAATTCTCCCACAGCGCCCGCATAAAGGCTGCATCGGCCCTGCGGTCCGGCGGACGCCGGTCGCGGAACCGCTCACGCTGAGTGATCGGCGTGACCCCTTTGGGGTTTGGACGACGAATGGTGAACTGGAAATCGGTACCCGGAAGACGGCCGGGAAACCCGCGGTGTTTCAGCATGGTGATGCCTCCAGTCCGGCACCCCGCGCGGCGACTGGGGCCGGCCACAGGGCCGGACCCCTGACGATGTTACTTGTATTTGCCGGTATAGGTCGGTTCGACCGAGATGGGCTCGGGCTCAACCACGACAAATTCTTCTTCTTTTGAGCCGCATGCAGCGACGGTCGCCAGCAAACCTGCCAGCGTGAAAAGCTTGATGCTCTTGGACATTTCTGTCTCCTGATTATTGTCCTGAAACCTGCAAGAGGGTTCACCTCTGCAGGGGTCGACCTCAATGTGCGGGCAGCATTTGCACTGCCCGGCCACATGATAGCCGACCGACGGACCTTTTCACATCGAAAACACGCAGAGCGATAGCTTTGTGATCGCAAAGCCGCAGGCAAAGGTGCACTGCAGCAAGGGGGCGCAAGATCTTGTAGATACATCAGAAACCCTCCCAGATGCAGGTGTCGCCACTCGGACGATAGGCTTCGAAATACTGGGTGGCGGCGGGATCCTGCGCACCAAAGGGCACAGCGCGATCGGCAAATGAGATGACGATACGTTCCGGCTGCAGCGCGTGTTCCTGCATATAGGAGAGCGCCAACTCCTGGCACAGGTGATCCATATCGGCCATCGCCTGATCATGGGTGGCTGTGCCGCCATTGCGGGAAATCTGCGGCGCCACGAAACGCAAGCGCAGCCACAGTGCACCAGGATCACGATCCAGCAGCACTTCAGACAGGATGACCGGCTGACCAGAAGGTACGGAAATGGGCGCCACTCCGGCCTCACCTGCCGAAGCGGCAGACGCTGCGAGCATATTCAGGAAACCAGAAACGACGGCCACAAAATATCCGCAGCCCCGACCCCAAAAACGATGGGCTCCTCCTGCCGGGGCTGCAGGCGCTGCGCACGCGGCGCGCGCTGTCCTTATGCCGATGAGGCGGATCATGGGGCCGATTCGCCCTCTGTGTCAAACGTTGTTACAAATTTGTGCAAAATGATTTGCCCAAGCGGCATTCTTTGGCGCCGCACAAATCTCGCACACGCATATGCAGAGTTGGGGATTGCCACCTCTCCCACCACTCGTACAGGATCACCGGAAAGGGCGCACATCAGGAAAGTCACAGATCCGCCCCCTGCCCTCGCGCCGCATGGCGCAGCCAGCGCCCGCGGTTTGCCGGTTTTTCCAGCACAGCTTCAATCCGCTCGGCCAGCACCGGAGACACCAGCCCCAGGACGCGACCGCCAGCCGTAACCCTGACGCCCTCGGCGGTCTGCGCCACCCGAACCACCGGAGAGAACCCCCGCACGTCCCGCAACGCCCGCCACATATCCTGCCGGATCTGATGCGCCAGCCGCAACGGATCCGCCTTGGGCAGATCCGCGGCCACCGCCACATCGAACCGAGGCGGGCGCTGCCGACAGAGTGTCAGAGCCCCCTCCTCGCGCAGGATATGCCACGAACGCGCCATCAGCAGATCACAACGGGATGTTGTCGTGTTTCTTCCACGGATTCTCGAGCTTCTTGTTACGAAGGCTCGCGAATGCCCGGCTGACCCGCTTGCGGGTGGATTGCGGCATGATCACCTCGTCGATGAAGCCGCGCTCTGCCGCGACAAAGGGGTTGGCGAAGCGGTCTTCGTAATCCTTGGTGTGAGCCGCGATCTTGTCGGCATCGCCCAGATCGGCACGGTGAATGATTTCGGTCGCGCCCTTGGCGCCCATCACAGCGATCTCGGCTGTCGGCCATGCGTAGTTGAAATCGCCGCGCAGGTGCTTGGAGGCCATCACGTCATAGGCACCGCCATAGGCCTTGCGGGTGATGACGGTCACTTTTGGAACCGTGGCTTCGCCATAGGCAAACAGCAGCTTGGCACCGTGTTTGATGACACCGCCATATTCCTGCGTGGTGCCCGGCAGGAAGCCCGGCACGTCGACCAGCGTCAGGATCGGGATTTCGAAACAATCGCAGAAGCGCACAAAACGCGCTGCCTTGCGGCTGGAGTCGATGTCGAGGCAACCGGCCAGAACCATTGGCTGGTTGGCGACAACACCCACGGTCTGCCCTTCGAGGCGAATAAACCCTGTGATGATGTTCTTGGCGAAATCTTCCTGGATCTCGTAGAAATCACCTTCGTCCGCGACCTTGGTGATGAGTTCCTTCATGTCGTAGGGCGTATTCGGGTTTTCCGGGATCAGGGTATCGAGGCTTTCCTCGATCCGGCCCGGCTCATCAAAGAAGGGGCGCACCGGCGGCTTTTCGCGGTTGTTGAGCGGCAGGAAATCGACCAGGCGGCGCACTTCGGCCAGTGCTTCGACGTCGTTTTCAAAGGCGCCATCGGCAACCGAGGATTTCTTGGTGTGGGTCGACGCACCGCCCAGTTCCTCGGCGGTGACGACCTCATTGGTAACGGTTTTCACCACGTCGGGGCCGGTCACGAACATGTAGGAGCTGTCTTTGACCATGAAGATGAAGTCGGTCATGGCAGGCGAATAGACCGCGCCGCCCGCGCAGGGGCCCATGATAACCGAGATCTGCGGCACCACGCCCGAGGCCATGATATTGCGCTGGAACACCTCGGCATAACCGGCGAGCGAGGCAACGCCTTCCTGAATGCGGGCCCCGCCCGAGTCGTTGATGCCGATCACCGGCGCGCCGTTTTGCACGGCCATGTCCATGATCTTGCAGATTTTCTGCGCGTGGGTTTCGCTGAGCGAGCCGCCAAAGACGGTAAAGTCCTGGCTGAAAACATAGACCATACGGCCGTTGATGGTGCCCCAGCCAGTAACAACACCATCGCCGGCAGGCTTTTGTTTTTCCATACCAAAATCGGTGCAGCGGTGCGCGACGAACATGTCGAACTCTTCAAAGCTGCCTTCGTCCAGCAACAGATCAATCCGTTCGCGCGCTGTTAGCTTGCCGCGTCCATGCTGCGCATCGATCCGCTTTTGCCCACCGCCCAGCCGCGCGGTACCGCGGCGCTCTTCCAGCTCGGAAAGGATATCTTTCATGGCACAGGTCCCCTATAGATTTCCGGGCGACCATAGCCCGGTGGCAGTCTGGGCCAAAGCCCTTTGTCGCAAATTTGCAAATCATTTGCATATGCCATAAGCAAATTTGCATATTTCGCAAAATCCTCGGCATTTTCCGGCTGCAAACCGCCGGTCTTGGCGCACCGCGCGCTAGCGCCTCTTTCCTCAACCCCGACCCGGCAGTAAGCTTCTGATCAGTATCCGTCGACCCCGGTAACCAGTGAGGAAAATGATCAGATGCTGAGCCAAGCGGAAATCATCAAGGCCCTGCAATTCGCCCGCTTTTACGACAGCGATCCGATGAACTCGACTGGCGCTCCGCGGCTCGAGATCACCTATCAATATGCCGGCACGCAGCAGCCGGGTGACCTCCCCACAGACACCACCTACAGCGGCTGGCGGGATTTCACCGCCGCCGAGGAGGCCAATTTCGAGGCCGCGCTGGCGCATATCGAGAGCTTTCTGAATGTCGAATTTACCGAGGTCAGCGGTGAAGACGATCCGGATATCAACGTCGGCGCAGTCACCCTGTCCGGCAACACCTCGGGCTATGGCGGTTACGGTGTCAGCTTTTTTGACACCACCATCACCGAATGGGACGGCTTCGTAGTCTTTGACGAGAGCCGCGATCTGTCCTCGGCCGATGCAATGAATCTGCTGCTGCACGAACTGGGCCACGCGATGGGCCTGCGGCACACATTCGACCCGGACGCCAACCTGCCGGAGGAATACGACAGCAACCTTTATTCCATCATGTCCTACACTACCAACCCGATCAACGGGCAGGACAGCGATGCGATGATGCTGTTCGACGTCCTGGCGCTGCAGGACATCTGGGGCTCAGCCGACTACAACACCGGCGACACCCGCTACACCGGATCGCGCACCAATACCGTTGATGCGATCTGGGACAGCGGCGGAGAGGACACCCTTGATGCGAATGGTCGGGCGGATGGCGTTGTCTTTGACTTGCGCGCGGGCAGCTTCTCCAGCTTTGATGCCGAAAGCGACGTGGTGATCACCTTTGGCAGCGAGATCGAGAACGCCACCGGCGGGCTTGGCGATGACCACATTACCGGCAATGGCGGCAACAACACCCTTCTGGGCGGTGGCGGCAAGGACACGATCTTTGGACAAAGAGGCAGCGACCTGCTCGAAGGCGGCGCCAGCCGGGATCGCCTGTTTGGCCAGGGTGGGCGCGATGATCTGGAAGGCAACGCCGGACGGGACGTTCTGCGCGGCGGCAACAGCAAGGATTTCCTGAGCGGAGGTGGACACCGGGACCGGCTGTTCGGCGGCAGTGGCAACGATACGCTGAAAGGCAACGGCGGCAACGACATCCTGAACGGTCAGTCCGGCAATGACAGACTGTTCGGCGGTCGCGGAGATGACAAGTTCGTGTTCAACAACAGCTTCGGCAACGACACGATCAGAGATTTTGCCGATGATTTGGATAGCCTTGAGATCACTGGCCACGGCGATCAGGCCACCCTCCTTGCCGCGGCAAGTGACACGGACAAAGGCGTTTTGTTCGACTTTGGCGCCGACACCCTGTTAGTTAACGGCATTACGCTGGCCGATCTCAGCGACGATATTCTGATCTGACGGCATCGCCATTCGGCGCGGGGGCACATTGATGGCCCCGCCCGCGCACAGGGGGTGTGTAATATCACCAATAGACAATTTGTCGCTGCTGCACTAACCCCTTAGCATGACAACTACTCCGCGCATGAACACCTCTCCCCGGGCGCCCCGAACGGCGCCCCATATCGGTACGCTCATCCTTCTGGCCGGCATCTCTGCCCTCGCGATGAATGTCTTTCTGCCTTCCCTGCCGGGCATGGCAGTATATTTTGAGGTCGACTACCGGCTGATGCAGCTCTCCGTCGCGCTTTATCTGGCGGTGAACGCGGTGGTGCAGATTCTGGTTGGCCCGATTTCGGACAAGATGGGCCGCAGGCCTGTGATTCTTGCCAGTATTATCCTGTTCCTGCTGGCCACACTCGGCTGCATCTTTGCCCCGAATGCGGAAATTTTTCTGTTCTTCCGAATGGCACAGGCTGCGATTGCCGCCACCATGGTGCTGAGCCGTGCCGCAGTGCGTGACATCTATGACACCGACAAGGCTGCCAGCATGATCGGCTATGTCACCATGGGCATGGCTGTGGTCCCGATGATCAGCCCCGCGATCGGCGGGATTCTGGACCAGATCTTTGGCTGGCAGGCCAACTTCTGGCTGCTGGTGGTGCTGGCACTGGGCACCTACGCGCTGACCTATTTCGATTTTGGGGAAACCGCGCAGAAAAGCGGCAAGACCCTGCTTGCGCAGTTCAAGGAATACCCCGAACTGTTCCGCTCGCCGCGCTTCTGGGGTTATTCGCTGGCCTCTGGACTGGCCTCCGGCGCCTTCTTTGCCTACCTCGGCGGCGCACCCTTTGTCGGCACACAGGTCTATGGCCTTGACCCGGCGACGCTCGGCATCTGTTTTGCCGCGCCCGCAGTCGGGTACTTCCTGGGGAACTTTGTTTCCGGGCGCTTTTCCATGGCCTTCGGCGTCAACCGTATGGTGCTCTGGGGCTGTATCATCAACGGGGTCGGCGTTGCTATCTCTCTAGGGATCGCGCTGGCCGGGCTGGACAGTCTTTATACCTTCTTCGGCTTCATGACTTGCGTCGGCCTCGGCAATGGTATGGCGATCCCGAATGCCACTGCGGGCGCGATTTCCGTGCGCCCGCACCTGGCCGGGTCTGCCTCGGGCCTTAGCGGTGCCATTATGATTGGCGGCGGTGCAGGCCTCAGCGCGATGGCGGGCTGGGTTCTGGTGCCCGGCGCCACAGCCGTGCCGCTGCTTGCTATCATGTTTGTCACAGCCGTGCTGGGACTTCTGGCCATCATCCTCGTGATCCAGCGGGAAAAATCTCTGCAGCTCTAGCGCCTTGCCCCATCGGGTTTGCAATTATACACTGAACGTGGAGATGATTTGCAAAGGTAGACCCGATGGCCACCCAAAAGCTTTATGCCGGAGCCAAGCTGCGCGAAATGCGGACCCGGCTTGAGCTGACGCAAAAGGATTTTGCCGCCAAGCTGGGTGTCTCCCTGCCCTATCTCAACCAGATGGAGAACAACAACCGTCCGGTGTCGACCACCGTGGTGCTGGCTCTGGCGCAGGAATTCGGCATGGATGTCACCGAGCTGAGCACCGGTGACAGCGAGCGCCTGGTCAGCGACATGCGCGAGGCGATGGCGGACCCGGTTTTTGCCGATGACCCGCCGCCCTTAGCCGATCTGCGCCTGACCGCATCGAACGCACCGGCGCTGGCGCGCGCCTTCCTGACGCTGCACCGGGCCTACCGGCAGACCCACGAACGGCTTGCCTCTCTTGATGAGGCACTGGGGCGCGAGGATGCCCGCATCCAGGCCAGCCCCTGGGAGGAAGTGCGCGATTTCTTCCATTATTGCGACAACTACATCGACGCGGTGGACCGGGCCGCAGAACGCTTTGCTGGCGCGGCAGATGTGCGCGCTGCGGCGCTATCGGCGCTGGAAAACGCCGGGATCACGGTTCAGATGACGGATATGACCGGGCTGCGCAGCTACGACGCCGAGAGCCGCACCTTAAGGCTCTCAAACCGCAGCGCCCCCTCTACTCAGGTATTTCAGCTGCTGCTGCAGGTGGCGCTGCTCAGCCAGGACAGCCTGCTGGAGGCGACGCTGGATTTTGCCCGCTTCCAGACCAGCGAAGCCCGCGCCATCGCCAAGATCGGCCTCGCCAATTATTTCGCGGGCGCCGCCCTGATGCCCTATGGCCGGTTCCTCGCCGCTGCGCAGGAGACCCGCCACGATCTGGAGCGACTGGCCACCCATTTCGGCGCCTCGATCGAACAAGTCGCGCACCGGCTATCGACCCTACAACGGCCGGGCGCCAAGGGGATTCCCTTCTTCTTTGTGCGGGTGGATCAGGCCGGCACCATCACCAAACGCCATTCTGCGACAAGGCTGCAATTTGCCCGCTTTGGCGGTGCCTGCCCACTGTGGAACGTGCACCGGGCTTTTGAAACGCCGGGCCGGTTCCTGCGCCAGCTGGCCGAAACCCCGGATGGGGTGCGCTACCTGTCGCTGGCCCATGACGTATCCAAACCGGGGGGCTCCTTCGGCTCTCCGGTACGGCGCTATGCCATCTCCCTGGGCTGTGAGGTGCGCCATGCCGATGCGCTGATCTATGCGGATACGCTGGATGTGAACAACGCCTCTGCCTATGAGCCGATCGGCATTTCCTGCCGCATCTGCGAACGCAAGGACTGCCATCAACGGTCTGTTCCGCCGTTGGAGCGCCGTCTTAGCATCAATGCCGATGCGCGCGGCGTACTGCCCTACGAGGTCAGCTGACACAAAATGGGGCCCGCATTGCGGACCCCGGAACTTTTTACCAACGCTCTGTGCTTCAGGCCTTTTCGGACAGAAGGCTCCAGATTTCGTCCTTGAGTGCGGCACGTTTCTTGCGCATCTCAACCTCGGCCAGTTCCTCGACCGGCTCCACATTGGTTTCGGCACGGTGCACGGCGCGGTTCACCTCGTGATACTCATCCGCAAGCTTGGCGAAATGAGCATCGGATTGTTTCAACTGGCTGATCAGCTCCGTCTTGTCGGGGAATTCCTGGGCCAGTTCATGAGGCGTGTTGGACATCTGTTCGCTCCTTTATCTGTATTGTTTGACAGGACATTAGATGCTGGTTTGAAGCCTCACTTTGACCGGGATCAAATCAAAGGCCCGCAAGCAACATTTCTGCTGCGCTTGAAACAGAGGTGCATCAGATCCAACAAAAAACCGCCCCGCTGCGTGGTGCAGGGGGCGGCCTTATCAAACAGAAATTGAGGGGCTTACCTCTGTGCGGCTTGCCAGCCCGGATGGAACCAGGGTTCGGCATTTGAAGACGGCAGGCGGCGCCCCAGAATGTGATCTGCGGCCTTTTCGCCGGTCATGATCGACGGACCGTTGAGGTTGCCATTGGTAATGCGGGGGAAGATCGAACTGTCCGCCACCCGCAGGCCATCGACGCCGATGACGCGGCATTCGGGATCCACAACCGCCATCGGATCATCCTCTGCGCCCATCTTGCAAGTGCCACAGGGGTGATAGGCGCTTTCGGCATGCTCGCGGATGAAACTGTCGATCTCATCGTCACTCTGCAGTTCATTGCCGGGCTGGATCTCATGCTTGACGAATGGTTTGAAGGCATCCTGCGAAAAGATCTCCCGCGTCAGACGGATGCATTTGCGGAAATCCTCCCAATCCTGCTCGGTGCTCATGTAGTTGAACAGGATCTTCGGCGCCGCCTTGGGATCGGAGGAACGCAGGCTGACATTCCCGCGCGAGGGTGATCGCATGGGGCCGACATGGGCCTGGAACCCGTGCCCTTCGGCGGCAGCCTGACCGTCATAGCGCACCGCCATCGGCAGGAAGTGGTACTGGATATCCGGATACTCCACCCCCTTGTCCGAGCGGATGAAGGCCGCGCTTTCGAATTGGTTGGAGGCGCCAAGACCTGTCTTGGTGAACAGCCACTGCGCCCCGACCAAACCTTTGCCCAGAAGGTTCCAGTATTTGTAAAGGGTAATCGGCTGGCTGCAGGCCATCTGCATGTAGACCTCAAGGTGGTCCTGAAGGTTCTGCCCCACGCCCGGACGATCCGCCACTACGTCAATCCCGTGTTCGGCCAGATGGGCCGCCGGTCCGATGCCGGACAGCATCAGCAGTTTCGGCGAGTTTAGCGAGGACGCCGAGACGATCACTTCGCGGTTTGCCCGGATCACCTCGACCTTGCCGCCGCGCTCCACCTCGACCCCGGTGGCACGCCCCTCTTCGATTACGATGCGGCGCGCCAGGGCGCGGATGACATCGCAGGTGTCGCGCTTCAGGGCCGGCCTAAGATAGGCATTGGCCGCTGACCACCGCCGTCCCTTCCAGACGGTCATCTCCATTGGGCCAAAGCCTTCCTGCTGCTGACCGTTATAGTCCCCGGTTACCGGATAACCGGCCTGCCGCCCGGCCTCGACAAAGGCATCGTGCAGCGGATTGTCGCGCGGGCCGCGGCTGATGTGCAGCGGACCATCGGTGCCGCGCCAGTCAGGATCGCCGCCGTGGCCACCATCGTGCCAGGTTTCCATCCGTTTGAAATAGGGCAGCACATCCGCATAGGACCAACCCCGGGCGCCGCTTTCGGCCCAGTGGTTGTAATCGCCGGCATGGCCGCGCACATAGACCATCCCGTTGATCGAGGAAGAGCCCCCAATCACCTTGCCACGCGGGCAGACCAATTCGCGCCCGCCCAGATGCTGTTCCGGTTCGGATTTATAGCCCCAGTCATAAAGCGACATGTTCATCGGATAGGACAGCGCCGCAGGCATCTGAATAAAGGGCCCCATATCGGTGCCCCCGTGCTCGATCACCAACACCCGGTGCCCGGCCTCGCTCAGCCGGTAGGCCAGCGCACAACCAGCAGATCCGGCGCCCACAATCACATAATCAGCGTTCATCGCATTTCTCCGTCACCGGTCAACGACCCGTCAAAACCTGGCCTGCCCCCTGCCCCGGTTGCCCTTCCGGGCGACGGGGCGGGTGGGTGGGCGTTGACCGGAAGGGCAATTCAGAAGGCCGCTTCGACATCGCCCATGCGCACATAGACGGATTTGACCTGGCTGAAGTGTTTGATGGCTTCCTTGGAGTTCTCGCGCCCCACACCGCTGGCCTTGACCCCGCCAAAGGGCGCCTCGACCGGCGCGTCGTTGTAGGAGTTGATAAAGCAGCTGCCCGCCTCCAGCGCCCCGATCACCCGGTGAGCCCGAGTGAAGTCACGAGTAAAGACACCTGCGGAGAGACCGAATTCCGTGGCATTGGCGCGTTCGATCACCTCTTCCTCGGTTTCGAAATCCAGAACCGACATCACCGGACCAAAGATCTCTTCACGCGCGATCACCATATCGTCCGTCACATCGGCAAAGACGGTCGGCGCAATGAAATAGCCGGGTCGGTCCACACGTTCGCCGCCGCAGATCAGGCGCGCGCCCTCGGCCTTACCCTTTTCGATATAACCCAGAACGATCTCCATCTGCCGTTCTGACACCATGGGGCCAAAGTTGACCGCCTCGTCCTGCGGATCTCCCAGAACCGCGCCTTTGGTCCGCTCGGCCAACCGCGCGAGGAATTTCTCCTTGATGCCCTTTTGCACAAAGACCCGGGTGCCGTTCGAGCAGACCTGCCCGGAAGAATAGAAGTTGCCGTTGATCGCACCGCCAACCGCGTTTTCAATATCGGCATCGTCAAAAATGACCAGAGGCGACTTGCCGCCCAGCTCCATGGTGACGTGCTTCATGTCGGCCGCGGCGGCAGCGTAGACCTTTTTGCCAGTCGGTACCGATCCGGTCAGCGACACCTTGTCGACGCGCGGGTCGGCAACCAAGGCTCCGCCAACTTCGCCCATGCCCTGAACCACGTTGAACACCCCGGCAGGTAGGCCTGCCTCGTGCAGAATCTCGGCAACTTTCAGGGCGCAAAGCGTCGTTGTCTCGGAAGGTTTGAACACCATGGCATTGCCACAGGCCAGCGCCGGCGCCGCCTTCCAGCAGGCGATCTGCGTGGGATAGTTCCAGGCGCCGATCCCGACGCACAGCCCCAGGGGTTCGCGCACGGTATAAACCCAGTCTTCGCCCAGCGGGATATGCTCGCCAGTCAGGCTGGCGGCCAGACCGCCGAAATACTCCAGCGCATCTGCGCCAGAGGTCGCATCCGCCACCAGCGTTTCCTGCAAGGGCTTACCGGTGTCATAGGTTTCCAGCACCGACAGCTCGTGATTGCGTTCGCGCATGATGTCGGCGGCGCGGCGCAGGATACGGCCGCGCTCGGTACCCGTCATCTTCGCCCAGGCCTTTTGCGCCGCCTGAGCCGAGGCGAGCGCCTCTTCGACGATCTCGGGCGTGGCCGTATGGACCACGGCGATCTGTTCACCGGTGGCGGCATAGATCACAGGGATCGGCGTGCCCTTCGTGTCTTCGACATATTCACCGTTGATGAAATGGCTTGCTTTGGGTTGCGGGGTCATTCGTCAAACCACCTCTTGTACATTTGCTTCAAAAACTCTGTCGACAGGGGCACGTCTGCTTCGGCGAGGACTGCATCGATGCCACAGCGCGGGCACATGGCCGTGAACCCGGCAGGACGATCCGCAAAGGAGTTTTCCTCGATCCATTCGTCGATCTCTGTCGGATCGAAGATCGCACAACAATGGAAACACCCCGCCCGGTCGCTGTTTTCCAGGCTCTCCCTGTGCCGGGTGCTGAAAGTATGGGCCTGATCAAGATCCATCATTCCCCCCTCGGGAAACGGGCGTTTTCCTCAACCACGTTGAGGTCCATGTGATTGCGCATGTAGCGTTCGGAGGCCTTTTGCAGCGGCTGGTAATCCCAAGGGTAATAGCCACCCTGCCGCAGCGCCTCGTAGACGACCCAGCGGCGGGCCTGACTGGCGCGGACATCGGCGTCATATCGGGCAAGGTCCCAACGGGCTTCGGACTTGGCGCGCAGGGTTTGCAGGGTTCCGGCATGGGCCGGATCCTCCGCCAGATTGCGCAGCTCCTGGGGGTCGGCCTCCAGATCGAACAGCTGATCGGGATCCAGCGCGCAGCGGTTGTATTTCCACTTGCCATAGCGCAGCGACACCAGCGGCGCATATGATGCCTCAGCCGCGTATTCGATCGCTACCGGCGCGATGCGCTCCTCCCCCTTGGCCAGCGGCACAAGGTTCTCGCCGTCGGTCCAGGGGGCGATCTCCTCCATCGACACCCCAGCCAGAACACCCAGCGTCGGGGTGACATCCAGCGTCGACACCGGCGCATCGATACGCCCGGCGGGCAGATCCGGGGCCGAGATCATCAGCGGCACGCGCGAAGAGCCTTCAAAGAAGCTCATCTTGAACCAAAGTCCGCGCTCGCCCAACATGTCGCCGTGATCGGAAACGAACAGAATGATCGCCTCCTGACGGGTGGTTTCCAGCACCTCAAGGATTTCACCGATCTTGTCATCCAGATATGAGATATTGGCGAAATAGGCACGGCGCGAGCGGCGGATGTCTTCTTCGGTGATGTCGAAGCTGCGCCAGTCGTTGGCGTCAAAGATGCGCTTGGAATGGGCGTCGTGGTCCTCATACTCCATCGCCGGGACCTCGGGCAGCAGATGCTCGCAATCCTCGTAAAGATCCCAGTATTTTTTGCGCGCGACATAGGGGTCGTGCGGATGGGTAAAGGACACGGTCATCGCCCAGGGCCGGTCATCCTTGCCCCGTGCCAGATCGTAAAGCTTAGCCTTGGCGTGATAGGCGACTTCGTCGTCATATTCCATCTGGTTGGAGATTTCCGCGACGCCCGCCCCGGTCACTGAGCCCATATTGTGATACCACCAGTCGATCCGCTCGCCCGGCTTGCGGTAATCCGGCGTCCAGCCGAAATCGGCCGGGTAGATATCCGTGGTCAGGCGCTCCTCGAACCCATGCAGCTGGTCAGGGCCGACAAAATGCATCTTACCGCTGAGGCAGGTGTAATAGCCCGCACGGCGCAGGTGGTGCGCGTAGGTCGGGATATCGCTGCGGAATTCGGCGGCGTTGTCATAAACGCCAGTGCGCGAGGGCAATTGCCCGGACATAAAGCTGGCCCGCCCCGGTGCACAAAGCGGCGAAGCGGTATAGGCATTGGCAAAACGCGTCGAGCGCGCCGCCAGTTTCTTCAGATTGGGCGCATGCAGCCAGTCCACCGGACCATCCGGAAACAACGTCCCGTTCAACTGGTCCACCATCAGGATCAGAATATTGGGTGCAGTCATGCGCCTCTCCTGTTTCATTTTGTGCAGAGCTCCGGCCAATCCGGAAAACGGCAGCTGTTGCTGCGGGTCCTGCCACGCGCGATCTGCACGGCACCCCGGTTCTGTTCTGCCCTACCACGACTTGCCGGTAAGCCAAACAGTTTTTTGTACCGCCATACAAGTTATTGAAGCCACATAACATCGCTTGTATCCGGCGCGCATGTAACGCAAAACTGCGTTATGGGACGAAAACGCATCCGAGATATCCGCAACGAAGAGCTGATCGAAGCCACCATCGTTGCCGTGCACAAGCGCGGTTATGGTGTTGTGACCATGGCCGAAATCGCCGCTGAAGCCGGAGCCTCGGCGGCGTCGATCAACTATTACTTCGGCTCCAAGGAAGGGCTGATGGAAGCCACGATGCGGCATCTGTTGCGCAAGCTGCGGACCGCCATGGTCGAAGGCTACGCCACCGCGCGCACGCCGAAAGAACGGCTATACGCGGTGATGGATGCGAATTTCTCCGACAATCTGTTCACCGTGACGCAATGCAGCCTGTGGATGCAGTTCTGGGCCAATGCGCCCTACTCGCCGCGCCTATCGCGGCTGCACCGCATCAACAGGACCCGGGTGCGCAGCCATTTTCTGGCCGAACTGCGGCATCTTCTGCCCGAGGCAGAGATTGAAACCGCGCGGCAGGCCCTGCAGTGCTATATGGACGGTGTCTGGCTGCAGACCGCGCAGTCCGAGGGCCCGGTCGATCCCGAAGCCGCACGGCGCGCAGCGCACAGAGTCGTGGATCTGGCCCTGTCGTAAGACCGGCCCAACTGCCTACAGGCAGGACTTTCAGACCTTGGTCGCAGGCACCGGCGGCGTGATGGCGCGACGCTTCAGCACCGCCTCGCGCCAGGTGATGAAACTGATTGCTCCAAGGATCAGCGCGCCGCCCGAGACCACCCAGATATCGATCGCCTCGTCAAACACCAGCGCGCCCAGAAGCGTCGCCCAGATCAGCTGCAGGAAGGTCACCGGCTGCGTCACCGCAACCGGCGCCGCCGAGAAGGCAAGCGTCATCGTGTAGTGCCCCGCCGTGGCGAAACAGGCCACCGCAAAGAGAATGCCAAGCTCGGCCAGTGTCGGGGTCACCCAGACCGCCGCCGCAAAGGGCGCCAGCCCCGCCGTCACCCAAAGCGACAGCATGGCTACCACCACAACCGGATTGGTGCCGTCCACGGTGAATTTGGCCAAGAGGTAAGAACCACCGAACACCACCGCCGCTGCCAGCATCGCGATATGCCCGTGGGAGATTTCCCGAAACCCCGGCCGCAGGATGATCAGTGCGCCAATCAGCGCCGCGATGATCGCCGCGATCCGGCGCAGGGCCAGTTTCTCCCCCAGAAACACAGCCGCGCCGATGGTTACGTAAACTGGCGCCAGATAGTTCATCGCCGTAACCTCGGCCAGCGGGATCTGAGTCATGGAAAAGAACCACAGCATCACCCCAAGCGTATGCAAAACGCCGCGTCCAGCAAACAGTCCCAACAGCTTGGGCGTCAGCTTGGCCTGACGCAGCGCGCCAATCATCGGGATCAGGAACACCAGCCCCAGAAGGTATCTGAGGAAAGCGGATTCAGCCGGGGGGATCCGCCCGCCCAGGTATTTGACCAATGCGGTAACCGCGACAAAGTTCAGCCCGGTCACCAGCATCCAGAAAATGCCCATCACGGGATTAGTGTCCCGGTCTTTTGTCTGCTGCGCATCACTCATGACGCCAGACAGAACACCCAAACGGCAAAGGGTACAACCCTGAACATGGCAATTATTTTCGGCATCCACCCTTGCCCGCGAAGCGCTCTGCCTCGCCCAGCACTTGCCCTCCCTCAGATCAACAGGAGGTTCGCTGCAATGGCCCACATTGTCAGCCCGACAACTGCCTCAAGCACCTGCCAGGACCGGGGCTTGGCAAACACAGGCGCCAGCAGACCCGCGCCATATCCAAGGGAAAAGAAGAACGTGAAACTTGCCAAAACGGCCCCAAGGCCAAAGATCAGCGGCGCCGGATCCTGCGCCGAGATCGTGCCCAAGAGAACCACCGTATCGAGATAGACATGCGGGTTGAGCCAGGTCAGCGCCAGCACCGTCGCCAGAACCGGCAGCAGCGGCGCGCTCTGATTGCCTTGCCCCGCCGCCTCCAGCACGGCGCCGCCGCGCCAGGCCGCCAGCAGACTGCGCGCGCCATACCAGATCAGGAAAGCGGCCCCGCCAAAGCGCATGATGGCCTCGATCCCCGGCAGCGCCTGTGTCAGCGATCCGACCCCCAGAACCCCGGCATAGATCAGTACCGCATCCGAGCCCGCACAGGTCAGGCAGATCCAGAATACATGCTGCCGCCGCAGCCCTTGCCGCAGCACAAATGCGTTCTGTGCCCCGATCGCAAGGATCAGGCTAAAGCCAAGGGCAAATCCGGAAAAAAGGCTGGCTGACATGCGGGGCTGACTTTCTGCTGGAACTCTTCGCGCTTTGACTATGCGCTCCAGTCCGGATAATCCAATTAAATATGATAACCCAGATTAAGCACAGCTAATGAAACTCGACCCCAATCACCTTTCTGCGCTCCGGGGCGTTTTACACCATGGCTCGTTCGAGGCTGCGGCGCATGCCCTTGGGGTGACGCCCTCGGCCATTTCACAGCGGATCAAGGCGCTGGAGGACCGTACCGGCATCGCACTGGTCCTGCGCGGCGCGCCCTGCACCGGCACGGCGGCGGGGCTGAGGATTGCCAAACATGCCGAGGATATCGGCCTTCTTGAGGCGCAGCTGGCGCGGGAGCTGGCGCTGGAAAACGGCACGACCCCGGTGCGGCTGCGCATCGCGGTCAATGCCGACAGCCTTGCCAGCTGGTTCATCGACGCGATGGCCGGAACTGACGGCGTGCTGTTCGATCTTTTAGTGGACGATCAGGATCACAGCGCCGACTGGCTGAAGCGCGGCGAGGTCTCAGCCGCGGTCACCGCCAGCACCCGGCCCGTACCCGGGTTCGATGCCTACCCGCTCGGCACGCTGGACTATGCGGCAACCGCCAGCCCGGACTTCATGGCGCGCTGGTTTCCAGACGGCGTCACGCCCGAGGCCGCTGCCAAGGCGCCCTGCATGATCTTTAACGCAAAGGACAGGCTGCAGCAGCAGTGGCTGGAGCGGAACGTCGCACCCCGGTTGTCGCCGCCCGCGCACTACCTGCCCTCTACCCAGGCTTTTATCGAAGCCGCAGCTGCCGGTCTCGGCTGGGGCATGAACCCGCTTTCCATCATCGGGGAAGAGCTGCACAGCGGGCGTCTGGTGCCACTCATCCCCGACACAATCCTGCCGGTTCCGCTCACGTGGCAGGTGGCGCGGGTGATGGCGCCTGCCCTTGCGGAGGTCACCCGGTCTGTGCAGACATCAGCGCGACGGCATTTGACCCAAGACCGTTAAGACCAATCGGAAAGACCCCTCATGTTTTCACAAGACTCTCTCAGCTATGATCCGCTGCCATTGCCCGACCGGGCCGCGTACACGGATGCGCAGATGCAGGAAAAGGCGACTGAGTTTCTCGCCCATATGCAGCGGCGTCACACGGTGCGCGATTTCACAGATCAGCCGGTGCCCCGACAGGTGATCGAGGACTGCATCCGGGCGGCGGGCACCGCGCCATCGGGCGCCAACCACCAGCCCTGGTTCTTTGCGGCCGTTTCGAACCCGGAACTGAAGGCCCGGATCCGCGCCGAGGCTGAGGAAGAAGAACGCAAGTTCTATGCAGGCGGCGCTGGCGATGAATGGATCAAGGCGTTGGAGCCGATCGGCACCAATGAAGACAAACCGCATCTGACCATCGCGCCCTGGCTGATCGTGGTCTTTGCCCAGCGCTGGGGCGAGTTTGCGGACGGCACCCGTTACAAGAACTACTACGTGCCCGAAAGCGTGAACATTGCCACCGGCGTTTTGCTGACGGCGCTGCATACCGCTGGTCTGGTCAGCCTGACACACACGCCGAACCCGATGAAGTTCCTCAATGGCGCCCTGGGTCGCCCGGCCTCGGAAAAGCCTACGATGATCATCGCTGTAGGCCATCCGGCAGAAGATGCTATGGTTCCCTCAGTCGCCAAGTTCAAAAAACCTCTGGAGGAGATTTGCCAGGTCTTCGAATGACAGAAAGCCCGGTATGACACCCGGGCCAGCCTCTCTGCGGCGCAGCCTTGGCCTGCACGTGGTTCTGCCACGGGCCGGGGTTCTGCTGGTCTGGCTGGCCCTCAATCATTTCTTCTGGCTGCCCGTGTCACTGGCCTGGGGGTTGATCGCGGCGGATGGGGTGTTGCTGGCGTGGCAAAGCCGCGATTTGCTGCGCAGCACCGATGGACACATCCGCAGCACCGGGTCGATGGCGCCGGTCTGGGGCAGCTATCTGGTTCTATTGTTTGCAGGATTTGCGACACTAACGCAGTGGTGGGGCGCCTTGCTGACCGCCGGACAGGTGGAGACCCTGCCCTATGCCAAGCAGCAGGAACAGGCGCGCCAGCAGCTCTATAGTCTGACCCTGTCCGATGATGGCCGCACGCTGATCTTTACAGGCGAAATCACCCACGGGCTGACCCGGCGCATTGCAGCAACGCTGGACGCGGCACCAGAGGTCCGCTCCCTGCATCTGACCGGCCCCGGCGGGCTGATCTACGAGGCGCGCGGCGTGGCCAAGCTCATCCGGACCCGTGGCCTTGATACCCAGGCTGCCGACCTCTGTGCCTCTGCCTGCACAGTGATCTTTGCCGCTGGGCAGGAGCGCCTCCTCGCCCCCAAAGGACAGCTCGGATTTCACGGCTATGCACTGATGTTCGAAGGCGGGCTGCCGCAACTGGACCTGAAGAAAGAGCAGGAGAAGGACCTGTCCTTTTTCCTGCAGCAGGGCATCAGCGAAGGGTTTGTGCAGAGGGTCTTTGAGGTGGCCAACTCCGACCTTTGGATACCGGAGCACGCGGAACTGCGCGCGGCGGGCGTGATCACCGCCGGGGCCGACTGAAAAGCTCAAAACGCCACAATTGCGGTGCCTTTTATGGCGCTGACACGTTACAGGCCGGTTTTTCTTGCGCGACGCATTCCCCGTGCCTAGCCTGAAATCGTTCAAATTCAGGATATGTTATGCGCTTTGTCACTGCCGGTTTATGCCTCGCCTTCTCTGCCGCTCCTGCCTTTGCAGGCCTTGAAATCTGCAACGATGCCGGGCGCAGCCTCAGCGTGGCGATCGGATACGCCGATGGCGACACCTGGGTATCCAAGGGCTGGTGGAACATCGATGCGGGCGATTGCAAGACGCCGCTCGGCGGGGATCTGAAGAATCGCTACTACTACTACCGTGCCAATTCTTCGGGTTCGGCCTTTGCCAGCGGTGATTTCACCTTCTGCACCACCTCACAGGCCTTCACAATATCGGGAGATTCCGAGTGTGCTGCACGGGGATATGAGAGCACCGGCTTCCGCAAACTGGACACCGGCAAGACCGCGAAACAGTTCACCCTGACGCTGGTGGACAATTCCACCAGCAAGAGCGAAACCACACCGAAGCCCGCCCCTCCGCCACCTGCACCTGCTCCAGCCACAGGCCCAGCCCCGGCGGGCACCTATGGCGAGCCCTATTCCAACATGGCCAACCTGCAGGACTGCACCTATGAGGGCGCCCGCACCTGCAGCTTTCACGCCGACGGCACCAAGTTCTACGTCTCCGATGACGGGCGCACGCCGCAGTTCGTCTTTGCCATCATGGAGAAACTGGACCCCGGGACGCCCATCGAGGTTCAGGGCGATCTGGAAGCCATTTACGACCGCAGCGCGGATGTTGTGCTGCGCGATATCACCATTCGTCCCTGGACCAACGCGGATTCGATCCTGAACCGGATGCAAGGCAGTTGGTACTCGGTCGATGATCCCAATTCCCAGTTCAACATTCTGGGGTCTGAGCGCGACAACACATATGACGGTGCCATCACCGGACGCGACTATATTTCCGTGTCAGACTGGTGCGACAGTTTTCAGGGCGCAGGCCCCTACCTTTACGCGCGCGAAGAAGAGACCGGCGAGAGCTACTGCTATGCCATCGACAGCATGTCCGATTTCGAAATGACGCTGATGTATCTGCCCGGCGGTAATTTCCTGAGCTACCGCAAGCTGGACTGACCTTTCGGCCCAAAGGAACTTAAACGCAAAAGGCCCGCCAGATTGGCGGGCCTTTTTATTCTACTGCGAAGCGTATGATGCCGCGTTACAGCTGCGCCATGACCTCGTCCGAGGCTTCGAAGTTGGTGGTGACACGCTGCACGTCGTCGTCATCTTCAAGCGCATCGACCAGCTTCATCAGCTTCTGCATGCCTTCCAGGTCCAGCTCGGTGGTGGTGGTCGGCTTCCAGATCAGCTTGGTCGATTCAGACTCGCCCAGTTCCGCTTCGAGCGCGTTGGACACATCGTTGAGATCGGTGTCGGCGCAATAGATGATATGGCCGTCTTCCGAGCTTTCGACATCCTCGGCGCCCGCTTCGATGGCAGCCATCATCACGGTGTCCGCATCGCCAACCGAAGCGGGATAGGTCACCTCACCCTTGCGGTCGAACATGAAGCCGACCGAGCCGGTCTCGCCAAGGTTGCCGCCGTTCTTGGTAAAGGTCGAGCGCACCGTCGAAGCGGTCCGGTTCTTGTTGTCGGTCATCGCCTCGACGATCACCGCAACGCCGTTCGGCCCGTAGCCTTCATAGCGGATCTCGTCATAGTTTTCCGCATCGCCGCCGATCGCCTTTTTGATCGCGCGTTCGATCACGTCCTTGGGGACCGATTGGCTCTTGGCCTCTTTCACCGCAAGACGCAGGCGCGGGTTCTTTTCAGGATCCGGGTCGCCCATCTTCGCGGCCACGGTGATTTCCTTGGCCAGCTTGGAAAAAAGCTTTGAACGCGCGGCGTCCTGACGACCCTTGCGGTGCTGAATATTCGCCCATTTTGAGTGGCCTGCCATGCGCCAGCCTCCATTTCTACCGATTGATCTTGTCGGGGCGTTTGATACAGCCCTGCATCGCGGGCCGCAAGAGATTGGTGCCAAAGCCACCTCAGCAGCACGCCTCAAAGCTTGAGGCACACAAATCCATCCGGCTTTCAGGCCAGTGCTGGCATCGGCTGCAGCTTTGCGCGACACTGCCCCCATTACCGGAATGACTGTCCCGGCGTTTGCAGGGCTTCATGCCGGATTTAACCAGGGACAGGCAGCAATGACATTTGACCAAGGCATTCTTTTCACCATCTTCGCAGCGGTCTTCGGGATGCTGCTCTGGGGGCGCTACCGCTATGATCTGGTGGCCTTTTCAGCGCTGATGGTGGCGGTGGTGATCGGCGTCGTCCCGGCCAAGGATGCCTTTGCCGGTTTCGGCCATCCCGCCACATTGGTGGTGGCGCTTGTGCTGATCGTTTCGGCCGGGCTGGTGCGGTCCGGTGCCGTCTTCCTGATCACCCGCACGCTGGTCGACAGCAGCCGCGCCCTGGGCCTGCATATCAGCTTGATGGGCGGGATCGGCGCGGTCCTGTCGGCCTTCATGAACAATGTTGCTGCGCTCGCCCTGTTGATGCCGGTGGATATCCAGACCGCGCGCAAGGCGGGCCGCGCGCCGGGGCTGAGCCTGATGCCGCTGAGTTTTGCGACGATCCTTGGCGGTATGGTCACGCTGATCGGCACCCCGCCCAACATCATCATCGCCTCGATCCGCCAAGACACCCTTGGTGAGCCCTTCCACATGTTCGATTTCGCCCCGGTCGGCCTTGTTGCCTCGGTTGCCGGTCTCGCCTTCGTGGCCCTGATCGGCTGGCGCCTTATCCCGCAGCGCGAGAACGCCGCCGGCGCGTCAGAGGCGCAGATTGCCGATTACATCGCCGAATTGACAGTGCCCGAAGAGTCACCCCTGATCGATAGGCGCCTGGGAGAGCTGGACAGCGAGGCGGAAAAGGCGGACGTGGCGGTTCTAGGCCTGATCCGGGACGGCAAACGACTTTATGGTCGTGCCGCCGCATACAGCCTGCGGGCCGCCGACACGCTTGTGATCGAGGCCACGCCCGAAGCGCTGGACGAGTTCCGCACAGCGCTGTCGCTCGATTTTGCCGATGCCGCACGGCAGGAAAAGCTGACCGCCGCGGGCGAAGGGCTGGAACTAGTCGAGGTGGTGGTGCCGGAAACCGCGCGCGTCAACGGGCGCAGCGCCCAGGCCGTCGGCCTTGCCTGGCGGCAAAGCACGGTCCTGTTGGGCATTTCCCGGCAAGGGCGGCGCCTGACCAGCCATATCCGCCAGACCACCATCGAGCCGGGCGATATCCTGTTGCTGCTCTGCCCGCGCGACCGCAGCGCCGATGTGACCGAATGGCTTGGCTGCCTGCCACTGGCCCAACGGGGCCTATCCGTCACCGCCAATGATAAAACATGGATGGCCATCGGCCTGTTTGCCGCGGCTGTAGCGGCGGCCTCGGTTGGCCTTGTCTACCTGCCAGTGGCACTGGGGTTGGTGGCAATTGCCTATGTGCTGACAAAGATCCTGCCGGTGGCGGAAATCTATGATCACATCGAATGGCCTGTGGTCGTTCTTCTGGGCTCGATGATCCCACTCGGCGCCGCGCTGGACAGTTCCGGCGGCACACAGCTGATCGCCAACGGCCTGATCGGTCTGACCGAAGGTCTGCCTGCCTGGGCGATCCTGACCGTACTGATGGTCGTGACAATGACGCTATCGGACGTGCTGAACAACACGGCCACGGCTATTGTTGCGGCCCCGGTGGGTATCCAGATGGCAACGGCGCTGAATGTCTCGCCGGACCCGTTCCTGATGGCGGTCGCCGTGGCGGCCTCTGCGGCCTTCCTGACCCCAATCGGACACAAGAACAACACGCTGGTGCTGGGCCCCGGTGGCTATCAATTCGGTGATTACTGGCGCATGGGCCTGCCGCTGGAAATCCTGGTGATCGCGGTTTCGATCCCGGCCATCCTGTTCTTCTGGCCGATGTGATCGCGCCTCAAAGAGGCCAGAACAGCGGGATAAGGGCCGAGGCCAGCAGGCCGATGCTGAGGTTCAGCGGAATGCCCACGCGCAGGAAATCGGTGAACTTGTAGCCACCCGGACCATAGACCAGCATATTGGTCTGATAGCCGATGGGCGTCGCAAAGGACGCCGAGGCTGCCACCATCACCGCAACAACCAGCGGACGCGGATCCAGCCCCATCGCCTGGGCAAGCCCGATGGCGATGGGGGTCACCACCACCGCCACCGCATTGTTCGACACCAGCTCGGTCAGCACCGACGTCAGCAGATAGACCGCCCAGACCAGCAGGAAGGGCGGCAGGCCGGACAGGCCCGGTGCGATGGCATTGACGATCAGCGCAACCGCGCCCGAGCTTTCCAGCGCAGCGCCAATCGCCAGCATCGAGAAAATCAGCGCCAATAGCCGCCCGTCGACAAAGGAAAACGCCTCATCCGCGTCGATGCAGCGGCTGACCAGCACCAGCGCCACCGCGACAACCGACAACATCAGGATCGGCGCAACGCCCAGCGCGGCCAGCAGCACGATCCCCAGGAGCGCAGCAATCGCAAAGGGTGCGTGGCTACGGCGATAGGCCCGCTGCGTCGGCTGGGACACATCGGCCATATCGGTGTCTGCCGCCAGACGCTGAATATCCGCTGGGGCGCCTTCCAGCAGCAGGGTATCTCCGACCCGTACCACCAGATCGTCGAGCTGCACACCGATGTTCTGATTGCGCCGGTGCACCGCCAGCACATAAACACCATAGCGGCGACGCAGGCGCATGGCACCCAGCGAGCGCCCGACCAGACGGCAACCGGGAGTGATCAAAACCTCGACAGTCTTGGTCTCCACCGCGGACACCTGATCGACGCGCTTCAGCTCTTTATTGCTTTGCAGGCTCAGAAGTTCGGTCATCTGGGTGCGCAGCACCACCCGATCCCCGACCTGCAGTTCGACGCCCTTGAGGTTCCGCCGCAGCGAGACATCGCCGCGGATGACGTCGATCAGGCGCACGCCCGGACGTTTGAACAACTGAACGCCGGAAACCTCACGGCCGATCAGGTTGCTTTCGGGGGGAATGACTGCCTCGGTGAAGAATTTCATCTTCGAGCGGTCGCTCAGCAGGTTGGCCAGGTTATCCCGGTCCGGCAGCAGTCGCGGCGCGATGAAGCGCAGGTAGACCATGCCCCAGACCACAAGAATAACCCCTAGCGGCGTGACTTCGAAAATGCTGAAAGCCGCCAAACCCTGTGCCCGCGCCACACCATCCACCAAGAGGTTGGTCGAGGTGCCGATCAGCGTCAGCGTGCCACCCAGGATCGCCGCATAGCTGAGCGGGATCAGCATCTTGGAGGCCGAGACATCCAGCGTGCGGGAGATCTGGATGAACACCGGGATCATAACCACCACGACCGGCGTGTTGGAGACGATAGCAGAGGCGCCCACGACGAAGGCCATCAACATGGCAACGGCCAGCTTGGGGCTGACCTCGGCCTGTTTGCGGGCAATCGCGGTAAAGGCATCCAGCGCTCCGGTGCGCACCAAGGCTCCCATGATGATGAACATCGCCGCAATCGTCCACGGCGCCGGGTTGGAAAGCACCGGCAGCGCCGCATCATAAGGCAGAACGCCGGTGATCAGCATCAGAGACACCCCGGCGAGGGCCACCACCTCGGTCGGGTAGGTTTCCTTCAGAAAGGCCAGAAACATCAGTGCGACGATCAGAAGGGTGATCAGGGCGCTGCCGTTCTGAGCGACTTGAAAGACATGCATGTGCGGCAAATATCCCACCTGGTTTGCGATGCTGCGGTCCCGCCCATTATGCCAGACCGGCACAGAGTGTCCCCGATCCTAAATTGCGGGGCAAGCACTTCTGCACCCCGGCCACAAGCATTTGGCATCTCACGATGATTTCAATGCACATTTGGTGGCCGGAGCGACAGGTCAGTGGATCAGACCGGCGCCGCGCCTTGCAGCAGACCACCATCCCGGACCATGTGGATTTCCTTGGCCGCGCCGGTGCGGTCGTCTGTTACGATAAAGACACCCGACAGGGTCGCCTCCCCTTCCGCCGGGGTGAAGCGGCTTTTGGGCATGCCAGTCAGGAACCGGCGCATCGGTTCGGCCTTGTCCATGCCGATGACTGAATTGTAGTCGCCGCACATGCCCGCATCGGTCTGATAACCGGTGCCTTCGGATAGGAGTTGCGCATCAGCGGTGGGGACATGAGTGTGGGTGCCTACTACGAGCGAGGCCCGGCCATTGCAGAAATGACCCATCGCCATCTTTTCCGAGGTCGCCTCGCAATGCATGTCGACGATCACCGCCTGCGCCAGCCCGCCGCGCGGATGCGCCTTCAGCACGCCTTCGACGGCGCCAAAGGGATCGTCATAGGCCCGTTTCATGAACACCTGACCCAGCGCCTGCGTTACCAGCACCTTGCGCCCGCCGGGCGCGTCGAACAGGCGATATCCCCGCCCCGGTGCGCCTTTTGCGAAATTCAGTGGCCGGATGATGCGCGGTTCCTTTTCGATGAACTGCATCATGTCCTTTTGGTCGAAGGCATGATCGCCAAGGGTCAGACAATCAGCCCCGGCGTCAAGCAGAAGCTTGGCGTGATCGCCGCTGAGCCCCATGCCATTCGACGCGTTCTCGCCGTTGACCACAACAAAATCCAGCCGCCACTCCTTGCGCAGTCGCGGCAGGTTTTCGGTGATGGCACGGCGCCCCGCGCGGCCCATCACATCGCCTAGAAACAGAATTCTCATGGCTCAGTCCTAGGCGGCGCTGCGGCGAGGAACAAGCCCCCGCTGCGCGCTATGTGGCGTTTTTCACCTCAAATACCGCGAGCCACATGCGGCCTAAGCCCCTTCCCTATCGGGAAAACTGGAGGATACGGCTTTCGGTCACGATCATGTCAAGCGGCTGATCGGTCGGCTCCAGCGGCAGATCTTCCGCCTCCTGCGCGTCAAAGGCAAAGCCGATGGCCAGCGTCGCCCGCTTGCTGCGCAAGAGCTCCAGCGTGCGGTCATAAAAGCCGCCACCATAGCCAAGCCGCCCGCCGGACAGATCAAAGGCCACCAGCGGCACAATCAGGATCTCGGGTTCAAAGAAGTCATCCACCGCAGGCACCATCGCCCCGAACGGTCCCTCGCGCAGCGGCGCATCGGGCTGCCAGCGGCTAAACCGCAAGGGCAGGCCTGCACCTTCGATCACCGGTACGCCGACGGCTCCATGGGCTGCGGCTTCGGCCATGGCAGGCAGCGGATCAATCTCGGTTCGGATCGGCATGTATCCGGACAGTGGAACACCGCGATACCCGGCCAGCACCTCGGACAGATGCCCGGCGGCACCGGGTTTGCCCATGTCGAAGGCCTCTTTGCGCCGGGCAAAGGCCGCCTTGCGCGCTTGTGCCTTGATCGCTGCCAGATCCGCCATTGCTCCCTCCTTTGCCGGGATTGAATGCCTAGAGAAGAACCAGCCCAGCCAGACCGAGGAAGGCAAAGAATCCGACGATATCGGTCACCGTCGTCACAAAAGCCCCCGAGGCAAGTGCCGGGTCCACATTCATTTTTTCCAGCATAACCGGCACCACGGTCCCGGCGAGGCCTGCCACGACCAGATTGATGACCATCGCGACGCCGATCACCGCGCCAAGCTGCGGCGAGCCGAACCACAACAGCCCGACACAGCCCATCACAACGGCAAAGATCAGACCGTTGACCAGCCCCACCAGAACCTCGCGTCGGATCACCCGCCAGACGTTTGATCCCGTCAGGTCGCGTGTGGCCAGTGCGCGCACCGCCACCGTCAGCGACTGGGTGCCGGCATTGCCGCCCATCGAGGCCACGATGGGCATAAGCACGGCCAGGGCCACGAACCGGGCGATGGTATCTTCGAACATTGAAATCACCATCGACGCCAGCACCGCTGTTACCAGGTTGACCGCCAGCCAGGGGAACCGCCGCTTGGTGGTGTCAATCACCCGGTCCGACAAGCTGCCTTCGCCGACACCGGCCAGGCGAAGGATATCTTCTTCGTGCTCCTCATCCAGAACCGCCATGGCATCGTCGATGGTGATGACACCCACAAGACGCCCCTCGTCATCGACCACCGGGGCCGAAATCAGGTGATACTGGTTAAAGGCATAGGCCACGTCTTCCTCGTCCTGATCGGCGGGAATGACCTGGAAGGTTTCTTCCCTGAGATCGGTAAGCGGTACCTCGCGTCGGGCCGACATGATCCGGCCAAGGGTGACATTGCCCACCGGATGCAGGCGCGGACTGACCATGACCACGTGATAGAACTGCGCCGGAAGGTCCGACCTTTCGCGCATGAAATCAATCGCCTGCCCAACCGTCCAGTGTTCCGGCGCCATCACCACTTCGCGCTGCATCAGGCGGCCGGCGGAGTTTTCCGGGTAGCTCAGCGATTGTTCGATGGCGACCCGGTCGGAGTCCTCCAGCGCGTCGAGAATGGCTTCCTGCTGCGGCTCCTCAAGGTCCTCCAGCAGGTCGACCACATCGTCGCTGTCCAGATCCCGGACTGCTTCGGCCAAAACCTGCGGGTTGAGGATCGCGATCACTTCCTCGCGGATCGCCTCGTCCAGTTCTGACAGGATTTCGCCGTCGAATTCGCGGTCATAAAGCCGGATCAGCCGGGCCCGATCATAGGCGTTCACCTGCTCCAGAAGGTCGGCGATGTCAGCCGCGTGCAGCGGCTCCATCAGGTTCGCCAGCTCGGCCTTGTCGTTGGTATCCACAGCATAAAGGATCTGCGCCACGCGGCGGCGATCCAGCATATAGGCGTCGTCCTGGCCCTTGTCGGTCCCGATGGTCTCGTCGCCTGTGCTCATACGCTGCCCCTTCCGATGCTTGTCCCATGAATAGAAGAAGCTGCTACCGGAAAACAATGACAATGACACAATTTACCGCCGCGCGCGCCGCGCGTATCCTGCATGCGGTGAATTCGCACGAAAGGACAGCACATCATGAGCAACGCCCACATCCTGCGGGGACAGGTCCTGTCCTTTCAAGGCTCCCCCTTTGCCACCGAAGCACCGCAGGAAGCGGCAAGGCTGAGGGAGGCAGTGGCCGTGCAGGATGGGAAGATTACCGCCGTCGGCAGCTTTGACGATCTGCGCCAGAGGTTTCCCGCAGCCGCGTTGCACGATCACGGGGAGAAGCTGATTCTTGCCGGCTTCGTCGATGCGCATGTGCACTATCCACAGACCGCCATCATTGCCAGCTGGGGCAAGCGGCTGATCGACTGGCTGAACAGCTATACCTTCCCCGAGGAGATGCGCTTTGGTGATCGTGCCTATGCCGATGAGATCTCAGCCCGCTATCTGGACCTGACCGCTGCCCATGGCACCACCACGGTCTGCAGCTATTGCACCATTCACCCCGAAAGCGTCGATGCCTTCTTCACGGCGGCGCAGGCGCGCGGGCAACGGGTTGTCGCGGGCAAGACCTGCATGGACCGCAACGCCCCAGAAGGGCTGCAGGATACGGTTCAGTCTGCCTATGACGACAGTGCCGCGCTGATCGCGCGCTGGCACGGGGTCGACCGGCTGGATTATGCGATCACGCCGCGGTTCTCCCCCACCTCTACCCCTGAACAACTAGAGGCCATCGGCGCCCTCTGGGCCGCCAATCCCAGCTGCCTGATGCAAACCCATCTGAGTGAACAAACGGATGAGATCGCCTGGGTCAAGGATCTGTTCCCGGATGCCCGCGATTATCTGGACACCTACGAGGCCTTTGGCCTGTTGGGCGCGCGCGGCCTTTACGGACATGCCATCCATCTGGAGCCGCGCGAGCGCGACCGGCTGCGCGAACATGGCGCCGCGCTGGTGCATTGTCCCACCTCGAATACCTTCATCGGGTCGGGGCTGTTCGATATGGCCGGACTGATGGCCGAGGGACAGCGGATCGGCCTTGCCACCGACACCGGCGGCGGCTCCAGCTTTTCCATGCTGCGCACGATGGCGGCGGCCTATGAGATCGGTCAGTTGCGCGGCACGCCGCTGCACGCGGCCCAGCTGTTGTGGCTGGCAACGCAAGGCTCGGCCACGGCGCTGCGGTTCGAAGACAAGATTGGCAATGTCGTCCCGGGCATGGAGGCCGATCTTGTGGTGCTCGATCTCGCCTCCACCCCCGCCATCGCCCAGCGCGCCGCCCGCGCCGATGACATCTGGGAGGCCGCCTTTGCCACCATCATGATGGGTGATGACCGGGCCGTGTCCGAAGTGTGGATCGGCGGGCGGCAGGTCTGACGACCCGCCCCGCCAGAAACCCTCCGTTACGCCTTCTCGGCCACGGCGCGGGCCAGCTGACCATGGCGTTCGATCAGCCGCGGCAGATCAAGGCTGGTGACCTCGCCTGCAGAGATGATCTGACGCCCTTCCACGAACAGATGCTTGACCTGTGTCGGCCCGGCCAGCAGCAAGGCCGCCGGGTCCCAGCTGCCGCTGGAAGCAACACCGGTCACATCCCAGACTGCCACGTCGGCGCATTTGCCGGGGCTGAGCCGACCGCAATCGGGACGACCCAGAATATCAGCGCCGCCACGGGTGGCGATTTCCAGCGCCTCATAGGCGCTCATGGCGTCAGCGCCCTGCGCAACCCGCTGTAGCAGCATGGCCTGCCTCGCCTCGCCGATCAAGTTGGCGATATCGTTGCTGGCCGAGCCATCAACGCCCAGCCCCACCGGCACCCCGGCATCGCGCATCGTCCGCACCGGGGCAATGCCGCTGCCAAGGCGGCAATTGGAACAGGGGCAATGCGCCACGCCGGTCCGGGTGCGCGCAAACAGATCGATCTCCTGCGCGTCCAGCTTGACGCAATGGGCGTGCCAGACGTCATCGCCGGTCCAGCCCAGTTCCTCGGCATATTGCCCGGGCCGACAGCCGAACTGCGCCTCGGAATAGGCGATATCCTCATCGTTTTCGGCCAGATGGGTGTGCAGCATCACGCCCTTGTCGCGCGCCAGCAGCGCCGCATCCCGCATCAGGTCGCGGCTGACGGAAAACGGCGAACAGGGCGCAAGCCCCACCCGGCACATGGAGCCCTCAGAGGCGTCGTGAAAGCCATCAACCACGCGGATCATATCTTCAAGAATGGCCGTCTCTTGCTCGACCAGGCTATCCGGCGGCAATCCCCCGTCGCTTTCGCCGATGCTCATGGCACCCCGCGTTGGGTGGAACCGCAGGCCCACCTCCCGGGCGGCATGGATGGTATCCTCCAGCCGCGCGCCATTGGGATAAAGGTACAGATGGTCAGAGCTGAGCGTACAGCCGGAGAGAGCCAGTTCCACCAGCCCCAGCTGGGCAGAGACGAACATCTCCTCAGGGCCGAAACGCGCCCAGATCGGATAGAGCCGTTGCAGCCAGCCAAACAGCAGCGCGTCCTGCGCCCCGGGCACTGCGCGCGTGAGGTTCTGATAAAGATGGTGGTGCGTATTGACGAGACCCGGCGTCACCACGCAGCCCCGGCCAGATACGATCTGCCCTGTGGTGCGCAGCCCCTGTCCCACCTCGGCAATCTGACCGCCCCGGATCAGAACATCTGCATCGTGCAATACGCGGCCCGCATCATCCATGGTGATGACGGTGGTCGCATTTTGAATCAGGATTTCCTGCATCGGTTCACACTCCTTTGTCACCCGTTTCGGTTTTGGAAGTGTGAACTGGCCCGACAGAATACGGGTAAAGGACTCGGGCCGTGGCGGTGCTATACAGCACTGCCATGGCCGCGCTCAAGCCCCGGACGGGACCTGATCAGCTGTTTTTCAAAAGGGCCAGCGCCGCCGCGTGCAACTCGGCATTGGCGGCGGCCAGCACCCGGCCGCCTTCATGGGCCGGGCCGCCCTGCCAATCAGTGACGACACCGCCTGCGGCCTGAATCACTGCAATCGGCGCCTGCACGTCATAGGCATTGAGCCCCGCCTCGATCACAAGATCGATTTGCCCCGCCGCCAGCAGCGCATAGGCGTAGCAATCCATGCCATAGCGCGTCAGCCGCACCTTTCCAGAGACACGTTCGAACCCGGCACGTTCTTCCGGCGTGCCAACTTCGGGGAAGGTGGTGAAAAGGATCGCCTGATCCAGCGCCGTGCCGTTGCGGGTCGCCAGATCGCGCGCACCCTGTGGCCCGGTCATCTGCGCCAGCCCGGCCGCGCCGATAAAGCGTTCGCCGGTGTAGGGCTGATCGATCACGCCCAGCACGGGGCCGTCTGCCTCGGACATGGCGATCAGCACCCCCCAGGTCGGCGTGCCGCTTATGAAACCGCGGGTGCCATCGATAGGATCCAGAACCCAGGTCCGGCCAGAGCTGCCTTCGACGGGAGCGAATTCCTCGCCCAGGATACCATCATCAGGGCGCAACTGCGCCAGCACCGCCCGCATCGCCAGTTCCGCCTCGCGATCAGCGACGGTGACCGGATCGAACCCGTCCTCCAGCTTGTTGTCCGCTCCAAGAGTGGCGCTGCGAAAATACGGCAGGATCGCTGCGCCGGCCGCATCGGCCATCTTCTGCGCAACGTCCAAATCGGAATCAGGATTCTGTGTCATGCGATGGCGGTGCCATCTGGCCGCACGCTATTCAAGAAAAAAGACCCCGAAGGGTCTTTTCACTTTCAGGCTGCGTCGCTGAGCACACGGGCCAGCTCGAACAATCGCCTGCGCTGGTTCTCGGGGATCGCGTAATAGGAACGCACCAGATCCAGCGCCTCTTTATCGCCCATCAGATCCTCAGGCACCGACGCCTTGTCCGCCTTGTCGGCAGGGGCCTTATCCTCTTCCTGTAGACCATCAAAGAAGAAACTGACCGGGACGTCCATCGCGTCAGAAATATCCCAAAGGCGGGAGGCGCTGACCCGGTTGGCACCGGTTTCATATTTCTGAATTTGCTGGAACTTGATGCCGACTTTCTCGGCCAGTTGCTGCTGTGTCATACCAATTAGCCAGCGACGGTGACGGATCCGTTTGCCGACATGCACATCTACAGGATGAGCCATGTGCTATCTCCTAGTTATACCAAAGTGGTTCGCGCCCAAGTAGCCGCGATGATTGCTAAATCCGTCAGGATATCAACACTGGCCCGCGTTACCGGACCTTCTAAAACCGCGACAGAGGCTCAACCCCTCAGCTGAGCTTACGACCTCCACGGTTGAATTCAAGTGCGACAAAGGTCAGTCGCGGTTGAAGATATCCAAATACATGATTTCATGCATCATTTTGTCATGCTAATGCGACCAACAACATGTGAAATAATGCCTCCCCATAAATAGCGAGGTGAATTTGCGGCGTCTGTTGTCAAACAGTCACGCAACGAATCACCTTTCGCGCGGCAAAACCAAGAGGACATCATGCAGGCTTATCAGGTCACCGCCTTCGACGCCGCCCCGGAACTGATCGAAATTGCCTGCCCGGCTCCGGCTGCAGGCCAGATCGCTGTCAGGATCGAAGCCTGCGGGCTGAATTTCGCGGATCTGCTGATGCAGAAAGGCACTTATCAGGACACCCCCACCCTGCCCTTCGTACCGGGCTTGGAGGTCTCTGGCACGGTAACCGCGCTGGGAGAAACGGTAACAGAGTTCAAGATCGGTGACCGGGTTGCAGTCTTCTGCGGTCAAGGTGGCTTGGCTGAAGAAGGTGTGTTTGACGCCAGCCGCGCGGTCCGCATTCCGGACAGCATGAGTTTTGAACACGCCGCCGCGCTGCAGATCGCCTATGGCACCAGCCTGGTGGCGCTGGATCACTGCGCCCGGTTGCAACCGGGCGAAACCCTGCTTGTCACCGGCGCCGCCGGAGGCGTTGGGCTGACCGCAGTGGAGATTGGCAAGCTGATGGGCGCCCGCGTTATTGCTCATGCGCGCGGCGCCGACAAACTGGAGGTGGCCCGGGCCGCTGGAGCGGATCACGTGATCGACGACAGCGAGGATCTGCGCAGCATCGTAAAGGACCTGGGCGGCGCCGATGTTGTCTATGATGCGGTCGGGGGCCCGGTGTGGAAAGCTGCCTTTAGGGCGACCAATCCCTGCGGGCGGCTGCTGCCGATCGGATTTGCCAGCGGCGAAGTGCCCCAGATCCCGGCCAATCATCTTCTGGTCAAGAACCTGACCGTGATCGGCTTTTATATCGGCGGCTACATGAAAGCCAGGCCAGAGGTCATTCAGCAGGCCTTTGCGACCCTGTTCGACTGGCACGCAGCAGGCCGGATCAAACCGCATATCAGCCACGTCCTGCCACTATCGCAGGTCGCGGAAGGAATGGAGCTGCTGCGCAGCCGGGCCTCGACCGGGAAGGTCGTTATTACCCCGTGACAGGTAAATAGAACCGGGAAATCGCCATCGCACGGTTATAGGGCCATGGCGATCACATCCCTTTTCGAGAGCCTTTTACTCCCTCAGCCCCTTTGATCAGCCCGCCGCGCGCAACTGCGCCGGACGCAGAGCGGCAAACCCCTGCCGGATGATATTGGCAAGATCGCCAACATACTCGGCCCGCACCCGATCCGCGCCATAAAGGTTGATCTGCTGCACCGGCAAGGCAGGCAGCACGCCGCCGTGTTCGATGACCTCCTGATGGGCCGGTTGGGTACCTTCCAGCAGTACACCAATGGCAAGGTCAGCACTCACCGTGGCCTCAACCGTGCGGTCGGATTCGCTGTCCACCGCCATATCCCACTCGATCCCAACCTCATCCAGTGCCGCGGTTGCAGAGGCCCGAAAAATACAGTTGCGGCAAAAGCCAAGACGCAGCGGTTGCTGGCGCCAGGCGGAGCCGTTCACCGCCCCGATCCAGCGCAGCGGCATTTCGTGGATGGGCTCGCCGCCCTCGCCTGCAGTTCCCTCGGTCGTCAGGATCAGGTCATAGGCCCCCTTGGCGAAGCCGGCCTTCAGATCGCGGGTATTCGAGGTCACCAGATTGACGCTGACGCGGGGAAAGCTGGTGTTGAACCGCTGTAGCACGCGCGGGATGACCGGATAGACCACGTCATGCGGCACCCCCAGAACAACCTCACCTTCAAAAGCCTGATCGGTCAGCCGGGTGATCACCTCGTCATTGAGCGCGACCATGCGGCGAGCATATCCGAGCAGCTGTTCCCCCGACGGGGTCAGGGCAATGGAGCGCCCCGACCGGTCCAGCAGTTCAAGCCCCAGCAACTCCTCCAGCCGTTTCAACTGCATCGAAACCGCCGATTGAGTGAGATGCAAAAAACCTGCTGCGCGTGTCACGCCACCGTTGTCTGCCACTGCCACAAATGAGCGCAGCGTCGTCAGGTCCAAATTTCTAATCATCACGACCTCTGATGAAAGATATCAAAAACATTCGTTTCCAATATTAATCACACTCCCCCATATACATCAACAGAATTGATAAAGACCCACAACACCATCACGAACGAAAGAAAGGACAAGAGCCATGACCTATATCTCCACCACCTCGGTCAGCCCAAAACCCCGCCGCAGCCTCGCGGATCGCATCAAAGGCGCATTCGCTCTGACCCGCCAGCGGCGCGCGCTGGCCAAACTGGATGCTGAGGCGCTGGCAGACATCGGCATCAGCCGCGACGCCGCCAAGGAAGAGGCCCGCCGCCCGTTCTGGGACGCACCGGATTCCTGGACGCGCTGACAGAGACCTCACAGATGACAAATGACGACTGAAGGCGCACCCGCTGTAATGGTGCGCCTTTTCATGTTTTTGCGGCAAATCTTTTCATCGCAGACTTGAACCGTATGGGCTTTGACCCGATATTTGACGGGAATGTTGTGCATGGCCGTTGAACCGGCTGTTCCGCGCAACTGGGGAGACTTTTTGAAAACGGAGACCATGATACATGGCACAGTTTGACACCATTCGTTCTACAGCAGGCGCACGCACTGCCGAGATCGATGCGGGCCTACGCGCCCATATGAACAAAGTCTACGGCACCATGTCCGTGGGCACGTTCATCACCTTTCTGGCCGCCTGGGCCATCGCGGGCCTCGCGGTGACAACCGATCCGTCGGCCGCCTCTGCACAGCTGAGCGCCGACAAGTACCTGACCAGCCTCGGCTATGCGATCTACGCGTCGCCGCTGAAGTGGGTGATCATGTTCGCGCCACTCGCCTTCGTGTTCGGCTTTGGCGCCGCCATCAACCGCCTGTCCGCCTCGGCCGCACAGCTGGTGTTCTACACTTTCGCAGCCGTCATGGGCCTGTCGATCAGCTCGATCTTCCTGGTCTTCACCGGTGAATCGATCGTTCAGGTGTTCCTGATCACCGCCATCGCGTTCGCGGGCCTTTCCCTGGTGGGCTACACCACCAAGAAAGACCTTTCCGCGATGGGTACCTTCCTGATCATGGGTCTGATCGGCCTGATCGTGGCTTCGGTGGTGAACATTTTCCTGGCGTCCTCCGCCATGGCCTTTGCCATCTCGGTGATCGGCGTTCTGATCTTTGCAGGCCTCACCGCCTATGACACCCAGAACATCAAGAACACCTACCTGCAGATGGCCGAATCCGGCGATCAGGAGTGGCTGGGCAAAGCCGCGATCATGGGCGCCCTCAGCCTGTATCTGGACTTCATCAACCTCTTCATGATGCTGCTTCAGCTGCTTGGGAACCGCGAATAACGCCACCGGCCATACCAAGATTTCAGCAAGGGGCGGATCACAGCGATCCGCCCTTTCTTTATGCCCAGCCGTTTCTTTTTTGGCTGGGCCTTTTGAACGAACCACAGGATTTAGAAGATGAAGATTACCGATATCACTGCCCGCGACGCAGGGCGTATTGTTCCCTTGCTGCGGGACCTCCATGCACAGCACGCGGAAGAACAACCCCTCCGCTACCCGTCTGCCCCGGCGGACAGTGACATTGCAGACTGGCTGTCGGACTGGATGGAAAAGGACGGGATACAGGCCATCGCCGCGCAAAGCCCCGCAGGCGCCCTAATGGGCTATGCTATCTATGAGATCGAAGACCAGCCTCACCTGCCGGTGATGCGCGGCGGCAAACGGATCCAGTTGCATCATATTGCCGTGGATCCGCCATTCCGCCGTCTGGGAGTTGGTCAAGCACTGGTGACAGAAGTGAAATCCCGCTGTCAGACACTTGGCATCGACACGTTGACCACAAGCTTTGCCGTCTTTGACACGGCCTCAGCCGGGCTGATGAGCAGCATGGGATTGCAGCCGGTTACGACCGTCGCGGAATGGCGCGCCTGAGGCTCATCTCCACAAGCCCCCAGACCAGCTGAGAGGGGGCTCAGGAGCAGCTTAGACCGGTGGCAAGGGCAACCGTGCCCCGGTCGCTGCCGAGCACCTGAACCTCGCCCGAGACGCTGCAGCCGCTTTCGCGCGCCGCAATGGTCTGGAAATCCGCAGGGGTCATGTCAGGCAGGTTGCCAATCACGCTATGCGCAGGGGCGCTGAGCACCGCGAGCCCGGTCGAGCCCGCCCGTACAACGGAGAGCGACAAGGCCCGGCCCTGCACCTCGACCCGCAGGGTCTGGCTGCCCGAGCGCGGCGCAGTCGCAGGCTGCTGAGTTCGACCAGCGGTCAGGGACAGCGGCCCGGCCATCACCGGCGCCGGAACCGGCACCACGCCCGCAATCGTCGCCTCCGGAGAGGGCGCCACGGCCACGGCAAAAACCACGCTGAACAAGATACGCCTGAACATACTATCACCCACTTGTCTCATTTACCCACGTAAACAAGTTACGACCGAAATGAGGCGAAAAGGGGAACTATCCTTTCGTACAGGCGGCTAAACTATTGGGTAATTTTTTCAAATTCGAACAAGCTCTCACCTGCCCTGCGCCTGCGACGACCGCCGAAAACCCGGCTCCAAACACGAAAAAGGGCCACGCGCGCGGCGTGACCCTTTTTGAAAATCCTGTATGCCGGATGGGCTTACTTGATTTTGCCTTCTTTGTACTCGACGTGCTTGCGCGCAACCGGATCGTATTTCCGGATGACCATTTTTTCGGTCATGGTGCGTGCGTTTTTCTTGGTCACGTAGAAGTGGCCCGTGCCCGCGGTCGAGTTCAGGCGGATCTTGATGGTCGTCGGCTTCGCCATGGTGCTTCTCCTGCGTCCGAAAAGGCAGGGGGCCTCTCGGTAAATTCCTATATGAGCGTGCGCTTTTACCTGCACTGCCCCCCAAGTCAATAGGATTCGGGGGGATATTTTGCGCAGAAGGCCTGTAAGCCGGATTCTGTCCCGAGACTTGCGCCTCATGGACGGCCATTCATCTGCGATACGCATTACTGCGTACCTCTAGCTGCCAACCCGGCCCCTCTTGGCTAAAGCATGCCTAGCGGCGGTATCCCGTTGCCGGGACCTACCCGCGCGGGGGCCCTATTTGGCGTTGCTCCCGGTGGGGCTTGCCGTGCCGCCCCTGTTGCCAGGGGCGCGGTGGGCTCTTACCCCACCGTTTCACCCTTACCGCGCCCTGATCCGTTGCCGGGGGCACGGCGGTTTCATTTCTGTGGCGCTATCCGTCAGGTTGCCCTGCCCGGGCGTTACCCGGCACCGTTGCTTTAGGGAGTCCGGACTTTCCTCGCGGAGGGCGAGCCCCCAGCGCGGCCGTCCAGCCTTCTGCGCAGGGCTGCACCTAGGCCCTGGGGGCTGACAGGTCAAGGGTGGTTGCAGCCGGTCTCATTCAGACCCAGAGGTCTGCCTGGCCCAGCGGCGCGAAATCCTCCGCACAAAGCGCCCCGCGGGCCTGGGGACGATAGCGCAGCCGCACAGCTGCCAGCAGCGTCTCATCCTCCACCGGGGCGGTATATCCGATGTCGCGGGCATAGGCGCGGAAACGCGCCATATCGGCGCTCTCTGACTCCATCAGGCTCTGCCCTGCCGCCTCCGCTTGCGCTACCTGCCGGGCGAGCCCCTGACGGGCCAGCCGCGCCCAGTCAAACCGGGCACCCGGATCGCATTTGCGTCCCGGCGCCATGTCCGAATGGCCGATCACCCCCTCGGGCGCGATATCCCAGCGGCGCAGGATATCGCCCAGCAACCGCTCCAGCCGCGTCATCTGCGGTTCGGAAAACGGATGATCGCCGCGATTGTCCAACTCGATACCGATTGACCGGGAATTGAGATCCTCCAGCCCGCACCATTCGCCAGCACCGGCGTGCCAGGCGCGCTGCGCCTCCTCCACCATCTGCCAGAGGGTACCATCCTGTCCGATCAGGTAATGAGCCGACACCTCGGCCGCAGGATCACACAGCCGCTGCAGGGCAGCCTCAGCCGTCTCCATTGCTGTGTAGTGCAGAACCACGAAAGCCGGCGTCAGACCGTCACGACGCGGACCGAAATTGGGGCTGGGATGCCAGATCGCCCCGGCCTCATCCCCTGCCCTGCCAGTTCCGGACATCAGGAGTCTTCGCGCAGGACCAGACGATAGGGGGACGGGTCCCAGCCGCAGGCATAGCCATCCCCATCCGGGTCCAGCGCGTAGCGGTCGCGTTTGGGGCCGCCGGCCTCAAGAAACGCCACCTGCGCCAGTTCGGGCGAGGCATAGCCCGCGCAGTTGCGCGACGAGCGGGCCTTCAGATTGATACCCGTGCGGCTGAAGATGCGGTTGCCCGGCGGGTTGGAAGTGCTGAGCGCGTATTGAACGATATTGGGATCCCGGTTGCCCGCAGAGACCGTGGGCAGCGCCGTCGGCTCCACCACCTGATACTGGGCGCGCTGCCGCTTCAGACGCTCGGCATCGCTTTCGATGGTCTGGCGCGAGGACACCGCATCAAAGCTGTTTTCGTCCGACAGACGCGGGTTGCCGCCGACGATCTGCGGCGCCGGGTTGTCCGGGCTCGCTTCAAGCGGCGCCTGACCAGAGTTGGCCTGCGCCGCACTCAGGGCTGCTGCCGTTTCGCGAGCGATATCGGCATTGCTGCCAGTGCCAACCGAGGCTCCAGCCGCAGCGACCGAGGTTGCGCTGCTCTGATCTGTCGGCATTACCAGAGGCGCGCCGACAACCTGGGGCGCGGGGATCAGCGGATCGCCGTTGATCGTAGTGCCCTGCGCCGGACGGGCGGCGAAGGGATCGCCGTCCACGCCCACCCCGGCCGCGCTGTCCGGCACTGGCGGGCTGCAAGCTGCAAGGGCCAGAAGACTGCCAGCGGCGGCGAGGGAGACGAAGACGCGCATCGGGATCACCTGTTTATGGTCGTATGGTTTATGCTCTTGTTTGAGCCGGTTTTACCACCATTTCCCCGGCTTTGCCACAAACCCGGCGGCCTGCTCTAGCGCATAGGCGGTGTTCAGCAGATCGCCCTCTTCCCAGGGGCGGCCGATCAGCTGCAGGCCCAGCGGCAGACCCTGTGCATCGACACCCGCAGGCACAGAGATGCCCGGCAGGCCCGCAAGATTCACAGTGACGGTAAAGACGTCATTGAGGTACATCTGCACCGGATCCGCATCGGTCATTTCACCCAGCCCAAAAGCAGCAGAGGGCGTCGCCGGTGTCAGGATCGCGTCCACGCCTGCCGCAAAGACATCTTCGAAGTCCTTCTTGATCAGGGTGCGAACGCGGCGGGCGCGGTTGTAATAGGCATCATAGAAGCCTGCCGACAGCACGTAGGTGCCGACCATCACGCGGCGCTGCACCTCGTGGCCAAAGCCTTCGGCGCGGGTCTTTTCGTACATCTCGGTGATGCCGTCGCCAGCCTCCAGCATGGCGCGGTGGCCGTAGCGCACCCCGTCATAGCGTGCCAGGTTCGACGAGGCTTCGGCCGGGGCGATAACGTAATAGGCAGGCAGCGCGTATTTGGTGTGCGGCAGCGAGATGTCGACGATCTCGGCGCCCGCGTCCTTCAGCATGGCAGTGCCATCGGCCCAGAGCTTTTCGATCTCGGCGGGCATGCCGTCCATGCGGTACTCTTTCGGGATACCGATCTTCTTGCCCTTGATGTCGCCGGTCAGCATCGCCTCGAAGTTCGGCACGGCCAGATCGGCGCTGGTGCTGTCCTTGGGATCATGCCCGGCCATGGCTTCGAGCATGATCGCCGCATCGCGCACCGATTTGGTCATCGGTCCGGCCTGATCCAGCGAAGAGGCAAAGGCCACGATGCCCCAGCGCGAGCAGCGCCCGTAGGTGGGTTTGATGCCGACGGTGCCGGTAAAGGCCGCAGGCTGGCGGATCGAGCCGCCGGTGTCGGTGCCGGTGGCCGCAAGGCACAGGTCCGCTGCAACAGCCGCAGCCGAGCCGCCCGAGGAGCCACCCGGTGTCAGCTTGGCATCGCTGCCGTCACGCCGCCAGGGGCTGACCACATCGCCATAGGCAGAGGTTTCGTTGGATGAGCCCATGGCGAATTCGTCCATGTTCAGCTTGCCCAGCATCACGGAACCCGCATCGACCAGTTTCTGCGAAACGGTCGACTCATACTCGGGCTTGAAGCCTTTAAGGATGTTGGAGGCCGCCTGGCTGTCCACGCCCTTGGTGCAGAACAGATCCTTGATCCCGACCGGCAGGCCGCACATGGCAGGCGCATCGCCTTCCTTGATGCGGGCATCGGCTGCCTTTGCGCGCTCCAGCGCGATCTCGGGCGTCTTGTGCACGAAGGCGTTCAGCGCATCGGCGCCTTCGATGGCCTTCAGGCACGCTTCGGTCAGCTCGACTGAGGTGGTGTCGCCTTTGCGCAGGGCATCGCGGGCCTCGGCCAGGCCCAGTTTGTTCAGATCGCTCATGTCTTACTCCACCACCTTGGGGACCGCAAAGAAGCCCTCGCGGGCGTCGGGGGCATTGGCCAGGATCTTGTCCTGCTGATTGCCATCGTTCACCACGTCCTCGCGCCGCTTCAGACGCTGCGGCGTGACCGAGGTCATCGGCTCGACCCCTTCCACGTCCACTTCGTTCAGCTGTTCGATGAACCCAAGGATGGTGTTGAACTCGTCTGCCAGCGCAGGCAGCGCGTCCTCTTCGACCTTGATCCGGGCCAGTTTGGCCACTTTGGCGGCAGTGCTTTGGTCAATCGACATGGAAACCCTCATCTCGTGTTACAGACGCGTTTACCGCCGCGCCGTCCGCGCCGCAAGCGGGTCTGCACCGAAAACGGGTGTCTATACACAGGCTGGGGAGGGCAAGAGCGCTCATTCGCAGTTATTGTGCATCCGCCACATCGCGGGATCATGACCATCCGGCACCTTGTCGCAGGGATCAGCCGCGTAGCCGCGCAAGCGATTATAGGCGGCAATCTGTTCGCCCGAGAGAAACTGCACCGTCTGCAAATGCCGGGACAGGTGGACATACCGCAGATCCGCCCGCGCCGCGCCTGCTTCGGAGACCAGACGCCGCAACTCATCGGCGTCGGGGTTGCCTGAGGCAAAGGCCTGATCAAGACGTTCTTCGGCCGCAATGAAGTCCTCTGCGGCCCGCTGCGCCTCGGCTGCCATTTCGTGATGGATCTGGCGCACCTGCTCGATCTGCGCCGCGCTCAGCCCGATCTGCGGCGCCAGTTCCAGAAGATGCGCAGGCCCGGGCCAGCCATTCAGTTCCGCCGGAAGAGCAAAGCCCCAGCCTTTGCCCGCGCGCAACTCTGCGATGTCCGCATCCGAAAGGCTTTTGATTCGCCGACTTTGCTGCCCCGCATAGGGCTGCGCCTCATCACCCTGATGCTGCTGGTGCCCCTGGTGCCCTCCCGCGCCCTCGGCATGGCCGGGCGCAGCGGATATCGGCGCAAGTGCCAGCAGGCTCAGAAGAACGGCGGCCTTCGACCCGATCATTGTCACAGCACTGCCTCCCATCATGTTCTGACGCCCATGAGGGCACATTCACCGCTAGAGCACAAGTTTGCTGCGAAACACTGTGGACCGGGTGCCCCTGACCGGGCCTGCAGGACAGCAAACCGATGGAAACAGGCATTCAGCGTGCTAGGGTGAGAGCAGACAAATCAAGGAATTGGGAGAGACACCATGAAGATCATCTGGCTGGGCCACGGCAGTTTCCGTTTTGAAACCGAAGGAAAGGTGCTGCTGTTGGACCCCTGGCTGACCGGCAACCCCAGCCTGCCCGAGGACCAGCATGATGCCGCCATCGAAGGCGCCACCCATATCATCCTGACCCATGTTCATTTCGACCATGTGGTCGATGTGCTGCCGCTCGCGAAAAAACTGAACATTCCCGTGGTTGGCCAATATGACATCATGGGCTTCTGGGGCGAAACCGAAGGGGTAGAAACCGTCGGCTTCAACAAGGGTGGAACCGTCGATCTGGGCGGGCCGAAACTGTCGATGGTGCCTGCTTCGCACAGCTCGACCTTTGCCACCCCCGAAGGCCCGCGCACCGGCGGGTCGGAAGTGGGCTATGTGCTGCAGGCCGAAGGCAAGACGATCTATATTTCTGGGGACACCGCGATCATGGCCGACATGGACTGGATCGGGGATTACTACAAACCCGATATCGGCATTCTCTGTGCTGGCGGTCACTTCACCATGGACATGAAGCAGGCGGCCTATGCGGCCAAGCGCTACTTCGACTTCAAGACGGTAATCCCCTGCCACTACAAGACCTTCCCCCTGCTGGAGCAATCCGCAGAGGATCTGAGTGCAGGCCTGCCCGGTGTCGAGGTGATCGAACCTGAGGTCATGACCGCACTTGAGGTCTAAACCGGCTTTGTGAACGCCGCCCGCGCGCGGGCGGCCTTTTCTCTGCAGCAGCAGCCCAGCGCGTGGTCATTGATCAGCCCCGTCGCCTGCATGAAGGCAAAAACGGTGGTGGGGCCGACAAACTTCCAGCCACGTTTCTTCAGCGCCTTTGACAGCGCCACGGAGTCCGGGCTGGTCGACCTGGTCTGCGGCTCGGGCAGGCTGTCCGGGTCCGGCTCAAAGCTCCAGAAAAACGCGGCGAGCGATCCGGCTTCTTCGACCAGCTCCTGCGCGCATTTCGCATTGTTGATCACGGCTTCGATCTTGCCCCGGTGGCGGATGATCCCAGCATCCTGCAACAGGCGCTCCACATCCGCATCGGTGTATGTGGCGATGACATTCCAATCAAAGCCCGCGAAAGCGGCGCGAAAATTCTCACGCTTGGCCAGAATGGTGCGCCAGCTGAGGCCGGACTGGAAACTTTCAAGGCAGATCTTTTCGAACAACCGGATATCGTCGCCCACCGGATAGCCCCATTCCGCATCGTGATAGGCATCAAATTCAGGTGCGCTGGCGCTCCAGCCGCAGCGTGGTTGCCCATCTTCTCCCACGACAATATTGGCCATCGGATTTCTCTCCGTTCAGAAATCGAAACAAAAAGAGAACATGTCACGGGGCGCATGGGCCGTCCAGTGCCTAAACGCGCGACAGGTCTTGCCCCGTCGCGCAAGACAGCAGCGCCGCCAGCAGGTCCAGTTCATCATCCTGCGCCAACCGCCCTTTACTGCGCCAGGCAATGGAGAGCGCGCATTTGACCGCTGCCCATTGCAAAAGACGCTGACGATCCACCGCAAATCCTACTGACCAGAGATCGGCCAGCATCCCGATCCGACGCGGGTCGCGGGTCAAATCGGGGTTCCCATAGGGATGGCGAAAGGCATTGGCCAACTCGTAGGTCCGCTCTCCAACGATCCCCTTGGCATCAAAGGCGCAATACCCGCGCGGCGTCTTCATCACGTTGCCATGGTGCAAATCCCCGTGCAGCGGGCGCACATCTATCTGCGTGTTGAGAAGTTCGCAGGCCAGGGTCTGGCACGCGGCGATCGCCGCCTTGTCTCCCGCCGCACAACTCGGCGCAGGTTTCAGATGGAACAGCGCATCAAAACGATCTTCCAGACGGGGATAGCCCTCTGGCGCCTGCCCCGTACCGGGATGCAGGCCAGAGGCGACCCTCACCAGCTCGCGTGCAGCCGTTTCGTCCTCACCAGCAATTGCGAGATCGGCAAGCGACGGCCCCTCCAGCCATTCGATCAGCGCTGCATCCGGGCGCAGGCCATAGACCCGGGCCGCGCAATCCTCCGGCGCAGCCTGCAGAAACCGGAAACCGTCGGCCTCGCTGCCCATGCCCCGGGCGCCGTAGTATTTCAGCACCGCGGCACCGCCCCCGGCGCGGGAGACTTTCCAAAGGCTGGCAATGGCAGTGGTCGCGATCCACTCCGGTGCCATCACCCTGAACGCGGCAAGGACGTCTTCCGGCGGTTTCACATGCCCTTCCACTCCGGCCCCCTATCGTTTCGCGGTGAAGAACTCTTTCAGAATGGCAGCACAGTCCGCTTCGGCAATCCCTTCGTAGACCTCGGGCACATGGTGTGCCTGCGGGTGTGAAAACACGCAGGCCCCATGGGCAACGCCGCCGGATTTGGGATCAGAGGCGCCGTAGTAGACCCGGGCGATGCGCGCCGCCGCGATGGCCGCCGCACACATGGCGCAGGGCTCCAGCGTCACATAAAGATCATATCCCGTCAGGCGCTCCCCTCCCGCTGCAGCGCAGGCGGCGCGGATCGCCAGGATCTCGGCATGGGCAGTAGGATCGTTCAGCTCCCGGGTGCGGTTTCCGGCCCGCGCCGCGACCGTTCCGTCCGGCGCAATCAGAACCGCGCCCACCGGCACCTCGCCGCGCGCGGCGGCAGCGCGGGCCTCTTCCAGGGCCAGGGTCATGTGAGAACGGAAAACCATGGCCTTCCCTGCCGTAGAATGCCCGCTTTCGCAAGACGCCAGAATGCTCTATGGCGAGGGGATGAGCAAAACACCCGCATCCCCCAAGCGCCCGCACCGCCCCAAAGGCCCGGCAGGCAAAGCCGCGAAACCGTCGCGTCCCGACGCCGCTGCAGGCGACAAGAGCACGGGCACACCCGAAGGCGACCGGATCGCCAAGGTTCTGTCGCGGGTCGGCGTTGCCTCGCGGCGCGAGGCCGAGCGGATGATCGCCGAGGGGCGGGTTGCGGTGAATGGCAAGGTGATCGACAGCCCCGCGCTGAACGTCACAGCGCGGGACCGGATCCTAATCGACGGCCAGCCCCTTCCCGAGGCAGAAGCGCCGCGCCTGTGGCTTTATCACAAACCCGCCGGACTGGTGACCACCACCAGCGACGAGATGGGCCGCACGACCATCTTTGACGAACTTCCCGAGGATCTGCCGCGGGTGATGACCGTCGGGCGGCTTGACCTCAATTCCGAAGGGCTGCTGCTCCTGACCAACGATGGCGGCATCAAGCGCAAGCTGGAACTGCCCTCGACCGGCTGGCTGCGCCGCTACCGGGTGCGTATCAAGGGTCGCCCGCAAGAAACGGATTTCGAGCCGCTCCGCAAAGGGCTGGTGATCGACGGCGAGACGTTCCAGCCCATGACCGTGGCGCTGGACCGCCAGCAGGGGGCGAACGCCTGGCTGACCGTGGGACTGCGCGAAGGCAAGAACCGCGAAATCCGCCGCGCCATGGAGGATATCGGGTTTTCCGTCAACCGCCTGCTGCGCCTGTCCTACGGCCCGTTCCAGCTGGGCAATCTGAAACCCGGGGAAGTCGAAGAACTGCGCCCCCGGGTGATCCGCGATCAGCTAGGTCTCGAAGACGAAACCGAAGAGACGCCACAGACCGACCGCCCCCAGCGGCGCAAACCGATGCGCGGCAAGCGCCCCGGCGGCCGCAAACCCGGCACTGACGCCCCTGCCCCCTATAGCGGCGGCGGCGCTGGCAAACCGCGTGGCAAATCGCAGGCCAAGCCACAAGGAGCCCCGACGGGCAAATCCGGCCATACTGGCGGCGGCAAGCCTGGACAGCCCGGCAAACCGGATACCCGCGGCAAGGGACGCGGCGGCAATGGCGCAAAGCCCGGCAATCGTCCAATCGGCAAGAATCCCCGCCGCTGAGGCATTTGCCCGACACTTCCCCCTAGCAAGGCGGCCTGCAATCCCTTAGATTTCAGGCATGTAAATCGTGTCATGGGGGAACCCGCGTGCAGAAAGTCGCCTTCGCCGCCCTGCTTGTTCTGATGTTCGGACTGAGCACCGGATGGATTGTGGGAGGCTGATCCATGGCACAGAGGTATGGCGGCAAATACAGCCCCGATGGCGCCGGTGATCCGGCCGCCTTGGGTGACACATCCCCGCCAACGGGCAAAACCAATTCCTTTCGCAGCGCACAGGTCGATCCTGTCGGCGCCCGTGCCAATACCATGTTCGTGCCTGGGGGCGTGCTGCTGATCTTGTCGCTGAACGACGGGGCCACCGGTCTGGCGCTTGGCGGGATTGCAGCTGCCCTCTGGACCGGGGCCGCCTTTCTTCTGCGCGAAGGGTTGCGGGCCGAAACCGCCTTTGCCGCGCGCCGTGTCGCGCGCAAACCGGCCTTGCCGCGCAAGATCCTCGCCTCGGTTTTGACCGGCGCCGGGGCCGCGCTGGCCGCCTGGAAGGCAGAACCGGGGATCATGATCGCCGCCGTCTACGGGCTGACAGCCACCGGCCTGCATCTGGCCGCCTTTGGCCTTGACCCTTTGCAGGACAAGGGCGTGGAGGGCGTGGACGATTTCCAGCAAAGCCGCGTTGCCCGCGCCGTGGATGAGGCCGAAGCCTACCTTGACGCCATGCGGGACGCGGCGCTTAGGGCGCGTGACCGGCAGCTGGAGGCGCGTGTGGATCAGTTTCAGGCTGTCGCCCGGGACATGTTCCGCACCATAGAAGAAGACCCGCGCGACCTGACCGGTGCGCGCAAGTATCTGACCGTCTATCTGCAGGGCGCGCGCGATGCGACCATCAAATTCGCAGATATTTATGCCCGCAGCCAGGATCCGCAGGCCCGTAGTGACTACCTTGCCCTGCTGGAAGATCTGGAACAGAATTTTGCAGCCCGTACGCAAAAGATGCTGCTCGAAGACCGCAGTGATCTGACCATCGAAATCGACGTGCTGCGCGACCGCCTGCAGCGCGAAGGGGTCCGCCTGGACCGCAATTGACACTTTGACCCGAGGAACGCCACCGATGTCCGAGACCGTTCAGAAGAAAGCAATCGAAGCCGAGGCCATGGTCACGGAGGTGACGGGCGTCGCGCTTGCGGATCCCACGGGTGACATCCAGCCGCTGGAGCAGGCGGATGAAGTCACCAGCGAAGCGATCCGCAGCCGCATGGGCGAAATCGACATGAGCGACAGCAACTCGATCATCGGGTTCGGATCCGGCGCGCAGGCCGAATTGCAGACCATCAGTCAGGCGATGCTGGCCGATGTGCGCAACAAGGATGTCGGCCCCGCCGGGGACTCTCTGCGGGATATCGTCACCACGATCCGCGGCTTTTCCGTCTCGGAACTGGATGTACGTCGCAAACCCACCTTCTGGGAACGCCTGCTGGGCCGCGCCGCGCCCTTTGCTAAATTCACCGCGCGCTATGAGACCATCCAGGCGCAGATCGACAAGATCACCGATGATCTTCTTGGCCATGAACACGGGCTCCTGAAGGACATCAAATCGCTCGACATGCTGTATGAAAAGACGCTGGCCTTTTACGACGAGCTGGCGCTCTATATCGCTGCGGGCGAGGCCAAGCTCGGAGAGCTGGACAGCAGCGAAATTCCCGCGCTGGAAGAAGCCGTCGCAGCAGCCGCCGAAGCCGACCAGGTGATCCGCGCGCAGGAACTGCGCGATCTGCGCGCCGCCCGGGACGATCTGGAACGCCGGGTGCACGACCTGAAGCTGACCCGGCAGGTCACCATGCAGTCGCTGCCCTCGATCCGCCTGGTGCAGGAGAACGACAAATCGCTCGTGACCAAAATCAACTCGACGCTGGTCAATACCGTGCCGCTCTGGGAAACCCAGCTGGCGCAGGCGGTCACCATCCAGCGCTCGGCCGAGGCTGCTGCAGCGGTGCGCGATGCCAATGATCTGACCAACGAGCTGCTGACCTCCAACGCGGCCAACCTGCGCGAAAGCAACAAGGCGATCCGGCAGGAAATGGAACGCGGTGTGTTCGATATCGAAGCGGTGAAACAGGCCAATGCTGATCTGATCGGCACCATTCAGGAAAGCCTGCAGATCGCCGATGAGGGCAAGGCCAAACGGGCCGCTGCCGAGGGCGAGCTGAAAAAGATGGAAGCCGAGCTGCGCGATACGCTGGCCGCCGCCAAGGCGCGCCGCGATGGCATCGGCGACAATGCCGGTACAGCGGTTCCGTCCTGACCCGATGATCTGGCAAAGACGTCATAGGTCGGCGGCGATTTGTGCCGAAGGCAGCGCCGGGCGGGCAATATACGCGCCTGTGCGCCTTGCCGCGCTTTTGGGGCTGGGCCTGCTTTCGGCCTGCATGCCCGTGGGCCGCAGCGAGTCCGTCGTGCCAAAACCGCGTCCGGCTGCCATGGTCGCGCCCGCTGCGCCTTCGGCCGCCAGCGCAGAGTTGCGGCAATATTACCGTGTCCTGCAGCAGGACCTGCTGACGCGAGGCCTTTTGCGCACCGATGGCGGCGGACCCGATACGCCTTATGATGCCGAGGATCTGGCGGAAAACTTCGAAGCGATTTCCTTTTTCAACGAATACGCCGGGCGCGGTGGCGGCGCCACAGGCGGCCTGAGCCGCTGGTCCGGGCCGGTGCGTTTGCAAGCAGAATTCGGTCCCTCAATCCCTGAAAGCCAGCGCCGCGCCGATGGCGGGCGGGTTGCCGAATACGCGGCGCGGCTGGGCCGGATCACCGGCCACCCGGTTTCGGCGGTGGCGAAGCGCGGCAATTTCCACGTCCTCTTTGCCAGCAAGGACGACAGCGCTTTTGTTGCCAAGCGGGTGCGCGAACTGCTGCCCAATATCAGCCAGAACGATTTCCAGCTCTTCGTGAACCCGCCGCGCACGCATTATTGCTTTGTTCTGGCCGGCGGCGCCCAGGGCAGCCCCTTCGACTATATTCGCGGCGTTGCGCTGATCCGCGCGGAGCATCCCGATCTGGTCCGGCAAAGCTGCATCCACGAGGAAATCGCACAAGGCCTGGGCCTGCTCAACGACAGCCCCCGGGCGCGCCCGTCGATTTTCAACGACGATGACGAATTCGCCTTTCTGACCAGCCATGACGAAAAGCTGTTGCAGATGCTGTATGATCCAAGACTGAAAACCGGGATGAGCGCCGAAGAAGCCCGCCCGATCACCCGCATTATCGCCCGCGAAATCATGGGACAGCCCCTGTAAGGTGGCCCATGCGCCCACCGATGAGGCTTCCCGCAGGCACACCGTAGGAAGAGGACCTGAGATATGGGTATTTTCGACTTTCTCACCGGAGAGTTCATCGACGTCATTCACTGGGTCGATGACACCCGCGACACCATGGTCTGGCGGTTTGAACGCGAAGGCCATGAGATCAAATATGGCGCCAAGCTGACGGTACGTGAAGGACAGGCAGCCGTGTTCGTGCACGAAGGCCAGCTGGCGGATGTCTTTACCCCCGGTCTTTACATGCTTGAAACCAACAACATGCCGGTGATGACAACGCTGCAGCACTGGGACCACGGGTTTCAATCGCCGTTCAAATCCGAAGTCTATTTCGTCAGCACCACCCGGTTCAACGACCTGAAGTGGGGCACCAAGAATCCGATCATCTGTCGCGATCCGGAGTTCGGCCCGGTGCGTCTGCGCGCTTTTGGCAGCTACTCGGTGCGGGTGGTGGATCCGGCGCGCTTCCTGACAGAGATCGTCGGCACCGATGGCGAATTCACTATGGATGAAATCAGCTTCCAGATCCGCAACATCATCGTGCAGGAGTTCAGCCGCGTCGTTGCCAGCTCGGGCATTCCGGTGCTGGATATGGCCGCCAATACCGCCGATCTGGGCAAACTGGTCGCGGCCGAGATTTCCGCCACCGTGGCCGAATATGGCCTGGCGATCCCGGAGCTATATATCGAGAACATCTCTCTGCCGCCTGCGGTCGAACAGGCCATGGACCGGCGCACCCAGATGGGGATCGTGGGCGATCTTGGCCAATACACCCAGTTCGCCGCTGCCGAGGCGATGGACGCCGCAGCCCGCACCCCGAACAGTGGCATGGGCGCCGGTTTGGGAATGGGGATGGGCATGGCGATGGCCCAGCAGATGGGCAATGCCATGTCGCAGGGTGCAGCGGGTCAGCCGTCAGGTCCCTGGGGCGCCCGCCCCGCGCCCGCTGCGGCGCCGATGGCCCCGCCGCCGCCCCCGGTCGAACACGTCTGGCATATCGCGGAAAACGGTCAGACCTCGGGGCCCTATTCCAAGGCGCGTCTCGGACGCATGGCGCAGGAAGGGCAGCTGAAGCGCGACACCCACGTCTGGACACCCGGCCAGGATGGCTGGCAACGGGCCGGTGATGTCGCCGAACTGGCGCAGCTTTTCACCATTCTGCCGCCTCCGCCCCCGCCGCCTCCGGCGGGCTGACTCCGGGGCGCCAAGCGCGCGCTCCGAGCCTTAACTGTCGGCCTGACACAACTGAGCCGGGCCGACATGTCGTCACTATTGCAGGCTCTTGCGCCAGACCATCATGTGTTTGGTGAGTTCCTTGGTCTTTTCATCGAACGGCTTGCCCAAATCCAGATCGTGTTTGGCCGCATCCAGATCGCCGCGTTCGATCTTTTGTGCGATGGCGCCGGCAAATTGGTGGAACTCGGAATGCAGTTTCTTCGCACGCACATAGTTGGCATCCCCTGCCATACCGGCTTCCGTACTAGGCGAATGCAGCCACTGGCCGAATTTGCACTTGTCATCACAGCAGATGTCACGCGAAGGCGTTTCAAGTCTGCCGCTGATGGTGCCCGTGCGAAGGTGAAGTTTCCATGTGCTATGGGCCTTGATGGCTTCGGAAATCTCATCCTGGATAGCCGCTACAGACATACTCATACTCCTTGTTACTGAACACTTCTGCCGTAGCCCTTCACAGGTTAATCAAACATTAAGCTCACATCTCAACCCTCACCGTGAATTCCCCTTGATCGACTCGGTTCCGCCGGGAAACATAAATAAAAATCAATTAAATAAACAACGACCGGAAAAAATCGTTACAATTTGAGAGAGCGCCGTGCCATCTTCCCCTCCGCCTACCACCGAAAACACTGATTCTGCCGCTGTGCCAGATGAAACCCATCGTTTTCCCTGCGAGCAATGTGGCGCCGATTACCGGTTCGACCCGCAATCCGGAACCCTGACCTGCAGCCATTGCGGCCATACCGAGGAGATCAACGGGGGCCCCTGGCGCGGCGGCGCCCTGCGCGAGTTGGACTTTCGCGCCGCGCTGGATCGTCAGCTGCCAGAGGCCGACATGGAAACCACCCGGGTTTCCAAATGCCCCAACTGCGCGGCCGAGGTGGAATTCGATCCCACCACCCACGCCCGCGAATGCCCATTCTGCGCAACGCCCGTGGTCACCGACACTGGCGAAAGCCGCCACATAAAACCCAAGGGCGTATTGCCTTTCTCCATCGACGAACGCGCGGGCCACAAAGCCATGACAGACTGGCTTGGCCGCCTGTGGTTCGCGCCAAACGGGTTGAAGGAATACGCCCGCAAGGGGCGCCGGATGGAGGGGATCTATGTCCCCTACTGGACCTATGACGCCGACACCCGCAGTTCCTACTCAGGCCAGCGCGGCACGGTCTACTACGTGACCGAAACCGTCATGGTCGATGGCAAACCGCAGGCCAAACAGGTCGCAAAGGTGCGCTGGCGACCGGTGTCAGGTCGGGTCAAACGCTTCTTTGACGATGTGCTGGTGCTGGCGTCGAAAAGCCTGCCCAAACGCTATACCGATGCGCTGGAACCCTGGGATCTGTCGGCGCTGGAGCCGTATCAACCGCAATATCTAGCCGGGTTCCGGGCCGAAGCCTATGCGATCTCTTTGCAGGACGGTTTTGAGGAGGCCCGCGCCCATATGGACCGGGTGATCGAACGGGATGTGCGGTTTGATATCGGCGGCGACCGTCAGCGAATCTCGCATATCGACACGCAAGTCTCGGACGTTACCTTCAAACACATTCTGCTGCCGGTGTGGCTGGCGGCCTATAAATACCGGGGCAAGACCTATCGTTTTGTGGTCAACGGACAATCCGGACGGGTTCAGGGCGAACGCCCCTACTCCGCCTGGAAAATCGCAGGTGCAGTTGCCGTCCTGGCTGTCCTGATCGCCGCAGCAATCTATATCGGGAACCAGCAGTAAACCTGCGACGTACAAGACCCCCGGACATGCCGATGCGCACAGCCCCGATCCGGGGCTATGCGCCGCGTGTCGCCGGACTGCCCGGCATTCTGTCCAAGGCCAAAAAAGCCTCAGGGTTTGGAGATCTTGATCTTCTTCGCGGTCTCTGGCTGTTCCAGCGCCTTCTTGGGAACGCTGATATGAAGCACACCATCCTCCATATGCGCCGCTGCCGCAGCGCCATCAGCATCTTCCGGCAGGCGGAAGGCACGGCGGAATGCACCATACTGGCGCTCGCTGAAGTACCAGGTATCGCCTTTCTTCTCGGTCGAGGTCTTCTTTTCGCCGCTGATGGTCAGAACGCCATTGTCCACGGTCAGTTCCACATCCTCATCGGTGACACCCGGTAGTTCCATGGTGATGTCATAGGCTGCATCCCCCGAAGAGGCCTCGGTCGCCGGGCTCAGCCAATCTGCAACCCGGGCACCAAATGCACGAAAGGGATCATAAAGCGACGGCCAGAAACCGCTTTGTTCGGTCTTTTCTACCATTGATCTTCCTCCTGTTTCGAACGCGGGCAGCGTATCTCAACCGGTGAGGTCTCGATTTGATCCATCTCAATTCTGGCCTTGAACCCCGTGGCACCGCTGGCCATTGTGGCGCCGCACCACAGCAGGAGAGATGCAGATGACCACGAAGTCAGCCGATCTGACCGAACTGGACGCCCTGATGAAGGACCGTCACAGCTGCCGGGCCTTCCGCCCGGATCCGGTTGACCGGGAGGTGATCGAGCAGATCCTGCGCTGCGCCCAGAAGGTGCCCTCCTGGTGCAATGCCCAGCCGTGGAAAGTGACCATCACCTGCGGCGCCGAAACCGACCGGCTGCGCAACGCGCTGACAGAGGCTGCCATGGCCGGTGGGCATGCGCCCGACCTGAGCTTTCCGGATGGCTATTCGGATGAATATCAGGCGCGGCGCCGGGAATGTGGCTGGGCGCTGTACGAAGCGGTCGGAGTGACCAAGGGTGACCGCGCCGGATCTGCCCGGCAGATGATGGAGAACTTCAACCTTTTCGGCGCGCCCCATTGTGCGATCCTGTCCTCACCGGCCGAACTTGGCCCCTATGGCGCAATGGACAGTGGCGGTTTCGTTGCCGCCTTTACCCTAGCGGCGCAGGCGGCAGGGGTCGCCAGCGTCACGCAGGCCGCGGTCGCCTCCTTTGCGCCGATGCTGCACGAGATGCTGGAGATCCCGCAGGACCGGCTGATCCTCTGCGCGATCAGCTTTGGCTATGCCGACCCGGATCATCCGGCAAACAGATTCAGAACCACCCGGGCCCCCCTGCCCGAATTCACCGACTGGCGCGGCTAAGTCATCGACAGAAAAGGACGACAATCCCCATGCGAGCCCTCATTCAGCGCGTCAGCGAAGCCTCAGTCACCGTCGATAACGAAGTGACCGGAGAAATCAGTGCCGGACTGCTGGTGCTGGTCTGTGCGATGGAGGGCGACACCGAAGCCGCAGCCGATCATCTGGCGGCGAAGATTTCCAAGCTGCGCATCTTTCAGGACGACGCGGGCAAGATGAACCGCTCGGTCCGCGATATCGGCGGCGCGGTTCTGGCGGTGAGCCAATTCACCCTGGCGGCAGATACCAGACGCGGCAACCGGCCCGGGTTTTCCGATGCCGCCGATCCTGAAACCGGCGCGCGGCTTTATGCCTATTTCTGCGAGGCGCTGACCGGTCTTGGCCTGCCGGTGGCCACCGGGCGGTTCGGCGCCGACATGAAGGTGCGCCTGCTGAATGACGGCCCCGTTACGATCTGGATGGACACCACCGCGTAAGAATTTTTCCGACCAGACCGGTCCTTTGCCCACGTGTTGTCGGGGGCGATTCTCTCTTCTGCCGCCGCGATTTGGCCAGATCTGCACGTAATCCCGGCATCGCACTACGAATGCGCAAAACCGGCATACGCATGTCGTTTTTGGTGAATTTTTGCCTTCCCCCGGTTTTCATTCACAAAAATGCGGCATACCACTGGCAAAACGCGACCTGTCGCTGGCATGTGTCCCGCCGCTTTGGCCCCGGACGCCGCTGCGGAACAGGTATTAATGCTTGCTAGGCCGCCGCAAATGCGCAAATCTTGAATAGCCAATCAAGAAAAAGCTGTTTGAAGCGGCAAATTCAACTGGGAGACTTCAATGAAAGATCAACTGTATTTCCTCGCGCGTCAGGCTGCCACGGGCATGATGAGCCGCCGCGAATTCATGGGCCGCGCCGCTGCGCTGGGTCTCACCGCTGCTGCAGCCAACTCGCTGCTGTCCACCGAAGTCATGGCCGCAGGCCCCCAAAAAGGCGGCACCATCCGCGTCGGCCTGCAGGGCGGCAGCACCACCGACAGCCTGGACCCGGCGCTGGCCACCAATCAGGTTGCCCTGTCGCTGATCCGTCTTTGGGGTGAATCCCTGGTCGAGCTGGCCGACGACGGCGGCATCCAGGGCAAGGTCGCGGAAAGCTACTCCGCCTCCGCAGACGCACGTGTCTGGACCTTCAAGATCCGCCAGGGCATCACCTTCTCCAACGGCAAACCCGTGACCGCCGAAGACGTGGCGCAGACCCTCGACCGTCACTCCGGCGAAGACACCAAATCCGGCGCACTGGGCATCATGCGCAGCATCACCAACATCTCGACCGAAGGTGACAGCGTCATCATCGAGCTGGACAGCCCCAACGCCGACCTTCCCTACCTAATGACCGACTACCACCTGGCCATCCAGCCCGGCGGCGGCAAGGACGATCCGGCAGCCGCAATCGGCACCGGCCCCTATATCCTGAAAGAAGTCGATATGGGCGTGCGTTTCGTTGCCGAGAAGAACCCTAACTACTGGGGTGATCTGGGCAATGCTGAAACCATCGAATACGTGGTGATCAACGACAACACCGCCCGCGTTGCCGCGCTGCAATCGGGTCAGGTCGACATGATCGACCGGGTGCCCCCGCGCACCGCGAAACTGGTTGACCGCGCGCCGAACATCAACGTGCATTCCACCAGCGGCCCCGGCCACTACGTGTTCATAATGCACTGCAACACTGCACCGTTTGACAACAACGACGTGCGGATGGCGCTGAAATACGGCATCAACCGTCAGGAAATGGTCGACAAGATCCTCAATGGCTACGGCACGGTCGGCAACGACTCCCCGATCAACTCGTCCTATCCGCTTTATACCGAGTTCGAGCAGCGCGAGTTCGATCCGGACAAGGCGATGCACCACCTGAAGAAATCGGGTTACGACGGTGAGATCCTGCTGCGGACTTCGGACAACTCCTTCCCCGGCGCACCGGATGCGGCGGCCCTGTTCCAGCAGTCCTGTGCAACCGCAGGCATCAACGTCAACGTCAAGCGTGAGCCTAACGATGGCTACTGGTCCGAGGTCTGGAACAAGCAGCCCTTCTGCACCAGCTACTGGGGCGGTCGTCCGACCCAGGACCAGATGTACACCACCGCTTATCTGTCGACGGCGGACTGGAACGACACCCGGTTCAACAACGAAAAGTTCGACCAGCTGCTTCTGGCGGCTCGCGCCGAGCTGGACACCGCCAAGCGGACCCAGATGTATGCCGACATGGGCGCCATCCAGCGCGACGAAGGCGGCCTGATCTGCCCGATGTTCAACGACTTCGTCGATGCGACCTCGGATAAGCTGGCAGGCTGGGTCGACGGTGCAAAAGGCTTTGCCCTGATGAACAGCTACGCACCGCACAAAATGTGGGTGAAGGCATAACATGCCCCTCCTGTTAAAACTTTTGGCCCAGCGCATTGCGCTGGGTCTTCTCCTGCTGTTTCTGGTTTCTGCCCTGATTTTTGCCGGGACAATGATCCTGCCCGGTGACGTTGCGCAATCGATCCTGGGACAGTCCGCCACGCCCGAGGCGCTGGCCAACCTGCGTGCCGAGCTTGGCCTGAACGAGCCCGCGCTGCAGAGATATTTTGACTGGCTCGGCGGTATCATGACCGGCGATCTGGGAACCGCCCTGACAAGCGGCAGTGACATCGCAGAAAGCATCGGCAAGCGCCTGTCGAATACGCTTTTCCTCGCTTTCTGGGCTGCCGTCATCGCGGTGCCTCTGGCAATCTTCCTTGGCCTGCTGGCCGTGCGGTTCAAGGACCGTTGGCCCGACAAGCTGATCTCGGCTGTCACGCTGGCCTCGATCTCGATCCCGGAATTCCTGATCGGCTATGTGCTGATGTACCTGATCGCGGTCAAACTGCGCTGGTTCCCGTCGGTTGCGATGATCAACGACAACATGTCGCTGGGTGAAAAGCTGAGCTCCATTGCCCTGCCCGTTGCGGTTCTGACCCTCGTCGTTCTGGCGCATATGATGCGCATGACCCGGGCTGCGATCCTCAATGTGATGCAATCGGCCTATATCGAAACCGCCGAGCTGAAGGGCCTCAACGGCTTTCAGGTGATCTTCCGCCACGCCTTCCCGAACGCCATCGCGCCAATCGTCAACGTTGTGATGCTGAACCTTGCCTATCTGGTGGTTGGTGTCGTCGTGATCGAAGTCGTCTTCGTCTATCCCGGCATGGGCCAGTATCTGGTCGATCACGTGTCGAAACGGGACGTTCCTGTGGTGCAGGCCTGCGGTCTGATCTTTGCCGCCGTCTACATCGGTCTCAACATGGTTGCAGATATCGTTGCCATCCTGTCGAACCCGCGTCTGAGGCATCCGAAATGAAAAATATCCCCATTTCCGCCCTCATCGGGCTGTTCTTTACAGCGCTCTACTTCCTGATGGCCATCCTGGCGCCGCTGATTGCCCCCTATGGCATGGCCGAGGTCGTCGGTGACGTCTGGGAGCCGTCCTCGTCCGAATTCTTGCTCGGCACCGACAACATCGGCCGCGATCTGCTGACCCGCATGATCTATGGCGGGCGCACCACCATCTTCATCGCAACCATGGCCACGGTGGTTTCCTTCACCCTTGGTTCGGTTCTTGGCTTTTTTGCCGCCGTCACCGGTGGCTGGGTTGATCAGGCACTGTCGCGCTTTGTCGATCTGGTGATGTCGATCCCGACGCTGATCTTTGCCCTTGTGGTTCTGTCGGTAACGCCGGTCACCGTGCCGATGCTGATCATCGTAATGGGCCTTCTGGATTCCACCCGCGTCTACCGTCTGGCCCGCGCCGTTGCGGTGGATATCGAGGTGATGGACTATGTCGAAGCCGCCCGTCTGCGCGGCGAAGGCACCGTCTGGATCATCTTCCGCGAAATCCTGCCCAACGCCCTGTCACCGCTGGTGGCTGAGATGGGCCTGCGCTTCATCTTCATGGTTCTGTTCGTATCCACCCTGTCGTTCCTGGGTCTGGGCGTGCAGCCCCCCGAAGCGGACTGGGGCGGCATTGTGAAAGAGAACAAGGACGGTATCGTCTACGGCATTCCCGCCGCACTGATCCCGGCCTTTGCCATTGCCACGCTGGCGATCTCGGTCAATCTGGTTGCTGACTGGGTGCTGAACCGAACCACCTCGCTGAAAGGAGGCCGCGGATGAGCGATCCACTGATTAAAGTCCGTGACCTGAAAATCGGGGCAACGGTCTATCCGCCGGGTGAACGGCCGCATGACATCGAAATCGTGCATGGCGTCAGCTTTGATCTGGAAAAGGGCAAGGTACTCGGTCTCATCGGGGAATCTGGCGCCGGCAAATCCACCATCGGCCTTGCCGCCATGGCCTATGGCCGCGGCGGTGTGAAGATTACCGGTGGAGAGGTCTGGATCAACGGGCGTGATATCCTGAAATCCTCGCTGCGCGATGTGCGCCGCCTGCGCGGCGGTGAAGTGACCTATGTGTCGCAATCCGCAGCTGCTTCGTTCAACCCGGCCAAGAAGATCATGGAGCAGGTGACCGAGGCCGCGGTGGAGCAAGGCAAGTTCTCCAGGAAAGACGCCGAGGCCCGTGCCCGCACCCTGTTTGCCAAGCTGGGCCTGCCGGATCCGGACAATATCGGCGAACGCTACCCGCACCAGGTGTCGGGCGGTCAGCTGCAGCGTTGCATGACGGCGCTGGCGCTCTGCCCCGAACCCGATCTGGTGGTCTTTGACGAACCGACAACCGCACTGGATGTGACAACCCAGATCGACGTGCTGAAGGCGATCAAGGAAGCGATCCGCGATACCGGTGTGGCGGCGCTCTATATCACCCACGATCTGGCGGTGGTGGCACAGGTCAGCGATGACATCATGGTGCTGCGTCACGGCGACATGGTCGAATACGGCGATGTGGATCAGATCATCAATGCACCGCAGGAAGACTACACCAAGGCGCTTGTCTCGGTCCGCTCGATCGAGCACGAGGAGAAGGCCCCGTCAGGCGATCCGGTCCTCAGCATCCGCAACATTAGCGCGCGCTACAAGGGCACCAAGTTCGACGTGCTGCATCACGTCAACGCCGATCTCTACCCCGGCCAGACGCTGGCGGTGGTGGGTGAATCCGGTTCCGGCAAATCCACCCTCGCCCGCGTGATCACCGGCCTTCTGCCGCCGCGCGAAGGGGAAATCGAGTTCGCAGGCCGCGTGCTCTCACCTGATCTGGCAAGCCGGACAAAGGATGATCTGCGCGAATTGCAGATGATCTACCAGATGGCGGATGTGGCGATGAACCCACGCCAGACCGTGGGTACTATCATCGGGCGCCCGCTGGAGTTCTACTTCGACATGAAGGGCGCCGAAAAGCGCAAGCGGATCATCGAACTTCTGGATGAGATCGAACTGGGCGAAAGCTTCATCGACCGCTACCCGGCCGAGCTGTCGGGCGGTCAGAAGCAGCGTGTCTGCATCGCGCGGGCACTGGCGGCCAAACCCAAGATGATCATCTGTGACGAGGTGACATCGGCGCTCGACCCGCTGGTGGCGGACGGCATTTTGAAGCTGCTGCTGAACCTGCAGAAGATCGAGAACGTCGCCTATCTGTTCATCACCCACGATCTGGCGACGGTGCGGGCGATCTCGGACAATATCGCCGTGATGTATCAAGGCCGCGTGCAGCGCTATGGCAGCAAGACCGAGGTGCTGTCTCCGCCGTTCGACGATTACACCGATCTGCTGCTTGGGTCGGTGCCGGAAATGCGGCTGGGCTGGCTCGAAGAAGTCATCGCGAACCGCAAGATGGAAAGCGCCGGGAACTGATCCGGCGCCTCGGTCACAAAACACCACAGGCCCGCGCAGCTGCGTGGGCCTGTGCCGATAAGGGCGGTCTCACCCGCCGGGCAAATGCCAAGACAAGGATTGCCAATCATGGACAACAAACTCCTCCTCATCATTCTGGACGGTGTGCCGTGGCGCAATTTCCGCCGCCTGTTCGGAAATCTAGAAGGCTGGGTCGACAGCGGTGATGCCCGCGTCTGGAAACACCGCGCCGTGCTGCCGTCGATTTCCGCCAGCTGCTATGCCTCGATCCACACCGGTGTTGCCCCGGCGGAACATGGCTGCACCGGCAACGGCAACGTTTTCCGCCTGTCGCATAAGGACGTCTTCAGCCAGGTCCGCAGCGGCGGTGGCACGACCGGAGCCGTGGCGCATAGCTTCTGGTCCGAATTCTTCAACCGGCACCCTTTCGATTTCGTGCGCGACATCGAATACGATGAACCCGAAAGCGAGACCATCAACCACGGTCGTTTTCACAGCATGACCGGTTACGGTCTCATCAATCAGATGACGCCCTCGGATGTGGATCTCTTCGGCACGCTCACCAACCTCGCCCACCGGTTCGATCTGAACTATGGCATGCTGCACACCTGCACGCTGGACAGCATGGGGCACCGGTTCTTCCACGACTGCCAGGAGATGGACCATGCCTGCGCGGTCATGGACGAGATGCTGGCGCCCTTCATTCCGCGCTGGCGCAAGATGGGTTACGAGGTGATCGTCACCGCCGACCACGGACAGGACGAACGCGGCCACCACGGCGGACGCAGCCCGCTGCAACAGGAAACCGCGCTCTATTATTTCGGCGATGCCGAAGGGCCCCATGCGGACACCGTCATCGACCAACTGCAACTGGCACCAACAATCCTGAACCGGTTGGGGGCGCCCATCGCCGATACAATGAAGGCCAAACCCTTTCTGAGCTGATGTAAACGGAGCCCCCCATGCTGAAACCCGCAGTTGCCTGCCTTGCCCTATGCGCCGCTCCGGCAGCCGCGGGCGATTTCTGTCATGATCTGTGGTACACGCGGAACGCCATCATGGACCGGGCCGGGTATTGTTTTGGCTCCGCTTTGGGTCAGGCGGTGTTCGGCACGGGGCCCTGCATCGGCAAATCGGTCAGCCTGACGCCGCAGGATCAGCAACGTGTCGCGCAGATCCAGGGAATGGAGCGCGACATGTCCTGCCGGGTGAATACCAAACAGCACCATCTGGATCTGGATGATTTGCATATCCGCAGGCTGCTGTCGGATCTGCCGATCCCGGACGAGATACAGGGCGCGTGCCTCGGCTGGATGGGCCCCGCGACCGCGCTGCATGCCGGGCATAGCGAAGCCAGCCCCGTGATCGGGCAGATCCTGCCCGATGACACCGTTTCCTATAGCCACTGGCCCGATGCGGGCTGGACCTACGTCACCACATCTGCGGGACATGGTGACTGGCGCGTCAAAAGCGGCGGCTGGCTGAACTATGAAAAGGCCGGAGAAGTCCCCTGCCGGGATTTCGCGGGCTGATCACCCGCCCCCAACCCTAATCGTAAGGCCAGATTTCCTGGCCCAGCGCCTCAATGGCGAGCGAGATACGTTCGAAACTGTCGCGAGCGCGGCCAACTGAATGGCGCGCGCGCAGATAACCGTGCACCAGCCCTTCTTCGTTGATCCAATGGGCCTTGCCCCCGGCCGCGAGGATGCGGTCCCGGTAATCGCGACTGTCATCGCGCACAGGGTCGCAATCGGCGCTGATCAGAATGGTCGCGGGCAGTCCGGAAAAGTCGCCGTCCTGCAGCGGCGCATAGGTGGGATCGCCTTGGGGCACCTTGCCATCCTTGCAGCGTACCCCCTGATAAAACAGGATTTCATCCCTGGTCAGCATCGGCGCCTTGGCATGCTCGAGGTAGGATCCCGCATTCACATCGCCGCCAAAGGCCCCATAGATCAGCACCTGCCCCAGAATGCGATCCGTCCGCCCCCGGGCATGATGGGCCACCGCTGCACAGAGGTTGGCGCCAGCGCTGTCGCCAGAGAGGACAATACCGCCCTCATATTCTGACAGGATCCATTCAAAGGCCGCCCAGGCGTCATCGAACATCGCCGGGTGCATATGCTCGGGCGCCAGACGATAGTCGACTGCAACCACGCGATATCCGGTCTGGGCGCAGATCTCGGCGCAGACGTCATCGTGGCTTTCCAGCCCGCCAACGACAAAGCCGCCACCATGGCAATACATCACCGTGCGCGTCGGGTCCCCGGCAATATAGATCCGCACCGGCACCCCATTGACCTGCCGGTCCTCGGTCTCGACCACATCAGGGCGGGGCGCCAGAAAACTGCGGGCCATGGCGTTGTAGATCTCGCGTTGCTCCGGAACCGAACGCTCTGCCGTATCCGCCGGATAACAGTCATTGGTGCGGCGAATGAACGCCCAGGTTTCCGCGTCGATCAGTTGTTCGTAGTCCATGATCTGGAAGCCTCCCTTTTGCCTGCTGAGGCAAACCCTAGGCCACGCCATAGCAGGAAGGGAATGCCCAAAACGACACAAAGCGCCCTTTCCGGCGCTTTGTGCAGAATTCTGATATCAGACCAGAGTCAGCCCTGATCCTGCGGCAGATGCTCCCACGGGCGGGTAAAGCCCCCCAGAACCTGACCGATTTCGCCGTCGCTGGCACCGTTGGCCTCGACCTGCGCGACAAGGCCGCGCTTCTTGTCGTCGATCACTGCTTCAACGCGGGTCGGCAGCCCCGCCTTCAGCAGCGCTTCGTTGTAGATCCGGGTGATGGCATTCTTGCGCAGGTCCGGTTTGAACACCTTGCCAACGGCCGTCTTCGGCAGCTCGTCCAGCACCGTCAGATGTTTCGGGATCGCCGCGCGTTCGTGGATGTGCACCTTGCAGTAATCCATCAGCTCTTCAGCCGTGGCGCTGGCACCATCGACCAGTTCCACAAAGGCACAAGGCACCTCACCAGCGTGAATATCGGGTTGTCCGATCGCCCCGGCAAAGGCGACGGCCTCATGCCCGAGGAGCGCCTCTTCGATCTCGGCGGGATCGATATTGTGACCGCCGCGGATGATCAGGTCCTTGGCCCGCCCGGTGATCCAGACATAACCATCGGCGTCGACACGCCCCAGATCGCCGGTGCGCAGGTATTTATCGTGGAAATAGAGATCAGCGTTCTTTTCCGCCTCGGTATAGGTATTGCCCGCATAGACACCGGGGTTGGACACGCAGATCTCCCCGACCTCGTCGGTGCCGCATTCCACCAGTCCGCCGGCAGTGGATTTGATGATCTTCACATCGGTATAGGGGAACGGAATCCCGATCGAGCCGATCTTCTTTTCGCCATCCACCGGGTTACAGGACACCAGGCATGTGGCCTCGGTCAGACCGTAGCCTTCGACAATATTGACGCCGGTGGCCTTTTCAAACCGGCGGAACAGTTCGACCGGCAGCGGCGCCGAGCCGGAAAAAGCCGTTTTCACCGTCGACACATCCGCATCAACCGGGCGCTGCATCTTGGCCGAGATCGCGGTCGGCACGGTGATGATAAAGGAAATCTTCCAGCGTTCGATCAGCTTCCAGAAATTGTCGAACACCCCATCGCCGCGATAGCCCTGCGGCGTCGGGAAAACCACATGTGCGCCCGAGGCCACTGCTGCCATCACGATCACATGGCAGGCAAAGACGTGGAACAGGGGCAGCGGACACATGATGTTGTCCTCTTCGGTAAAGAGCAGGCTATGCCCGATCCAGCCGTTGTAGATCATCCCCGAATAGGTGTGCTGCGCCACCTTGGGCATGCCGGTTGTACCACCAGTGTGGAAATAGCAGGCGACGCGATCCTCGGTGCTATCGGCAAACTGCAGCGTGGTGGGCTGACGGCGCACTTCCTTGGTGAAGCTCTTGTAATCGGCGTGGGCCAGCTGCGCCTTATTCTCCAGCTTTGGCCGCACCAGGGGCACGATCCAGGATTTCGGCGGCGTCAGATAGCGGTTCAGGTCCACCTCAAGGATGGTGTTCACATGCGGCGCATGGCGCACCGCCTCGGCCACCTTCTGGGCCACGTCGGTCTTCGGGAAGGGTTTGAGCGTCACCACGACCTTTGCGTTGGTTTCCCGCAGGATCGAAGCAATCTGCTCCGGCTCCAAGAGCGGGTTGATCGGGTTCACGATCCCCGCAACGGCACCCGCCAACATGGTCACCAGCGTTTCGGTGCAGTTCGGCAGGATATAGGCGACAACGTCCTTCTCCCCGACGCCCAGCTCGCGGAACAGATTGGCCGCTTGGGTGACCTGATCCTTGAGCTGGCTCCAGTTCAGGGTTTCCGCCTTGTCCTTCGGGCCGGAAAACAATTGATAGCTGATTGCATTATTGGTCGGGAACTTGCCTGCCGTGCGGTCCAGCAACCCGTAAAGAGTGGTCGGCAGGTCCCGCGCCTCCCACGGCATCTCGTTTTCAACTGCCTTGCAATCTTCCACTGTGGCAAACGCCATTGCTTTCCTCCCCTGCCCCCTGTCCCGGGGGATTATCTCCTACGATCAAGATGGTTGTAAAACCCGCGCTGTGCAAGCGCAGCGCAAGGGTCACGTCAAGGCAGGGGCGCATTTAACGCTGCGACAAATCATTAGCTTACGAAAGGGAAACCGGCCCGTGGGGCGGAATGTGTCCGTGCAGGAAGGTTACTCTGCGGCAAGCCCGTCAGTGAACTGGAGGCGCGCCAGACGCGCGTAAAGCCCGCCTTCGGCAACCAGCGCATCATGCGTGCCGGTGGCCACGATGCGGCCCTCCTCCATCACCACGATCCGGTCGGCCTTTTTCACCGTCGCAAGCCGGTGCGCTACGATCAGCGTGGTGCGGCCTTGGCTCAGCTCATCCACGGCAGCCTGCACCAGACGCTCGCTTTCGGCATCCAGCGCCGAGGTTGCCTCGTCCAGCAGTAGAACCGGCGCATCGCGCAGGATGGCCCGGGCGATGGCGATCCGCTGTTTCTGACCACCAGACAGCATCACACCGCGCTCGCCCACATAGCTGTCATAGCCTTCGGGGAGGGCCGAGATGAAATCATGCGCAGCAGCGGCGCGGGCCGCGGCTTCGACCTCTGCATCAGTGGCATCAGGGCGACCAAAGCGGATGTTTTCCCGCGCGGACGCGGCAAAAATAATCGGATCCTGTGGCACCATGGCGATATGTTTGCGGAAGGCATCCCGGCGCAGATCACTGAGCGCAACACCATCCAGGCGCACCGCACCGGCGTTCGGGTCATAAAACCGCTGGATCAGCTGAATGATCGTCGTCTTGCCTGCGCCCGACGGGCCGACAAAGGCCACCGTTTCACCGGGTTCGATGGAGAGAGAAACATCGTCCAGCGCCAGCACATCGGGGCGCGCGGGATAGCGGAACATCACGTTTTCAAAACTGATTTCGCCGCGCACCGGCTCAGCCAGCGCCTTGGGCGCGCCGGGATCGTTGACGGCATCCTCGGCATTCAGCAGCTCGACCAGCCGCTCGGTGGCCCCGGCCGCCCGTTGCAATTCGCTCCAGATTTCCGACAGGGCGGCGACGGAGCCCGCCACCAGAACCGAGTAGATGACGAATTGGATCAGGGTTCCTTCGGTCATCACACCGGCGCGCACGTCGATGGCGCCCATCCACAGCACCCCGACGATGCCGGAAAACACCAGGAAGATCACGATGACCGTCAGAAACGCCCGCGTGCGGATCCGCTTGCGCGAAACGTCATAGGAGGTTTCGGTCATCTGCGCGAATTGCAGGCGGCTTGCGTCCTCATGAGTAAAGGCCTGCACGGTCTGCACCGCACCCAGCGCCTCTCCGGCATTGCCAGAGGAGGCCGCGATCCAGTCTTGGTTTTCGCGGCTGATAGCTCGCAAGCGCCGTCCCAGCACCAGAATCGGCACAATAACGGCGGGGACGATCAGCAGCACCAGACCAGTCAGCTTGGCCGAGGTCAGCAACATCAGGAACAGCCCGCCGCCAAACAACAGCATATTGCGCAGGGCAATGGAGACGGACGAGCCGAGAACCGACTGGATCAGCGTGGTGTCGGTGGTGATCCGGCTCAGCACCTCGCCGGTCATGATCCGTTCGTAGAACACGGGGCTCATGCCGATGACCCGGTCGAACACCGCCTTGCGGATATCAGCCACTACCCGTTCACCCAGCCGCGTCACCAGCGCATAGCGCAGGCCAGTGCCCACGGCCAAAAGGGCCGCCATCGCCAAGGCGGCCATGAAATACTGGTTCAGCAGCGCATTGTCGGAGATACGGAAGTTGTCCACTACCCGGCGCACCGCCAGCGGCAGGCTTAGCGACACGCCAGCAGTCAGGACCAGTGCGCAGGTGGCAACGAACATCAGCGCCTTGTAGGGGCGCATAAAGGGCCACAGCGCCGCCAGCACTCCGATTTTGCGCGAACTTTGCCGCTCTTCTTTCGCGTTCGGGGCTGCCGTCTTGCGCGCCATTGCTGATCCTTATGACAATTTCCGGGCAAAGCCATGAGCCTTGCGGTCCAGTGTGGTTCATGGCCCTCACGGCCCCGCAGGTCAAGCGTTCCGCCCAAGGGCATCTGGACGCACACCGTGTCAAAAACCGCAAACAGCCCCTGAAACTGCAACCAACCAACGCAAGACCATGCCGGTACAACTGGAAAACTATGCTTGGGGGAGTTTCTGGAGCGGGTAGCGGGAATCGAACCCGCACCTTAAGCTTGGAAGGCTCTTATGATACCATTTCACCATACCCGCTCAGAGTAAGCCGTGATTTATTTCAAGCCGCAGGTGAGGTCAACCACCTTCTTGGCTTCAAAAGCCCGGATACGGCACGAGGCGCCCTAGGAGTGCAAAAACTTCAATATCAAAGGAGCTTGCGCGGAATACTTGCCCGATCCCGAGGGCCGCATTGCCCGCCCCAGCGGTCAAATCGCATCAATGCGCACCCGGCTGCGGCTCTGATCTTTCGGCCCCTGCCACAATCAGGATAGACAGGCGCTTGAGCGGCCCTAATTGTCACCCTACGCCATCGTTTTGCCGCCACAATCGCTGCCTTGGAAACCACCTCCATGACCACAAAGACCGCCATTCTGACATCCCACGGGCAACCTTCGGCGCCAGAGCCGCCGGAACGCGCCCTTGCGGCGTTGGCGGCAGAGGTGGCGGTGCATCTGCCAAGTTGGGATATTCGCTCCGCCACCCTGGCCAATCCCGGCAGGCTCGATGCGGTGATGACAGATGGCGCGATCATCTATCCCTTTTTCATGGCACGCGGCTGGTTCACCGCCAAGGTCCTGCCCGAGCGGCTGTCGGGACGTGATTACACAATGGCCTGCCCCTTTGGGCTGGATCCCTCCCTGCCGGAGCTGACCGCAGCTGCCCTGCAAGACGCGCAAAGAGAGGCCGGATGGGCCGACGCCCCCCTCTCCGTGCTGCTCGCTGCGCATGGCTCAGCCCGCGGCCCCAAAGCCGCCGAAGCCGCAGAGGCGTTCGCCACCCACCTGCGCGCGCTTCTACCCAGCGCGCAGATCAGCCCCGCCTTTGTGGAGCAAGCCCCCGGCATCGACACGGTTGCACGCACCCTGCCCCGCCGGACCCTGTGCCTGCCGTTTTTCGCTCAGGCCGGTGATCACGTACGCGAGGACATTCCAGAGGCTCTCAACAGCGCCGCGTTCGCGGGACAGGTCCTGCCGGTTGTCGGCGCCCTGCCCGGCACCCCTGCCCTGATCGCAAAGGCCATTGCCGCCGCCAACAGCGGGTAAGACCAGCCAATCAATCGGCAAGCCATGACAAACGCATGCCAGCTAGCCGACATCTGCTTGTTTTCTGGAGCTATGTCGCTGTTGGTATTTGGAGGCGAGTACCGGAATCGAACCGGTGTACACGGATTTGCAATCCAGAAAGAGCGTAAGCGAAAACAACGACTTAAGGGTGCAAAACACCCCCTGACAAAAAGTGAACAAAAAGCGAAAGTTTCAAAGCCAAATTCACCGGTTCAAAACGAAAAAGGCCCCGTCACAGCGGCAACTGTGAACCGGGGCCAAATAGAAAAAGCCTGTCAGCTTTCGAAGCATATTAGCATGAGCCAGCGCCACATCGCAAACGCTCAGCCAGCTTTTTCGTGGCCTCTGACCGGTGAGGTGGTCCAATGAGCTGGCGCATCGCAAATGAATGCGCCGAGCGCCGCTTTGGCAGCGCCGCGCGCAAGCAGATCATCATGTTCCTGGCAGATAAGGCGAGCGATGACGGCTCGGGCATCTGGTGTTCCAAAGGGACGATTCAGCGCCACACAGAGCTCAGCGAGAGCACGGTGAAGCGCACCATCATCGACTTCCTGCGTGAAGGCATCTTGATCGAGACGGGGCGGCGGCAATGCAAGAACGGCTACACCGTTATTTACCGCATCGTTCTGGAACGCGTGGCCGCGCTCGAGCCCACGGCAGAACCCGACATTGAGACGGGGGTCACCGTGAACCCCGTCCAGTCTGAACCCGGTACGGGGTCCACGGTGAACGGGGTACGGGGTTCACGGTGGACCCCAAACCATCCTAAAACCATCCATAAACCACCTACGCGCAGGCGCGAGGCGGCGGCGGAGGTTGAAGATCTTGAAGCTGAGAAGATCTTGGCGGCCTATCCCGAGGACAGGATCCGAGACCGGCGGACCAGTCTCTGCCTGATCGCAGCGGCTGTGAAAGCCGGTGTGACGCCCAATGACCTGCTGCAGGCGGTCAAAGCCTATGCCAAGGAAAGCGAGGGCTACACGCGCAGCAAGGTCTGTTTCTCGGACAATTGGTTCAAGATGCGCCGGTGGGAGAAGGGACTGGCCCAGGTACAAGCGGACCGCGAGAAGGCACGAGAGGCTGAAGCCAAGGGGCGTGCCAGCCTCGCCGAGTGGATCCACGAGCGCCATCCCCTGTGCCGCCACATCACAAACCGGCAGATCGAGGACTTGATCGCGTCAAGGATGGTGACGCCCGAACAGGTTCGCGCTGCGGGACTGCAGGCGTGAGTGTGGCTCGATTGTTACGCTGTGGCGTAAAAAGTAGATATTTACGTTGCAGCGTAATTTGTTCTGATTTACGCTGTGCCGCAAAAGGAGCCGCATCATGGACCTCACAGCACGAACGGCCGAGCAGATCGGCGAGGCACTCCGCCGGACGCGCAAAGCGCGCGGCTGGACCCAAAGCGATATCAGCGCGCGCACGAATTTGCGCGTCGCGACGATCTCGTCGCTGGAGAATGGCGACGCGGGAACCAAACTCGCCACAGTGCTCGCTGTCATGGCGGCACTTGGGCTTGAGTTCCGATTGGTGGAGCGCGGTGGCTCGCTTGAGATCGAGGATATCTTCTGATGGCCAAACACGGGCGTAGCGGCACGATGCAAGTGCTTCTGAACGGACGGTTGGTAGGGGCCTTGCGTCTTGCAAGTTCAGGCGCAATCAGCTTCACCTATGATCCGGACTGGCTGTCGTGGGAACACGCCATGCCGATCTCGCTCTCCCTGCCGTTGCGCGAAGAGGCGCACCAAGGCGGACCTGTAATCGCTTATTTGGAAAACCTGCTGCCGGATAATCAGGCGATACGCGAACGCGTTGCCGCTCGGGTGCGTGCTGGCGGTACGGACGCATGGCACATGCTGGAGAAGATCGGCCGTGATTGTGTCGGGGCTTTGCAGTTTGTTTCGGGTGAGATGCCCGAAGTTGGTGCACTCGAGGGTGAGCCAGTATCTGAAGCGCAGATAGCGGATATGCTGCGTAACCTCGCAAGCGCTCCGCTAGGCTTGGACGAGGAAGACGACTTCCGCATTTCCATTGCGGGCGCTCAGGAGAAAACAGCTCTGCTGCGCCACGAGGGCGCGTGGATACGTCCATCGGGACTTACCCCTACAACCCATATCCTAAAGACGCAGCTTGGCGTCCTGCCAGCGGGGATTGATTTGTCCGACAGCGTCGAGAACGAGTATTTCTGCATGAGCTTTTGCCGCACCATGGGCATGGATGTGGCGCAGGTCGAGATTGCCGATTTCGAAGACGTGCGGAGCCTTGTTGTGACGCGGTTTGACCGGCGCTGGACCAAGGATGGCCGATTGATCCGCCTTCCGCAGGATGACTTTTGCCAAGCGCTCTCAGTCCCGCCCAGTCAGAAATACCAAATGGATGGCGGGCCGGGGATCACCGAAGGGATCGGGTTGCTGACAGGCAGTGATGACCCCGAGGCGGATCAGCGCGTGTTCTTCCGCGCGCAAGTGCTGTTTTGGCTTTTAGGGGCGACAGATGGGCACGCGAAGAATTTCAGCATCGCACTGCGCCCTGGTGGTTTCCGTTTGACCCCGCTTTATGACGTGCTGAGCGCACAGAAAGCTGTGGATGACGGTCAAATACGTCAGAACCGGATGCGCCTCGCGATGGCGGTCGACGGGCACTATCGAATCAATGAGGTGGTACCTCGTCATTTCCTGCAGGCTGCAAAGGCGGCTGGCTTTGGTGTGGCGCTGGCGGAAGAGGTCTTGTCGGACATCGCGACGGAGCTTGAACCCGCCTTGGACAAGACACTAGCCGACCTGCCGGATGGGTTTCCGCACCTATTGGCGGAAGCCATTGTTGCTGGCGCAAGACGTCGGGCGGCTGCCTTTCATGCCGTATGATCCGCAGATCATATTTCCGCTTTATGATCGGTAGATCATAGCTTCAAAGCTGGTGACGCCTGAGCAGGTGCGCGCGAGGGGCTGCAGGCGTGACTTTCGAAGGCAGGGACCGCAGTCGTTCCGCGCGAACAGACGCGTTGTATGAGTGTGGTGAGGTGACCGAGTTGTGTTTCGTGTTGGTAACCTTAATGCTCTCAATGTTATATTGAGATAACATAAGATGTGACTGGAGTGGCGGCGTTGGGTTATGGAGCCAAGCGGTGGAAATTGACATTAATGTTTGATCAGCGTAACATTTAGGCGCTTAGTGTCGCTTGGAGGTATCATTATGGCAGTTTCGATCAAAATACCCAGGGCGGCACGTAAAGAGCTCGTGACACTTGGGGATAACATTCGCGTTGCACGACTGCGTCGCAAACTGACCGCTGAGATTGTTGCGCAGCGCGCTGGCACAACGCGGCAGACCATCGCGAAGATCGAAAGCGGGAACCCCGCCGTTAAAATCGGCACTTACGTGGCCGTGTTGCAGGCGCTTGGCCTCCTGAAAGGCTGGGGGGATATCGATGACCCGGTTGGCGAGCAGATGGCCCTGGATGACCTCCCGCAGCGTGCGAGATTGAAAAATGGTTGAGGTCTGGATCGACTGGAAGGGACTGAAACAGGTCGGCACGCTCCACCGTACAGCGGGGCGCGGCCGAGAGCGGGTGTCCTTTACCTATCATGACGATTGGCTTGCCGACGAAAATGCCTTTGGGCTTTCGCCGGACATGCCTCTCGTTAAAGGGCAATTCGTGCCTGAGGCAGGGCAGGACATGCTTGCACCGCTTGGGGATTCTGCCCCCGATACCTGGGGGCGAACGGTGATGCGGCGCTTTGAGGGGCGCATGGCAGAGGCCGAGGGGCGACGTCCGAGAACTCTGCAAGAAACCGACTACCTGCTAGGGGTGAATGACGAGACTCGTTTGGGTGCGCTGCGCTTCAGGGTTGATGGGGAGTTTCAAGCCCGCGAAGGCACCGGCGTGCCTGCGCTCGTGAGCCTCGGGGATTTGCTTAATGCGTCTCACCGCGTTCTGCGCGGGGAAGAGACTGCTGAGGATCTTCAAATGCTGTTTTCCCCGGGCAGTTCACTAGGGGGCGCTCGGCCAAAGGCCAGCATCCTCGACCAACACGGCCGTCTGTCTGTCGCCAAGTTCCCGAAAGAGACAGACACCTATTGCGTAGAAAGATGGGAAGCCGTCGCACTGGAACTGGCAAGGCGCGCCGGAATTACGGTCTCAGACCACACGCTTGAGATGGCGGGCGACAAGCCGGTTTTCTTGTCCCATCGGTTTGACCGGAACGATGACGGCAGGATCCCGTTCATGTCGGCCATGGCGATGTTGGGCGGCAAAGATGGCGAAAGCTACAGCTATTTGGACTTGGCCGATATCATCACCTCAGAAAGCGTCACACCCGACCAAGACCGCGAAGAGCTCTACCGGCGGGTCGCCTTTTCCATTCTCGTGACGAACCTCGATGACCATATGCGCAATCACGGATTTCTGCGTGGGCGGGGCGGCTGGCACCTTTCACCGGCCTACGACATCAACCCTGTGCCGAACCAACCGCGCGTACTGAAGAGCTACGTTGATGACGACAACCCGGATGCCAGTATCGCCCTGCACCGCGCGCAACATGAATCCTATCTTCTCGAACGCAGCGAGGCAGATCGTATCATTGTGGAGGTAGCCGAAGCGACGATGGCTTGGCGTGACGTTGCCCGTGCCTTGGGGGCTCCGGAGCGGGAGATCAGGGAGATGGCAACAGCCTTCGAACACGAGGAAGCGGATTTGGCGCGCGAGTGAACTGAGCCGCTGTTGAATTGGATTGACGAAAGCCGTTTGGCTGCAGCGGGATTTTGAAGTCCTTGGCCATTCCGATGCGTGATGACGTGGCAGGTCGATTTTGGAGTGCCGAACTCAGACCCTCAACGCCGTGTTTCTGATTGCTGAACATAAGCGGGCAGCCGCGTCCGACGCGGTGCAAGCCCCGCTTCAACAAGAAAATTCCCCTGCGCCAGCGCATTCCTCGCGAGGCAAGTTTCTCGCTGACAGCCCCTTGGTGCCAGCTTTGGTCATGTTCATCGAAACACTCAAAGTGAGGATCAAAAAATGGCTACTCAAACTCTGAAACTGAACGTCAAATCCGGCGAAAAAGATGGCAAGAACTTCTGGGACCGCTGCGGTGTCCTCTTCGTCAACACCGACGACAGTGGCAACATCACCTCGATCAACGTCAAACATAGCATGTTCCCCGATGTCGAAATGGTCGCCTTCCCGCGCCGCGATGAAGAACCGGTCACCGAATGACCTCAGTGCCAGGGCGGGTTGCCCGCCCTGGCTTTCTTCTGAGGCGATAGAACTAAGCTGTAGTTCGGCTTTCAGGTGAAATTTCGTGGGCATGGCCGATTGATTTCTGCGGTATTCACTTCGCTATCGGCTGGACTGTAAGGATGTATTCGCACCCCGTCGCCGGTGCCCTTGGGTTTCCGATCATGGTCGGCTAGGTTTTCGAGATGTGTAGGAACGCTGCTGATTTCAGATTTGTCGATGTACATCCAAGAGTACTGCTTGTCGGGGCCTGTCCTGGACGTGAAGAAGAAAGGGACGGACGGCCTTTCGCTGGGCAGTCCGGACAAAACCTTGAAATCATGCTCCGATGTTTGCAGGTCCTGCATCCGCTGGTTTTTCCATCGTCGCAACTGGATGCCTACAGCTTAGTCAATGCACATTCACTGCCAAGATATCCCGAGCGCGAGGGATATGATGGGAGCACGCAGCCACGCAAACAGGACGTTCTGGCACCCGAGAACCGAGCTAGGCTCATTGCCCGTTTGCAACGCGTTCAGCCCGAAATCATCGTTTATCTGGGAAAGGCGGCACAGTTCGCCCACGAAGTGTTTGAAGCGCATATGCCTGACATAAGAGCCTACCGAACAGGGCACCCATCAACCCAAGCTTGGAATACTCCGCGCCAATATCGAGGCATGCCGAGAGAGGACAAGATCCGCCGCTGGGCTGAAGACCAGTTCGCTGCAGTTGAGTGAAGTCGGCGGACGGCCCAAAGCATGCGAAAATTGGGCTGCCTCAGTTGTGAGGTCGCACTCTCGATAGGATCCCCGACGTCGAAATGGTCGCCTTCCCGCGCCGCGATGACGATTCGGTCACCGAATGACCTCTGTGCTGGGGTGGGTTCACCGCCCTGGCCATCATCGCTGAAACCTGGACCCTCAGCTAGGTCGCTTCCTCTTGCGACCGAACCTGACGGTTCAGGCGCGAAAGGGGTTCACTGAAGGCCGCTTCCAGTTTTTGGATATGAGCCGCAAGCCAACCAATCATCTCGGGCCATGCTTCTCGGTTGAAGCCGTCAAAGGGTTGAGCGTAGACGATGCGGCTGGCCTTTTTATCGTCCATACGTCGCCAATCAAGCTCTGCACCGAACGCCGCCTCGATCATGTCTTTCTGTCCATACAATTGATCAAACAGCCATTTGTTCTCTGCGGTTTCTGACCGCTGCAAGCTTATCTCGACCCGCGCTTCATCTCTCGAAAAGATCATCTGATAGGGGCAAGACCGGGTCCCAGATCCTGCGCTGAGCCAATGATCCTTGGTCGGGCTGATATTCTGGTAAAGTGTAACGCCGTCGACACGCAGCTGTTCAAGGGCTGCTTCCCAGAAGTCCAAGCGCAGCTTATGCCGCTTCTTCTGTGTGTCCTGGATGGCTTTCTCTTCGTTTTCTTTGCTCGACATTCCGATCATAAAGTCTGCCGCCTCAGGCGTAGGTATGATCTGCTGAATGTCGACCATCAGCTCGTCGCCAAACGAATATGGGGTCACCTTGAAGCATTGTGCGCGAATTCCGCGGCTGAGGAGCCAAAGGACTGTTGCCGTGACCTCGCGACGAAAGTTCGCTGCGATGAAGATCATCCGCTGGTCATTGCCTGGGTTGAGGACAGTTTCTTCCAATTCCTCAACCTCCATGAACTCGCAGATCCGCACGGCCGCATTGCCACCGCCCGCATAGCGGTCGAGGTATTGTTGGTAGATATCGACGATCTGGGTCTTGGTCAGGCCCGAAACGTAGGCGGTGTACTTAAGCGCCTGCCACGTCACATCTCGCCCGCTGTCATCAAGCTTGTTCTCGATCACAACGAGGTTGCCGTCCTTGTCGAGTGCCAAGAGATCCAGGCGTTCGCGGGTTTCATCGAATCCGTCGAACTCCTTTTGAATGATTAGCAATTCCTCCCCGAGGGCATCAGGTTGGTTGGCCAGCCACTCCTGCAAGTGGTCACGCTCGCGCAGGTTCAAGTCAGAAAAGCGCTTCTGGGTCAGGCGGGACAAACGATTTTGGTTCAAATCAACGCGGAACATCACTCACCTCGAAAATCGGAGAAATCTATAATTGCAACACCAGCCAGATCATGCTGGAGAATGTACTGGGACATAAAACTACGGTCGCGGATGCGCTCAAAAATCTGACGCCTATCCCCTGGCATCGAGCGATCTGCCTCGCCAGGATCAATGCCCAGTGCGCCCATAGCGTTACAGTTGCCGGACGGTGTGAATAGGCGGTGCCAGGGCTTTGAGTGCTTCTTCAACTTGCTTAGAGCGTTGCTCTTTTCTGCTTCAACTTTCTTGGCACACGCGATCGAGCACCCCCAATAGCTTCGCCCCCGATAGGGGTGTTCGCCGCCCCCGTTGAGGAGGCTGGAGTTAGTGCCGTGGTCGTGGTTGAAGAAAACATAGAGTGGGACGCTCGTCCCCGCGTTGGCAATCAATTTTGCCGACTGCCCCGATTTGGGGTCTAGACCGCCATAGTCCGATCCTTTGCTGGCGTGATACAATCTCTTGGCCTGGACACGGAGGCCCAGATCGCACCACGGCGTGCGCACGATCCATTCCCAATCGGCACCGTTGATGCCTTCCTCAGTTTTATTGAACATCGTGACGCTCAAGCCGTGCTTGGCATGATCGCGGGCCATGCGAAGCAATAGCATTTCGGTGAGAGTCTCTTCCTGAAGTGACAAGCCCTGCTTGAAAGCATGACCCTGTTCGTTCCAAACCCATGCGGCGCGTCGACGCAAATAGTCGCGAAGTGTTATGGGGGCAGCCATTGTCAAACCTCGACAGAAACCGAGTCAGAATCGTCGCTTTTCATTTTGTCAATGAACCACTTCACGATCCCAGGAAGTTTATCCGTGCCGCCAGTCAACGCGGTGACGCCAAGGTTAATTGCCTGCTTTCCAACTTCATTGCCTGCACCTTTAACAGCATGCTCAAAGAATAGGCGGAAAAGGTTCTGATTGTCCTGAGCGTGCAATGCTTCTTTGTGTTCATTAAGCTCCGTTTCGATCTTCTCGCGCGCAGATTCCGGCATCACCTCAAATGCAATTGCCAAGAACTTGTCGCCGGAGAGCACTAGGATCGAGCTGTTAAAGGATGAATCGACGATCCCAAAATCTTTCTGAACCAGATCCTTGGCAAACTCCCGAAGAAATCCATCCTCGATCTGGATGCGGACCTTGTTGTTTTCAAAAAGCTCTTCACCTTCCTCACGCACGCGATCCGTGATGATCTTGCGTAGTCGTTTTCGGGCCGTGTCTTCATTCGCGAGGTGGCGAAAGGAGATTTCGTCCATCATGGACCGCATTTTGCTTCTTGTGGCACGCAACTCCTGAGACAAAGCAAAGGCGCTCGGAGGCTCTTCCCAGGACCAACTTTCACGATGCTCGATCAACAGGCGCAACACTAATAGGTCGATTTCCCGTTTCGGCATGGTCGTGTAGCCATTCTCCAGGTAGATTTCGAGAAAGGCTTTGGCGAAGGCCTCAAGGTCTATTTCTTCGGTCAGATTCATTGGTCTGTTTCCTAATTCTATGCGTTCGAGCTGTGGCCATGATGAAAAAACTGAGGTGACGCTTTAAAGCGTCACAGCCTGCTGGATTCGCAGGGTGCTTTTGCGAAAGGCGAGAAAATTTTCTCTCGCTCAAATCAACGTGGAACAAAGGCTACCCCTCAAGCATGGCTAGTTGCCCCGAACCGCAGACATGAGCTCAGAAAAGTCTGACACAACATCATACTTTATGCGGTCATTCGGGACGCTGTTCGCGATCTCCTCAAAGAACTTCCTAGCGCATTTGATTTTCTCTCGCTCCAGCTCGCGGAACTTGAGAGACGGCTGAGAACCCTTTGTTTCAGCAACAAAATAGACATGTTGCACCGATTGCTCTTTGAAAGCAATCGCCCAGTCGGGGTTGTAGTCACCGACAGGCGTTGGGATGAGAAAACCCTGCGGTAGCTTCGAGTAGACGACGATTTCATCGCTTGTATCCAGGTCTTCGACAAATTTGCGTTCGACTCCAGAATCGACGACAGCATAGTCATAGATGTGGTTTCGCAACTTCCCGACGGCCTGCGTCAGATCAGTGCCACTCTGGGTCGCGGGGAAAATATCTGTGTCGTATTTGTCGGCAGTTGCATCATAGGTCAGATGCTCGATGACAGTCGTGGCTTTCTGCTCTTTGATAATGCGTGAGGCCTCGGAGATGAACTGTTCCGGATTGGCCTGGAACGTCGAAAACTTCGCAGCACTCATTCCGGTCAGGATTTCTCCGATCGTCCCTCGCGTCAACTCCGCACCTTCGGCAAGTTTGCCGATGACGTCGTATGAAACAAGCGAGTGGGCAGAGCTGCTTTTTTCGCTGCGTATACCCGATTGTTTAAACGCAGCTCCGGTTCGAAGTTGGGCCTCAGTCAGCTCATCCGAAAGTTTGCCTTCGGTGACGACGTATTGCAGAGGAGAGGTGGTCGCGGAAATTCGGACCAGTCGTTAAGGTGGATCGCATGACGAAAGAAGTGATCCAGAATGAAGAAACGAAAGAACCATTCGCCTGAGTTCAAAGCTAAGGTCGCGCTTGAAGCGATCCGCGAGGAGATGACGCTGGCGGAACTTTCCAAGAAATACGGCGTGCATCCGACCCAGATCGGCACTTGGAAGCGGGCAGCGATAGAGAACATGACGACAGCATTTACGCGCCGGGGTCCGGCCCCTGGGCAGGTCAGTGCCGTCGACGTGGACAAGCTGCATTCGAAGATCGGCCAGTTGGTGGTGGAACGGGATTTTTTAGCCGAAGCCTCGCATCAGTTGCTCGGGACGCGAGGCAAGAAATGGTGAGCCGGGATCATCCGTTAAGCCTTCGTAAACAGTGCGAACTGTTGCAGTTGTCGCGGTCACGGCTTTACTATCGGCCCGTTGGCGAAAGCGCCGAGAACCTGCGGTTCATGGAAATCATCGACAAGCAATTTCTGGAAACGCCTTGGTACGGATCGCGTCAGATGGCCCGTTTTATGAAGCGTAACAATCATCGCTGTGGCCGACACCGCGTCCGGCGTTTGATGCGGCTTATGCGGTTGGTGCCAATCTACCAGGAACCCAATACCAGCAAGAAGCATCCACAGCATAGGATTTGGCCATACCTGCTGCGCAATATGGTGATTGATCGTCCCAACCAAGTCTGGTGCGCAGATATTACCTACATACCGATGCGGCGCGGGTTCTTATACCTTGTGGCCATCATGGATTGGTACAGCCGCAAGGTTTTGTCCTGGCGGCTGTCGAACAGCATGGATGCGAACTTTTGCGTCGAGGCTTTGAAAGAGGCCATTACCAAGTACGGTACGCCGGAAATCTTCAACAGCGATCAAGGCAGTCAGTTCACCAGCGGTGCGTGGATCGACGTGCTGACAGACGCAAAGATCAAGATCAGCATGGACGGGAAAGGCGCTTGGCGCGACAATCGCATGATCGAACGGCTGTGGAGGTCGTTGAAATACGAGTGCGTCTATCTGAACGCCTTTGAAACGGGATCAGAAATGCGGACTGGGATCGGCAAATGGCAGACCTATTACAACTCCGAGCGCCCGCATTCGACCCACGGCATATTGACCCCCAACGAGGCCTATGAAAGCAAAACAGAACCGATGAGAATGGCAGCCTAAATGAAACCCTGATCCACCTTAAAAAGGCTGCAAACTGGTCGAAAAAGCAGGACCACCTCTACTCTCTTTGGAACGACCCTCGTTGAAGGGGGGGATCGCTCCACATCTTGGTCGCCACCGCCCCAGCCATTGATTTTGTTGAACCAGCTACCCAACGCCACTGTGATAGCAAGAACATGCGGCATAGCCGCGATCAAACAAATTGGATTTAGGCAAAAGCCGAAGAATAGCAGTTGATTGAGGACCATCACAACTATGAAGGTCCAAGTATAGGTTGAGGCAACGTGTTTCGTGCGCTGCCAAAGTGTTTTGGGCATTTTTTTCTCGGCAGATTCTAGAGGTTAAACGTTCAATTCGCTAACCATTGCCGCCTTTCTGATTGCTCTGATGAATCGCCTCCATCCGAGCGGTAATGTCGCTCGCGATGCTCTCGTACAGCGCCGCTTGGCGCTCTCTCGCTGAGCCCGGTTTAGGCGTTCTGCGTCGTATTCTTTTGGCAAGCCAAAAAAGAAGCCTTGCAGCAGGATCGGTGACGTTTTCCGGTACAGGGGCCGGATAGTTTTCTTCGAGGAGGGCAACGACCTCAGCATTCATGCTGCGATGGTTAGCCTCAGCCGCGAGGCGTATTCGATCGCGCAGGCCGTCTGGCAGACGCACGATGAATTTATCCTGATTTTGAGAGCTTTGTTCTGGCATGGTGGCACTGTGCCATAAAAAGCAATTGACGCAATAGTGGCTAAGTGCCACTAACGGGTTGTGGTTTCAACCTGGAGGCGTTTCATGAAAAGTCGTAAACCAATGCAACTTCGGCTTCCGCAAGAGCTCAAAGAGTGGATCAAGGCGGAGTCAGATCGCAATGGAAACTCCCAAAATTCAGAAGTGATCCGCGCCATTCGCGCGGCGAAAGACAGGAGGTCCACACTCGGATCAGTTGGGAATATCAATATGGATCAGGGTGATAGTGCGCGTTGTTAACAATTAAGAGAGGTGTCGATCATATGACCAAAGCAAGTGTGCAGACAAAGGCGAGACAGGCAGCCTCCGCCTTCATCCGCGAGGCGCGGGAGGCAGGTTGGCAGCGGGCAAAATTTGAGATCAAGCCTGATGGCAGTGTCATCGTCGATGCCAACATGGTCGCGCCAGAGGCGGCAGACGACTTTCTCAACAGTGACCTGAGAATGGGCGAATGACTCGCAAGAGCTTGCCCAAATACGTCTACAATGACCGGGGGTATCTCCGGTTCATCCGGCGTTCGCGCGGTATCTCGGTCATGATGCACGAGGAAGCGGGCACGCCGGAATTTTGGGATCATTACAATCGTCTGCTGAAAGGAAAACCCGCGCCAGCGCCGGTGAAACGCAATTTTGAGGCGCTGATTCTTAGCTACTACGAGAGCGACGCCTACAAGAAGCTGAAGCCTCGGACGAGGTCCGATTATCGGCGGTATATCAGCCACATTCGTGAGATCTGGGCCGACAAAGACCCGGCCAGGATCGAAACCCATCACATCTATGAATTGCACCGGGCCAATGCGGATCATTGGCGGCAAGCCAACTATCTTGTCCAGGTCATGGTCGTCCTGATGAATCACGCCCGGTTGATCGGCTTCATCAAGAAAGAGCACGGCAATCCGGCGAAGGGTATTCCGCTTTTCAAGCAGCAGAGCGACGGCTGGGAGCCTTGGCCAGATGATGTTCGGGCCGAGTTCGAAGCGCTGGCCTCAAAGAGGGCGCGGCTGGTTTACGAGCTTTGCGTTGGAACAGGCCAGCGTATTGGCAATGTCGTGAAGATGAAATGGGAGCACTTCTCCGATGAAGGATTCGATTTCACGCAGGGCAAAACCGACAAGCCTCTTTGGATCCCGCTCACCGACCGCCTGAAAGCCCATCTCGACGGGCTCGCACGAACGGACGGCACTGTTGTGACCGACGCCAAGGGTCGACCAGTGAGCTACCGGATTGTTGCGGAAGAAATGCGCACCATCAAAAAGAAGATGAAGCACGAGAAGGCGAGCTACTACAAAACGCACGGGCTCAGGAAAAATGCGACGATCGAGCTGTATCTGGCTGGATGTGATGACGAGATGGTCAAGGCGGTCACCGGCCACTCGGGCGTCGAGATGCTGAAAAAGTACGGTGGCCCGATCCGGCAAAGAGAGCTCGCGAAGCGCGCTCAAGAGGCAAGAAATCAAATGGAACGAAGCAAGACCGAAACGTGAAAGTTTCAACGGTTGTTTCAAAAATGGAAGTGAAGGAGAGTGAATATGACGCAAGTCATTGATTTTATTGGAGGCGAGTACCGGAATCGAACCGGTGTACACGGATTTGCAATCCGCTGCGTCACCACTCCGCCAACTCGCCTTCTGCCCTGTCGCCAAGGTCTTTGTGGTGTGGCGCTGGAAGTAGCGTGATTCATTTCCAAGCACAAGGCCAAACCTGCATTCCGCGCCAATCATGGACGGCACTTGTCCCATCTTCGGGACAAGCGCCAGCGAAGGTTCAACCTTTCAGGCGGAACCTCTGGATTTTTCCGGTTTCCGTCTTGGGCAGCGCTTTGGTGAAGACTACTGAACGCGGGTACTTGTAGGGCGCAATGCTCGCCTTCACGTGGTCCTGCAACAGCTTCACCAGCGCATCCGAGGGCATGTGCCCGGCGGTCAGCACCACATGCGCCTCGACGATCTGGCCGCGCGCCTCGTCCGGGGCGCCGACAACGGCGCATTCAGAAACGGCTTCATGCGCCAGAAGCGCGGCTTCCACCTCGGGGCCGGCAATATTGTAGCCGGAGGAGATGATCATATCGTCATTTCGGGCGGCGAAATGCAGGTAACCCTCTTCATCCATGACAAAGCTGTCGCCAGTGACGTTCCAGCCGTCCTGGACATAGGTTTTCTGGCGCTCGTCCGCCATGTAACGGCAGCCGGTTGGCCCCTTGACCGCAAGGCGGCCAATCTCTCCGCGCGGTGCCTCATTCCCATCGGCGTCCAGCACCCGCACCTGATAGCCTGAGACGGGTTTGCCGGTGCAGGCCGGTTTGTGGTCGGTGAACCGGTTGGTGATGAAGATATGCAGCATTTCCGTGGCGCCGATGCCGTCCAGCATCGGCTTGCCGGTCTTTGCCATCCACTCGTCATAGACCGGCGCCGGCAGGGTTTCCCCCGCCGAAACAGCCGCCCGCAGCGACGACAGATCGGCGCCTTCCTCCATCGCCTGCAGCATCACCCGATAGGCAGTGGGCGCGGTGAAGCAGACGGTCGCTTTGTATTTCTCAATGATTTCAATCAGGTTTGGCGGTGATGCATTTTCCAGCAGCGTTGCGGCAGCGCCAAAGCGCAGCGGGAAAATTGCCAATCCGCCAAGGCCAAAGGTAAAGGCCAGCGGCGGCGAGCCGACAAAGATATCCTCCGGCTGCACATCAAGCACTTCGCGCGCATAGCCATCCGCGATGATCAGAAGATCGCGGTGGAAATGCATCGTCGCCTTGGGGGATCCCGTGGTGCCCGAGGTAAAGCCCAACAGCGCTACATCATCGCGCCCGGTTTCAACCGCATCAAAGGTCACCGGTTTTTCCAGCGCCAGACGGTCAAGTTCCGCATCGTGGTTGGAGGTGCCGTCAAAGCCGACCACCGAGGTCAGGAAGTCCGAGGTCTTGGCGCAGGAAACCAGCTCATCCATCAGCCGCGTATCGCAAAGCGCGTGGCTGATCTCGGCCTTGTCGACGATGGCGGCCAGCTCTCCGGCGCGCAGCATCGGCATGGTGTTGACCACCACCGCGCCCGCCTTGGTCGCGGCCAGCCAGCAGGCCACCATGGCCGGGTTGTTGGCTGAGCGGATCAGCACCCGATTGCCCGGTTTAACGCCCAGATCCTCGGTCAGCACATTGGCCAGACGGTTGGTCCAGTCAGACAGTTCCTTGTAGGTGCGGCGCCGTCCGTTACCGATCAGGGCGGTGTGATCGCCAAAGCCCTTTTCCACCATGGCATCGGTCAGCTCGACCGCGGCGTTCAGCCGTTCCGGGTAGTCGAAGCCCTCTAGCAGGAAGTCCGGCCATTGGTCCGCAGGTGGCAGGTTATCGCGGGTGAAGGTGTCGCTATGTGCGGTCGGTCCCAGCATCTCATTTGCCTCCTTCAAAGGCGCCAAGTGTCTGGCGCGCGATCACCACCCGCTGGACGTCCGATGCGCCCTCATAGATGCGCAAGGCGCGGATATCGCGGTAAAGTTCCTCGACCTTCTGACCATGGCGCACACCGTCCCCTCCGTGCAACTGCACCGCCTTGTCGATGACCTGCTGCGCCTGATCGGTGGAAAAGAGCTTCGCCATCGCCGCTTCGCGGGTCACCCGGGCTGCACCGGAATCCTTGGTCCACGCGGCGCGGTAGACCAGCAGAGCCGCCGCATCCACATCCAGTGCCATATCGGCGATATGCCCCTGCACCATCTGCAGATCGAACAGCGGCGCGCCCTGGACCTGGCGGCTGGTGACGCGGCTCAGTGCCTCGTCCAGTGCCCGGCGGGCAAAGCCAAGGGCCGCAGCCGCAACGGTGGAGCGGAAAACATCCAGAACCGACATGGCGATCCGGAACCCCTGCCCCGGTCCACCGATCATTGCGCTTGCCGGGATCCGGCATTCGGTGAACCGCAGGGTGGCGAGCGGGTGCGGCGCAATCACCTGCTGGCGCTCGACCACCTCGAACCCCGGCAGCCCGGCAGGGACGATGAAGGCGGACAATCCCTTGGCGCCCGGCCCCTCTCCGGTGCGGGCAAACAGGGTGTAAACGTCTGCAATCCCGCCGTTTGAGATCCAGGTCTTTTCTCCATTCAGCACATATTCATCGCCATCCAGCGTCGCTGTCATTGTGGAATTTGCCACATCCGAACCAGATTGCGGTTCCGTGAGCGCAAATGCCGAAATCGCCTGCCCGGAGCGGGTCAGCGGCAGCCATTCTGCCTGTTGCGCTTCGTTGCCGAACAGGGAAATCGCCCCGGTTCCAAGACCTTGCATGGCAAAGGCAAAGTCGGCGAGCCCATCGTGACGGGCCAGAGTTTCCCGGATCAGGCACAGGCTGCGCACATCCAGGGTTTCACCGGCTGGCGCGCCGGAATGCTGCGCCCAGCCGCCCTTTCCAAGCGCCGCCACCAGCGCCCGGCAGGCGGCATCGGTGTCCGAATGGTCGATCCCGCTGACGGTCTCGGCCGCCCAGGCATCCAGATCCGCTGCCAGCGTTCTGTGCCGGTCCTCGAAGAATGGCCAGTTCAGAAATGTCCGGTCCGCCATGATGAAACTCCCCTTTGGCTGTCTTGTGCAGCTCTTCTCCGTCAATGCGAAGCCCGCCGCGGCATAGACCGGGCGGGCGATAGAACTCAGTCTCCTTCGAAGACCGGTTTTTCCTTGTTTACAAAGGCATGGTAGGCGCGCTCAAAGTCCGCTGTCTGCATGCAGATAGCCTGCGCCTGGGCCTCGGCCTCGATCGCCTGTTCGATGGACATCGACCACTCCTGCGCCAGCATTGTCTTGGTCATCATGTGACCAAAATTCGGGCCCGCCGCGATCCGCGTCGCCCACTGACGCGCCTCTGCGGTCAGTTCTTCGGCCGGGACCAGCTTGTTATGGAAACCCCAGGCGGCGCCTTCCTCGGCGCTCATCGAACGGCCAGTATATAGCAGTTCAGCCGCGCGGCCCTGACCGATAATCCGGGGCAGGATGGCGCAGGCCCCCATATCACAGCCCGCCAGCCCGACGCGGGTGAACAGAAATGCCGTCTTGGCCTCCGGCGTGGCAATACGCAGATCCGACGCCATCGCGATGATCGCCCCGGCGCCCACGCAGATACCATCAATCGCCGCAATCACCGGCTTGCCGCAGTTCACCATCGCCTTTACCAGATCGCCAGTCATCCGCGTAAAGGCCAGCAGTTCCTTCATGCTCATCTTGGTGAGGGGGCCAATGATATCATGTACATCGCCGCCCGAGCTGAAGTTGCCGCCATTGGAGGCAAAGATCACCGCCTTGATGTCATCGTCATAGTGCAACTCGCGGAACCAGTCGCGCATCTCGGCATAGCTGTCAAAGGTCAGCGGGTTCTTACGCTCGGGCCGGTCCAGCGACACGGTCGCAATGCCATCTTCAACGTGGCAGAGAAAATGTTTGGTATCCGTATTGATCATCGACTTTCATCCTTGTTTTCCAAACGGCGGGCGACAGCATCCAGCGCCTCGGCCATGGTCTGGGCCGCCTCGGGGGGCACATCCGCAAACATCTTGTCGATCCAGGCCTCGTGCGCTTCGGCCTGCCGTGCGAATTCGGCGCGGCCCTGCTCGGTCATCCGTACCAGGCTGGCGCGGCGATCACCGGGAACCGGTTCGCGCTGTACGTGGCCATCCTCGACCAGACGTTCGATGATGCCGGTCACATTGCCGTTCGACACTTTCAGCACGCCAGAGAGCTGGCTCATCTTGAGCCCGTCTTCGTGCTGGACCAGCGCTGCCATCACATCGAAACGCGGCAGGGTGGTCGAAAAATCGCGGCGCAGGTTTTCGCGGATCTCGCTTTCCACCGCGCGGGTCGCCTTCAGCACCCGCAGCCACAGCCGCAATCTGTCTTTTGAGGTTTCCGCCACGTTCAGATCTCGCCTCCTGATATGGGCAGGGCAGAACCGTTCACCGATCCCGCCCCCTCGCTTGCCAGCCACAACGCCGCTTCGGCAACCTCGGCAGGCTGGATGAAACGACCCTGCGGGTTGCTGGCCCGCAGTGATTTTTCCGCCTTCTCCGGGGTCATCCCGGTCTTGGCAACGATATTATCCACCGATCTTTGCAGGAGCGGCGTTTCAATGAAACCCGGACAAATCGAATTTACCGTGATGCCGGTGCGTGCCAGTTCCAGCGAGAGCGCCCGCGTCAGCCCGATCACGCCGTGCTTTGCCGCGCAATAGCCTGAAACATAGGGGTATCCCTTCAACCCCGCGGTCGAGGCGATGGCGATCATACGGCCCCAGCCTGCCTCTTTCATCCCCGGCAGCGCCGCCTGCCAGAGGTTGAAAACCCCCGCCAGATTGACCGACAAAGCCGCGCCGAAATCCTCGGCGCTCATCCGATCAAAAGGTTTGGAGGGCGCCGCCCCGGCATTGGCTAGGGCAATGGCGACCGGTCCGTTCTTGGCCGCCGCCTCGGTGAGCGCTGCCTCAACGGCAGCGCGGTCGGTGACATCGCAGGTCAGCGGCAGGGCCTTGGTCGCCGCGCTGACCTCTTCCAGGGGCTCCATCCGGCGCCCCAGGATGGTCACGCGGGCGCCCTGGCCCGCGAACTGTGCCGCCAGTTCGGCGCCAACGCCAGAGCCACCGCCAGAGATGACGACGTGTTTGCCCGCGACACTCATGCCCGGACCACCTCTGCGTCGCGGTCCGCCAGACGCCAGGCCTGATCCCGGCCCGCCTCGTAGGGCAACGGCCAGGCGGCCTGTCGATCCCCGATCCGGGTTGCCTCGTGAAGCGTCCAGTAAGGATCCGCCAGATGCGGACGCCCCACGCAGATCAGATCGGCGCGGCCTGCCATCAGGATCGAATTCGCATGATCGGCCTCGTAGATATTGCCGACAGCCATGGTCGCGATACCTGCTTCGTTGCGGATACGGTCCGAAAACGGCGTCTGGAACATGCGTCCATAGACCGGTTTGGCGTCGATCGAGGTCTGACCGGCAGAGACGTCGATAATATCGGCGCCAGCCTCCGAGAATGCCTTGGCGATCTCGACCGCCTCTTCCGGGGTTACGCCTTCGTCGCCGATCCAATCGTTGGCAGAGATCCGGACGGACATCGGTTTATGGGCAGGCCAGACGTCACGCATCGCCTTGAAGACCTCCAGCGGGTAGCGCAGGCGGTTTTCCAGCGAGCCGCCAAACTCATCCTCACGAATATTGGATTTTGGCGAAATGAAGGAAGAGATCAGATAACCATGCGCCGCATGAAGTTCGATCATGTCAAATCCGGCGCGCTCTGCCATCTCGGCCGAAGCGACGAATTCGGCCTTCACGGCCTCCATTTCTGCGCGGGTGATTTCGCGCGGGGTGGCGTTATTCGGGGACCAGGGCAAGGGTGAGGCTGAGACCAGATCCCAGTTACCCTCTTTCAAAGGCGCGTCCATCACTTCCCAGCCAACCTGTGTCGAACCCTTGCGGCCCGAATGGCCGATCTGGCAGCAAATCTTGGCCCGGGTCTCGTTATGCACGAAATCAGTCAGACGGGTCCAGGCGGCTTCATGTTCGGGCGCGTAAAGACCGGGACAGCCGGGGGTGATCCGTCCTTCGGCGCTGACGCAAGTCATTTCGGTATAGACCATCCCGGCGCCACCCTTGGCGCGCTCACCGTAATGGATCAGGTGCCAGTCCGTCGGGCAGCCATTCACCGCCTTGTACTGCGCCATCGGGGAGACAACGATGCGGTTCTCCAGCGTCATGTCACGCAATTTATAAGGGGCAAACATCGGCACACGCACCGGCGCATCGGCCGGAACACCCGCCCGTTCCTGGAACCACTTTTCTGCTGATTTCAGCCAGTCCGGGTCGCGCAGGCGCAGGTTTTCGTGGGAGATCCGCTGCGAACGGGTCAGCAGAGAATAATTGAACTGAACCGGATCCATATCCAGATAACGTTCAACTTCCTCAAACCATTCCAATGAGTTACGCGCGGCCGACTGCAAGCGCAGCACATCAAGGCGCCGCTCGTCCTGATAGCGCTCAAAGGCGCGTTCCATCGACGGCTCGACCGTCAGCAGCTCGGCCAAGGCAATGGCACTGTCAAAGGCCAGCCGCGATCCGGACCCGATCGAGAAATGCGCCGTGGCAGAGGCATCGCCCAACAGCACGACGTTTTGATGGTGCCATTTTTCGCAGAGCACCCGCGGGAAGTTGATCCAGACAGCCGATCCGCGCAGGTGGTCGGCGTTGGACATCAGGTTGTGACCACCCAGATGGTCGGCAAAGATCTCTTCGCAGGTGCGAATAATCTCTTCCTTGCTCATGTCCTCAAAGCCCCAGTTGTCCCAGGTCTCCGCAGAACACTCCACGATCACGGTCGCCGTATCCGCATCGAATTGATAGGCGTGGATCCAGACCCAGCCGTGTTTGGTGTTTTCGAACACAAATGTGAAGGCGTCATCGAACTTCTGATGGGTGCCCAGCCAGATAAACTTGCACGGGCGCACGTCGATATTGGGTTTAAAGTGTTCCGCGAACTCATTGCGGACGCTGGAATTAAGCCCATCACAGGCAACCACGATGTCATAGTCATCCTGATAGTCCGCTGCCGGTCCGACCTCGGTCTCAAACTGCAGGTTCACCCCGAGCTCCCGCGCGCGCTCCTGCAGGATCAGCAGCATCTTCTTACGCCCGATCCCGGCAAACCCGTGACCGCCGGACACCGTACGCACGCCGTTGTGCACCACCGCGATGTCATCCCAATAGGCAAAGTTCCGACGGATTTCGGCGGCGCTTTCTGGGTCATTTTCCGTAAGATTTTCAAGCGCATCATCGGAAAGAACAACACCCCAACCAAAGGTGTCGTCCGCCTTGTTACGCTCAAACACCGTGACATCAGCGTCCGGCTGACGCAGCTTCATTGAAATCGCGAAGTAGAGCCCCGCGGGACCACCTCCCAAACAGGCAACTTTCATGATCCTACCCTCCGCATGAGATTGTTATGTTGGGATCAGGATAAGCGAGACGACAAACACTTCAAGCTTAAAGTTTCATGCTTGAAATTTAAACGCCCCATTCCGGGGCCCGTCGTTTACCACTTAGCAACCAAGAGAAGGTAAAATTGAATGCAAATAATCTGAGATTTACAGGGCGTGCAGAGACCCTATCCCCCCGATTGGTTTGCCTTTTGTGTTTTTACATCAATACAAAGGCATCATACATTAATGTGGATAAACTTGGGATAACTTTGGGATAAAACATCCCGTTTGGCGAGATCGTGAGCCACATCACTATGCGATCCGGCGCCCCACTGCCAATCTGACGCAGACCTCACCGGATATACTTCGAACCTTCGCCAGAACAGAAGCCCCTCCTGTGGATGAACATGTGGGCAACATTTGAATGAACCTGGCAAACCAGTCAAAATTATTGATTTTTGTAAATTTTTAGAGGCCAAGGACGATTATATGTCAAATTATCTAATATTTTAGACAACTCTTACCCCCCTACAGTTTAATCTGAATCACCCCCTGTCCTCCCCTAAAACCCAGCATCACAAACGGTTCGGCTGACTGTAGCGGCTAATGGGACAAGCGCCTGGCCAATCTGCGGCAACCCATCAGAAAAAGGCCCCGTTTCCGGGGCCGCACCATTATTTACTGTCAGGAAGGTCGCCGCGCTCAGAGTTCCCGCAGGTATCGCATCACAGCAGGTCTGACGGATTGATCGCCCCGGTGGCGGGAGTCCGAAATAATCTTGCGAACATCCGAAAGGTTAACACGCATTAACAAAGACTTGACCGGCCCAATTGAAGCAGGCCGCATCGACAGCGTCCGGATACCCATCGCAGCAAGACAGACAGCCTCGATCGGCCGCCCGGCGTCTTCGCCACAGAAACTCAGCGGTGTTTCGAACCGGTCGCAGCGCTCCACGATCTGCTCGATAAAGGTCAAAAAGCTGACGTTCAGCGTGTCATAGCGTTTTCGGACGCGCTCATTCTCTCGGTCGGCAGCAAAGAAGAACTGCTTCAGATCGTTGCCGCCGATCGAGAGGAAATCGACTTCTTCAAAGAACTTGTGCGGCGCAAATGCCAGAGAGGGGGTTTCCAGCATCGCCCCCACTTCCAGCCGTTCCGGCAGCGCGTGGCCAAGGATTCGCTCGCGCTCCAGCGTCTTGTCGATCTCCTGGCGCGCAGCACGGTATTCTTCGAATTGCGCAACAAAGGGGAACATAATCGACAGCGGCCGCCCATTGGCCGCCCGCATCAACGCCTGCAGCTGCATGCGCATGACGCCCGGTTTATCGAGACCCACCCGGATCGCCCGCCAGCCAAGCGCTGGGTTCGGCTCATCCGTCGGCTTCATATAGGGCAGAACCTTGTCCGAGCCGATGTCGAGCGTCCGGAACACCACCCGCTTGCCGTGCGATGCATCCAGCACCCGCTGATAGAGCGTCACCAGTTCGGACCGCTTAGGCATCTGATCACGCACAAGAAACTGCAGCTCGGTACGGAACAGCCCCACCCCTTCGGCGCCGGACCCTTCGAGCGACGGCAGATCCGCCATCAACCCGGCGTTCATCAGCAAGGTGACATGTTGTTCGTCTTGCGTAATGGCGGGTTTTTCCCGGATCGAGGCATAGCGCTCCTGGGCATCGGCCTGCATCGCGATCTTGTCCCGAAAGGCGCTAACCACGGTTTCATCCGGGCGCAGGTGCACGACCCCCTGATCGCCATCCACCATGATATGATCGCCGTTCAGCGCCTCGGTGGTGATGCGTTTGGCGTTCACCACCAGAGGAATCGCCAAGGCACGCGCCACGATCGCCGCGTGCGAGCCGACGGAGCCTTCCTCCAGCACGATGCCGCGCAGCGAGCGACCGTATTCCAGCAACTCGGCCGGGCCGATATTGCGGGCAATCAGGATCGGGTCCACTGGCAGATCGGCGCCGGTTTCGGCGCCCTGCCCGGTCAGAATCCTAAGCAGGCGATTCGATAGATCATCAAGATCGCTCAGCCGTTCGCGCAGGTAGGCATCCTGCACCTGAGACATACGCGCCCGGGCCTGGGACTGCTCCTTTTCAACCGCGGCCTCGGCGCTCAACCCACGCGATATGTCTTCTTCCATGCGCCGCATCCAGCCTTTGGAATTGGCGAACATGCGATAGGTTTCAAGAACTTGCAGCTGATCCTTGTCTCCGTTTTCAGAGATCTTCAGCATCTTGTCGACGCCGACGCGTAGCTCTTCCACTGCTTCGTTCAGGCGCTCAAGCTCTCGGTGCGGATCATCGGCAATCGGGTTGGTTACCACGACGCGCGGTTCGTGCAGCCAGACATGGCCTTCGGCAGCGCCTTCCTGCGCGGCAGTTGCACTCAGCAGAACCGGCTGCTGGTGCATCGGAGACAAGGCTGCGCCCTCCCCGACAAAGGCACCGAGTTCCGCCATTTCGGCGATCACCATCGCCACCACTTCGAGCGCGTAAACCGCATCAGAGGAGAATTCGCGCGCTTCCTTGGACTGGACGACGAGCACGCCCATCATCTCGCCCAGACGTTGGATCGGAATGCCGAGGAAGGAAGAATACCGCTCTTCGCCGGTTTCCGGCATATAGCGGAACCCCTTGGCGTTCGGGGCATCGGGGGTATTGACCACCTTGCCGTACCTGGCCACCCGGCCCACCAGACCTTCGCCAATCCGCATACGGGTCTGGTGCACGGATTCGACGTTCAGACCCTCTGTCGCGCAAAGCTCAAGCGTCTCGTCATCGCGGAACAGGTAGACCGAGCAGACCTCGGTCCCCATGCTGTCGGCAATCAGGTGAGTGATCTTGTCCAGACGGGCCTGGCCAGGGTCATCCCCGGCCATGGCCTCGCGCAGGCGGCCTAGCAACCTGCGGCTCTCGGATTCAGTACTTTCGACCATGGGCCCTGTTCACGTGGTTATTGTGCAGGCAGCCCATGCACGATCAGGCTGCCTTATCCAGTTCAAAGGCATCATGCAGTGCCTGAACAGCAAGTTCCATGTATTTCCGGTCGATGAGCACGGAAATTTTGATCTCTGAGGTTGTAATGACCTTGATGTTGATCCCCTCATCCGAGAGCACCTTGAACATCTTGGCCGCCACGCCCGATTGCGAGCGCATGCCAATCCCCACGACCGAAACCTTTGCAACGTCCTTGTCGGCAACCAGTTCGGCGTAGTTGAGATCGCCCTTTTCCTTGCTCTCCTGCAAGGCCTGTTCGGCGCGCGCCACCTGATCGGTGGGGCAGGAAAAGGTCATATCCGTGCGGCCTTCGTCCGAGATATCCTGCACGATCATGTCCACATTCACGCCTGCATCCGACAGGCAGGTAAAGATGGTTGCCGCAATGCCGGGACGGTCGGCGACCGATTGCACGGTCAACTTGGCTTCGTCGCGGGAATAGGCCACACCGGCCACAACGTTGGATTCCATGATGTCCTCCTCGGCACAGACCAGCGTGCCAGCATTGTCATTTTGTTCTTCGAAACTGGACAGGACGCGCAGCCGCACCTGATAGCGCATCGCCAGCTCGACTGAGCGGGTCTGCAGGACCTTCGCCCCCAGAGAGGCCAGTTCCAGCATCTCTTCGAATGCGATCTTGTCAAGCTTGCGGGCCTTATCGCAGATGCGTGGGTCCGTGGTATAGACGCCGTCCACATCCGTGTAGATATCGCAGCGCTCGGCATCGAAGGCCGCCGCAAAGGCCACCGCCGTGGTGTCCGAACCGCCCCGACCCAGCGTGGTGATGCGCCCTTCGGGGCTGATGCCCTGGAAACCGGCAACAACGGCCACGCGCATGCCTTCGGCGAATTTGGCGCTGATATTCTCGGTCGGGATTTCTTCGATCCGCGCCTGGCTGTGGGCGCTGGTCGTCTTCAGCGGCACCTGCCAGCCCTGCCAGCTGCGCGCGGGAACATCCATTTCCTGCAGCGTCAGCGCCATCAGACCGGCGGTGACGTTTTCGCCGGAAGACACCACTGCGTCATATTCGCGGGCGTCAAACAGCGGCGAGGTTTCATTGACCCAGCCAACAAGCTCATTGGTCTTTCCCGACATGGCCGATACGATGACAATGACATCATAGCCTTTGGCCACTTCGACACCGACCCGCTTTGCCGCGCGTCGGATCCGGTCGAGGTTGGCGACAGAGGTGCCGCCGAATTTCATTACTAGAACGGGCATGGGGCATTCGTCTCCGTGCGCTCGCAGATTCCGATCACCGCCTCATAGGGGAGGTCCGTGATCAGGGCAAGACTGCGGATTGTAGCAATACAAGGGCCAAACCGCCGCAGGGGGCTCTGTCTGAGGCCCAATCCACCTTACACGACCCCAGAGCTCCGGCGCGGTGTCAGTTGCGCCAGAACCGCAACGTCAGGATCGCGTAGACCGCCATCAGTTCCAGACGCCCGATCAGCATGGCCGCGCTCAGGATCCATTTGGCCGCATCATTCAGGGTGGAAAAATTGCCCGCAGGCCCGATGATATCGCCCAGCCCCGGCCCGACATTGGCCACTGCGGTTGCCGCGCCCGAGACGGCTGTGATGAAGTCCAGCCCTGTCAGAGCCAGCCCCCAGGACACGACCCCCAGCGTCACCACGAAGAACATGAAAAAGGAAATCACCGAGCTGAGGACATCCGGCCCGACCGGGCGTCCGTCAAAGCGCGGAATGAAGATACCGTTGGGGGAGCGGATACGCTGGATCTGAACCCGGATCGAGGCAAACAGGATCTGATAGCGGAACACCTTAACCGAACAGGCTGTGGAACCCGCGCAGCCACCGATCAGACCGATGAAAAAGAACACCATGATCAGGAAGCTGCCCCATTCCATGTAATCGACGCTGGCATAGCCGGTGCCGGAAATGATCGAGGTGATGTTGAACAGCGCCTCGCGCAGAGCCTGTTCTGGGTGGTGCGGGAAGATATAGAGCAGCACGCTGGCGGTCACGATGATCAGCACCAGAATAGTACCCAGAAAGGCGCGGATCTGGCTATCGCGCAGCAGCGGCTGCCCCTGCCCGTTGATCAACTGTACGTAGCGCACGAAGGGCAGCGCCGCCATGATCATGAAGAACGATGCCGCGTATTCGGCCGGACCGGAGAAGGTGCCGAAAGAGGCATCGTAGTTCGAAAAGCCACCGGTCGACATGGTGGTCAGGGCATGCACCAGCGCATCGAACAGTCCCATGCCCAGCACCACATAGACCACCATGCATAGCAGCGTCAGCGCCACGTAGATCAACGAGATCTGACGTGCGATCGTCTGCGCACGGGGCAAAATCTTCCCCATGGTATCAAAAGCTTCGGAGCGGAAGATCTGCATACCCCCGACCCGTAGCTCGGGCAGAAACACCATGGCGACGACAATGATACCAATCCCGCCGAGCCACTGCAGGATACCTCGCCACAAGAGGATCCCCCGTGGCAGGTCATCAAGGCCGGAGATTACCGTGGACCCGGTGGTCGTCAGCCCCGACATCGCTTCGAAAAACGCATCTGTAAAGCTGAGCTCGGTCGCCCCCATCATCAGCGGGATCGCACCGAACACCGGCAGCGCCGCCCAGACCGAAGTGGTCAGCAGAAAGGTCTGACGAATGCTAAGCCCCTGCCGCACTGAATTGCCACAGCTGAGCGCCAGCAGCCCGCCCGCCAGAATGGTGATCAGGCCGCTTTCAAGAAACACCGGCCATTCGCCCTGCCCATCGTAAAGATCGATCAGGAACGGAAAGACCATCATGGCGCCAAGAATGACGACCAACAGGCCAATGACATATGCGACCGGGCGAAGATCCAACATGACGGGCAGCGTTGGCGCCCCCTGCGCAAAGTGTCAAGTCAAAGGCGGCGTCATGCCTTCTCGGCGTCACTCTTTGCCGCGGAGCGCTCTGGCAGCGCCGGAGGCTTGGACGGCGCGCGTTTTGCCTTGGACGCGGTGGATTGTGCCGGTGCCGCTGTGGTGGCTTCAGCCTTATTCGCCTGTGGCGGAGTGGATGCCGCAGCGGACGGCTTGGCTGTCGCCTTGGCCGCAGCTGTGACCGCTGCGGGCTTTGTTGCTGCCGGTTTGGCCGAGGAAGGTTTCGTAGGGGAAGCTTTTGCCTGTGCGGGTTTTGCTGCTGCGGTCTTGGTGGGTGTTAGTGTCACCTGTGCAGGCTTAGCAGGCGATGTTTTGGGCGCGGTCGTCTTTGCCGCTATCGACTTAGGCGTTGTCGCCGCAGGCTTGGTTGTCGTCGCCTTGCGGGCCACTGCCTTGTTCTCAGTCTTACTCGCAGTCGCTGTGGTGGCAGCCGCCTTGGGCGTTGCGGGTCTGGCCGCGACCGGTTTCTCTGAGGCAGGTTTGGCAGCAGGCGATTTGCGCGCCGTAGTCCTGGCCGCCGGGGCGGCTTTACTTTTGCGTGCCGGACGCCGCGCAGGGGTCTTGGTTTTGGCGGCCGAACGTTCGCCGGTTGCCCGTTTCGCAGGTGTTTTCGCTTTTTGCGGCGCCGGGGCCGGAGCAGCAACAGCAGCCGGTCTGAACACCGCCGTTCCGGCGGTCATCAGTACATGCGTCAGGCGTATCTGTTCATAAGGCGCCTGAACCGCCAGCGCCGTCATCGCACGCCAGCATCGCAACTGTGTCCCGGCGGAATAGCCGACCCATTGCGGCAGCGTTGCAGGCTGATCTTGGAGGATGGGCGAAAAGAACATCGGGAACTCCTTACATCAAAGAGATCCGGCATTGATATCTGGCCAGCAGAAGGATTCCGTAGCCATCAGGGTCCGGACCTGATGGAAGGCTAACACGAGAATGCGGCAACGCAGCAAAAAATGCGGCATTGCCGCGGAAATTCGTGCTTGAGTGATACCGGAACAGGCAGGAGGCGGCGCAACGTGCGCCGCTGCCAACCTGTTACCCCCGATGGATCAGGGTCGAGAACAGACCCGGATCAAGGCTGGTTTCGGCAAACAGTGGCCCTTGGGTCAGCACGCTGACAGCATCGTGGCTGTGCAGGCTTTCCTGATGGCTGGCCACCACGCGAAAATCGCCAATGCGCGGATCGCTTTGCAGGGCTTCGCAGAACAGGCGCGCAGCATCCTCGACAAAGATCGGGTTGGCAGCGTTCAGTTCGGCAAAGGCCTGTTCGTCCTCGCGCTTGACCATGACCTGAGTCTCGGTGGGCACCGCGCGGCGACAATGATCGATCAGATCCTCGAACCACAGGCAGGGGGCCTCGGGGTCGATCTGCACCGACAGCCGCGCCACCGACCGCTGCGAATGCGGGGTTGCCAGTTGCCCGCGCGACTGGCGCGCGTGTTCCGACAATTCCAGCGAACAGGGGCAGGTTGAGGAATAGACATAGTCCAGATGCACGATCTTGTTGCGCACCCCATCCCGATCCACCAGCTCCAGCGCGATATCGTAATATTGATAGCCCGACAGGCCCGAACGCAGGCTGTCGATCTTCACCGGGAAGGAGAACCGCATCTGGATGCGCGCGTCCATGCTGCCGAGATCACTGAGGTAATCCTCAAGCGCGGCCTCGATCACCTCAAAGCTAAAGGTCTTTTCTGCGTGTTTGTAAAAGGACCGCATGATCCGGGACATGTTGATGCCCTTCTTGTCGGCCTCAAGGCTGACGGTGCCAGTCACGCTGGTTTCCAGCGTCAGATCGCCATTGTCCCGTGTGTGAAAGCGAATCGGCAGGCGGAAGTTGGAGATGCCCACATGCTGGATCTGCTCATTGGCGCCGCGGATCAGGCTGGAAGGGCCGTTCTGCAGGTCGGGCAATGTGGCGCGATAGCCCTCATCCGCCACAAAATCCTCGGGGTAGTTGCGCGACAGATCGGGGTAGTTCTGCACCGCCCGCTCTGGCAGAAGCCGGGCAACGGCTGGGTCAAGCTGCGCAATTTCCGTCTGGGTGGCTGTCGCGGCCCATTGGCGAAGCGTCTCAAGAGCCGCCTCTGCCTCGGTCCGGTCCGGTGTCTCGTCCACGCCGCGCATATGGATATTCATACGACCACTTCCTCCGCTGCTGCTACGCCCCGGGGCGCAGCGATGTTCAGTATTACTCTGTTACGCGGGAAAACACAAAATGGATCAGACAAATACGGCAGGTTCCGGCCCGGAACTGACCCCGCACCACAAGTAAGCCCGCCCGGGCCCGCGAACAACGCGGGCCACAGCGCCCCCAAGACTTCAGCCGCCGCAGGCGTCCAATGCCTGCGTCAGATCCGCAATCAGATCCTCCGGATCCTCAAGCCCAACCGAGAAGCGCACCAGACCCGGCGTGATGCCCAGCGCCACCTTCTGATCATCGGGCAGCCGCTGGTGGGTGGTGGTGGCCGGATGGGTTGCGATGGATTTCGCATCGCCGAGATTGTTGGAAATCACCGGAATCGTCAGGGCGTTCAGGAAGGCAAAGGCCGCCTCCTTGCCACCCTTCAGATCCAGCGACAGGACCGTTCCGCCCTTACCGCCCAATTGCCGCTGCACCAGCGCGTTCTGAGCATGATCGGCTAGGCCGGGATAGATCGTGCGCGCCAGCTTCGGATGCCCCTGAAGGGCAGTCGCAATCTGCAGCGCCGTTTCGGCCTGTGCATTCACCCGCAGGGAAATCGTCTCCAGCCCCTTTAGCAGCGTCCAGGCGTTGAACGGGCTAAGGGAACCGCCGGTGTGCTTCATATAGGGCTCAACCGTGCCGCGGATGAAATCGCGTGTGCCAAGGATGACACCGCCCAGAACCCGGCCCTGACCGTCGATATGTTTGGTGGCCGAGTAGACCACCACATCCGCGCCTTGTGCGATGGCGTCAGAGAAGACCGGCGTAGAGAACACGTTGTCCACCACTACCGTCGCGCCGACGGCATGGGCGATTTCCGCGACCGCAGCCACGTCGATCACTTCCAGCGTCGGGTTCGACATGGATTCAAAGAATACCGCCTTGGTGTCCGGTCGTACCGCAGCGCGCCATTGCTCCAGATCGGTTCCATCGACGGATGTCACTTCGACTCCGAAGCGGGTCAGGATGTTTTCAAGGATATAAAGGCAAGAGCCAAACAGCGCCCGCGCCGAAACAACGTGATCGCCCGCCTTAAGAAGCGAGGTCAGCGCGCCATTGACCGCTGCCATGCCAGAAGCGGTGGCAAAGGCATCCTCGGCGCCCTCAAGCGCGGCGATCCGCTCTTCGAACATCGCCACGGTCGGGTTGCCATAGCGGGCATAGATGAACTCATCCGGGCCGGTTTCGATGAACCGGGCCTCGGCCTGCTCGGCGCTGTCATAGACAAAGCCCTGAGTCAGGAAGATCGCTTCGCTCACCTCGCCCCATTGGCTGCGGCGGGTGCCGCCGTGCACCAGTTTGGTGCGGCTGTTCCAGTTGCTGTCTTTCGTGTCGTTCATGGCACACACTCCTGCACGTCGGCGCAATAAAAAACCCCATCCGGCCAAGCGAAAGGGGTTCCTTTGCGTCCTGACCTCTTTAGCGGTGTGTTTAACGTGGCCCGCAATCCGGTAACAAATCCCACACGTCCAAGATGGCAAACCTCAGAAATTCGGCGGGACAGAAACCGGAGAATTAACCGATTTCTTTCATGGGGTCTTTGCCGCGACCCTGCCCCTCTCACCAGCAGTTCGATTGGGGCGACCCCAGACGACCGGTAAGGCTTGCGCCTTAACGCAGGCCGCCGCAACTGCGCAAGTCCAAATGCACCGCCCCTGGTCAGATTGAGCAGGCCTCGCACTCGCGTGCCGCCCACACAGGCAGGTGTCACCGTCTCCAGACGGCTTCGCGGCCGCGAACGTCGATCCTGTCGGCCAGACCGGAAAACTCACCCTTGAGGAACTTCTGAAACCGGGACACCGCGGGGCGCACCGGGCGGTCGTTGCGCCAGAGCAAACCCAGTTGCCGGTCCGGGTGCTCAAGCTTCACCGGCAGCGCTGTGACCATATTGGACGGTCGCTGCATGAACACCACTGAATAAGGCAGCACCGTCAGCGCATCCGATCCGGACATGATGCGCAGGATCGCCGCCAGCGAGCCGCCAGTAAAACTGACGCGGAAATCGGTGATGCCTACGATCTCCAGCGCGTTTTTCAGGTCCGCATAAAGGGGACTGCCCGCCGGGGGGGCGATCCAAGGGTATTGGGCGATATCTTCCAATCGAAACGTGGATTTACGCGCCAATGGGTGCGACGGCGCGCAGGCAATCACGTTGCGGCCACGCAGGATCGGTTCAAACGACAGCTCTTCCGGGATGTCATCGCCGCGCATCGGGCAGATCGCCAGATCGATGTTCCCCGTCTTCAGCTGTTCAGACAGCTCCGCGAAATAGCCATAGCTTTGCTGAATCGCCACATCTGGGAAAGCAGATTGGAACGACGCGATCATGTAGGAGATCACTCCATCCATGAAGATGGGCGTCCCGGCGATCCGCGCAGTGCCCGCCTTGCCCCCTGAATAAAGCTCGGCTGCGATGCGCGCCGCCTCACTTGCCTGACCGATCACCCGGCCCTGTTCGGCCAGCGACAGACACAGCTCGGTCGGCCGCAGCGGCCGGATACCCTTTTCAAATAATCGTGAACCGAGCCGCGACTCCAGCATCGCAACCGTGCGCGACAGGCTGGGCTGGGACTTGTTTAGCGCGGCCGCGCCTTCACTTAGCCCGCCCGAGTCGACGATCGCTGCCAGGATGCGCAGGTGATTGGGATCGATGTACATAACATCGTGGTATATTAAATGCCGTAATCTCGATCAACAGACCATTCACTGAGGTTTAACGTCCGGCACAACCGGAGGAGAAAGGTCTGAAATGACACAAGAGGCAGAAACCGCAACAGATGGTGTGCGCGTTGTATTCCAGGCTGGGGTGAAGGACATCCTTGTCGCAGAGACTCAGCGGCTGGGCGCGAAGAACGCCCTGGTTCTGTCCACCCCTCAGCAATCCGACGCAGCGCTGGAAATGGCCGAAACACTGGGCGAACTGGCCGCTGGCGTTTTCTGTCAGGCGGCGATGCACACCCCCGTCACCGTCACCGAAGCGGCCATGGCCCACGCCAAAGAGGTCGCAGCGGACTGCATCATCTCAATCGGCGGCGGCTCGACCATCGGGCTGGGCAAGGCAATCGCCTATCGCACAGGCCTGCCGCAGATCGTGATCCCGACCACCTACGCCGGCAGTGAAGCGACGCCGATCCTCGGCCAGACCGAGAACGGCATCAAGACGACGCTGAGCCACCCCGAGGTGCTGCCCGAAGTCATCCTCTATGATCCCGAGCGCGTCGCAACGCTGCCGGTTGCCATGACCGTGACCTCGGCGCTTAACGCCATGGCGCATGCAGCCGAGGCGCTTTATGCGCGCGACCGCACCGAAAAGACGGTGCATTTGGCCATCGACGGGCTGAAGGCCTTCGTCGGCGGTCTGCCCCGCGTTCTGGCCGCGCCTACGGATCTCGCAGCCCGCGCCGAGACGCAGCGCGGCGCATGGGCCTGTGGCACGGTGCTAGGCCAGGTCGGCATGGCCCTGCATCACAAGCTGTGCCACACGCTGGGCGGCTCATTCGACCTGCCCCACGCCGAAACCCACGCAATCGTTCTGCCCCATGCCATTGCCTATAACGCCCGCGCGGCAGCGACCGAACTGCTGCCGATCTGCGATCTTCTGGGCGGCGAGAATGCCGGGCGCGCCTTGTATGATTTTGCACAAAAACTGGGGGCGCCGCTGGCACTGCGCGATCTGGGTCTGAAGGAGGAAGACCTGGACCGCGCCGCCGAACTGGCCACCACCAAACCCTACCCCAATCCGCAGCCTGTCACGCGCGACGATATCCGCGCGCTGTTGCAGGCGGCCTGGGCGGGAACACCACCCGCCCACTGAACCGGGGCTTCGCGAACACTTTTGATGACGTCAGGGAGGACATCATGATTACACGCCGTAAACTGCTCAAATCCACCGCCGCCACCGGCCTCACGCTTGCTGCCGGGGGGCTGGCGGCACCAGCTCTGGCCCGGGATGCCAAGATCCGGCTGGGCTATGTCAGCCCGCAATCCGGCCCGCTGGCCGCATTTTCGGACGCCGACCGGTTCATCATCGAGGGTTTTCTAGCCTCGGATGCAGGCAGCAACTTCGAAGTGATCGTCAAGGACAGCCAGTCCAACCCCAACCGCGCTGCAGAGGTCGCCAAGGAACTGATCATCGACGACGAGATCGACATGATGCTCGTCGCCTCTACCCCCGAGACGACCAATCCGGTCGCCACCACCTGCGAGGCCGAGGAAATCCCGGTGATCTCCACCGTGGCCCCGTGGCAACCCTATTTCATCGGTCAGCAAGGCAACCCGGGCGATCCCGGCAGTTGGCGGCCGTTTGATTTCAGCTTCCATTTCTTCTGGGGACTGGAAGACGTGATTTCCACCTTCACGGCAATGTGGAACCAGCTCGACACCAATAAATCGGTTGGCGCGATCTTCCCCAACGATGGCGATGGCAACGCCTGGGGCGATCCCAACGTGGGCTTCCCGCCAGTGCTGGACGCCCAAGGGTATAAGCTGACCGACACCGGCCGCTACCAGAACCTCACCGATGACTTCAGCGCCCAGATCAATGCCTTCAAGGCGGCAAATGCTGAAATCGTCACCGGCGTGCCGATCCCGCCGGATTTCACCACCTTCTGGACACAGGCCAAACAGCAGGGCTTCACCCCCAAGGCCGCAAGCATCGGCAAGGCCATCCTATTCCCGCAGGCGGTCGAGGCTCTGGGCGATCAGGGGCACAACCTGTCCTCCGAGGTCTGGTGGTCACCGAACCATCCGTTCTCTTCCTCCCTGACCGGGCAATCCGCTGCCGATCTGGCCGCAGGCTATAGCCAGGCGACGGGCAAGCAGTGGACCCAGCCCATCGGTTTCGTGCACGCGCTGTTCGAAATGGCGGCCAGTGTCATGGGTCGCGTCGAAGACAGCCGCGACCCGGATGAAGTTGCAGCCGCGATCGCCGCAACGCAGCTGGATTCGATGGTCGGACGCATCGCATTCGACGGCAAGGGCCTGCCGCCGTTCGCCGCCGCGAATGTCGCCAAAACCCCGCTTGTGGGCGGTCAGTGGCGGCTTCAGGACGATGGCAGCTATGATCTCGTGGTGGTGGACAACTCCGATCACCCGGAGATCCCGACCGGCGGCAAGATGGAAGAGATTTCCTGATCCCATCCTGCCCTTGCGGGTCCTGCTGCACGTAGGACCCGCGCCCTCCCCCGGCCTTTTCACACCCCGTCCTGCGGACTGGCAAAGGACCTTTCATGTCGATCCTCTCTCTCCAATCGGTTTCAAAAAGCTTTGGCGCCCTGACCGTGACCGACGATGTCACCTTCGAGGTGCCACAGGGCCAGGCGCTGGGTATCATCGGCCCCAATGGCGCCGGGAAATCGACGCTGTTCAACCTGATCACCGGCAACCTGACCGCCAATTCTGGCACCATCAATTTCGAAGGGCGCGACGTCACCCGCACCTCGGCAATGGACCGCTGCATGGCGGGAATCGGGCGTTCCTTCCAGATCCCGCAGCCGTTCGAAAAACTGACCGTCTACGAAAACCTTCTGGTCGCCGCCACCCATGGCCGCCGCCTGGGTGAGGCCGCCGTGCGGGACGATTGCGCCGATATCCTGGAACGCACGGAGATGATCCGGCGTGCCAACACCCCGGCCGGACAGTTGTCGCTGCTGGAGCGCAAGCGTCTGGAACTGGCCCGCGCCATGGCGACCCAGCCCAAACTGTTGCTGCTGGACGAAATCGCAGGCGGCCTGACCGAGGCCGAGTGCCAGTCGCTGATCGGTACCATCCGGGACATCCACGCGCAGGGCGTGACGATCATCTGGATCGAGCATGTCCTGCACGCGCTCACCTCGGTGGTGGAGCGCCTGCTGGTGCTCGATTTCGGCAAGGTCATCGGTCTGGGTGACCCCGACGCCATCATGGCCAGCCGCGAAGTGCAGCAAATCTATCTGGGGATCGAAGTCTGATGTCATTGCTGGAAACCCATAACCTGACCGCCCACTACGGTGATTTTCAAGCCCTGTTCGGGGTGGATATCACCCTTGAAGAGGCGGAAACCGTGGCCATCATCGGCGCCAATGGCGCGGGCAAGACGACACTGATGCGCTCGATTGCCGGGGTGCTGCGCAATGCGGCCGAGGCGGTCACCTACGATGGCCGCCCCGTTGGCGCGCAGCCCGCTGATGAAATCATGGCGCAGGGCGTCGCCATGGTGCCCGAGGGGCGCAAGCTGTTCCCCTCTCTCTCGGTCGAGGAGAACCTCCTGATCGGGACCTACGGGCGCAAGAAAAGCGGCCACTGGACGCTAAACACCGTCTACGATCTGTTCCCCATCCTGCGGGAGCGCCGCAACAGCCCCGGCACGGCCCTGTCGGGCGGGCAACAGCAGATGGTCGCCATCGGCCGCGCCCTGATGAGCAACCCGCGGGTTCTCTTGTGTGATGAGATCAGCCTTGGCCTTGCCCCGGTGGTGATCAAGGACATCTACGCCGCCGTCCCGGCGATCAAGGCGGCGGGCGCCTCGCTGGTGGTGGTGGAACAGGACATCGCCCAGGCCATGGCCGTCGCCGACCGCGTCTACTGCATGATGGAAGGTCGCATCACCCTGTCCGGCACCCCCGAGAGCCTCAGCCGCGAGGCCATCCACGACGCCTATTTCGGAGCAGCCGCATGATCTGGATCGACACGATAATCCAAGGCATCCTTCTGGGTGGCCTTTATGCCCTTTTTGCCGCCGGGCTGAGCCTGGTGTTCGGCATCATGCGGCTGGTGAACCTCGCGCATGGCGATCTGATCGTGATGGGCGCCTACCTGATCCTGTTGCTGGTGACGCTGCTCGGGATCTCTCCCTTTCTCGCGCTGCTCATTGCCATGCCGGTGATGTTCCTCCTTGGCTGGGCCTTGCAGAAGTTCCTGCTGAACCGGACGCTGGGCGATGACATCCTGCCGCCGCTGCTGATCACCTTTGGTCTATCGATTGCGCTGCAAAACGCGCTCTTGGAAGTCTTCTCCGCCGACAGCCAGCGCCTGCCGCCCAACGCGCTGACCACGGCATCGGTGCAGATGGGGCCGATCTCGCTTGGCGTGATGCCGCTGCTGACCTTTGCCTCTGCCGTTCTGGTCATCGTCGGGCTGAACCAGTTGTTCTACCGGACCGAACTGGGGCGCGCCTTCCGCGCCACCTCGGATGATCCGACCACGGCCAGCCTGATGGGGATCAAGCCCGCAAACATCTTTGCGACCGCGACCGGGATCGCATTGATCATCGTCACCATCGCCGCCCTTTACCTGGGCCTGCGCGCCAACTTCGACCCCAACATCGGACCGGCCCGGCTGATCTATGCCTTCGAGGCGGTGATCATCGGCGGGCTTGGCTCTCTCTGGGGCACGCTGGCGGGCGGCATCATCATCGGTGTGGCGCAGACCCTCGGGGCCGCGATCACCCCGGAATGGCAAATCCTGGCCGGGCATGTCGCCTTCCTTCTGGTGCTGCTGATCAAACCGCGGGGACTGTTCCCCCGGGCACACGACTAAAGGGGGCAGACATGACATATACTGTATCCACCCGAACCCCAGTCTCGCGCATCGCGGCAATCCTTGGCCTTGGCGGCACGCTGATCTTGGCGGCCCTGCCCTTCTTTGCCGGGCGCGGAACCATTCAGGACATGTTTTTCATCCTGACGATGCTGGTGCTGGCGCAGTTCTGGAACCTTCTGGCGGGCTATGGCGGTCTCGTCAGCATCGGTCAGCAGGCATTCGTCGGCATGGGCGCCTATGCGCTGTTTGGCGGCGTGATCCTTTGGGGGCTTGATCCGGTCTCGGCCATCCTCTTGGGCGGCATCGCGGCGCTGGTGATTGCGGTGCCCACCGCGTTCTTCGCCTTCCGCCTGAACGGCGCCTATTTCGCCATTGGGACATGGGTCATCGCCGAGGTTGTCCGCCTCAGCGTCGCCCAGTGGAAGACGCTTGGCGGCGGCACCGGCACCTCACTGCCGCGCAGCGCCACCCGCGACATGTGGCTGGTCGAGATGATCGAAGAGGTGCTGGACGTGCGCTCCGCTGCGGCGCGCGATATCCTTGCCTATTGGCTGGCGCTGGTGCTGGCGCTGGCGACGATCGGCGGCATCTACTGGCTGCTGCGCAGCAAGAACGGGCTGGCCCTCGCTGCGGTACGTGACAACACCGAAGCGGCCAAATCCGTTGGCGTCGACGCCGGACGCATGAAGCTGGTGGTGTTCCTGACCTCGGCCTTTGGCACCGGCCTCACCGGGGCGCTGATCTACCTGCAAAAAGCCCGGATTTCGCCCGACGCCGCCTTCAGCGTCACCGACTGGACCGCCTATGTGCTGTTCATCGTGGTGATCGGCGGCATCGGCACCATCGAAGGTCCGATCCTAGGCGTACTCATTTTCTTTGCGCTGCAATCCCTGCTGGCCGATTTCGGCAGCTGGTACCTGCTGACGCTGGGCCTTCTGGCCATTGCCATCATGCTGATCGCCCCGCGTGGGCTCTGGGGACTGATCTCCGAGCGCACAGGGCTGCACCTTTTCCCAATTCGCCGAACCCTGCGGGGCGGCAAACTATCACCATCGGAGGAATAAACATGGCTGACATCACCACAGAGGTTCTGATCATCGGCACCGGGCCTGCAGGGTCGGTCGCGGCGGCACTGTTGTCGAGCTATGGCATCGAGAATGTCGCGATCAACCGCTATCACTGGCTAGCCAATACCCCGCGCGCCCATATCACCAACCAGCGCACGATGGAGGTCCTGCGCGATCTGGGCAAAGAGGTCGAAGACGAGGTCTACCTCAACGCGATGGACCAGAGCATCATGGGCGAGAACGTCTTTTGCGAAAGCCTCGCCGGTGAGGAAATCGGCCGGATGAAATCCTGGGGCACCCATCCCCTGTCCAAGGCCGAGCACATGCTCTCCTCGCCGACCTTCATGAACGATCTGCCGCAGACCTTTATGGAGCCGATCCTCTTCAAGACTGCCTGCAAACGCGGCACCCGGGCGCGGATGAGCACCGAGTACAAAAGCCACGTGCAGGACGCTGAAGGTGTCACCACCACCTGCTATGACCGGATGACCGGGCAAGAGCTGACGATCCGATCGAAATATCTGATCGGCGCCGATGGTGGCAATTCGCTGGTGGCCGAGAATGAAAACCTGCCCTTCGAAGGCCAGATGGGCGTCGGCGGCTCGATGAACATCGTGTTCCGGGCGGATCTGTCGAAATACGTCGCCCATCGTCCTTCGGTCCTTTACTGGGTGATGCAGCCCGGCGCGGATGTCGGCGGCATCGGCATGGGACTGGTGCGCTGTGTGCGTCCTTGGAACGAATGGCTGATCGTCTGGGGCTATGACATCAACGAGCCCGCCCCCAACGTGGATGAGGCCATGGCGACGGATGTGGCCCGGCAGTTGGTGGGCGATCCCGAGCTTGAGATCGAATTGCTCAGTGCCAACACCTGGACGGTGAACGACACCTACGCCACCCGGATGTCGCGCGGACGTGTCTTCATCATGGGCGACGCCGCCCACCGCCACCCGCCGTCGAACGGTCTGGGCTCCAACACCTCGATCCAGGATGCCTTCAACCTGGCGTGGAAACTTGCCGCGGTGGTCAAAGGTCAGGCCGGGGAACGGCTGTTGGAAACCTATTCCGAAGAGCGCGCCCCGGTCGCCAAGCAGATCGTCACCCGCGCCAACCAGTCCATCGGCGAATTCGGTCCCATCTTCGAGGCCCTTGGCATGACCGGCGGCACCGACATTACCAAGATCAAAGCCAACATGGACGCCCGCTGTGACTCCACCCCCGAAGCCGAGGCCCAGCGCGAGGCGCTGAACAAGGCCATCGCCTTCAAGAAGTACGAGTTCGATGCCCATGGTGTCGAGATGAACCAACGTTACCGGTCAGATGCGACCGTGACCGATGGTCAGATCGAGCCGGATTTCAAACTGGATGCCGACCTGCACTACCAGCCGACCACGTGGCCCGGGGCACGCATTCCCCATGCCTGGTTGTTCGACGCGGCAGGTCAGAAGCATTCCACCCTTGATCTGGCGGGCGGCGGTGCCTTCACCATCTTTACCGGCCTTGGCGGCGAAGCCTGGGTCGAAGCGGCCAGCAAGATCGCCAAGGAGTTCGGCATCACGCTCAACGCCCATGTCATCGGCCCGCGTCAGGAATACATGGATTACACCGGCGACTGGGCCCGCGCCCGCGAGGTCGGCGATAGCGGCTGCATCATCACCCGCCCCGACCAGCATGTCTGCTGGCGTCACGATGGCGCGCCCGACAACGCCGAAGCCGAGCTGACCCGCGTCTTCAAAACCATTCTGGCCCGATAGGAGGCGACAATGAGCGATCAGGAACAAGGGTATTTCACCGAAGAAAACTCGGCAGAGGTTGTCATCAGCCGCAATGCCAACGCCAAGAATGAACGCCTCGCCGAGGTCATGGCGGTGGTGACAAAGCATCTGCATGCCGCCGTGAAGGAGATCGAGCCAACGCAGGAGGAATGGTTCGAGGCGATCCAGTTTCTGACCAAGGTGGGCCACGCCTGCAACGACTGGCGCCAGGAGTTCATCCTGCTGTCTGACAGTCTGGGCGTCTCCATGCTGGTCGATGCGATCAACAACCGCAAACCCTCCGGCGCCTCGGAATCCACCGTCCTCGGCCCCTTCCACGTCGAGGATGCGCCCGAACTGCCCATGGGCGCGGATATCTGCCTGGATCAGAAGGGGGAGCCGATGCTGGTCAGGGGCCGCATCACCGGCACCGATGGCCAACCCATCGCCAATGCCAAGATCGACGTCTGGCAGGCCAATGACGAAGGTTTCTACGACGTGCAGCAAAAGGGCCTTCAGCCCGATTTCAACCTGCGCGGCGTCTTCCGCACCGGGGCCGATGGCACCTATCATTTCAAAGGGGTGAAACCGAAATACTATCCGATCCCCGATGATGGCCCGGTGGGGCAGATGCTGACGCAGCTGGGGCGTCACCCCTACCGGCCCGCGCATCTGCACTACATCCTTGAGGCAGACGGCTTTGACACACTGATCACCCATATTTTTGACCCGGATGATCCCTATATCCACTCCGACGCGGTCTTTGGCGTGAAGGAAAGCCTGCTAGCCAAGTTCGATCTGATCGAAGATCCCGCCCGGATCAGCGCAGCCGGGTTCGACCGCCCCTATTACGAGGTCGTGCACGACTTCGTCCTGGCGCCGAAATCATGACGGCGCCCTGCATCATCTGCGTGGCAATCACCGGCAGCTTGCCACGCAAGGAAAACAATCCCGCCGTGCCGATCACCGTCAGCGAACAGATCGAAAGCACCCATGAGGCCTTTGAGGCGGGCGCTGCCATCGTGCACGCCCACGTGCGCAACGACGATGAAACCCCCTCCAGCGATCCGGACAAGTTCGCAGCGCTAAAGGAAGGTATCGAAAAGCACTGCCCGGGGATGATCATCCAGTTCTCCACCGGCGGGCGGTCCGGCGCGGGCAAGACGCGCGGCGGCATGCTGCCGCTTGCACCGGACATGGCGTCCTTGTCGGTGGGATCGAACAACTTTCCCAACCGGGTCTATGAGAACCCGCCGGATCTGGTCGACTGGCTTGCTTCCGAAATGCGCAGCCATCAGATCAAGCCCGAGATTGAGGCCTTTGATCTGTCCCATATCCTGAAGGCCGCCCAGATGCATGCGGCCGGGCAGATCGCTGACACGCCCTATGTGCAGTTTGTCATGGGGGTGAAAAACGCCATGCCTGCAGACAAGGCGGTGTTCGATTTCTACGTCGAAACGGTAAAGCGCCTGTTCGGTGCGGACGCGCCCTGGTGCGCGGCCGGGATCGGGGCAAACCAATCCGTTCTCAATGAATGGTCCGTGGCCGCGGGCGGGCATGCCCGCACCGGGCTCGAGGACAATATCCGGCTCGACAAGGATCGCCTCGCGCCCTCGAACGCGGCGCTGGTGCAGCGGGTGGTGGCCCTCTGTGAACAGAATGGCCGTAGCGTTGCCGATGCCGCCACCGCGCGCCGGATCCTGGGCCTGCGCCAAGGCGCGCAGTAGCGCATCATCGCGCGCAGCTTCCCCGGCCGCCCCAAGCCGACCGGGGAAGTCCTGATTGCGGCGTCCTCTTCGGTGCCGCGCCTTTCGTTCCTCCCCTCCCTCTGCTCCCAACAGCTGCCGCCTGCGATCACAGAGTTGTGCGCGCGCCGCTGGTCGTCTTGCTGCCCCAGGGCGATCTATGATCACATGGCGCAGCCAATCACTGGCGACACCGGATAAGGGAACAGGGCATTGCAGGAACCGATCGATCTTTACTACTGGCCAACGCCGAACGGCTGGAAAGTCTCTATCGCGCTTGAGGAAATGGACCTCCCCTATCGGGTGCATCTGATCAATATCGGCAAAGGCGATCAATTCGCGCCGGAGTTCCTCAAGATAGCCCCCAACAACCGCATGCCCGCGATTGTCGATCCCGCTGGCCCAGGCGATGCTCCCCTCTCCCTGTTCGAAAGCGGCGCCATCCTGCAGTATCTTGCCCGCAAGACCGGGCACTTTTACGGCGCCGACGAACGGACCCGCCTAATGGTGGATCAATGGCTGATGTGGCAGATGGGTGGGGTTGGCCCGATGGCTGGTCAGGCGCATCACTTCCTGAAATACGCGCCCGACGACCTGCCCTATGCCAAGGACCGTTACCGGTCAGAGGTCGCCCGGCTCTATGGCGTGCTGGACCGGCAGCTGGTCGAGAACGAATATGTGGCGGGGGATGAATTCACCATCGCCGACATGGCGATCTGGCCCTGGGCGTCGCTCTGGGAAGGGCAGGAACAGACGCTGGAGGACAAACCGCATCTGGCCCGCTGGCTGGACCTTCTGTGGCAGCGCCCCGGCTTGGTGGCAGGGCGTGCCCTCCACGCCGATCTGCGCGCCGACCGCTCGGACAGCAAGGCGCAGGAAATCCTATTTGGCGGCAAGGACTGACAGCGCCTTCATGATGCCAACCGCAGCGCGCCCTGCGCGCTGCCCGGCCCAAGGCTGTTTGTGGCGCATCCTTGATGCGCCACACAGGCGCGGGAGCCCTGCGCCCCGGAAATTTACGCCTTGGGGTCTTCGACCTCTTCGTCTTCCTCAAGACCGTATTTCTGCAGCAGCGGCCCCTGGGTCATGAAGAACAGGAACATCGCCACCGGCAGACCGAAGGTCTTGAAATAGACCCATGTGTCAGTGGTGAAGAACCGCCAGATCACCTCGTTGGCCACGGCCAGCCCCAGGAAAAAGCCGCAGATCCGTCGGGTGAGGATCATCCAGCCCGCTTCTTCCATCGGCATGACTTCTTCCATCACAACCTTCAGCCAGCTTTCGCCGCGCATCAGCCCGACGGCGAGCAAGCCGCCGAACAAGAGGTAGATCATCGTCGGCTTCATCTTGAAGAACCGCTCGTCGTTGAACCAGACCGACAGCCCGCCGAACAGTACGACCAGAACCAGCGTCGCCAGCTGCATCTTCGACAGGTGCCCGGTCAGTTTCCACAGGGCAGCAGTCGACATCATCATCAGCGGCACAAAGGCAGCCGTCACCAGGATGAAACCCTTGTATTCCTCGCCCCCGATCAGAAAGATCTCATCCTTCAGCTTCAGATAGCCGATGAAAAACAGAACAATGGGGCCGAACTCCAGCACCATCTTCAGGATCGGATTGATTTTCTTGCCAGCCATTGGCGCTCCTGTTCGGTTGTCTTCCGGCGGCCCGCGTCAGCCGCCCACTTCCACAATCACCGCGCCCAGCGCGATCAGGGACATCAGCGCGATACGCCGCGGCCCCACGGTTTCTTTCAGCACCAGCCAGCCGATCAGCGCGGCAAAGACGGTCGAGGTTTCCCGCAGCACCGCCGCTTCGCCCACCTTGTCGAGCCGGGTCGCCAGCATCACCGCCCCGAAGGAGGCAAAGGCCACCAGTCCGCCAAAGACGCCCCGGACCAAAAGCGGCCCCGGATCCGGGCGCTCTGCCATCTTGCGCCAGCGCAGGTAGGCGACCGGAGGCATGGCGATCCCGTCGATCATGAAGAACCAGGCCAGAAAGGTGAACGGGTTCGCGGTGGCGCGGATACCATATGCGTCATAGGTGGTGTAAAGCGCCACAAACAGCCCCGTCAGAACCGCAAGGCCCAGCGCCACCATCAGCGTGTCGCGGTTGGTTTCCAGATAGCGGTAGTTATAGGCCGCCAAACCAAAAATCCCCATGAGCAGCACCGCAACGCCCATCCATTGCATCACCGTGAAGGTCTCGGAGAACAGGTAATAGGCGCCGATGACGGTGAACAGCGGCCCTGTGCCCCGGACCACCGGGTAAACCACGGTATAGCTGCCCTTGGTATAGGCCAGCGCTTGCAGCACCTTGTAGGCGACGTGAATGACCCAGACCACGGCAAAGATCGGCCACATATGCGGCTCGGGCCAGGGCACGACGAAAAGCGCGAACGGCGCTGCCATCAGCCCGTAGGAGGCGTCAATCGCCCCGCGTGACAGCCAGGGATCGTGTCGCCCTTTTTGAAGTGCACCAAAGACCGCGTGCAGGAAAGCCGCCATCAAGGCCAGCATTAATGCAGCCTGGTGGCCCGCCTCGGTGCCCTCCAGCGAGATCAGCCAGTCGCTCATCCGCGGTGGCCCTCAGGGCGCGACGGCGCCGGGACAGTGGACCTCATCCGGCCGACGAACCGGCGGCTCAAGATCGGTCCAGCCCGGTCAGGGCCGCGGCAAATTCTTCCGGATCAAAGGGCGCAAGGTCATCGATCTGCTCACCCACACCGATGGCATGGATCGGCAGGCCGAACTTGTCCGCCAGCGCCACCAGCACGCCGCCCTTGGCGGTGCCGTCCAGCTTGGTCATCACCAGCCCCGAAACATCGGCCAGTTTCTGGAAGGTGTCGACCTGGTTCAGCGCGTTCTGGCCAGTGGTCGCATCCAGCACCAAAAGCGTATTGTGCGGCGCGGTCTCGTCCTTTTTGCGGATCACCCGCACGATCTTGGCCAGCTCCTCCATCAGGTCGGCGCGGTTCTGCAGCCGTCCGGCGGTGTCGATCAGCAACAGATCCGCCCCGTCCGCTTCGGCGCGGGTCATAGCATCAAAGGCGAGGCTCGCCGGATCCGATCCTTCGGGCGCGGTCAGCACCGGCACCCCGGCGCGGTCGCCCCAGACCTGCAGCTGTTCCACCGCCGCGGCGCGGAAGGTATCGCCGGCCGCGATCACCACGTTCTTACCCGCCGCCTTGAACTGGCTGGCCAGCTTGCCGATGGTGGTGGTCTTGCCGGATCCGTTGACGCCGACAACCAGCACCACCTGCGGCCGCTTGGCGTAGATCGGCAGTGGCTTGGCCACCGGCTCCATCACGCGGGCGATCTCGGCCGAGAGCAGCTCCTTGATTTCCTGCGTGGACAGGCGTTTTCCGAACCGGCCTTCAGCCATGTTCGCGGTGACCCGCAGGGCCGTATCCACCCCCATGTCCGAAGCGATCAGCAGCTCTTCCAGCTGCTCCAGCATATCGTCGTCCAGTACCCGGCGCGGCGCAGTACCCCCGGCGCGCCCCATGAGCCGCCCCAGCAGCCCCGGCGATTTCTGCGGCTTTTCAGGCTCCGGTTCGGGAATTGGTTCAGCAACAGGTTTGGGGGCGGCGGGCTTCGGTTCAGGCGCGGTAGGCTGCGGCGTAGGCACCTCCTCCGCAACAGGCTCCGAAACTTGCGGTGCGGCCTCAGGCGCGGCTTCAGGTGCAGCGGCATTCTCGACAGAAGCCTTCTCATCGGCCTTCTCGTCGGCCCCTTCTGCAACAATTGCATCCAGCCCATCCTCCAGTTTCGAAGAGGATTTGAACAACCGGTCCTTGAGCTTTGTGAAAAACGCCATCGGGGTCTCCGCAGTAAGTCTGTAACTCACCTAATGCGGTTTGCTCGCGGTTGCAAAGCGGATGACAGCCCTGAGGTCAGGAAAATGCATACCAAAAGCCAAGCTGGGCGCCCCAATAGAGCGGCCAGACCGCATAGGGGGCAATCCGGCGAAACCGGTGCCCCTCGGGCAGTACGAAGGTTTCAAAGGCCAGAACCACGTCCGATGCGACAAAGGCAAGGGCAGCAGGCAGCGCCCAGACCAACGCGCCCTGCCCGGGCAGGGTGGCGGCAGCCGCCCCCATCGACAGGATGATCGGGATATAGGCCAGCACCGCGCCCTTCAGCGCCCCTGCGCGCGGCGCAAGTACCCGCACCATGATGCCGCCCAGAAGGACCAGAGCGGTCAAGATGAGGAGGCCTGACATCTGCAAGAGCCGCCCGGGATCGCTTCCCGGCGTGCTGAGGAACAGCACAACATAAGCCAGATGCCCGGCGGCAAAGGCCCCGACCCCGGCCATGAAGGCCCCCTCCCCATCGCGGGACAGGCAATAGTCGCCCAGCGCGCAGAGCAGCAGCCCCAGCGCCAGCAGGACCGGTGCCCCGGCAATCAGCGCCAGCACAGCCAGCAAGGCAACAGAGGAGGTTTTCAGAATACTGCGCAGCAGCCCTGCGGGGCGTGCCGTGAAAAACAGATAGGCCAGCGCGCAGCCCGCTGCGGCACTCAACAATAGGGTTTCCATCCTGACCTCTCCCCTGCCTCATCTCGCTGCGGCAGATGCCACGCGTCAATGCCCGCATGCTTGCCCGAGGCGATGGCTTCGGTCAAAGGTAACCAAGGGAAAAGCACCCCCTTCACCCCTTTGCACCTGCACAAGGACCGCCCCATGTTCTGGTTTTCCATTGCCAGCCTGACCCCGCCCGTTCTGATCGGGCTTGCCAGCCTCTGGGGCGGGGTCTGGAGCTGGGCAGCCCTTGGATCCATGTCCGTACTGGTGCTGGTACTGGACCGGATCGGGCAACGGGCGCAGAACCAGACCGGCGCGCGCGGCGCAGAGGCGCTTCAGGTCGCGTTGGCTCTTGCCCATTTTGCCTTGCTGCTGCCGGTGGCCACATCCCTGCCCCGGATTGGCTGGAACGGTGCGATTCCACTGGTTCTGGCGCAGGGGTTGTTCATGGGACAGATCTCACATCCCAACGCGCATGAGCTGATCCACCGCCCAACCCGGGCTTTGCGCCGCCTCGGTGTTCTGGTCTATGCCACCATGCTGATCGGGCACCATGCCTCGGCGCATCTGAAGGTGCATCATGTGCATGTAGCGACCCCACAGGACCCCAATACGGCCCGGCGCGGCGAAGGCTTTTACCGGTTCCTGCCTCGGGCCTGGATTGGCTCTTTTCGCGCAGGGCTGACTGCTGAAAACGCCGCGCGGCAGCGCAAGCAGGTCCCCCCTTCGACCCTCAGCCATCCTTATTTGGCCTATATCGTTATCGCCTTGCTGTGCTGCGCGGCCGCCTATCTGGCGGGAGGCGTCGTTGCACTCATTCTTTTCCTGTTTGCCACAGCCCATGCGCAGATGCAGATCTTTCTGGCCGATTACGTGCAGCACTACGGGCTGCTGCGCCAAACCCGTGACACGGGCCGCCCGGTGCCCGTCGGGCCGCAGCATTCCTGGAACGCACCGCATTGGTATTCTTCGGCGATGATGCTGAACGCACCGCGCCATTCCGACCACCACGTCGTGCCCGCCCGCCGGTTCCCCGAACTGCGGCTCACGCCCGATATGCCGACACTGCCGCATTCCCTGCCCGTGATGGGCGCGATTGCGCTGATCCCCTCCCTCTGGCGGCGCAAGATGGGGCGGGAACTGGCCAAACTAAGCGGCAAGCGGTCCGAAGGCTTGGACTGAGCCCCGCCTGTCTGGCACACTTCACACCATGCGGACCTTGTTGATGATTCCCCTCTGCGCTTTGCTGGCTGTCCCCGGGATGGGCAAAGCCGCTGAGCCGATGGGCGCTGAGGAGTTCGACAGCTACACCCGGGGCAAGACGCTGTTCTATGGCTTTGATGGCACCGCCTACGGGGTAGAACGCTATCTGCCGAACCGCCGTGTCATCTGGTCCTTCCTCGATGGCCGCTGTCAAGAAGGGCACTGGTACCAGCAAGCCGATCAGATCTGTTTCCTCTATGAGGACCGCAATGATCCCCAGTGCTGGCGGTTCTCCCTTACCCCCAACGGTCTCAGCGCGCGGTTCCAGAATGACCCCGAAGCCACCGAGCTTTATGAGGCCGAGGATATCGGCGAAGAGATGATCTGCCTCGGCCCCGACGTCGGGGTCTGACGCGCGCTCACTCCGCGCCGAATAGTGAGGTACGGGTCGGCAGGATCAAATTGCTATCAGAACAGCGATCCCTGCTCCCCATCATCCGGGGTGCTCTTGGGTTTGGCCTTGGGCTTGCTGGCCTTTGGCTTTGCTGCCGACGCCTCACCGCCGCCTGTCTTTGCGGCTGGCGCAGGTGCACCGCCCAGATCAAGCCGTCCGTCTTTGAACTCGATTTCCAATGGCCCCGCTTTTTCGGCCGCGGCGCGGGTGGTGATGACGGTCTGACCGGACCGCACCACCGCATAGCCACGCTCCAGCGTTGCCTTGTAGCTGAGGATCTCAAGCTGCCGCCCCGCCGCCGAAAGCTGTTGCCGCTGCCGGTCAAGCCGTTGCCGCTGCACAGTGTCCAGCCGCTGTCCCAACTGGGTGATCCGATCCTGACGCCGCTGGATTTCCTGCTGGATGGGTCGCAAAGACAGCCGCGATGACAGGTTGCGCAAACGGTCCGTCCGCCCCGCCACAAGCTGCCGCAGGGTGGAGGGGCGCAGGCTTGCTGCCGCCTCGCTCAGCTGCACACGGCGGCGCTGCACCACCGAAGTGAGCGCGCGCGGCAATCCATCGCTGGCCTGATCCAGCCGCTGCCGGGGCGTTTCCAGCAAGGTTTCCGGGCGGGGCAAGGCGCGCGACAGGTCATTCAGGCGTTGGCGACGCAGCTGCACCGCCTGCCCCGCGGCACGCGCCAGCCGGGCACCCTGATTCTCGCTCCAGCCCAGAAGATCCAGCCGTACTGGCACCGCCAGCTCGGCCGCCGCCGTCGGCGTCGGCGCCCTACGGTCCGATACAAAATCAATCAGCGTGGTGTCGGTTTCGTGCCCCACGGCAGAGATCAGCGGAATATCCGAGGCCGCCGCTGCCCGGGCCACGATTTCCTCGTTGAAGCCCCAGAGATCCTCGATCGAGCCACCACCGCGCGCCACGATGATCAGATCCGGGCGCGGCAGGGCGCCGCCCGGGGTCATGCGGTTGAAACCTTCGATGGCGCGGGTCACCTCCGGGGCGCAATTGCTGCCCTGAACGGCAACTGGCCAGACCAGAACCTTGCGCGGGAACCGGTCCCGCAGCCGGTGCAGGATATCGCGGATCACCGCCCCCGAAGGCGAGGTCACGACCCCGATGATTCCCGGCAGATAAGGCAGTGGCTTCTTGCGCTCAGGCGCGAACAAACCCTCGGCCTCAAGCTGTTTTTTGCGTTTTTCCAGCAGCGCCATCAGCGCGCCCTGCCCGGCGACCGCGACCTCTTCGACGTTCATGTTGTACTTGGACTGCGCCCCGAAGGCCGTGAGGCGGCCGGTGACGATCACCTCCAGTCCCTCTTCGGGCACCACCGACAGACCCGCGACCTGACCTTTCCAGGTGGTACAGGCCAGCACGTTCCGGTCGTCCTTGATGTCGTAGTACAGATGCCCCGAACGCGCCTTGAACACCCGCCCGACCTCGCCGCGCACCCGGATCCGGCCAAAGGTGCTTTCGAGGGTGCGTTTCACCTCGCCCGAGATCTCGGAAACGGTGAATTCCGGCGCGTTCTGACCGGGGGTAGGATCGTCGAGCAGGTCGGACATCGGCGGATCTTTCGGACTGTTATCTGGGCAGTTGAGGTGGCGGCAGGCCTGCGATCATACGCAGTTCTTGTTTTACAGGCCCGCGCAGCATAGAACCCGCGACAAGCATGGCAAGCCCCCGGCGCAGGTGTCATTTCCCGCCCCAGACAGGCCGCTGCCGCATGGCGATATACGCTCCGGTTCCGGGGCGGACAGACCGGAGAAGACGCGATGAATATCCTTATCCTTGGCAGCGGCGGGCGCGAACATGCTCTGGCCTGGGCGGTGATGCAGAACCCCAAATGCGACAAGCTGATCGTGGCGCCCGGCAACGCGGGCATTGCCCAGATCGCCGATTGTGCCAGCCTTGATATCGAGCAAGGCGGCGCGGTGGTGACCTTTGCCGAGGAAAACGCCATCGATTTCGTCATCGTCGGCCCCGAGGCGCCGCTGGCCGCTGGCGTTGCCGACCGGCTGCGCGAGGCGGGCATTCTGGTCTTTGGCCCCTCGCAGGCGGCAGCGGAACTGGAAGCCTCCAAAAGCTTTACCAAGGAGATCTGCGACGCGGCCAAGGCGCCGACCGCAGCCTATGGTCATTTCACCGATGCCGAGGCCGCCAAGGCCTATGTGAAGCAACAAGGCGCTCCCATCGTGGTCAAGGCCGACGGTCTGGCGGCAGGCAAAGGCGTCATCGTCGCGATGGATGAACAGACCGCGCTGGATGCCATCGAGGACATGTTCGGTGGCAGCTTCGGCGGCGCCGGCGCTGAGGTGGTGATCGAGGAGTTCATGGAGGGCGAGGAAGCGTCGCTGTTTGTACTGGTGGATGGCGAGGACGTGCTGTCCATCGGCACCGCGCAGGATCACAAACGCGTCGGCGAAGGCGATACCGGTCTCAACACCGGCGGTATGGGCGCCTATTCCCCGGCCCCCGTGCTATCGGCCGAGATCGAAGCCCGCGCCATGGAAGAGATCGTCAAACCCACCATGGCCGAGATGGCCCGGCGCGGCGCGCCTTATCAGGGGGTTCTTTATGCAGGTCTGATGATCAAGGATGGTCAGCCCCGTCTGGTGGAATACAACGTGCGCTTTGGCGATCCGGAATGTCAGGTTCTGATGATGCGGCTTGGCGCCCAGGCGCTGGACCTGATGCACGCCGCCGCCGAAGGCCGCCTGAGCGACGCGCAGGTGAACTGGGGCGATGACCACGCCATCACCGTTGTCATGGCGGCAAATGGCTATCCCGGCTCATACGAAAAAGGCACCGAGATCGGCGGTCTGGATGCCCTGCCCGAGGACAGCAGCAACATGGTCTTCCATGCCGGCACCAAGGCAGACGGCGGCAAGGTGCTGGCCAATGGCGGCCGGGTGCTGAACGTCACCGCCCGCGGCGACAGCCTGGCTGAAGCCCGCGACCGGGCCTATGCGATGGTCGACCAGATCGACTGGAAAGACGGGTTCTTCCGCCGTGACATCGGCTGGCGCGCCCTGTCGTAGCAGGTACAGTTTCCGGGGGCTGCCGACCTGGTCCGGGGCAGCCCTCAGTTGACCACTCCCACCTTTATTTAAGGACCCTGCCGATGATCCTGCGCGAAAAACCCGGCATTGTGGCGTTGCTGTTTGCGGTGCGTGGCTCTGTCCTGCCCCGCATACTGCCGCGCATTCTTGCGGTCTCCGCACTGGCCGCTGTGGTGGTCTGGCTGGACGGAAATATTCTTGCGCTGCCCCACACCAACGCGGCGCCCTTTGCGGTCTTCGGCGTGGCCCTGTCGCTGTTTCTCGGCTTTCGCAACAACGCCGCCTATGAACGCTGGTGGGAGGGACGCTGCCTCTGGGGGCAACTGCTGGCCGATCTGCGGGCGCTTGGCCGCGATGCGGAGCTGTTCCTGCCGCAGCGCGAAGATCGGCAGCAGCTGTTGCGACTGGCGCTGGGGTTCATCCACCTGCACCGGATCAATCTGCGCAAATCATCGGATTTCACCCAGGCAAACGCATGGGCCGGTGAGGATTTCTCGCAAACGCCGCATCCGCCCTGCGCCGTGATGAACCGGATGACGACATTGGCCGCAACATCCGTGCCCGACGGGTTTGCCCGCAAGGCGCTGTCAGAGCGCCTGTCCTCGATCACCCTGGCCCAGGCCGGATGCGAACGGATCGCCGCGACGCCTCTGCCTTACGTCTACTCGCTGCTGGTGTTCCGGACCACCTATCTCTACTGCCTGCTGATCCCCTTTGCGCTGCTGGAAAGCACCGGCTGGATGACCCCCGTCTTTGTCGCCATCGTGGCCTATGTGTTCTTCGGCCTTGCCGAAGTGACCGAGGAATTATCACACCCGTTCGGCGAAACCGTGAACGGCCTGCCGCTGGATGCGGTGTGCCGGACGGCGGAGATTTCTCTTTGCGACCATCTGGAGCAAACCCCGCCCGCGCCGATGACACCGCAGAACTATATCCTGACCTGAGATCGCGCCCATTGCCCGGCCCACCCTGCGGCTTTTGCGCTGTCTATAAGTGTTTTCAGCGGCTTTGCGGTAGGTTACTAACTTGGGTCAAGCCTGGGAGGCACAATGCACAATGGACAAACACCCGGATCCCGCCACGCTGGACAGGCTCTATGCCGACCGCGATCTGGCACAACTTGCCTTTGAATATTCCCCCGTCGGTATCGTGGTGACGGAAAATCGCGTGCTGCGGGAATGCAATCAACGGTTCTGCGACATGTTTGGTTATGCCCGCGAAGAGCTGCTGGACCAGCTGTTTTCCTTCCTCTACCCGTCGGATGAAGAGTTCCAGAACCTGCGAAACCGCGGTGACAAGAGCCTTGGACAGGGCAATCCCTACTGGGACGAGCGGGTGATGAAGCGCAAGACCGGGGATCTGTTCTGGGTGCGGGTGAGGGGTCATACCTTTACCCCGGATGAGCCGCTGGGCCGCGCGGTTTGGAGCTTTGCCGACCTGTCGGGTGTGCGCCCCTATCAACCGCTCACCCGGCGCGAACGCGAGGTCTATTCGCTGCTGCGTGAAGGCAAGACCAGCAAGGAGATCGCCCGGATCCTGACGCTCAGCTATCGCACGGTCGAGGTGCACCGGGCGCGGCTTCTGAAAAAGGTTGGAGCCAACAATACCGCCAGCCTGTTCTCCTCGCTCGGGGATATCGGCGGCGATCACGTGGTGGGCGGCAACAGCCCGTGACTGGCGTTTCCTCACGGCTGACACCGGAGCGCCTGGCCGCGTCGGATGCACGTCTTGGGGCGGTTCTCGACCTGATCCGGCGCAGCTTTGCCTTCATGGAGGGGCGCATTGACCCGCCCTCCTCGATGCGGCGTCTGACGGTAGAGGCGCTGCAGGAACAATGCCGACGCGGCGAGATCTGGATCCTTGGCACGCCGCCCTTGGCCTGCATGTTCCTGACCCCGAAACCGGACGGTCTGTATCTTGGAAAACTGGCGGTGGAGGAAAGCAGCCGCGGAGCCGGTCTGGCGCGCCTTCTGGTGGATCACGCGGCCCAGCGGGCAAGGGAACTGGGCCTGCCCGCCGTGGAGCTACAAACCCGCATGGAGCTGGAGGAAAACCATCAGGCCTTTTCACTGCTTGGATTTGTGCAGGTCGGCGCCACGGCGCATCCCGGCTATGACCGGCCAACCTCGCTGACCTTTCGTCGCCCTGTCTGAGGTTGCCCTGTCTGAAGGTGTATCGTCGCCCTCCCGCCCGCTGAGGCACATTCACGGAATGCTTCCAGCCCTTGGGTCCGGCGCGGCCCGGTGGTGCAGCGCTCCCACGCTCCTCAGCGGGCATGGCGCCTTATTCGCAGGTCAGGGCATCCTCAACCGACTGTGTTCCGGAAAAGGGGCCGATGTCGCGGGACTTGATCCCCGCGACGGTCAGGCGAGAGGCCATGATCCGGGACCAGCTGGCATCGGCGGTCACAATCTCGGGGCCGTTTTCACAGTTGCGAATGCCGGAGGTGATGAAATCCTGCCCGATCCGGTGATTGGTCAACCCCGGCAGGTTTACAACCTCGGTCAGCGTCCTGCCGTCATAGCGCCAGATGCGCAGTGTCTTGGCCAGATGCGGTCGGTCGATATAGGCAAGCTCCACATGGCCATCGTCATCCAGATCTGCAGCGCTGATAGGGGCCAGCCAGCGGTTGCTTTGCCCGATGTGTGGCGTCTCCGCGATCTTCCCACCAGCGCCATAAAGCGCCAGCGCCGCCCCCTGCGCCATATCCGTTTCCACGACCATGACGGCATCGGCACGGCCATCCAGTGACAGATCCACGAGGCGCGGTTTCAGATCCTCGAACACGTGATCCTTGGGTAATTCGATCTCGACACGCATAGCGGTGCCATTCGGCCCTGCGAGCGTCAGGGAGAGGCCGAACCACTCCACCGCGTCCCCCAGAACGCCATGGGCATAGCGTGTGGTCGGGCCGGTATACTCGGCGGACAGGATTTCTTCAGTCCCGTTTGGGGCGCCCTGTCCGTTATCAACTCCGACCACTTGCGCAGAGGCAGAACCGATCGACAGGGAGGTCCCCCACAGGAGCCACATGCATAACACCTGCCCGGTGCGGCGAATGGACCAGGGCCAGGATCGTAACGGCAGACGCCGCGCTCCCATCCCCGGCAACTTCATCAGATCTGCTTTTCGGGCATCTTTACAACGAGACCGTCCAGAGCATCCGTCACCTTCAGCTGACAGGTCAGACGGGAGCGCTCGGGATCGGGCTCAAAGGCGAAATCCAGCATGTCCTCTTCCATGTCGTCCTTGGCGGGTAGCTTCTCGACCCAGGCGGGATCGACATAGACGTGGCAGGTGGAGCAGGCACAGGCGCCGCCGCAGTCGGCTTCGATCCCCGGAATATTGTTATCCCGCGCGCCTTCCATCACGGTCAGTCCGTTGGCCACTTCCACAACATGCTCGGTGCCGTTGTGCTCGACATAGGTAATCTTTGCCATGGTCGTTTCTTCCCCTTCTCGGTCCTTCCCGCCTGTTTATCCAAGGCCCCGCCGCTGCACCAGTGCAATCTGCCCTGACCCGGCCCAGGGGTGGACTTTGACGATGCATGTTCTATTCTTGTTCCTAAATTTCCAAACCACCAAAGCGTCACGATGACACCCGCCCCACCACAGAAAAGCCGCACCGCCCCCGGATGGCCTCGCCCGCCCGCCTGTCTGCAGGCCGACCGGTTGGAGCGGGTGCCGCAACAGGCCCGCGTCACGGTGGCCGGGCTGGTGATCCTGCGCCAGCGCCCCGGCACCGCCAAAGGGGTAATCTTCATCACGCTGGAGGATGAAACCGGGGTGGTGAATGTCATCGTCTGGCGCAAGGTATACGAGGCCTACCGCCGCGCCGTCATTTCCGGGCGGCTTCTGCGGATCACCGGCCGCCTGCAACGCGGCGACGGTGTCACCCATGTGATTGCCGAGGGGATCGAGGATATCTCGGGCATGCTGGACATCCTGCTGAGCCGTCAGGGACGCAGCGAGGATCCGGCCTTTGCGCCAGTGCAGAAAATGGACTAACCTGCGGCAAAACCCGCCGGTCTGCCTGCAGACCCTCAGAGGTCCGAGCATATGATCAGCGCCCCCTTGCCGAGGCTCCAGATACGACAGCTGAAACGCCCGTCGATGCCGCCCCAGATAAGACATCTGGCAGGGTTGCTGCGGCGGCCCCTGCTCCGGTCCTCGGTCATCCTTCTGACATTCGCAGCGCTCAGCGCCTGTACACCGGCCAGTGCTCCCGACACCGGGGCTGATGCGCACTCCCGACCTGCAGCCCCGCCCGGCGCGGCGCCAGACAGTTGCTGGGACCGCCACGTCAGCCCCGCCATCATCGAAACGGTAACTGTCCAGGTTTTGGCCGAGCCGGAACAGCGCGACGCCGAGGGCAAACTTATCCGGCCTGCCGTGTTCCGCACCGAAACCCGGCAGGACATCGTGCGCCCGCGCACCGAAAGCTGGCTGCAGATCACCTGCCCCGTCGACATGACGCCGGACTTCATCGCCTCGCTGCAGCGCGCCTTGGCCGTGCGGGGGCACTACAAGGGCAGCGTCACCGGCAAGCTGGACCGGCCCACGCGGCAAGCGATCCTGCGCTATCAGCAGCGACACGGCCTTGAGAGCCACATTCTGTCGCTGGACAGCGCCCGCCGTCTGGGCCTGATCGCGATCCCGAAATCGTAAGCGCAACAGCAGTTCCCCGCCCGCCATGCCTCTGATAGTGTCTGGCGCAAAAGACCGTACCGGCGCCGGACAACGGCATCCCGGGCAAACCTCTGCGGAGATGACACGATGCGACATGACCGCCTGCCGGACACAGGGTTCCTTTCCGGGGCCTCAGCGCCGCTGCGGCAGATGCTGGAAAGCCAGGCCAGCGACATCCGGCTGTCCCAAGGCGAAGTTCTGTTCGAACAAGGCGATACCGGCGATGCGCTTTATGCCATCATCGAGGGCGCCCTGGAGTTCTCGATCCTGTCCATCGCGGGACGCAAGCTGACGCTCGATCTGATGCGCCCCGGAGCGGTGTTCGGAGAGATCGCCCTGTTTGATCCGGGCGCCCGCACCGCGACAGTCACCGCCAGCGAGCCCAGCCGTATCCGGCGGCTGCGTAACCGGGATGTGCTGGCCCAGATCCAGCAGCACCCGGAGCTGGCCGGAGACTTGCTGCGGCTGGCCGGGCAGCGCATGCGCTGGATGAATGCACAGCTGAACGAACAGGTGTTTCTGCCGATGCCGGTCCGGCTGGCCCGCAAACTGCTGTACCTTACCCCGGACAGCGGCGACGGGCGACTGGGACTGTCGCAAAGTGAGCTTGCCGAATTCGTCGGCGCCACCCGCGAGGCGGTGTCGAAAACACTGTCGAACTGGAAACGCAGCGGCATCATCGAAATCAACCGCGGCGCCCTGCAGATCCTCGATCGCACGGCCCTGGGCCTGCTGGCGGAACCGGAACTAATCTGAGCCAAACGACCCAAAAACACATTTTCTGACATTGGTGTGAACTGGGTCACAGAGCCGGGACCGCTGATCTGCGAATGTCATTTCAAGGGCAGGCATTTACCGTTCCATCCCAATGCCCGCCTGTACCTACAAGAGCCATGTGCCCGCCAGCACATGGCTCTTTTCTATTCGCGCCCAAAGCCCAGCGTGGCGCCACCTGCCTCCGGCACCAAATAGAGAAGGCCGGGACAATGCCCGGCCTTTTGCACGAAGTCCTGCGCCGCGCCCGGCGACAGATCCGTGTATTATTCCGCCAGATTGAGCGCCACGAAACGCGGCTCACCGTTGCGGCGGACCAGCAGCAGGAGCGACTTGCGGCCTGCTTCCTTGGCCTCGTCGATACGGGCCTCCAGATCGCTGATGCCAGAGAGTTTCTGCTGCCCGGCTTCGGTGATCACATCACCTGCGCGCAGCCCCTTCTCCCAGGCTTCCGAGGTTTCGTCGACCGAAAGGATCACCAGACCATTGGTGCCTTCGGGGACATTCAGCTCACCACGTAGCTGGTCGTTCAGAACGCCAACCGACAGACCCAGAAGCTGCTTCTCGGTCTGCTCCTGCGGGGTGTCGTCCCCACCGGCAGGACCGGCCTTGCGCTCGGCATCTTCACGACGACCCAGCGTGACCTTGAGCGTCTCGGTCTTGCCTTCACGGTAGACGATCACGCGCACGGTCTTGCCGACTTCGGTGTTGCCCACGGTGCGCACCAGGCTGCGGGTGTCTTCGACATCGTTGCCGTCAAAGCTGAGGATCACATCGCCCGCCAGCATGCCGGCCTCTTGTGCCGGACCTTCGGGAACGTCTGTGACCAGAGCGCCCTTGGCCTTGTCCATGCCCATCGCCTCGGCCACGTCACTGGTCACGTCCTGGATCCGCACACCCAGCCAGCCACGGCGGGTTTCGCCGAATTCCTTCAGCTGTTTAACCACCTTGCTGACGACGTTCGACGCCATCGAAAAGCCAATCCCGATGGAGCCGCCATTAGGCGACAGGATCGCCGTGTTCACGCCGACAACCGAGCCATCCATATTAAACAGCGGCCCGCCCGAGTTACCCCGGTTGATGGCTGCGTCCGTCTGAATGTAGTCGTCATAGGAACCCGAAAGTTCCCGGTTACGGGCGGAGACGATGCCCGCCGACAGAGAGAACCCCTGCCCCAGCGGGTTACCCATGGCAATCACCCAGTCACCCACACGGGCGGTGTCACTGTCGCCAAAGGTCACGAATTTCAGCGGCATCGGCGCATCGACCTTCAACAGGGCGATATCGGTATTGGGGTCGGTGCCCACCACCTTCGCCGGGAGCGGCTGTGCAGGCTGGCCGTCGCCGGGGAAGAATTCGATCTCGATCTCGTCAGCGGATTCGATCACGTGGTTGTTGGTGACGATATAGCCGTCTTCGGAGATCACGAAGCCGGAGCCAAGTGCCGAAGAGCGGCGGGGACGGTCATTGCCGCCATTGCTTCCATTGCGGTCCTGGAACTCGCGAAAGAAATCTTCGAAGGGAGAGCCTTCGGGGACGATCCCCTGTGGACCAGACCGGCCTTCGATCACGGTCGTGGTGGTGATGTTGACTACAGCAGGGCTGACTTTTTCCGCCAGCGGTGCCAGGCTTTCGGGGCGGGCCTGGGCCATCAGGACCTGGGCCAGTACCATGATGCTACTGATCAGGGCGAGCATCAGAAGCCGCCACGGCGCCCCTGTCCTGTCCTGCGCATCCGAATAAGAAATTGCCTGTGCTTGCACGGCACTACTCCTTGTCATCGCCATTCCGGTTTTTCCTCCTGACCTCTGCCTGCGGTTCCACGCGTGATCGGCAGAAGTACAGGATGGGATTAATGTAGGGACTCTCTCCCTCGCTGCAATGAATGTTGCACGTCTTCGAGGCAAAGTGAAAGCGGTAGAGAACCGGAGCACGCCATTTTCCCCCATTTAATCCGTCACTTAAAGGGCGCCAAGAATCCACCAGGATGCCCGGAGTGGCGATCATCACAAGGTTTTGAACAAAATTGCAGGTTTGGTGCAGCTCAGGGTGTTCCTTGCAGCCCCTGCCTTTTCCCGCCAGACCAAGGCTGGGGAGACTCCGGCAGCGGACGTCAGCCCGGCTGCCCCTCCAACGCGACGCAAGCCACGCAGAGCAAATGAAAAGGGGGCCGACGCAATGTCGGCCCCCTTTTATTTTTGAAACTCTTCGAAACCCTGTGAAACCAGCGCGTTATCGCGTCGAAACTCCACCGGTCGAGGATTTCAGGTAGTTGAAGAACTCGCTGTCCGGCGACAGAACCATCGAGGAATTACCGTCCTGCATCGACCGCGCATAGGCGGTGAGGCTACGGTAGAACTCGAAGAACTCCGGATCGCGGCCATAGGCTTCGGCGAAGATCGCGTTGCGCTCCGCATCCGCTTCACCGCGAATGACTTCGGCTTCGCGTTCAGCTTCGGACACCAATTCGACCTCGGTCCGGTCCGCTTGCGCACGCACCCGCTGGGCGGCTTCCTCACCGCGGGCGATCTCGTCGGCAGCCTCTCGCTCACGCTCGGCGCGCATCCGCGCAAAGGTAGCATCGAGGTTGGCCTGCGGCAGGTCGGTACGCTTCAGACGCACGTCGATCACCTCGATCCCGAAACCGCTGGCCTCGCTGATTGCACCGTTGCGGATGCGCAGCATCAGGGCAGCCCGGTCCGAAGACAGGATGTCATTCGAGCTGACGGAGCCCAGCACCTCACGCGTCTGAGCGCGCATGATCTTGTCCAGACGGTTTTCTGCGCCCGGAATGCCGGAGGCACCCACCGCCTCACGGAATTGACGCAGATCGGTGATCCGGTAGCGGGCAAAGGCATCGACCACCAGACGGCGGTCATCCTCGGGGGTGACTTCCAGCGGGCCAACCTCAAGGCTGAGGATCCGGTCATCATAGGTGACAACTTCGTCGATCAGCGGCACCTTGAAGGCCAGACCGGGCTGTTCCTGTACCGCGACCACACGGCCAAAGCGCAGCACCAGCGCCTTTTCGCGTTCGTCCACGATGAAGACAGCGGACAGGGCCGCGACAACGGCGATCACCAGAATGGGGAGGATAAACGTAGTCTTTTTCATCACTTGCCCTCCGTCCGGCGCAACTCGTTAAGGGGCAGATAAGGCACCACGCCCTGGCCGCCTTCGCCGACGGACGAGTCGATGATGACTTTGTCCACGTTGCCCAGCACCTCTTCCATGGTCTCCAGATACAGACGCTTGCGGGTCACCTCAGGCGCCTTTTCATATTCGGCAAGAACCGCCGAGAAACGGCTGGCTTCACCGCTGGCCTGGTTGACCACCTGAGCACGATAGGCTTCGGCCTCTTCCAGCGTCTGTGCGGATTGACCCCGTGCGGAGGCCAGTTTCCGGTTGGCATAGGCATCCGCTTGTTTTTCCAGACGGTCACGTTCCTGACCGGCGGACTGCACTTCGCGGAAGGCATCCTTGACCGGCTCTGGCGGATCGGCACCATCAAAGTTGACCCTGACGATGTTCACGCCGCTGTCGTAGCTGTCCAGCGTCGACTGGATCAGCTCCTCAAGCCGCGAGGTGATCACACCCCGATCCCGGTTGAGGATCGGTGCCAGTTCGGACTGGGCAATGATTTCCCGCATAGCGGATTCGGCGACAGCCTGAATCGTGGCCCGCGGATCGCGCAGGTTGAACAGGTACTTGTCCGGCTCGTTGATGTTCCAGACGACCTGGAAATCGACGTCGATGATATTCTCATCGCCCGTCAGCATCAGCCCGGCATCAACCCCGCGCGAACCGGCGCCGATGTTCTCGGTCTGCTCGACCAGAACCGGGATCACCTCGTAGGTGACCAGCGGCCAGGGGGCAAAGTTCAGACCGGGCTGGCCGGTATCCCAGTATTCGCCAAGGAACAGTTCGACAGAGCGTTCTTCGGTCTTGACCGAATAGAAGCTGGCCATGCCCCACAAAACCGCAGCGGCAATCGCGCCAATGGCTACGGTGCCTTTGGTGAACAGCGGCGCACCGCCGCCAGAACCACCGCGACCACCACCACCGGAGCCATCACCGCCCCGGCCGCCCATCAGGACCCGGAATTGCTCCTGGCCCTTCTTGAGCAGCTCGTCGATTTCGGGAATCTGAGGATCCTCGGGGCGACGGCCACCGCCGCCGCCACCGCCGTTGTTATCGCCCCGGTTGCCTCCACCGCCACCGGAAGAGCCTCCGCCCCCCCAGGGACCACCGCTATTTCCCGCCATGTGTCTCCTATCCCTTTGCTGCCGCATGGTTGCGGCACATGTTTTCCTGCGACCTAACCTGTGGTCCGAAACCGATAATTCAAGCGGTCCGGACCGGAGTCTTCATCGTCACAAGCTCTTCGGACATGGTCGGGTGTACCGCCACGGTCCGGTCAAAGTCTTCTTTTGTCGCGCCCATCTTGACCGCAATGCCTGCCAGCTGGATCATCTCGCCCGCACCGGGTGCGACGATATGGCATCCCAGCACCTTGCGAGTGGCCTGGCTGACGACCAGTTTCATCAGAACCCGCTGGGCGCGCCCGGCAAAGGCCTGCTGCATCGGCTTGAACGATGTCGCATAGACCTCGATCGGCTCCTGCTTGGCCGCGTCTTCCTCGCTCAGACCCACGGTGCCCATTTCAGGCTGGGTAAAGATCGCCGTCGGGATCAGCTCATGATCCGGGCTGGTTGGGTTGCCGTTGAATACGGTTTCGACAAAGGCCATGCCTTCGCGGATCGCCACCGGCGTCAGGTTCACCCGGTCGGTCACATCGCCAATCGCATAGACAGACGGCACACCGGTCTGGCTGTATTCATCGACCAGGATCTCGCCCTTGCGACCGCGTTCGATGCCAAGACCTTCGAGCCCCAGATCATCGGCATTGGGGGCGCGACCGGTGGCATACATCACCTGATCGAACAGCGCCTCGTCGCCATTGGTGGCCTTGACGCGGATCTTGTCGCCTTCGCGGGCCATCTCGATCACGTTGGTGCCCAGATGCAGGTTGATCCCGGCCTGGCACATTTCATCAGAGACTAGACCGCGGGCCTCGTCATCGAAGCCGCGCAGGATCTGCGCACCGCGGTAGTACTGCGTGGTTTTCACGCCCAGACCGTTCATGATGCCGGCGAATTCACAAGCGATATAGCCGCCACCGACAATCAGGATGCTTTCGGGCAGCTTGTCGAGGTGGAAGATATCGTTCGAGGTAATCGCCAGATCGCTGCCCGGGAACTCCGGTACGATGGGACGGCCACCGGTGGCAATCAGGATGTGCTTGGCGCTTTTACGGCTGCCGTCAGACAGCTCCACGGTATGGGTATCGACCAGTTTCGCGCGCGCATCAAAGCTTTCGACACCGCTGTTTTTCAGAAGATTGCGGTAGATCCCTTCCAGCCGGTCCAGCTCCGCTTCCAGCTTGCCCTTGAAGGCATCCCAGTTGAAGGCGCCCGGCTGAATGTCCCAGCCATAGGCCTGAGCATCCTCGACCATGCCCGAGTATTCGCTGGCAAAGACCATCAGTTTCTTGGGCACGCAGCCACGGATTACGCAGGTCCCGCCATAGCGGTCTTCCTCGGCCAGTGCGACCTTGGCACCACCGCCAGCCGCCACCCGCGCCGCGCGTACGCCGCCGGAGCCACCGCCAATGACAAAGAGATCATAATCAAAACTCATGGAATTTCAGCCTTTTCAGTCCGCCAGATCCGTGAACAGGTTGTCGGTCTCGACAAAGTCGAGCCTGTCCTTCTCCACGGTTCCTTCATTGATATCGCGTGTTTCAACCTCACCATCGCCATAGCCGATGATGACGGTGTCACAAATATCGATAAAGAGTCCGTTTTCAACCACACCGGGGATCTGGTTCAGCACCATGGCAAGCTGTCGGCAATTGCCGATCCGCTTCAGATGCAGGTCCAGAATATAGTTGCCTTCATCCGTCACAAACGGCGCATCACCATTCATCCGCAGCGTCGCTGTACGCCCCAGAACATCCATAGAAACAAGGGTTTCCTCGATCAACGCCTGAGTGGTCTGCCAACCGAAGGGAATCACCTCTGCCGGAAGCGGGAAAGCCCCCAGTGTTTCCACCTCTTTTCCGGCATCGGCGATAACAACCATTTGATCGGATGCGGTCGCGACGATCTTCTCCTGCAACAGCGCACCGCCGCCGCCCTTGATCAGGTTGAGGTCGGCGTCAAATTCATCAGCACCGTCGATGGTCAGGTCGAGCCACTTGGCCTCATCCAGCGAAATCACCCGGATGCCCATTTCACGTGCCAGCTCTGCCGTGCGGGTCGATGTCGGCACCGCCGTGAAACTCAGCCCCTGTTCGCGCACCATCTCGCCAAGGCAGCGCACCAGCCAGGCGGCGGTGGATCCGGTTCCCAGCCCCACGCGCATGCCATCCTCGACCAGATCGGCAGCCCGTTTCGCAGCAACGAATTTTGCCTTGTCGATGGGTGACAGTTCTCCGGCCATAGTAACGGCTCCGTGATAAGGGTTTGATGGCCTTATAAAGAATGTCCCCCGGAAGGGCGAGAAACAATTCCACGGCTTTTGCCATGTATCCTTGGCGGCTGCGGAGCCTTTGGCGTGTTTCCTATTGGAAACGCCGGAAACGGACGTTACCCCTGTGACGAGTATTTCTAAGGTTGCCCCATGACGCCCAGCTACCGCCTTCACTATGCCCCCGACAACGCCTCGCTGGTGATCCGCCTGGCGCTGGAAGAGATGCAGCAACCCTATGAGACGGTTCTGATCGACCGTCGGGGCGGCGCGCTGGACAGCCCGGCCTATCGCAGCCTCAACCCGCAAGGGCTGATCCCGGTGCTCGAAACGCCTGCTGGCACCCTATTTGAGACCGGCGCGATCCTTTTGTGGCTGGCCGACCGCCACGCTGCGCTGCTGCCGATGGCGGATAGTCCGGACCGGGGATGGACGCTGAAGTGGTTGTTCTTTCTGTCCAACACCCTGCATGCTGACCTGCGCATGTTATTCTACCCGCAGAAATACATCGGCGATGATCTGGCGCAGCAGGATACGTTGCACCGTCATCTGACCGCCCGCCTCACCACGCATCTGAGCACGCTGGAGCGCGCAGCCAGCGACGGCGGCATCTGGTTGGCGGCAGAGGATCCGTCGATACTAGACCTCTATCTCGCTTGCCTGATGCGCTGGATGGCGCTGTACCCCATGAGCCGGGATCGCAGCTGGTTCGATCTGGCCGACTATCCGCGCCTCTCTGCCATGCTGCACCGCCTTGAGCAGCGCCCCGCTACGGCTGCCGCCCAGACCGCCGAAGGTCTGGGTTCTGCGCCCTTCACCGCCCCTGTTTACGCAAATCCCCCAGAAGGATCGGCTACCTGAATGTTCCTCTCCGTTTTTGATATGTTCAAAGTGGGCATCGGCCCCTCGTCCTCGCACACCATGGGCCCGATGGTGGCAGCGGCGCGGTTCCTTGACCAGATGCGCGCCTCGCCCTTTGATTTTCACGGGCTGCGCGCCTCGCTGCATGGATCGCTGGCTTTTACCGGCGTTGGCCACGCCAGTGACCGCGCCACCACCCTGGGCCTCGCCGGGTTCCGCCCCGACACCTACGACGACGAAAAGGCCGAAGCCGCCCTGGCGCAGATCCGCGAGAGCGGTCAGGTCAGCCCCGAGGGGCTGGGCACGCTGGCCTACGATCCGAAGACCGACCTGATCTTCGACTACGATCACACGCTTGAAGGCCACGCCAACGGAATGATCCTGATGGGCACCGATGCGCAGGGCGACGTGATCCTGCAGCAGGTGTTCTACTCTGTCGGCGGTGGCTTTGTCCTGACCGAGGAAGAACTGGCGGCAGGCAAGGCGACGGACGAAGGCGCGCCGGTGCCCTATCCGTTCAAATCCGCCGCCGAGATGCTGGAAATGGCGAAGCGCAGCGGCAAAAGCATCGCCGCCATGAAACGCGCAAACGAGGTCTCCCGCTGCAGTGAAATCAGCCTGAAAGAGGGCACCGCGCGGCTGTGGCAGGTGATGAACGACTGCATCAACCGCGGACTGGAGCGCGACGGCATCCTGCCCGGTGGTCTCAGCATCCGCCGCCGCGCCAAGGGGATCCACGAGGCACTGATAGCCGAGCGCGGCATGAACCTGACTGCGCCGCATACGATCAACGACTGGATCAGCGTCTACGCGATTGCCGTCAACGAAGAGAACGCCGCCGGCGGACAGGTGGTGACCGCCCCTACCAATGGCGCAGCCGGGGTACTGCCGGCCGTCATGCGCTATTACCTCGATCACGTCCCTGGCGCATCCGAGCGCAATATCGAGGATTTCCTGCTGACCGCCGCCGCAATCGGCGGGCTGGTGAAATTCAACGCCTCCATCTCGGGCGCCGAAGCGGGCTGCCAAGCCGAAGTGGGCTCCGCTGCCGCGATGGCGGCTGCCGGTCTTTGCGCCGTGATGGGTGGCACCCCCGAACAGGTCGAAAACGCCGCCGAGATCGCGCTGGAACACCATCTGGGCATGACCTGCGATCCGGTCAAAGGCCTGGTGCAGGTGCCTTGTATCGAACGCAACGGTCTGGGCGCGATCAAGGCGGTTTCTGCCGCGTCGCTGGCCCTGCGCGGCGACGGGCATCACTTTGTGCCGCTTGATGCGGTGATCGAAACCATGCGGCAGACCGGCGCCGACATGAATGAAAAATACAAGGAAACATCGCTTGGGGGGCTGGCCGTAAACGTGCCAAATTGTTGATCAGGCAGGATTACCTGTCTTGCCCTTCCCGGGACGCCCGCCTAGCGTGCGTTTCATGACCCAAGATCGTCCCCTTCTCGGCATCCTTCTGATGCTTGGCTTTTGCATCCTCGCGCCGCTGGGCGATGCGGTGGCCAAACTGCTTGGCCAGCATATCCCACTGGGAGAGCTGATTTTTGTCCGTTTTGCCGCACAGGTGATTCTGCTGATGCCGCTGGTCTGGGGGGGCGCCCGCATGTGGCGCATGCGCGGGCGTGTGCTACGGCTGACCTTTTTGCGTACCCTGCTGCATATCGGCGGGATCGGCGCGATGTTTACCGCCCTCAAATACCTGCCGCTTGCGGATGCGGTGGCGATTGCCTTTGTCATGCCCTTTATCATGTTGCTGATCGGCAAGTTCATCCTGCTCGAAGAGGTCGGCCTGCGCCGCATCCTGGCCTGCGTTGTCGGCTTTGCGGGCACCCTCTTGGTGATCCAGCCCAGCTTTGCCGAAGTTGGCCTGCACGCCCTCTGGCCGCTGGCGGTGGCGGTGATCTTTGCCCTGTTCATGATGGTCACCCGGCAGATCGCCAAGGAGACAGATCCGATCAGCCTACAGGCCGTATCCGGCACGATGGCCTGTGTTATGCTGGCGCCGCTGCTGCTGATCGGCGATCCGCTGGGGATCGAGGGTTTGCAGATCGTGGTTCCGGATCTGTGGACCAGCTTTCTGATGCTTGGCATCGGGGTTCTGGGCACCGGCGCGCATCTGCTGATGACCTGGAGCCTGCGCTATGCCCCGGCCGCGACCCTGGCGCCAATGCAGTATCTGGAAATCCCGGTGGCCACCCTGTTCGGCTGGCTGATCTTCATTGAACTGCCGGATGGCCTCGCCGCCCTTGGGATCACCATCACCGTTGCGGCGGGTCTTTACGTAATCCTGCGCGAACAGGCCGTGGCGCGGCAAGCGGCGCAATCTAGCAAGGCGCCGGTGACGCAATCGCCTGCATAAGTGCTGCCAGATAGTGGCGCGGCACGATGCCCAGCAACCCCGGCCCATCCGCTTCGATCCAGACCGGTCCCACGGCGCGGTTGGATGTTCCGATCCGGCTGGTCGGGCACATCTGAAGCCCCTCGATCGGCCAGACCAGCCCACCGGAGCGTCCGGTTACCGGCTGCATCGGGAACAGCGACACCACATCGCCCGCCGCCATCGGCAGGGCAATACGCCGGGTGACGTGAAATACCAGTTCAGTCGCACCGATCAGAATGCAGGGGCTGCGCCCGGGCTGGATCAGCGTGTGAAAGGCCGCCAACTGGTGATCGACGCGCGCCCCAAGAAACCCCGCCCCCAGCACCACCGGCGCCCGGATCGACCGCAGCGCCTTGTCAAAATCCGTGGTGTCCTGCTCTGGAAGATGGAACAGGTTTTCCGCAGGCAACCGGTTTTGTACCGCCTCAGGCAGCGAATCGAAGTCCCCGATCACCGCCTCAGGTACGTGTCCCTGCTCCAGCGCAGCCCCCGCGCCGCCGTCCGCAGCCACGAGCACCGGCGCATGGCGCAACGCCTCATTCAGGTCTTCCAGACCCAGATGACCGCCACCAACCAGGGTTACTGGCGTCATCTCATCAACAATCAGCTTATTCATGCCGGGATTTCTCGCAGATCTGGAAACAGGCCACAATCTAAACACAAAATGATACGATCAATTGCACGGATTCGCGCAGAATTTGACGACCTGATCCATACTGTAAACGTCAACGACTTTGGTGAGGACGCGCAGCCCTATGGTACAAAATAACAAAGTTTTGACCGTTTCTTACGGGACATTCTCCTGCACGCTGGAAGGGTTCGAGGACTCCTTTGGCACCATGAAGGCGATTGCAGAGTATTTTCGTGACCTGGCCTCTGACGACCGGTATTTCGGTGCCGAACCGCCGCAGCCCGACGCAGACATGCTCGCCCGTATTGCGCAGCGGGAGATAGCACGTCAGGTCGAGGCCCGCACCAGCACCGAAGGCATCCATCTGCGCGCCGCCACAGCGCCACAGCCCGCGCCCGCTGCAGACGCAGCGGTTTCAGACGCACCGACTGGAGAAGCGCAGGTTAGAGATACCCAGAAAACAGATGTTGAAGACATTGTCGCTCCGACTAGCGAACAGTCAGAGCCGACAGAACACAGCGCAGCCGAGCCGAGCATCGAAGAACCCCCGGCGCCCGAAGCTTCTGCCGACGAGGCCGCAGAAGAACCCGCGGACGCAACGGATACAGATGAGGCGGACGGCGATGCCGCCCCCCTAACCGAGGAAGGGCAGGCACAGCCCCCGGCTCCTGACGCGGACAAGATCGCCGCCATCTCGGCCGCTGCCGCAGCCCATGACAGTGAAGCCGAGGCTGCAGAAGACGAAGATTCGAAACCCGCGAAAGCAGCTGAAGACGAAAGCGCCGAAGCGGAAATCGCAGAGCCGAAAGCGCCGAAGCGTGACGCCGCTGCCGCCGAAAGCATCGCCGCCAAACTGCGCCGGATCCGTGCCGTGGTGTCCCAGACCCCACAAGAGGATTTCTCCGAAGACGAACACGCCGAAAGCATCCTGTCAGAGGCCGCAAGCGACATCTCCGAAGCCCTGGCCGAGGACGCGGCCGCAGAGGAAGCCAAAGTCGACGAAGACACTTCGGAGGATGACGAGATCTCTCGCGTTCTGGCCCAGCTGGACAAAAGCAACGCCGAAGCCGAGGACAGCGTAGCGGATCAGCCCGTTGTAGAGGCAGCGGTTGAAGCTGAACCTGCGCCCGAGACAGCCCCGGAACAGGAAACCGCGCAGCCAGAGGCACAGGCTGAACCGGAACAGGCTGAACCAGCCGCCGAACTTGACCAGGCCGAGCCGGAAGCGGCTGAGGAGGCGCGCCGTCCGATGCGCGCCCGTGTTATCAAAGTCAAACGGGCCGATCTTGAACAGGTTGTCGCCACAGGTGCCCTGACAAACCTTTCCGACAGCGCCGAGGACGAGCCCGCCACTGCCTCCGCAACCCCTGGCGTCGACAGCAGCCTGTCGGACGAGGATGAAGCCGATCTGATGCGCGAGCTGGCAGAGGTCGAGGCCGAACTCCTCGCCGCCTCGCAAGAGACCGAAGAAGACCGGCAGGAAGAGCAAAAAGCCCAAACCGCGACGGCAGAAGAAAGCACCGAAGCGGCAGCGGCCGCAGAGGATGTTGCCAAGAAACGCCCGGCAGCCCCTTCCGCAGATTTCCCCGACAGCGATGTATCGCGGCTGATGGATGCAGCAGATGCCAAACTCGACGCGCCGGAAACCGCCTCGTCGCGCGAAACCTACGGCCATCTGCGCGCCGCAGTGGCAGCAGCCGAGGCAGATCGCTCTGCCGGTGGCAGCGCAGGTAGCGAAAACAGTGAAGACGCCTACCGCCAGGATCTGGCCAGCGTGGTTAAACCGCGTCGGCCGGTGCCGACCGGTGCCCGCAGCGCGCGCGATCGCAGCAATGCGTCCCGTCCCGCGCCTTTGAAACTGGTGGCGGAGCAGCGCATCAATCCCTCCCCCGCAGCCGAGGATAGCGCCAGCGGCACGGCGCAAGCCACGCGCCCCGTGCGCCCGCGTCGGATTTCGGTGCTGAAGGATGAAGGCTCTGCCTCGGATGCCACTGCCGCAGATTTCGCGGCCTATGCCGCAGAGCGCGGCGCGGTCGAGCTGCAGGATCTGCTGGAGGCTGCAGCAGCTTATATGAGCTTTGTCGAAGGCCGCGATCACTTCTCCCGCCCGCAGTTGATGAACAAGGTGCGCGATGCAGGCGCTGCCGAATTCAATCGCGAAGACGGGCTGCGCTCCTTTGGGCAGTTGCTGCGGGAAGGCAAGATCGAGCGCTCCGAAAACGGCCGCTTTGCCGCAACCAAGGAAACCGGCTTCCGCCCGGCCAAACGGGCCGTTGGCTAATCCGACGCGGTAGGGTTTTGCACCCAAACCATCCAAACGAAAAGGCGGGCCGAACAGCCCACCTTTTTTACATTTGGATATGCTCTTACCGGACCAGGTCTATTCTTCCGGTGGCTGATCCGGGTCGGCCTGGCCGATACCCCGGAACACGAACTTGAACGGTAGCGCCCAGGCGATGCCCAGCACCGCGTAGACCAGCAGTTCAACCACCACCGGCGGTCGGTTCAGCAGGTTGAGGATGGTCACCGCGATGACAATATAAAGCGGCATGCCAATCAGTAGCAGCACCAGCGCCCAGCGACGGCGGGCCTTGTAGCTGAGACGGGGTTTATCCGCCATCAGTCAGCAAACGGGTCCGTCACCAGAATGGTGTCGTCCCGCTCCGGGCTGGTGGAGAGAAGCGCAACCGGGCATTCGATCAGCTCTTCCACGCGTTTCACGTATTTGATGGCATTGGCAGGCAGGTCGTTCCAGCTGCGCGCGCCTTCGGTGGATTCGGACCAGCCGGGCATTTCCTCGTAGATCGGCGTGCAGCGGGCCTGCTGGTCTGCCGCGGTCGGCAGGTAATCCAGACGTTCTCCGTCCAGATCGTAGCCGGTGCAGATCTTCAGCGTCTCGAACCCATCCAGAACGTCCAGCTTGGTCAGCGAAATACCGTTGATGCCAGAGGTGGCACAGGTCTGGCGCACCAGACAGGCATCGAACCAGCCACAGCGGCGTTGACGGCCGGTAGTGGTGCCGAATTCATGCCCGCGGGTGCCAAGGCGTTCACCATCCGCATCGGGTTTGCCATCGGCGCCCAGCAGTTCGGTCGGGAACGGGCCTTCCCCCACGCGGGTGGTATAGGCTTTGACGATGCCCAGAACATAGTCGATGGACCCAGGCCCGATACCGACACCCGTTGCCGCTTGACCTGCAATCACATTGGAGGAGGTCACGAAAGGATAAGTGCCGAAATCGATATCCAGCAGCGCGCCTTGGGCCCCTTCGAAGAGGATCCGCTTTCCGGCCTTGCGCTTTTCGTTGAGAACCTTCCAGACCGGCGCCGCATAGGGCAGGATCTTGGGAGCGATCTCTTTCAGCTGCGCGATCAGCGCGTCGCGGTCGATCGGGTCGACGCCAAGCCCCTTACGCAGCGGATCGTGATGCTGCAGCGCGCGGTCCACCCGGGCCTCCAGCGTGGCTTCGTCTGCCAGGTCGGCAACGCGGATGGCACGGCGGCCAACCTTGTCTTCGTATGCCGGGCCAATGCCACGACCGGTGGTACCGATCTTGGTACCCTTGCTGGCGGCTTCTTCGCGGGCGCGATCCAGTTCACCGTGCAGCGGCAGGATCAGCGGCGTGTTTTCGGCGATCATCAGCGTCTCGGGCGTGATATCGACGCCCTGTTCCCGCACGGTTTCGATCTCCTTGATCAGGTGCCAGGGATCAAGAACCACGCCGTTGCCGATGACCGACAGCTTGCCACCACGCACAACACCAGAGGGCAGCGCGTGCAGCTTGTAGACCTTGCTGTCGATGACCAGCGTATGGCCGGCGTTATGGCCGCCCTGAAAGCGCGCGATCACATCGGCGCGCTCGCTCAGCCAGTCCACGATCTTGCCTTTTCCCTCGTCGCCCCACTGGGCGCCGACTACGACGACATTGGCCATATCCGGTCCTTTATAGCTGTCTGGTTCAAACCCGGGCCGGTATAGCGGTGCCGCAGGCCCAGTAAAACCGCAAATTCGCCGCAGCAGCGGGTCGGCGCCGTGATTCTTGCAGGTTACCCCGTGTTATCCGTCCTGCAGGACCACCGGATGCCCATGCGGAGTTTCCAGATAGGCCTGTTTCCACCCTTCGCGGGTAGTTTCGACCTCCTCGGCGGGGGCGACGCCGTCCTCTGCTAGAATCGCCTCCAGGGTTTCAAGCCAGGCGGTGAAGTAGTCATCGCCGCCGTTGAGGTCTCGCGACACGCCATGCCGGGCCAGGGTGGCCGAGAACCGCGAAACCCAGTCGGCCCAGGTGAAACGACCGCTTTCATTGAGATGCACCGTCAGCGCAAAGGCCTGCGCGTGCCAGGGCTGCTCAAACGCCGGTTCCGGGGCATCATCAGGACGACATATGTTCATGGTCATACAGCCTCCAGATAGCTTTGCCACAGGTCCAAAACCACCTCATCCGCCGGGTCTTCCGGATGGCTCCACAATTCCCCCGCCGGGAAAACGACCGCATAAAGTGGCTCCGGCGCCTCACCCAGACCGTGCGCAGCGCTGTCTGGCAGCACGTGGGTTCCTTGCAGGCGTAGAATGCGGCCCGTCGCGCCGGTGGCATAGGCAGGCAGCCGTGTGTGGCCGCCATCGACCAACCTGCTGCCACCGGGATGGCGCGTGCGCACGCTCTGGCCATCGCTGAAAACCGGCTCCGGCCCGCCGGTACGGGTAGCCGGACCGCCCTTGGCCAGCATTGCGGCCACAGCGTCGGCAGAGAGTTTCCGATCAGCCAGCGGGTGTGGGCCATCCCCTCCCTGCCCGGCCAGATCATCCTCGCTAAGGACACCCTTCTGGACCAGAAGATCCGCGAGCGCAGCAAGCCAGATTTCATAGTAGGAAAACCGGGTGTAATCGAGCGGCGCCAGTTTTTCGCGGGCATGGCGGGAGGTATCGATGTTCCACTGCCCAAGGGCGCCACAGGCCAGCGTCACCGCCAGCGCGCGGGCATGCCACTCTGCCGCAAACACCGGCGCATTCGCCCCCTCCGGCCGTACCGGCCCGTCGCCAAAGCGTCCGCCCATATCATGCAGTCGGGTCATCAGGGTGCCTCAGGCGTTTTCGGCAGGCCGGTGCCCACCATGCTGTCGCGGGTCACAAGCGCAGCAAGCGCATCTTCGTCCAGTCCTTCACTGCCCTCGGGACGCATTGGAAGGACCAGATAACGGACCTCGGCGGTGGAATCCCAGACCCGCACCCGGGTGCCTTCAGGCAGAGTCACGCCAAATTCAGAGAGCACCGCACGCGGCGCCCGCACGGCGCGGGCGCGGTAGGCATCCGATTTATACCAGCCCGGCGGGATTCCCAAAAGCGGCCACGGATAGCAACTGCACAGGGTGCAGACGACCATATTATGTTGCTCGGGTGTGTTTTCGACCACCACCATGTGTTCTCCCTGACGGCCATAATAGCCGAGTTCGGACAACACCGGGTCCGCATCCGCCAGAAGCGCTGCCTTGAAGGCGGGATCACTCCAGGCGCGGGCGACCACGCGGGCGCCATTCTGCGGGCCCACCTTGGTCTGATAGGTGTCGATGATCTCATCGAGTGCAGCCGGGTCAATAAGCCCCTTGCGGGTCAGAATCGTCTCAAGCGCCTTGACCCGCAGTGCGGGATCGGGCGGCAGCAAAGCATGCGGGTGGTCAGAATGATCATGTGGCATAGTCAAACAGTGCCCCCCGGGCGCCAATTCTGTCCAGTCACAAATACCGGAAATTCCGCAGAAGGGCGCGAAAACAGGGCGCTTCCCGCGTCCGGCCCGGTCTCTTTTGGCACATTCGGGCGCGACAGAATGCGGCCCGGCCAACTCGGCCCTTGCCCCTGTCTGCATTCTTCCCTATTTACCGCCCGATACTGAGCCAACCGCCGCAGGGACCCATGGAAAACGTTGTACTGATCATCCATCTTCTTCTGGCTCTGGGCCTGATTGCTGTCGTTCTGCTGCAACGGTCCGAAGGCGGCGGCCTTGGCATGGGCGGCGGTGGCGGTGGCGGCGCAATGACCGGCCGCGCTGCAGCAACGGCGCTGAGCAAAGTGACCTGGATCCTCGCAGCGGCCTTCATCGTTACCTCGATCACCCTGACCGTTCTGGCGGCCCAGAAATCCGCAGGTTCTTCGGTTGCTGACCGCATCGTTGCACCCGCTGGCGATGACGGCGCAGAGACGGCACCGGCGGCGCCCCTTGGCAGCGACCTGCTGCCTCCGGCAGAAGGCGACAACGCACCGCTGGTACCCAGCGCCGACTAACCTACTACAGCTAGAAAATAAAACGGGGACCGTAACAGCATCTTGCGGTTCCCTTGCGCTTATTGCGCGAATCCTTTATACGTAAAGTCCCGTGATGCTGCGGTTTTTACAGGCCGTCGGGCAGCTGAAATCTGACTTCTCACGGGGGCAGCCGAACACTCATGGCGCGATTTATCTTTATCACTGGTGGCGTTGTTTCATCGCTTGGCAAAGGGCTGGCATCTGCAGCCCTTGGCGCATTGTTGCAGGCACGCGGCTACTCCGTTCGCCTGCGCAAGCTGGATCCGTATCTGAACGTCGATCCCGGCACGATGAGCCCCTTTGAACACGGCGAGGTCTTCGTCACCGACGATGGCGCAGAAACCGACCTCGACCTTGGTCACTACGAGCGGTTCACTGGCGTACCGGCGCGCAAGACCGACTCGATTTCATCGGGCCGCATCTACACCAACGTGCTGGAGAAGGAGCGCCGTGGCGACTACCTCGGCAAGACCATTCAGGTGATCCCGCACGTCACCAACGAGATCAAGGACTTCATCTCGATCGGCGAGGACGAGGTCGATTTCATGCTTTGCGAGATCGGCGGCACCGTGGGTGACATCGAAGGCCTGCCCTTCTTCGAAGCAATCCGTCAGTTCAGCCAGGACAAACCGCGCGGTCAGTGTATCTTCATGCATCTGACCCTGCTGCCCTATATCAAGGCATCGGGCGAGCTGAAAACCAAGCCAACCCAGCACTCGGTGAAGGAACTGCGCTCCATCGGTCTGGCGCCTGACATTCTCGTCTGCCGCTCCGAAGGCCCTATTCCGAAGAAAGAGCGCGAGAAGCTCGCATTGTTCTGCAACGTGCGCCCCGACAGCGTCATCGCCGCGCAGGATCTGAAATCCATCTACGAGGCGCCGCTGGCCTACCACCGCGAGGGCATGGATCAGGCGGTTCTGGATGCCTTCGGCATTGCCCCGGCCCCCAAACCCAATCTGATGCGCTGGGACGATGTGGCCGACCGCATCTACAACCCCGAAGGCGAAGTGAAGGTTGCCATCGTGGGCAAATACACCCAGCTGGAAGACGCTTATAAGTCCATCGCCGAGGCCCTGACCCACGGCGGCATGGCCAACCGCGTCAAGGTCAAGATCGAGTGGGTCGACGCCGAACTGTTCGACCGTGAGGACGCCACGCCGCACCTGCAGGGGTTCCACGCGATTCTGGTACCCGGCGGATTTGGCGAACGCGGAACCGAAGGCAAGATCAAGGCGGCCCAATATGCACGCGAGCATAATGTTCCCTATCTGGGGATCTGCCTCGGCATGCAGATGGCGGTAATCGAGGCCGCCCGCAATGTGGCCGGGATCACCGAGGCCGGTTCTGAGGAATTCGACCACGAGGCAGGCAAGAAACGGTTTGAACCCGTCGTCTATCACCTCAAGGAATGGGTACAGGGCAACCACAAGGTCAGTCGCAAGGCCGATGACGACAAGGGTGGCACCATGCGTCTGGGCGCCTATGATGCCACGCTGGCCGAAGGCTCCAAAGTGGCCGAAGTCTATGGCAGCACCCACATCGAGGAACGTCATCGCCACCGCTATGAGGTGGACATCAAATACAAGGACCAGCTGGAAGCCTGCGGGCTGAAATTCTCCGGCATGTCACCGGATGGCCGCCTGCCGGAAATCGTGGAATGGTCCGACCATCCCTGGTTCATCGGCGTGCAGTTCCACCCGGAACTGAAATCCAAACCCTTTGCGCCGCACCCCCTGTTCAAGGACTTCGTGCGCGCGGCCAAGGAAACCTCGCGTCTGGTTTAAAACCAGAGTGACAAACCAAATTCAGCAAACGGCAGACCTAAACGTCTGCCGTTTTGCATTTCACCCTGCACTGTCGCCGCGACACTATACCGTTCTTGCAACTGGCTGCGGCCCACCCCATTCTGCCACTCATGATACGGGCCTTTCGCAAACTCATCGAAGATCAGATCCGCTCGGCCAGTGCCCGGGGACAGCTCTCGGGCCTTGAGGGCGAAGGCAAACCCCTGCCCGACCGCACCGGACAGGAGCTGGTTGACCCCGGCCTTGCGGCGGGATTGCGGGTGATGGCCGAGGCAGGCGCGGTTCCCGAAGAATTCACGCTCAAGAAAGAACTCGACGCAGCCCGGGCAGAATACGCCACCCTGACTGATACAGAGGAGCGCCGCGCCGCCATGGCCCGCATCGCCGATCTGGAACTGCGCTGGGGCATGGCGCGGGATGCGCGCAAATCCTTCTTCCGTTAGCGCAATCGCACACACTGTTAGCGCAACCGTATGACAGGCCAGTTGTTTCTGATCACGGGCACGGTATAGACGGTCTGCAATAGTCCAACAGTATTTGCGGAGATCCCGACCCATGGCGCAAGAGACGTCCACCAAGCAGGAACAGTTTGACCGTATCGCAAAGGGCAAGGGCTTCATTGCAGCTCTGGATCAGTCGGGCGGCTCCACCCCCAAGGCGCTGGCGCTATACGGGGTGATGGAAGACGCCTATTCCAACGACGACGAGATGTTCGACGAAATCCAGAAGATGCGCGCCCGCATCATCACCGCGCCGGATTTCAGCAGCGACAAGATCCTTGGTGCGATCCTGTTTGAAAAGACCATGGACAACGCCATCGACGGCATTCCCGTGCCGGTGTACCTGTGGGAAAAATGCGGCGTCGTGCCCTTTCTGAAGGTGGACAAGGGGCTGGCCGACGAACAGGACGGCGCCCAGATGATGAAACCGATGCCTGATCTGGACGCGCTTCTGGCGCGGGCCGTGGCAGCGGGGATCTTCGGCACCAAGATGCGCTCGGTCATCAAGGAAGCCAACGAAACCGGAATCAAGAATGTGGTCGCCCAGCAGTTCGAAGTGGGCAAGCAGATCGCCGCCGCCGGACTGGTTCCGATCATCGAGCCCGAGGTCGATATCCACTCCGCGACCAAGGCCGAAGCCGAAGCCATCCTGAAGACCGAGCTGAAAGCCGCGCTCGACGCCCTGCCGAGCGGCACCAAGGTTGCGCTGAAGCTGACCATCCCGAATGAAGCCGGTCTTTATGATGATCTGGCCGACCACCCCGAGGTGGTGCGCGTTGTTGCCCTCTCCGGCGGCTACAGCACCGACGATGCCTGCGCGAAACTATCCCAGAACCCCAAGATGATCGCCTCCTTCAGCCGCGCGCTGACCGAAGGTCTGAATGTGTCGATGAGCGATGCGGAGTATAATGCCGCCCTTGGCGCGAATATTTCCAAGATCTATGACGCGTCGCTGTAAGGCGCGCTAACAGCAAAAGATCCGGGCCGCGTCTGATATCAGGCGCGGCCTTTTCCTTTTGTCCCGGATGTGAAATCCTGTTTCTAGTATTGCAGCTCCGGGTAACAGCCACGGGCGTGATGATTTGCAGCAGGAACCATCCAGCGGGATTTACGATGGCACAGAGTGACGACGACAAGATTGATGGCCGTCTGCACGGCGAACAATTTGAACCCGAGGGCGAGGATGGCCTGCTGACACGGCTGATCTACATGCTGATCATCGCCGTCCTGATCTCACTGGCGCAGACGGTGCTAGGCGTGGTGACTGTCATTCAGTTCGTGGTGATGTTGCTCAACAACAAGCAGCCAAACGAACGGCTGGCGGAGTTCGGCACGGACCTTGGCATCTGGGTCGCAAAGGCGGCGCGCTATCAGACCGCCGCCAGCAAGGTCAAACCCTGGCCCTGGACGGATCTGGACTGACAAGGGCGCTCCACCCTATCGCAGGACAAAGACCAGCAGCGCCAACAGGGTCACAATGACCACCGCCCGGATCGCCAGAGCCACCCGGCGCCGCATTGGTCGGTTTCGCAGGAACTCAGCCATAGTCGAACCTTTCTGACAGGATTCGGCCGGATGAGACGCCACATGCGATCAGGTGATCCTCGACCGTATCCATCATGATCGGCGGCCCGCAGAGAACGAACAGCCACTCTGCAAACTCATCATCCGTGAAACTCCCATCCAACAGGTCTGGGCCGATCATCCCGGTCTCCCCCTGCCAGCCCACAGGTGGCTCTGACAGTACCAGAATCGTATCCTCGCGCGGCAGGTCCTCCCTGAACACGATCTGCTCTTCAAGGCGGTTGCCGTAGATCAATCGGACCCGGCGCGAATCCCCGGTCAGGCGCATCTGGTTCAGAATGCTCAGCATCGGTGCGATACCAACGCCGCCCGCGATCAATGCGATCCCTGGCTCTGACCGCCCCTCCACGGACATGCTGCCATAGGGACCATCCAGATAGGCGCGCATACCCGGCTTCACCTGATCCAGAGAGCCAGTGAAATCGCCAAGCTCCTTAATCACGAAAGACACCTCTGCCCCCGCAGCCGGGGCGGAGCTGATCGAGAACGGGTTTTCATCAAGCGAGAAGGCCGAGTGACCAATGCTCAGCCAGGCAAACTGCCCGGCCTTGTAGCGCAGCCCATCGTGCCCTTCCGGCCTCAGGGTCAGGCCCCATTGCCGGGGCGTCAGGCGTTTGATCTTGGCCACCCGCCAGGGCCGCGCCCGCAGCGGCTCAACCACATAGACCCAGACCAGCGACCCCACCGCCACGGCGGTCATCCCACCCCAGAGCCAGACCATGGCAGGGTCAGCACTGTAGCGCCCCGCTGCCAGAGCATGATGCATCAAGGCACCGGCGATCAGCACCGCGCCAACCCCGTGCATCAGGCGCCAGGTCTCGTACTTGTAATCCAGCTGCGTGCGAAAGGCAGCCAGCGCCACCAGTGTGGGCAGCAGCAGGAAGGCGACAATCCCGGTCGACAGGGCGGAAAAATCGGTCGTCACGGTCAAAACCCGCGTCTGGTCCCAGGGCCGTTGCCCGCCGACAAGGCTGCCGCCGTAGAAAAACGGATGCACCAGCGCAAACACCAGCGCCACCCGCGCCATGACCTGATGAAACCGCATGGTCACATCCATACCGATCTCGGACGACACCCGCCTGAACCGGCCAGACAAGACGAATTCGACCAGGATCATGGCATAGGCGAGCATCCCCAGCCCGGTGCCCAGTTCCGCTGCAAAGATTCGCGGCGGAGCCCCAGAGAGCCAAGACACTCCCAGCGGCAGTGTGACCACGAAGATATAAACAAGGATAAGCAGCAGCGGTTTCATGAGTTTTGTCTGATCGGTTTTACTTGGGGCGTCCTTGATCCGTCTCAATATCCCGCAGTGCGATCACTGCCCTGGTGACTTGTGGCCTATTCCGGTTCTTCCCACAGGCGGGCGGTATCGGCCAGAATCGCATCGGCGCGGCTGCGGACCAGTTTGTAGAACACCCAGTTCTTGATCTTCTTGCTGGTCACCAGCCCGGCCTCTTGCAGGACGCGCATATGGTTCGTCACGGTCGGCTGCCTCAGCCCGATCTTTTCGGTGATGAACCCCACACAGACCCCGTCCCTGACCAGATCACCATCCTCCTGCGGCGGGAAATGCTGCTCCGGATCGCTGAGCCAGTGCAGAATCTGCAGCCGGTTCTCATTGGCCAAAGCCTTCAACGCGGTCGCCGTTGACAGCAAATCAGCAGATATATAGTCACTCATCTATATAGATTCTCCGCTATGCAGGTCAGTCATGTCACAGCGCAACCGCTCTTACAACTTTGTCCATTGTGATGTCTTCGCATCCCGCCCCTACTCCGGCAACAGTCTTGCGGTTTTTCCCGACAGTACGGGCCTCAGCGCCGCACAAATGCTGACCATGACGCAAGAGCTGCGCCATTTCGAATCCATCTTCCTGACGGAAACCGAAGGCCGGATCGAAGCGCGGGTCTTTGACCTGAGCGAGGAACTGCCCTTTGCCGGCCATCCGATCATCGGAGCGGCCTGTAGCCTTCATATGCAATGCGGGGCGCCCGGGCAAAAAACCTGGACCTTCGCCCTGCAGGGCGGCCGAACAGTGCGCGTGACCACCATGGCCCGCGCCGGACGCTATTTCGGAACGCTGGATCAGGGACAGCCCGATTTCCTGGGCACCGCGCCGGACGACAGCCGCACCGCCTTCGCCGAAGCCTTCAACCTGTCCACTGGTGACCTGTCGCCCCTGCCGCTTGAAATCATATCGACTGGGTTGAAATACCTGGTGGTCCCCGTGACCGGCGGACTACGTGACGCCCGGATCATGGCTCCTGATCTTGAGGACAGGCTGCGGACCGTTGGCGCCGAATTCGCTTACCTTTTCAACACGGAAACCTTCGAAGGCCGCCACTGGAACAACGACGGTCTGCTTGAGGACGTCGCCACCGGCAGTGCCGCTGGTGTCATCGGCGCCTATGCATTGAAACACGGACTGGCGCAGGCGGACCACACCTTTACCCTGACGCAAGGCCACTACATCGGACGGCCCAGCGCCCTGCTCGTGACCCCCTATGGCACCCCTGATGCCATCAGCCATGTCACCGTTGCGGGCGAGGTTGCCTTTGTAGGAACCGGAGAGATCAGCGCGCCATGATCCCGATCTACACCGCAGAGGATATTCATCCCCATATGTCTGTCGCGGATCTGATCCCCTCCGCGAAACAGGCCTTTCGCGCGCTGTCCGAAGGGACGGCAACAGCGCCTGTGCAGGTGCTCTACCCATCACCGGGCGCAGACATTCATGTGAAATCCGCGACGCTTGCAGGCTGCCGCATTTTCACGGTCAAGATGGCGGGATGGTCGCAGGATCTCGCCAACATCGGCGCACCGCCGTCGAGCGGAATGATCGCGGTGTTCGACAGCCAGACCTGCAGGCCAGTTGCTATCCTGCAAGATGATCATCTGATCTCGGATTACCGGACCGCCGCCGCTGGCGCGGTCGTGGCCGATCTTCTGGTCGCCGACCGGGCGCAACACGCCGTCGTCATCGGCACCGGCACGCAGGCGCGGCTGCAGGTTGAGGCGCTGCTTTTGGTACGTCCCGTGACCTCGGTTCAGGTCTGGGGGCGGGTGCGGGCCAAGGCGCAGGCGCTGGTGGATAAGTTGCAGGCACAATTTGCTGGGGTGCAGTTTGAGGTCGCCGATGATCTGGAACAGGCCGTCCGGTCCTCCGATGTGATCCTGACCGCCACCGGAGCAAAAAAACCGCTGATCCATGCCGATTGGCTCAGCCCCGGCCAACATATCACTTCGGTCGGATCAGACGACGAAACCAAATGCGAAATTGATCCCGTGGCCCTGTCGCAGGCGCAGGTCTTTGTCGATGCGCGCGCGTCAGGCCTGGCTTTTGGCGCGCCGCACCGTGCGATCCGATCCGGACTGATGGCCGCGACAGATCTGACCGAAGTCGGTGCGGCGCTGGAGGCGGGCATCTCCGAAAACCCTGAGCGGACAAGCATCGCCTGCCTGTCCGGGCTCGGGGTTCAGGATCTCACCGCGGTCAATGCCATCTGGCCCAAGCTGTTGCACAAGGCGCCGTTGCCGCCTCAGGGCGCGCCTATCAGTCCTTGAACTGCGGCGGGCGTTTCTGCATCTGCGCCGCAATGGCCTCCATCTGGTTGGGCGTGCCGATCAGGGCCACCTGCTCGCGGCTTTCCTCCATCAGCACTGTGGCCTGATCGGCGGTTTCGGCCACACCGATCAGCCGTTTGGCCGCGCGGATGCCTTCGGGGTTCTTGCCTGCGATCTCTGCCGCCAGCGCCTGCGCAGCGGCAAGGGGATCGTCGGACACTTCGGTCACTAGCCCCCAGTCCAGCGCCTGCGGAGCCTCGAACACTTCGGCGGTATAGGTCAGGCGTCGCAGCACGTCCGAGCGCAACAGCCGGGGCAACAGCGCCATGCCGCCCATATCGGGCACGATACCCCATTTCATCTCCATCACCGAAAACCGCGCATCGGGTGCGGCAATGCGGATATCCGCGCCCAGCGCCAGTTGCAAACCGCCGCCAAAGCAGACGCCCTGCACGGCCGCGATCACCGGCACCGGTACCCGGCGCCAGGCCATCGCGACCTCCTGCACCTCGTTGGCATCGTCAAAACTGCGGGCCATCAGCCACTCTTCGGGATCCATCTGCCCCATCTTGGCAAAGCTCATCAGATCAAGCCCGGCGCAAAACGCCTTACCCTCCCCCGCCAGCACCACGGCCCGCGCCTTGGAGGCTGCAACCTCGTGCCCGGCGGCGATGATCCCCTTGATCATCTCGTCGTCCAGCGCGTTCATCTTGTCCCCGCGCGTCAGCGTCACATGGGCGATGTGGTCTTTGTACTCGACGGATACCCGTGCCATCTGCGGCTCCTCCTGCTTTCGGTTTGCGCCAGACTGCACCGCAACGCCGCCGCGATCCAGACTAACGCCGGGGCAGATTGGACCGAGCCGAACCCGCCTAGGGCCGGATCGGCGGCAGATCCGCAACTGGCAGCCGCGCGAAGCTGTCACTGTCCAGCGTCATCACATAAAGCTGGTCCCCGACAATGCGCCCGCCAGTGGTGATCCCCAGCCCGCCCGCAGGATCCTGAAGGGTGCGTAGAATGTTACCATCCGCATCGAACTGCATGATCATGCCGCGATGGATCGGCGCTGGGCGCACCTTCGGTCCCAGCCGCCACAGCACCTTGCGCAGGAAGGGATAGGGCATCAGCACTTCGGACGGCACGCGCGGGCTTGCAAAGGCCAGCCAGAAGGTGCCATCACCCTGCGCCTCAAGGTTATCCGGATAGCCCGGCAGATTGCCGAGAAACAGTTCCTGCTGCCCGGCGTTGGGACCGGTCAACCACAACCGGTGCACCCGGGCGCGGCCTGTTTCATTGATCAGCAGGAAATCCTCATCCGGCGACAGGGCAACACCGTTGGTATAGACAAACCCGGTGGCGATCTTCTCAACCGTGCCATCAGGTGTGCGGCGGGCCACGTAGCCCGTGTCGGACTGTTCCCAGACGGTCAGCACCGAGGTGGGTTTGGTGCCGCCCATGGTCTCCGCGTCGAACCGGTCCGAGGAATTGGAGAAATAGATCGTGCCATCGCGCGCCACATCCAATTGGTTGGCATAGATCACCGGGGCACCGTCAATCTCGCTCACCAGGGTTTCCAGCGTGCCGGGGCCGTTCCAGCGCATGATGCCACGGAAACTGTCGGCGATATAAAGCGCACCATCCGGCCCGGCCTTCAGCCCCAGCGGCCGCCCGCCCAGCGCCTCCACCAATTCGGGTTGGTCGCCATCAATGCGATAAAGGTTCCCATCCAGATCGGTGGTGTAGACCGTCCCATCCGGCATCACCGCCAGATCTTCGGGACCGATGGCGCCATTGGGCAGGACCACCTTTTGCGCGCCCTCAAGGGCGGTGTTTTCCTCAAACTCTCCGGTAAAACCCGGCCCCTTGGGCGGGTCATAGGACACAGGTTCGACCGGTACCGGCCAGAACAGAAGGTAGGCCAGCCCCAGCGCCAGCACGCCCAGAAAAATGCGCATCGTTAAATTCTCCCAAAACTGGCGCCAGTCTGCGCTGCCCGGGCGCCCTCTGCAAGGCTTGCCACCCGCAGAACCTGCGACATTCGCTGCCGCCATGCCCACTTGATGCGGCGGGCCGGTTCACGTTATCTGCCCGCATGACCACACCTCGTTATACCCCGCTTACCCAGTCCCTGCCTGCAACCGTGCCCTTTGTTGGCCCCGAAACGCAGGAGCGTGAGCGCGGCGCGCCCTTTGCCGCCCGCCTTGGCGCCAATGAGAACATCTTTGGCCCCTCGCCCAAGGCGATTGCCGCGATGCAGGCCGAAGCGGGCGAGATTTGGAAATACGGCGACGCGCAAAGCTATGATCTGCGCATGGAACTCGCGAGGTTCCACGGCGTCGCGCCTGAGAATATTCTGGTCGGCGAAGGCATCGACGGGCTGCTTGGCTATCTGGTACGCCTGCTGGTGACCAGCGGCGATCACGTAGTGACATCGCTGGGCGCCTATCCGACATTTAATTACCACGTCGCGGGCTTTGGCGGCACACTGCATACGGTCCCCTATCGCGACGACCACGAAGATCCCGAGGCCCTGTTTGCCAAGGCGGCGGAGGTCGATGCCAAGCTGGTCTACCTTGCCAACCCCGACAACCCGATGGGCAGCTGGCACAGCGGCGCCGATATCGTTGCCGCACTGGATCACCTGCCAGATGGCTGCCTGCTGTTGCTGGACGAAGCCTATGTGGAATGCGCGCCCGAAGGCACCGCAGCGCCGATCGACATCAACGATACCCGCGTCATCCGCATGCGCACCTTTTCCAAGGCCTATGGCATGGCGGGCGCCCGCGTTGGCTATGCCATGGCGCAGGCGGATCTGATTTCGGCCTTCAACAAGGTGCGCAACCATTTCGGCATGAACCGCATGGCGCAAGCGGGCGCATTGGCGGCGCTGCTAGATCAGGACTGGCTTGCGCATGTGACGAATGAGATCGCAGTGGCCCGGACCCGCATTGGAGAGATCGCCAGTGAGAACGGGCTGACTGCCCTACCCTCGGCCACCAATTTCGTTGCTATTGATTGCGGACAGGACGGAGCCTTTGCCAAGGCGGTACTGGACGGCCTGGTGGATCAGGGTGTTTTTGTGCGCATGCCCTTCGCCGCGCCGCAAAACCGCTGCATCCGCGTAAGCTGTGGTCGGCCCCAGGATCTGGACGCCTTTGCCAAGGCGCTGCCCATCGCGCTGGAGCGCGCCCGACAAGCCTGAGTGAAGGGTATCGCCCAAAACCCTGCGACTGACCGGCCGCAGGGCGCTTTACGCCGCATTCACCGAATTATGTCAGTCTTGAGCCCGAACCACGTCACATCGCGTTTGGGAACTGCACCATGCAACAGGACAAGACCGCACGGAAACGCCCGCATCAGGCGGCAGCGCAGGCACCGGATCTGCTGGAAACCACCCTGCGTTTTGCCGGCATCAACATGCCGTGGATCTTTTTCACCCTCTGGCTGCTCTACGGCATGGTGCCGGTGTTGCTACTGGCCGCGCTGATCAACCACATGATCACGCGCCTCGAGATGAGAACCTGAAACGCGAGCCTGACCTCAGACGGGGACAAGACCCCGCCTGATCAACTTTTTTGGCTCACGCCCTCTCAGGACGCCTGTTGCCCGGCTTCGGACAGAACTGCAGCCGCCGCATCCAGCGCCCCCGCGCCGTGGGGAATATCAAGGGCGCGCAGGCCCGCCTCGATACCACCCAGAAGCCCCATGACCATGTGACCGTTCAGGTGGCCCATATGGCCCAGCCGGAAGAACCCGTGCCATTCCGGGCTGCGCGGCGGCGCCATGCCAAGACCGATCCCCAATGTCAGCCCCAGGGTCTGCTCCAGCCACTCGCGCAGCTGCGTCGCGCGCGATCCGCCCAAACGCAGTGCCGTCACCGCATGAGAACGCAGCGCGGGATCGGTCACGTTCATTGCCATGGGTCCGTCCTGCCCCCAGGCCTCACACGCCGCCCAGATCGCACGGGCCAGCTGCGCATGCCGTGCCCAGACGTTTTCGATACCTTCGGCGTGGATCATGTCGAGCGAGGCCCGCAGCCCATAAAGATGATGGGTCGGCGCGGTGCCGCCGAAATACTGGTAGAACTCTTCCGGGTTGGCGCGCGGGGTCCAGTCCCAGTAGCGGCTGACCCGCGGCATCGCGGCGCGCACCGCAGCGGCCTTGTCGTTGAAGAACACGAAGGCCAGCCCCGCCGGGACCATCAGCCCCTTCTGGCTGCCGGTGACCATGACATCGACGCCCCAGTCGTCCATCTCGAACCGGTCACAGCCCAGCGAGGCGATGCAATCGGCCATCAACAGCGCCGGGTGCTGCTCCGCATCCAGAACTGCGCGCAGGCCGGGTACGTCGTTACGGATCGAACTGGAGGTATCGACATGCACCCCCAGCACCGCCTTGATCTGATGGCTGGTATCCGCCTTCAGCCGCTCGGCCACACGGGCCAGATCCCAGGGCGCATGGTTGCCAAAATCGATGACCTCCACGTCAATGCCCAGCCCCTCAGCCATTTCCGACCAACCGATAGCAAACCGCCCCGAGGACGGGACCAGCACCTTGTCCCCCGGTTGCAGCACATTCGAAAGGGCCGCCTCCCAGGCGCCATGACCGTTGCAGATGTAGATCGCCGCGTGATGCTTCGTGCGCGCCACCCGGCGCAGATCCGGGATCAGTGTCGCGGTCATATCCACCAGCTCACCCGCGTAGATATTGGGTGACGGACGGTGCATCGCCTGCAGCACCTGATCCGGAATAACCGAAGGTCCCGGGATCGCCAGATAGGATCGCCCTGCCGATAGGTTTAAAGTCCCGCTCATTTTTGATCTTCCCTGCAATGGAACCCTGGGCCTGGGGCCGGTTCGCGCTCAAATTTCCGGTACAGTACAATGCGGCAGAGGAAGGTCAATTCCACAATGGGTGCAGCGCAACGGGACTGCCCATCAACCGGGCATGGCGCAAAGCTTGCGCCTAAAGCCTCAGCTGCTTAAATGGCCCGGGTCAAAAACAGAAAGCGCCGCATGACCCGCACATCCTGCAAATACACCAGCCGGAACCGTCCTGCATGACCCGCAAACACACCTCGTCGAAAGAGCTGATCATCTGGCTGTGGCGCGGTTATCTGCGCCATTACATGGGCCTGCTGGGCCTTGCGGTGGTCTTTATGCTGATCGAAGGCGGCACTGTTGGTGCGCTCAGCTACATGATGCAGCCGATGTTCGATCTGGTCTTTGTCGCCGGAAATTCCGACGCCCTGTTCTGGGTCAGCCTGGCCTTTCTGATCATCTTCTCGCTGCGCGGTGTCGCCAGCGTCTGCCAGAAGGTCATTCTGTCGAAGATCTCGCAGACCTCGGCTGCGCATATGCGCAAGGACATGCTGGACCGGCTGATCCGTCAGGATCCAGCCTTTCACCAGGTGCACCCGCCGGGCTTCCTGATCCAGCGTGTTCAAAGCGACGTCATGGCGATCAATCAGGTCTGGCAAGCGCTGATCACCGGTGCGGGGCGCGACATGGCACAGATGGTGGCCGTCCTTGGCGTTGCCATCAGCGTCGACTGGCGCTGGACCGCGATCATGCTGATCGGCCTGCCCCTGTTGTTGCTGCCGATCTCGGCACTGCAACGCTATGTCCGCAAGAAAGCCGCCACCGCGCGCGATCTTGGTGCTTCGCTGGCGACGCGGCTGGACGAGATTTTCCACGGCATCGTGCCGATCAAGCTGAACAGCCTGGAACAGTATCAGGCGCGCCGGTTCAGCACCCATATGGACCAATTCGTACGCTCCGAAGTGCGTGCCTCTTTTGGCACCGCCTCGATCACCGGCATGATCGATATCATGGCCGGTCTCGGTGTCATGGGCGTAGTTCTTTATGGCGGCCAGGAAATCATCACCGGCGAAAAGACTGTCGGCCAGTTCATGAGCTTCTTCACCGCCATCGGTCTGGCCTTTGACCCGATGCGCCGCCTCGCCTCGATCAGCGGCACCTGGCAAAGCGCCGCCGCCGCGATGGAGCGCATCAAGGAGTTACTGGACGCGCCGATCAAGCTGCTGCCGCCGGTGAAACCCGTGGCCGCGCCAAAGGGCCTGCCCGAGGTGCGTTTGGATCACGTCACGCTGAACTATGGTGACACCACGATCCTGAAGGACCTGTCTCTGATCGCCGAGCCGGGCAAGACCACGGCGCTTGTCGGGGCCTCGGGCGCCGGTAAATCCACCATTTTCAACCTGCTGACAAGGCTGGTCGATCCGCAATCCGGACTGGTCACGATTGGCGGCACCCCGGTGGGCGATCTCGCCTTCGAGGACCTGCGCGGCCTATTCTCGGTGGTCTCGCAAGAGGCGCTGCTGTTTGATGAAACCCTGCGGGAAAACATCCTTCTGGGACGCACGGATGTCAGCGAGGAGCGCCTGAAAGAAGTTCTGGACGCCGCCCATGTGTCCGACTTCCTGCCCAAGCTGGCCAATGGTCTTGAGACTCTTGTTGGCCCGCGCGGCTCTGCCTTGTCGGGGGGACAGCGGCAGCGGGTGGTGATCGCGCGCGCCCTGCTACGCGACACGCCAGTGCTGCTGCTAGACGAGGCGACCTCGGCGCTGGACGCGCAATCGGAAAAGGTCGTGCAGCAGGCGCTGGACCGGCTGTCGGGCGGGCGCACCACGCTGGTCATCGCCCACCGCCTGTCCACCATCCGCAACGCGGACAAGATCGTGGTGATGGAGCGCGGCGAGGTGATGGATCAGGGCACCCATGCCGAGCTGCTGGAGCGCGGTGGGATCTACGCCGATCTCTATCGCCTGCAATTCCAGGACGGCAAGACGCTGGTAGAACGCGAAGACCTCAATATGGCGCAGCCTCTGGCGGCGCAGCAGTCTGCGGATCAATCCGGCCTGTTCCGGCGTGTCTGGCGCCGGGTCTTCCGGTAAAGAAGCAGAGGGTTATTTGCGGTAGGCCCGCGCCAGCCGCTCTGGGCTGACGCCAAGGGCATAGCGCGTGAGCGTCCAGAGATTGCGGGCGCCACGCCGCAGCCAGCCGTCGCGCTCATATCGTGCGGCCGAGGTCTGCGCCCGCACCGGGATCTCAACAAGGCCCTTCAGACGCAGCGCCAGAGCGACATCCTCCATCAGGGGCTGATCGGGGTAGCCTCCGGCCGCCTGATAATCGCTGCGGCGCACAAGCAAACCCTGATCGCCATAAGGCAGACCAAACAGACGCGCCCGCAGATTCGCCCAGCCTGCCACCAGCGCGGGGCGCAGCCCACGGGCCCGAAACGCAAGGCGGAAATACCCCGGCCTGCCTTCGCCCTGCTCCAGATGGCGGGACACCTCATCACTCCAGCCCGCGGACAGTCGGGTATCGGCGTGCAGCATCAGCAGCCAGTCGCCTTGTGCCGCTTCGCAGCCCCGGCGCAGCTGTCCGCCCCGCGACGGCGCGCCGCTCAGCAGTTCGGCACCGACCTCTTCGGCGATGGTGGCCGTGTGATCCTGCGATCCGCCATCCGAGATCACCAACTCCCGGATCAGTCCTGAGGCCAACCCCTCCATCAGCGCCTCAAGGCAGCCGGGCAGTTCCGCCTCGGAATTGAGTGTCGGGATCACGATACTGATCGGAGCGGGCATGGGCAGTTTCCTGTTCAACTCGGCTGTGATTTCTATATCACTTGCTGAAACAAGAACATGGTGATCTGCTGATCCGCCCCCATCAACTGGAGAACAGACATGAGTGCCCGCACAATTCTTCGCCTGTCCGGCCCCGACACCCGTGACTTCCTGCAGGGGCTGGTCACCAACGATGTCGCAAAACTGGACCAGAACGTGCTGGTCTATGCCGCGATGCTGACGCCGCAGGGCAAATATTTGGCCGATTTCTTTCTGGCCCCTGACGGTGCAGATGTGTTGCTGGATGTAGACGCGGATCTGGCCGAAGGGCTGATGAAACGCCTGTCGATGTACCGCCTGCGTGCAGATGTTCAGATCGAGGTCACGGATCTGCAGGTGCGCCGAGGCACCGGCCCCGCCCCCGAAGGCGCCTTTTCCGATCCGCGCCACCCGGATATGGGCTGGCGCCTTTATGGCGCCGAGGGCGGCGATGACGGCAGCGACTGGGATGCGCTGCGCATCGCCCATTGCATACCCGAAAGCGGCGTCGAACTGACGCCGGACAGCTATATCCTTGAGGCCGGGTTCGAGGCGCTGAACGGGGTCGATTTCCGCAAAGGCTGCTATGTCGGGCAAGAGGTGACCGCCCGGATGAAACACAAGACCGAGCTGCGTAAGGGGCTGCAGATCGTGGAAATCGAAGGGTCTGCCCCCGTGGGCACCGATATCACCGCCGGAGACAAGGCCGCAGGCACCCTTTTCACGCAAAGCGGTGGCAAGGCAATTGCCTATCTGCGCTATGACCGTGCCAGGGACAAAGACTTGCAGGCGGGCGAGGCCCGGCTCTCCTGGTCCGAATAGGCGGCCCTATAGCACGCAAGCCTCATTTAACCTGTTGGGTTTAGATACTCAGACGTCGGCATGTTATGGCGGCGACGGTATCACTGAGGGAATTCATCACATGCGCGCGATTTTTCTGCTGGCCCTGACCAGCCTGCCCTTGCAGGCAGGTGCAGCCGATTACTGGGAATACAAGGACTGGCGCGTTTGGAGCGAACAGATCGACACTGGCGAAGACCTGCGCCGCACCTGTGCGGCCTCAACCGGCGGCGATGGCGACCCGGTGCTGCGCCTTGAGGTGTCGGACGGCGATGCCGGTCCGCCGGATTTCTATCCATACCCGGTGATCAGCGAAACCGCGCCGCGCCATTACACCACGCAGATGCAGGACGGTCAGGTCATCCAGTTCCGCGTCGACACCGGCACCATCTTTTCCGGCGCCGCCTTCGTCACGCTCACGAATGAAGGTCTTGCGCATGCCGAGGCCGCGATCAACCTGCCCAACAACCGGCCGATCCTGAAGGCCATGAAAAAGGGCAGCAGCATGGTGATCGAGGCGGGTGGACGCACCATCTTCCGCGCCTCTCTCGCCGGGTTCACGGCGGCCTATGGCAAGATGATGGATGTCTGCGGCTTCAGCCTGTCGCTCGACTGACCGCAAAGAACGCAAAAACGTTATGCAAAAGAAAACCCCGCGCAGGACTGCGCGGGGCATTATAGCGTCAATGCAGCAGGGCCGGATCAGGCGCGCTCGGAGTATTCCATGGTTTCGGTGTTCACCACGATCATCTCGTCCTGACCGACGAAGGGCGGCACCATGACTTTGACACCATTATCAAGGATCGCAGGCTTGAAGGAATTCGCAGCCGTCTGGCCTTTTACAACCGGCTCGGTTTCGACGATCTTGCAGGTGACCTTCTGCGGCACGGTGGCGTTCAGAGCTTCGGACTCGTAGAACTCGACAACGATGGTCATGCCATCCTGCAGGAACGGCCGACGATCACCCAGCAGATCGGCGGGCAGTTCGATCTGCTCATAAGTCTCGGTGTCCATGAACACGAGCATTCCGTCGTTTTCATACAGGAATTGCTGGTCTTTCTGCTCAAGGCGCACACGTTCGACCTTGTCGGCGCTGCGGAACCGCTCGTTCAGCTTGGAGCCGTTACGCAGGTTGCGCAGTTCGACCTGAGCAAAGGCGCCGCCCTTGCCGGGTTTGACGTGATCGACCTTCACAGCGGCCCACAGACCGTCGTTGTGCTCCAGAACATTGCCAGGGCGGATTTCGTTACCGTTGATCTTGGGCATCGGAAAAATCCCTCTCGGGTGGTTGATGAACTCTTAACTGCCCCTATATCTGGCGTGGACTCGGCTGGCAAGACAACGATATCTCGTGGGCACCCCCGGCAAGCTATGCACAAATCGCATGAAAGCTATGCATCTACGGGCTATCCGAATCGTCATAGTTCCGTCATAAGGAGCGCCACGCCGAAATTGCAATAGCAAGAACAACAAAGGAAACGGGATGCGAGATTTCGTTGACGGCACCGCTTACAATAACGAGCAAGGCAACCGCGCACGCAAACTTTTTGCCGCCGTGGTGCTGGCCGCATTGGACGACGCCATCGCTGACGACAAGAAATACGGGAACGGCCCCGAGCAGATCGCGCGGTGGGCGCGCTCTCGCGATGGCCGTGAAGTCCTTTCCTGCGCCGGGATCGACCCGAACGAGCGCGTGGTCGAAGGGCTGATGGAATTCGTCGGTCGTGGCGTGCGGACTTCGGTCGCACTGTCGCGTGAAGAAAGCGAGCGCCGCAATGCTGCACAGGCCGAAGCTGCCTGATCTAAGCTGCCATTGAGACACAGAAAAGCGCGTCCTGGGGGGCGCGTTTTTCTTTTGTGGCTCCGCTTTTTTCGCCTGCGCTTTCCGTACACCTCCTGTGCACCTGGTGTGCACCTCCTGCCCCCCAATATCTTCGCACAGCTTCCGCAGGCCCCTGCCCGGCCATCCGATCAGGCAATGCTTTCGATTGCCGTTGACCTGCGCCCGCCCACATTGCAACTGTCTGCGCGAACAAGAGTGAGCAGCAAGGCAGGCGCATGACGGCACGGGCACTGATGATCCAAGGCACCGGCAGCAATGTCGGAAAATCGCTTCTGGTCGCGGGGCTGGCGCGCGCCTATACGCGGCGCGGCCTGCGGGTGGCGCCGTTCAAACCGCAGAACATGTCGAACAACGCGGCTGTCACCCCCGAAGGTGGCGAAATTGGCCGCGCGCAGGCGCTGCAAGCCCGCGCTGCCATGCGCGCGCCGCATACGGATATGAACCCGGTGCTGCTGAAGCCCGAAACCGATACCGGCGCTCAGATCATCGTCCAGGGAAAACGGCGCGGAACCCAGGGCGCCGGATCCTTCATGCGCGATAAATCGGGGCTGCTGGAGGCTGTATTGGACAGCTATTACCGCCTGGCCGTTGACGCTGATCTGGTGTTGATCGAAGGGGCCGGTTCTCCGGCGGAAACCAACCTGCGTCCGCGCGACATCGCCAATATGGGTTTTGCCTGCGCGGCAGAGGTGCCGGTGGTGCTGGTAGGTGACATTCACCGCGGCGGCGTCATCGCGCAGATCGTCGGTACCCAGGCGGTGCTGGACCCTGCGGATCTGGAACGCATCGTCGGCTTTGCCGTGAACAGGTTCCGCGGCGATCTGAGCCTGTTTGACGGCGGGCGCGACGACATCGTGGCCCGCACCGGCTGGCCTTCGCTGGGCATTGTCCCCTGGTTCTGGGACGCCTGGAAACTGCCAGCCGAGGATATGATGGACATCGCCTCCCGCGCGGGTGGGGCCTGCAAGGTGGTGGTGCCACAGCTGGAGCGGATGGCGAATTTCGATGATCTGGATCCGCTGGCCGCCGAACCGGATGTGACGGTCGAGATCGTGCCCCCCGGGCGCGCCCTGCCCGGCGATGCGGATCTGGTACTGATCCCCGGCAGCAAATCCACGATTGGCGATCTCGCCTTCCTGCGCGCCCAAGGCTGGGACATCGACATCCTTGCCCACCACCGGCGCGGTGGTCATGTGCTGGGTCTTTGTGGCGGCTATCAGATGCTCGGCCAGACCATCGATGATCCGAAGGGGGTCGACGGTCGCCCCGGGAAGGAGGCCGGGCTTGGCCTGCTGGACGTGCATACAACCATGGTGGGCGACAAGCGCGTGACCCTGACCGAGGCCACCACGCGGGACGGTAACCTGCCGGTCTCTGGCTACGAGATCCACATGGGACGCACCAGTGGCCCCGATACAGACCGCGCCTGGCTCAGCGTCGATGGCCGGGCCGAGGGCGCGGCGTCACCAGATGGACGCGTGCGCGGTTCTTATCTGCATGGGTTGTTTAGTTCTGACGCCTTCCGCGCTGCCTTTCTGGCCGATCTGGGGCACGAAAGCCGCACCTCCTACGAGGATGGCGTTGATGCCGCTCTGGATGACCTCGCGACGCATCTGGAGCGCTACATGGATCTTGATCAACTGCTTCAGCTGTCACAGCCCGTCAGCGCCCGCACATAGGCGCAGCAGCCCGCGCCAGAGCGCGACCGCGCCGTGCGCAGCGCTGCGCCCGGCCCAACGGGAGAGGGAATTGAAAAATGCCCGATCCGGGCGGGAGCGCTCTGCCCTGATGTTCGGCTTGCGCGCCACTTACACGGGACATGACCTTAACTCAGGAGGCAACCAATGCCACCTAATGCCGTAGCGCAGGAGGTCAGAGCAGGTCTTGTGCTGCCAGCGCCCGGTGGATTTCACGGCGCACCAGTTTACGGACGTTGCGGGTGATGCGCTCACCAAGCGCGCCCTGCAATTCTTCGCGAACGATCTCGGCCACCAACTCGCGCAGGCTGTCTTCGTCCAGATAGCTGTCCTCTTCGGTCAGCGCGTCCAGCGTCTCGGCTGTGATGGCCTCTTCGGCAATGCCGCGTGCTGGGTCTACAAAATCAGCTTCGGTCCCAAAGTCGGCATCTTCACCAGCAGCTTCTGCAGTCGCGCTGTCAGGCCAGGACACAACTTCTTCATGCTGTTCAGCGATCTCCTCAGGAGGCAGATCCTCGTCGTGATGATCCTGCCACTGCAGCGTTTCGACATTGGTACCTGCATAGGGATCGCTGGACCTGCCGTCTGGCTCCCATTGCTCTTCGGAGCGCGCAACCTTGGCTTCTAGCTCAGTAATTTTCTGCACAACGGCGAACACCCGGTCAGCTGGGTCAGTCTCTTCCAGCATTGCATCGGACAGGGAGGCTTCAGACTCCGCCTCTACCTCATCAGAAGCATCCTGAAAGCCTTCAACTCCGGTTACGCCCGCCGCTTGATAGAGGGTCGCCCAGGGATCTTTCCAGGGCGCATCTTCCCCCGCATCAGTGGCATCCTCATCGGAAGTGCTCTGGGCTTCCTCTGCCGGTGTTTCTTCTGCCAGTTCAACGGCCTGCCCCACCGCCCCTGCGGCTGTCTCATCAAAGACCACCGAGGCGAGGTCTGTATCGACGTCCACTGCGGGGATCAAACTGGCGCTGCTGTCGGTAACCTCAGGGGGTACCTCTCGCGCATATGCTGTATCGATAGGGTCGGCCGCCTCTGGCTTGGCCTCTGACACCCGTAGCGCAGGCGTCAGCACAAGTCGCGTCGCCGCCTTCTCGGACCGTGGTTCGGCTGGCTCCGGTGACGCAGGCTCCGCAGACCCGGTGACCCGGGCAGCCCCTTTTCTGTCGTCTTCACTCACGAGACGACGGATAGAGGACAGGACATCTTCGATTTCTGCCTGCGTTACAGGTTCGGACATAATAATCAGCACCACTTTAGCCAGTGACACAACTGTAGCCGCCGAACGGCGGCCACACAACAATTAGGGTAAATTTTCAGTTGTTCCCGGTGGTGTCCGGCGCCAGAACGCGCGTCAGTCGCGGCCCAGAGCCTTCAGGACCCGGTCCAGATCCTTGCTACGCTTGCTGATATGGGCCGGAGCGTCCTTGACCAGATTATAATACAGGGTCGGGTCATAGATCTCGACGGCAAGCCCCAGATGCTCGGCTGTGAGCAGGCCCTGCGCCTGCAACAACTGATAGGCCGCCAGCGCCTGATTGGCTCGCGCCTGCACCCGCGCGGTCTGCGCGCCCAGAAGTTCCTGCTCGGCCTGCAGCACATCCAGTGTCGTGCGCGCGCCCAGCGTGGCCTCTTCGCGGATCCCTTCGAATGCGACCTGCGCCGCCCGCACCCGCTCGACCGAAGACACAAGGCTGGCCCGCGCTGCTTCAAGCGACACATAGGCCGCCGCCACCGATTGGGTCACGGATCTTTGGGTGGAGATCAGCGCGCCCCTTTCGGCATCGAGCCGGGCAATATCCGCCCGCCGCGCTGCGGCAAGACCGCCGCCCGCGTAAAGCCGCTGGGACAGGGTCAGGCTGACACCTGAGGTGTCCGAATCGCCGTTGCCGTTCAGGTCATAGGTATGGCCTGCATCGGCGCGCAGGCGCACGCTGGGGCCAAGGTTCTTTTCAGTGCTGGCCGCAGTATGCTGCGCGGCCTTCACCGAATGCTGACGCGCCAGAAGGCTGGGATGATTGCGCATCGCAACGCTTTCAGCGGCCTGCAAGGAGGCAACCCGCTGCGGCAGCGGCGGTTGGCCTGCAACTACGTTGATCGGGTTGCCGACCACCTCGATATAGGTCGCCTTGGCCTCCAGCAGATCGCCCTGGCTTTCGGTGAGGCTAGCCTGCGCGGCTGCCACACGGCTTTCGGCGAGGGCGACATCGGTGCGGGTCACTTCGCCGACCTCAAACCGGTCCTGAGCGGCGCGCAGTTCTTCACGCAGAAGACGCAGGTTGTTGCCCCGCAAGCGCACGGTGTCCTGCTGCAACAGCACGTTCACATAGGCCTGAACGGCGGAAAACAGAACTTGCTGCTCGATATCCAGCAGGCTTTGACGGGTGGCCAGAACCGTTTCCTGCGCCGCCAGCTGACCCAGCCGCGAGGCGCCGCCGTCATAAAGCAGCCATTCCATCGAGACACCGACATCAAGCCCATTGGTATCGTGGTCGCGGAACCCGAAGGTGGAGATGCCCCGGCTGTAGCGGTGGCTTGCGGTCATCGCAAAATCAACGATCGGGCGCAAACGCGCCACCGCAACAGCGACGCTTTCATCCGTGGCGCGCAGCAGCGCCCTGTTTTGCTCCAGCAATCCGCTGGTTTTGTAGGCGCCTATCATGGCGTCCGACAGGTTGTCCGCCACCGCGGATTTTGGCGCGGCCAGCGCCGCTGCAACTGCGCCGACATATACAAACGTTTTCAAAAAACGGACCGAGAATTTCTTTCGCATCGGTTGCCTTATCGTTTGCCGCGCCGCCAGCCGCGGTTGGTTTGCCTCACCCCGCGCCCCCTGCCCGGGACGCGGGAATATTCTGCCCCGGCGGGTTATAGTGCGAATTCGCGAACCTTTTCAAAGCCCGGCAGTACCGGGGCGCCCGCGTTGAATGCAAAACGCCAGGAAACCTGGCCGCCTGTCTTATGGCCGATCTTCACCTCTCCCAGCGCGCCGGTCATGAAGACCGCGGCGATCCGGCCACCATCGCGCAGCTGTTCGAGCAGCGCCGAAGGAACATCTTCGACACCACCCTGGATCATGATCACATCATAGGGACCATGTTCCGCTGCGCCTTCGGCCAACGCACCAACGTGCACGATGGCATTGTCAGCTCCGGCCTCGGCCAGTTGATCCTGAGCGTCGCGGCCCATGTCCTCGTTCTGTTCAACGCCGATCACCATCTGGGCAACGCGGGCAGCCACAGCCGTGGAATAGCCCAGCCCGCAAGCCACATCGAGCACCAGCTCATCATTCTGGATATCCAGTGCATCCAGAACCTTGGCCAGGGTGCGCGGCTCCAGCAGGACGCGGCTGTCGCCAAGATCGATGTTCTGATCCGCATAGGCGGCTTCACGTTGTGCATCAGGCACAAAGCTTTCGCGAGGTACCGCGAGCATCGCTTCGATAATCGGGTATTTCGTCACATCCGAGGGGCGGACCTGGGTGTCGACCATCATGCGGCGACGTTCGGCGAAGTCAGTCATGTGCTAAACTCGTCTGTTCAGTCTGTTGATATTGCTTGTGCCACATCGCGGAAGGCGCGGCAACGGTGGCTTTGGGAAATTGCTGGGCTGATGCCATGCGGCATCTACTTCTTCTTCACGAATTTCGTGAGGATAACGATCCGCTGACCCTCGACCCGCCCTTCGATGTGTTCGGGGTTGTCCTGAACCAGGGAAATACCGCGCACCGCCGTACCGCGTTTGGCGGTGAACCCGCCCCCTTTGACCGGAAGGTCCTTGATCAAAACGACGTTATCACCTTGCGCCAGAGGCGCCCCGTTGCTGTCCACATGGGCGCTGGCCGCCGGAACATTGTCGGCCCAGGCGCGGGTTTCATCGTCCAGCCACAGCTGCTCGGCCAGATCGCGGGCCCAGTCCTGATCGGAAAGACGTGCAAGAAGACGCGCCGCCAGCACCTGCACGGCAGGCTCTTCCGACCACATCGATGATGACAGGCAGCGCCAGTGGTTGGGATCAAGATCTCCGGCGATCTGCTCTGCACAGGTGGCACAGATCTCAACCCCGGCGCCGTCCGGCCCTCCCGGAACCTCAACAAAGGACAGGGGCGCGTCGGCGGAACAGAGGGCGCAGGGCATAAGGGTATCTCCGTGTCAGAATAGCTATGATCGCTTTAGACCCGGCGCGCGCCAAAGGAAAGCGCCGCCCGACGCCCCGCGCGCCTATGCCCCGGTCACCAGTCTTATTTGGCGCATTTCTTGCAAAAAGGTGTCGCAGGAAGCAGGTCCAGCCGTTCAGCCGAAATGGCATCACCGCAGATCTGACAGAAACCGTAGTCACCGCTTTCGATACGCGCCAGTGCCGCATCGATCTGGCGCAACTCATCCAGTTCAGCCTTGCCAAGACTTTCCAGCACCTCGTCGCCCTGCCGCTCGGACGATCGATCCTCCCAATCCTTGGGCATGGGCGCGTCTAGCGTGTGCTCCACCTCGACCAGATGCCCTGTCAGAGCCTTGCGCCGCGCCTCAAGCGCCTCTTTACGGATCTCAAATGCCATTCGTCTAATCCTCCCGATAGGTCGTGTTCGGTACATGTTGCCACGCGCTTATCCCCGAACACCTAATAGAGAACATTGACCTCCATCAACAAAGCTGTCGAACCGCGCAGCTCGATGAGCAGCGACTTTCCGCCTCTGGCTGCTCTCCTCAGGCGATGCTAGACAACACGCAAAGAACGATGGAGTACACCATGATCAAACATGTCCTGATTGCGCTGAGCCTGCTGAGCCTTGCTGCCTGCGAAACCGCAAAAGGTGCGGGCCGCGACATCAACAAAGCCGGAACCGCCCTTGAGCAGGCGGCCGACGACATTCAGAAGAAACTGTAAGGCTGGGCGCAGGTCAGCGCAGGTTGTAAAGCTTGCGCGCGACCAGCCACGTCACCGGAAAGGCCGCGATAAAGCCAAGCGCTGCCGCGATCAGGATGGGCTGAAGGCTGTCCTGCCCCGTGGCCAAGGCCGCTACCACGGCGCTGCCTGCAAGGGTGGAGCCGATAAATAGATGCAGGATGAAAGCAAGACGATACATGTGATGGCCTTTCCGAATAGATGAATCGGGGTCCTGTCGGTGAACCGGACCCATGCCATCATGTTTCAGAATTTGCTGGTAATCGCCTTGATCTGGGTCAGCTTCGGCGCTGCGCGCACCTGAATGGCAGGCCCCTCACAACATCAAGGCGGACAACCTCACGATTGCCCACCTCAGTCTATATTCAAAATGGTGTGAATTGGGCCAGAGGTCAGTCGCGCGGCTGTTTCCGGCGATCCTGCGGGCGCGGCGCCGCGGCTTTTACCCGGATCGGTTCAAAATGGCTCACCACCGGAGTTCCCCGGCGCGGCCCTGCGTCATCATCGCGGGCCAGTGACATCACCGCCCAAGCGAATTGCACCCCGGCAAAAACAATCCCGTTCATGAACCAAAGAATGCCAATCGCCAAAAGCCCGACATCAGACGTGCTGACCAGTCCCCAAAGGTTCATTACGTTGAACCAGAGCAGCAGCCCGACGAAGACCGCAGCGATTCCGAACCCCAGCGCAACGTTGCGGATATAGAGTTGAATGAGCTTTGGCATGAGATTCCCTCCATAGGCTGCTTCTTAATGTTAGCACCCGGCGGCAGGCGGTCCAGAGAATAAAGCGGAAAATACATGCGATCGGCGGAATTTGTCCTGCATCTCGCCCACGTTCGGAACGAATAACGATACCCACCCTGTAAAAACAAAAACAGGCGCACCGGGGTGCGCCTGATTGCAAAGGTCACCTGAAAAGAAGGTTCAGAACGCCTCGGGACGCGCTTCGCGGGCCATGTGATCCAGAACCGCGTTGACGAATTTCGGCTCTTTGCCTTCGGGGAAAAACGCGCGCGCCACGTCGACGAATTCGTTGATCACCACCTTGGGCGGGGTCTTCGTCTCGACCAGTTCCGAGCCTGCAGCGCGGAACAGCGCCCGCAGGGTCGGGTCGATCCGGGCAATCGGCCATTTCGCAACCAGCGCGCGGTCGGTCATCTGGTCGATCTTGGCCTGATGATTGACGGCGCCTTCGACCAGCTGGCGAAACAACTTGGGGTCACCCTCGGCATATTCATCACCTTCATAGACAGCGCCGAAACGGTGATCCTCGAATTCGACGATCACCTTGTCGTAGGTCTGGCTGCTGTGCTCCATCTGGAACAGCGCCTGCACGGCAAAAAGCCGGGCCGCCGATTTCATCTGAGTCTTGCCGTTGCCCTTCGGGGCGCTGTCTGGGTTGGTCATGCCGTGGTGGATCCGTTGTCTGTGCCAGCCAGCTGGATGGCCTCGGAAGGGGCCTTAAAGCCGACTCCCTTGCTCTGGGCGCTCCACTTACGCGTCAGTGCGATCAGATGCAAGGCCGCAGCCGCAGCGCCTCCGCCCTTATTCTGATCGGCGGGATCGGCGCGCACCTCTGCCTGGGCGCGGTTCTCTACGGTCAGGATGCCGTTGCCGATGCACAGGCCCTGCAGGCCCATCAGCTGGATCGCGCGGCTACTGTCGTTGCAGACCGTATCATAGTGGGTGGTCTCGCCGCGGATCACGCAGCCCAGAGCCACGTAGCCGTCAAAGTTCGAGGTGCGGTCAGCAATAGAGATCGCCGTAGGAATCTCCAGCGCGCCGGGCACTTCGACCAGATCCCAGGTGCCACCTGCGGCCTCGATCTCGGCCTTGGCACCTGCGAGCATATTGTCGGCGATGTCCTTGTAGTAAGGCGCAACCACGATCAGCAGCTTGACCGGTTTGTCAAAGCTGGGACGCGGCAGGATGTAGTGGCTTTCGTGTCCGGCCATATCAGTCTTCCTTCAGAATGGGGCGGCTGCCGACGATGGACAGTCCATAGGCATCAAGGCCCACATATTTGGTCGAGGGGGAATCGGTCAGCAGGATCAGGTCCTTAAGACCAAGGTTAGACAGGATCTGCGCGCCGATGCCGGTCTGCTTGATGGTCACCGTGCGCGATCCGTCATCCTCATAGGCATAAAGCGCGTTGCGCGGCTGACGGAACAGGGTCACCACCCCGCGCCCCTCGGCCGCGATGATCTCCATCGCGCGGGGCAGCTGGCGGGCGGATTTGGGGCCGAGGCCCAGAATATCGGTCGCCTCGTGCAGCGCATGGGTGCGAGCCAGAACCGGCTCGGGCGTGGTGATGTCACCCTTGATCATCACCACGTGTTCAACGCCGTGGGTCTGATCGGTGAACAGGCGCATGTCCCATTCGCCGCCGAATTCGGAATTCACGATCTCCCGTGAGGTTTCCGTGACCAGATTGTCGTTGCGGGCGCGATAGGCGATCAGATCGCTGATGGTGCCGATTTTCTGGCCATGCTCAGCCGCGAAGTCCACCAGATCCGGCAGCCTCGCCATGGTGCCGTCTTCCTTCATGATCTCACAGATCACACCCGAAGGATGCAGCCCGGCAAGGCGGGAAATATCCACGGCCGCCTCGGTATGGCCCGCACGGACCAGAACGCCGCCGCGTTTGGCGCGCAGCGGGAAGACGTGGCCCGGCGTTGCGATTTCCGCCATCGAATTCTGCTCGTTGATCGCGGTCGCGACGGTCAGCGCCCGGTCGGCAGCGGAAATGCCGGTCGAGACACCTTCGCGCGCCTCGATCGAGACGGTAAAGGCAGTCTCATGCCGGGAGGAGTTGTTGACCGCCATCATCGGCAGCCCGAGGCTGTCGATCCGGTCCGCCGTCATCGGCAGGCAGATCAGCCCGCGCCCGTGTGTCGCCATGAAGTTGATGGCATCAGCATCCGCGAATTGCGCCGGGATCACCAGATCGCCTTCATTTTCGCGGTCCTCGTGATCCACAAGGATGAACATGCGACCCTGTCGGGCCTCTTCGATGATCTCTTCAATCGGGCTGATTGCGTCGCGCAGGCGGGCCTCGACCGGCCCCGGTGTTTCAAAGCTCATGTCATGGCCTTTCATGATCCGTGTCGCAGGCCCTCGAATGGCGCTGCCGCGTTGCCAGCGAAATAGCGCAGCCGCGCCCCAAAGGCCAGCCCGCTTGGCTCTCTTGGAATCACGGACGCGACGTTTGCAGATGCGCAGAAGGCTGCTAGCGTTCCAGCATAAAACTAAAATCAGACCAAACGCGAAAGCCAAGCCCATGCGTACTTCCCGTATCCTGCAAGCCGTTGAAGCCCACGCCGAGGGCGAACCGGGCCGTGTCATCACCGGTGGCATGCCGCTGCTGAAGGGCGCCAGCGTGTTTGAGAAAATGCAGGACATGGCGGCCAACCACGATGAAATCCGCCTGATGATGCTGCGCGAGCCGCGCGGCAATCCAGGGCTTTGCGGCAATGTCCTCGTGCCGCCCTGCCATCCGGAGGCGGACGCCGGTTTCATCATCTTCGAGCAGACCGAATACCCGCCGATGTCCGGCTCCAACACCATCTGCGTGGTGACGGTGCTGCTGGAGACCGGCATCCTGCCGATGATTGAGCCGGTGACCGACCTGACACTGGAAGCCCCCGCCGGGCTGATCCGGGTGCGCGCGGAGTGCCGTGACGGCAAGATTACACAGGTCAGCTTTCGCAATGTGCCCGCCTTTGCCGTGCATCTGGACGCCAAGGTCGAAGTGACGGGGCTCGGCACCGTCGCGGTCGATGTCGCTTGGGGCGGGATGTTCTTCGTTCTGGCCAATGCGGACCGGCTGGGCGTCGATCTTTCAGCAGACAACGGCAAGGACATCACCCGCGTCAGCGAGGCCATCCGCCACGCCACGGCCGAGCAGCTGCCCGTCATCCACCCGGAGAACCCCGCGATCACCGGCCCAACAATCACCAACCTCTGGGGCGCACCGATTGCCGAAGGCACCCATGGGCGCGGCGCCATCACCCTCTCCACGGGCCCCTTTGATCCGGACCGCCCGCAAGATGCCAGCGGCATTCTGGACCGCTCCCCCTGCGGCACCGGCACCTGCGCCAAGATGGCCGTGCTGCACGCCCGGGGCCTGCTTGCGCCGGGACAGGACTACGTCAACGCCGGGCCGCTGGGCACCACCTTCACCGGGTGTATTGTCGAGGAAACCAAAGTCGGCCCCTACCCCGCCATCGTACCAACCCTGTCCGGGCAAGGCTGGATCTATGGATTGTCCAGCTACACGCTGGATCCCAGCGATCCTTTTCCTGCGGGCTATACCGTCGGCGATATGTGGTGATGCGCGCCGCGGCAGCGGCGCGCCTGGCCCAACGCCTCGGGCCTGCATCTTCGATGCTGGCTCAGGGGGCCGGAGCCTCCCTGCGGTTCGCCGGATGGGCGCCTCAGGCGGATTGATGCGCGAAATACTCGCTCGCGGTCAGATAGGCAGCTGCGCGCCCGGCGGTGCTCCATTCGCTTTCCAGCGGCGCATCCCCGATCACCACCACCGAGGCGCCGGGCAATCCTTGGCGACGCATCACGTCCTGAACCCGCGCGCGCATCTCGGACCAGCTTTCGCTGAACCGCGGCGCCGCACCTGCATCGTTCAGAACCGGGTGGGCGGCCAAAACCGCCTCGGGTATATTGGGCCGGTGCACCAGCGCCAGTTTGCTGGCGTTCTGCACCGCCTCCAGCGCACGGCGCTCTTGCTCGGGCATATGGGCGCCATAGGCAATGATGCGCAGCGCGTTGGAGGAGAACAGCAGCCCGGTGATGTCCTGCCCAGAGGTCTGCCGCACGCGGGCGTAGGTCGTGTAATCCATACCCAGTTCTGCGGCGCGTTTGATGCGCATCTGCAGAACCAGTTTCGGGATCGTGTTGGGCATCAGCTTTTTCTGGGCACTGCGCCAGGCGTGTACGCGCCAGGCCCGGCCCTGCTCCATGCTGGGGCCGTTGTTGTGGCCGATCCCGGCGGGCGCCGCACCGGATGCCAGACCAGACATCACCCGGCCTCCGCCAGCCGCGCCACGTAGCGGGCCAGCGTATCGATTTCCAGATTAACCTTGTCGCCCAGCTTCACATCCCCCCAGGTGGTCACCTCTTTTGTGTGGGGGATGAAATTGATACCGAAATCACAGCCTTCCACATCGTTGACCGTCAGCGACGTCCCGTTGAGCGCCACCGAGCCCTTGGGGGCGATGAAGCGCGCCAGATCTTTGGGCGCACGTAGGGTCACCCGGGTGCTGTCGCCCTCGTCCGTGATATCGACCACCTCGGCCACGCCATCGACATGGCCCGATACGATATGGCCCCCCAGTTCGTCCCCGACCTTCAGGGCGCGCTCAAGGTTGACGCGTTTGCCCACGGTCCAGGCGCCGATGTTGGTCTTGGACACCGTTTCGGCAGAGATCTGAACATCGTACCAATCCGATCCCAGCTCGATTACCGTCAGGCACACGCCATCCGAGGCGATGGAGGCGCCCAGGTCGATCCCTGCCGTATCATAGCCGGTGCCGATGCGCGCGCGCAGATCGCCCTCTTGTTCCAGCGCCTTGATGGTGCCGACGTCGGTGATGATACCTGTGAACATGGAGCTGCTCCTTGCCAGTCGTCCGAACGGGTCAGGGCCCGTCCTCCATTCCGTGTTGGCCAAGAGGTAGCGCCTGCACCCTGGCTTCACAAGTCCCCGCGCGCGCCCGGCATACGGCCCCGGGCACCGAACCCGTTTGCACGCCCGCCGCCTCAGCCTTAGTTTCGCCCCAGTCATTCGTTAACCGGGAGATGGTACATTCCCGGAAACCCGAGAAATCGCATGTCCGAGCCTGACACAGATCCGCATCGTCGCTTCCTGTTTCTGCAGGGGCCGCATGGGCCGTTCTTCAACCGCCTTGGCGCGATGCTGCGCGCGGCAGGTTGTTCGGTATGGCGGGTCGGCTTCAACGCCGGGGACAGCGCCTTCTGGCGCCACAGGGCCAGCTACATTTCCTATCAGGGCACGCCGCAGGACTGGCCCGCGACCTTTGCGGGGATCTGCGACCAGCACCAGATCACCGATATCGTGCTGTACGGTGACACCCGCCCGATCCACGCCGAGGCGATCAAGGCCGCAAAACAGCGGGGCCTCTGCGTGCACGTCTTTGAAGAAGGTTACATGCGCCCCTATTGGGTGACCTATGAACGGGGTGGCTCCAACGGCAATTCCCGGCTGATGGACATGTCAGTTCCGGATATGCAGCAGGCACTGGCCCTGTCGGATATGGAGGCGCCGCTGCCACCCTCGCACTGGGGGGATATGCGGCAGCATATCTTTTACGGCGCGCTCTATCACTGGTTCGTCATGTTCCGGAACCGGCGTTACCGGAACTTCCGCCCACACCGATCACTGCCGGTGGCACGTGAGTTCCAGCTCTACCTGCAACGGCTCTTGCTGATGCCTGCCCAGGCGCTGGACCGGCGTCTGGCCACATGGCGCATCCGCAGCGGCGGTTTCCCCTATCATCTGGCGCTCTTGCAGCTGGAGCATGATAGCTCGTTCCAGATGCATTCCCCGTTTGAAAGCATGGCGGATTTTCTGGCCGAGGTGATCACCGGTTTCGCCGAAAGCGCGCCGCGCCACCACCATCTGGTGATCAAGGCGCACCCGTTGGAGGATGGCCGTGTCCCGCTGCGCAGCGTGGTGCGCAGACTGGCGCGGGAGCACGGCATCAAGGACCGCATTCACTACGTGCGCGGTGGCAAGCTGGCGCAGCTGCTGAACGAGGCGCGCACTGCCATTACCGTCAATTCGACCGCCGGACAGCAGGTCCTGTGGCGCGGCATACCGCTCAAGGTTTTTGGCCGCGCGGTCTACGACAAGGCCGAGTTCGTCTCGACCCAGAGCCTTGGCGAGTTCTTTGCCACCCCGGCCCGCCCGGACAACCGCGCCTATAAGGATTATCGCCGCTTCCTGCTTGAGACCTCGCAACTGCCGGGCGGTTACTACTCCCGCAAGGGACGGCGGCAATTGCTGCGTCAGGTGGTGGACATGATGCTGGCACCGGACGATCCTTATGATGCGCTGAAGCGCGGCACAGCGGCTCCGCGGCAACAGTTGCGCGTGGTGAACTGAGCCCAGAAGACCGCAAGACTGGATTTCCATTCTCTGCTCCGCTATCCTGTCTGAAAAAATTGAGGCAAAACAATAACAGGTCGAGGAGACCGAGCAGTGACAAACGTCCCATTTCGCTGGGCGCGCCCTATCGCGATTCTCGCCGCAGTATCGCTTGCGGCGTCCTGTGGCTTGCCCAAGGTTGGCCCGAACAAACGCCAGATCTTTGCCGGTTCGGTGCAGAAAGAGGGCGATGCCTTTATCGTTTCCGTGAATGACCGGGTGGCTCGGGCAACCGCTGTGGTGCCCGCGCTTGGCTTTTCATCCGATTTTACCTCGGCCGGCCGACTGACCTCTGACACCATCCGGCCCGGCGACGTCCTGGGACTGACCATCTGGGAAAACGTAGATGATGGCCTTCTGGCCGCCGAAACCTCGAATGCGACCGCGCTTGAAGAAGTGCAGGTCGACGGCGCCGGGTATATCTTCGTGCCCTATGCCGGTCGCCTCAGGGCGTCGGGCAACACCCCGGAGCAACTGCGGGAAGAGATCACCAAGAAACTGGAAGATCAGACCCCGGATCCGCAGGTGCAGGTCCGCCGTCTGGCCGGCGATGGTGCCACGGTCAGCCTGACTGGGGCCGTGGGCGGACAGGGGATTTATCCCATCGAGCGTCCCACCCGCACATTGGCCACCATGCTGGCCCAGGCTGGCGGTGTGACGATCCAGCCCGAAATCGCCCAGGTCACCGTGATCCGCGGGAAGCAGCAAGGCAAGATCTGGTTCCAGGACCTCTATGATCATCCCGAACTCGACATCGCCCTGCGCGGCGGTGACAAGATCCTTGTCGAAGAGGACACCCGTTCCTTTACCGCGCTTGGCGCCACCAGCGCCCAGGCCCGCGTTCCCTTTGAAAGCCAGGACCTGTCGGGGCTTGAAGCCATCGCCCAGGTTGGCGGTCTGATTTCCACCGCTTCGGACCCGACCGGGGTGTTCATCCTGCGCAACGAACCGGCAGAGATCGCCAATCAAGTGCTGGGCCGCGACGACCTGATCGGTGCCCAGCGGATGGTCTATGTGCTGAACCTGACGCAGCCGAACGGGCTGTTCATTGCCCGTGATTTCGTGATCCGCGATGATGACACGCTCTATGTCACCGAGGCGCCCTATACCCAGTGGACCAAGACGATTTCCCTGCTGGTCACGCCCCTTGGATCGCTGTCGAGCGCCGCCTCCATCGCTGGCGGGTAACGCCGCAATGCTAAGGTCGCCGACAGGCATAACGAAAGCCGGGAACGACACATCCCGGCTTTTTGTTTACAACGGCGGTTTCCTGACCCAATCCCGATTGCGTCGGATCCTGTCCCTTGCCGGTTATGACATCCGGCTGGGGCTACCCGGCAATGGGGATCTGGTCGGGGTCTGGGGCAACTCCCCCACTGCCCACCGTGGAAAGGCTATTGCTCACAAATATGGTTCTGCACTGCTGCGAGTCGAAGACGCCTTTCTACGCTCGGTCTATCCAGGCCGCGCGGGTGAGCCACCTCTGGGGCTGCTGCTGGACCGCTCGGGCGTGCATTTCGACGCCAACACGCAATCTGACCTGGAGCAGCTGCTGGCCACGCACCCCTTGGATGACAGCAGCATGATGCGCCGCGCCCGTGATGCCATCGGGCGGCTGATGGATGCGCATCTCAGCAAGTACAACGCCTACGCTGCCGAAGCGCCGGTTCCCGATCCCGGTTACGTGCTGGTCGTGGATCAGGCGCGCGGCGATGCCTCAGTCACGGCCTCAGGAGCAGATGCAGCGCGGTTCCGCGAAATGCTGGTTTTCGCGCAAGAGGAAAACCCCGGCGCCCGTATTCTGATCAAGACCCATCCGGAAACCCGCGCCGGATACCGGCCTGGCTATTTCGGCCCGGAAGATGCCAATGATCGGATAGAACTGCTAACGCGTCCCGTGTCGCCCTGGCCGCTGCTGGAGGGTGCGGTCGCGGTCTATACCGTCTCCTCGCAACTGGGGTTCGAGGCCATTCTGGCAGGCCACAAACCGCGCGTCTTTGGCCAGCCCTTCTATGCCGGATGGGGCCTGACGCAGGACGAGATGCCGCCGCCGCGCCGCAATCGCCGCCTGACCCGCGCACAACTGTTTTCCGCGGCAATGATCCTCTATCCCACATGGTACGATCCCTTCCGCGATCAGCTGTGTGAGCTGGAGACCGTGATCGACGCGCTGGAGGCCCGCGTGCGCGCCTGGCGACAGGATCGCGTCGGCTGGGCGGCCTCCGGCATGCGGATGTGGAAACGGCGGCCACTGCAGGGCTTTTTCGGCAGTGAAAAGAAAATGCTGTTCACCGAGGATCCCGAAAAGGCACGCAAGAGCGGGCGCAACTGGATGGTCTGGGCCTCCAAAGCAGACAAATCCCACGCCGGGGCTTTTCATCTAGAGGACGGCTTTCTGCGCTCCCGCGGTCTTGGCGCCGAACTGGTGCCGCCGATGTCGCTGGTTCTGGACCGTCAGGGGATCTACTACGATCCGCGCCAGCCCTCGGATCTGGATGATCTGATCGCCCAGCGCGAGGACCTAAACGATGCCGAGGCCCGCCGCGCCGAGCGACTGATCATGAGCCTGACGCAGAACAGCCTGTCGAAGTACAATCTGGGCGGCGACATCCCCGATTTGCCCGCGGGGCACCGGATCCTCGTGCCCGGTCAGGTCGAAGACGATGCCTCGATCCTGGCGGGGGCGGGCAAGATACGCAGCAATCTGGATCTCTTGCGCGCTGTGCGCGCCGCCAACCCCAAGGCGGTGATCATCTACAAACCCCACCCCGATGTCGAAGCAGGTCTTCGCAAGGGGCAGATCGTGCCCGAGGATCTGGCCGATGTCGTGGCGCAGAATGCCGATCCGATGGCGCTTCTGGATCACGTGCAGGAGGTCTGGACCATGACCTCGCTATTGGGGTTCGAGGCACTGCTGAGGGGCGTCAAGGTGACCGTGGTCGGATCCCCCTTCTATGCCGGCTGGGGGCTGACCCGAGATATCATCTCCGCCCCGGCCTGGCGCAAGGCCCGGCCAGGCCTTATGGGGTTGGCCCATGCGGTACTGATCGACTATCCGCGCTATCACGACCCGGTCACAGGGCTGCCCTGCCCTGTCGAGGTCGTGGTTGAGCGCCTGATCAAGGGCGAGCAACCATCGCCTGGCCTTGGCAACCGCAGCCTGTCAAAACTACAGGGCCTGTTTGCAACCTACGCCCACCTGTGGCGGTGAGCTGTCGTCCTTAGCTCAGCGCCCGGCGCCAGCGATGCAGGATATCACCGCCCAACGGGCGCACCTCAGCCAGTTCAAAACGGGGCGCCTCGTCCAGCCGCCCAAGGCCAAGCGCGCCAATCGAGGGCAGCCCCTCGGCGCCGATGCCGATCCCGGCGGTAAAGCCGATCAGCTCATCCACCAGATCAAAGGCCAGCAATGAGGCCGCCAGCGCGCTGCCGCCTTCGCAGAACACGCGGGTCAGACCCGCCTGACCAAGCTGCTGCAGGATATCCACCGCCGAGAGCTGCACCCCGTGGCTGGCACAGGGCAGCAACCGGGCGCCCAGCCCTTCCCAGGCGCGCAGCCGCTCGATATCGGCGCCCTGCCCGTGGCACAGCCAGACCGGCACCTCTTGCGCAGTGCGGGCCAGCTGGCTCATCAGCGGCAGATCCAGATGGCGGGAGGCAATCACCCGCACCGGCTGTTTGTCGATGCCCAGATCGCGCACGGTCAGCGACGGATCATCCGCCCGCACGGTTCCGGCGCCGACCATAACGGCATCGTGACTGGCGCGCATCGCGTGCACTGCGCGGCGTGCTTCGGGGCCGGTGATCCATTTGCTCTGCCCCGATCCGGTGGCAATCCGCCCGTCAAAACTGCTGGCCAGCTTCAGTGTAACGAAGGGCCGCCCCTGTTCGGTCTTCAGGAAGAAACCAGCGTGATCGCGGGCGGCCTGTTCTGCGAGAACCCCGGTGGTGACCTCCACCCCGGCATAACGCAGCATTTCAAACCCCTGGCCAGAAACCCGCGGATCACTATCGCCGATGGCCGCGACCACACGCGCCACCCCGGCGTCGATCAGCGCCTGCGCACATGGCGGTGTCGCACCATGATGCGAACAGGGTTCAAGGGTCACATATACGGCAGCGCCACGCGCCGCTGCGCCTGCCTGCGCAAGCGCCTGCGGCTCCGCGTGCGGGCGGCCGCCCGGTTGGGTCCAGCCCCGCCCGACGAGGCGACCATCCTTGACGATGACGCAGCCCACCGCGGGGTTCGGCCAGCAATTGCCATGCCCACGCCGCCCCAGGGACAGGGCCAGCGCCATGAACCGTTCATCCACGGCAATGTCATAACGGCTCATCGGGGTGATCACTCTTCCGGGGGGTGCGGGCGCAATTCGTGGACGAAGTCCTCGAAATCATCGGCGGCCTGGAAATTCTTGTAGACGCTGGCAAAGCGCACATAGGCGACGGTGTCGATCCGCGCCAAAGCCTCCATGACGATCTCGCCGATCTTCTTGGACTGAATATCCGTCTCGCCCATGCTTTCAAGGCGGCGGACAATGCCCGAGATCATCTGATCGATACGCTCGGGGTCGATCGGGCGCTTCTGCATCGAAATGCGGATCGAGCGCTCCAGCTTGTCCCGGTCGAAGTCTTCGCGTTTGCCGTTGGTCTTGACCACCACCAGATCGCGCAACTGCACCCGTTCGTAGGTGGTGAAACGCCCGCCACAGGCCGGGCAGAAGCGGCGGCGACGGATCGACACGTGATCCTCTGCCGGGCGCGAATCCTTGACCTGAGTATCGATATTTCCGCAAAACGGGCAGCGCATCAGCCAGTCCCCTTCATGATCAATGCCTGTAGATTGCGCCTGACCCGGCGCAGTTATCCACAACTATAGGACAGCCTCAACAGTTTGGGTAGAGGCGAAATCACACCGCTAGATCAAGCAGTTCACGCAAGATGCGCCGCAACCTTGCGCCGGTGCGGCGCGTCGCGGTGTTCAAACAGGTAGACCCCCTGCCAGGTGCCCAGAACAGCCGCGCCATCCGTGACCGGGATCGACAGGCTGACCGGCATCATTGCTGCCTTGATATGGGCGGGCATATCATCGGGGCCTTCGTAGGTATGGCGCAGATAAGACATCGACGGGTCCGTGCTGGGCGGCACCAGTCGGGCAAAATAGGCCCGAAGATCCGTCTGCACCTCGGGGTCGGCGTTTTCCTGTATCAGCAGGGAGCAGGAAGTGTGCCGCACGAATAACGTCAGCAACCCCTGCCGCACACCGCAGGACCCAGCCCAGGACTGAATATCGCGGGTGAATTCGTAAAGGCCCTGCCCGGCCGTTTCGATCTGAAATTCGGTTTGCATGAGGACAGCATTGCCGCAGGACGCGCTGCTTCACAAGTGCCCCTATGAAGTGATCAGGGACGCCGGAAGAAAGGATCGTCGAACCGGTCATAGCAATAGTTGCGGGCGGTGGCGGCGTTCAGATTGTAGCCCGGCTTCTTCACTGACAGGGAATACCCTTTTTCCGTACTCGCTCCCGGCGGTGGGGTCAGCGCGAATTTCACCGATTTTCTGCCGGGGCGGTTGATCGAAGGGCCGACACCTTCCCAGACATAGATCCGCTGGGTGGCGCTGGTACGCAGCTGCGATATGGCAAAATCCCCGATCCCACACCAGTAATCCTGCGCCGAGGTGCCGACCCGGCTCACCACTTCCCAGACACCCTCTTCGACAGGCAGCACTTCGTGGCGGTTCCAAGACCACCAGGCCTGCACCGAGACTGATTGCGCGGTAACAGGCTGCACCGCAAGGGCTGTCGCAAAGGCCAAGGCAGGCCAGAACATCGGTTTCATCGGTCTACTCCCCTGTTGCGTCACCAGAAGTATAGCACAGGCCCGCTGTTCGGCGACCTCAGCCGGTTCGCCAGCGCCCGTCAGCGGGTCAGAAACCCGTCGGCAATTGGTGACAGAATGACAGGGCTGCGCGCACCTGCATCGCATCGCCGACGTTCATGCGGTTGATCGGCGGATTAGTGATAGGCTCCGCTCCCGCCAGCATATTCACATCGAGCGTGAACTGCACCGCAGAGCGGCGGTTGGTCGTGTCGCTGGGTCCCATGGCGCGGGACACATAAACCATTGCCGACATCGGCGCGCCAAGCGCACGCACGGCATAATCCCCAGCGCCACACCAATAGTCCAATCCGGTCCCGCCTGCGATCGGAACGACCTCGAACACCTGCTCCGATAACGGGTTGACCCGCGCCGACTTGCGGCTGGTAAAGGCGTCAGCCGCCCCGGCAAGGCCAAGAGCCGCCGAGGCCGAAAAGACGACCACTGCAAATGAAAATCTTCGCGCCATTGCGACACCCTCCAATACCGTCAAGTTCTATTCCTGACACGGTATGATCCTAGGGCCAGCCCCGCTTCGCGCCAGCCCCGGGGCTATCACGCTCTCGTGTATCTGTCGCTTCGAACGTGGCGCGCCCACCGGCCTGCGTATCAGGGACGGATCGGACGCTGGTTGCAATAGGTTCTGGCCTGCTGGACCGACATGGAGTCGCCGGGACGGATGCCAAAGGTGAACCAACCGCGATCCGTACCCAGCCCGGCGACCTGATCAGCCGAAAGGGTGAATTGCACGGCAGACCTCTTACCTGTGGTGACGCTTTCACCGCGCCCACGCAGGACATAAATCGGGTCGCGCCAATCGGCCCCAAGCACACGACGAGCATATTCGGAGGCCCCGCACCAGAATTCCTCAACAGTGCCAGAACTGCGCGGAACGACTTCGAACACCGTGTCACTCACGGCATTCACCTGCACCCCATTGGCAAGCGTGAAGGCCTGCCCGACGGAGGGAGACAGGAGGAAAAGGGCGCACCCGAGGCTGGAAAGAAAATTCTTCATGGCAGGAAATCCGTTGTTTTCTCAAACATAGGGATCCCCGTCGGCAGAACCAAGGGGCGGCGCCCTCACTTAGAGAAGATCAGCAAAGAGCAGCTTTAGCTCGCATTCCGCAGCGGGTACGCGGCCGCCTGCACATCCAGCTCCCCAGACGGGCCGGGATCAGTTGCGTTTGGGAAAGGGAATGATCTGCGCGCTTTGCTGTGTGCCGAGTGTCTGTTCCAGAATGGCCAGAACTTCGGGTTTCGGTGTCTTTCCCTTGGTCGGGCTGAACCGGCTTCGTGCCTGCTCCCGCAGCATGCTGCGCGCGGTATCGCCGTCGATTTCCTGCAAGCGTTCGCCCTGATCCTTCAGAACCTCCAGCATGAACTGGTTGGCCTCGGTCAGGTTCTTGAGATGCAGAAGCTTTTCCTCAAGTTCACTCAGAGCGGCGGTGGTTCCCCGGTTTGCAGACATCATTTCCCCCGAAATGCAAAGTTCCTTAACCAAAAGTTTACGCAGCTCCCCCACCAAGGGCAAGGATCAGGGTAAAGAGATGGTTAACAAGGTGCGCAGGCCCGTCGCCCTTCGGAAGAAAGAAAAAGGCGCCGTGAGGGGCGCCTTTTTGATCACTGGTCGAGGAAGCTGCGCAGCTTGCGGCTGCGGCTGGGATGTTTGAGCTTCCGCAGCGCTTTCGCTTCGATCTGACGGATCCTTTCGCGGGTCACGCTGAACTGTTGACCGACCTCTTCGAGCGTGTGGTCGGTGTTCATGCCAATGCCAAAACGCATCCGCAGGACGCGTTCCTCGCGCGGGGTGAGCGAGGCCAGAACCCGGGTGGTGGTTTCCTTGAGGTTTTCCTGAATGGCGCTGTCCAGGGGCAGCACCGCGTTCTTGTCCTCGATGAAATCGCCCAGTTGGCTGTCTTCCTCGTCCCCGATGGGCGTCTCGAGAGAGATCGGCTCCTTGGCGATCTTCATCACCTTGCGGACCTTCTCAAGCGGCATCTGCAGCTTTTCAGCCAGTTCTTCCGGCGTCGGCTCGCGGCCGATCTCGTGCAGCATCTGACGGCCGGTGCGGACCAGCTTGTTGATCGTCTCGATCATATGCACAGGGATACGGATGGTGCGCGCCTGATCCGCGATACTGCGCGTGATCGCCTGACGGATCCACCAGGTTGCATAGGTGGAGAACTTGTAACCGCGGCGGTATTCGAACTTGTCCACCGCCTTCATCAGGCCGATGTTGCCTTCCTGGATGAGGTCGAGGAACTGCAGGCCGCGGTTCGTGTATTTCTTCGCGATGGAGATCACGAGACGCAGGTTCGCCTCGACCATTTCCTTCTTGGCCTGACGCGCCTCTTTTTCACCCTTCTGCACCTGCTGCACAATGCGGCGGAATTCGCTGATATCGAGACCGACATACTGGCCGACCTGCGCCATGTCAGCGCGCAGTTCTTCCACCTTGTCGGTGGAGCGTTCGATGAACATCTGCCAGCCCCGCCCCGGTTTCGCGGACATATCCGCCAACCAGTTCGGATCCAGCTCGCGGCCACGGTATTCCTCGACGAATTCGCGACGGTTGATCCGGGCCTGGTCAGCCAGCTTCACCATGGCGCTATCGATCTGCATCACGCGGCGGTTGATGCCGTAAAGCTGGTCGATCAGGGCTTCGATACGGTTGTTGTGCAGGTGCAGACCATTCACCAGTTCCACGATCTCGGACCGCAGCTGTTGGTAGGTCTTTTCGTCCTGCGCGCTAAACGATCCGTCCTCATTCAGGGTGGCCGAAATCCGGCTGTCCTGCATTTCGCTCAGCTGAGCGTAATCCGAGGAGATCTGCTCCAGCGTGGTGAGCACGCGATCCTTGAGCGCAGCCTCCATCGCAGCCAGGGACATATTGGCCTGTTCGTCCTCGTCATCGTCGTCATCGCTGGCAATCGGATTGCCGTCGGCGTCGAGTTCGGGCCCCTTGTCTTCCTTGGCGGGTTTGGCGGCATCGGACACCGCACCGGTGTTCACCACCGGTTCGGCAACTTCGCCCTCTTCGTCCATCTGGTTGCCAAAGGTGGCCTCAAGATCGATGACGTCGCGCAGCAGAATGTCTTCGGACAGGAGTTCGTCGTGCCAGATCGTGATCGCCTGGAAGGTCAGGGGGCTTTCGCAGAGGCCCAGGATCATCGTATTCCGGCCGGCTTCGATCCGCTTAGCGATGGCGATCTCGCCTTCGCGGCTCAGCAGTTCGACAGAGCCCATTTCACGCAGATACATGCGGACCGGATCATCGGTGCGGTCCAGTTTTTCCGCAGCCGCCCCGGCCACCGCGACTTCGCGATTGGATTCGGTCGTCACCAGTTCGGTCGAGCCTTTGTTCTGCTCTTCCTCTTCGGCCTCTTCATCCTCGATGATATTGATGCCCATTTCGGAGAGCATCGACATCACGTCCTCGATCTGCTCCGAGCTGACCTGATCCGGCGGCAGGACCTGATTGAGCTGATCGTAGGTGATGTACCCCTTCTCGCGGGCCTCCGCGATCATCTTCTTGACCTGGGCCTGGCTCATGTCCAGAGAGATTTCGGCTTCCTGATCGTCAGGTTTGCGGTCGTCGGTGTCTTTGGCGGCCATTCAATGCTCCTCTAAGAGGCTGGGGCGATTCGGGTATCGCGAATCATTAGCGCGAACTTCTGATTCGTCACCCCGTTTACCCAATTTTCTTTCGCTCTTCCTTAGGAAAACACCCTTTTGTCCAAAGGTGTGTCATTTCTCGGAAAAGCCGATTCGGTCCAGAAGGGCGCCAAATGCATCGCGTTCCTCGCGATCCAGACGGGCGCCGTTCTCGCCAACGTCATATTGTGCCCTGTCTTCATTTTCACTTCGCACGGCCCTGTTCCGCGCCTCGGCGGCCTGCTTCAACCGCCAAGTCAAAGCCTCGTCCGCAAGACCGCTCAGGTCCTCCTCCGCCTCGGCCAGTTCCGCGTCCAGCCCGCGCAGGGCTTCGAGTTTCGGGAACTCTTCGGCCAGTGTCAGCCGGGCAGCCTCGGCATCGCCGGGTTTGCGCAGGCAGGGGATAATTGCCACATGGCGAAGGGCAAAGAGATTTTCAAGAGCGTGCGGGCCTAGGCTGTATTCGATTTCTTCTTTCAGCCGCTCCGGTGCGTCGATGCCATAGCGCAGGACCATGTCGCGCAGGGCCGCCAGATCCGGATCGGTGCACAGCATCCGCTCCAGATTGGTTTCGAACTCATGGACCACCGCAGGGGTGGTGATCACGGTGGCCAGAATGACGGCCTCACGTGCGCGGGCCAGGCCTGCCTCATCCGATCCCGCCAGTAGCGAGCTGCGGGTGCTGGCCAGTGGGGTCAGAACCGCTCCCGGTCCGCGCCAGGGCGGTCGCGCTCCGTCGCGAAAACCGCGTCCGCCCTTGGGGCTGCTGCCCGTCAGGGAAAACCCTTCGCTGCGCTGCGGGCGGTTGCCGCGGAACAGCTGCCAGCGCAACTCCTTGATATCCTCGCCATAGTGCTGGCGGATGGAGGGATCGCGGATCAGTCGGATCTTTTCGCGCAGCGCCTTGTCCAGCGCCGCCTTGCGTTCGGGGCTGTCGAACACCCGCCCCTCGGTTTCGCGCTGCCACAGCAGTTTCACCATCGGCATCGCCTGATCCAGCACCGCCTGCACCGCGGCAGGGCCTTCGCTGCGGATCATGTCATCGGGGTCCTTGCCTTCGGGCATGATGGCAAAGCGCAGGGATTTGCCGGCCTCCAGACGCGGCAGGGCCAGATCGATCAGCCGCATGGCCGCGCGGATGCCCGCCTTGTCGCCATCAAGGGCGATCACCGGCTCGTCCGACATCCGCCACAGCATCTGCAGCTGGTTTTCGGTAATCGCCGTGCCCAGCGGCGCCACACAGGAGGCAAAGCCGCCTTCGGACAGCGCGATCACATCCATATAGCCTTCGGCCACGATCAGCGGTGTGTCCCGCCCAGCGGCGGTGCGGGCCGGGCCGTGATTATACAGGCTACGCCCCTTGTCGAAGAGCTCGGTTTCGGGAGAGTTCAGGTATTTGGCGTTGTCATTCGGGTCCATCGCGCGACCGCCAAAGGCAATCGCCCGTCCCCGCGCATCGCGGATCGGGAACATGATCCGGTTGCGGAAAGTGTCATAGGGTTTGCCGCCCTTGCTTGAGGGCTTGGCCAAACCGGCCGCCATGATCAGATCCTCGGGCACGCTTTTGCCGCGCAGGTGATCCCAAAGCCCCTGCCAGCCATCCGGAGCAAAGCCGATCTGCCAGCGCTCCAACGCCTCCCCGGTCAATCCGCGCCCCGCCAGATAGGCGCGCGCGGCGGTGCCACCTTGGGTGTTCAGCTGCAGGCGGAAGAACTGCACCGCCTGCTCCATCACTTCGGCCAGCTGGCTGCGGCGGTCCTGTTTCTGCTGCGCCTGCGGATCGCGCCGGGGCATCTCCATGCCCGCCTCCCCCGCGAGGATCTCAACCGCCTCCATGAAACCGACGTTTTCGGTTTCCTGCACGAATTTCAGCGCATCACCTTTGGCCTGACAGCCAAAGCAATAATAAAAGCCCTTGCGGTCATCGACGTGGAAACTGGCGGATTTTTCGTGATGAAACGGACATGGCGCCCACATGTCGCCCTTGCCCATGTTGGATTTGCGCTGATCCCACATGACCTTGCGCCCGACCACAGCGGTCAGGCTGGTCCGGGTACGCAATTCATCCAGAAAACCGGGCGGCAGGGACATGTCAGTTCGATTGCAGCTGTTTTTTCATCGCCTGGATCTGATCCCAGTTTTCCAGGCACTGCTCTTCGAAGGTGGCGCCAAGGTCCACCTTGCGCAGATCGCGGCGTTTCATTGAGTAGACATGCGCGGTCAGTTGCGGGATCGCCTTGGAATACTGTTCCGGCCAGTCGGGATTGTCCGCCAGAATCGTCTGTTCCACCTTTTCCTGCCGCACCCGGTCCATCCGCGCCTGCTGCACGGCGGCCATTACCTGCCCTTGATACCTGCAGCTTTCCTCTTTGCTTTCAGCGGCATAGGACGGTGCGGCGAGCAAGGCAGCCAGAATGGCTGCGACAGGGGTCGCGACGGGAAGAATGCGGATCATAGATACGCTCCGGGAATCAGTTGGTGATCCCGGAAGACTACCCCCGCGCGGCGACGGCTTCCATGGCTGTTTTCAGATCGTGCACCAGAGTGCGCGCCAGAGAGCGGAACACCATGATCTGGAAACTGTCCGCGCCAATGCGGGTGACCGAAGCCATCATGTGACGCAATTCGGTACGCGCAGTGTGGCCGCGCTTGAAGCTCTGCACGCGCAGATCGATAGGACACAGCCGAGCCAGGACATCTTCAGCCCCAGCCCCTTCAAGCCGCACCACGGCCCAGGCATCGCTTTGATCCGTCAGCGCGGCATGGTCGGCCAGCGTCGGATCTGGCTGAGGCCCGGCCAGCAGCGCCATGTTCCGACCGAACCAGATGGCTCGGCTGCCCGCCTTGCCGGTGCTGCGTCCCGGCGCTGGCAGTTTCATGCCATGGGCGGCCTCAAGCGCCGCCTCCAATGCCTGATCCTTACCGTTGAACACCGCGATGGTGGTCAGATGGCCCAGATCCTCTTCGCTCAGCTTCAGGGCGCCAACGGTGACCGGCAGCAGACCGTCACAGGGGCTTTTTGCAGTCAGTTCAGCCACGGGCACGCTCTCCTTCCGGGTCATAGAATTGCGGTTCAACCACTTCGCACAGGGTGTCGATGCCACGCATGTGATCGACCAGACGCACGGTATCGCCGATCCGCTTCGCTCCCTTCGTCAGGAAGGCCAGTGCAATGGAATGCCCCAGCGTGGGCGAGAACCCGGCCGAGGTGACATAGCCCTGATCGTGCACCCGCTCGACCGGGTCCTCGGGATTGAACAGATGCGCCCCAGCGGTCAACTGCTTGACCGCGCCGACGGGTTTGAGGCCGACCATCTGCATACGATCCTCTGCCATCAACCCTTCGCGCTGGGACATGGGCTTTCCAAAGAAATCCTTCTTTTTCGACATCATACCCTGCAGCCCAAGGTCAAAGGCCGTCACGGTGCCGTTGATTTCCGCGTGGGTGATAAAGCCCTTTTCGATCCTGAGGACATTGAGCGCCTCCATGCCGTAGGCACCGCCGCCTGCGGCCTCGGCGCGCGAGACCAACTCGCGGAACAGAGCATCGCCATAGCGGGCCGGAACCGCCAGTTCATAGGCTTCCTCGCCGCTGAAGGAGATGCGGAACAGCCGCCCCGCGACGCCCATCACCGAAACCTCACCACAGGCCATGAAGGGCCAGCTTTCGCTGTCGATCTCATTGTCGAGAAGACCATTCAGCAGCGCCCGCGCCTTGGGTCCGGCGACGGCGAACTGCGCCCATTGTTCGGTGACCGAGGCGATGCGCACATCCCAGTCGGGGCGCAGGACCTGCATCACATATTCCAGATGCGCCATCACCTGGCCGGCACCAGAGGTGGTGGTGGTCATCACGAAATGCTCTTCACCCAGCCGCGCGGTGGTGCCATCGTCCATGACAAAGCCATCTTCGCGCAGCATCAGGCCATAGCGCGTTCGCCCGACCTTCAGGGTCGAGAACATGTTGGTATAGACGTAATCCAGCAGCTTGCCCGCGTCGGGGCCCTGAATGTCGATCTTGCCCAGGGTCGACACATCGCAGATGCCCACATGATTGCGCACATATGTGACTTCGCGGTCGCAGGACTGACGCCAGTTGGTCTCCCCGTGTTTCGGGAAATAGGCTGCGCGGTACCACAGGCCGACTTCCAGCTGCTGCGCACCGCGTTCATCGCTTGCCTGATGCGAGGTCAGGTGGCGCTGCGGCTTGAAGCCCTGCCCCTCGGCCCCCGCGCCCATGGCACCGATGCTCACCGGCACGAAAGGCGGACGGAAGGTGGTTGTGCCGGTTTCCGGGATGCTGCGCCCAGTGGCATCAGCCAGTACCGCCAGCGCCGCCACGTTCGAATTCTTGCCCTGATCGGTCGCCATACCTTGGGTGGTGTAGCGTTTCATATGCTCGACCGAGCGGAAGTTCTCCCCGGCGGCCTGTTTCACATCCTTGACGGTAACGTCGTTCTGGAAATCGAGCCAAGCGCGCCCCTTGCCCGGCACCGCCCACAAGGGGGTGATACGATAGGGGTCATCCTCGGCCTGCGGCAGATCCGCAGAGACCACCTTGAGGCCCAGCGCCTCAAGCGCAGCACTTGCCGCTGCAGCGCCTTCGCGCAGGGCGCCGGCAGTGGAGAACTCGCCATTGCAGGCCCCCGCTGTCACCAGACCCGGCACGCAGCCCACGCGCGGCACAAAGGCGGCGATATCGCGGCGCCAGACCGGGCGGGCATTCAGATGGCAAGTCAGATGCACCGACGGGTTCCAGCCGCCCGACATGGCGAGGCAATCTGTCTGGATCTTTTCCTCACCAGCGACAGAACGCACGGTGATATTTTCCAGCCGCTTGCGCCCGCCTGCATCGCAGACCTGCGCGCCCTTCATTACCGGGAAGAGATCACTTCCCGGCGCATCGTGGCGGCTGTCAATCAGCGCCGCAACATGCACGCCTGCCTGCGCCAGATCTCGGGCGGTGCGGTGCGCATCGTCGTTATTGGCAAAGATGGTAACCCGCTCCCCCGGGGCAACGCCCCAGCGGTTGAGGTAGGCCCGCACCGCGCTGGCGGTCATGATGCCGGGGCGGTCGTTGTTGCGGAAGGCAACCGGACGCTCGATCGCGCCGGCCGCCAGTACCGCGTGTTTGGCGGCGATACGCCAGAAACATTCGCGCGGCAGATGGCATTCCTTCAGCGAATGACGGCGCGGCATGTGGTGGGCGACACGCTCCAGCGCGCCATAGGTGCCCTGATCATAGGCGCCGGTCACTGCTGTGCGCGGCATCAGGCGCACATTGTCCATCTCCGACAGCTCTTTCAAAGCGTCCTTTGCCCAGAGGTGGGCAGGCTTGCCGTCGATGTCTTCCTGTTCTGCCAGAAGACGCCCGCCCATGCGGCTGTCCTCTTCGGCCAGGATTACATCGGCGCCCGCGCGCCCCGCCACCAACGCCGCCATCAGACCCGCAGGCCCCGATCCGATCACCAGAAGGTCGCAGAAGGCATAGGCCTTTTCGTAGCAATCCGGATCGGCCGCGCCGCTGAGTGCACCAAGCCCCGCCGCGCGGCGGATCATCGGCTCATACAGCTTTTCCCAGAAGGCTGCCGGCCACATGAAAGTCTTGTAGTAGAACCCCGCGCCCAGGAACGGCGCCGCCAGATCATTGACCGCCAACAGGTCCGTCTCGACCGAAGGCCAGCAATTCTGGCTGCTAGCGCTCAGCCCTTCGAACAGCTCCTGCGTGGTGGCCCGCACATTGGGATCGGCGAATTCGCCGCTGCCCACGGTGACCAGCGCGTTCGGCTCTTCGCTGCCAGCGGTGAGGATGCCACGCGGGCGGTGGTATTTGAACGACCGCCCCACCAGATGCACCCCATTGGCCAGCAAGGCCGAAGCCAACGTGTCCCCTTCGAGCCCCATCATGTGGCGACCATTGAAGGAGAAGGTGACCGGCTTTGCGCCCTCGACCAGCCCCTTGCCGGGCAATCTCATGCTCATGCCGCACCTCCCAGACCCGCATCCGAGGCCAGTGTCACCTCAAGGATCTCATGGCTTGCGGTATTGCGCAGCACCTTCAACCAGGCGCCGCAGCCCATTTCGTGATACCAAAGCTCTTCCAGCGGGCCTGCCGGGTTTTCCCGCAGGTTCACGTGCTGGTGCCAGACGTCCAGATCCGCATCCGCAGCGGGCTGCTCCAGCGCCGCACCGCGATAGTAGAATTCGCGGCGGTCCCGCTCTCCGCAATTCGGGCAGGTGATCCTCATGACTGCCGCTCTCCCGTGGTTCTGATCCGTATTCCGTTCATCTGTGTTGCCGCTGTTCGCCGCGTCGCGGGGTCAATGCAGGTTATGCTGAGCACCGGTCCCCTCCTCATCCATGAGTCCGACGCCGGTGCGGAAACGATCCAGTTTGAACCGGGTTGCCGCACCATGCGGGCGGTCGGTGGCAATAAGATGCGCGTAGACGTTGCCGGAGCCCGGCGTTGCCTTGAAGCCGCCGTAGCACCAGCCGCAATTGAGATAGAGCCCGTCTATGGGCGAATGGTCGATGATGGGTGAGCCGTCCGGCGTCATATCCATGATGCCGCCCCAGCTGCGCAAGAGCCGTGCCTTGCCCACCGCAGGCACCATGGCCATGCAGGTTTCCATAGTGTGTTCCACCATCGGCAGGTTCCCCCGCGCCGCATAAGAGCTGTAGAAATCAAGATAGCTGCCAAAGACCAGCCCGCCCTTGTCGGACTGGCTGATATACAGATGCCCCTCGGCAAAGGTGATGACGTTGTCGATGATCGGCTTCACCCCTTCGGAAACGAAGGCCTGCAAGACGTGGCTTTCGATCGGCAGGGTCAGCCCCGCCATTGCCGCCACCTGACCGGAGCGCCCGGCGGCAGCCATCGCGACCTTCTTGGCCCGGATAGGCCCGCGCGCTGTCTGCACCCCCGTGACGCGTCCGTTTTCAACGTCGATACCGGTGACTTCGCAGTTCTGGATCAGATCGACCCCGCGCATGTCGGCGCCACGGGCAAAGCCCCAGGCCACCGCATCGTGGCGCGCAGTGCCGGCCCGGCGCTGCAGCAGACCGCCCATGATCGGAAAGCGGTTGTTGTCGAAGTTGAGAAAAGGCGCCATGCGGCGCACGCCTTCGCGGTCCAGAAGTTCCGCATCGTCCCCCTGATTGACGATGGAGTTGCCCCGCCGAACGATGGCATCGCGCTGGCCGTCGTTGTGAAACAGGTTGATGATCCCGCGCTGCGACATCATCGCGTTATAGTTCAGCTCCTGCTCCAGGCTTTCCCACAGGCGCAGGGAGTGAGAGTAGAATTCGGAGTTGCCCGGAAGGTAGTAGTTGGCGCGCACGATGGTGGTGTTGCGCCCTACGTTGCCACCGCCGATATAACCACGCTCCAGCACCGCGACATTGGTAATACCGTGCTCAGCGGCCAGATAGTAAGCCGTCGCCAGACCGTGGCCACCGCCGCCGATGATGATCACATCATATTCGCGCTTGGGCTCGGGATCGCGCCAATGCGGACGCCAGCCCTTGTTGCCGGTCAGCCCTTCCTTCAGCACCCGCCAACCCGAAAACCGCATCTGTGACCTCCACCTTTCAGTCCCGCCCTCGCTGCGCATGTATGGCGCCGCAGGCTCTATCGTAGTGCTAGCGATTTTACCGGGCGGCTCCTACCCCTTTTTCGACAGAAAGCCCCGGAACCGCGCATCGCACTGGCCGCAATGCACCCTTTCTGGGCAGGTCTGTCTAGTCCTCAATACGACAGATCGTGACGCAACTGGACCAAGGTGCAAATTCCCACACTGCCGTGGCCGCATCAGTAAGCCCTCCACACACAGAAACGGCGGGCACAGGGCCCGCCGCAAGATTGCGATCAGCTGTTTGCGAGAAATGCCCCTTACAGCCCCTTGGCGCGGTAGCTGGCTGCGACTTTTTCGATCGAGACCAGATAAGCGGCAGTGCGCAGGTCCATCACGTCGTCGCGGTCATGCCAGACCTCGCGCATCGACTGATAGGCGATACGCATGGTATCATCGAGGCCGGAACGCACCAGCTCCAGCTCATCGGCACCGCGCAGATACCTCTGTTTGAAATCCGGGCTTGGCGACCAAGTCTTGCCCAGCGCCTCGCTCAGGCTCTCCATCTGGTCCACCACCAGTTGGTGACGCGCCTCTTCCTGACGGCGCTGCATACGGCCAAAGCGGATGTGGCTGAGGTTCTTGACCCATTCAAAGTAAGAGACCGTCACGCCGCCCGCGTTGGCGTACATGTCGGGAATGATCACCGTACCCTTGTCGCGCAGCACCTCATCCGCACCGGCGGTGACCGGGCCATTGGCGGCCTCAATGATCAGCGGCGCCTTGATGCGGGCTGCATTGGACATGTTGATGACACCTTCCAGCGCCGCCGGGATCAGGATGTCGCAGTCCTGCTCCAAAAGCGCGGCACCATCGGCGGTATGGGTGGCGTCGGGATACCCGGAGATGCCGCCATGTTTGACGATCCAGTTGCGCACGGCCTCCACGTCCAGCCCCTCTTCGCGGTGCAGGGCACCGTCGCGTTCGATGATCCCGGTAATGAGAGCACCATCTTCCTCGCTCAGGAACTTGGCGGCGTGATAGCCCACGTTGCCAAGCCCCTGCACAATGACGCGCTTGCCATCGAGGGTGCCCGACAGGCCCGCCTTGGCAATATCCTCGGGGTGACGGAAGAACTCCCGCAGGGCGTATTGCACGCCGCGCCCCGTTGCCTCGACCCGGCCAGCGATCCCGCCAGCATTGAGGGGCTTGCCGGTGACGCAGGCACGAGAGTTGATATCGGTGGTGTTCATGCGCGCATACTGGTCGGCAATCCAGGCCATTTCGCGTTCACCGGTGCCCATGTCGGGCGCCGGAACGTTCTGGCTGGGGTGGATCAGATCGCGTTTCGCCAACTCATAGGCAAAACGGCGGGTGATCAGCTCCAGCTCGTGCTCTTCGTATTCGCGCGGATCGATGCACAGACCGCCCTTGGAGCCACCAAAGGGCGCTTCGACCAGGGCGCACTTATAGGTCATCAGCGCCGCCAGCGCCTCGACCTCGTCCTGATTGACGCCCATGGCATAGCGGATACCGCCCTTGACCGGCTCCATATGTTCGGAATGCACCGAGCGATAGCCGGTGAAGGTATGGATTTTGCCGCGCAGGCGCACGCCAAACCGCACCGTGTAGGTCGCGTTGCAAACCCGGATCTTTTCCTCAAGCCCCGGCGGCAGGTCCATGATGGAGACCGCCCGGTTGAACATCAAATCGACGCTCTCGCGGAAACTGGGTTCGTTCTGGCTGCTCATGCTCGCTTCTCCGTGCTTTATTGCGCGACTCGTGATGAAACTTAAGGCAACTCTATGCACGGATGTTTAAGGCATGCGACCTTTTTGACCATTCCCATCCAAAAGAATCATCTTCGCAACTTTTGGTCAGCGATTCGCTCTTTGGTCTAATCGGCACTTTTTCCCAAACCGAAACAATCTACCGCCCCTCACCTAGCATTGATTAAGCGGATGGTAACAATTGTTAAGGTTTTACCCCTGTCGTGCCCCATTTCCGCCATCTTCCCCAAGCAATCATAAACGCCAGCCACCAAAATCCGAAGACCGTCGTCCGAAACAGAACGGGCATAGGGGATGTGTAATATGAGTGTGCGTCGCAGAGCCGCAAAAGATATCAGTAAGGACGTCCTGACCCGGCAGATGGCCCGGATGCGCGCCTTTGCACGGGATGACAGCGGTGCCATGGCCGCGCCGACCATCTTCTTCTTTCTGGCGATGCTGGCCGTTGGCGGCATCGGCATCGACCTGATGCGGATGGAGCGCGACCGGACGGTTCTGCAGTACACTCTGGACCGCGCGGTGCTGGCGGCTGCCGATCTGGACCAGCCACTGGCCCCCGAAGTGGTGGTGCAGGATTACCTGAGCAAAGCCGGAATGGAAGAATACTATCAACCGCCTGAGGTGTCGCAGGGGCTCGGCTACAAGAGTGTCGAAAGCACAATCAACACGACCTTCAATGCCCACCTGCTGAAGTTCTCTGGTGGCAGTGACATGCCGATGTACGCAAATTCGCGCGCCGAAGAGACCATCGGCAGCGTAGAGATTTCCATGGTGCTGGATATCTCTGGCTCAATGAACTCGAACCGGCGGCTGATCAACCTCAAGTCCGCCGCGCATAGTTTCATCGATCAGATCACCCAGAACACCAATACAGACAACCTGTCGATCTCGATCATTCCCTATGCCACCCAAGTCAACGCGGGCGAAGCGCTTCTGAGCAAGTACAACGCAGGCTTCGATGACCTTCCGGCAAGCGAATGGAACTACTCGCACTGCGTGAACTTCGTCTACGATCAATACGCCAAGACAACGCTGGACCCGGCCGAGCGGCTGGAGCGCACAGCGCATTTCGACCCGTTCACCTATTCTGAGAACATGATCGCCCGCCCGGTCTGCCCGACACGTGACGGATCGGCCATCCTGCCCTTCACCAACGATCCAACCACCCTGCACAATTACATCGACGGGCTGACAGCCTGGGGCAATACCTCGATCGATATCGGCATGAAATGGGGCTCCGCCCTGCTGGACCCGACCGCGCGGCCGGTGGTCAACGCACTGATTGACGATGGCGAGATCGAAGCGCAGTTTTTGAACCGCCCGACCGAGTACAACAACGGCGACACGCTGAAGATCATCATTCTGATGTCCGATGGCGAGAACACCAACCAATACATGATGAACCCTTCGCGCCGCAGCACCATGTCAGATGTCTGGTACAACGCTGAAACTGGGCGCTACTCCGTCTACCACTCCAATGGCACGAAAAATTACTACTGGCCGCACAAGAACGACTGGTACGACCATCCCTACGGCAATGGCACCCACACTGTATGCGATTACTACTACGGCAATCCCTACAACTGCAGAGATGAGGCGGAGCCCGGTACAGCCGTGCAGCTGAAGTACCATGAGCTGTTCGCGCGGGCCTCGCTCGCATGGAACGCGCGCTACAACTACGAGTTCAGTTCCAGCGCCTGGGCAGACTGGTACAATGCCGGAACGTATTTCCACAATCGCGTAGCCAAAGACCAGCACACCAAGAATATCTGCGACCGCACCCGGGACAAGGGCGTGATGATCTACACCGTTGGCTTCGAAGCACCGCGCAACGGGACTCGCGTGCTGGAAGACTGCGCCAGCTCGCCCGCACATTTCTTTGATGTGGACGGGCTGGAAATCTCCGAGGCCTTTGCCTCGATCGCCACCTCCATCCGCCAGCTGAGGCTGACCCAATGATCCGCCACATGCATACCGCCCTTACGCGTTTCCGCCGTCAGGACGACGGCAGCGCCACGCTGGAATTCGCCATCATCATCCCGGCCTTCCTGATGATCCTGATGTCCACCGTTGAGCTGGGTCTGGTCAATATCCGCCAGTCGCAGCTGGAGCGGGCACTGGATCAGACGGTACGCGAGCTGCGCCTTTCAACGGGCGAACCGGCGCAACATGACGCAATCCGCGACCGTGTATGCGACCTGTCAGGTTTCATCGAGAATTGTGCCACCTCCCTGCGTCTGGAGATGGTCAGCCAGGATCCCTTTAACTGGACCGGCATCAACCCCGAACCCGACTGTGTCAGCCGCATCGAAGACGTGCAGCCAGTGCGCACATTCACAAACGGGCAGTCAAACGAGCTGATGCTGATCCGCGCCTGCATGAAATTCCGTCCGATTTTCTCCGATTGGGGGCTGGGCGGAGATCTGGGCAAGGATGCGGACGGCCGTGTCAGCCTTTTTGCCGCGTCAGCCTTCGTTCAGGAACCGAGGTAAGCCATGTTCAAAGCCCTGCGTCACCGCCTGAAATCCTTCTGTCGCGACAGCGAAGGCTCGGTCTCGGTTGAATTCGCGCTTTATGCGCCGCTTCTTCTGGGAACCTTTGCGGCCTTTTACACCTTCTTTGATGCCTTCCGGCAGGAAAGCATGAACCTGAAGGCGGCCTACACGATCTCAGACCTGATCTCGCGCGAGACCAATTATATCAACGACACCTATCTGGACAGTATGTACGCCATGGCCGGGCTGCTGATCCGCGGTGACAGCTCGCTTGGAATGCGGGTATCTGTCGTGCGCTGGGATGAAGCAGACCAAAGCTATTACGTGGACTGGTCCAAAGTGCGCGGTGGTGGCTACGAGGAATGGACCGATGCCACCATCCATCTGGTTAAGGACGATCTGCCGTCGATGCCCGATCAGGAGCGCGTGATCCTGGTGGAAACCAACAACACAGTGGAACCGGCCTTCCGCATCGGCATTCCGACGATGGACATCAACAATTTCGTCTTCACCCGCCCGCGTTTTGCGCCGCAGGTCGTCTTTATCGAAGACAAGGCCAACGGCAACAGCCATAACGACAATTCGATGGGCCTCTGAACCCGCCTCTGGCCGGAACGGGTTAGTCAGATAACAACAGGAGAGAACGCGCGCTCTGTGTCAGCGCGCTCAGCCCTCTAGGTCAGCACCCATATCGCGCCGGGCGATCATGGCCGCCAGGATTTCCGACATAGCCTTGCTTTGCGAGCCCGGCGTCACCCCACCAATTCCGATCCGGCGCCCCATGCGCCACCAGAGGCCTGGCATCCAGGCGCGGGAACCCGGGGTTTTCCGGCGCATCAGAAACCCGTTCGAAGGCTTGAAGGCAAAGAAACCGCGATCGATGGTTTCGATATCCGCAACCCGTGCAATCTCGGTCCCGTCCGTGCAGCGCAACACCTCTTCAGTGAGCTCGATCCGATAGGCCGTCGCCTGCCACATGCGCACCGCCAGCCACAGGGCGGCGCAGCCAACCACCAGAAGAAACACCAACCATGCTGCCGAGGGCGGCGTGGAAAAGGCCACGTAGATCAGGATAATCCCCACCGAAGCCAGCATCCCTACTCCCATGACACGCCGGGGACCGGATGCCTCGATCTTTGCCACCACCTCGTCATTCATGCGCCTGTCTCCTGCACTGTGCTCTAGCGCGGCATAGCCTGAAATGGCGCAGGCGAACAGCCCTGCGATGCAATGCGACCCTCGGCGGGCCGGTATTGCGCATTTGCGCACAGTGCCTCTCCCACCATCGTGATTTGCGGGCAGCCCAAACCCCTCTATCTGTACATCAAAGCGAAAAGGCCAGGAGACTCCAAATGTCCATCAGACCGATTGTCGAGACCCGCAACGCCATGCCGACCATGGAAGGCGCCGGTGTAAAGCTGCACAGGGCCTTTGGATTTCATGACCCCAGCGAACTGGATCCGTTCCTGCTGTTCGATGACTTCCGCAATGAGCACCCGCAGGACTACATGCGCGGTTTTCCCTGGCACCCCCACCGCGGTATCGAGACCATCACCTATGTGCTCTCTGGCACCGTGGAGCACGGCGACTCGCTTGGTAACACCGGCACGCTGGGCGCTGGTGACGTGCAATGGATGACAGCGGGATCCGGTATCCTGCACCAGGAGATGCCCAAGGGAAACATCAACGGCCAGATGCACGGTTTTCAGCTGTGGGGCAACCTGCCCTCCAGCCAGAAGATGACCGATCCGCGCTATCAGGATGTCGAAGGCAAGGAGATCCCCGAGATCATCGACGATGACGGCACCCGCGTCAAAGTCATCGTCGGCGAATTCTGGGGCAAGACCGGCCCGGTGGATGGCATCGCCGCAGACCCGCAGTATCTCGATATCTTTGTCCCCGCCGGGGTCAAGAAGACCTTCAAGATCGACACCTACCGCCGCGCCTTTGCCTATATCTTCGAAGGTCAAGGCGCCTTTGTGGATGCATCCCGCCCACAGGGTGTTCTGCTGGAAAAAGAAGTGGCAGGCGAAGAGCTGCACATTCGCGACATGTCCGGCGACCGCACGCTGGTGCGTTTTGGCACTGGCGAAGAGATCACCGTTCAGGCCGGTCCCGAAGGGCTGCGCTTCCTGCTTATTTCCGGCGCGCCGATCGAAGAGCCGGTGGCGTGGCATGGCCCGATCGTGATGAATACCCAAGCCGAGCTGCGTCAGGCCTTCCGCGATCTGAACAACGGCACCTTCATCAAACCGGCGCACTGAGCCCGGCCCCTACCCTGCCTCCGATCCATCCGGGGGCAGGCCAAACCGGCGGATCAGGCCGCGACGGCCTTGCGTACCATGTCCCAGTAGATCGTCTCGACCTCCTGCAACGACAGGCGGCCGCCGGTGCGATACCAGGTCATGACACCATTCAGCATCGCGATTACCGCCAGCGTTGCGATCTTGGTGTCAGGGATCCGGAACACCCCCTCCTCCACGCCTTGCTTCAGCACCGCCTCTAGCGCGTCCTCATAGTTGCGGCGCATGGTTTCGATGACGGCGAAGTTCTCATCTGACAGGTTGCGCAGCTCCATGTAGGCGATGAAGACCGCATCTGGCCGCTCCATATGGAAGCGAATGTGAAAGCGCACGAAACGTTCCAACTCCCCCAGCGCGCCCTCCACCGCTGGATCCGCCTGCCAAGCCTCCATCAACTCACTCATGTGGCGCTGCATCAGGCTGAACAGCAGGCTTTGTTTGTCCGGCGTATAGTTATATAGCGCCCCGGCCTGCACCCCGACCTCTGCCGCGATCTGGCGCATCGACACGGCGGCGTAGCCATGCTGTGCAAACAGCCGCAGCGCCGCCGCCTGAATGCGCGGGCCGGTGATATCGGAGTGTGAGCCTTGAGTACGTGCCATGCGTTCAAAGCTAACTGAACATTTGTTCAGATAAAAGCCCCGCTTGTGCCCTTGTCTGCAATTGTGCATCAAGGAGCCACGCGTAAGCGAGAAGGACCCGCCTGATGCTTCAACTCTCCGTGAACCGATGATGCCTCTGCGCCTTGCCCATATCTCCTTTCTTGGCCTGCTGTCTGCAGCAATCGCGGTTGCGGCCTGTACCCGGGTACCGGAAATCGAGGACAGACTGTCGCCGGATATGCGCTCGGCCAGTTATCCGCCGCTCCTGCCCGTAGACCAGTTGGTTACCCCTCTGCCGGTCCCCGAAGAGCAAAGCAGCGATCTGGAGCAGGAGATGGCGGCCCGCACCGCGCGCCTGCAGGCCCGGGCAGAAGAGCTCAGGAAAGCGCAGAACTGAGCCATTTGCGCCTCTGACGCCACCCTTTCCATTTTCTGATACCGCTTTCCGGCGCCACTCGGTCCGGCGCCGTTGCACCGCTGCGCCGAACCCGCTAAGGCGGGGCAAAGATTATGTGACAAAGGATCTCCAGCTATGACAGAGCCGCTTCGCCTTGGGATTGCAGGTTTGGGCACGGTCGGCGTCGGCGTGGTAAGAATCATCCGCCGCCAGGCCGAACTGCTGGAGGCGCGCACAGGCCGCCCTGTTGTGATAACCGCTGTATCAGCCCGTGACGCGACCAAGGATCGCGGCGTTTCGCTGTCCTCCTATGCCTGGGAAACCGATCCCGTGGCGCTGGCAAAACGCGACGATATCGACGTTTTTGTCGAACTGATGGGCGGCCACGAAGGCGCTGCCAAAGAGGCGACGGAGGCGGCGCTGGCCGCTGGCAAGGACGTTGTCACCGCAAACAAGGCGCTGCTGGCGATCCACGGTCAGGCTCTGGCCGAACAGGCCGAGGCCGCAGGCCGCGTGATCCGTTTCGAAGCCGCCGTCGCAGGCGGTATCCCGGTGATCAAATCCCTGACCGAGGGCCTTGCCGGCAACGAAATCACCCGCGTCATGGGCGTGATGAACGGTACCTGCAACTACATCCTGACCCGGATGGAGCATTCCGGCCTGCCTTATGAGACGGTCTTCAAGGAAGCCGACGATCTGGGCTATCTCGAAGCTGACCCGACGCTGGACGTGGGCGGCATCGACGCCGGGCATAAACTCGCCCTGCTGGCCGCGATTGCATTTGGCACCAAACCCGCCTTTGACGATGTGCAGCTGGAAGGCATCCAGCGGATCGCCATCGAAGACATCCGCCACGCCGCCGACATGGGCTTTAGGATCAAGCTTCTGGGCGTCGCGCAGACCTCTGCCCGCGGGCTGGAACAGCGCATGGCGCCTTGCCTGGTGCCCGCGAATTCGCCGCTGGGCCAGCTGGAAGGCGGCACCAACATGGTCGTGATCGAAGGCGATGCCGTCGATCAGATCGTGCTGCGCGGCCCCGGCGCCGGTGAAGGCCCGACCGCCAGCGCCGTGCTCGGCGATATCTGCGATATCGCGCGGGGTCTGCGCATTGCTACCTTTGGTCAGCCCGCCGCCACCCTGCAGGAAGCGCCCTCGGCCATGTCCGGCCTGCCCGCGCCCTATTATCTGCGCATGGCGCTTCAGGACAAACCCGGTGCCCTGGCCAAGGTTGCCGCGGCGCTTGGCGATGCTGGCGTATCTATCGACCGGATGCGCCAGTACGGCCATTCCGAAACAATCGCCCCGGTTCTGATCGTGACCCACAAATGCACCAGCGCCATGCTGGACGATGCCCTTGCCGGTCTGGCAGCCACCGGCGTCGTCGATGGCGCGCCTGTGGCCCTGCGTATCGAAGAACTCTGAGGCGACGCCCTGCCCTCATCCAGAAGGCAGAACCATGAAATACCGCGCGGAATGGCCACGGAACTGGTCCAATCCGCGCGATCATCCCTTGCCCGCAGCGCCCTGCGCGGGGTATCGACAAGCAACCCATACGGATTGACACAGGATTATTGAGTATGACCTCGACCAGCTCTGACGCCCCCTTTCACGACCGCATGCTGTCTCTGGGCCTGGCCCGGGTCGCCGAACAGGCCGCACTGGCCTCTGCCTCGCTGATCGGGCGCGGCGACGAAAAAGCTGCCGACCAGGCCGCCGTGAACGCCATGCGTGAACAGCTGAACCTCCTGGACATCGCAGGCGTCGTCGTCATCGGCGAAGGGGAACGGGACGAGGCTCCGATGCTGTTCATCGGCGAAGAGGTCGGCACCGGCAATGGTCCTGGCGTGGACATCGCGTTGGACCCGCTTGAAGGCACCACCCTGACCGCCAAGGACATGCCCAACGCACTGACCGTGATCGCCATGGGTCCGCGCGGCTCGATGCTGCACGCGCCTGACACCTATATGGACAAGCTGGCCATCGGCCCGGGCTACCCCGAAGGCGTCGTTTCGCTGGATATGTCCCCGCGTGAACGGGTCGAGGCGCTGGCTAAGGCCAAGGGATGCGCGCCGTCGGACATCACCGTTTGCATTCTGGAACGCCCCCGCCACGAAGCGATGATCGCCGAAGTGCGTGAAACCGGCGCTTCGATCCGCCTGATTACCGATGGTGACGTGGCCGGCGTCATGCATTGCGCCGAATCCGAAGTGACCGGCATCGATATGTACATGGGCCAAGGCGGCGCCCCCGAGGGTGTTCTGGCCGCTGCGGCGCTGAAATGCATGGGTGGTCAAATCTTTGGCCGTCTGCTGTTCCGCAACGATGACGAAAAGGGCCGCGCCGCCAAAGCTGGCATCACCGACCTGGACCGCGTCTACACCCGTGACGAGATGGTCACCCAGGACGTGATCTTTGCCGCCACCGGCGTCACCGGTGGTTCACTGCTGCCGCGCATCAAGCGCGAGCCGGGCTGGCTGGAAACCACCACCCTGCTGATGCGGTCGAAAACCGGTTCGGTCCGCCGCATGTCCTACCGCACCCCGGTTGAGGCACAGGGCTGATCCAGCCAACTGTCAGGCCCGAGCACAGCGGCGCGACGGCTCGGTCGGATTAAACTTTCAAAGGGCCGGGTCCGCAGGGCCCGGCCTTCCTGCATGGGAGAGATGCGTGAGCTTTCTAGGGGTTGAACAGTCACTCACCGGACGGCGCTGGCTGGGTCCGGGCATCGATCTGGAACGCGCAGCCGAGGCCATGGCACAGCAAACGGGCCTGCCCGCCGCCGTCTGTCAGGTCCTCGCCCGGCGCGGCGTTCCCGCCCATGAGGCAACCGGCTTCCTGACCCCCGCGTTGAAGGACCTGCTGCCCGATCCCCGGCGCATGAAGGACATGGAAACAGCCGCCGCCCGGTTCCTGGAGGCGGTCGAACAACGCCAGCGCATCGCCATCTTTGCCGATTACGACGTCGACGGCGGCAGCTCTGCGGCGCTTCTCTTGGTCTGGCTGCGGGCCATGGGGCAGGATGCGACGCTCTATATCCCCGACCGTATCGACGAGGGTTACGGCCCAAACGACGCCGCCATGTCAGCGCTGGCGCGCGATCACGATCTGATCGTCTGTGTCGATTGCGGCACGCTGTCCCATGGACCGATCGCAGCGGCCAAAGGCGCCGATGTGATCGTGCTGGACCACCACCTAGGCGGAGAAACCCTGCCCGACTGCGTGGCGGTGGTGAACCCGAACCGGCAGGATGAAGACGGGGATCTGGGATATTTCTGCGCTGCAGGCGTGGTGTTTCTGATGTTGGTCGAGGTGCGACGGCAGGCCCGGGAAAAGGGGCTTGGGACCGGACCGGACCTGATGGCTCTTCTGGATCTTGTCGCCCTTGCCACGGTGGCGGATGTGGCGCCGCTGATCGGCGCCAACCGGGCGCTGGTGCGTCAGGGGCTCAAGGTCATGGCGGCGCGCAAACGCGTGGGCCTGGTGGCGCTGGCCGATGTCAGCCGCATGGATTCGGCGCCCTCCACCTATCACCTGGGCTTTCTGCTGGGACCGCGGGTCAATGCCGGTGGGCGCATCGGCAAGGCGGATCTGGGCGCGCGCCTTCTGGCCAGCGACAACCCGCATGAGGCCGCAGCGCTGGCCGAACGCCTTGACCAACTCAATACCGAACGCCGCGACATCGAAAACGCCGTGCGCGCTGCCGCGCTGGAGCAGGCGGAGGCACGTGGGCTTGATGCACCGCTGGTCTGGGCCGCAGGCGAAGGCTGGCATCCGGGTGTGGTCGGCATCGTTGCCTCGCGCCTGAAAGAAGCCGCAGGCCGTCCGGCGGTGGTCATCGGCCTGGACGGAGACGAGGGCAAGGGATCGGGTCGCTCGGTCAGCGGCATCGATCTGGGCGCAGCGATCCAGCGGCTAGCCAACGAAGGCCAATTGATCAAGGGCGGCGGGCACAAGATGGCCGCCGGTCTGACCGTCGCGCGGGACAGGCTGGAAAAGGCTATGGCGCGGCTGGGCGATCTGCTGGCGAAACAAGGCGCCGGGGACCTTGGCCCGGCAGATGTGAAGCTCGACGGGATGCTGATGCCCGGCGCCGCCTCGATCAACCTGATCGAGCAGATAGAACAGGCCGGTCCATTTGGCGCCGGGGCCCCTGCCCCACGCTATGCCTTTCCCGATCTTGAGGTCCGCTTTGCCAAACGGGTCGGAGAATCGCATCTAAAACTGTCGCTGAGCGACGGGCTGAGCAGCGGCATTGACGCCATCTGTTTCGGCGCCTTCGACACCGACCTTGGCCCCCGGCTGCTGGATCATGGCGGCGCCCGATTCCACTTTGCCGGACGGCTGGAGATCAACACCTGGGGCGGTCGTCAAAGCCCGCAATTGCGCCTGGAGGACGCCGCGCCAGCGTCCTGAAGGGCGCTTTCTCCGGCAGGGAAATATTTTCGCTGAAACCCCGTTTTTTCGCTTGCGGCAACTGACGGGAATATCTAAACACCGCTCACACACAGAGTGGCCCGTTCGTCTATCGGTTAGGACGCCAGGTTTTCAACCTGGAAAGAGGGGTTCGATTCCCCTACGGGCTGCCACTTTTCCCTTCCTGAATAGCGAAAATTTGCCGCCTCGTTCGTCGTGGTATTCACTGATTTGCGCCCAACTGCGTTCAGATCCGCATGTGCGTAGTAATGCTTTTCACAAAGCCGAGGCAGGGCCCCATCAGCCCCTGACGATCTCTGCGCCGTGAGGATGTCGGCCCCGGTGGCCAATTCAGGCACTCCAAAAGAGAAGTGGCCGCAGACCCAAAGGTCCACGGCCGCTTCCAGTCACTATCTGTTCAGGCTTACGCCAGGATCAGCGTATCGTCAAAGACCAGGGTCTCGATGCTGGTCAGAGTATCGACATCACCCGTGGCAATCTCGGTGACTTCCCAGGAGCCGGATCCGTTGTCCACAATGGTGAAGTCGGCTTCGACCCCGTCAAACTTGGCCCGGTCATCACCCAAGCCACCGTCGAGCACATCGCTGCCACTGTTGAACAGGAAGATATCATCACCGCCTTCACCGTAAATGGTATCCACTCCCAGGCCGCCGTTCAGAATGTCGGCACCGGTGCCACCTTTCAGCAAATCGTCTCCCGCACCGCCACTAAGACGGTCATTCTGCCTACCGCCATCAAGGACATCACCTCCGAAACCACCGCGTAGGGTGTCTTCACCCAGACGCCCAACCAGTTTGTCAGCCCCATCATTGCCAATCAGATAATCAGCGCCTTGCAGACCAATCAGTTTGTTGTCAGCGGCATCGCCGGTGAGCTGGTCGTCAAGCATAGAGCCCGTTACGTCTTCAATGTTGCGCAGCACGTCCCCTTCTGCATCGCCGCCCTGTGCCGTTCCCGCATCAAGATCGATCAACACGCCTGCCGCAGATTCGTCATAGGACGCCTGATCAGTTCCGTCTCCACCATTCAGCGTGTCAGCACCTTCGCCACCGATCAGAACATCCTGACCATCCCGGCCGCGGATCAGGTCGTCTCCGCCGCCACCGGTCAGGGTGTTGTCTGCGTCGTCCGAACCAATCAGAGTATCCGCAGCCCCGGAGCCGATGATGTTTTCGATTTCGGTCAGGGTATCGCCGTTCGCCTTGCCCCCGTCACCTGTGCCGTCTTCAAGGTTGACAGTCACACCATTGACGGACGTCGCATAGGTCGCCGTATCAATACCTGTACCACCGATCAGCACATCTGCACCGATACCACCGTCAAGCAAGTCATCACCTGCACCACCGTCAAGCGAATCGTCACCCCGGTTGCCAATGAGTTCATCGTCACCACCAAGTCCCAAGATCGTGTCGTTGCCAGCCAAACCGATCAGAACGTTATTGAAATCATCGCCAACGATATAGTCGTCATCCAGAGTTCCGGTCACGGCTGTATCGCTGCTGCGGTTGATCAGCAGGAAATCTTCCAATTCCAGCTCGGAGGTGACACCGCTCAGCGTTGCGATCTCGTAATCGCCGAGGCTGACGTGCAAACCGTCACCTTCGACGCTTTGCGATACCACATCCTTGAAGTTGACGTCGGTGACGCTGAGATCGATCAGTCCCAGAACATCCTCTCCCTGCTGGAAGTCGGTGATAGTGCTGCTAACGATCTTCGAATAGTCGTTGGTGACACCATAGGAAAGAACGAACAGGTCATCGCCGTCATCGCCGGTCATGGTGTTGCCGCCCTGGCCGACCAGAGTGTCATCCCCGGTGGAACCGGAAACACCTACACCCTTGCCGTTGATGGTGACTTCTTCATAGCTCATGATCAGCTGGGTGTCATAAAGCGTCGCAGGCTTGATATCGCCTTTGACGTAGAAGGCCACGTCGAAATTGTTGGTCATGTTGAGACCGTTGATCGACACCGAACCCGCGTTGTTCTGCCAGCCAGCACTGATCGCCAGCGGCGATACGGGGAATTCCCAGTCCAGAAGGTTGATCACGGTCTGGGTGTCTTCGCCGACTTCGTATTTCACCTGATCGTTGGTGGTCGGCGGCTCCAAGCTCGGGTCGGTCGGAATGACGACGCTGGGCAGATCCTGACCGTATTTATCCGGCTGCAGGCGCCAGCGCGGCCCGACGATGTACTCGGTGCCATCTTCATTCAGCACCGCCTCAAAAGGCTCGCGATCCATGGTGGTGTACCAGGCGTTGGTATAGCCCTCTTCCAGATCTTCCGACATGGCGCCGATCTGATCCAGGGTCGAGCCTTGCGCCGCCGCAGCCAGCGCCGGATCTTTCAGAACGGTGCCTGCCGGATACAGGGTGCCATCACCGCCATAGTAGTCATCGGTGGTAACCCATTTGCCATCCTCAAGGATTTCATAGGTGGGCAGCTGACCAATGGCGGATTCGTTCTCGAAATCCTCGGGGCGGATCTGGTCGTTCGGGTTGTTGGTGATCGTGTGACGGGTGACCAGCTCGGCCTGGGTGATCTGGAACAGCGGGATCAGATCATCATTGTCGGCATCCGGGGTCGACCATTCGTCCGGCAAAGGCAGCTCGGCCTCGATGCGCACATCGTTCGGCTTCTTGATGGTATTGCCCCAACGATAAAGCAGCTTGCCGTCATCCTTCAGCGTCACCGAATAGTCGTTACCGACCGCGATGTTTTCCTGAATGGTGGCTTCGTTGGGCTCCAGCACATCCTTCAGATCCAGAACACCGTCGCCGTTTACATCGCCGACCTGAGGCAGCACGTCCGCCACATATTGACCGTCGTATTCGCCGCCAACAATCCACAGATTGTCGTCCAGCTGGTATTCTGCATCCGGATCACCGGGGAAACGCTGATCCGACAGCACCTGCTGCATCACCACATAGTGTTCGGTCGAGGCTTTGACCGTGTTGCCACCAAGGCCAGCCAGCCAGGTGCCGTGAACTGCCGGGGTCTGAAAAACATCGGTGGGGGCGTTCGAAACCACCAGCCCCAGATGCTCTCCGCCCTCGCCGGACAGATCGCCAACGAAGCCTTCTTCGTATTCCGGATCGTCGAAAAAGTCTTTTTCAATCGCTTGGTCGAAATCAATGACGTTATAGCCAAATTCGCTGTTTACCGGATACAGCGCGACGCCCTCTTTGGTGATCACCGGTTCGGCGGAAAAATCCACAACGGCAGGATCACCGTCTTGGACGTCGCCCTGTGTCAGCCCACCGAAGGTACCAGTCACATCATTTGTGCTGAAGGTGTGTGTCACTGTATACGTGGGTGTCTGGTTGAGCACTTGATCTGCCATGATGGGTCCCCCGGCAATACGCTTCAAAGTTTCAAAATCTTCCGCCCGCAAAAGACCGGCTCGGCATCATGTGTTCGCGCGCCTTCACATGCGGATGTCTTGATGTTTACAAACCGCGGATCAAAAGTCTTTTGATCTTGATCAAAAGACGCAAAAAAGACTGAGGACGAGGCTCCCCGCCCCATATTAAGCCCGCTGCACGCCGCCTGACGCGCACCGCAAAAGATGAATGCAAATAATTGAATTTATTTTACAAAAACGAACATAAAGTATGAAATCTCATAGTGAGCCGCCAATCGTTTTCAAGACCGATGGCGACAGGCGATTTTTTGCCGACAGCCCCTGTTTTCGCGAGGGAAAGCACCACACCCAGACGTAACCCCGCCCGGAAATTGCGTTTTTCGCATAAGGTTCAGCGCAGCAGAATGTTGATTTTCCGAAAACTTGATTCTCCTGACTGCGGCCTGACCTACCCTTCCCGCCTCTCTTCACAAGCCCAGAGGCCGCGCGCGATGCGCCGAAAACGCTCAGCGCCTAGCCCGCACCGCTTTCAATCGATATTTAGGCCAGTTTTCACAGCCGGAACCAAGACAACCATAAAGCGTTGTGGAAAATCAGGGAGTGATACGCAAAGAAGAGGCTGGCCCACGACATATCAATGTGGAGAAAACCTTTGACCGAATTGCAGCGCAGGCCTTCTGACGCCGCTTTTGGGGGGACGCGAACTGCCCATGAAACCACCCGGAACACCCGCCTCGAATATTTCTTCCCAAATGAGCAAAAATCACTCTTGCGCCCACTCACCTGACTGAGTACATAGCGCCTCACGCACAGAGTGGCCCGTTCGTCTATCGGTTAGGACGCCAGGTTTTCAACCTGGAAAGAGGGGTTCGATTCCCCTACGGGCTGCCACTTTATCCCATATTGATATCTTAGCCTGGCATGCGGTTTGCGGTCCTGTTGCGCTGTTCGAGCTAGTGAAACCCAGCCGCAGCGCCGCCCGGGTCCAGCCCATTAATCCTTACCCTATCGGCTGCCCTGATCAGGCTTCATCCGTTCAAACCGCCGTAGGCCTCCCTCTCGAAGGGCAAAAGGGAACTGCCCTCTCGGGCAATTCCCTCTGTTCATGCTGCTCTGACCTTCGGCCGAGCTCAGATAGTCACAGCTCGGCCTCCCGGCTGCGGGCCAGGAACCACACGAAAGACACCACCGACAAAAGCAGCAAAGCGACGGCAACCGGGCTTTTCAGAACCTGGGTCAGATCCCCGTTCGTCAGCGCAAGCGATTGTGCGATGGATTTCTCGAATCTTGGTCCCAGAAAGAACGCGATGATGAAGATCACCAGCGGATAGCCAAAACTGGACATCAGGTACCCGATCACCGCGAAGATCAGCATGATCGCAACGCCGAACAATCCGTTGGTTGCCATCGACACCCCGACAAAACACAACAGAACCGCCGAGGAAAAGATGATGGACTCCGGCGCCGACACCACTTTGACCCAAAGCCGCAGCCCGACCTGCCCGATCCACAGGTTGATGAAATTCGCCATGATCATGGCCCCGAACAGCCCGTAGACAAGCCGCCCCTGATTTTCGAACAGCAGCGGTCCGGGCTGCATGCCGTGGATCATGAAGGCACTGATGATCAGCGCCGCGCTAACACTGCCCGGAATGCCCAGCGTCAACAGCGGGATCAGGTTAGAGCCGACAACCGCAGAATTGGCGGATTCGGCTGCGGCGATGCCATGCAGGTTGCCCTTGCCAAAGCTTTGCGGATCTTTTGAGCGGGCCTTGGTGAAGGCATAGGACATGAAGGCGGCAGCGGTCGAACCGATCCCCGGTAAGGCGCCGAAAATGGTTCCGATGGTGGCACCGCGCAGCATGGTATAGCGACAGGACCAGTATTCCGCCCAGGTCACCCGACGGTCGTCCGGGTTGCCGGTATCCTCCATGATGATGGCGGAACGGACGCTGCCATGGGCATCGGACATGCGGCGCAGGATTTCCGAAATGGCGAGCATGCCAATCGCAACTGATGGCAGGGGCAACCCGTCGAACAGATCCCAATAGCCAAAGATGAGCCTAGGTGTGTAATGCTCCGGATCGGTCCCGACCGAAGCCACCAGCAATCCCAGCGCCGCTGCGATGATACCCTTGGTAAGGGAATTGCCGATCAACCCGGCCAGAACGGAAAAGGCAAAGATCATCAGCGCGGCGATCTCAATCGGGCCCATGCGCAGGGCCAGAACCGCCAGCGGCGCCGACACGGTAATCAATACGATGTCGCTGAAGGTATCGCCTGTCACCGAGGAAAACAGCGCCATCTTGGTGGCCTTGAGGGGCTTACCCTTCTTGGCGAGCGGGTAGCCGTCCATCGCGGTTGCCGCGGCATCGGGGGTGCCGGGGGTATTCATCAGAACCGCAGGCACCGCGCCGCCAACCAGTCCGCCCTTGTTGACCCCCACCAGAAAGGAAATCGCCACCAGCGGATCCAGCGCAAAGGTAAAGGGAATAGCAATCGCCATGGCCATGATCGGGCCGATGCCGGGCACCGCGCCGACGAATTGCCCCAGGATCACGCCGCAGATGACGAACAGCAAGTTGATCAGGGAAAAGGCATCGCCAAATCCGGCCAGTATTGTTGAAAAATCCACCATGGTCACACTCCCTCAGGGCAAGGCGCGGCCAAGCGCGTAGGTCACCAGGAACCAGATCAGCGCAGGCATGACGATGACGCCCGCCGCCAGCCAGGCCGGGCGGCGTTCCCCGATCATCCACATGATCGCGAGGGCCAGCGGCGGGGCGACATATTCAAAACCGAACAGTGACATCGCGTAGATTCCGCCCGCCAGAACCGCCACATAGGCGCCTGTAATCGCAAAGACATGCGGTCTTTGGGTGCGGTGACCGGTCGGTTTCAGCATCAGGAACGCGCCACTAACGGCGATCACAATGGAAATCAGATTGGGCATCGTATCCGGTGACAGATTTCCCCCTTCGACCCGCTCCACATAGGAGGGGATGACCAGGAAATAGAGCACAAGACCAAGCAGAAGAAAGAACGCGCCCGAAGCACGGTCGGCAGACAAACCCATGGAACCCTCCCAAGTTCTGAAACCGCCCTGCGCGCGAACACGCGCAGGGCGGTTTGCGGTTTTATTTCGCGAACAACACGGCTGCGTTTGCCAGACCGTCGGTCATCATCTTATGGGTACCCTCGGGTCCCATGTTGATCGGCGCGCCCTTGACCGCGTTCTGCACGATTTCAGCCATTTCGGGAGAGGCAACCGCTTCATCGATCGCGGCCGCGATGGCCTCGACCGCGGCAGGATCGGTGCCTTTTGTGGTCGCCAGATAGAACACCGGATCGACATAGGCGTTGATGCCGGATTCCACGAAGGTCTTGACCTCCGGCGCATAGCTCAAGCGCGACTGGTTGGCGCCAGCGATCACCTTCATGTCGCCGGATTCTAGATAGGGAAACTGCTCTCCCGATCCGAAACCCGCAAGCACCTGACCGCCCAGGATCAGCTTCATCACCTCGGCACCGCCATCGGCGGTCACCAGGTTGAAATCCGCCCCGGTGGTCTTGGTCGTTGCCTTCATCATCAGAACCTGCGGCGGCGCCATGGTGGCAACCGCCAGCTGCCCCTGCTCCTTGGAGTAGGCGATCAGGCCCTCCAGATCGTCAAAGGGCGCATCGGCGCTGGCCACCAGCGCAAGCTCTGCCTTGGCGACGGTGCCAAGGTAATCAAAGCTGTCGACATCAAACGGCAGCTGATCGCCGCGCTGAACCAACTGGACCAGAACGGGGATGCTGACCCCCATGCCAACGACCTTGCCCTGCGGGGGGCGCTGCGACAGGCCGGTGAACATGGCAACGCCGCCGCCGCCAGGCTTGTTCTCGACCACGATGTCCCAGCCGGTGTTTTTCTCCATCACGCTGGCCAGCACGCGACCCATGGTGTCTGTCGATCCGCCGGCACCAAAACCGACCTGAATGGTCAGCGCTCCATCGGGTTTCCAGCCCTCTGCGGCCAGCGGCGCGGCAAGCGTCATCATCGCGGCGGCGCCAAGCGCCAGAATCCGGGATTTAAGTGTCATGTGATTTCCTCCTCTTTGTTGTCTTTCCTCCGTCACCCACAAACAGGCGCGACGGGTCTCCTCCTGGAAAGTTACTTAACCAGAAAACTATTTACCTCTCCCCTTGATCAACAGTGAATTTCCTCGGCCAGACGGCGCAGATCTCCTCACCTGCGCCGGATGGTTATGCCCCGGAGGTTTGCGCAACTCCCAGCAACGCCAGCCGCGCCGGACGCATTGCGGCAATCACTTCCAGCTGGCGCGTGGCGACCCGCGTCAGCCGCTGCGGATCCGAATGGGCCGATGCGGCCCGCAGAACCCGGCTCCACAGCGCCGTCAAAAGCGTATCGCGGGTCAGCAGATAGAATTCATGCGCAAAGGCGGTTGGGTCAGGGTTGTCCAGCAACTGTTTTCGCGCAAGGTTCCAGCCTTCCAAGGCAGCAGCAACGGCCTCGGCCTCCTTGCCCTCTGCCGCCATAAAGGCGGCAAAGGCCTCCGCCGGGGGTGTACCCAGCAAACGTGTCGCCAGCATGCGCTCGTGAATGCCGTTAGCCCCTTCATAGATCGCGGTGATGCGGGCATCGCGATAGGTCTGCTCCAACCGGTATTCGCGCAGATACCCATAGCCGCCCAGCACCTGCACCCCCAGTTCGGCGCCGCGGATACCGGCTTCGGTGCCGCTGACCTTGGCCAAGGGGGTCAGGAATTCCACCAGATCGGGATTGTCGCCCTTCTCCATGGTGACAAAGGCCAGATGCGCGATGGCGCGAGCGCCCAGTGCCCCGGCGTCGATCTCATCCAGCATCCGGCGCACATCCGCGTGGCCATCCAGCGTCACCGGCTGTCCATCCGCGCCGCGTCCCTGCTGGCGCTCAGCCGCGTAGGATGCCGCAACATCATGGGCGCGCGCCGCATGGGCCACGCCCTGAAGCGCCACGTCAGAGCGGGCGTGGTTCATCATCGTGAACATCGCCATCAACCCCTGCCCCTCGGCGCCAATCAGTTCGGCCTCGGCGCCATCAAAGGCCAGCTGGCAGGTGGGCGAGGCATGCAGGCCCATCTTTTCCTCGATCCGGGTGACGGTGACAGCGTTGCGACTGCCATCGGCGCGAGTGCAGGGACACAGGAACAGAGAGAGCCCTTTGATCCCGTTATCCGAGGTTCGCGCGAGGACCAGATGCAGGACCTTGTCGCTCATGTCCTGGTCGCCACCGGAGATGAAGATCTTCTCACCGGTGATCTGCCAGCCATCCCCATCAGCGGTAGCACGACAACGCACGCGCGAGAGGTCCGATCCCGCTCCGGGTTCTGTCAGGCACATGGTCGCCAGCGTCTCCCCCGAAGCCAGCGACGGCAGGTAGCGGGCCTGCTGATCCGCCGTGCCGAACCGCGTCAGAGTGCGCGCAGCCCCCGGAACCAGCCCGGTGACCATCTGCATGGAATGATTGGCGCCTGAGAAAATCTCGGATGTGATCGCCAGCATCATCGCGCCCATGCCCTGGCCTCCGAAGTCCTCGGGGATGGTGAGGCCCGGCCAGCCCTGTCCGGCATAGGAGTTGTAGAGGTCCTTGAAGCCAGCGGGCATCGCAACGCGGCCATCCGTCAGCGTGCATCCCTCAAGATCACCGGGTTCATCCAGCGGCGCGATCTCACCTTCGGCAAAGGACGCGAAATGTCCGGCAATCTCGGATGCAAATTCCGCATCCCAATCCGGCAGATCCGCTGTGCCCACCACATGGTTCAGCGTGAACAGAATGTCCTCAACAGGGGCGGCAAAAGGCTTCATTGGTTATTCCACTGCATAATAGTCGATTTCAACGGCAGAGGCCCGGCGGATACCGGAGCAGACAAAGAGCATGTGATTGACCCAAGCATAGCGGTCATCGCCGGTCTCCAGCCGCGCGGCGGTGCGCATGTAATAGCTGGTGGGGTCCACATCCTCGCCCTTGGCCAGCCGCGCAATCACATCAGGCGGGCCGTGACGGCTGCCGACGTTGACGATCTCGATCACCGCGCCGTCTTCGGTTTTCACCGCATAGCGCGTATCAAGATGGGCGGCGCCATCGCTGTAGATGGTCTGCCAGTCGGCCCCGAGGTTCAGCACCTCGCCGGTCAGATCGGGGCCAAGCGCCTTGCCCCCGATGATCTGTATGATCCGCCGCACACCCGCGCGTCCCTGCCCCATTTCAATCGGGGCACCCAGTTCCACCCGCAGGCGGAAGGCATGGCGTAGCTTTGGTGCGGGGATCTCCATCTCAGTCGACCCCAAGCAGACGCATGGCGTTGCCCTTGATGATGTCTTCGCGCAGGTGGTCCTTAATCGCAATTTTCTCGAAATCAGACAGCCAGCGCTCCGGCGTGATCATCGGCCAGTCGGATCCGAACAGCACCTTCTTCTTCAGGATCGAGTTGCAGTATTTCACCAGGATCTCCGGGAAATACTTGGGCGACCAGCCGGAGAGGTCGATATAGACGTTGGGCTTGTGCTGAGCCACCGACAGCGCCTCTTCCTGCCAGGGGAAGGACGGATGCGCGAGGATGATCTTCATGTCCGGGAAGTCCACCGCCACGTCATCCATGTACATCGGGTTGGAATACTTCAGCCGCATACCGTTGCCACCGCGCATACCGCTGCCGACGCCGGTCTGACCGGTGTGGAACAGGGCGATACCGCCTTCTTCGGCAATCGCTTCATACAGGTCGTAGGCCATACGGTCATTGGCATAGAAGCCCTGCATGGTCGGGTGGAACTTGAACCCCTTGATGCCAAAATCCTTGATCAGGCGGCGCGCTTCGCGGGCGCCCATCTTGCCCTTGTGCGGGTCGATGCTGGCAAAGGGGATCAGAACGTCGTCATTCTCGGCCGCCAGTTCGGCAACCTCTTCGTTCTTGTAGCGGCGATAACCGGTTTCACGCTCGGCATCGACCGGGAAGATCACCGCGGCGATGTTCTGCTCGCGGTAATGAGCAGCGGTCTGCGGCACGGTGGGCGGATGCTGCCAGGGCGCGCCGAAGTAGCTGGCCATGGTGGCCTGCAGTTCATCATAGCCGTCATCGGCATGGCAGCCGCAGGGCTCTTCGGCGTGGGTGTGGAAGTCGATCGCGCGGACCTTGGAAAAATCTACCATCGTTGTGTTCCTATCAGAGTTTCGCAATGCCGCTGGCAGCGTCGTCATAAAGCCGCTCCAGCAGATCTGCGCGGCGCGTCAGCACCTTGCGGAAGTTGAGGTTGCCCTTGGCGGTGATCTCAGCATCGGTGAGCGAAGGCGGCTCGGCCAGCACAATGGCGCGCACCACCCGGGTAGAGGAGCCGGAAACCCGCCCGGCGCGCTCGTTCAGCCGGTGATGAATGTCGGACAGAAGCTGCGGACAGACCAGCGCGCCGCCGTCTTCCTCCAGCGTGAAGCCTGCTGCCTCGATCGCCTCGCGGTTGGGGAAGATCATCACGCCGATCTCGTTCTTGTCCTGCCCGGTCACCACCAGATCGGCGGCCAGCGGTGCAAGGGTCGAGAGCATTTCGATCCTGAGGCCCGCCGCCCGCACCCAGGTGCCGGTCAGCAGTTTGAAGTCCTCGGAAATCCGCCCGTCAAAGCGCATGCCCTTGTTGATGTCGTCCTTGTCGACGAACACCATGGCATCGCCGGTGATGAAATAACCTTCCTCGTCAAAGGCCTCGGCGGTCTTTTGCGGGTCTTCGAAATAACCGGGCATCACGTTCGGTCCCTTGACCCGCACTTCGCAGCGCATGTCGTCATCCGGGATCAATTTCAGGGTCACGCCGGTCATTGGCACGCCCACCACGCCCGAGCTTTCCGTCGGCTCCTGCTGGATCATGGTCGCCGGGGCGGTTTCCGTCAGCCCCCAGGAGGAGGTCATCAGCGGCACCTCGCCCTTGATCTCCATCGCCATGGTCTCGAAACCCGACCAGACCTCCTGCGGCAGTGAGGCACCGGCGTAAAAGATCATGTCCAGCTCTTCAAAGAAACGCTGACGAAGCCCGGCGTCCTTTTCCAGTGCCTCCAGCAGCATGGCAAAACCCATGGGCACGTTGAACACAAGGCTGCCGGTCACCATCGACAGGTTCTCGACGGTGCGATCGAACAGGCCCTTCACCGGCTTGCCATCGTCGATGTAGAAACTGCCGCCATTGGCCAGCATCATGTTGAAGTTATGCGAGCCGCCAAAGACATGATTCCAGGGCAGCCAGTCCACGATGCGCGGCGGGCGCGCCCGCAGGAACGGCAGGCTGTCGGCGAGTTGGGTCTGATTGACGCACATCATCCGCTGCGTGGTCAGCACCCCCTTGGGGTTCGAGGTCGACCCGCTGGTCATCAGGATCTTGGCGACGGTATCGGGCGTCACCTTGGCAAAGCCTGCATCCACATCGATGCCCGCATCGCCTTTCAGAAGGTCCGCAAAGGCCGTGACATCGGCGCCGCCGGTGCGGGTCGCAACGATCTCAACACCCTCAAGGGCATCCAGTTTCAGCGCCTCGCCGTACTGATCGGCATCGACAACATAGGCCATCTTTGGCCGCACCAGTTCGATGGCGTGGCGCAGTCGGCCATGGGCGCCGTGGATCAGCGAATACTGCTCGGCCACCGGTACGGTCGGCACACCGGCGTATTGCGCGGCCAGCGACAACAGCCCGTGATCGACGCCATTGCCCGACATAATCAGGATCGGCGTATCCGCCCCCATGCCCCGCGCCAATAGCGCCGCCGCAATGGCGCGCACCTGCTGCAGGGTCGCCGCATAGCTTTCCTCGCGCCAGCCCGCGCCACTGCGCTCGGCCAGAAACACCCGCTCGGGCGCCTCTTCGGCCCAGCGGTGCAGCCAGTCACCAGTCCGCTCTGTTACCGGCCCCAGATCGTATTCAGACCGCAACAGCAGGCTGCCATCGGGGCGATCCTCGCGCGTGACGGCGTGTGGCAGGAAATTGGACGTCCGTTTCATGGTCTATCCTTTCGACAGGCTCTTCTGGATCAGCTGCATCGCCGCGATCACCGTGTCGCGGGTCGTTGCATCCATGTTCTCCAGCAAGCGTTGTTCATGGGCGGTCACCGCAGCAACCGCTTTTTCACAGAGCTGGCGACCGGCCAGCGTCGCCTTCAGCGCATAGGCCCGCCGATCCGTCGGCACCCGGTCGCGCACGATCAGCTCGCGCCGTTCAAGCTCGTCTATGATCACGACAAGATTGGGCCGTTCCACATCCATCGCATCCGCCAGCTGCGACTGGCGCAACCCCGGATTGTCGACGATCAGCACCAGCGCCGTGTAGGTCAGCATCCGCAGATCAAAAGGCTTCAGCGTCCGGGCTAGATCGGTCTGCACGACGTTGAACGCACGCTTCATGTGATAGCCGACAAACGCGCGCAGTGTTTCATCGCTGACGTGAGAAACGCCCATTTCAGGCTCAGGCTCTTTGATGACGGTCTTCATCGGATCACCGGAACTTAGGTGCGCGTTTTTCAAGGAAAGCACGCAGGCCTTCCTCGGCGTCCGGCGTGGTCTGGGACAGTGCCGCCGCCAGCGATTCCGTAAACAGGCCATCGGCCTGCGACATATCGTTGATGCGGGCAATCGACTGGATCATCAGATAATTCGACAAGGGCGCATTGCGGGCGATCTTGCCTGCCAGCGTCTGCGCCAGCTCCAGTGCCTCACCCTCACCCACCGCATAATGGGCAAGGCCAAGCGCGACACCGGTTTCGGCATCGTATTTGCGCCCCGTCAGCATCATTTCGGTCATCCGGTCCGCGCCCAGAAGACGCCCGACCCGCGCGGTGGCGCCGCCGCCCACGAAAATACCGCGCCGCCCTTCAGGCAACTGGAAGATGGTCGAAGGCTCCGCAATCCGCACATGGGTCGAGCTTGCCAGCTCCAGCCCGCCGCCGATCACCGCCCCGAACATGGCGGACACAACAGCCAACCCGCCGAATTGGATCTTCTCCATGACCTGGTGCCACTGGCGCGAGTGATAGAGGTTTTCCTCGGCCGAGCGGTGCACATGTTCCGACAGATCCAACCCCGAGCAGAAATGCCCTGCGGTGCCGGTCAGGATGACCACGCGCACGTCCTTTGGCGGCGCCGAGAAGAAGGCATCCAGCGCCTCCAGCAGCTCTTCGCACATGGCGTTGCGCTTGTCCGGGCGGTTCATCGTCAGGGTGGCGATGCTGTCATTGATGTCGATTTTGAGTATCTGATCGCTCATGCGCGAGATCCTTCAGCGTGGCGGCAGGCGCACAGCGCCATCCAGCCGGATGGTTGTTCCATTGAGAAATGGATTGGTGACGATCTGCTCGGCCAGAAGCGCGTATTCCTCGGGCGCGCCCAGCCGGGCAGGAAAGGGAATATTGGCAGTGATCTGCGCCGAAATCTCGGGCGGCAACCCTTCCATCATCGGGGTCTGAAACAGGCCCGGTGCGATGGCCATGACGCGGATGCCCGATTGCGCCAGCTCGCGCGCCGCAGGCAGGCACATGGAGGCAATCGCCCCCTTGGAAGCCGCATAGGCCGCCTGCCCCAGCTGGCCATCCTCGAAAGCAACCGAAGCGGTGTTGATGATCACCCCGCGCTCGCCATCCGCCAGCGGGTCCAGCTCGGCCATCAGGCGAGCAGCATGGCTCATCACATTATAGGTGCCAAAAAGGTTCACCCGCAGCGTCTTTTCAAACACATCGAACGACAGCTTGCCGCCACGACCAACGATGCGCGCCGCCATACCGACCCCGGCGCAGCTCACCGCGATACGGGGAGCGCTACCCAGCTGCTCTGCGATGCTGTCGAGGGCTGCACCGACGGCGGCCTCATCACTGACATCTACATGTAGGGCGATGCCGCCGATCTCATCCGCGACCGCCTTTGCCCGTTCGATATCGAAATCCAGAATGGCGACTTTCGCGCCTTTTGCGGCAAGATGCCGGGCCGTCGCCGCACCAAGGCCACTGCCGCCACCTGTGACCAGCGCCACATGTCCATCTATCTGCATAGTTCCTCCCCGAACTGGATAACTGATATGATAGTTATCCTGCATATCTTCTTTTCAATCGTTATACGAAATACCTATTTCGCGCCAACAAAATTTTCACAAACACTTAAGCTACTAATTTTGAATACGTTCTCAGGACCACCTCGGGTCTATCAGCACGAATCCATACTACTGCGCAGCTCGCACCGCTGTCAGGTTTGATCCTGTTTCGGCTCGGATTCGCCGTCCAAAACCTGCGCCAGACGGGTCAGCGCCGCGTCGATTTCGGGGATCTCCATGTGGCAACAGCCCAGAACGAGACCATTCAGCCCGGTCACCTCGGCGGCAAATCCCGAAAGCGGGCGCAATCCCAAACCGGCGCCCCGCGCCCGTTTGCAGATCTCCTGATCCTGCCAAGCGTCGTTCAGATGAAACACCAGCTGCATGCCCGCACCGTGGTCCGGCGCGCTGCCATAGGCGGAAAACTCCTGCTGCAGCCGCGCCAGCAAATGCTTGCGCCGCTCACCATAGATACGCCGCACCCGGCGCAGATGGCGGTAGAACTCGCCGCTGTGGATGAACTCAGCCAGGGCCTGCTGCGGCATGCCGCTGGCCCGGGTGCCAAAGCGCAGCAGGCTGTCGTGCAGCGGCGCAATCAGTGTCTCGGGCGCGACCACATAGCCGATCCGCAGCGCGTTCGAGAAGGTCTTGGAAAAACTGCCCAGGTAGATCGTCCGGTTCAGCCCATCGAACCCCGCCATTGCCGGAATGGGGCGCCCCGCATATCGGAACTCGCTGTCATAATCGTCCTCGATGATCCAGGCGCCGGTCCGTTTGGCCCAGTTGAGAAATTCCAGACGCCGCCCCGGCGCCATCGCTCCGCCCAGCGGATGCTGATGCGATGGCGTCAGTACCACCGCCTTCAGGTCGGCATCCTTTTCAGGAACACAGGCGCCAAGAGCATCGACGCGGAGGTAGTGCGAGCGCAACCCCTGCGACTGCACGATACGGTTCAGAGGCGGATACCCCGGATCCTCGATCCCGATGGCGCTGCCGCGTGGTGCCAACGTGCGCAAGCAGAGCTCAAGCGCATCCGTCGCCCCCGCAGTGATAATGATTTGCTCGGCGCCTGCCTCGATCCCCCGCCACTCTGCCACATAGGCCGCAATGGCCCGGCGCAGCGCCGCGTTGCCCCGGACCGCGCCACCATCCAGCATGGTTTCCGGCGCCACCCGGCAGATCCGCGATACGCAGCGCGCCCATTGCCGGTGCGGGAACAACCGCATGTCCGGCTCTCCACTGTTGAAGGGCAACAGGGCACGCGGCGTCTCCTTTGCAGGCTCCGGGGGTGCAGGATGCACCGGCTGCAGTTCGACCTGCCCCATGGCGCAGACGGTAAACCCCGACCCGCGTTTTCCCGCGATATAGCCTTCGGCTTCCAGCTGCTCATAGGCCGCCACCACGGTCGAACGCGACACCCCCAGCTCTACCGCGAAACTGCGGGTGGCCGGCAGCTGGCTGGCCTCCGGGATCTCTCCTGCCGCGATCCGCGTCCGCAGCGCCGTGCAGATCTGCTCGAACACTGGCACTGGCAGAGTGCGGTCAATGGAAAAGGTCGGCCCGGGTACCTGCTGCACGGTATTGGTCTCCACGTTCCGCCCAATACTGCCCCATTGCGTCAGTCCGGTCTACTGTCCCACCCACGCCGCAGATCCACAAAGGTTTCGTTATAGCAGGCGCCCCCGGCAATATCCGTGCGCAGGGCCGAGGGAATCAGCGCATTCGCCGTGCGGCCGCTGCGCGAGCTGGAAAGCCAGGTGCCCTTGGGGCTGTAGACCACGCCGGGCCGGGTGGCAGTTGTCACCTCCAGCGTAAAGGTCACCTCGCCCCGGGCATTCCAGACGGTGACGGGATCGCCATGGCTGAGCCCGCGTGCCTCGGCATCCTGCGGATGCACCTGCACCACCTCAGCCCCCGCCGACAGCGCATGATGGCCAAAGGTCGCGTTGGTCCGCTTGTCCGAACTGGGGGTGACCAGCACCAGCGGCAGATCCTGCGGGGCGGGGTCATAGCGCGGCACACCGCATCCGAACCGATCCTCAAGATCCTGATTGAACAGCTCAATCCGCCCAGACGGCGTCTGCGGCATCACCGAATGGCACAGCACCAGCTGACTGCCATCCCCTGCGGTCAGCGCGATGGCCTGGTCGCAGGACATCTCGCTGGGTGGCTTACCCCCGAACACCGGATGCGACGCGTCCATGGCCTGATCCATCAGGTCCTTGTCACTGTCGCGGAACTCGCGCTCCTGATACCCGAACCGGGCTGCCAATCGGCGAAAGATCTCGGTATTGGGCAGGCTTTCCCCCACCGGCGCGATCACCGGTTCGGCCCTTTGGATGTAGTTCTGCCCATAGGCGCCATAGATGTCATCATATTCGAAATGGCTGGCGGCAGGCAGGATCACGTCGCAATAAGCCATGGAATCCGTCATCACCACATCCGCGCCTGCTATGAACAGGTCCTCTTGTGTCAGGGCCTCGATCATCCGGTCTTGATCGGGGTGCGTTGCAACAGGGTTGTGGTTGTAGATCATCACGGCCCCGACCGGCACATCAAGGCTCCGGTCCAACATCTTTTCCGCCACATCGACGATATTGAAACACCGCGTGCCGGGCCGGATCAGATGATCCCCCTGCAGGCGGGCCGTGGTCTTTGGCGCGGCGACCCCGGATTTCGCGACCACCCCGGCACCGAGGCGCCCGTGATGGCCTGTCAGCGCATTCAGAGCCATCGCCGCCCGCAGCCCGGCACCGCCCGAGCGGGTCCGTTCGATCCCGTTGCCAAAGGAACTAGCCATCCGGCGGGACGCGACGATCCAGTCCACCAATTGGTGCAGCTCTTCCGCAGGCAGGCCGCAGATCTCAGCGACACGATCCGGGGTATAGGCGCGGGCCTCCTCCATATAGGAGTCAAACCCATGGGTCCATTTGCCGATGAAGGCCATATCCAGCGCATCGCGCCGCTCCAACTCGGCCGCCAGTCCCAGGGCAAGAACCACATCGGTCCCCGGTCGCAGTTGCAGGTGCATATCGCATTGCTCGGCCAGCTTGATCCGCTTGGGATCAATCACCACCACCCGCGCGCCGGATTTACGGGCCTCTTTGATCACGCGCATAAAATGCAGGTTGGAGACCGTGACGTTGTTGCCCCAGACAAGGACCAGATCGGACTGCACTGCCTGCTCCGGCGGCATGCCCGGCGCGCTGCCAAAGAGGCTGGCGTAGGCCTCTCCGCGCACACCGCCACAGAGCGGCCCACGATCCAGCAGCGTCGCCCCCATCCGGTAGAAGAACCGCCGGTCCATTGAGCCCCCGGCCAGTTCACCATGCGGCCCGGCATAGTTAAGCGGCAGAACCGATTGCGGCCCATGCGCCTCGATTGCCTGGTTGAAACCTGCATGGATCAGGTCCAGCGCCTCCTCCCAGGTGATCCGCTCATAAGACCCCGATCCCCTCGGGCCGGTCCGCTTCAAGGGGTGCCGCAGGCGGGCCGCGCCATGCACGAAATCCGGATAGCAGCGGGCCACCTTGTTGCAAATCACCCCGGCGGTGAAGGGGTTCGCTGTCGATCCCCGGACTTCGGAAATCCTGCCGTCCTCGACCTTGACGGTGAGGCTGCAGGTATCCGGGCAATCCAGTGGACAAACGCTTGGGCGAAAGGCGGTCAGGTCTTGATTGGTCATCTCGGCCTCTGAAAACAACACTCAAAGGGCGGATACACCGGCAACTGGGAGGGCGTTAAGCTCCAATTTGGGCAAAAATGACCAGACCAATCTGGTGAAAGCATGGGACTGGAGGGCCAAACTGGCCCGCTATCTGGCCACCACACGCGCTTTTGGCGCCTGCAAGAGGCGCCAAAAATCAGGTGACGAGGAAAAGAACCTACGGCAACAGGCAGACAGAAACGACGGAATTGGGCCGATCAGTGATCGAGGGCCAGAACCTTGTTTTCCATGCCTTTTTCATAGAAGCAATGCTGTGCTCGGCCAGACCCCTTGGCCGCATAAAGCGCGACATCCGATTCATTCAGGATTTCCGCAGCGGTAAAGGTGCCGCTGTGCCAAGCCGAAAGCGTAGTGCCCGCGCTCGCCGAAATCTTGCACATCTTACCGCCATAGGGAATCGGCACCTCCAATTCGGAGATCAGCCGTCTCGCCAGCCCTTCGATCTGGCGCAGATCGCGCAGGTCATTGAAGATCAGGACAAATTCATCGCCGCCAACACGCGCAACCGTATCGGACTGGCGGGTGCATTCTACCATGACACGGGCCACATGCTGCAACACCGCATCCCCGGCGGCGTGTCCCAGCGTGTCATTGACCTGTTTGAAGTAATCGAGATCCAGATGCATCAGGGCAAAATCCCGGCCGCCGCTGATCAACCGATCCAGAATGTGATCCATGGCGCGGCGGTTCTTGAGGCCCGTCAGCGTATCTGTGAAGGCCTGTTCCTCGGCCGCGATCTTGGCCCCTTGCAGACGCAGGTTCAGCTGGCGCGAGGCCTCCATCGCGGCGGACTTGGCCTCAACCAGATAAAGCATCTCGATGGTGAGATCGGTTGGAGAAAAATCCGCGCTGGTCAGATCATAATCCCGCACAGCTTCCAGAACCGAGATCCCGAAGGACAGGTTGATGATCGCGCCCTGCCCCTGTGGCAAAGGCACGAGAACGCCTTTCAGGCTGGTTTGCGGCGTGTCCCGAAAATGCAAATGCAATTTGGACCCGGCCGTATTGACCAGGTCCGCCATGGACCGAACCCGGCGCGGGCGCGACAGATCAAAGACACGGAAAAACCGGCGCCCCTCCCATTTCAGATCGGGTCGGAGCTTTCTGAGCGTGGGGCCGACGCGCTGGATATACCCCTTGGCATCCACGATCGCATACATCGGGCAGATCTGATCCGCGATGACGGCAAGCTGTTCATTGGTCATCATAGGGAATGCGCTCCCAGATCAAAGGCCCGCCCTTCGGCAAATTCTCTTTCCACCAGGGTGATGGAAATCACCTCTGCCCCGTCCTGCGCACCGCTTGAATCCAGAATAACGAGATCTCCGTAATCGTCGGCCATGGCCCGCAAAACACCCATCATGACATTTGAATAGCCGGGCAACCCCGGCTGGCAAACCAGTTCGAAATGGCCCGGTGACTGTTCCAATAATTCCAAGCCCGGCAGATAAAGATCGGATACGGCAAGACGGGCACGCCCCGGAAGGTCATCCAGAGAATGCAAAAACTCAACATAATTGACCCCGCCGAACCGCAGCAGGCGGCGCAGGGCTTCGACCTGAGGGTTGGACACCAGAAAGGTCCCCATATCCTCAAGCATCTCAGGCAGCGGACGCTCCAGCACCGTTTCCATAGCACTCAGCATCTTGTTCGACTGGTCATCCGTATAGGTCAGCATGGCCTCGAATTGTCGAAACCCAAGCCCAGCCACATCCATGATTTCATACCAGCGGTCCGCGCCATAGGTGCTGGTCACAAAAGCCTGGATCGCCCTGTTGATCAGACCATGCATATCTTGGCCCCTTTTCCTACCGTGTCCCATTAATGGGCCCTGTGTGTTAAAAAACGCCCAACATCGGCAAAATTCATCCAAACAGCACCACGTTCCGGGCACATCCACGTGCCTCCCCCGAAACAGACCGCAGCCTCTAGGTATCCCTTACCGACAGGACAAGCCCCCGGAGGTGGTCGTACGCACACAGCCCGGTAAACTCCCGGTGAAACGGCATAATCCGCACCAGGCTCACAGGACACGGGCACCTGATATCTTAGCGCCAAGAGCAGGCGCCGACGCGACATCATTTGCTTGAAAGAGTTCCGGCGCGGACCCTAGCGATGCCAACCCGCACCCGTCAAGCCAGATGGCATCTTGCTTGCATCCTTTCCTGCATCAGTCGCGGGGCGGCAGCAGTGCCCGCACCCGCGCAAGGGTTGCCGTGCTGACCGCGACCCCGGCCTGTTCTGCCCGCGCCCGTGCTGCGGCACGCCCATCGCCCGGCAGGCGCGCGCCTTCCTGCGCCCGGACCGAGGCCACAAGCGCACCCATGCGGTCTGCATAACCTCCACCCGAGGTCGCGCCCGGATCGATGGCAATGAAGAACTGTCCGGTGCGGGGCGGCCCGCCTACCGGCCCCGAAAACGGGCTGGCCTCACTGCCCAAAAGGGCTCCGGTCATCGCCGCCGCCATCATCTCGACCATCAGCGCGACGCCAACGCCCTTGTACCCCCCGGCAGGCACCATGGTGCCCTTCAGTCCCGCCTCCGGGTCCGTGGTCGGATTGCCCGTCGCATCTAGCACCCAGCCTTCGGGAACCGGTCTGCCTTCGCGGGCGTGTTTCATCACCTCGCTTTTGGCGATGGCGCTGGCGGATTGGTCGATCAGAACCATGACCTGCCCATCGGGGCCTGGTGCTGCGATAGAAAAGGGATTGGTGCCCAGAACCGGCTGAGCGCCACCTGATGGCGCGATCGAAGCCGGCGCATTGGTAAAGCCGATGCCCATCAGCCCCGCCTGCGCCAAGCGCTGCGTGTGGCAACCCAGAACGCCGCAATTGTAGGAATTGCGGATCGCAAGTACCGCAACACCCTGCTCCAGCGCCATCGGGATCAGATGTTCAAACCCAAGATCGATCGCGGCATGGGCAAACCCGGTGGCTGCATCCACAGTCACCACGCCGGGCCGGGATTTGGAGACCTGCGGCTGGGCCTGACCGTCCACCTTGCCGCATGTCACATGCTCGGCGTAGATCGGTACATAGGCCAGACCGTGGGAGGCAACCCCATCCGCTTCGGTCATGGCCGTAGCCCGGGCCAAAGGTGCGGCATTTTCACGGCTGGTCCCCGCCGCCATCAGCGCCCGGAGCGCCAGATCTTCGATCTCTGCCAGAGAGAGGGTTTCTGTCGCGCTCATCTGTCTCCGCTTTCTATCCGTTTCCGTTTGTCGTTCCGCATCAGTCGTTGTCCGTCAGCCCGGCGCCCGCACCGCGCAGGCGTGATGCCTCGCTTGCCGGGGCGTAGGTGCGGTGGGCAAAGGCCGACAGCTGCGCCCAGACGTCCTCTGCGACCTGGCCACGCTGAACGGGCGCAAGGGGGCGCCCCAGCTTTGCCTCCATATGACAACACAGCCAGGGCACATGATCGCGTAGCATCTGTTTCGTGGCGCCTATCACGCTGATCTGGCGTCCATCCGTCACCAGCCTCAGGTCCGGCCAGTCGAGGGCCACAGGACGGTCCAGCCGCTGCGCCGCCGCCGCCGCAAAGGGCAACAGCAGCAAGGGCAGATCCACCTCCTCCATCTCAAAGACCGCGCCGGTCTCCAGCTCAGCCGCCCGGTCGCTGAGCACGCTGCCCGCGATCACGGGACAAAGCCGCCCCGACACGGCACGCCAGCATCCCTCTGCCGCCATGGGGGCAAGCATGGCCACGGGGCGGCGATCATTGCGCTCCAACAGCCTGGCCAGCATGTCAGCACCGGGCAGCGCCACCTCAGTCAGGAACCGGCTGGCGGCGGCGGCCTCCTCGGCCAGCCCCCAGGGCAGTCCCGCGCCCCGCGCCGCGCGTTTGCACATGACTTCGATCTCGTTCAGCGACAGGTTCATGCGTCCGGCGTCTCCGGCGGGTCCGGATAGATCCAGAAATCTCCATCGCGCGCCGACAGCTCTTCGGGATAAGGCGCATTACCGAACATGCAGATCCGCACCCAGCGATCGGACCGCGGATCGAAATGCATCGCCCCGAAGAAAGACAGTTTGCAGCGCAGCATGTCGATCGGCAGAAGATCGCAGGCAATCGTATTGTCCCGGATTTCGGCATAGGGCGCCTCGGCGACGATCTGTACCCGCCGCACCGCGTGTCTGTGCTCTGAGTGGCGCAGCAGAAATTCCGCCACGCTCGCTTCCTCGGGCCAGCCTTCCATCGCGTGATACAGCGCCGCCACATCGCGCCCCGGGGCCAAAGGCTGCTCATAGGGGGCGATAGGCTCCTCGGCCCGTTCACCCAGGCGTGGTTCCAGTTTTTCCTCAGAAACATACCAGACGCGGGCAGTGGTTTCGGGAAGATCCCAGTCGATGGCCAGCGCCCAATCATGGGAGCGCTGCACGAGTTGCCGCAGACGTCCCAACGTCATAGCGCCAGCAATCCGCCGGGTTTCCCCCTCCCCACAGGCCATCGCGGAGGTCAGATCATCGACCAGCGCGCCATAGGGTTCCAGCATCAGCGACACCAACCATTCCTGCCCTTCGCAGGACAAAGATCGCTCTGCCCAGAGGTACAAACCATCCCAGGGGTGCGGGGCCGATAGAACATCGCTCTCCAGATGCCCGGCCAGATGGTCGATATCCGAGATCAGCACGGATCGCTTCCACGCCTGCCCCGGGTGCCCGGTCTGCCAGTGCGCCACGGAACGGCGGGCGCGGGCAAAAAGGTCACGAAACCGGGCCACCTCTTGCGGGCTGGCCTGCGGCAGGCTCCGCACCCGCTCCAGCGCGGTTTCCCGCGCGGTGATCCAGTTGTTGAACAGGACCGGGTGGTTCAGCAAAAAGGGCGCCATGCCAAGGCCGGTGGAATTGCCGATGCCCAGACGCCGGGCCAGCGCCGGATCCAGACGCGCCGCAGTCCCACCCGAGCGAGTACGGGCGCGGGCATCCGCCATGTGCTGCACCAGATCCCGAACAAAGGTCCGGGTCAGATACACTGACAGCATTTCGACCTGAAACGGTGCCGCGCATTCCGGCCTGTCCGCGATCATCTCGCGGTCGGCAGCGCCCAGTTTGCCCGAGCCATAGACTGCCGTGGTCCGCATCAGGTAGCCAACCGCCTCGATCTGCACCGGGTCGGGCTGGCAGCCTGCCGCCAGCGCCGAGACCACATGTTCCCAAAGGCGCACCGAGCGGTTCGCCCGCGACACCGACAGCTCGCGCTCACTCACCCGGCCCGCTTCTTGCAGCGGCACGTTCTGCGCCAGGCGGGCAATGTCGTCGGCGCCCGGAACACCATCGAACAAGGCAAAGGTCGCATCCCAGGCCTCGGCTATCACCCGGTCAGAGCGTTTTTCCGGCGGCAGGTCATGGGCAAAGGCCACAAGGGAATAGCTGCGTTCAGGGCCATGGGCGCTGTAGACCGCGTGTCCCGTCCCGTCGTCGCCAATCTCGAACACCGGCCTGTCAAAGCGCCAGCCCTCGGCCTGCATCCGACGGGTCAGAATCCGCATGAAGGACAGCCGCGACTGATGGAAAGATCCCAGCCGTGCAAGGCGCATCACGGTTTCAGGCGGACGCAGCCCAGCGGGTCGGTGATCCGATGCTTCCCTTTCCAAGCTGCCCTCCTTCTTTGCTTACCCTTATTTTCCAGTGTTTTCCTCTGACCCGGTGCAAATGACCTATGCCGGGCCGAACCCCTCGCTGAAAAAGCGGTACCAGTTGCCGCCCATGATCGCGGCGACCTCACCCGCGTTCATGCCAACAGCGCGCAAGCCGGTTTCGATATTGCCAAAATCGCGGTTGTCGCGGAACCAATCCGGCATCGGCGGAAATCCGGCGGCGTCAGCGGAGCCTTCGCCATAGTCGATCTCCTTGCTCCAGCGCCCGACGCGCATCCATTCCACCACGCTGTCCGGCTGATCCTGGCACAGGTCCGTGCCGATCCCCAAATGCTCCACTCCGAAACTATCGGCGGTGCGGGCGACCATGCTGCAGAAACTGTCCAGCGTGCAGTCGGATTTGTCCTTCAGATGATGCGGGTAGAGCGAAAAGCCAATCATGCCGCCGTTCTGCGTCACCGCCCGGATTACATCGTCACGCTTGTTGCGCAAGGCGGGCATCCAGCCGTGCGGGTTGGCGTGTGTGATGGCGATGGGACGCTGCGACAGATCTGCCGCTTCGATGGTGGAACGGTCGGCAGAATGGCTCATGTCGATCACCATGCCGACACGGTTCATCTCGCGGATCACCTGCCGCCCCATGCGGGTGATGCCGCTGTCCTCGGCCTCGTAACAGCCCGTCGCCAGCAGCGACTGGTTGTTATAGGTCAGCTGCATGAACCGAGCGCCGAGCGTGTGCAGGATTTCGACCAGACCGATGTCATCCTCAATCGGGGACGGGTTCTGAAACCCAAAGAAGATGGCGGTGCGCCCGCTGTCCCGCGCCCGATCGATATCGCTCGCCTGCGTGCCTTTGAGGATCAGATCCGGGTATTGCTCGAACCAGCGGTTCCATTGTTCAAAGTTCAGAACCGTTTCACGAAATCCTTCGTGATAGGCGATGGTGACATGCACCGCATCAACGCCACCTTCGCGCAGCTGGCGAAAGATCTTTTCGGACCAGTTGGCATATTGCAGCGCGTCGATCCGCATCAGGGCCGACCCCATGCAACACGGCGCAGTGCAGATAGGTCCATATGGCGTTTCTCCGAGTCCGATATTTGCCCTGGATGAAACTATGGACTCGGCATCCACTTTCACACAAACTCAAACAACTCAAACTCATTTCAGAAATTTTGAAAATGGCGCTGAAAATTGAGATGCTTCGATGCTTTGCCACGGTGGCCCATTCCGGCACGCTGACCGGGGCGGCACAGCAGTTGGGACGCACGCCATCAGCGGTTTCGATGACGCTGAAACAGCTGGAGGACCATCTGGGCGAGCCGTTGTTCGAGACCGGACGCAAGAACAAGCTGACCGCGCTTGGCGCCTTTGTGCTGGAACAGGCGGACCGGGAGTTGCAGCAATTCGACACCACGGTGCGCGCAATCGAAGGCTTTGCCAGCGCCAGAACCGGCAGGGTGCGCGTGGCAGCGGTACCCTCGGTGGCGGGCAGCATCCTGCCGCAGGCGATTTCCAGTTTCATCGCGCGGTTTCCCGGTGTCCAGATCGAGGTCTGGGATATGGAATCACGCGCCATCATCCGCGAGGTGAGCCGGGACCGGGTCGATATCGGCATTGCCACGGCCGGGTTGCCGGATTCAGATGCGATGCCCGCGCTGGATCCGCCAACGCATACCGGCCTTCATTGCAGCAACCTGATGTCAGATGCCTTTGGTCTGATCTGTCCCGACGGGCATCCGCTGGCAGCGCCCGGCGGGCCGGTGTCGTGGCGCGACATCGCCGAACAGTCCTTGATCGCCAATCCCCTGTCCGCCGGGATCCGGACCAAGGTCGCGCAGAGCCTGCACAGGGAAGCCCTGCTGCAAGGACACAATGTGACCTCTCTTCTGGCCATGGTGCGCGCCGGTCTGGGCATTACCATCCTGCCGGAAATGACCATGCTGTTGCTCGGCTCCTCTGGTCTGGTCTTTCGCCCGCTGGCCGATCCCGAAGCCCGGCGCCACATTCACCTGCTGCGCAAGGCCGACGCCCCGCTGCTGCCGGTGGCCCGCGAGCTGGAGCGGCAGATCCAGCTGACAGCCGCCCCGTTTCAAACGTGACCGCTGTCGTTCCACCGCCCCCTGCTCGCGAAGAGTTCATGACCCTGTAGGGTGGCTTTTCTTGACCGGGCAGAGTTTGGCGGGCATGCCCTATTGCACTCAGACAACAGAACACGGGTAGACCTGCGGTGGTACAGGCAACAGAAGCGCAGAACGGAAACGAGCTGACGGACCGGCTGGCGCAGGCCAGCATCCTGGTGGTGGATGACGAACCGGGCATGCGCAACTTCCTGGTCAAAACGCTCGCGCCCCACTGCCGAGAGGTCGCCGAGGCCGCGACGACCGAAGAAGCCGGAGAGCTGCTGGCCCAGCGGCATTTCGATGTGATGATCCTGGACAACATCATGCCCGGTCAAAAGGGCATCGACTGGCTGGCCCATCAGCGCAGCGCCGGCGGGTTTACCGATACCATCATGATCACCGCCTATGCGGATCTGGAAACCGCGATCGAGGCGATGCGCGCCGGGGCCGCGGATTTTGTTCTGAAGCCCTTCCGCTCGAACCAAATGCTGAATGCGGTACAACGCTGCATCCAGATGGCTCAGCTGCGGCGCGAGAACGCCCTTTTGCTGCACGAGCTGAACAGCGCCGACACCGGGCGCAGGTTGCGCAACCAACTGATCGGCAGCTCGGACGCGATAGCCGATGTGCGGCGGGTGCTGGATCAGGTCCGCGATGTCAGCACGCCGGTTCTGATCACCGGCGCCTCTGGCACCGGCAAGGAAGTCGCGGCGCGGCACCTGCACGCAGCCTCGGACCGGGCGGCGCATCCCTTCGTGCCGATCAACTGCGCTTCCATTCCGGCAGAGATGATAGAATTCGAACTCTTCGGCCATGCGCCCGGCGCTTTCCCCGGCGCGCAAGGTGGACGTGAGGGGCTGCTGCCCTCGGCACAGGGCGGAACCGTGTTCCTGGACGAGATCGCAGGTCTCAGCGCGTCGGCGCAGGCGGCATTGTTGCGGGTGCTGGAGGATGGCTTGGTCCGCCCTGTTGGCACCGAACGCAGCACCCAGCTGGATGTGCGCTTTGTCGTCTCGACCAGCAAATCGCTGAAGGACGAAGTCGCCGCCGGGCGTTTCCGCGAGGATCTGTTCTTTCGCCTCAATGTGATCGAAGCGGTGATGCCCCCGCTTAGCCAGCGCGGCACCGATGTGGTGGAACTGGCCGAGTTGTTCGTGCAGGAGATCGCCGAGCAGTTGACCCGCGCGCCCCTACAGATCGATCCCCGTACCCGCAGTGCCCTGCTGCGCCACAAGTGGCCGGGCAATATCCGTGAGCTGCGCAACTTCATCGAGCGCTCTTTGATCTTTGGCAGCTTTCCCCTGGAAACGCTGGCCCACCCGGCGGATGGCAGCGGCCAGATCGAACCGCTGGATCAGATCGAGCGGCGCGAGATCCTGCGCGCGTTGGAGGCTGTCGATGGCAACCGATCGGAAGCCGCCCGCAGGCTGGGCGTCTCGCGAAAGACCATCGACCGCAAATGCGCCTCCTGGGGATTGTAAGCCGGGAATCGTCCATCCCCTCGCGCTCTGGCGCCCTCTGCCGACACCGCTGCTGGCACCTGATCACGCATATTTTTACCGAATTGAACAACCGGACAAACTGGCGCAAATTTTACCCCCTGACTGGGAAACAATTTCCAAAATGTCCAAATTGTCCCGGGTCGCGACTATAGCGCTCTGACAAAACGTCAGCGTAAGTTACTGTTTTTTATATTTAAAACATTGACGCACCCCTTCACAACAGCCGAAGACTACCACGTCGCATGCGCTCGCATGCCCAGCTTCGGCAGCCGACCTCGGGGAGGAGAGAGACGCCAGCCGGTCAATAATTTGGAGGATAATCCATATGAGTTCCGCACCCAATCGGGGGCCGCTTTCCTTTCTGCTGAAGGAAAACATCGTCGCAGGCCCCGGCTTCAACCGCTGGCTGGTACCCCCGGCCTCGATCGCCATCCACCTGTGCATCGGCTCGGTCTACGCCTGGTCCGTATTCAACCCTGCTCTGACGCGCCAGCTGGGCGTTGTCAGCCCCGCTGCTGACGACTGGAGCCTGACCTCGGTGGTCTGGATCTTCTCGGTCGCCATCGTGTTCCTCGGCCTGGCTGCTGCCTTTGCCGGCAAATGGCTGGAAAAAGTTGGCCCGCGCATGGTCGGCACCGTTGCTGCCTTCTGCTGGGGCGGCGGTTTCCTCATCGGCTCGGCAGGGATCGCCAGCCATCAACTGTGGCTCGTTTACCTTGGTTATGGCGCCCTCGGCGGCTGCGGTCTGGGTCTTGGCTATGTTTCGCCGGTTTCGACCCTTCTGCGCTGGTTCCCGGACCGTCGCGGCATGGCAACCGGCATGGCCATCATGGGCTTTGGCGGCGGCGCGATGATCGCAGCCCCGGTCAAAGGCTGGCTGCTGTCCATCTATGCCAAGGCACCTGAATACCTTGGCACGCGCGAAGCCATCGACACCGTGATCGAAGGCGGCCGAGTATTTGCCCAGACCGCAAACGGCATGGTTGAGGTCGTCATCGCATCGGCGTCCCAGGCGGCAGCCCTGCCCGGCGGCGGCGAGGCTGGCGTCTATGTGGTTGGCACCGGCGACACCGGCGCATCCTCCACCTTCCTGACCCTTGGCATCGTCTATTTCATTGTGATGATCATCGCCTCCTTCAGCTATCGCGTTCCGGCAGAGGGCTGGAAACCTGAAGGTTGGGAGCCGAAACCGGCCGCTTCGGGTCTGATCACCAAGAACCACGTCCATATCGACCAGGCGCTGAAAACACCGCAGTTCTGGCAGCTGTGGGTGATGCTGTGCTTCAACGTGACGGCTGGCATCGGTGTGATCGGCGTCGCCAAGACGATGATGTCGGAAATCTACGGCACCACCATGCCGCTGATCGTGACCGCGGCTTTTGCCTCGACCTATGTTCTGATGATTTCGGTCTTCAACATGGTCGGCCGCTTCTTCTGGGCCTCGACCTCTGACTTCATCGGGCGCAAAAACACCTATCACGCCTTCTTCATCCTTGGCACGATCCTGTACCTGTCGATCCCCTATTTCGCGACCGCAGGCGCAGCAAACCCGTCGATGTTCTACCTGATCGGCTTTTACGTTGCGACGATGATCATCTTCTCGATGTATGGCGGCGGCTTTGCCACCATCCCGGCCTATCTGGCGGATATGTTCGGCACCATGCACGTGGGTGGCATTCACGGCCGGTTGCTGACCGCATGGTCCACCGCCGGTGTGCTGGGTCCGCTTGCGATCACGTCCTTGCGTCAGATGTCGGTGAACAATGCGATTACGGATCTTGCCGCCAAGGTAGATGCGCAGGCCTTTGAAACCGCCTTTGGCGCGCCGGTGTCGCAGCTGGACGCTCTGGTGTCCGCGAAGACGGTGACAATCGCCAAGCTGATGGAGATCGCGCCGCAGGGCATCGTCGATCCGACGCCGAGCCTTTACAATACGACCATGTATTGCATGGCGGGTCTGCTGGTAGTGGCCTTCTTTGCCAACCTCCTGATCCGGCCGGTGGGTTCGCACCACCACCACCCGGAAACCGGCGCAGCACCCTCGCCCGCCGAGTAACTCCAAAAAATCCCAGAACCTGAAGGGGGCCTGCAAGCGCAGGCTCCCTTTTTGCATTTATCGCCATGCACGGCCCGTGCGCCGGTCACGCCCGTAAGGTTCGCGTAAGCGGCACCACCCATATCGGGCGCCAACCCTGTACAAATATCGCAAGGAGCGTGTCATGCAGATCCTCAGGAAACTCGCCGTTCTGGTCACAGCCATCGGGCTGGCAACGCCGGTATTGGCCTCTTCCCCACCCAGCCAGGGCGCATTGCGCTTTGACGTTATTCGCAAGGGCAAGGACATCGGAGAGCTCAGCTACAGCTTCTCCGGCTCTGCCGCCAAATACTCCGTTCAGGTCGTCACCGATATCGCCGTCAAGATCCCGCTGATCCGCGTCAATGCCTATGCCTTCAAGCAGAACAGCGTCGAGACATGGGCAAATGGCAAGATGACCTCGATCCGCTCGGCCACCGATGATGACGGCGACGCGCATCAGATCAGCGAAAAGGGGCGCGGCCTGCTACCCGCCAGCCTGTGGAACGATGATATTCTGAAACGCCGCCAGTTGCTCAACACCATCGACGGCAGCGTCATGTCGGTGCGGGTAATTGATCTGGGCGTTCAGAATGTCCCCACCCGCAGCGGCCAGCTGCGCGCGCATCACTATCGCATTTCCGGCGATCTGGAACGCGACGTCTGGTATGATCAGAACGGAGACCTTGCGCATGTTTCCTTCAAGGCCGATGATGGGTCAACCGTGACCTACCTGCGCAAATAGGATCGCAGCCCATGCGGCTTCTCTATGTGGAAGACAACGAAAGGCTGGCGCGCAACACCTGTGCCAGCCTTGAAAGCAATGATTTCGTCGTCGACTGGGTGGCGACTGGCGCGGATGCGGTGCATTCCGCGCGCAGTTATTCCTATGACGCGATCATCCTCGATCTGGGCCTGCCGGACATGGACGGGCTGTCGGTGCTCGATGGGATCAAACAGGGTAATGCCGACACCCCGGTGATCATCTGCACCGCCCGTGATGCACTGGACGACCGGGTAAAGGGGCTCAACGCCGGTTCTGACGATTATCTGGTCAAACCCTTCGACAGCAGCGAGTTGATCGCCCGCATCCGCGCCGTCCTGCGCCGTCCGGGCGGCGCGCTGGGGTTGAAGCTGAGCCTTGGCAACATCCGCTTTGACACCAACGATCGTTCCGTTGAGATTGCTGGCCAGCCCGCCCGGTTTTCCCGTCGCGAGCTGGATTTGCTGGAGGTCTTCATGCGCCGCAAGGGACGTATCCTGTCCAAGGACAGCATCGAGAACGCGCTCTACGGATTTGATGCGCCGCCGACCCCGAACGCCATCGAAGTCGCGATTCACCGGCTGCGCAAGAAACTGCAGGATCTGGGCGCCGCAAGCACCGTCCACACGCTGCGGGGCATCGGCTACCTGATGGAAGACGACGGTCAATGAAGGCCCTTACCCAGTCTGCCCATGCCCCCCTTGGCGGACCGGGCTCACTGCAGCGCAAGCTGACGGTCAATATCGTCCTGGCGCTGCTGCTTGCCATCGCAATGTCCGTCACGATCCTGATCTCCGAGTTTTTCGAACATCTGGAAGAAAACCTCGAAGAGACGCTGCTGCGCGAAGCAAACGAGGTTCTGGTTCAGGCCGACCCGGAGGCGGAGAATTATGGCCTGCCGGTGCAATCGCTCCGGTTTCGCGGCGCCGAGGGCGCCTATCGCTATACGGTGTTTGGTCCGGAGATGGAGCTGCTCGCGGGCGGTGAGACCTCTCCGCAGATCAAGGCGCAGATTGCACCGCTGCCGCTTGGCACCGCTGCCGAGATTGACCTGCCGGGAGAGCGGCGCGGCATGGCGCTGTGCGGCATCAATGCAGGGCTGAAGATCTGCGTTCTCGCCTCGGCCTATGCCCCCATCGCCGATACCAGCATCCTTGATGCCATGTGGCACGAGGTAGAAGAGCAGATCATCTGGATCGTTCTTGGCGCGGTGCTGGTACTGTCATCGGCGCTGCTGGCGGCGCGGCTCTCCCTGCGGCCGCTGGATCGCGTCATGCAGCAGGCTGGCAGTATCGGCCCCGACGCCCCGGACCAGCGCCTTTCGCCCGAAGGGTTGCCGTCCGAGATCGTGCCCCTCGTCGCTGCCGTTAACAGCGCCTTTGCCCGGCTGGAAAAAGGCTACCGGTCGCAGCGCGAGTTTTCCTCCAATGTGGCGCATGAGGTCCGCACGCCTTTGGCGGTGCTGCACTCCAGCGTCGATACCATCGGTGACGCCGAGGTCCGCCAACGCCTCAAACAGGATCTGAAACAGCTAGAGCAGATCTTTGAACAGCTGATCGATCTGGCCCGCGCCGATGCGCTGGAACCTTCGACCTTTCAGGAGATTGTTCTGGACGATCTGGCGGTGCAGATCTCCTGCGCTCAGGCCCCGAACGCCATCCGCGCGGGCAAAAGCCTGGCCGTCACCGGCGCCAAGGGCGTCCGGATCCGCGGCAATGAGGGCCTTCTGGCCATCGCGCTGGACAATCTCGTGCGCAATGCGCTGATCTATTCGCCCGCCGGAACCGAGGTTGAAATCTGCGTCATGGCAAATCCACCCGGCATCGCGGTTCTGGATCGCGGTCCCGGAGTGCCCGAAACGGAACGCGAGGCGCTGTTCGAACGCTTCAACCGCGGCTCCGAGCCGGGCCGGGGCAAGGGCTCGGGAATTGGCCTGGCCATTGTGAAGGCCGTGGCCGAAGCCCATGGCGCCCGGGTCGACATTGCCGACCGGGATGGCGGTGGCAGCCGGTTCAGCATCGAATTTTCATAAAAAATCACAGATACTTGACCTGCTCCGCCCATGGTTCTGCGAACCTGTAAGCGGGCTGTAAGCCTGGCGGGCGATTTCCCTAGACAACAGGAAATCCAAGCGAGGCGCTCCATGCGAATTGAGTTTTTGACGCCGACCTCTCCCGGCCGTAAAGCCGCTGAGGCCCATATCCGTGACGTTTACGACACCACCTATGCGGCGCAGGTCAAAGGCTTTGCCCCGGTTCTGGCAGCAGCCTCCAACGCAGAAGGTAAGATCCTCTGCGCGGCAGGGATCCGCACGGCGCAGGACGGGTTTTTCTCCGACTGCTACCTGAATGGCGATTTCTGCGAGGTCCTGAAGGAACGCACCGGACGCGATATCCACGCCAGCCAGATCATGGAGGTCACGTCCCTGGCCTCGGTGTCGCCCTTTCCGGTGTTGCCCCTTCTCGACCGCATGATCGACTGGGGACGGCAGCAGGGCGTGGTCTGCGGCGTCTTCACCGCCACCCTGCCCCTGCGCCGCCTGCTGACGCGCACCGGGCTGGGCTATATCCCCCTTTGCGCCGCTGAGGCGGACCGCGTGGCGGACCCAGACAACTGGGGAAGCTATTACGACACCGATCCCTGGGTCTGCGCCTTTATCGAGACCGAGACGGATCTGGCGTTGTTGACGCCCGGCACCGCTGCGCCCGCATCGCTCCCGGGCCTTCAGGGAGGCGCAGCATAATGGACATGGTATTCGAGGCCCTGTGGAGTCACGCGGCAGAGCGCCCGCAAACGGTTGCCTTTTCCGGCGATGGCGACAGCCTGACCTGGGCCGATCTTGCCGCCGAAGTCACCGCGCTTGCGGCGCGGCTGGACGGTGCGCCGCGTACCGTTGGCATCGCCCTTCCGGGCGGCTGCGCCTATGTCGTGGCCGATCTGGCGCTAACCCTCACCGGCCGTCGGCAGGTGCCGCTGCCGTTTTTCTTTGCGCCCGAGCAGATTGCCCATGTGATCAAGGACGCCGGGATCGGCGCGCTGATCACCGCACCCGAAACCGCCGGGCAAAGCGCTTTGCCGGAGATCCCCCTGTCGCTCAGCCACACCGATGCCGCAGCACTACCAGCCCCGACCTCGGCAGCCTCCAAGGCAGAGCGGATCATCTACACCTCCGGCTCGTCCGGGCGCCCCAAGGGCGTTGTCATCGGAAGCAGCCAGTTGCAGGCCTCGCTGAATGCACTGCTGCCCGTGGTGGCCCCGACGCACACCGACCGCCACCTGTCGATCCTGCCCTTGGCGCAGCTTCTGGAACAGATCTGCGGCATATTCCTGCCCATTCTGGTGGGCGCGGAAACCCGGTTTGACTTCAACGCCACCCGCACTCTGTTCGGCGCCGAAATCGGACCATTGACCGCCGCCTTTGCCCGCGAAAGGCCCACCACCAGCCTGCTGGCGCCCGCGCTTCTGGGGCGCTGGGTTCAAGACCTCAGCAGCAAGGATGGCCGAGCTCCCAACTCGCTGCGCTTCGTGGCCGTTGGCGGCGCTGCCAGTTCGCCCGCGCTGCTGCACGCCGCCGAGGCTGTCGGCATCCCGGCGCACGAAGGCTACGGTCTGTCGGAATGCTGCGCCGTGGTGGCGATGAACCGCCCCGGACACAATGCCATCGGCACCGTCGGAGAGATTCTAGAAGGGCTCGACGTTCAGATCATCGACGACGAGATCACCGTCGCAGGCCCCACCGTGATGACTGGGTATCTTAATGGCGATCCGCCCCCTGCCCGCTGGCACACCGGCGATCTGGGCCGCATCGAAAACGGGCGTCTGATCGTGGACGGGCGCAAGGACGCGCTGATCGTCACCGGAGCCGGGCGCAACATCTCGCCCGAGTGGGTCGAGCAAAGGATCAACGCCGATCCCCGCGTCGTCAGCTCTGCCCTTGGCCTGCACCAGGACGGATCGCTGGTTCTCGTGGTCGTCGCCGCGGCTCCGATCAGCAGCGCAGACATCACCGCCGCACTGGAAGGGATCCCGCCCTATGCGCAGCCTGCGGCGGTAATCATGACCTCTCCGGCAGAGCCGGGCCTGCTCTTTGCGGCAGGCACCCCGAACCGCGGCGTCGCCGCCCGAATTATCAAGAACCGCCCGGCGCAGCCTCTTTCCCAGACAGCCGAAAGCCTTGCCTCATGACCCAGAAAAAGACCGTTCTCATCACCGGCGCGGGATCCGGCATCGGCCGGGCGCTGACGATGGAGGCCGCACGCCTCGGCCATGTGCCGCTGATCACCGGACGCAATCGGCACAAGCTGGAAGATACCGCCACGCTCGCAGGATTGCCTGAGAGCGCCATCCTGCCCGCAGACGTGACCCTTGCTGAGGATCGCGCAAGGCTGGTGGTGCAGGTCGGTGGGCGGCTTGATATCCTGATCAACAATGCCGGCTGCCTGACCGTCGGACGGCTGACGGATCTTGGCGACGCTCAGCTGCAGGCGATGACCGACACCAACCTGATGGCCCCGATCGCGCTGACCCGGGACCTGTTGCCCGCGCTACGCGCAGGTCAGGGACGCGTGGCAAACATCGGCTCTGTCTTCGGCGATATCGCCTACCCCTATTTCGCGGCCTATTCGGCGACGAAGTTCGGTCTGCGGGGCTTTTCTGACGCGCTGCGGCGCGAATTGTCTGGCAGCGGCGTTGGCGTCACCTACATCGCCCCGCGCGCCGCCCGCACCGCCGCCGAAAGCGAATTCGGCGCCCTAATCGAACCGCTGGACATGACGCTCGACAGCGCGGAACGGGTGGCTACAGAAGCCTGGGAGGCAATCCGCAAAGGCAAACGCGAGAGCTTTCCCCGCGGCAAAGAGCGGTTCTTTGTCAAAGTCCAGCGGCTGTTCCCGCAGCTGGTCGACCGCTCTGTCGGGGCTCAGGCCCGCGCCGAGAAAACCATCGCCGCCCTGGACAGCCTGCGCCGCGTCTAGACCCTTCTGATTTCAAGTAGAAAGACCAATCATGACCTATACTGTGATCCGCGCCGCGCGCACCGGCAGCCAGATCGACGCCCCCGCCATTGCCGCCGTCCGCGACCATCTGAGCCGCGACGGCTGGGCGCTGCTGCGGGGCTTTGACGTCGACATGGCCGCCTTCAGCGCCCTGACAGCCGAGCTGTGCAGCACCATCACCTTTGACCCCGCGCGGGAATTTTCCGAGCGCAACACCCAGATGGTGGATGCCGGGCTTGGCCCGATCGGGTTGCATATCGAAAACGGCAACACCCCGGTCTGCCCCGATATCGTTGCCTTCTACTCCGCCAAGGCCGCCTTTGAAGGCTCGCAAACCACGATCTGCGACGGGCGCGATGTGCTGGCCAGCATGTCGGAGGCGCAGCGCGCGCGCTGGAGCCAGCCGATGACCGTCTCGCGCAAGTTGCCGGAACTTTTGTGGAAACGCTACCTGGCCAATGAACACCCCGCAATCTCGGAGCCTGAAGAGGTGACCGAAGAGCATATCCTGCAATTCAAGGCAGCGATCCCGAACCAGGATTTCGACATGCACGAGGATGGCTCGCTCACCTATCATATCACGCTGAACCCGGTGCGGCCCTCGGCCCTGTCCGGCGCTGCGGGCTTTGCCAATGCGGTTCTGGGCCCGTCGCACAATTACGAGCCGCCTGTCTACCGGCTGGCAGATGGCAGCCTGGTCAGCGCCGAAGAGATCGAGGAGCTGCGCGAACTGGCCGAAGGCAGCACCACCGAGATCAACTGGCAGGACGGCGATATCGCTGTGCTCGACAATACCCGCATCATGCACGGGCGCCGGGCAATCAAGGATCAGGATCGCCAGCTGTTCATCGGCATGGGCCGGGTCTGATCATAGTCCCTCTGTGCCCTCACCCGTTGCCGGGAAACCGGCTGCGGGTCCGGTTGGCAAAGGCCACCAGCGACAGCATCACCGGCACCTCCACCAGCACACCGACCACGGTGGCCAGCGCGGCGCCGGAATTCAGCCCGAACAGCGAGATCGCAACCGCGACGGCCAGCTCAAAGAAATTCGAGGTCCCGATCAGCGCGCAAGGCGCGGCGATCCGATGCGGCACCTTCAGCGCGAAGGCCGCGCCATAGGCTAGCGCGAAGATCCCGTAGGACTGGATCAGAATGGGCACCGCGATCAGCGCGATAACCTCGGGCCGGTCCAGGATCACCTGCCCCTGCAGGCCGAACAGGATCGTCACCGTCGCGATCAACCCGATCACCGACCAGGGTTTAACGTGGGCCTGAAAGCCCTCAATCCGCGCCGCGCTGCCCAGCCTTTTCCGGGTCCAGATCCCGGCCAATAGCGGCAGCAGCACAAAGAGGACCACCGACAGAACCAGCGTTTCCCAGGGCACTTCGATATCTGTGACGCCCAGCAGGAAGGCGACGATGGGCGCAAAGGCAAAGACCATCACCACATCATTCAGCGACACCTGCAGCAGGGTGTAATTCTCATCCCCCCGCGTCAGCTGCGACCAGACAAAGACCATAGCCGTGCAGGGCGCCGCGCCCAGAAGAATCAGACCGGCAATGTACTGTTGCGCATCCTCGGGCGATACCAGATCGGCAAAGATGCCTTCGAAGAACAACAGCCCCAACAGCGCCATGGTGAAGGGTTTGATCAACCAGTTGACCACCAGCGTGATGCCCAGACCCCGCGGCTGTTTGAAAGCATCCTTCACCGCGGCGGGATCGACGCCGACCATCATCGGATAGACCATCGCCCAGATCAGCACTGCAACCACCAGATTGACCCGCGCCAGTTCCGCCGCCGCGATCATCTGCACCAGCGCCGGTGCGATATTGCCGATGACGATACCCGCCACCATGGCCAGCGCGACCCAGACGCTCAGATATCTTTCAAAGATGCTCATGGCATGACCTCCGCGCCTTCAACGTGCAGCTTGCCCGCGGCAAGCGCCGACAGCGCCACCATAAGTGCCGCCGTCCCCAGAACAAGCGCGAGCCCGCCAACCTGATAGGTCAGCCCGGACAAGAGCGTACCAGTCAGGCGGCCGCCCGCATTTGCCATGTAATAAAAACCCACATCCATCGTGACCCGCTCGGCCTTGGTGAAGGCCAGGATCAGGTAGGAATGCAGCGAAGAGTTCACCGCGAACAGCGCGCCAAAGGCCAGAAGGCCAAGGACAAGAACCGCCGTCAGCCAGGGCTGCGGCGTCGGCGACATCCAGACCGCAAGGGTCAGCGCCGCAGGCACGGTAAAAAGCGCCAGCGCCCAGCCGCGCGCGGCGCGGATCAAGGCGCCCTCGGGCCGTTTGGCTGCGCCCAGCAGCCACGGTGCAGCGGCTTGCACCGCACCATAGAGGATGATCCACACCGCCATGAATGTGCCGATCATGAAGAAGGCCGCGCGGTTACCCGCCTCGGATCCATCCGACAGCACCGCGTAAAAATAGATCGGGATGCCCACCACGAACCAGACATCGCGCGCGCCGAACAGGAACACCCGCGCCGCCGACAGCCAGTTCACATTGGCGGATTTCGAGAACACCTCGGAAAACTTCGCGCCCTTGCGCCCGGTCGGTAGTCCCGGTGGCATCAGCATCACGATGGCGGCAAAGACCAGCGCCAGAACCATGGCCATGGCCATGATCGACCAGCTAAACCCAAGCGTCGCCAGCAGCGCCGCACCGAGCAGGAAGCCCAGCCCCTTCACCGCGTTCTTCGATCCGGTCAGCACCGCCACCCAACGGAACAATCCGCCGTTTGCCGAGGGCGCCAAGAGCTTCACCGCCGATTTCGACGACATCTTGGCCAGATCCTTGGCCACGCCCGAAATCCCTTGCACACACATCACGAAGACAACCGAGGCACCAATGGCCCAGTCTGGATCAAGCTGCGTCAGCGCGCCCAGCGCCACGATCTGCAACGCCAGCCCGGCATAAAGCGTCGCCGCCAGTCCGAAGCGCGCCGCGATCCAGCCCGCCGAAAGGTTCGTCACCATCCCGGCGATCTCATAAAGGACAAAGAGATAGGCCAGCTGCACCGGAGAGAACCCCAGCGTGTGGAAATGCAACAGGACCAGCATCCGCAGCGCCCCATCGGTGAGCATGAAGGCCCAATAGGCCGCCGTCACCGCGATATAGGCCGACAGACCCTCGGGGCGATGGTTCACAGTGAGGCTCCGACCATCAGGGCCACATCGACAAGCCGCCAAGCGTAGCCCATTTCATTGTCATACCAGGCATAAACTTTCACCTGGGTGCCATTGATCACCATGGTCGAAGGCGCATCCACGATCGAAGAGCGCTTATCATTGGTGTAATCGGTCGAGACCAGCGGGCGGGTCTCATAGCCAAGGATGCCCTCCAGCTCCCCTTCGGCGGCGGCCTTGAACAGAGCGTTGACCTCTTCGGCGGTGGTTTCACGCTCCACCTCGAAAACGCAGTCGGTGAGCGAGGCATTCAGCAGCGGCACCCGCACCGCATGGCCATTGAGGCGCCCGGTCAGTTCAGGATAGATCAGGGTAATTGCCGTGGCGCTGCCGGTGGTTGTCGGGATCAGCGAATTCAGCGCCGAGCGCGCCCGGCGCAGATCCTTGGCGGGGCGGTCGACGATAGTCTGGGTATTGGTGACATCGTGGATTGTGGTGATGGAGCCGTGCCGGATACCCAGGTTTTCATGGATCACCTTGACCACCGGCGCCAGGCAGTTGGTGGTGCAGCTCGCCGCCGTCACGATGCGGTGGCGTGCCGGATCATAGGTGTCTTCATTGACGCCATAGACGATATTGGCCGTATCGCCATCCTTGACCGGGGCGGAGACCACGACCTTTTTCACGCCCGCGTCGAAATAGGGGGCAAGCTTGGCCTCTGTCTTGAACACACCGGTGCAGTCGATGACCACATCCACGCCGTCGAGCGGCAGTTTGGACAGATCGGAGGTGCCGATGAAGGGAAGACGCATGTCATTGATCGTCACGCTGTCTGCATCATGGGAAAACTCTGCATCCCAGCGTCCATGCACCGTGTCGAACTCCAGAAGATGTGCGTGCATTTCCGGATCACCCACCGCGTCGTTAATCCAGGCGATTTGCGCGCCCTGCTCCAGCAGCGGTTTCAGGGCAAGTTTTCCGATCCGGCCAAGGCCGTTCACAGCATATGTGGTCATTGGGTGTCTTCCTGTGCTTGGCTGGCGATATCATCCACCGCGTGTTGCAGGGCGATGCGGTCCAGTGTTTCGATGGGCAGCGCCGTAAAGGCCTCGATCCGGCGTTTCAGCGCGCCATAGGCCTGATGAAAGGCGAGGCTTTTTTCGGCATCGGTGCCCTCGGCCTTGACCGGGTCCGGCATGCCCCAGTGGCCACTGATCGGCTGACCGTCCCAGGCAGGGCATTCCTCATTGGCGGCCTGATTGCAGACGGTAAAAACGAAATCCATCTGCGGCGCATCCGGTCCCGTGAACTCGGCCGTATTCTTGGCCCGCAGATGCGCGGTGTCATGCCCCTTGGATTGCAGCACCTCCACCGCAAAGGGGTTCAGGTCTGACTGGGGCCGGGTTCCGGCGGAGTAGACGTTGAAGCGATCCGAAGCGCGATCGCGCAGGATGCTTTCGGCAAAGATCGAGCGGGCGGAATTTCCGGTGCAAATGAATAACACGTTGTATTTGCGCGCGGTCATGGCGGTGTGTCCTGTTTGGGGGGAAGTGGCGGCGGGCAGGCAAAGGTCCGGACGCCCGCGGCAACAATCGAGCATCAGATAGTCAAAGGTCTGTTGCACCGCTGACATATCGACGGTGTAGAGCAGCGAGGTCCCGGCCCGTTCCTGCGTCACCAACCCCGCCTGCATCAGCGCAGACAGATAGGTGGAAAGGGTGCTGGCCTTCAGATCCAGCGCCCCGGCGATTTCACCTGCGGGCATCCGGTCCGGATAGCGCCGCATCAGCAGCCGGAAAATGGCCAGTCGCTGTGGATGGCCTAGCGTGGTCAGGCGGGAGGGAATCTCTTTTTCCATATTTCATGAATATAGGAAATAAAGGGCGCATGACAGTGAATATTTTGTAACGGCCTGATGACACAGGCCTGATGACACAGGCCGAAACAAAAACCGCCCCCGGGATGGAGGCGGCTACAGGTTACAGAAGGGCCAGCGGGGTTATTCCCACTCCATCTCCTCATAGACCGTCTGCGCATTGCGCCCGGCCAGACTGTCGAATTGCTCAAGCCCGGCAAAAGCAGACTGATCAACCCCGGGCGCGTCCATGATATCACCGCCCTCTTCGATCAGGGCACCGATTTGGGAGCGCAGGTTCACAAGGTATTCGTAGGTGTCAGCGCGGGCCTGTTCCAGCGTGGTGGCATGGCCATGGCCGGGAACCACATGGGTCGGCTCATAGGCCGCCATCGCCTCAAAGGTCTCGATCCAGCTTTTGGCATTTGACTGCGGCCCGACGCCAAGGATCCGCTCCACATAAACAATATCCCCGGTGAACATCACATCCCGGTCCTTGAGCCAGACAAAACTGTCGCCCGGCGTATGGGCCTGCCCGTGATGGGTGATCTGGAAGGTCAGACCACCGACCGTGAGATCATGACCCGTTTCAAAGGTCACATCGGCATAGCGCGGCTCGGTGCCTGCCAGTTCATCCCCCAAAAGCTGCGAGAGCATCGTCATCTGCATAGACTGGCGGTCCTTGTGATCGGCCACCGCGGCCTCGGATGCGATCACGGTTGCGCCCTGCGCCTGCCAGTAACCATTGCCCAGCCAGCGGTGATCCTGCCCGCCGGTGTCGATCACATAGGTCACCGGCTGATCGGTGATCTGATCTATGGTGGCGTCAATCATCTCGGCGCCTTTCCACGAACCGCCGGGATCCATCAGCACCACCCCCTCGGAGGTGACCACCACGCCGAAGGTGGCATTGTTGCCAAGGTTTTCAGTGTTGCGTTGGCTTTTCGGGCCGACCAGCGCCCAGACATCATCGGTAACCTTCTGCACCTCCAGCACATCCGCGAAGGCGGCCAGCGGCAGGACTGACAGAACAAGGGTCAAGGTAAGTGATTTCATGTGCAGCCCTCCCGGCATCTGCGCGCGTTCCCGTCAGACCCTGCCAGAGTGGGCGAGCGTCAGACAGAGGACCATCCGACGCAGACAAAAAAACTGGCCCGGCATGTCCGCCCGGGCCAGTTCATAATTTCAGGGCTAATACTCAGTCGCCGTCGGACACCCCTGCCTGCCGCAGCCGTGCCCGGCGCGCGCGATAGCTTGGCAACAGCACCAGAAGCCCCGCCAGCACCAGAAGCGCCAGCGTCATCGGCCGGTCCAGCAGGAAGCCCAGCCCGTCATAAAGCTGCATCGCGCGGGCAAAGTTGTCCTCCAGCATCGAGCCAAGGATGAAGCCGATCAGCAAAGGTGCCAGCGGGTAGTCGGCGAACCGCAGCACCGTGGCGCAGATACCAAGACCGACAAGGATAAGCAGTTCGGTCGCATTGTTCTGCCCGATGTAGGCCCCCATCAAGGTGAAGAACAGGATGAAGGGGATCAGGTAGTTGCGCGGCACCGCCAGCACCTTGGCAATGTATGGAATCAGCGGCAGGTTCAGCACCAAGAGCACCAGATTGCCCACATACATGGAGATGATCACCGCCCAAAAGATCTGCGGCTCGTCGATCATCAGGCGCGGCCCGGGCGAGACATTGAGCGCGATGAGCGCACCCAAGAGGATCGCCGTGGTGCCCGATCCGGGAATGCCCAGCGTCAGCAGCGGCACGAAGGATCCGGTGCAGGCCGCGTTATTGGCGCTTTCCGGTGCGGCCAGCCCCTTGACCGAGCCCTTGCCGAACTGCTCCTGCTCCTCCTTGGGCGCAATATTGCGCTCCACCGCGTAGCCCAGGAAGGACGCAATCGTGGCCCCAGCCCCAGGCAATACCCCGATCAAAAACCCTTGGATCGATTGGCGACCGATCACCGGGGCAATCGCGCGCGCCTCGTCCCGCGTGATGCGCAGCTCCTTGATCTCGCTGCTGCCGCCCTCCGTCTTGGACCGGCTGGGATCCAGCACCAGATACAGCGCCTCCGGCAGGGCGAACATCGCCATGGCAAGCGTGATAAAGCCAAAGCCGGACTGCAGATCCATGATCCCCATGGTGAAACGCGGCATGTTGAACAACGCGCCCTCGCCCACGGTGGCCATGATCAGCCCCAACAACGTCATCAGCAGCGCCTTCACCACCTGCCCGGTTCCGGCAAAGGCCGCGATGGCCGACAGCCCCACCACCATCAGCGCAAAATACTCTGCGGAATGGAACAGCAGCGCCACGGTTGCCAGCGCGGGCGCAAAGATCATCAACAGCACCGCGCCGATGCTGCCTCCGCAGAAGGACGAGATCGCCGCCACCGTCAGCGCCTTGCCGGCCTTGCCCTGCCGCGCCAACGGATAGCCGTCAAACGAAGTCGCCACGGTCGAAGCAACCCCCGGCGCATTGATCAGGATCGACGAGGTCGAGCCGCCAAAGATCGCGCCATAATAGACCCCGGCCAGAAGGATCAGCGCCGCAGAAGGGTCGCCGATGGTGATCGCCACCGGGATCATGATGGAGATAATGCTCATCGGGCCTAGGCCCGGCAGCATGCCGATGAATGTGCCGATCAGACAGCCGCCGATCACCATCATCAGGTTCGTCAGGGAAAAGGCGCTGGAAAGGCCAATCATGATACCTTCGAACATATCAGCCTCCCACGCCAAAGAAGATCGGCCAGGGGCTGAGGAAGATCCCCAGAACCTCTTGCACCAGATACCAGACGCCGCCCGCCGCAAGCGCCGCAATGGGCAGCAGGACGTGCAGCTTGCGCTCACCCAGGATCACCGCGCCAAGGGTCAGGAAGCCCACCGTGGAGATCAGGAACCCGGCGGGCCGCAGCAAGAGCGCATAGGCCACCATCAGGGCCAGCAGCGCCAGCGCCTGCCCCAGCTTATAATCGCCAAGCCGCCGGTGATCGATATCGCCGACCTTGGGCCCGCTGTCGCCCTTTTGCGGGCTCAACACAATGATCAGGGCGCAGATTGCCGCCAGCACCGACAGGACCTTGGGAAAGGTGCTGGGCCAGATGGCATTGAATTTCATGAAGGGCGGAAGGCCTGCGTCCATGGTGAAATAGGCCGCATAGCCATAGGTGAGGCTGATCAGCAGGATGACCAGCGCGATCCATCGATCAAGCGCCATGCTCTCCTCCGGGTACGTCTTGGAAAATGGGATGGCGTCGCCTGCCGGGCAGATCTATCGATGCCCGACAGGCGACGCCGGTTTGGAAACACGGGATCAGAGGAACCCGAGTTCCTGCATCAGCGATTTGATGACCTCTTCCTGACCTTCCAGGAACTTTTCGAAGTCTTCGCCGCTGTTGTGGATGTTGACCCAGCCGTTGCGAGCCCGCACCTCTTCCCATTCGGGCGTGTCGTACATCTTGGCGATGGCTGCCTGATAGGCTGCTTTGCGCTCTTCCGGCAGGCCGGGGGCGCCGAAGAAACCGCGCCAGTTGACAAAGCTCGCGTCTATGCCCTGCTCCTTCATGGTCATAGCATCGGCATAGGCCGGTACGCGGTCATCTGCGGTAACACCGATGATCTTCACCTCGCCCGCGTTGGCCAGATCGATGGCCTCGGAGAACCCGGTGGAAAGCGCCTTGATCTCGCCCGACAGCAGCGCCGCCATGGCCATACCGCCTGCGTCATAGGGGATGTATTTGACCTCAGTCGGGTTCTCGCCCGCTGCCTTCATCACCATGGCCGCGACCAGATGATCCATTCCGCCCGGAACCGAGCCGCCGCCGATGGCAGTGCCGCGCGGGTCTGCCTTGTAGGCGGCGATCAGGTCGGCCATGGAATTGATCGGGCTGTCCTTGCCCACCACGATGGCGGCGTAGTCGCCGATGGTGCCAGCGACCATCGTGAGGTCACGGAAGTTATGTGGGAAGACCCCGGTCAGCGAGCGGATCACGATGGGGGTAGAGTTCACCATCAAGGTACCGTGGTTGCTGTCGGCGTTCTCGATCAGGTAGCCGATGGCCTTGCCGCCGCCACCACCCGACATGTTCTCGAACGATGCCGTGCCCACAAGACCTGCCTTGGTCAGCGCCTCGCCGGTGCCGCGCGCGGTGCCGTCCCAGCCACCGCCGGCGCCGCCGGGAATCAGGAAATGGATGCTGTCGACGGCCATGTCTTCGGCCATCGCGGGTGCGCCAAGGGCAAGGGTCGCGGTCGCCGCAGCCATCAGGGCCCGTCGGGTCAGGGTAAATGTCATGTGTTGTCCTCCCATTTGACAAGTGGCGGCCAAGCCGCTCATGACTGAATGAAGAACACGCAAAGCTGACACGGACCTGTCACAGACCTGTCAGCATGCGCCGGATCAAGGACAGGGATGGGATGCGATTTCTGCTGGTTGAGGACAACATGAGCCTGGCAGCTGCGGTCTGTGACCGGTTGCGGATGGATGGCCATGTTGTCGACCATGCGCCAGGCGCCCGGGACGCCGAGGCATTTTCCGCAACCACGGATTACGATCTGATTTTGTTGGATATTATGTTGCCGGACGGAGATGGCCGCAACTTCCTGAAAGCCCATCGCGCCCGCGAGGGAAAGACCCCGGTGATCGTGCTGACGGCGCGATCAGAAGTGTCGGACCGGGTCGGCGTGCTGGACCTTGGCGCTGACGATTACATCACCAAACCCTTTGATTTTTCCGAGTTGGAAGCCCGCTGCCGTGCGGTTCTGCGGCGTCAGGGCGGCAACAGTTCCAACCAGCAGCGATTCGCGAATCTGGTCTTTGATCCGCTGGCCGGCACGCTTGTGGTGGCCGGAACCCCGGTGCCGCTGCGCAACAAGGAACTGCGGCTGCTTGAGATCTTTCTGAGCGCCCCGGACCGAATCCACTCTAAGGCAAAGCTGGTGGATCGGCTGTTTTCCTATGACGAGGATGTCTCGGAGAATGCCATCGAGGTCTATGTCGCCCGGCTGCGCAAGCGCCTTGCCGGATCCGGCGCTGCCATCGTGACCGTCCGCGGGCTGGGCTATCGGATGTCGCTGGCATGACCCTGCCCCCGCCCCCCGCGCCAGTTCGCACCAGCGGTTCTTTGCGCCGCCGCTTGATCCTGCAGGTGGTGATGAGCGCGGCCTTTCTGGCTGCAATCCTGTTCTTCACTGTGCTGATCTTCACCCGCGACGTCTCCCAGCGCACCCATGACAGTATCCTGCTCGCCTCGGCCACCTCGATCATGGATTCGGTGCGGGTACAGTCCGGCGCGGTCACCCTCGACATTCCCTATGCGGCGCTGTCGATGTTGGGAAATGTCAGCGACGACAGGGTGTTTTACAGCGTACGTCAGGATGGCCAGCTGCTGACCGGATACGAAGACCTGCCGCAGACCGCCCAGCGCCCCGCCCCGGGAGATCCCGCCTTTGACACCGAAAGCTATCGCGGCAGCAGCCTGCGCATGGTGGCGCTGGTCCGGCGCCTGTCCCTGAACAGCGGGCCGGTCGATGTGGTCATCACCGTGGCCCAGACCCGTGAAGGACAGGCGGCGGAGCTGGGGCGGCTGACCCGCTGGGCCATGTTGATGGGCGCCGGATTTTTCCTGATCTCCGCCCTGCTTGGCGTCTGGGCCGCGCAATCCAGCATTCAGCCGCTGCACGCGCTCAGTGCCGTTGTCTCGCGCCGTGGTCCCAAGGACCTGCGCCCGGTCCGCCATGCGGTGCCCAGCGAAATGCTGCCACTAGTGCAATCGCTGAACCGGTTCATCGAACGCTTGCGCATCTCGCTCGCGCGCTCAGAAGACTTTATCGCCGAGGCCGCGCACCGGGTCCGCACGCCGCTGGCCACGGTGCGCGCGCAGGCCGAAATCACCCTGCGCCGAGTGGACAAGGCAGAAAACCGAGCCTCCTTGCGTGAGATGATCCGCGCTATCGACGAAAGCTCCCGCGCGGCGGGGCAGCTTTTAGATCATGCCATGGTGACCTTCCGCACCGACAGTCTGGAGCGTAAGGAGGTGGCCCTTGACACGCTGACCCATGACCTGGTCGACCGGCTGCGGCCCGTGGCGGATCTGAAGGATATCGACCTGCAGTTTGCCTGCGACGGGGTTGCGCCCCTCTGGGGCGATGCCATTCTGATCCAGAACGCAGTGCGCAATATTCTGGATAACGCCATCAAATACGCCCCTTCGGAAACCAATGTTGAGGTCACGGTGCGGCAGGGACCGCTGGACGCCATCGTCTCGGTCCAAGATCAGGCAGGTGGATTTCCCGAAGACACAGACACAGCCGCCCTGACCGAACGGTTTGTGCGCGGCAGCAATGCCGCCGGGACAATCGGCTCCGGCCTCGGGCTGACCATTGCCCGCGAAGTTGCCGAAGCCCATGGTGGTAAGCTGATCATCGCCCCTTCAGATACAGGAGCCGGAGCATGCGTTTCCTTGTCTTTTCCCTTGCGCTGATGGTGTCGGCCCTGGGGTTGGCCTTGCCCGCATCCAGTTTTGAAGTAGAGGAATTCCGCCGTTTTGGCCCCGAGGGCGCCCCGGCGCTGCGGGTATTGTCCACTACGGACATGGATGTTCTGGCGCCGCTGGTCGAGAGTTTTCTTGCGGACAGGCCGGGCACCGCCATCGAATACACCACCGTCAGCAGCGCTGTTTTGATGGAGGTGGTGACCACGGGTTCGGGCCCGCAGGCACGGTTTGATATCGCCGTCTCTTCTGCCATGGACCTGCAGACCAAACTGGCCAACGATGGCTACACCCGGCACCACAGGTCTGCTGCCACCGACGGCATGCCGGACTGGGCGAACTGGCGTGATCATGTCTTTGCCTTTTCGCAGGAGCCTGCGTCCCTGCTGTTGTCGCGCGCCGCCTTTAACGGGCTGGAGCTGCCCCGGACCCGACAGGATCTGATCCGCCTTCTACGACAGCACCCCGATCGATTCCGGGGCCGTATCGGCACCTATGACATCGCCACCAGCGGCCTTGGTTATCTGTTTGCCACCCAAGATGCGCGGACCTCGGATTCTTACTGGCGCCTGATGGAGATCTTTGGCGGGCTAGAGGTGCGGCTGTACTGCTGTTCGGGGCAGATGATCCGCGATGTCGCGCGCGGAGATCTCGCCATCGCCTATAATGTGCTGGGCAGCTACGCGCTGGCGCGCACGGACCTGACAGACAGTATCGTGATCATCGATCCGCAGGATTACACCAACATGATGCTGCGCACTGCCGTAATCCTAGAAAATGCCCAGCAGCCGGATCTGGCCGGAGCCTTTGTCGATCATTTGTTGCAGGCAGCCTGGGGTTCTGATCCCGATCCCGGCTACCCGTTTCACCGCTACCCGGTCGAAGCCAGCGATCACAGCGCGCCCCTGCGGCCGATCCAGCTGGGGCCTGGGCTGCTGGTGTTTCTGGATCGACTGAAGCGGGCGCGATTCCTGAACGAATGGCACAGCGCCGTCAGTCAGAAATAGCCTGCGCGCGCCGCGTCACATCCAGCGCGGATCATCCACCTCTAGCGGGAAATGCCGCGGCAGCAACCCGGCTTGAAACCAGTTGATGAAACTATAAATGGAATAAACCGGTACCCCGGTGACCTTGCGCAGGTCCCGCGCATAAGGGACCATATTGGTGCATTCCAGCACGATGGCGCCAACGTCCGGATAGCTTTGCATCATGCCAAGACCCGCATCGATCATGTCGAGACGGCAGGCCGCGAAGTCGATTGTCGGCTTGTCCCCCAGAAAATCGCGGGTCATGCAGCGCCCGCCATCGGTTCCCACCACCGGCGTGTCCGGCGGCGCCCCCGCAGCGGCCAGATGTTCCGGGCCCAGTGCCTCTTCGGAGATCGTCAGAACGCCACAGCGTTTCCCGGCGGGCAGCAGGCTTTGCACCATCGGCACCTGCATCAATGAGGATGTAGCCACCGGCACGCCAAGCGCCGATTTCACCTCCTCCTGTATCAGCGACAGGAAACCGCAGGTGGTGGTGATACCATCGCAGCCCGAGCGGATCAGGTCATGCCCCGCCTCGATAAAGCGCTCGGCCAGGTCGGATGGGTCATTGCGCACCACCCGGTCGGGACTGGCGCCTTCGACAACACGATACTGCACCGGAAAATCCCAGGTCAGCGCATTTCCGACATCGCCATGCACCCGTGGAAACTGCGTTTCCAGCATCAGGATCCCAACAGTCGCTCCGTAAACCGTCTTGCCACCGCGCTCCATATCCGTGCCCTCCCGCTTTGCGTTCTCAAACAGCCATAAATCGTAAAATTATCATAAATTCACGCGATAGCAGGCCCTCAAGTCAACAGATAAGCGTCGTTGAGATAACCCGTTGTGGCCTCTTCGATGCAGGTATGACCGCGCGGGGTCAATCTGACACGGCCAGGGTATAGGGCACCAGCGCGGTTTTCAGCCGGTCCAGAAATTCCTGACCGATCGCCGAAAGCGGTCGTGCGCTTGAGGTGATGACGGCCATTTCCATCAGGATTGCAGGCTGAAACCGGCGCGAGACAAAGCCGCCGTCCCGGTCGAAATCCAGCACGAAGGGATCAATGATGGCAACGCCCATGCCTTCTTTGACGAAACTCAGCAGGTTCTTGAACAGATGCGCATGGACCCGCGCCCGCAGCGGCACCCCCGCCTGCAGAAACGCTTCACGTGTGCGGCGGTGGGTCATGTGGTCCGGCCCCATCACGATAAACGGTTCGCCCTCCAGCAATTCGGGCGTGATTACCTCGTGCCGGGCCAGCGGGCTGGCCTCCGGCATGGCAATGCGGCATTCCACGGTGACCGGATGCACATCCAGCGCATCATACAGAAGCGGCATTTCGCAGATGCCGATCTCGAACAGGCCCGACAGCACCCATTCCTGTATCTTGGACGAATATTGCGACTGGAAGGAAATCGACAAATCCGGCCGGTCACGGGCGAATTCGGCGATCAGCCGCGGCATGAAACCAAAGGACATCGAATGCTGCGAGGCAACCTGCAGTTGGCCGACCTGCTTGTTCTGCAAATCGATCACCGCCTGGGTCACATGATCAAAGCCCCGCACCACGGTGTCGATTTCCCGGAACAGCAACGTTGCCTCGGGCGTGGGGGTCAGCCGCCCCTTGACCCGTTCGAACAGCTTGATCCCGGTTTGTCGCTCCAACTGGCTCAGCAAATTGGAAATGCCCGGCTGCGAAATCCCAAGGGTCGCCGCCGCGCCGGTGACGGTTCCGGTTTCCATCACTGCATGAAAAGCCTGCATCTGTCGGAATCTGAGGTTCATATCACAATCATATCATTTTTCCTGATACCCCTGCCAGATAATAGTATTTGAAATGATATAATTCCCTATGCATGGTTGGCCAAAACCAGCAGAGACGATGACAGAAATCATGACCACCTACAGTTTCGCAGAACGGCCCCCCGCATGAGCGCGCCGCAGACCATCGTGATCGGCGCGGGCATTGTCGGCGCCGCCACCGCCATCTGGCTGCGCCGCGCGGGCCATGAGGTGACACTCATTGACAAGGGCGAGCCGGGCATGGGCGCGTCCTATGGCAACGGCTGCATTCTGGCCAGCTGCGCCATTGTGCCGGTCACCACGCCCGGGCTGCTGCCCAAGGGGCCGAAATACCTGATGGACCCCAATTTCCCGCTGTTCATGCGCTGGTCCTATGCACCGAAACTGGTGCCCTGGCTTGTGAAATACCTGTCGCATGCCAACGATGGTGACACCCGCCGCATCGCCAAGGGGCTGACCAATGTCATCGGCGACAGCGTCGAACAGCATCAGGCCCTGACCCGTGGCACCCCCGCGGCCAAATGGGTGCAGGAAAGCGACTATTGCTTTGCCTATGAAAACCGCGCGGCCTTTGACGCGGATAAATACGTCTGGGATCTGCGCCGCGAGGCCGGGTTCGTGCCCGAGCTGATCGAAGGCGCCGAAGTACAGGAACGGGAACCGATCCTTGCGCCCGAGATGAAGTTGCTCGCGGTGATGAAAAATCACGGCTTTATCCTCAACCCCGGCAAATATGTTCAGGATCTGGTGAAGTTGCTGCAAGAGATGGGCGGACGCTTCGTACAGGCCGAGGTTAAGGATTTTGACCTGTCCGGTGGGCGCATCAGCGCCGTGGACACCGACAAGGGCCGCTTTGAATGCCGCGAGGCGGTGCTGGCCACCGGCGTCTGGTCCAAGCCACTGATGCAGAAACTGGGACTCAACGTGCCGCTGGAGGCGGAGCGCGGCTATCACATCGTCTTCAAGGGGCCCAGCCAGACCCCCAACAACCCGATGATGCTTGCCTCAGGGAAATTCGTTGCGACCGCGATGGATCAGGGGCTACGCTGCGCGGGTGTGGTGGAGTTCGGCGGCCTCAGCGAAGAAAAATCCAAGGCACCGCTGGCGCTCTTGCGCCGCAAGGTCAAGCAGTGCTTTCCGCAGATGGTCGCGGAGAGCGAGGAAGAATGGCTAGGCTATCGCCCCGCGCCCTCGGACAGCCTGCCGCTGATCGGCGAGGTCGGCAGCACCGGCGTCTATGCCGCCTTTGGCCATCACCACGTGGGTCTGACCGGCGGCGCCAAGACCGGCCGCATGGTCGCCGATATGATCGCAGGCCAGCCCAGCAATATCGACCTGCGCCCCTATGAACCGGACCGGTTCGCCTGAGGCGCCAAAATCATAAGAACCATAAAAAAGACCAACCAAAACAGGGAGATCAAAATGATCGCTAATTTCACAAAGACCGTTACCTATTCCGTCTCTGCCCTGGCCCTGTCGGCTGCGGCAGCCACGGCGGAAAAATGGGACATGCCGATGGCCTATGCCGCGACCAACTTCCATTCGGAAATGGGCGTCGTTTTTGCCGACAAGGTCCGCGACTATACTGGCGGCGAGATCGACATCACCGTGCATCCGGGCGGCTCGCTGTTCAAAGGCGGCGAGATCAAGCGCGCCGTGCAGACCGGGCAGGCCCCCATCGGCGAACGCTTCATGTCCGCCCATGCCAACGAGGCGCCGCTTCTGGGCTGGGACAACCTGCCCTTTGTCGCCACTACATACGCGGACAACGAAAAGCTGTGGGCCGCCGCCAAGGACAAGGTGAACGCCCAGCTGTCCGATCTCAACCTCGTGGCGCTTTACACCTGCCCCTGGCCCGGTCAGGGCTTCTACTTTAACAAGGAAGTCAGCTCTTCGGCCGATACTCAGGGGGTGAAGTTCCGCTCCTATAACACCGCCACCGCCACCTTTGCCGAAGAGCTGGGCATGATCCCGGTGCAGATCGAAGCGGCAGAGCTGTCGCAGGCGCTGGCCACCGGCGTTGCCGAGGCCTTCATCTCCTCCGGCTCCACCGGCTATGACCGCAAGGTCTGGGAGCATCTGAGCCATTACTACAAGGTCAACGCTTGGCTGCCGCGCAACTATGTCATCGTCAACAAGCAGGCTTGGGAAGGCCTTAGCGATGATATGCAGGCCGCTGTTCAGAAGGCCGCCGATGAAACCGGTGCCGCCTGCGCCGCCAAGTCCGAGGAACTGGCCAACTGGTATTTCGACCAGCTGAGCGAAAATGGCATGACCGTCACCGACGCCAGCCCCGAATTCCTGGGCGAGCTAAAGGCAATCGGCGCCAAGATGACCGAAGAATGGCTTGCCTCGGTCGGCGATGATGGCAAAGCCATTCTCGACGCCTATAACGGCAACTGATCCGTCCAAGCGGGCGCAATGGCTCCGCCCTGCCTGGTGCGGGCGGAGCCTAATCTTTTCTGACTTTCTGGGGGTGTCGATTTGCGCGACTGGCAACCGTTTCTGGGCCTGCCGCTCTGGCTGTGGCTGTTTGTAATTCCAACCCTTGTGGCACTGGCCTGCCTGCTGGTCCCCGGCCCCGCCGGGCGCATACTGCGCCCCCTCCAGCGGCTGGCGGACCGGATCTATCTGGGCTCTGGCGTTCTGGCGGCGGGTTTCATGCTGCTGATCCTTCTGCTGATCGTGGCGCAGATGGTCGCCCGCTGGAGCAACCTGACCTTTCCCGGCTCCACCGAATACGCCGGCTATGCCATGGCCGCGACATCCTTTCTGGCGCTGCCCCATGCATTGACGCGCGGCGCCCATATCCGGGTGTCGATCTTTCTCAACATCAGCCCCCGGATCGGTTTGGTGCTGGATGCCGTGGCGATGTGGATCGCGGCCATCACCGCAACATACTTCGCCCGCTACGCGATCAAGACCAACATCTTTTCCAAGATGCTGAATGACCGCACGCAGGGGCAGGACTTTGTGCCGGAATGGCTGCTGTCCTTTTTCGCCATGTTCGCGACCGCCCCCAGCAAATGGGGGGAGCTTTGGGCCAAGACCGGGTCCGAATGGGTCTATACCCCGGTGTGGCTGCCACAGCTGCCCATGTCCATCGGCACCGTCCTGCTGGCGCTGGCCTTGTGGGACTACCTGTGTCGCCTGCTGATCACCCGCCGGTCCAGCATCACCTCGGAGGCCGTGGAATGAGCGAGATCTACACCACAATCATCTTTCTCTTTGTGCTGTTTGCCCTGCTTGGCAGCTCGGTCTGGATCGGCCTCGCGCTGATGGGCGTGGCATGGGTCGGGATGGAGTTGTTCACCACCCGCCCCGCAGGCGACGCGATGATCACCACGATCTGGACCGGCGCCTCCAGCTGGACGCTGACAGCGCTGCCGCTCTTCATCTGGATGGGAGAGATCCTTTATCGCACCCGCCTTTCCGAGGATATGTTCCGTGGCCTTGCGCCCTGGATGCGCTGGCTACCGGGTGGCTTGCTGCACACCAATATCGCCGGCTGCACCATCTTTGCGGCTGTCTCGGGCTCCTCCGCCGCGACGCTGACCACCGTTGGCAAGATGTCGATCCCCGAGCTGCGCAAGCGAGGGTACCCTGAGTTCATGATCATCGGTACGCTGGCGGGCGCGGCAACGCTGGGCCTGATGATCCCGCCTTCGCTGACGCTGATCGTCTATGGCGTGTCGATCAATGAATCGATCACCAAGCTGTTCATGGCAGGGATCTTTCCGGGTCTGGTACTGGCCGGTTTGTTCATGGCTTATATCGTCGGCTGGCATTTTTTCTACAAAGGCGAACGCCCACAGGAAGAGCCGAAAATGACCCTTGGGCAGATGCTGGCCGAAAGCCGGTTCCTGATCCCGGTGCTGCTGCTGGTCGCAGTTGTCATCGGGTCGATGTACCTGGGCTATGCCACCGCGACCGAGGCCGCCGCGGTCGGTGTCCTTGGTTCGATGACGCTGGCATTGGCGCAGGGCTCGCTTACCTGGAACACCTTCTCGGCCTCGCTGATGGGCGCGACACGCACCTCGGCGATGATCGCACTGATCCTGATGGGCGCCTCCTTCCTGTCGCTGGCCATGGGGTTCACCGGACTGCCGCGGGCACTGGCTGGCTGGATCGATCAGATGAACCTGTCGCCCCTGGTGCTGATCATTGCATTGACACTGTTCTACGTAGTGCTGGGGATGTTCCTTGATGGTATTTCCTCGGTCGTGCTGACCATGGCCATTGTCGAGCCGATGATCCGTCAGGCCGGGATCGACGTGATCTGGTTCGGCATCTTCATCGTCGTGGTGGTGGAAATGGCGCAGGTGACACCGCCCATCGGCTTCAACCTTTTCGTGTTGCAAGGCATGACCCGGCACGAGATCTCCTACATCTCGAAGACTGCCATTCCCATGGTCGGCCTGATGCTGGTGATGGTGGTGATCCTTGTCGCCTGGCCCGAGCTGGCCACCTGGCTGCCGGAGAACATCCGCAGCACGCCGTCCGGCTAAGGGGCGGGCTGAGGGCATGCTGACTGCGCTTGCCTTTGTGGCCCGGCACGGCCGGGCCGCTTTGGTTCTGGGCCTTGTGGCAGGGCTTTTCCTGCCGGATCTGGCTCGGCTCCTGCGCCCTTGGCTGCCGCAGATGGTGGCGGGACTGTTGTTCCTGACCGCCTTCCGCATCGGTGCCCGCGCCGCCCTTGGCGGACTTTCCGAAGGGCTGTCCTCGCTGCGGGCGGTTCTGGTTCTGCAACTGATGCTACCTCTGGCGGCGCTGCTGCTCCTTTGGCTCACCGGTCTCGCCGGAACGCCCGCGGCAATTGCGCTGGTTCTGATGCTGAGCGCCCCGTCGGTCACTGGCGCCCCCAATATCACCCTCCTGCTGGGACACGCGCCAGAGCCTGCCTTTCGCGTTCTGGTGCTGGGCACGGCGCTGATGCCGCTGACGGTGATCCCGGTCTTCCTGCTGGTGCCCGATCTTGGCGGGCTGGAAGCTGTCCTGTGGGCCACACTGCGGCTCATCGGCACTATCGCTCTCACGGTCATTACCGCTTTTGCCCTGCGCCACTTGGTCCGCCCCGATCTGCGTCAGGAGCAGGTGCAGGCGCTGGACGGGATGACGACCCTGGCGCTTGCGGTCATCGTGGTGGGATTGATGGCGGCGCTGGGACCTACGCTGCGACAGGATCCCCTCTTGGTCGCCAAATGGATGACCTTCGCGCTGGCCGCCAATTTCGGCATGCAGCTGCTGACCTATGCCGTGCTGCGCCGCCGGGGCCACGAAGCGGTTGCCGCACCCTATGCCGTGGTCGCGGGCAACCGCAATTTTGCTCTGTTTCTGATCGCTCTACCCGCAAGCACCACCGATCCGCTGCTGATCTTTCTCGGCTGTTATCAGGTGCCGATGTATCTGACCGCTGTCGTGATGCACCGCGTCTATGCGCGCTCTCGACCCGAAAAAAAGGCCGGGTAACACATGGCCCGCTGTCAGCCTGGGAAAAGCTGCGCCATTTCCTTGTCGAACTTGGCCCAGCTCAGCACTGCCTTATTGCCCGCCAGACCGTGATAGTAGGACTTCCCGCTGGAGGTCGGCAGACCGGCCCAGATCTTGGCCAGATTGTTCATAAAGTCATGACGGCTCATATCCCCTGCCACGGTCGCGCTGAAGCCGGCCTCTTCGAGAAGCTGTTGCGCCAGCCGGTCTTGAAGCTGTGGAGAGAACCGGTCAGAGCGGTTGGCCCCCACATGTTTCACCAGCCGTTTCAGGGTGGCCGGAATGAACTGATAGCGGCCGATGGCATGCTGCTGACCAGGGGTGTCGTCGATCCATTTGTAAATTTCGCCGATGGTCATATGCGTCGGCAGTTTCGAAGGGCGGATCGTTGCGGCGTATTGCACCGCATCATATTGCGCCTTGCCTGCCTCGGCGCTGGCAATCAATTGCATCAGCCTGCGCGCAGCATCGCCACCGACAATGCTGCGGCGCGTTACATCCCGGAACATGCTGGTGCCGCTGCGCCCCCGGAAGAGGCTGGCCAGATTGGCCTGCACCGCCTCCATCTCAGCCTCCAGATCGGGCTGTGCCCGTGCCTCTGTGGTCGTGCGCGGAATGATCTCTGCCTTGGCAGGGATGGCCAGAACCGGACGCCTGTCTCCCCCGCCCTTCTGAAAGAACTGTTCACTGACGATTGAGAACTGTTCGCTCGCCCCCAAACCGGTGGCAAGAAAAGAGAACGACAGGGCTGTAAACGCCAGTGCAGAATTGCGATGGGCCATGGAAACCTTCTGTTTCGAGCGACAAGCAGCCCTCATCCTGACCGGACAGAATTGATATTTCCTTTAATTGCATTCGAGAAAATACGCGAACCGCCCCTAAAACGGACAGGCAAAGGCCACCGCCCCGGGTTAGCCCGCCTCTGACAGGACCTTCTGCATCAGCACCAGATCCAGCCATTGCCCCCATTTGCGCCCAACCTGTGGCATGCGGCCCACCTCGGCAAAGCCAAGCGAAGCATGAAAAGCTATGCCGCCGGGGTTGGCGCCACTGACACCGGCCACCAGCACATGGATGCCGTCGGCGCAGGCGACATCCTCAAGCCGCGCCATCAGCCGCCGCCCCAGCCCACGCCCCTGCGCAGCCGGAGCGAGCTGTATCGAATGTTCCGCCGTGTGCCGATACCCCGGCCCGCCGCGAAACGCGCCATAGGTCGCAAATCCAACCACCTGCCCGTCGATTTCGGCCACCAGATAACGCGGACCGCGTTCCCCGATGACGTCCCGAAGTGCAGCGGGGGTCTTTTCCTCGCAGGTAAAGGTGATCAGCGTATCCCGGATCATGTCATTGGCGATCCTTGCAATCGCCTCGGCATCCTCAAGGTCGGCCTGACGGATAAGCTCGGCCATCCTGTCTCCTCTGAGCTGTTCCAACCTGTTGTCGCCGCAGACCCTGCGCCCGCAGCATCGCATCCTAGGAGCAGCCATAGCAACGGACAAGATCAGGGCATACCGAGAAGGAAGATCGGGGGTTGATCGCAACATGCAATCGGTGGCGGGGAGACAGGGATTCGAACCCTGGGAACGCTCTCACGTTCAACGGTTTTCAAGACAGAGGAAGATTGCACCACTTCAAACACATAGGTCGGATTTTTCCCAAGACATTTGCAGAACATTTGGTGACCATGGGAAACGCATATGGAAGGTCACATTTACACTTGCGCCCTGTATGACACAGCATTCCTAATGTGCACAAAGCGCAGATAGCGACATCTGCAAAGTCGGCGCGACCAGTCATGTCATAAGCGCCCAACGGCCCAAAGCCGCCTTCCACCCTACAAGCAGGTGCCGCGCCGCAGCTTCATCAAACCGGCCATTCTTCCATGATGCAGCATTTTCGGAGGATGAAGGTCGGCAGAGCGGACATTGCGGACTTTCAGGGCTGTCAAATAAAGAGTCCGCTTTGGATTAAAGTTTTAAGTCTTACAGACTAATCGTCGCCACTGGCCCGGCGAAATTCCATAGCCAGCTTTGAATTGCCGCGTCATGTGCGACTGGTCACTGAAACCTGCCCGCACGGCAGCATCAACCAAGGATGCACCGGCTGCGATGTCGCCTCGCACCTGATCTAAACGACGCATTGTCAGGTACCGATATGGGCTTGTTCCAAACGCCTTTCTAAACTGGCGGGACAGTGAATATCGGTCCAGGCCAGTGACTTTTTCCAACTGTTCAGAATGAACAGCTTGATCAAGGTTGCCGTCCAAATACTCTTTCGCCCGATTGGTCGCCGTGAAGTCTATCAAAGACCGCGTGGTTCGCTGAGCGGATTCATCGTTGGCAAGCAAACCATCCGCCAGCAACACTGTCAGCTCGTCCATTGCCACTTTCTCCAGCAAAGTATCCATATCAGTAAAAGCGGCATGGATCGCTTGCATCAAACGCGGATCAGTCAGAACAGCTTTACGCAAAAACGGAAGTGCGCTTGCCTGCCGCCCCAGGGCGTCACGCACCAACGAAGGTTCAACATACAGCATTCGATAGTGAAATCCGGCTGCTGTTCCAGCCTCGCCCGTATGAAATTCGTCGGGGTGAAGGACGATCACCTGTCCAGCGACACTGTCAGTACGCGCACCACGATAGCTAAAGCTCTGGACGCCCTTGATTGTGTATCCGATCGAATAAGTATCATGGCGATGCGGAGCATATGCCTCTCCAGAGAAATACGCCTCAATCCTTTGGATGCCGGTTTGCCACGGCGCCGCCACCACCCAATCATTCGCGCACGATCGTTCAAGACCCGGTGTCAGGCCGTGTGATCTTACTTCGTCGGGTCGTCGGTTGCTTTGAATGAAAAGCCTCCTGATGGCTTCGAAAATTTACTCGCAACACTACCTGGAAGGAAATCATCAATGAAGTCAGTAAATCTCTCGGAAAAGTTGGCGCATTTTTCGACGCATTGGGAGCCTCATGTCGTCGCTGACTACAACGAAAACGAGGTTATGGTAGTCAAGTTTGTCGGTGAATATCCTTTCCACAAACATGACAGCACAGATGATTTTTTCTACGTCCTGGAAGGCGAGATGCAGATGGACATTGAGGGGGAACCATCGCACACGGTCCAGGCGGGCGAATTGTTCATTGTGCCGAAGGGCGTGGTTCATCGGCCACGGGCACACAGCGAAGTAAAAGTGCTGCTGATCGAACCCAAAGGGGAACCCAATTCCGGTGACTCGGATCGTGAAGCTGCGCCGAAGACCCGTATCTGATTTATTTTGGTGGCGGGTTAGCTGACGTTCATGCCCGCCGCAGCATCCGTAAAAAGGGCTCACACCGGACTTGCGGCGATGCGGCGGCGGCACCCCAGGTCGATGACCGCCTCGCCCCCACCGCCAGATGACGCTAGGCAGCCCTGAGCGGACATCGGTTCTCGACAGAGCGGAGGGCGACTTCCGGCATCTAGGTTTTTCAAACGGCAGAAAGCTGGCGGAGCCAATTGCACGCTTCTACGACACGCCTTCTGGTCACAAAATTGCCCTAACCTCTCGATAAGAGATGGGCACATCAAGTTTAGATTTGGAGATATTCATGCCCCACCTATAGAGGTGGTCGCGGAAATTCGGACCAGTCGTTAAGGTGGATCGCATGACGAAAGAAGTGATCCAGAATGAAGAAACGAAAGAACCATTCGCCTGAGTTCAAAGCTAAGGTCGCGCTTGAAGCGATCCGCGAGGAGATGACGCTGGCGGAACTTTCCAAGAAATACGGCGTGCATCCGACCCAGATCGGCACTTGGAAGCGGGCAGCGATAGAGAACATGACGACAGCATTTACGCGCCGGGGTCCGGCCCCTGGGCAGGTCAGTGCCGTCGACGTGGACAAGCTGCATTCGAAGATCGGCCAGTTGGTGGTGGAACGGGATTTTTTAGCCGAAGCCTCGCATCAGTTGCTCGGGACGCGAGGCAAGAAATGGTGAGCCGGGATCATCCGTTAAGCCTTCGTAAACAGTGCGAACTGTTGCAGTTGTCGCGGTCACGGCTTTACTATCGGCCCGTTGGCGAAAGCGCCGAGAACCTGCGGTTCATGGAAATCATCGACAAGCAATTTCTGGAAACGCCTTGGTACGGATCGCGTCAGATGGCCCGTTTTATGAAGCGTAACAATCATCGCTGTGGCCGACACCGCGTCCGGCGTTTGATGCGGCTTATGCGGTTGGTGCCAATCTACCAGGAACCCAATACCAGCAAGAAGCATCCACAGCATAGGATTTGGCCATACCTGCTGCGCAATATGGTGATTGATCGTCCCAACCAAGTCTGGTGCGCAGATATTACCTACATACCGATGCGGCGCGGGTTCTTATACCTTGTGGCCATCATGGATTGGTACAGCCGCAAGGTTTTGTCCTGGCGGCTGTCGAACAGCATGGATGCGAACTTTTGCGTCGAGGCTTTGAAAGAGGCCATTACCAAGTACGGTACGCCGGAAATCTTCAACAGCGATCAAGGCAGTCAGTTCACCAGCGGTGCGTGGATCGACGTGCTGACAGACGCAAAGATCAAGATCAGCATGGACGGGAAAGGCGCTTGGCGCGACAATCGCATGATCGAACGGCTGTGGAGGTCGTTGAAATACGAGTGCGTCTATCTGAACGCCTTTGAAACGGGATCAGAAATGCGGACTGGGATCGGCAAATGGCAGACCTATTACAACTCCGAGCGCCCGCATTCGACCCACGGCATATTGACCCCCAACGAGGCCTATGAAAGCAAAACAGAACCGATGAGAATGGCAGCCTAAATGAAACCCTGATCCACCTTAAAAAGGCTGCAAACTGGTCGAAAAAGCAGGACCACCTCTTATTTCGGTTCATTTCAGCTCTAGGCATTGCACTGTTTCTCACGACGTTCGCCAACGCGGAGACTATCGCACCTCGTGAGGCCGCTCAGAATATCGGAAGTTACGAAACGGTTGAAGGAGTGGTTTCTCAAGTGTCAAAAAGCCGTGGCGGGACGACCTTCATCAACTTCGGCGGACGATTTCCCAATCATGTGTTCTATGCGGTCATTTTCAAGAAATACGCGCATAAGTTCCAAAGCTTGGACAGATTGGTCGGGAAATCCGTAGCCATTAGTGGAACGATCGACCTCTACAAAGGCAAGCCCCAGATCATATTGTTTTCACCAGACCAGATCGTGCAACGATAAGACAGCGGAACGGTTGTCCGGCAAGTACCTGTCTTTAAGAGGCATTTCCTCCTGATCGTTTTGACGCTTCAACATCGGTGATGGCGTCTGTCAGCCCATAGCGGTCATTGCAGTGAGCCGAGCGACGCATGGGAAGCCAAACAGGTGCGAGATCTCAGTCCTCATGCTTGAAGTTGCACAGGCACAACAAAGAAGCTCGGCGCTGCCGAGGCCGCGGTTCATGTTCACCGTCAACTCGGTGTCTATGGACGTTTGAGCCTTCCTACAGGCAAAAAGCGCTTGGCTAGACAACTCAATGCCCGTATCTTCGAATTGCGACGAATTCTTTTTCTGAGTGTTTACGGTAACCTAGTTTGACAGGATTTTATACGCATGACAGTTGAGGTCACGCTTCAGGACCTGAATGGCCTGATTGAATACACATTTGCCGATGTAGATCTGAAATTCTTTGCCGGTGGCGGCGCCAGGTTTGATTTTGGTTTATCAGACACAAACTACCTGACTGGACAGGCCGAAACCACTCCGGCAACATTTCTGCCCGAGGGGGTCTTTCGCCTAACATATTACAGTGATGCCACGGGATCGGTCACAGCTGATTTCATTGGCGACTGGCCTGACCCTCTGACCTTGTCGCAAGCCGACGAAAACGTCGCCTGGGTCGAGAGCACAGCGAATATCGAGATCGAAGAAGTGACGGTCATTGTGCCGCACGCCTATCGCATAACCATCGATTTCAACGGCGAGGGACCGACGGTAAAAGATTTTGTCGAGAACTGGACCGAGCAGGATCTCACTGCCCTGAACCCTTTGGTGAATGGTGAGTTCGCAATCGAAGACGGCTGGTCCGGCACCAGCGGGCGCGACCGTTATAACGGCACGTCTCAGGCTGATATCATCGAAGGTCTGGGTGGCCGGGATATTCTGAAAGGCGGGCGCGGGAACGACGAAATTCTTGGTGGCAGTGGCAATGACAGGCTGTTCGGTCAAGCTGGCAAGGACACGTTGGAAGGAGGGGCTGGTAAGGATAAGCTATCTGGAGGCGGCGGCCGTGACGTGCTGAGCGGTGATGACGGGAATGACCGGCTGATTGGTGGTGGCGGCAACGACAGGCTTCAGGGCGGCGGCGACAGGGATGTCTTGTCCGGCGGCCGTGGATCGGATGTATTGCAAGGCGGTGAGGGCAACGACCGCTTGATTGGCGGGAGTGGCAATGACACGCTCTCTGGAAGCTTTGGCAATGACACACTGATAGACGGGCGTGGGGATGACTTCCTGCAGGGCGGCGGCGGCGCTGACTTGTTCATTTTCGAGAAGAACGTAGCGGGTGGCACCGATCTCATCACTATGCAGCGTTTCGGCGGCGATATCCTACGCCTGCAGGGATTTGGTGTCGATGTTGACACCTCAACGGCAAGCGCCGTTGAAATAGAAGCTGCAATGGCCACGCAAGGCATTCATGTCACCCGGGATTCCAGTAGTGGCAATTTCGAAATCGGCTTTGGCACAACCGGTGATGCCATCACCATCAGTTTCGACCAAACTGTGTTGCAGGGGCAGATCTGGGATTATTTCGAGTTCGTTTAAATCCACCAACTGGACACTCCAGATGTCCGGGTAGATCGGCCCCTAGGCAGAACACGGCCTGCGCTTTTCCCCGCAAGGGCTTTGGGCGCGCTTCTGATTGTTCTGAGCGCTCAGTATTTGCCGCCAGTTCCAATAAGTGCAATATATGTCCGCTCTCAGCCCAAAGCGGACATGGCCTTGATCCAGGAAAATTAGGAAAGCCGACATTCTTCGTTGGTGCCGACGAAGTAGCACGGACTAGGACAATTCGAGCATTCGCCGCAGGTGTAACCAATCCAGAGGCCAAGTTTCGGCGCGCAGCTTAACGGCCCGCTAAAATCCGCAAAGCGGGAAAGCAGCGAAACTTACGCTATCTTTCCCGTGTCGTTGTGGAACTAGTCGGAAAGCTGGTTCGCCACGCGGTTTGCTAGAAACTCTGGAAACATCATTGCAACTTGGCAACCCGATCTTCGAACCAGACCAAGGATCGCCGGTAAAGAGCAAAGTCGGCAGTATCCCATTCCTTTGCATGGGCGTCTGGACGGTCATTTATTAGTCCAGCATTCGACTCAAACTCTTTCTTATCTCCGAAAATAATCTCAAACAGGGGCCAGTTCTTGGAAATTAGTTCCATTAGTTCGAGCCACATTATTTTCTGAAAAAGACTATCAAGAGGGTACCCAGTTAAAATCTTTCTGCGCCCAGGCGCCATCGATTTCAAAATTACATCTGAAAGCCCCTCCAGCTTTTTGTTTTGTATGGCATTCATTCGTAGGAAGTTCAGCGCAATCCCCCGGAGCTTTCGTTCTATAAGGTTGCGTCTTTGCCCAAGTGCAGCGAGCTCCTCTGCCCATTCTGATAGAGAGTCCGCAGGTGCTGCTTGCCTGGGCAATAGAGCACTCTCCCCATCCTCTGAGAGTTCGAGAACTGAGCTGACCGCACTCTTAAACATACTTCCAGAGAATAAACCGTCGCCGTTGATCACTCCATACTTCCTGAGTGTTCTGCGGACAGCTTCTGGTATATCTTCCGGTTGTTCCTTCAAGATAAGCTCACTGGCACCTCTCATCTTTGGGTGCACCCGAAATAGATGGCTGACCGCAACTTCTGCAATTTGACAGCCTTCATTTCTTACGAATTGATCAACGAGAGGTTCAATGTCCAAGCGATCCAAGGACGTTGGTCTGTCGGACACCGGGATTTGACGGTGTATATAGGAGCAGCATTTTCTTGCCCAATAGGGCATGTTTCCGGTTTCTTCTGCTATCCAGTCAGCAGCCGCTTCGGAAAAGCTAATACCAGCGACCTTTCCAAGCCTGCGCAACATAGCGACAGTTGCTCCCTTCGGCATAGGACTCAGAAACTCTTCAGGAATAAAAGACAACGCGGCATTCTCAATTTTATTGATTTCGTCAACTTTGAACCAATGAGTGGAGACTCCGCCCACCAATAGAGAAAAGAATTTATTCTGCCTTTCACATTCTTGGTAAATTACCCGAAGGTTTCGCCAAAATTTGTTGAACTCACTTTCCCAATGCTTTGCGGTGGGGCTGCCCGGGGTAATATAATCGACCTCATCAAAAACGAGAAGAATAGTGTTTTGAGCCTTAAGTACAACCTCCTCTAGATTCTTTCTGGCTTCGGGCAGAGATATGTTTCGAGTTTCCGCGTTGATGTTGGCATAGCTTGAGCTGGAAAGCTGCATGGATCGCAATGTTTCGGAAATTGAAGAAAGTAGTTCGCAGGCCTTCAAGTCGAAAACGTCATCCTTCGAGCAGTCTATCATAACCGTAGAGCAGTCGAAGCTGCTAGGTATCTCTTTAAGCACACGGTTAATAATGGATGTCTTGCCAACCTTTCGGATCCCAAGACAAGAGCGAATCTGTCCCGTTTGCAACTTCCTCGCCAAATCAATGGCTTCATCTCGGCGCCCAAAAAAGTTGTTGTCGCCAGATACTGGTCCAGTTACGTCGAATGGGTCGTGAGAAAAAATCTGATGAGCGAGATTTCTTTCAATGTCACGCGCCTCCCCAAACCCATTCCTGGCATCTATCGGCAAGATGGAAATTCCCAACTCCCGTCCCCAGTTTTTGAGTTTAGAGTTTCCGTTTGGATCAAGATGCACTGCTAGGGCAAGAGTAGGTTCAAGGCGCCCGTTTGAGGTTGCAATCTCGGACTGGACGAACTTAATTGTTCTTTGCTGATGGTCGGCAAAGGTGGTTGCAATAATTAACACTTCGCGATCAATCGCCATTGTCTGCCGTAGCCGACGAGACGGTGTCAAATAGGCACACGCGTACTTACCGCCTTCAAATTCCCGGATGTAGTAGTGATTCTGCCTAAACAAGTCAGAGGCCGAAGTCAGAAAACTGGACAACAAATCTTCAAGTTTTGCATCTAGATTTTGCTCAGATGTGGTTTTTGGGGGGGGCGCCATAATTGGCCTCATCTTAGGGTCGTATAGTATTCAAAATACATGCCTATGAGCTGAAGGCAATTAGAAACGCGGCTTGACCGTTCTTCACGGAAGCTCAACCTGAAGAGGGAACGTTTTGGCCTATATGTACTCTGAAGAAATGCCTCAAAACTGAATGCTGTTCACTTAAGTGGGGCTCGAGTACACTTTTAGCTTCCTGAGATGTAGCGTCCATTCAAGTTGGGAACGGCAGCTAGGGGCTCCGGCGGCTGAATTGAAAGGTCTGCGGAATGGCCGCTTTGGGAGAACGGTCTGACTTTGCAAATGTCGCTATCTGCGCAAACCGGTCAAAACCACATGACCCCGCCCCACAGGGGACGAGGCCATGACTTCACCACCTCAAAACAGCCCGACACGCGGCTCGAAGTTCGAGATGATCAACTCGGCCGCATCCGTCGCCCCACCTGAGGAGACGGTGTATTTCAGCGCCACCTCTTCAAACCGGAAGGCCGCGAAGATCTCGCGGACCTCCGGCCGGTCGTTGATCGACAGGATGAACTTGCCGCGGATCCCGGCCAGCTGATCGGCCATCGCCTGGAAGTGATCACGCTCGAACATGCCTTTGCCGTAGTCGCTCTCCCCTCCCCAGTAAGGCGGATCGAGGTAGAACAAGGTCTGCGCACCATCATAGCGGGCGATCAGATCGGACCAGTCCAGGTTTTCGAAGATGACGCTTTCCAGCCGCTCGTGGGCGGCATCCAGAATCGGCTCCAGGCGAGACAAGCTGAAGCGGGCCGGACGGTCGGCAGCCACGCCAAAAACGCCGCCCGGCTTGCCGCCGAAGGCCTGCCGCTGAAGGTAGAGGAACCGGGCCGCGCGCTGCAGGTCGGTCAGGGTTGAAGGATCTGTCTTGCGCAGGCGTTCGAACTCCCGGCGGGAGGCGATCTGATAGCGCATCACCTGCAAGAGCTGCGGAAGGTGCTGTTGCAGGATCCGGAACAGGTTGGTGATTTCACCATTGAAGTCGTTTGCGACCTCGCATTGCGGGCGCCAGCTGCGCCGCAGGAAGACACCGCCCATGCCGACAAACGGCTCTGCATAGGTGGTGTGCTCGACGGATTCGATCCGCTCGATGATCTTTGCGCTCAGGGCTTTCTTGCCACCAAGCCAAGGGGCTACGGGCGCGGCAGGCCGCACCTTTGTCATTGTTATCATTTGTGATTCCAGAATATGTAGCGCCCACTCTCGCGAGAGTCGGGCGACATCTTCTGTAGGGTATGTCGGCGCAGCCTCTTTGAACGGATGGCTGCGTGGGAAAGGGTGTTACAGCACCCGATCCCCCCGCCCGACGGGCGGAAGGATCCATATCTATATCGGGGAGCAGGCCTTAGCGCCCTGCCCCGATCTCCTTCAGCTTGCCCATCACCAGGCGGCGCAAGACCGCCTCACTGGGCCGCAGCCGCGCGATCGCGTCGGGCACGGACTCTCGGGCATAGGTGACGGCCTGCTCGACCAGCACATCCTTTCCGGCGCCGGGTCCGTCCTCGATCGCGGCGCGGGCGCCGCTCATCAGGGCGCTGTGCAGGGCCTCGCGGTGGCGGGCCTCGATCTCAAGGCCAAAGCGTTGTTTGGCCACCTGCGCAGCGCCGCCGATCATAACGGTAAGGAGTAAGCTCAGGCCACTGATCAGCGCGGGCTGAAGCTGTTGCAGAATGTCATTCCAGTTCATGGGTTTGTCCTCTGTTTTGGAGTGGGAAAGAAACTGTCGGCGGATTAGTCCGCCAGCCAGGGCAGGAACTGCGCAAGGAAGGCGCGGATCCCGGTGGTTTCGATTTTGGGTTTGGGTTTCTCGGGATTGACCGGCGGCAAGGCCAGCAGAGTTGCATGCAGGGCCGCATGGGATTTCGGGCCGGGAATGCCATCCACCACCAGACTGGCAGCGCGCTGGAAGGCGCGCAGATCCGTGGTGCCATATTCCAGCAGCACCAGCTGCGCGCACAGGGTCCAGCGCTTGCGTTCAGAGAGATGATTGTATCCGCCATTGATCCGGCGGGTGACGGCCCGGACATCCCCCCGGTCGGCCAACGGGTTCAGGCCGCGTTCGGACCAGTACCAGAGCGGCCCCAGCCCCTCCCAGGGATCGAGGTTCACCGCATCCGGATCCGCCTCAAAATCTGGCGCGGTGGGATCGAGGCGGCGCACCCAGGCGGTAAAGGCGCGGTAATTGGCGCGCCCGGTGATCTGCATTCCGGTGCGCCCCCGGAACCGGTAGCCATCGCCATCACGTTCCGGCGTGTTGCCGAGATCCGTGCGAGTGTCATAGCGCGCCTGCGCAGGCGTCGGCCCCCAGATTTCCCGGTCATAGCGGAAGGCGCCGCATTCCAGCAGCACCTGCCCCAGCAGGTAGGCCAGCCGGTGCGGTTGGTTCAGGCCCAGATCGTATCCGTGCCGGTTCAACGCCAGCAGGAAGGACTGCGCATTGCGCGCCTGGTTGCTGCCCGGCGCGATCGGGCCGGTGATCCTCTGCAGGGTTTCAAAGGTGAGAATGTCAGGCATGGAAAGCCTCCAATGCAAAAGCCCCGCGCAAGGGCATCCTTGGCGGGGCGGTTTCAGGGTTCGGGGGATCAGGTCAGGGTTTGGCGCGGGTCAGCCATTTGGCCAGCAGCACCTCAGCGCCGCGCGGGCCGATGTAGGCGGCCAGTGCTACGATGCCTGTGCTGACCGTGGCGCTGGCGCCAAGGTAGCTGGCGATCGCCTCACCGATGATGGCCATCCCAAAGGCTACAGGGATTTCCCAGAGAAGTTCCGGGCCGAAGAAGCGCCGCTGCCCTTTGCGCACCTCGCCGGAATGCCACATCAGGCGCCCCAAGGAAGCGCCCACCAGCGTTGTTGCCGCGCCGCCGATCAGATTGGACAGCCAGTCCACCAGGCCGGTTTCATCCATCAGAAGTCCCCCGCCAGCTCGGCAGCGCCCGCAGGCACGGCGGGCCAGTTTGCATCATCGGCGAGATCCGCGCCGGAGGCGGCCACAGCGGGCCAGGCCAAGCGCATCTGCATGATCCAGGTGAGGCCGGCCACATAGGCGCTGTGCTGTTCAGGGGTGAGTTGATCCGCAGCTGCGGCCGCGGCCAGATTGATCTGCGCGGTCTCATTAACGACTGCAAGGATCCGGCGGCGGCACTCGGCCTTGGCCTCTCCCATGGACAGCGCCAGATCCTGTTCGGCTTTCTCTGCGGCGGTGGTGATGGTCATGGCAAAGGTCATGCCAGTTCCTCCTGGGGTTCTGGCTGCGGTGCAGGTTTACGGATGATGGGATCGGGCACGGCCCCGTCGATGACAGTCAGGACGGGCGCGGCGGCGGGCTGGATCGGCTCTGCCGTACCCGTGTCATAGATCCAGCGCAGCGACAGGTGCAGCTCGCCCCCGATGCGGGCGATCCGGCCCGCGAAGGGATGCTCACCTCCTGGTTCGGCAAAGCCACCTTCAGGGATTGCAGACAGGTCATAGGCCACGCCATCCACGGTGATCGTGTCGCCATTGACGCTAGCGGTGGTTTCAGGTTGGCCAGGCAGACCAGCGATGCAGGTGCAGGTAATTTGCATAAGGACTCTCCTTCAGAACCAGCGACCAATGGCACGCAGGTGCGCCACCGGAGACACGTCGGCAGCCGAACCGGTTTTTCGAATGACGTTGATCGTGGAGGCACCCGTAACATTTACGGAAGTGGCATGGACATCCAGCGCACGGTCGTAAACGCTCCCGGTCCCCGCCAGCGCAGATCCAGAGAAGTTGGGAAGATCAATGAAGGACGCAGGAAAGGTCCAGGCAAATGTCGCTGTCGAGTATGGCTCAGCAAACGTTCCGACACCAACCGAGAGGATAGAACCGGCATTGATCTCGCCCCAGCAGATCTGCGTCCCGTCCGCAAAGCGCACATATTCGCCATTCGCGTTGCTGCCGCGCTCGATGATTGCGCCGGTCGGAACGCCTCCGGATTGGGACACGGTGCCGAGGATGCTGTTCTGGTGGAAAAACTTCTGCCAGGAAGACCAACTTGAGCCGCTCCAATAGCGGATAAAAATGGAGTTGCTTGATTGCTCCATTGCAATCTGGTGAGCGCGCAATCCGCCCTCTAGCTGCACATGAATCCAGATACCATCAACACCTGCCGGAACTGTTCCGGGCGTGGTTGCAGTATCATACCGGTAGGTGCCGTTCGGCAGCGAGCTGTCGTCTATACTGATGCCCGCGCTCGGGGAAATTGCTTCTCCGCCAAGACCGAAGGCGCCGACCTTCAAAAGCTTGCCAGCGGCGGCGTCCGTCGCGTTACCCTGCACCGCCGCCCCGCCGAGGCTATCTGCCTCCAGCCCGGTAAACTTCCCCGCTGCGGGGGTATCCAGCCCCACGGTGGTGGCATTCAGCGCCCCGCCAATGATGGTGCTGCCCGTCTTCAAAAAGTCGATCAGCGCGATCAGCTCCGCCCGGTGGGTGGTGGCAAAGTGCTGGAACAGCGCTGACATCTTGGTGTCAAAATCCGCCTCCGCCGCCGATCGCTGCGGGATCGGCGGGAAGTCGGAGAACTCCGGATAGCTCATGGCTCTCGTGTCCTATTTCAGTGTTTTCATGATCAGGGGGAATGTGCTTTCGCCCGCCACATCCAGCGGCTGGCCGTGATCATCGAGGAACCCCAACCCCTCGATCCCGTAAGTTGGCCCCGTGCCCGAGGCATAAAAGGCCGTCGCAAGACCATCGATCTCGGCCATGATGTCCATCACGCGCGGCGCCTGGATCGTCGGCACCAGCAAGGCCACCTCGATCTTGCGGGTGGAGCCGCGCTTCACCAGGATCTCATCGCCAAAATCATCATAGCCCTTGCGGCTGTGACTGACGAAGGAGATGCGCGGCAGGTTCATCACCTGCCCCAGCAGATGGTTCCGGCCGAGAACGATGTGGCCAACCTTCGCCGTGGCCCCGACCGCCGCGATGGTGATGTCGATGCGGTGGCCGATGTAGCCGGGAAAGCCGTTCAAAACCTTCTGGCGGGTGTAGACAATGCCGCCGAAGAACCAGGTGTAGACGCTGACCACATGGCCGGTGTCGACCATCACGAAGGTCTGATCATAGATCCGGCTTGGACCATCCCAGACCTCGATCCGCACCGACCCGGCGGTAAGGCCGAAGAGCGCGATGGCATCGCAATCCTGCGTCGGGGTGATCGAGTAGGTGATCTGGTCCGGATGAGAGGCCGTGTTGGAGCGCCGCTGATCAAAGGCAGACCAGCGGTTGGTGGCCCGAAGATCGAACCACCAGCTGCCATCATCGGTCAGAGGATCATTGCCCAGGTTGCCATCCTGCATGCTCTGGTAGATCCGGTGCGAGGTGAGCGAGATCACCAGATCGCCCTTGGCGTAATTGGTGCCCGCCGCCCATTCCGGGTGATCATCCTCGGGGATATTGGAGGCGGTCAGCTCGACATCGGTGACCGCCATCGGCGCGATGATGTTGAAGTCCATCAGACCCGCACCTCCGGCTGCCCGGCTTCATCCCAGTCCTCCAGGAACTGCGCGATCTTGCGCACAAACAGCTCCATGCTCTGCCCCTGCACCCCAACCTGTTTGGCCAGGGCGTTGACGCTCTGCACCACGAAGCGGTTATCCAGCATCGCCACCGACTCCGCATGGCTATGAATGCGGGAGGCGCCAGTGCGTTCGATCTCCCAGCCGCGTTCCCCGACGATGCGCAAGCCGCCCGCATGGGCACCGCCCGCGGCAAACTGAGGAATGCCGCCCAGCCCCCGGATCTGCGCCCGCAGGCGTTCCAGCCGGTCGTTCCTGCCGCTGATCCGCTCATTATAGGCCGCGATCTTGGCTTCCAGACCGTCCGCGCCCTGGAAGGCCGCATTGAAGGCCGCCAGCCCCGCGCCGCCGCTGGTGTAATCCGCGCGATAGGCAATGGTGCCATCCTCCCGCTGGCGCAGGATGGCGTCCTCGCCTGTCCCCCGCAGCAGCTTGATCCCCGTGGAGGCCTGCAGATCCTCGATCTGGCCGATCAGCTCGGCGCCCCCTGCCCGTTTGACCTCTGTGCGATCCGCCAGCCCGGCGCCGCGGATCTGCAGGGAGGCAACCTTGGACTGCGCCAGCCGCTCTGCCGTGTCCAGCCGCACCGCCGCGCGCAGATCCCCCAGCATGGCGCGCAGGTTTTCCATCGGCTGCAGCAGATCCCCGGTGGCCGAGGTCAGATCGCTGAAGACGGTATCCGCCGTCAGGCGCACCGCGCCGCCAAAGCTGATCCGCCCGGCCTGCCCCCGCGCCCCGATCAGATCCTGCAGGCGGGTCAGCCGCTCCACGGTATCGCCGCCCTCCCGGGTCAGCGCCACGTTCACCCGGCGCGACAGGTTGGCGCTACGGGTCAGCACCATGGCGCGGGTGCCCGGATCCAGATCCCGGCCCAGCTGCAGCATCAGCTTGCGGCGCAGCTCTTCGGTATTGGTCAGAACAAGCTTCCGGGTCTGCCGGTCCAGATCCTCGCGCAGCACCAGGTCAAGGCTGGCTACATGCTGCGAGAGAGCATGGGTGGCAATCCAGCGATCCGCCGCCGTCAGATCATCGCGGCGGATGATGAAGTCCAGCGTGGTGCGGATCCCGCTGTCCGCCTGCTCTACCATCCGGCGTAGCCAGCGCGGCGCATCATCGGCCAGCGTGACCGCCACATCCAGCGCGCCGACCAGGTCGTCATAGCTGAAGGCCTCGGCCTGGCTGATGGCATCCTCCAGCGCCCCGAGGGAGGTTTCAAATGCGCTGACGGTGCCGTCCCAATCCGCTGCCAGATCCTGCACGCCCTGGCTCAGATCCGCGATCTGATCGCCGGTCAGCCCTTCAAGCTGCAGGAAGCTGCCAAGCGAGGTCAGAACCTCGATCTGCTGCTCATAAAGACCGGCCAGAACCTCATCATTGCCGCTTTCCAGATCCGCCACCCCAGCCGCAAACCGCAGCTGACCCTGCACCTCTGCCGCGATGCGCCGGTATTCCAGCGCAGATCCTGCACCGGCCCGGGCCGATTGCAGATAGGCGCGGGCCAGCTCCGGCAGGCTTTCCGTTGCCGAGAGATCCCCGCCGCGCACCGCTGCCAGCGCTGCATCAAGCCGCGCCCGCTGCGCCGCCTCTGCCTGCGCCGCGCTTGCGCCGGTCAGATCGCCGGTGATCAGACCATCCACCAGGTCGCGCAATCCGCTGCCCGCACGGCGCCAGCTTTCCGCCGTGGCGCGTTCTTCCGAGACCCGGGCGCGGGCCGCATCGATCTGCGCGCCAAGTTCGCCGCCGATCTCCCCCACCATGCCCGCCAGCTCGGCGGAATAGGCGCTGACCTGCGGCAGCACCTCGGCCATGGCGCCGGACATCTGCAGAAGGCCTGCATAAAGCTCGCGCCCGTGTTCCGTGGTGGTATCGATCCCCTCCACCAGCTCGCGGAAGCCGTCCCGGCTTGCGGGCATGGCCACGCCCAGCTCCCCGAACTCTTCGCGCAAACGCCGCAGGATCACCTCCGTGCGCTCGCCTTCGGAGTAGAAAGCCCCGAAGTAGGCCGAGACAGATCCCGCCATGGCCTCGGCGCCGCCAAAGAGATCAACCAGATTGGAGGCCGCATCGCCGCCCTTCAGCGAGACATCAAAGAGACCATGGCCGAGGAGATCCGCCGCATCGTTGACTGCAGTGAGGCTGCCCGACAGGCGCCCCAGCGTATCAAGCGCGGTTTCCCCGGCGCGGCTGAAGCGATCCGTGCCCAGGACCAGCTCGGCCATTTCCGCGCCGGTCTCTTCAATGCGCGCCTGCAGTTCCTCCTGGATCTTTTCCTGGCTCTTGCCATTGGTCCAGAGCGTGAAGCCTTCACTGGTAAAGCCCTCCAGCGCCTTGGTGCCAAGGTTCAGCGAGGCCGCCATATCCTTGACGCCATCGGTCAGCCCGGTGACGCTCTGATCCAGTGCCGCCTCGAAGTCTGCCTCCAGCGGTTTGTAATCGGTGCGGTTGGAGCGCAGGAACCCGCCCTTGTAGAAGTCGATCGAGGAGCCTTCAAAGCCATCGGCGCCAAAGCGCCCCCGGATCCCCGAGCCAGCGTATTTGCGGCTGAGACCCTTGGCGAGGAGCGCAATGCCGCCAAGCACAAGACCCGCTGCGGGCAGAGCCGCGCCAAGCGCGCCCCAGCCACTGGAGGCGCCGCTGGCCAGCCCGCCGAGGTTGGCAAAGCTGGAGCCAAGGCCACCGCCTGTCAGAACACCGCCGAGGCCGGATCCGATCCCGGCGGCAATACCGCCCCCGCCAACGAGACCGCCGACATTGCTCAAGATCCCCAGCGGGTTCACGCCACCGCCGCCACCGCCCAGCACGGCAGTGCCTGCGCTGGCCGCGCTGCCGGATCCCGTCACCGACAGCCCCAGCGCCACCTTCAGCGTGTTCTGCGCAAAGGAGGACGCCAGATCCGCAAGCCCACGTTTTGCCGCCTGTTTGATCCCGTCCCAGAGACCCTCAAAATCCCGCAGGCCATTCGCCACCCAGTCCCCGAAGGAGCGCGCAACGCCATCCACCGCAGAGGACAGCGGCCCGTTCAGCTCCGCGGACAGGTCCTTTGCCTTTTTCTTCGTCTTATCCAGCTTGCCCTTGGTGCCACCGCCCGATCCGTCATCCAGCGTATCGTTCAGATCCTCGAGGCTGTTCTTCAACGCATCGGCGCTGTCGTCGCCCGCATCCAGTTCCGCATTGGCGCTATCCATCTGCAGCGTCAGGGTCTTGAGCGCAGCCGTGGCCTTAGCCCAACCCTCGCGCATCAGCCCCTTGGCCTCTTTCTTCAGCGCCGCGCTGCTGTTTGCAGCCCGCACCGCCAGCGCGTCGTACCTTGCAACGCCCTCAAAGGCCCGGCCAGAGGCTTCATTCAGCGCATCAAAGGCGCCCGACATGCCCGGGATGTTCTTCACCCGAACCGCAAGCCCCGACAGGAAGGCAGACCAGTTTTCCGAGATCGTGCCCATCATGCGCAGAAAGCCTGCCTTGACGGCCTCCCAAACCGCGCCAAGCGCCGGGCCGATCGATCTGGCACTGGTCTTGATCCCCAGCCAGACGCCCGAGGCGAGATCGCCAAGCGCCTGTAGCGCCATGCCCCAGCCACCGGTCGCGGTGACCAGCTGGTGGAACTTCATCGCCAGGTACCCGGCGCCCACAACCAGCGCGCCGATCCCGGTGGTGATCACCGCACCGCGCAACAGCACCAGCCCCCGCGACAGGCCCTTGATGGCAACACTGCCTAGCGCCGCCCTTGTCGTGGTGGCCCCGAGCGCCATCTCCAGCGCCACCGTGGACTTTGCAGCCGCAAGGAACCGCACTGGCGCCAGCGCCACGGTGGAGAGCATCCCCGCCATCGCCACACCGAGCGGCGCGGTCAGCTTGAGGGTCAGGCCCAGACCCACCGCCAGTGGCCCCAGCGCAGCCGCGCCTGCTGTGCCAAGCGCAATCACCCGCTTGGTGCCCTCGCCCAGGCCGTTGAACCATTCCGCCACCGAAGCCGCGCCATCGCTCACCGTCTGCATCGCAGGCACCAGCGCGATGGTCAGCTGGTTGGCCAGACCACGCCCGGCGAGCCCCATCCGCGACATCGCATCATTGGCCGTCTCCAGCCGGTCCGCATCCACTTCGGAGATCGCCACGCCAAAGCGGCCCACATCCTCTGCGGCGAGTTTCAGAGTGGCGCCATCAATGCGGGTGAAGATCAGACCGGCCCGGCTGCCGAAGAGATCCGAGGCCACCGCTGCGCGCTCTGCCTGCGGCACATACTCCGCAAGCGCGCCCTGGATCCGGGCCAGACGCTCATCCAGCGGCAGGCGCTGCAAATCGGAGGCGTTCAGATGCAGCCGCTTCAGCGCCTTGGCCGCCGCGCCGGATCCGCCCGCCGCCTGGCTCAGCCGCTTGGTCAGCTGGATCGTCGCCTGCTGCACCTCCCCGATCGACACGCCAGACAGATCCGCTGCCCGGTCCAGCACCTGCATGGATTTGACAGTGGTGCCGAGGGATTGCGCCATCTTCGCCTGCGCATCCACCATCTGCAGGCTGGATTTGACCGCCACCGCAGCGGCGCCCGCCAGCGGCAGGGTCAGGCCCAGCGACATCCGCCGCCCGGCCTTCTCCATATTGGCGCCCATCCGCAGCATGCGCCGCTCGGTTTTGCCCATGGTGGACTGGGCCCGCTTGGCGCCGCTTTCAAAGGCAGCCGAATCCATGGACAGAACGCCCCGAAGAGCGCCAATAATCGCGGCCATCTCATGCCCCTCTCTGATTGTGGAAGTGCAGGCTCATCAGCGAGGCGCGCAGCTGCTCGACAGCCTGCGCATCGCTCTTCTTGTCCCGCTTGGTTTTGCCGGAGTGTTCCGCCCCCGCCTTCGTAAAGTCGGGGATGGTTTTTGGACTGTGGACCGCATGGCTGAACAGAACCGCCAGCTCCTGCTGCAGCACCCGCCGCGCCTGGACCTCATCGTTCTTGCCATCGATCACTGCCCGGGTGATCTGATCGTATTCCCGCAGGGTGACCGCGCCAAAATCATCGTGGTGCAGACCCAGCCTGCACCACGACCGATAGAGCGCCTGCCAGTCTACGCCCCTGCGGCCTGCCCGTTTCCCTCGCTGTTTCCCTCTGCGTCCTCATCTGGATCAGCGCCCGGATCTGCCTCTGCAGGGAAGGCAACCGCGATGGCCTCACCAAGAGAGGTCAACACCTTGCGCACGCCGCCTGCCCCATCGACCAGGGCAACGGCCTCGTCCCGCTCGCCGCCCGCGCCATCGTTCATCACGGCGGCCAGCACAGAGACAACAAAAGACGCGCCGCCCTTGCCGGTGATCAGATGATCCACCAGCGCATCAAAGGGCTGGCCGTCATTTTCCGCTTCCATCCGCATCAGCGCGGCGGTCGAGAACTTCAGCTTGTGGGTGGTCTTGCCCACCTTCATCTTCGCGTGATTGATCATACCGCTGCCGTCCCTTCTACCCAGTCAACCGCGCCGGTGGTGCGCAGCTTGAGATCGGTCATCAGATCGCCGTCCTGGTCGGTGGTGGGGATCGTCGGCACCACATAGGCCTTGTAGGCAAAGAGATCGCCCGTGCTCTGCCCCTCGCCCGGCGGGAGCGTCGCCCGGAAGAACACCGGTTTGCCTGCCGCGTTATAGGCTGCGGCCTGCTTGTAAAGCTCGGTCGAGTAAAAGCAGTTGAGGGTGATCTCCCCGCCATCCTTGAGGCCGAGGCCCCATTCCTTGAACCGGCCCGGGCTGTCCAGCGAGGTCCGGTCCCGGTATTCCTGGTCAACCTCCGGGATCCCGATCGTCTTGCAGCCCTTGATCACCGCAAAGTTCCCGTCCACCCCGTCGACGGACCATTCCATGTCAACGAGATCGCCCGGAATGACATTCTCTGCCATTGGCTTCTTCCTTCCATCATTTGTTGATTGAGCCGGTCACCCGGCCAGAGGTCAGGCGCGGTAGCGCACCTGAATGTCCAGCATCTGAAGCCGGATCACATCGCCGCCGGAGGGGGTCGTCCCATCCCGGCGGGATATCTCTTTGCAGCGGATCACAGACCCGCCGCGATAATCTGTCAGGGTCTGCGAGACCTGCCGTGCGAGCGCAAAAACCTGATCCGCGTCATCCGAGTAGACATTCACCTGAATGCGCGCGGTCTCGACATCAGCGCGGCTCTTCAGCGAATACCCCGTCGCATTGCTGATCCGCTGGATCGTGATACGCGGGAACGCCTCCCCGGGGCCAAAATCATCGAACCCGCCCCAGAGCGTCGGATGGCCAAGCGGCTCCAGCGCCGCATAGATATCGGCTTCCATCATGAGCCCGCCCGCGCTGCCTTGCGCCGCGCCCGCTCCACGGTCTTTTCGATCTCGGCCCAGGTCTCGCGCTTCAGGGTCTCCAGCATTTGGGCCTTGTTGGCGTCCCAGGCGGGCCGCATGAAGGGCCGCGCGGGCATCGCACCGACAAATCTGCCGGTCGAAGCCTGCACCCGTGGCCCGGTGCCGAACTCGTAAAGGTGGCCGTGTGGTGCATCGCTGCCATCCGGCTGCACCGGCCCCACATAAAGCACCACCTTGCTGCGCCCCCGGTCCCCGCGCGCCTCACGCGCCTGCCGGGCCGTCAGCTTGCTGGTGACCTTCACCGTGAAGGGCGACAACGCATCGGCCATCGTCGCAACCGGCTGCAGCGCCTTCTTCATCGCCCGCCGCTGCACGCCCTTGGCCGTGCCCCGCGCAAGCTGACCCAGCGCCCGCTCGATATCACCGGCACCTTCGATCTTCATTTTGACTGACATGTCTGAGATCCTTGCCCCATCAAAAAAAGGCTCAAAAAATTCAACCCGTTAATCTCAACGCAATTCGAACATTGTTAGGTAAGGAACATCCCTACTAAGCTGCAGCCCGTGATAATCTCCGCCCCTACTGAGCAACATCGCGGGCTGCACGCTTTGGGACGCAATCCCCCCAGCTACCGGATCTTCCAGGCGGTGATTTCAATCCACCGGCGCCGCCCGATTTCCTTGCTCCCGGTGATTTCCCAATCCGCGCCCTCAAAGCGCAGCCGGTTCGCGCCGAGGATCGCCGCAGACCGCGCTGAGTAGCGCACCGTAAAGCGCGCCTCTGCCTTCTGCTCGACCGCACCGGCCCGCCAGCGCTCCCCGTCCGACAGCGCCTGATAGCTGGCCGCAACCGGGAACAGCTCATTCCAGCCGGTCCTGGTCTTGTTGCCCGTGGGGGATTTGCTGGTTGCCGCCTCAAGGAAGGTCACCGTTCGATCCAGCCGCCGCCCCATCAGGCCACCTCGCAAGGGCGCTGATAGCGGGCCTGTTTCATCAGCAGGCGCACTCCAAACGACAGGCGCGGCGCCTCCTCCCCCTCGATCGAGATCCCGGCCTCAAACCATTCTTTCGCCAAAAGGAAGATCGCCTGCCGCGACCGGTTCACCACACTGTTGTCAGCACCACCGACCCGGGCCTGCACCCGCAGCAATTCGCCCGGCACCCCGTGCCCGGCCCAGCTGGCCCCAAGCACCAGCTGCGGCTCATCATGGGCCTGCTGAACCCATGCACCATCAAGCGGCTGATCGATCCAGCCGCCCGCGCCATCATCCACCGCCAGCGCCAACAGCTCCTGCACCGGCAAAACCGGGAACCACCAGCGCCGCCAGGCCCCGCGCACCACGACAAATTCAACAGCGCGCGGCGCCAGCGGGCGACCGGTGGCCGTGGCGACAACGGCTTCCGCCGATTGCAGCGCCAGCTGCAGCGCCCCGTCATCGTCCAAATCCTCCGCAGCAATGTGAACCGACCGCTTGAAGTCGGCCAGATCCACACCTGCCGGGATCTCCCCGGCCTCGATCACCCGCATCAGCCCGGCCCCTTACGCCTTGGCGCCCTGTTTCGGCGGCGCGCCGGCGGTCTTTTCCGCCGCACCGCCAGCTGCCGGATCTGCGGGTTGCGCAGGGGCGGTGATGGCCTCGGCTTCGCGTTCCATCAAAGCGGCCTCACGCGCGGCAAGCTCATCCTCGCGGGCCTGCAGTTCGGCAGCGCGCACCGCCAGATCCTGCGCATCAGCCTCCAGATCCGCCGCTTCACCTTTGGCGGGCTTGGGGCGATCCGGGTCATAGGGCATGCAGGTGCCCTTCGGCCAGTTGGCGATCACCGCCGGTTCGAACCCGGCAATGTCGCCCTTCACGTAGCGGCCATGGGTTTTGAGGAATTCCACGATTTCTTTTGCCATGTCAGCAATCCTTGATATCTGGAGAAAGAGAAAAGCCCCGGCGATCACCGCCAGGGCCGAAGCTGCATCCGCTTTGAAGCGGCCTTAGAGGGTCCAGCCTGCGCCGTTCAAACCCGCGATCGCGGCGTCATGGGCCGGTGCCATGTCATGCTCTGCAATGGCGCGCATCAGGGTCAGATCGTTCTGGTAGGCCGAGACCGTATCGCCCGCCTGGTTGACGTAAGAGGCTTCGGTGCTGGACGCCAAGGTGATCTGCTGGGAGTCACCGATCATGATTTCGCTGAAGTCGGCAAAATAGATTTCGGTCTCATCGCCGCCAACGCCAAGGTTATCAGGAACCTGCGAGGTGGTGCGGATGGGCGCGCCGTGCAGGGTGCCATTGTCATCGATCGACGGGAAGACCTTGAAGCCATTGGCCCAGCGAAGGCTGGCGAGGAAGTTCTTGGCGCTGGCCCGCATGATCCAGCCCGGATTGATCAGGCCGACATCGGCATCCTCCACCTTGCTGACGATCGCGCGGATCGCCGCCTCGACCGTCGCCGCATCCTTCACCGCGATGGTGGCCCAGTTGGCAACCGGCGCCCACTGGCGCAGGCCCTTCGGCAGATTGCCGGTGCCATCAAAACGCAGGAAGGCCAGATCGTTCTTCAGGCCCATTTCCTTGATGATATCATCCCGCACCATCAGCGCGATCGAGGCGCTGGTATGACGCAGGAGGGAATTGCCGATCGGCACCAGCGAGGTCAGCTTGCGGAACTTCTCCTCGACCTTGTCAAAGGTCGGCTCGCTTTCCACGATGGCCGCGTTTTCCCCGGCATAGGCCGCGCTGGAGGGCGTCGCCTGCCGCGCATTGCGCAGCTCGCCTGCGGGCATGTCATGCACCCGGGCGCCCGATGCGCGCACCGTCACCTTCGGGCGCAGCAGCTCGATCACCGCCTGCCCCTGTGGGCGCGGAAGGGTCACACCACCAGCGCTTTCGCTGGCCCCCGACAGGGCCGCAGAGATGGCGCTGTGCCCGTCCTGCTCCAGCCGCTCCACCGCCTTGTCCCGGTCTCCCTTGGCGTTGATCAGGGCATGGGCCATGAACCCGACCTCGATCCCCTCCTGCCCCGCGGCCTTGGCCTGTGCGGGCGCAGGGGCGCCGGTCCCGGCGCCCGGGTTGCTGCCGCCAGTGTTCAGCTCCGAGGTCGCGGTCTCAGCCTTTGCCTGCTCCACGGCTTCGGCGCGCTGAACGCGGGTCTGCAGCCCTTTGAACTCCGCCTCGGCAGCGTCAAATTCAGCCTGCGCCGCCTCGATCGCGCTGGCCTCTGCGTTACCCGCAGCCTCCAGATCCTCGATCGCCTGGGCGGTGGTTTCCATCTTTCCCGCTGCCGCTTTCAGCATGCGGCGCAGATCATTGATATCCATGGTGCTTGTCTCCTTTGTCACATGGAACAGGCTGCAATCACGCAGCCCAAAGACCCCGCCGCCTGCGCTGCGAGGTGATCACCGGCAAAACTGCCAATGAGAAGTCAGAGAGAGGCTTGCGCCTGTGCGGCCCGGGCCTTGGCCAGGTAGGCGCCCGACCGGCGCCGGGTCTGTGATTGCGGCTGCGGCGCGTAAACTTCCGCGATGCGGGTCAGGAACTCCGCAAGGGTTTCCTGACCATCGGCCAGACCGCGATCAATCGCGTCCTGCCCCCAGAACACATCGCCCCCGTCCGCATCGCTGTCCGTGCGGCTCATCCGTCCCGGCACATCGCCCGCAGCAATGCCGCGTCCCTCGGCAACATCCGCCAGGAACTCCGCCTCCATCTGGTCCAGCCGGATCTGCGACAGGCGCTGCCCCTCTTCACTGGACAGATCAGGCCGCTTGGCACCGGCATGGGCCGAGGTCTGGATAAAGACCTGATCGCCGCCCGATCCCGGCTGCATCGGCTGCGCGCCGGTCAGCATCGTGCCAACCGATCCAACCCAGCCCCCGGGCGTCAGGGTGATGTCGCTGCACTGGCTGGCCAGCCAATAGCCCGCCGAGGCCGCCAGCGGGTTCACCAGCGCATGCACCGGCTTGACCAGCACCGCCGCGCGGATCGCCTCGATCGCCGCCTGAATGCCGACCACCGATCCGCCGGGCGTATCAAACAGCAGCGCCGCCGCCTGCACCTCATCGCTGGCCATGATCGCAGCCATGGTTTCCGCAAGCCCGTGATAGGTGGACCAGCCGAGGAAACGCTCCAGCACCGCAGAATTCGGGGTCAGAATGCCGTTGACCGGCACGTAGGCAATGCCGCGGTGAATGGCGAAGCGCTGGCCCCGTTCAAACGTGATCCCCTCACCAGCCGCCTGGATCGACGGCAGCGCCGCAACCTCCTGTGCAGGAAGGTTGAGACCCAGCATCGGCAGGCCGATTTCGGAAATCGCCAGCGGCGCAGCGCCCATCAGGGCGGCAACAGTCGTGCGGCTCATTTGTCTTTCCCTTTCGTGTCCTTGCTATCGTCCCGCGTCATGTTCGGCGCCGGGTTCATCTTGTCCCCGCCCTTGGTCGGAGGCAGGCCAAGCTTCGCGCGCCCCTCGTCTGGCGTGTAGACCGGCCCGCCAACCGCCTTTGTGACGGCCTCGATCTGATCCTTGATCGTCGGCTGAAGCAGCGCGCCGAAGTCATGGCGCAGGAACAACCCGCGCTCCCGCTCGCCCCGTGTCAGGATCGACAACGCCAGCGTCTGCTCGGCCAATCCGGACCAATGCAGAAGGCAATCGGTCAGATAGTCGATCGCCTGCTGTTCGCCGTTCGCTTTCACGCCATATTCCAGCATCTGCAGCTTGGACGGCGGCATGCGGTAAATCGCGGCCAGCTGCTCGCGATCGAACTTGCGGCTGGCCAGCAGCTCCTGGTCCGCAGCCGTCAGGTCAAGGCTCTTGATGTCATCATCCGGCCCCAGAACCGGGATCCCATCGGACTGCGGATTGGTCAGATGCTCCTTCAGGCGCCGCGCATTGCGGCTGCGCGCCTCATCATCCTCATAGTGATCGCCCAGCTTCATGAAGGCCTTGGCATGGGCGCCCGAGACCGACCGCGCCGCCGATTCCTGCCCGGCAAAGGCAAGGCCAACCGATTCCGCCGCAACCTGCAGCGGGGACCGGCCTGCCCAGCCATCCAGCGCCAGGTAGCGCAGATGCACCATCGACCGGCTGGCCGCGCGCCGCTGTACCCCGGCCCCATCGGTGAAGTCATAGAACCGCGACCGGCCAGCCCTCAGCGGGGTGCAGGCGGTCTGGTCGATCAGCTCGATCATCTCCAACTCGCCGCCCCCATCGCGCGGCCCATAGGCAAAGCTGTTGCCGCGCAAGGCCCAGGCATAGACCAGGGCAAAGCGCATGATTTTCGCGGGCACGCCGTCCGAGGCCTCGACGTTCAGCAGATAGGCCGCCGGGTGATCACGCACCCGCACCTCCTGCCCGTCGCCTTTGCGCTCCCAGATCTTCAGCGGCACCTTGGAGAGATCCCCGGCGATGTTGTTGCAACAGGCAAAGACCGTGCCATGCTGCTCACCCCGCTGCGGCGTTACGCGCGGCAGCCGCTTGTTCACCGGGCCGCCCCTGCCACTCCAGCCGATTTCCGTAATCCAGGGCTGCGGGCTGGCCGTGCCCGAGGTCTCCGCCGCCGCAGCCATGACAGGCGGTTCAACGCGCTGCACAACGGTCTCATCCGAACCGCGCGCAATATCCCATCCAAAGAACCTCATACGACCTCGACTTCCCGCGCCTTGCGTTTCTCTTCCCCGACCTCGGCGCGCCCTAGCGCCATGATGGCGGCAACCGCCGCATCAATGCGGCCCGTTGATTTCTTCTTGTTCGGCTTTACGTTCTCGGCGGCATCCTCGTCCCGGTGGACGTTACCAACCTGCCAGCCCAGCACCGGATTGCCCCCGTGCCGGATCTTGTTCTGGGCGACCTTCTCTTCAAACCGCTTCATCGGGTTCGACATCGAGGCATAGCCCTGCCGGTGCTCGACCATCGGGAACCGTCGCTTGTCCAGCTTGTCCGCCAGGTACTTCATGCCCCATGGGTCATAAGCGACCTCCTGCAGATCAAACGCCTTGCGGATCCACTCCAGCCGGTTGACCAGCTGGTCGTCATCGATCGTCCCGCCCTTGTGAACCTCCAGCCAGCCCTGATCGCGCCAGCCGACATATTCCCGCTTCTCCGTCTGCGCCCGCTGAATGAACCCCTTCGGCCCCTCCGGAATGAAGGTATAGGTGATCAGGTAGATCAGCCCATCCACCGGCACCGCCACCACGATGGCGGTGGTGTCCACCTTGTTCGACAGATCCAGCCCCACCCAGGCCTTGCGCCCGTAGAGCATGGCCGGATCAAACGGCGCGCAGGCCATGCCCTGGTCCCAGACATCCCGCGCGATCCACGTCTCTGCGCCCTCGGTCCAGAGGTTCAGGTGGAACCGCTTGAAGTTCGGCATCCGGCCCGCAATGGCCAGCGCCTTTTTCAGCGTGTCCTGCATCGCCTCGACCTTCTTGCTCACCCCAAGGTTCGGATTGCCCATGGCCCAGAACTTCGGATCTGCCGGATCGCAATCGGCCGGCGGTTCCGCGATGAACCCGAAAAAGCTGTCATCCTCGACCGCGCCCCGCAAAACGCTTTCGCCATAGTCGCGCAGCTCGCCGCACAAGGACGCCCGGTCCTGCCCGGCGGTGGTGATCACCCAGTCAATCGGCTGATCCCGCGCGATCATGGATTCAACGATCGTGTCCGCCAGTTCCCGATCGGTCCAGCGGTGCATTTCATCCCGGGCCAGAAAGCTCGGGTTGATCCCGTCCGACGAATTGCCATCCCGGCTCAGACAGGCGATCAGCCCATCCGTGCGCGGCGTCTCGATCGAGGTCCGCCAGACCTTCATCACCTGACCAAGGAACGGCGATCGCTTGATCATCCGCTTCATTTCCTTGAACAGCAGCCCCGCCTGATCCTTCGTCGTGGCCGCGCAATATCCCTGCGGCGCTGCCTCGCCATCAAACAGCTGCGTGTAGAGCATCGGCACGCCCGTGTCGGTCGTCTTGCCGTTCTTCTTGCCCACCTGGTGATAGGTGGACCGGAACCGGCGCAGCCCGGTTTCCGCATGCTTCCAGCCGAACACCGACCCGTGCCGGAATTCCTGCCAGGGTTCCAGCTTCAGCGGCCTACCCGCCATCGGCCCGGTGGTGTGCTGCAGCATCCCGCCCCAGCGGATGATCCGGCTGGCCGCCTCGCAGTCAAAGACCAGCCCGCGATCGGCGCCGGTCTCCAGATCCATGAGGTGCCGCTCGCAAGCCATCCGCACCAGATCACCGGCGACGATATCGCCCTCCACCACCCCGATGGCATAGCGGGATACCGGGTGATCAATCGGTTCCATTCAGTTGCGCCATAACCTGGTCGAACAGATCACCCTGGCCACCGGCGCCGAGGCGCGCCTCATCGACCGGAGACAGACCGAACAGCGCCGCATCCCGGCGCATGCCCGCCATCGCCTCTTGCTGGATCCCCCAGGCAGCCCGCTTCTTCTGCTGGATCCCGTTGCGGGTCTTGGTCTCATAATAGAGGCCTTCGACCGCCAAGCAGGCCGAGGCCGCGATGAAGTTCGCAACGCACACGCAGTAGCTCGCAAACTGGTACTCATAGAGCGGCTCCAGCCGGTCTTTCTTCACCAGCTCCGGCGCCAGCTCATCCCAGACCTTGCGAGCCTCATCCTCCAGAAACTCCGGCGCCTCCGGCACATGCTTCTGAATGTCGCCTTTCATGGGAACCACGTTCTGCAGGTTCGGTTTCTTCCCCTTCATCCCGTTTTCTCCATCATCAAAGGGTGGGCTTTTTTCTCCAAATTCGCGCTTGTGAAAACAAAGGTTCCCCCGCCGGTTTGGGGCAGATTGGCCTTAGTTTTCAGATACCCCCCGGGGGGTGTGAAAGACTTCGCGCGCCGTCTTTCGACTGTGGCAGCGATGGCAAAGCGCCTGCCAGTTCGACCGATCCCAGAACACTCTGCGATCGCCCTTGTGCGGTTTGATGTGATCCACATCCGTTGCCGGTTCGATCGCGCCCAACTCAGCGCAATCCATGCATAGCGGGTGCCTGCGCAGGAAAGCCTTTGCCGCGGCTCTCCACTTGGCCGAGGCATAGAGCCTGCGCCCGGCGAGCGCCGCCTCCGAGGTCTGCGCCTTGGCCCGCCGCTCCTTCAGCTTGGCCTGCCGCGCCGCCTCGTGTTCCTCACAATGCGGCAGCCCAGGCAGTGCGAATTCCTCGCAGCCCGACGCCGCGCAGATCTTCAGCCGCGCCACAACATCACCTCACATTTCGGGAAGCACCAACGCAAAAGCGCCCGCCGGTTTCCCGTGGGCGCATTTCGTGATGATGCATATCTACTGGCATGCAGTTGAGGTAACGGTCAAGCCCCTTTGTGCAGCGTGTGGATCCTGCCGGTTCGAACCGGGCCAGCCATCCGATCCAAAACACTAGCCAGAGCAGCACGTACCGCCTTCACTGTCTCGCCATAAACAGACCAGCCATGCGCCTCCAGAACCTCGCGCAAGCTCCTGTCTTCAATGCAGACCATATCGACCAGCCGCCGGTTTGTGATCGAGACCCTAGAGCCGCGCTTTGACGGACGCACCCGCCGGACCTCAATCGCAGACCCGGTCCCGATGCGCCGCCGCAGCAGATCAATTTCATCGCGATCCCGCAGAACTGCGTCGATAAACTCACCGCCCTGGCCGCTGCCACCTGTCCGCAGCGCCTCCACAGATGAACACCGCACCCCGGCAGTCGCATGACGCTCTACAAGATCGCGATAGTGGCGCCCCATTGCGATTTGCCCAAGCGTGAAGGGCGCCGGCTTCTTCTTTCGCGCCGCCGCTGCCGCCATCACATCGAACACATCCGCATTGCGAATGGCCGAGCGGCCCCGATATCCGACCGGCTGCGCCTCATAATCATCCGCGCCAACCGGGCAAAGCCGCATAGGTTCAAACACCTGAAAGGCCCCGCGCGCAGGCGCCTCTGGGATCGCGTCACCACATTGGCGCGGAACAGCGCCCCGCGCCTTGATCGCCGCGATCCGCTCGGCCTCCCTTTGGAGACGGGCGACACCGGACGGCGAGACAATCACAACCTGTTCCGTCACTGCACCCCCTCCGAGACCAGACGAACAATCTGCCGACATTTCTCTGCAGCTCGGGCGCGACCCGCGCGGAGCCTCTCATCCTCATCGCTCGGGCTGCGCCCCCTGCCCTCGTTCTCTTCGATCATCGCGATCCGGCGCCGGGCATCCGCTGCCCTTTCCCGGATAAACCGCATATCGTGACCCTTGGGCCAGGCACGGCTTCGACGCACATGCACCAGGAGTTCCGGCCCAAAGTCCTCTGCCATGGCTGCCCGACCCAACTCACCGGCGAACACAGCCCGCAAGAGAGGCGATGCGTCATCGGTGGGAGGCTGGATGTCCGCCGCCCATTTCAGGATCTTGGCCGCGATCGGGAACCGATCCCTGTTCTTCCCGCCTGCCAGGTTGCCGACATGCTCAGCCAGGGCCTGCAGGTTCAGCTCTGTCATATAGGCCAGCTTTCCCCGCACTTCTTCCAGCATCACATCAAACTGCGCCACCGTCATGCCCGAAGGCTTGACCAGCCCCAAACGAACCAGCCGATCAATCAGATGCACCTGCACCCGCTTTTCGCCCGCCGCCTGCTCCTTCATGTCCATCTCTAAACCTCATTTCTCAGCAATTCCGAGTTATCCACAGCCACCGGCCTCAGACCGTCCGGCGACTGGCCTTCTGTTTTGTTATGTCTCTGTCTCTATCCCTGTCGTGCAGGACAGTCTGAGACTGTCCGAGACTGTCTTGAACTGTCCGCCGGACAGTCTCGGACAGTGTTGAGACAGTTATCGGAGGGAGCCGTTGCGCGCCTGACCGAGGTCGAACATATGCGTCGACCAGGACCGCATCGCGCGTTCAATCCAGCTGGCATTGCGGTATTCGCAGCCCTCCTGGACCAGCCATTCGTCCATCCAGCGAATGGCCGCATCGTTCTTTGCAAGCTCGGCATGGTAGCCCGCCACGGTGATCCTGAGCCGCTGCAACCGCTTGGCCGCATTCGCGGCCTCGTGCTTGGCACGATTGTCTTCCTTGCGAGACAGCGCCTCGGTCAGCGTGCGCAACACCATGGGGTGCATCAACCGCACCTCACCACCCTCGCAGATACAGGGCGTCCACTTGTGCAGCGGGCCATAGTCCAGCTTACACAGCGCCCGGAAGTGACCCGGATCGACCATCAGCAACTTGGCCAGCGTTTCCAGATCCTGCGGAACCGTGCCCACCGGCGTCTGGTCATAGGCGATGTTGATCAGGTCAAAATAGAGCGCGCGGCACTCGGGCGTGCCCTTCAAGCGCATGTCGGAGTTCAGCCAGCGCCGCCGCTCCCATGCCATGAAGTAATGGCTATCAAGCCGGTCCTCGGCCCCCAGCGGATACTCAGGAAGCTCATCGGCTTCGACCATGCGGAATGCACGCTCCTGGTTCATTCCATTACACTCCCGATAAAAAGCCCCACAGGAGTTACGCAGACAGCAGCCATCATCTTGACTCCCGTTGTGCGTCGCTATTTGACTCACCCATACGTTGAGTGATTTTAGCCAGTGGAGAGTTTGATGCCTGAACGACAGATTGCACAGCTGAAACAGCGCCTTGAATATCTCCAAGCGCAGAATGACGAGTTTGAAACGGCCTTAAACGTTGTACGGCCCCTCCTTGCCGGAAGGGTATCTCACGCAGAGCGCCAGCTACTTCGGCGGGCAATGGCAAAGAAAAAATCGCCGCTTCGAACGCAGATCTGGCGCTTTCTTCTGGGGGAGGAAGAGACGCTGAAGCAGGATCGTTTGGATCTGGGCAGATAGCTGCCAAAAGATGCGCCCCAACACCTTGCGCGGCGTCATACTCGTCATGAAACCGGACGCAGATTTCGGCAATCCATTCAAAAAATGGCACCAGTCCAGCGGGCTGAGGCGGATAGTTTCTGGTCATGCCGCCTCCCCGCTCAATACGCTCAGCTCATCATCGAAAGCGCCGATCATCTGCGGGCCATTGTCCACCGCATGGCTGCACGCCATCTTCCGGTACCGTCCGCTCCAGCCGCGATACCGGCAGATCTGAGAGCAGGAATGGATCGAGGCCCCGGTGAACGTGGTCATGTCCCGCAGGGTGCATTCCCCCGAGGTCTCCTCGATCAACCACCAAATCTGATAGGCGATCCGCGCAATGCGAGGTGAAGGGATCTGCGCCATCACGCCGCCCTCCTCATCTCATCCTGGAAAAACCCCGGCGCGCCGGGATCCGTCAGCATCACCAGCAACGCGATGTGGCTGGTAGGGGCTGTAACCGCGCCCCACCAGTTCAGCGCCGTCTGGAAGCTGACATCACAAAACAGCGCCACCTCGCGCGGGCTGTTGAACCGCTCGTGGAAATAGGCAGACCATAGATCCGCTGCGGTGGATTTCAGCGCATAGGGGTCAAACCGATTTGACCAAGACGCTGTATCGTCAGACGTGCCAAGCTGTTTGCATGGCACATCATTGCTCACAATCAGGGTTAGACGCGGGCGGCTCATGCTGCAGCCCCCTTACCCGAGGACGGCTGAACCATCGCAAACCAAGCTGTTTCGCACTTCAGGCCCCGTGCCTCGCACAAAACCTTTATGCTCAAGTACCAAGACGCAGGGAAAGCACCCCGCGCGATGGCGTTGCTTACGGCTGTTGGTCGAACGCTGACAGTGTCGGCGATTTCTTTTCGGCCGATCGCATCGGCTATCTGGGTGACATTCATCATGCTGGCAATATCCACGTTTTGTGGATTATCTCAAGTCCACATTTTGTGGTTTGCCTAGAATTCACAAAATGTGATCCAAAGAACCCATGAACATCGCCAACAAAACCTACCCCGAGATCGCTGATCGCCTGGTCGCCATTCGCAAAGCGTTCGCTCCCGACGCGAACCAAAAGGAATGGGCGACCAAGCACGGGTTCAATGCGACTCAGGTCAACAACTGGGAAAAAGGGCTACGGCGCATTCCCGTAGAAAACGCCGAAAAGCTCTGTGAGACCTACGGCGTGACTCTGGACTTCATATATCGTGGGAGAAGAGACGGCCTTTCAGAGACCGCCTCAAAGGTGCTCTGATTGCACCTGCCTATGTGTTTCACGACGTGATCCAAGGGAACGCCTAGCTCGTCTGCGATTTCAATCATCCTGTCCAATCTCTTGTCTACTGCCTTCATACGCTCTTTGCCCGAAAAGTGTTCCCGCTTTGTTCTCTTTTTTAACCCAGAAGTAGAACTTCCAACACATGCTGGTCAATCGGTCTTCTGAGGCCCCGCTAGCACCAGTATTTTCCTGCCCCGATGCATCCCTACCTCCAAAAATCCACTTTTTGTGATTTTATTATTGCAATATCCACTTTTTGTGAATTATCAATACATCCATCAACCGATGGAGGATTGAATGCAAGATTTTAAGAACACCGTGCTGCGGGACGCCCGCCGGATCGTGGGATCCCCGGCAGACTACATTGACGACCCTGACCAGTTCGCCGCAGCATGGGCGGCCATGAAAGCCGGGCGCGGCCAGGGGTTTGATCCTGCTCGCCTGCACCCCCAGCACCTTGTGGACCGGCCCGGCCCCGCGCCAGAACCGACAGAGCAGATCCTGGCCCGCGCGGGCCAGAAAGCCCGCGCTGTGATCGAGGCGAAAAGCCTGACGATCCGCCGCCATGTGGCCTGACCCGGCCCGGTCTGTCGCTCCTCCTGCTGTCACTCACGGCAAACATCGAACGACACAGGCAACTCAGCGCGGCCCACCCGCGCCCTCCCACTGACACAACCACCTAAGCGGCGCGGGCTGGAGGATTGCCTGCGCCGCTGATCAACAGAGTTTCCGCGCCCGGTCCCCGAAGGCGCGGATCAGCGCGGGCGGCGCAATCCTCCAAATCAAGTCGCCCGCGCATCAAAGACGAGGCCCCAATGCGAAACACCGCATCTCCACACCAACAACAAATCTATTCAGACATGCAGCAGCTAGCGAATACGCCCCTCTTCAGACGCGCCGCCCTGTTCAGGAAGGCAGGCGGCACTCTGACCCCGCCACACGCGGACTGCCGCTGGGATTATGATGCAAGCCACTGGTGGGCCTCTTTGCACGGCATGACGGCACATGGTGCCAGCCGGACCGATGCTATCCGCGGATGGCTACGCGCGGCCCGGCAAGGTTTTCGGGCCGACCCGTCCCGCCGCGCAACAGATGACCGCCCGGACTGCCCCTACAATGGGCAGGCTGCGCTTTGAACAGAACGACAGAAGCAGAACGCTGTACACCACCTGCCGCTGTACAGTCGAAAAGCACAAGGCCAGCCTCGGGAACACAGCCCTTTGGCCTACGGGCGTTGTGGCTGCATTTCGCCAATGATCTGGAAGTCAGACGACTGGCAAAACTCCATACGCGGATCCAGCGCAAACAGGATGCCCTGAACCAGCTCATAAATGAACGACAAAAAATCATGAACCGATGCATCCGCCGTATGCGCCGCGCCAATGGCAAGAACTAATGCATGCCGGATCCGCACGAACCACACGCAAAAGAATGACCCGGAGGAAAACAGATGGCTAACCTCACACCCTTAGCTGTCGGGGAAAAGTCAGCTGCAAAACTTCTGGACATGAAGGTGCCCGAGTTCCTCTCGCTCGTGGCGGATGGCGTGTTGCCCGGCCCTCGTAAGGTTGGCCCTTTTCAACGATGGGACACGGAAGAGCTCCGAGCCGTGATGCGCGGCGACCTCGTTGACGGTTTCGAGGATGTGAAATGGTGAGGAAGAAGTTCACTGCGACCAAAACGGTCAAGGGCCGAAAATACCAATATTTCCGCAAGGATGGGCAGTATGTGCGCCTGCCAGACGATCCGAACAGCGAAGAATATGATCGGGAATATTGGCGCCTGATGCGCGGCGGCGGCAGCCTGTCCCAGAAGTTCACCTTCGAAAAGCTGATCCTGAGTTACAAACAATCGCCCAAATGGGACCGCCTGGCCCCTCGCACCAGGGCGGATTACTCCAAAGTCCTTGAATATTTGTCAGACACAGTGGGCAGCAAGAACCCGACCAAGATGCGCCGATCCACCATCATCGAGGCGCAGATGGCAAACCGGCACCGGGCGCGTTTCGCGAACTACATTCCCCATATGCTGTCCATCTTGTTCGAACATGCCATTGACCTGGACTGGCAGCGCGACAATCCCGCAAAGGGTATTGCGAAGATCCAAACCGGCGAAGGGCACAAGCCCTGGCCTGCCTCGGCAATTGAACTCTACCGCGAACATGCAGACGGCCTTGAGCTGCTGATCTTCGAGTTGGCGCTGGGAACGGGACAGCGCGCCTCCGATCTCACACGCATGGAATGGAGCCATATTGAGGATGACGGGATCTGGGTAACCCAGGGCAAGACCAAAGCCCGGCTTTGGATCCCCTTTACGGCGCGCCTCGCAGCCGCTCTGGCAGCGCCCCGGCGCGACAGCGCGCGCCATATCCTTGCCAGCGATACCGGGCAGCCGCTGAAGTATGACCAACTGCAAAAGAAGGTGATGGCCGTTCGGAAATCTGCCGGGTTGACCGCATATTCGCTGCACGGTTTGCGTTACAGTGCTGCCGGTGAACTTGCAGAAGCAGGTTGCACGGACCAGCAAATCGCCGCGATCACAGGCCACAAAAGCCTGTCGATGGTGCAAAAGTATTCGAAAGGCGCGAGTCAGAAACGCCTGGCGAAAGAGGCCCAAAGCCTCCGGGAACAGAGCAAAAACAGATCGTGAACGCGGGAAACTTTTTGGGAAACCCTGAAATTCAGCCTGCGGAGCAGGCTAGTCAGGTGGCAGCTAACTATTTGATTTAGTGGCGGGGAGACAGGGATTCGAACCCTGGGAACGCTCTCACGTTCAACGGTTTTCAAGACCGCCGCATTCGACCACTCTGCCACCTCCCCGGTCCGCTGGCGGTTTAGGCCGCGCCAGCACATCGTGCAAGAGAAAATCGTGCCATCTTTTTCGAACAAGGAGCTGCGCCCGATGTAAACGCACGCGAAATAATGCCAATTGCCATGCTTTTGTGCCGCCCGCTTGGGGACAGGGTTTTCATGCAAGAAGACGCAGGCTATCATTTGCAAAATCAAACGATGACCGGGAACCCGGCAAGCAGCGCATCGCCGCTTTGAGCACAGGCAAGGGAAGAACCATGACACAGGCCAGAACTCGGGCCACGCCAATCGGAAAAACCGGCGCGCGGATCTGCGCGTCTGCTTTATGTCTGCTGATGCTGACCGCCTGTGAAGACGGCGCCGGGCTGCCGTTCCTGCAGCCCAAAGCCTCTGCGACCGACACAGCGCCGACATCCGCCAGCAGCACCAAACTGGTGGAGCGCGACGTGGAATCCCCGGATGTGTTTCAGGTGACCGAGGCCGGGCTTTGGGACGGGCGTCCCTCCCTTGGTGGTGTCTGGGTGGCCCACCCCGATGCGCAGGATCCGGAACGGGTCATCATCCGCAACAGCGCCAATGGAAAATTCGTAATCGGCGCCCTGTTCCGCCGCGAGCGTGAAATTCCCGGACCGCGCATTCAGGCCTCCTCGGATGCGGCTGCGGCTCTGGGCATGCTGGCAGGCGCCCCGGTCGAACTGAACGTCACCGCCCTGCGCCGCGAAACCGCACCGGAAGAGGTCGCTGCAGAACCGGCGGAGGATGCCGCAGATACCACGGCACAGAGCGAGGCACTGACGCCCGATGCGGTAGCAGAGGCACCGCTGGACCCGATCGCCGGGGCTGCAGCAGCTATCGATGCGCCCGCACCTGATGCAGCCCCAGCGGCTGCACCTGCAAAACCACAGCCCACGCCCGCGACGCCAAAAACACGCGTTTCGCCGCTTGAAAAACCTTACATCCAGATCGGCATTTTCAGCGTCGAGGCAAACGCCAATCGCACCGCAGGTCAGATGCGCAATGCAGGCATGATCCCGATCGTTTATGAGCAATCTTCCAACGGCAAACCCTTCTGGCGCGTTGTCGTCGGACCGGCACAGACCAAGAGCGAGCGCAGCCAGCTGCTGAAAAGCGTCAAACAGGCTGGCTTCTCGGATGCCTACGCGGTGACCAATTGACCTGCATGACGCTCCCAGCCCCGCGTCGCCTGCACACAGACCAACAAGGATGACACACCGGTGATCGATCTTGTCAAATCCGCACTGAAACTGACCGCCTGCGCCGGGCTTATGCTGAGCATTGCCTCTGTTCCGGCCTCGGCCTTTGATACAAAGGCCCGCGCCGCCTTCGTGCTAGATCAAAGCACCGATACGGTTCTGCTTTCGAAGAATGCCGAGGTGCCTTTGCCCCCGGCCTCCATGTCCAAGCTGATGACGCTTTATGTGGCCTTTGAAGCCCTGCGCGATGGGCGGCTGACGCTGGATGAACAGCTGCCGGTCAGCGAACACGCGATGAGCTATGGCGGCTCCACCATGTTCCTGGACACAACCGACCGTGTCCGGGTCGAGGATCTTCTGCGCGGCATCATCGTGCTGTCGGGCAACGATGCCTGCGCGGTGATCGCCGAGGCACTGAGCCCGGACGGAACCGAGGCCGGTTTCGCCCGTTACATGACCAAGCGCGCGCGCGAACTGGGCATGGCCAATGCCACCTTTGCCAATTCCAACGGTTGGCCCGCCGCCGGGCATCGCATGTCGATGCAGGATCTGGGCATTCTCGCTCAGCATCTGATCGAAGATTTTCCGCAGTATTACCCGCTGTTTTCGGAAAAGACCTTTGAATTTGATGGACGCGCGCCGTCGAACACCCGCAACCGCAATCCGCTGCTGACGCTGGGCATTGGCGCCGACGGTCTAAAAACAGGCCACACCAGCGAGGCGGGCTATGGCCTTGTTGGATCGGCCAAACAGGGCGACCGACGGGTGATCTTCGTGATCACGGGGCTGGCCAGCACCAAGGCGCGTGCAGAGGAGGCAGAGGCCCTCGTTAACTGGTCGTTTCGCCAATTTACCAAGAAAACCATCGCCAAAGCTGACACCCCTGTCGCCGAAGCCGAAGTATGGCGCGGCGCTGCACGATCGGTAGGCCTGGTGCCGGCCGAAGATCTGGAAATCCTGGTGCCCGCCCTGACCGGCAGTGAGATCAACGCCGAGGTGGTCTACACCGGCCCCATCGACGCGCCGGTCCGCAAGGGCGACAAACTGGCCGAGCTGGTCTTCCAGCCCGATGAGTTGCCCGAGGTGCGCTTGCCACTGGTGGCGGCGAATGACGTGCCCGCAGGTGGCTTTCCGGTGCGGGTCAAGACCGCCGCGCAGGTTCTGATCAAACGCTTTCTGAACGGCCCCGAGGACGCGCTGTGACACCCGGTCCCGAACGCGGATTGTTCATCACCTTCGAAGGCATCGACGGGTCCGGCAAATCCACCCAGTGTCGGCTGCTGGCCGAGACGCTTCAGGCGGAAGGGCGCGAGGTGGTGCTAACTCGCGAGCCCGGCGGCTCCCCCGGGGCCGAAGAGATCCGGCGGCTGGTGCTGGAGGGCGATCCCGACAAATGGTCGGCGGAGACCGAAATCCTGTTGTTCACAGCCGCGCGCCGGGATCATCTGGAGCGCACCATCGAACCGGCGCTCGTCGCTGGAAAGGTGGTGATCTGCGATCGGTTTGCCGACAGCACCCGCATGTATCAGGGGCTGTCGCGCGGCGATCTGCGCGCTACGGTGGACCAGCTGCATGACCTGATGATCGGCCGTGAACCGGATCTGACCATCCTGATTGACATGGACCCGGCCACCGGCCTCTCGCGCGCCAAGGGGCGTCAGGGCACTGAGGAACGGTTCGAGGATTTCGGCCTGTCCTTGCAGGAAAAGATGCGCGCCGGGTTTCTGGCACTGGCGCAGGAATTCCCCGACCGGTTCCGCGTTCTGGACGGCGACCGTGCTCTCGATACGGTCGCGCAGGACGTTCTGTCGCAGGCGCTGGCGGCCCTGTCCCCCGAAGGACACCCGGTATGAGCGCGCAGGACGAGCTGCCGCGGGCAGATCAGGCCGCAGGCGCGCCACACCCGCGGGAAACCCCGCAGATATTCGGCCAGAACAAGGCAGAGCAGGATTTTCTTACCGCCTTCAACTCGGACCGGTTGCATCACGGCTGGCTGTTGACCGGGCCGCAGGGCATTGGCAAGGCGACGTTGGCCTGGCGCATCGCGCGCTTTCTTCTCGCAACACCCCCTGCTGAGGATGGGCTGTTCGGCGCGCCGCCGCCAGCGACCACGCTCGACATCGCCCCGGATCACCCGGTATCGCACCGGATCCACGCCCTGGCCGAACCGGGGTTGGCCGCGATCACCCGCAGCTATAACGACAAGGGCAAGCTGCGCGATCAGATCGTTGTAGATGATATCCGTGCACTGAACCGGTTTTTCGGCCTGTCTGCCACTGATGGCGGGCGCCGGGTGGTGATCGTGGATGCCGCCGACGACATGAACCCCAGCGCCGCCAACGCCCTCTTGAAAATGCTGGAAGAGCCGCCCGCGCGGACCACCATGTTCCTCATTTCGCATCAGCCCTCGCGCCTGTTGCCGACGATCCGCTCGCGCTGCCGCACGCTGCGCCTTGGCCCCCTGTCGGCAGAAGATATGCAGGCCGCCCTCAGTCAATCCGGGGCCGAACTGCCAGAGAACGCCGATCATCTTGCGGCGCTGGCGGCCGGATCGGTCGGCGCGGCGCTGCGTCTTCTGAACCTTGGTGGGCTGAAGACATACGCCGAACTTGTACAGATCCTCGATTCTCTGCCCCGTCTGGACCGTCAGCGCGCCATGGCGCTGGCCGAAACCGCGGCCCAGCGTGGCGGCGCGGAAAAATTTGAGCTACTGCTGACCCTGACCGAGGTCGCCATGGCCCGGCTGGCCCGTACCGGCGCCACCGGACAGCCGCCCCAGCCAGAGGCCGCACCCGGTGAAACCGCCATGTTGCAGCGCCTCGCCCCTGATCCGCACAAAGGCCGGGCATGGGCCGACCTTTCTGCCGAAGCAACGGCACGCGCCCGCCACGGTCAGGCCGTGAACCTTGACCCCGCCGCGCTAGTCCTAGATACGGTTTTCAAGATGCAGGAAACCGCGTCGCGCTGATCCCGACTCGTCCGGGCTGGTCTGGGCAGGTCCGGGGCTGCGGCGCACAAGACGACGAAAGACAGGCATGAGCAGCACACCCCTTCCCCAGATCACCGACAGCCACTGCCATCTGGATTTTCCGGATTTCGCTGGCGAGCTGGATCAGGTGATCGCCCGTGCCACCGAAGCCGGGGTCACCCGGATGGTCACCATCTGCACCAAGATGAAGAATGAACCCTCGGTGCGCGCCATCGCCGAAACCCACGCGCCGGTGTTTTACGCCGCAGGCACCCACCCGATGAGCGCGGCTGATGAGCCGCTGGTCAGCGTGGATGAACTGGTGGCGCTGGCCAAACACCCCAAATTCGTCGGCATTGGCGAAACCGGGCTGGACTATCACTACACCGCGGACAGCGCCGAGATTCAGCAGGTCTCGCTGCGCAATCACATTGCCGCCGCCCGTGAAACCGGCCTGCCGCTGATCATCCACGCCCGCGCCGCGGATGACGACATGGCCCGCATCCTGTCCGAAGAAATGAAAAACGGCAGCTATTCCTGCGTGATGCATTGTTTCTCCTCCTCGGCGGAACTTGGCCGGGCGGCGCTGGATCTCGGGTTTTACCTGTCGATGTCCGGGATTGCCGCCTTCCCCAAAAGCCAGGCGCTGCGCGACATCTTTGCCGCCGCGCCCATCGATCGCATTCTGGTGGAAACCGACGCACCCTATCTGGCACCGCCGCCGCACCGGGGCAAACGCAATGAACCCGCTTATTCAGCACTGACCGCCAAAGTCGGCGCCGAGGCATTTGGCATGGACTACGCCGATTTCGCGGCCCAGACGCAGGAAAATTTCGACCGGTTGTTCTGGAAAGCAGCGCAATATCAGGCGGCCGCCTGATGGCTGAACTGCGCTTTACCATCCTCGGCAGCGGCTCTTCGGGCGGGGTGCCGCGCCTTGGCGGCCACTGGGGTGATTGCGACCCTGAGAACCCGCGCAACAGACGGCGGCGCTGCTCCATGCTGGTTGAGCGCGACGGCCCCGATGGCACCACCACGGTGCTGATCGATACTTCGCCGGATATGCGCAGCCAGCTGCTGGATGCAGAGGTCGGACGGCTGGACGCGGTCGTCTATACTCATTCCCACGCGGACCACGTGCATGGTATCGACGATCTGCGCATGATCGTCTTCAACATGCGCAAGCGGATCCCGGTCTACGCCGATGGCGATACCCAGAACGCCCTGCTGTCGCGCTTTGGCTATGCCTTTGTGCAACCCGAAGGATCGCCCTATCCGCCGATCCTGGATCTGCAAAGCATCAATGGCCCCTTTGTTATCGATGGCCCTGGCGGCGAAATCCCCTTCCGCCCCTTCGAGGTCGGGCATGGGTCGATCGACGCGCTGGGGTTCCGGATGGGCGGGCTGGTCTATCTTCCCGACGTGGTCGACATCCCCGACAGTGCCCTGCCCGAGCTGCAGGATATGGATTGCTGGGTTCTGGACGCCCTGCGCCGCACCCCACATCCCACGCATTTCAACATGACGCAGGCGCTGGAGTGGATCGAGCGGATGCAGCCCCGGCGCGCGGTGCTGACCAACATGCATATCGATATGGATTATGCCACGGTCGAGGCAGAAACCCCCGATCATATCTCTGCCGCCTATGATGGCATGGTGATCCGCAGTCCGATCTAGGGCCGCCCAACCGGGCGAGCGCCCATTAGGACTACGACTATATGCTGCAAAGCCTGATCGACGTCATTCTGCCCGTTTTCCTGGTGGTCGCTGCGGGCTATGCCGCAACGATGAAGGGATATTTCACGCACAGCCATATCGAAGGGCTGATGAAATTCACCCAGAGCTTTGCCATCCCCTGCTTGTTGTTCCGGGCGATTGCCAATCTGGATCTCTCTAGCAGTTTTAACCCGACATTGCTCGTCAGCTTTTACACCGGGGCGGGGATCTGTTTTCTGATCGGCCTCTTCGGTGCGCGGCTGATCTTCAAACGCGACTGGGAAGACTGCGTGGCCATCGGCTTCTGCTGCCTGTTCTCCAATTCGGTCTTGCTGGGCCTGCCGATCACCGAACGCGCCTTTGGTCCCGACAATCTGACCGGCAACTATGCGATCATCGCGTTCCATTCGCCCTTTTGCTATGGCATCGGCATCACCGTGATGGAGATCGTCAAGAACCGCGGCAGCGGCAGCATGAAGATGGCACGCTCGGTGCTGACTGCGATGTTCCGCAACGTGCTGATCCTCGGGATTGCACTGGGATTTGCCGCCAACCTGATCGGCGTCACCATCCCCGGTGCGATCGACGATGCCCTGCAGCTTCTGATACGCGCCGCGCTTCCGGCGGCGCTGTTCGCCCTTGGCGGCGTACTGGTGCAATACCGCCCCGAGGGTGATCTGCGCACTATCGCATTTGTCTGCGTGACCGCCCTGATGGTGCACCCGGCCATCGTCTGGTCCCTTGGCAGCACTCTTGGCCTGAAACAGGATCTGTTCCGCTCCGGTGTTCTCAATGCTGCGATGGCGCCGGGCTTTAACGCCTATATTTTTGCCAATATGTACGGCCGCGCCCGGCGCGTCGCCGCTTCCTCGGTATTGATTGCAACCGGGGCCTCGGTACTGACGGTGTGGTTCTGGCTCGTGGTCCTCACCTGAGGCACCACCCCTGCCCGCCTGGGCCTCGCGCAGGTTCAGCCGGGCAGTCGCACCGCCCAGAGCAGCGGCTCATCAAAGTTATACATGACCAGCTGTCCGTCCTCGGCCAGTTCCATCCGGTTGACCAGACCCAGCTGCTGTAGAAACTCGCGCTCTGCGATCATCGTTTGTTCGTCACAGAGCCCGCCGCCGATATCAAACGGCGTGAACATGAGGTTCTGCAGGTCCGGCCCATAGGTGGTGGTGAAGCTGCGGCAGGGGCTGGAGCCGTAGAGCGTGCCCTCGGCAAAATCGAACCGCATTTCGTCAAAGCCCGCAATGTCGATGCCCTTTACCCGCTGCACGATCCAGGCGCCATCGAAACTCTCTGCCGTGGGTGAAACCATGGGGACCCCTCCACTGGGTGCATTGGCGTGCTCCGAGGCATAAGAAAATCCCGCCAAACTCCAACCGCAAACCCCGGCACTGACTGCCAGGATCACGGCCAGAAAGGGACCTGAAATCCTCATGTGGCAGAGCCGGTTATCTGGAAAATCGGCATAATCTCACCTTGGTGCATATGCCCCCAGAGTCTGCGCAGTCTGTACGGTTTCACAAGAAAAAAATTCTTGCCGAAACGTTAACCGCGTGCGACCCTGAAAGAGGCAAGTGTGTAGTGTGCTATTTTTAAACAGTTTTTCAGTCCAGGAGCTGCCCAATGCCTCTTGATGGATCTGCCGCGAAAGAAATCAAACAACAGATGGCAATCGCCCGCAAACGCGAGCTGGCCTTTGGTTTGTGTTTTGGCAAGAAGATCGAAGACTCGGTCTTTCTCACCCACAAGACCAAAGCCGCCAAGGTGCTTGGCAAGCAGGCGAAATCCGATGGAGAGACGCCGCAATTCACCTTTGGACGGCTGAAACTGGACGGCAAGGAACTGACCCTCATTGTCGAAGGAAAGATCCCGCCGGGCATGGCCCGCAAGACCAAGAAAATGTTCATGGTCGTCGGGCTGAAATACAGCATCATCATTCAGGACCCAGACGGAAAGGTCGTCGAAGCGGAGAAAGATGAGGACGAAGAAGGCCCGGCTGCGAAAGAGGCCGCAAGCGGCGAGACGGCGACGGATACGGCAGAACCGGACGGCCCCGCGGCGCCCTCGGGCACGCCAGATCCGGCAGAGGAGAAATGGGCTGCAGCCGCGAAAAAGGTCGAAGCCAACCTCGTAAAGCTGCGTCAGATCGCCGGGATTGATCTTTCCCGGGTCGAGACGCTTTGGAAGGCGTTGCAGGCCAAGGCGGACACCGGCGCCTTTGCCACGGCGCTAGAGCATGTGGCCAAGCTGTCAGCGGAGATGAAGACCGCGGCCCAGGACGCCGCTGCGCGGGCCAAGCGGCAAACCCTGCTTGAGGCAAAGTGGCAGCAGGCAGAAGCCAAGCTGAAGCCGCTGATCGACGAGGTTCTCTCCTTCAAGACAACCCAATCCGAGAAAATTCAGGCGGTCTGGGCTCAGATCACCGCGAGGGTGGAAGCCACGCCGCCTGATTTCGAAGGCGCGCTGAAGGCGGTCGGTCCGCTGGCACAGGCCATTTCCAAGGCCCGTCAGGCCGCGGCCGAGGCACCTCAGGAAGAACCGGCCCCGCCAAGCGGAGGGGCCGAGGCGGCGGAAGGCGGCGACACGACAACGATCCCCCGCCCGGACGCACCGGAAAAGGAACCCGAACAAGCCGCACCGCCATCGGGCGAGGCCACCGGCGATACGGATGATGCCGATCTTGCGGAGCAGATTGCCCGTATCGAAGCCTCGCTGAAGGACCTGCGCGACGGCTCCGTGAAGACCTACAACACCATGATCCCTGAGGCGGTCAGCCAGACCCCGGACAAATGGAAAACCGCCCTGGAAAAGGTCGAAGCGCTGGCGAACGAAGCCAAGGCCAAACCCGAAAGCAGCAGCACGGCCAAGCTGGAGGCTGGCGAAAAGGCCCTTGCCGGGCTGAAAAAGGCAGTTGCCACCGACACCGAAGCCAAGACCGGTTTTGGCAAGGCGCTGGCGATCTTTGACCTACGGATGGTCCCTCTGACTAGCCATCCAAAGGCCGGGGCCCCGGAAATCGCACCCGAAATCGCCACGATCAACGACACCCGCACGGACGCCATCGCAAAGGCAAAGGCTCACGATCTGAAAACCGCGACTGAGGCGCTCACGGCTGCTGAGGCCGAGATCACCAAGGCCGAAGTGCTCGCCGATGACTTTGCCCATTTCATGGCGCTGGACCCCGACCGCAAGGAGCTGGCCGACGCTGCGCGTGGGGTGACGGTCGGCGATCCAGCGATCGACGATGCCGCCCGCGAGATGGAACGCCTTTACGATGCCGCGCAGCAGGACAAGGCCGCGAAGAAATTCAAGGATGGCATCAAGAAGCTGGATGAGATCGCCGCAGTTTACGCCAAAACTGCCCGGGTGCGGACGCTGCGGGAAAGCTATGAAGACGCCCGGCCCAAGGCCAAGACTTGGGTCGATTACTGGGCCACGCTTCCCGGCGCTGTAAAAAACCTGCTCACGGTCAAGCTGGCCGAGGCGAACGGCTATTACAACGATTCCGATGTCGCCACGAGCAAGGACTACGCCGAGTCACTCAAGACCCTTGGCAAGTTCTGGCACCTGCGCGCGTTTCTGGAAACCGAAATTCCGGTGGTGCAGCAATACGCGCCCAAGCTGACCGCCTTTGAGGCCAAGCTGAAGGAATTCAAGGACCACGATGGCGCCTCGGGCATTCAGGTGATCATCCTGAAAATGGAAAGCGATCTCGCCTCGGCCAAGGCGGAAGCGGCGCTTCACAAATACTCAACGGCCATATCCCTGCTTGATGCCACGGCCGGGGATTGGGCAGCGACCACTGCGCAGGCGGACGCCTGTAAGGCCTACAAGGAAAAGCGCCAGGTCGTTCAGGGCAAGATCGCACCGCTGAAGAACGTACCGCAAGCCGCAGGCATGCTGGCCGATGCCGAGGCGCTGCTGGCCGAAGCCGTGGCCCATGCGCTCAAGCTCGACTTCACCACGGCCAACACCTGTCTGGCGGACGCGGAAAAACGCATCGACAGCGCTAAGGCTGCGGCAGAGGCCTCGGTTGAACTCGACGGGCTGACCGATACCGCCGCGCTGGATAACCTGAAAAAGAAATGGGATCCGGCCTTCAAGGTCTTTACAGATATCCGGGACAAGGTGGTCGCGGCGGATACCGGCAATGATTTCACCGTGCTGATCGCCAAGGCTCAGGTGCCTGCCGCGGAGGCTGAAAAAGCCAAGAAGGCCAAGAAATATGACGATGCGCGCGCCCATCTGGACAGTACCATCGCCAATCTGAAACTGGCCATGGTGCTGGTCCATCAGCATCACGCCTATGAGGAACTGAAGGCCTCGCTGGCAACACGCGTGGCCGGACTAACGCCGCTGAACGATGCCAATTGCCTGCAGCCGCAACTGGATGACATCACCCGTCTGACCGGCGAAGCGGACGATCTGATCAAGCCCGAAGCCTATGATTACGATGGCGCCGAGGCCAAGCTGGCCACTGCACGCGCTATGGTCGACCAGGCCCGCGCGGAAGGTGAGCTCTATAAGACGATCAAGGCCGACAGGGCCAAGGCCACCGCGGTGATCGCCAAGATCACCACCGAGGGAGGCGATGTAGAAACACAGCTGGAGCATCGAAAGACCGAGATACAGGCGCTGATCGACGAAAGCATCCGGCTGCAAACCGCGCGGGATTTCAAAGGCGCCGCGGAGAAGGCCAAGGATGCAGCCGGTTGGGAAAAGGCCACCGACGCGGATCTGACGACGCTCAAAACCGTGCTGGGCTGGGAAGGTCCCTATTTCAAGGTGCCCCGTGCCACGCTGATCGGCCCGGGCAAGGAAGCCGGGGTGCATCAGATCGCCCGGGCGGATGCGGATTTTGCCAAATATGAGGCGATGAAGGCCGCGCATACCTACACGGCCGCGCGCGGGATGTTCGAAAAGGCCTATCAAAAGATCGAGGCCTGCAAGGTTCTTCTCGCAGCGGCGGCCCCCTACCCTCAGGCGGTAACCGATGCGCAGGCGGCGGTCGTTGCATTGGCCGCCGAAAGCAACGATGCCACCAAGGACCGGATCAAGGAGATGACAGACCGGCTGGCGGCAGCCAAGCTCGACACCACCCGGACCGACCTGACGGAAAACGATTATTCGCAAGCCGTGAAGGAGTTGAAGGCACTCACCGAGGCTGCCAAGGCGCTGCTGACCGCGATCACCGGATCATCCGAGTATGAAACCGCCCGGGCAGAGGCAAAGGCCAAGCTGGACGAGGCGCAGGCGCACAAGCAGGCCGACGCCATCGCCGCGCAGCTGACCCGGCTGACAGCTAAATATGACGCGCTGGTCAAACTGGCACCAAGTGACTACGCGACGGCAAAAACCATGGCAGAGGAAGTTGCAACCTCGGCCGAAGAGGCCCTGTCGACCGCCAAGACGCATGGCATCCTTGAAGTGGTGAATTCTACCATTGGCGGGGATGAGGACAGCGCCCCGTGGTGGCCGCAGGTGCAGGCGGCGAAACTGTCGATCAAAGTTGTTGGCAGCCGCGAAAACGCCGATGTTGCAGCGGTGCACCTGAAGACCGCAACCACGGAAATTGAAAACTGCCAGAAGGACGGGTTGGCGCCCAAGGTCGCCAAGGGGCATCTTCTCGCCGCGCTGGAAGCCTGCAACACGGCGGATGAGGTGATTTCGCAATATGCCTTCATCACGCAGGAAATCGCCCGCGCCCGCACGGCCCTGACCCCGGTCGAGGACCACGAAGAAGCCGCCTATGTCGCCGCCGAGGTCGCCGAGATTGAAAAGCTGCTGACCGGGGCACAGACCGCTGCCAGAGGTGGCCAGAACTATGCATCGGTCAGCGCCGATATCGAAAAGGCCATCGCCCTGACCAAAACCGCGTTGGAGCTGGCCAAGCAGCATAAGACGTACAAAGAGCTGCGCGCCGAACCGGAAGTGGAGCCCCGTCTGGCCGTGCTCGAAGGGCACGAACACCGCTACGCCATCAAACCCAGCATCGACACCATGCGCAAGAAACTGGCGGATGCCGCGGCGCAGGACGCAGGTAAACAGCCTGCAGATGCTATCAAGCTGCTGGAAGAGGCACGCGCCATTGGCACCAGCGCCTATGTCATGGCGCAGATGCGGGCCAATACGCCGCCAGACCCGGCAGACATCGAGAAAATCCTGGCACGCCCGGGTGGCACCGCCGAGCTGGATGCGATGATCGACAATCTGGAGCCGGAAGCCCAGCGCGCGGTGGTCAAGGTCGCCTTTAAGGCGCGCTTTGGCTGCGATATCAAGAACTTCAGCAACAAGAACTTGGCGCCAGCCACCGAAATCGCCGATGGCGATCTGAAAGGCCCCAATATCGTGGCCTTCTACAAGGCGATGCAGGACCTACCGCTGGACCACACGCTCAACAATGACTCTCTGAAGAAATTCGCCATCAACGAAGCCGACAAAGGCGGCTCCATGTATCAGGGCAACGAGAAACGGATCGTGATGCACGAAGGCGATGCGGGCCTGTCGCCCAACTATGCCTTCGGCAGCGATGACGCGGTCGGCAGTCTGGATGATGCCACCACTCCGGAAGAGCGCGCCGAGCTGGAAAAATGCAAGCCCGCGAACGAAGAGCCGGTGACCTTCTTCAACTGGAACACCCTGCATGAGGTTGGTCATGCCGTGGACGACAAACACGGGTTCATGAACAGCAACGGCAGCAAAAAGGATTTTGGCGGCTGGACAGAATACGGCATGGCGATTTCGGACATCGCCGAGAAATTTGCCAAGAAGTTCAAATATGACAAAGACTATATCACCGAATACATGGCCCATAACACAAGCGCCCATGCCCCGGACAAACCCGCGGACGAGACCTGTACGGACGAAGAATGGGAAACCCGGCGCGTTCAGGTTCAGGCGCATATCGATAGCGCCTCTGAGCCCGCAAAACCATGGTCCAGCATGACCTCTGCCAAGAAGCTCGCGATTGACGGTGTTGTGTATCAGGAGAGTTATACCAACAGCTGGACCTCCTATCTTCTTGGCGCACGCGCCAAGGGCATGACCGGCTACCAGTTCCGGGCGCCGGGCGAATGGTTTTCCGAACTTTATGCCGCTTATCACTCGGGCAAGCTGAAACCGAACCATCCGGCGATTGACTGGTTGTCCAAACTCTGACTGATCGAAAGGCTGCCGACCGATGTCCCTGTTTCATCCCGTCAATCTGCTCTGCCCGCAATGCGAGGCGCCCGTGTCCATGTCCGCCGTCGGCAGTGTCAACGCCGACCGTCGTCCCGACCTACGGGACGACATCCTGGAAAACCGGTTTCAGGACGCGGCCTGCCCCGCCTGCGGCGAGAGTTTTCGCCTGCAACCGCAGTTCAATTACCTCGACGCCGGGCGCGGGCAATGGATCGCTGCGATGCCTGCCAACCGGTTGCGCGATCATCTGGAGCTGGAGGATGAGGCCAATGATCTGTTTTCCACCAGCTATGGGTCGCAGGCCCCCGCTGCCGCGCAGGAGGTCGGCAAAGGGCTAACCGTGCGACTGACCTTTGGCTGGCCAGCGGTGCGGGAAAAATTGCTGCTGCGGCAACTGGAGTTGGACGATGTGATCGTCGAGATGATGAAGCTGCATATCCTGCGCAGCGTCGAAACCGCCCCCTTGGCTGAAGGCATTGAACTGCGGCTTGTCGATGTGGACGAAGAGACCGGCAGCTATGTCTTTGCCTGGCTGGAAACCGCATCGGAAAAATACATTGAATACCTGAACGTGCCATCAGAGCTGTATGTGGTGATCCACGACAACCCTGAGGGATGGGCCGCGATCCGCGGTCGGCTGGAGACAGGACCTTTCGTCGATATGCAGAAACTCTACATGGGTGAAGGCCGCCATACGGGCGATGAACGCCAGGCAGGCTAACACCGCGCAGCCGACACTCAGCGCAAACCGCGGCGGCGGGAGGCAAAAACGTTCCTCTTTTCCGGCAGACATCAGGCGATCTGCCCTGCCACTAGGTGCGGTTAAACCCATCCGTGCTCTGCCCATCGCGGCTGGAAAAGCAGGGATGGAAGGCGCTCTTCACCGTAGAATGCATCAAAATTTGGCTCAAAACCGACAACTTGTAACATGTTTCCGGCACTAGTGTTGCGTGGCAGCTACGGCTGTGTATGCTCCCAGACACATCCGAAATGACAGAAAGGTAAGTGGGCTTCATGCAGGATCTGACCCCGGCGACACTCGACAACAATGCAATCGAAAGCGCGGAGGATCTGTCGTCCATCGCTTTCAGTTTCATGGCATCAAAGGCGCTGTTCACCGGTCTGCATGTCGGTATCTTTTCACTGCTCGCGGACGGCCCCAAGACGGCCAAAGAACTGTCAGAGGCCGCAGATGTGCCGCTCAACCGCATCGTCACGCTGACAACCGCGCTGGCCAGCGTCGGGCTGCTGAGCAACACGGACGATGACAAGATCAAGAATTCCCCCGCCGCGCAGAATTTCCTTTCGAAAACATCGAAATACGATTTCGGGGATTATCTTCGCTATCAGATCGACCAGCAGATGTACCCCTTCCTGCTGCAGTTGAATGCGGTGATGAAAGGCGAACTCTCCGAGGATGCAATCGCCTCTTACCGGCACTGGATGGCGGATGAAGAACAGGCTTCGGTCTATTCCGAAAGCCAGCACGCCGGCTCTCTTGGCCCGGGGCGCACACTGGCCCGCACTGTGGACCTGTCCCATGCCAAGACCCTCTTGGACGTGGGCGGCGGCACCGGCGCGATGACCATCAGCCTGTGCAACGAATATGAGAACCTTGAGGCCACCATCATCGACTTCCCCAACGTGGCAGAAATCGGCTGGGGTTTTGTCTCCGAGGCCGGTCTGATCGACCGGGTGCGCTATATTCCAGGCAACGCCATCGAAATCCAGTGGCCAGGCAACCAGGACGCCATCCTGATGTCCTATCTGATGAGCGGCGTTCCCGGCGACGACGTCGAGGGCCTGCTGACGAAAGGCTTTGAGGCGCTCGCCCCCGGTGGCAAGCTGATGGTGCATGACTTCATGGTGGAAGAGAACCGCCGCGGACCCGCGCTGGCCGCACTCTGGCAGTTGCAGCACATGGCCTTTACCCCCGACGCCCGTTCGCTATCGGTGGGCTGGCTGACGGAAATGGGCAAAACGATCGGTTTCGAGGTCGAGACCGTCGACAACCTGATCCCGGCGATGACCAAACTGGTCGTCTTTTCCAAACCTGCCTGAGCCGGGGGAGCGGAGATGTCGACATTTCGCGTACACGAAGAGCCGCTTCAGCAGGAGTGGCTGGATGCCTATGGCCACCTGAACGAAGCCTACTATCTGGTCCCGTTCAGCAATGCGACCTGGAAACTGCAGGACCGTTTCGGGATCGGCACCGCATATTTCGAGGAAACGGGCTGCGCGCTATATACGCTTGAGACGCACCTGCGGTACGTGGGGGAAGTGCGCGCTCCGGCAACCCTGTCAATCGAGGCCGCGATCCTGGGCGTGGACAGCAAACGTTTGCAGATCGGGCACACCATGTGGTCGGCCGATCAGGAATGCGCGACGTTTGAATGCATGCTGCTGCACTACGATACACGCCAGCAACGGGCCACGGCCTTCCCCGAGGCGATCTATAACAGCCTTTTGGATGCGGTTCTCTCCCCGGCCCCGGAATGGGCCGGACGGGCAGTGCGCCAGTTGTGCGGAGCTGTCGCCGGTTGATACTGGCCCGGCCAACTAGCCTCCCAACACCTGCAATGACCATGGCCGCGGTTGCGCTTGGCCTCGCGAATGCGAGGCCAAGCCAATCTGTGTCCGAAAACCGGAGGCGATTTCGGTCACAGTACAGCCTCAAAGGCATCAAGGTGCGCATATGAGCCCTGAAGCAGGTTTTCATAGATATCCGCCAGGGCGGTGTCCTGCACGGCTTCGGCCGCTGCCGCGATATCGACGATGTCTTTCTCCTCGATCGCCACACCGACCTCCAGCGCGTCTTCTAGCGAGGTCAGCCCCTGCTCCAGAAGCGTGTCGTACATCTCCTGCAACTCGGGATTGGAGAATTCGCCAGCGGTGTCGAAAACGAAGGAATCGACATCGACGCCGATCTTCTCTGCATAGTCGACAAGCGCGTCAAAGTGCTGGTCTTCGGAGACCTCGATATTGGCGAAGATCTCCTCTCCATAAACATCGTAAAAGGCCTCGTAGAGATCGCCCGCAAGCTTCTCCTCTTCGATCATGAACTTCAGCTCTGCGATGGCCTCAGCGCTCAGCGTCACAGCAACAGAGGTATCATCGGTTGATACCGTTTCAACCTGCTGTGTCTCAGCTTCGTTGCGGTGCCATTTGCCACCGCCAATACCTGTATCAAGGCCGGTTTCGGCGGACAGTTTAACACCGTCGGTGCCTTCGAAACTCACTGTGTACTCGCGGTAGGAAACACTGTTCATGCTCATGTCTTTCTCCTGTGCCGGTTGCTGATCTCAAGGTGAACGAGGCCCGGCGCGCCCATTACATTCAGAAAAATACATATGTAAATTGGCTCGCGAATTGAAACTGGCCTGCCAGCAGACCGGCGTTGCGCCGCTGATTTGGCAGCGAAATTTTGCCGTGCACCCTCTGCAACGACTGCACTCGTGACGTCGTGCCGCAAGCCTTGGAAGCCGATTGGCAACCTCTGCATGCTGCCAGACATGCCAGCGCATGCGTTCTGACAACAGCCATTAGAATGCTCAGAGCACATTTCAAGATCGCATTGGAGAGATCGGAGCCAAGCCTCACTGCTGAGAGGCCCACTCACGTCGAGTACCTAGGCGATCGGGATCTTTGCGACCTCGGATTTGAACCATTCGCCAAAGGCAATGAGCCGCGGATCGGGGAAATCCGTATCCGGATAGACCAGCCACATCCCCCGTCCGGTGGTCAGGCGGGTCTCATTGAGGCGCACAAGATGCCCGGCAGCCACGTCGGCAGCGGTCAGGCTGACATCGGCCAGCGCAGCACCATGCCCGGCAAAGGCAAGGTCCACGACCCGCGCCCGGCTATCATAGGCAACCATGTCCTGTGGTGGCGACCCCGCATAACCCAAAAGGTTCAGCCAGGCCTGCCAATCGTCCTTGCGGCCCTCGATATAGGCCAGGGTCAGCTTGGCAATCTCATCGGCGGACAGTGGCAGACGCCGCCCCGAGACAACCGAGGGCGCCGCCACCGGCACCAGTTCATCACGGTGCAGTTCGACTGCGGTCAGCCCGGGCCACTCCCCGGTGCCATAGCGCATGCCACCATCAAGATCCGATTTACGAAAATCGGTATCCGTGGCGCTCATCTCCGGTTCGACCGTGATCTCCGGATACATGGCATGAAACCGCGACAGGCGCGGCAATACGATGCGATTGCCGTAAAAGGGCGTGACCGCCAGCCGCAATGTCCCGCTCATCGGGTTGCCCTGCAGTTCAATCGCAGCGGCCTCGATCGTGTCGAAGGCCTTGCCGATCCGGTCGGCAAACCGTTTGGCGGCGTCCGTCGGCTGAACGGCACGCCCACGCCGCCGGAACAGGCTCATGCCAAAGGCTTCTTCAAGCGATTTGACCTGATGGCTGATGGCGGCATTGGTCACGTTCAGCTCGGCCGCAGCCTCCTTGAAGCTTTCATGCCGCGCGGCAGCTTCGAAGGATCTGAGGGCATTGAGAACAGGAAGACGTCGAGGCATGGCACTATGGTCAAATTTTTCTCATCCATAGTGCTAGAATGTTTCATTTTTATCAACCGCGGGATTTTGATAGCCATGGTGCCGCAAAACTTTAAAGGCGCCCGCCCATCGGGCAAAGCCGATCAGCAGCCCCCTTGCCCCGCCGCCGCCAAGACAGCGCAGCGCGGCCTGTCATGGCAAGGACGGCCCGGCGCGCGCAAAAAGCGGCCCCGCCCTTATGGCGACCGCTGTGGAACCGATTGAGGACCAAGAACCATGTGTGGATTTGTTTGTTTCTGGAATATCAGCGACGCCGGACTGGCCGAGGAGATGATCGCCAAGATCGCCCATCGCGGCCCCGACGAGGTGCATGTCCTCCGGCATGCGGATACGCCTGAGACAGAGCCCCTTGCAACAGAGACCGCCTTCACCATGGCCCATTGCCGGTTGTCTATCATCGGCCCCGAGGACGGCGCCCAGCCCATCCACCAGACAGGTGACATGCTGGTTGCCAATGGCGAGATCTACAACCACGCCGATCTGCGGGCAATCTTAGGCGATGCGGCGTTTGAGACGGCTTCTGACAGTGAAACGATCCTGCACCTGTTCCGCTCCGGGCGCTCCCGCTGGGTCACCCAGCTGGATGGCATGTTCGCCTTTGTTCTGATTACCAAAGACCGCATCATTGCCGCGCGCGATCCACTGGGGATCAAACCGCTATACATGGCGCGGCTGGGCAATGGGCTGGTCTTCGCTTCCGAGCTGAAGGCCTTTGACGGCGTCCCGGTCGAGCAGGTCGAAGCGGTCCCGCCCGGGCATCTGTTCGACAGCCGCACCGGCTGGCGGCAATGGTACCGCACGCCTCAGGGCGCTGCCGCAGCGGGCCCGGATCTCGATATCGACGGCACTGCGCAGGAACTGCGTCTGGTACTGGAGGGAGCCGTTGCCAAATGGATGGTCGCGGATGTGGAGGTGGGCAGCTTCCTCTCCGGCGGGCTGGACAGCTCGATCATCGCGGCGCTTGCCCAGAAGGCGCGCAAGGCACAGGGGCTGGGTCCGCTCAAGACCTTTGCCGTCGGCACCAAGGGCAGCCCCGATCTGGTTGCCGCGCGCGCCGTGGCTGAACATATCGGATCAGACCATTACGAGACGGTCTTTACCGCGCAGGACGTGGCCGAAGCCCTGCCGCATGTCCTTTATCATCTGGAATCGGCTGATGTGGATCTGGTGCGCTCGGCCCTCCCTACCCTGTTCGCAGCACGGCTGGCCCGGGCCAGGCTCAAGGCGGTACTGACCGGCGAAGGCGCCGACGAATTGTTCGCCGGCTATACCTATCACCACGGCTACGTCGACGATCCCCGAGCACTGGCAGATGAGCTGACCCGGTCCCTTGGCACCATGCACAACATCAATCTGCAACGGGTCGACCGCGTCACCATGTCCGAGAGCCTCGAGGCCCGAACTCCGTTCCTGGATCGGGAGCTGATCGATTTTGCCCAGTCCATCCCCGCAGATCTGAAGATGCGCCGCACCGATCCTGCGGCTCCGGATGCAACCGGCGCAACGACGGAAAAGTGGATCCTGCGCAAAGCCTGCGAAGACCTGCTGCCGCCGGATCTGGTCTGGCGCAAGAAGGCGCAATTCGACGAAGGCTCCGGCACGGTCGATGCGCTGGAAGAGGCTCTTGCAGCGCTGATCGGCGGCCCCGTCACGCGGCAGTCAGAAGGCGCGCTGTATGAACGGCTGCTACGCGATGCCTATCGCAATCCCGAGCGGATCCTGGAGGCTGCTGGGTCCTGGGAGGCAGACCGGGTGGTCGCCTGAGGCACCGCCTGCCCGGTTTCCGGACCCGATTGCGCGCGCCTTGCAGCATCATCCACCTCAAGGCGCGCGCCATAGCAAATCGGTCTGGGCCGCCTCAGGAGCCGCCCGGCACCACGGTCAGGCCCAGCATGTTCCAACTCTGCATGCCACCGCGATAGTAGTAGATCTTCTCGGCCGGGAAGCCCGCCTCGATCATGCGGCGCGCGGCCGTCGGGGACTGGCCGCACCATGGCCCGTTGCAGAACAGGACCACCGACGGCACCTCGCCCTCGCAGATCCAGCCATCGAAATCCACCTCGCAGCCGAATTCCTCCAACCGGTCGGCAGCCTCGGTGTAAGGCACCGACATGGCACCCGGAATTGTGCCCTGCTCGTACTGCGGGCGAACGCGCCCATCGACAAGCAACGCCTCCCCGGATTTCAGGAACTCCAGCACCTCCAGCTCGCCAATGGTCGTCACCCCGGGTGCCGGTGTCATCGGCTGGATGCAGAAATTGGGACAGGGGCGCGAGGTCTTTGTCCAAGGTTCACCCAGACGCGCGTCGGGATCCTGATTGCGCTTGATCTCAACCGCGCCGCCAGGCGTTGTCACGGTCACGCTCATCATGTCCTTGGTGATGCCGACCTTATCCGCCAGTGCAGGCGCCGCGATGGCGGCTATACAAAGGCCCAATAGCATTCCACGCATGTCTGAATCCTCCCTCATCTCGTGTGCTTATCACATTCTAAAATTCGAATAACACACAGTCGAGGCATTTTTGATGCGTTCAGATCTCTCTCACTGCCTATGCCCGACGATCCTTGCAACGGCTATGATCCTTGCAGCGGCTATATGGAAGCTCCCCCAAGCGGCCCGCAAGCTTATGAAATCAATAATTTTTGCGCGCGGCGTATTCTTATGAATCGATTTCGCCACGGGCAAATCGCATATCGAGTTCGGACTGCGCGCCGGACGCTTTGCGCTGCGATGACGTCCCGTCGCCCCCGCGCACCAGCCAGATCAGCCCGGCGACCACCAGACCCAGGTCGGTCATCCAAAGCACGGGGCCAAAGATCATTCCGACCCCGTGACTATGGTCCCAGCCCACCATGTGCCCGTATTCTCGCGCCCTAACTGTCGCGGGCACGCCAAGCAGAACCGACAAATAGACCGGCGGGACCACGGGCCCCACCGGTTGTTTCAGTATCGGCCGATCCTGAAGGCGCCGCTTACATCTTGCCGCCGTAGACCGGGAAGAAACTATGTTCGCCGTAGTCCTTGATCTTCTCGATGGACTTAAGTGCATCCATATCTGTGTCGGAGATTTCGAAATCCACCGCCGCGTTGTTGGCCATGTGATCCGGGTTTCCGGTCTTCGGCAAAGGCAGCAGGCCCAGCTGCAGACAATAGCGAATGCCAAGCTGCGGGATGCTGACGCCGTATTTCTCGGCCATTGCGCCGACCTCGGTATTCTTGAACAGCTCACCATGACCGACAGGCGAATAGGCCTCGACAAGGATCCCTTTGCTCTTGGTGTGGTCGATCAGGTCAAAGGGCGTGTTGCTGATATGGGCCAGGATCTGGTTCAGCATCGGTTTGACGGTGGCGTTCTCGATCAGGTTGTCGAGATCTTCCTTCTGGAAATTGGACACACCGATGGCGCGCAGTTTTCCTGCTTCAAGCGCCTCTTCCAGCGCTTTCCACGCCGCCAGATTGCCTTCGAAGTACCGGTCGTCGCCTGCAAAATTTTCCCACGGCTGCGGGCTGTGGATGATCATCAGATCGATATAGTCCAACCCCATCGTGGCAAGAGAGCCGTCGATGGCTGCCTTGGCCTCGTCATAGGTCTTGATGCCGGCGTCCAGCTTGGTGGTCACGAAAATCTCGTCGCGGGCCACGCCGCAGTCACGGACTCCTTCGCCAACACCGCGTTCGTTGGCATAGGCCTGCGCGGTGTCGATGTGGCGATAGCCAAGGTTCACAGCCGCCTTGACCGCATCCGCAACTACCGCGTCGTCGATCATCCAGGTGCCAAGACCAAGTTTCGGAATCTCGACGCCATTGGAAAGAGTGTAAGTTTCTTGAAGGATCATTGGGGTTTTCCTTTGTCATAGTGTATCGCCAATGGCTCCCCTGCCGTCGATCGAGCGGCAGAAGTTCCAGTGCGTATCTGATGGGGTGGAACTTATGGCAGGCAGGCTCCTGCGATAATCCATGCAGAATTGAACCCACTGATGAGTTCAGATCATTAATGGCGGAACGCCAAGGCGGCGCTCACTGTGCCATGCGTCCTTGATGCCCGCGGCAACTATCGCCGATGCAAGACCCTTGGGCAGCGAGCAGGTCTAACCCGCCTGCTCGCCCCAAAGATCAGCCGTTGTAGTCTTCGTCGCTGACCTTCTCCATCCAGTCAACGGCGACACCATCGATGCTTTCCTGGATGGCGTGGTGGCTCATGGCGGTGTCAGGCGATGCGCCGTGCCAGTGTTTTTCACCAGCCGGGAACCAGACTACATCGCCTGCGCTAACCTCTTCGACGGGGCCGCCTTCGCGCTGCACACGTCCGCGGCCAAATGTGATGATGATGGTTTGCCCTGCCGGATGAGTGTGCCACGCGGTGCGGGCGCCGGGTTCGAACGTCACATGGGCACCGCTGACCCGCCCGGGGTCTTCGGCCTGAAACACCGGGTCGATCCGGACCGAGCCGGTGAACCAGTCTTCGGGGCCCGGTCTGGACGGCGCGCTGCCGGAACGGATGATTTTCATGGTTGATCTCCTTTCATGCGCGGTCAGCCGCGCAGTTTTTCAAATCGATAGGTCAGCGCCGGACCGCCGGGCTGCACATAGGCCAGCTCGACCGTCGCCATGGCAAAGGGTTCGACAAAACGCCCATTGCGCAGCCCCCCGGTTTCAAGCGGTTCAAACCCGATGTCCCGGATCAGCGTCCCCGCGATCTCCTTTGCCTCCGCATCATCACCATAGGTAAAGACCTGCGGCGAGGGCGTTTGTCCCTTGCGGTCAAACACAGGCCGGAAACTCTCGGACGGGATGGTGTTGAAACACGACACCCAGCGGGCTTTGGGCCGGGCCTTGGCCAGTTCTTCGGCGCCCGAGGACGTTGTGCCCACCACCAGCTCTGTGTTGCTGTCATTCAGCGGCACGCAGCAATTGAGCACGACCTTTCCCGCCAGATCTCCGGCCTGCTGCAGGGCATCGTCGATGCGTGACCAATGCACCGCAAGAAGCAGCACATCCGCTCCTGAGACCGCTTCGGCAACCGTGCCCGATGTTCCGCCGCAATCGCCTGCGAGACGCGCGAGCTTGGCAGTGCTGCGAGAATAGGAGAAACACACGTCATGACCACAGGCTGCCCAGAGTGCGCCAAGCTTGGCGCCCATAAGGCCGGAGCCGAGAATTCCGATCTTCATGCATCTCTCCTTCTGACTTTGCCGCCTTTCCCAAACCTTCATGCGGTCTTATTGCCCGCGATTTTCAAACACCTCTTTGGCAATGGGCATGGCCGAGAATACCTTTGGCCAGCCCGCGTAGAAGGCAAGGTGCGACAGCATGGCCCCAGCTTCCTCCTGCGAGAGACCATTGTCCATGGCGCGGTTCAGGTGAAAGGTCATCTGCTCGGGCTGACCTGCGGCGATCAAGGCGGCGACGGTCACAAGGCTGCGGTCGCGGGGGGCAAGATCCGGGCGCAGCCAGAGGTCCAGAAAAAGCACCTCGCGGGTGTTGTCGACAACACCGATACTGACGTCGCTATAAAGGCCACTGACAAGCTTTTCACGGGCGGCTTCGGCCTCTTCATTGAGCGGCAACAGATCCGGGGACACGGGCGGCAAGGCATCGATCGACACGCCGCGGGCGGCAAACACAGGCGCTGCGGCGTCGGACGCTGCGGTTGCATTGCCAAAACCAGTGTAGAAGGCCATGTGGGTGATCGTCTCGGACAACTCTGCCGGGGTCACGCCCGCGTCCAGTGCCAGCGCGACATAGCTGCCAAGATTTTCCGTTTCGTGACGTGTCACAAGCGCTGCGAATGTCAGCAGTGCACGGTCACGCGTCGACAGCGCCTCATTGGTCCATTCCGAGCCGAAGATCGTATCCGTGGCATAGGCTTCCAGCGCCGGGGAGACTTGCCCCACTGCATCGGGCAGCGTGGTTTTCACATCCTGGGCAAAGGCCGGGCTGGTCATCAGCGCAAAGGCAGAGGCGGCAATAGAGGTCTTCATCGGGATCTCCTGTTGGGTTGCTTCTGCCTAATGATGTGGCCCCTTTTCCCGAAAGCTTAATGCCCGTCCTGATCACCCCACTCATGATGCCATTTCATGAATGCCTAGCCTCATACCCTTCCTTTGGTCTCAGCCGCGTTCACGCAGAGCCTCCAGCACCACGCTGAACGCCGAGGACGGGCGTTGGCGGCTGGGGTAATAAAGGTGGAAGCCCGAAAAATAGGGAGAATAATCACCAAGGCACATCTGCAGCGCGCCACTGTCGAGACGCGACTGGGCAAGGCGTTCCGGGATGAGGGCAAGACCATGCCCATCCGTGGCCGCCTGCATCACTGGATTGACCGTGTTGAAACAGGCCTGACCTTTGACTTTGACGTTGATCTCGTTGCCGTCCTTGTCCTCAAACTCCCAGGCATAAAGCGCGCCGTGGGTGGAAAGACGCAGGTTGATACAGCGGTGATCGGACAGGTCCTGTGGCACCTGCGGTGTGCCCATTTCCTTGAAATACTCAGGGGCACCGACACAGACCATCCGCTCATCCGGGCCGATCCGCATGGCGATCATCCCCTCGCTGACCTGATCACCATAGCGCACCCCTGCATCGCATTGTGAAGCCGCCAGATCGGTATAGCCGTAGTCCATGACAAACTCGATATTCACCGAAGGATACTTCTTGAGCACCGGCGACAGCTTGGGCCACAGGATGCTTTCGATGGCGTATTCCACTGCCACGATCCGCACTGTCCCCGTTGGCTGATCCTGCGCGTCATTCAGCGCCTGCAGCCGGTTTTCGATCTTCTCGAAACAGGGGTTGAGCGTGGCAAGCAGGTCCTCTCCCTCGATGGTCGGGGCAACGCTGCGTGTGGTGCGGGTCAGAAGGCGCAAGCCCAGCCGCTGCTCCAGCCCCTTGATTGTATGGCTCAGCGCGGATTGCGACACGTTCAGCCGTGCCGCAGCCCGCGTGAAACTGCGCTCTTCCGCAACAGCAGCAAAGGCAATCAGGTCGTTGATGTTCTCGCGTATCATGAAAGGGGCCGGGATTTGTGTGTTGTTGCTCATGGTCGTTCTTCCACAATCTATGTCCGGCCTTCATGAAATCGATGATTAAGTTGCGCTTTAGTCCAGGTATTCCTGCTCCGTGACCTGGTCGCCCCAACTGACGGCCGAGCCCTCGACCACCGCCTGAATGGCGTAATGTGTCACCGATGTGCTGTCGCTCGCGCCGTGCCAGTGTTCAACACCGGGCGGGCACCAGACCACATCACCGGCCTTGATGACCTGCTTGTCCTGACCGCGCTCCTGGGTCCAGCCGGTGCCATGGGTAACGACCAGCATCTGCCCTGCCGGATGCGTATGCCAAGCAGAGCGGGCGCCGGGAAGAAACGTCACCTCGCCAGCGCTGACATTATTCATCTGGGGGCCGAATACAGGGGAGATATAGGCCGTACCGGTAAAGACCGTGCCGCTTCCAATTTGGCCGGGCCGGTCTTCGTGCCGGCTGATCTCCACGGATTGGGCAAAGGCGGTTGAGGCGGCGAGCATGAGCGCGGGGGCCGTGAGCATGAGTTTCATGGCATTTGTCCTTTTTGGTTGATCGCGTTGGATAGGACAAAAGGTAGAGAGCTCCGCCAGCCGGATCATGGGCCTGTTCTGCACAGCATTCATGATGGCTTCTCATGAATGCTGTGCAGCAGGCCGGGATTATCCAAGGCGGAGAATGGAGTATCTTGGTCCTGTACCTCGTAGCCAACCGTCCAAGGAGATCCCCATGTGTGAAGCCTGCAACCAAAAGGCCGAAATCCTGACCCGCGAGGGCGAAAGCCGCCGGTCCTTCCTTGGTGGCACCGCGGCCATGGCAACCGCCCCGCTCGCCGCTGCGGCCCTGTCCAGCGAGGCCAAGGCGCAGGAGGCCGCAAGCCCGCTTGGCGCCAGCAATGTACAAAGCTGGGCCGCCTTCGACACCAGCGGATCCTTTGCACCGCACACCATCCCTCGCCGTGCAGCCGGTCCAAAGGATGTGGTGGTCGAAATCCTGTACAGCTCGATCTGCCACTCGGACATCCACACCTACAAAGGCGACTGGGGGATGCCGACCTTTCCGCTGGTCCCTGGCCATGAAATGGTGGGCCGCGTCACCGGCGTCGGCGCCGAGGTGACCAAGTTCCGCGAAGGCGACATCGCAGGTGTAGGCACCATGGTCGACAGCTGCGGCGAATGTGCGAACTGTCTCGCTGATCGGGAACAAAATTGCCTGAATGGCACCACCTTCACCTACAACTCCCCAGACAAGATCTCGGGCGGGGTCACATATGGTGGTTACTCGAAGAAGATCGTCGTGAAAGAGGACTTTGCGCTTCGCATTCCGCCGGGAGTGGATCTCGCGGGTTTTGCGCCTCTGCTGTGCGCAGGTATCACGACTTTCTCGCCGCTCAACCACTGGGATTTGCAGCCCGGGCAGCGCTATGGCGTGATCGGCATGGGTGGTCTTGGCCACCTTGCGGTAAAGCTCGCCGCTGCAAAAGGTGCCGAGGTTGTCGTTTTCACCACATCCAAGGACAAGCTGGAGGACGCGAAATCCTTTGGTGCGTCCGAGGCTTATCTCTGGTCCGATGAAGACGCCATGCGCCGCCAGATGGGCAGTTTTGATCTTATGCTCTCCACGGTGCCGGTGGCCTACCCGATGCAACCATTCCTCAATATGCTCAAGCTCGACAAGACCCTGGTCAATGTTGGCGCGCTGTTCCCCATCGAAGGGGCGCATGGCATGATGATGGGGTTCGGCCGTCAAAGCCTGGCAGGTTCGATGACCGGTGGCATCGCCGAAACGCAGCGGGTCATTGATTTTGCCGCCCATCACGGCATCGCAGCGACCTATGAAATGATCACTCCTGATCAGATCGGCGCGGCTTGTGAAAAGGTCGTCAGAAAACAGGCCCGCTATCGCTATGTCATCGACATGACCAAGGCCTGATCATCATGGCCAAGGCGGGACACTCAATTACGCCTTGGTCGCATTTCAGGAAATCTGAGGAGGACAATGAACGTGAACTGGCTCAAAACTCCGGCTTTGGCACTGATGAGTGCGCTCGCGCTGTCCGCTCCCGTCGTGGCAGAAACATCTGGTACAGCGACACAGAAAGAAGGCACCATGACCAAAATCGAGTTCATATTTGGCGAAGACCGCCTCTCAGCAACGCTGGACGATACTGCTGCCGGACGGGATTTTGCGGCGATGCTGCCGCTTGAGCTGACCCTTACGGATTACCACGGGGTCGAAAAGGTCGCAGACTTGCCCCGCAAACTTGACACAACAGGCGCACCGGCAAGCTACAAGCCCGAAACCGGCGACATCACGTTATATGCGCCTTGGGGCAATCTGGCGATCTTCTACAAACCGTTCCAGAACTCCCGCGGCTTGGTGCGTCTCGGGGCGTTCGATGGCGATATCGCACCTTTGGTGCGTTCCGCCCCCTACACAGTCCGCTTAGAAATCGCCGACTGACACGATTGCCGGTCAGCAGGTTTCCAGCGGTCATCCAGTGGCACAGAAATGCGTCCCGACCGGCATGTCCTGCGCGGCATTTACTGTACTCCTTGTTCCTGTCCCGAGGACGCTGAACTGCAAGCGTCACCTAGTGAAACGGGGTGAGAAATCGAAGGTATAGGTACCCGGCGCCAGCGCCTTGGGAGCACGTGGGTACCGTGTTTTTTGCGCCGCCTGCAATGCGGCATGGTCCAGCGTCGAACTGCCTGAGCTGCGCACGACAGAGGCCCCGATCAGCCGTCCTTGGGTCGAAACTTTCAGGCGCACGCGGGCTTTGCCCTGATCGCCGCCACGCGGGCGCCGCATCTGGCGTTCAATCCTAGACAGGATGGCCGCACCCCAGCGGCGTTTCAGCTTGGCTTCCCGGGCAGCGTTTCCGGTGCTGGTCTCGTCGCCCCCATTGTCACCACGGGCGCTGCGCTGGCCGCTGCCTGCGGCCTGCTGGTTCACGGCCACCGAAGCCGCTGCCGGTTTTGCCTCTGCCGGAGCCTCAGCCGCTGGCGCCGGTTTGGGCGGCGGGGCTGGCGCAGGCGGTGCTGGAGCAACCGGCGGAGGCGCAGGCGGTGGGGGAGCAGGCGGCGGCGGTGGGGATGCGGGCTTTTCGGGTGCGGCCTCCGCCTGGGCCGCCGGGGCCAGCACGGCCGGAGCGGAGGTTGGAAGGTCCGGCACAGAGGACGGGCTGGCAGACGGGACGGGCTGCGGATTGGCGATTGGAACAGGCTGCACTACGGCCGACACCTGAGTGGTAATCTCCTGCGGGCGCCGCCATTTGGACACCTGCTGGGTCAGCTCAGCCGAGGCCGCCACCAACGTGATCTGACCGGTGCCGCCGCTGCCCTCTGCCTCTGTACCGCCATCTGAAAGCGCCACAAACGGCAGCGCGTGCAAAAGCGCCGCCGAGGCAAGACATGCCGGAAAGAGCGCGATACGGCTCATGATCCGGTTCCGGTCAATGTCACCGATGCGATGCCCGCCGCCCTGAGCCGGGCGATCAGCGCCGCGACTTCATGCGCCGGAACCTCGGCATCGGCCCGCAGGGTCAGCACCCCGATCTGCCCGGCTTGCGCCGTCACCGCAGCAATGGCGCCCTCGTCCTGCGCGCCCGCGAAATGCAGGCGGCCATCGGCGGCCATGAACAGCACGGCCTCGGGCGCCGAGGGATCACCGCTCTCCAGTTTCGGTGGCACCACCGCAAAGGGCGCGCGCGGGGCGATTTGCGAGGACAGGAGGAAGAAGATCAGCAGCAGAAACACCACGTTGATCATCGGCAGGATCGGCTCACCTGTCTCGCGCTTTTTCGGTGTGGAGAAATCCATGCCGCTCACTCCATGATCACAAGGCCGGTAAAGCCCGCATCAGTCAGAAGCACCGCAGCATCCATCAGCTGCTGGAGCGACGCTGTTTTGTCCGGTTGCAGTATGATGGCGTCCGACATCTCCTGCGTCAGCGAGATCAGCCGCGCCGCCAAGGCATCAGCTGCGACCGGAACTCCGTTCAGATGCAGCCCGTCCGCTGTGACCAGCACCAGCCGGGGCGGCCCCTGATAGACGGCTCCTGCCCCGCCCATAGTGAGCGGAACCACCCGGTCGCGGCCGAATTGCGAGGCCAGCATGAAGAACACCAACAGCAGGAACACCACGTCGATCATCGGCGCGAGGCTGATGCGCTTTTTCCGGCGCGGTGCTCCGAAGGCCAGTGTCATTGCGCGGCCTGCCGTTGTACCGGTCGGGCAGCGGCTGCGGTGAAGACGCGGGTGGCGGCATCCTCCATCCGGGCCTGTTCACGCTCGGCCAGCCCTTCGATCCAGGAGGCCAGCGCCGAGGCCGGGATCGCCACGGCCATGCCCGCAGCCGTGGTCAGCAGCGCCTCCCAGATGCCGCCAGCGAGCACGGAAGGATCCGCGCCACTGCCGCTTTCCTGCAGGGCCTGAAAGGCGCCGATCATGCCCAGAACGGTGCCCAAGAGGCCGACCAGAGGCGCAATCGCCGCGATCAGCTCCAGCGGGCGCAGACCATGACGCAAAGCGGCCAGCTCGGCCTTGGCGATGCGGGTGGTTTCCTTTTCTGCGGTTTCGGGACTGAACTCGGGCGTCAGCAGCGCCATCATCGCCGACCGGGTGACCCGGTCCAGCGGCGTGCGCCCGGGTGCGACAGGTACTGCCCCTCCGGCCCGCCATTGATCCAGCCATGTTTCGGATTGCGGCCTGCGCCAGACCCCGACCTGTGCCAGCCCGATCAGGCGCCACAGAAACAGGGCGAGTGTCAGAACCGACAGCGCGCCGATGACCCAGAGGGCGGGGCCGCCGCGGGCCATGAAATCGAAAAGAGGGGCAAAGGACATAGCAGCCTCCGTCAGTGGCCCGGAAGTCCCGGGTTGGTTTGCTCAGCGCCGCGGTCAAAACGCGCCGAATGGAAGTCTGCCGGACGGTCGTGACCCGGCCAGATGGTGCAGGCGCGGCCCGCCTGCGTCAACGCCGCTGTCGGCATATTCACGCGCTCAGGCATCGACCGCCCTCCGGGCGTTGGATGCCTTCCACTCCAGCGCGCCGGTGTGGACGGCCGTGTAGACAGCTTTGCCGATGGCTTCGCCGGTGGCCGTGTGCAGCCCGGCATAGGGATTTGCCCCGACAGGTGCAGCAACCGCGACGCAATCGGTGCCGGTGCCGGTTGCGGTTCCACCGCCCCCCGGCAGCTCAAACCCCGCATCCATCACGGCTGCGGTGCGGGCCTGAACCACGATGCTCAGCGCTTCGATCAGCCCGGCCTGCGTCAGCCCTTCGGAAAGGCGCAGCGCGACATTGATGGTGCCCCAGTCGCGGCGGGAGTAATCCACCCGGTTGCCGATCCGTTCACCGTTTGACAAGCCGACGGTGGCCACCGCTTGGGCCGAAATTCCCTCGACCGTGGCCAAGGCTTCGCAATAGTGCCGCACATCCCGTGAGGTGAGGAAAGCGACCGCGTCGCTGCCGCCGCTCTGTGCCAACTCGCCTGCGAACCATTCGGTGACATCCAGATCGCGCGGCAGGTCGCTGTTCCTGACCTCGCGCCACAGGATGCGGCGAGCGGTGACAAATCCGGGCCGGTTCACCGCCCAGCTCAGCACCTGCATCTCGGCGCCGAGATCAAACTCGATCCATGGGCGCTGCAGGGTGACCGCGCCCATCACAGCACCTCCAGCGGCTGGAATATCGGGCCCTGCGCTGTGGTCTCGTGCCAGACCGAGATGCCAAAGGCGCGCGCCATCAGATCGGGCGTCAGCACCTCGGCGGGCCGACCATCGGCCATGATACCGCCCTCGGCCAGCAGGATCAGCCGCGTACAGTGACGAGCAGCCAGTCCCAGATCGTGCAGGGACACCAGCGCCGCGCGCCCTTCGGCGGCGAGGCTGGCAAAGACCTCCATGGTGGAGATCTGATGCGAGGGATCCAGCCCGGCAGAGGGCTCATCCGCCATCAGGAGTGGCGTATCCTGAGCCAGCGCCCGGGCGATCAATGCGCGGGCCTGCTCGCCGCCTGACAGGCGCGATGCGGCGCGCTTGCGGAACGAGTCCAGCCCCATGCGAGAGATTGCCTGATCCACCAGAGCCTGATCGGCGGCTGGCAGTCGCCGCCCCTGCGGCAAATGCGGCAGACGGCCCAGCGCCACAAGTCGCTCCACCGGGATCGGCCAGGCGATCTCGCGCGATTGCGGCATCCAGGCCACTGTGTGGGCTCTTTCAGAAGCATTCATTGTGGCCAGCGAACTGCTGCCCGTAGCCGGGATGAGCCCCAGCGCGGCCCGCATCAGGCTGGTTTTCCCGGCGCCATTCGGACCCAGCAGGCCGACGAACTCACCCTTGCCAATCTCAAAGGACACATCGCGCAGCACCGGACGGTCGCGCAGGGTTACAGAAAGGTTCCGGACCGAAAGCACGCTCATGCCAGCCCCTTCCGCGTCTTGTAGATCAAGTGCAGGAACAGGGGTGCGCCAACCAGCGCGGTGACCACGCCCAGCTTGAGATCGCGGGTGGGCAGGATCAGCCGCACGGCAATATCCGCCAGTTGCAACATGATGGCGCCGCCAAGGGCCGAGGCCCAGAGCAGCCGCGAGGGCTGCCCGTCGACGAACGGACGCAGAATATGCGGCACCACAAGCCCGACAAAGCCGATGGCGCCCGCAACTGCCGTGGTGCCACCGGCAATGCTTGCAGTGCCGACGACCAGCAGCCAGCGCAGCTGCCTCAGGTTCACGCCCATGGTCTGGGCAGCATCCTCGCCCAGAGTCAGCGCATCCAGCCCGCGCCCCAGCGGCAGCAGGATCACCATCCCGGCCAGAACAAAGGGCAGCGCCAGCCAGACATGCTGCATCGAGCGGTCCGACAGCGACCCCATCATCCAGAAGACGATCTCATTAGCAGCAAAGGGATTGGGCGAGAGGTTCAGAACCAGCGAGGTCAGCGCCCCTGCCATTGCCGAAATGGCGATACCCGCAAGGATCAGCGTCAGTGATCCCCCATGCTGCCCGGCCAGCGCCATCACCAGAAACACACCGCCCAGAGCGCCAGCCAGCGCCGACAGCGGCAGGCCCAGCGTGGCGGTGGCAGCGAGGCCGGTGTTGATTGCCAATACCGCCCCCAGCGCCGCCGAGGAGGACACACCGATCAGCCCCGGCTCGGCCAGCGGGTTGCGCAGGTAGCCTTGCATCGCCGCGCCCGCCAGCCCCAGCCCGGCGCCGATGACCGCGGCCAGGATTGCCCGCGGCAGTCGGATTTCGCGCATCACAAGGCTGAGCGGGCCATAGCCATCGTCAAACAGGGCCGCCAGGCTTTCGCCCACACCGACATCTGCAGGCCCCACCGTCAGGGAGATCAGGAACAGTGCCAGCACCGCCGCCGAGAGGCACAGCATGAGCCGGGTCATTGGCGGGCCTCACGTTCCATGAAGGCGCGGCGCTCTGCCGCCAGTGTCTCTACCGCGCGCAACACATGCGGTGTCGGGCAGATCCAGTCGGCATTGCGGATTTCCCCGGCGCCGCTGCGCCCGGCCAGCATGCGCACCAGCGGATGTTTCAGGATTTCCTCGCTGCGGGAATTGCGCGGATAGGCGGTGGTGCCGACCAGCAGATCCGGCTCTGACAGCACCAGCAGCTCCAGCGGCAGCTGGCCGGAATGGGAATAGCCCAGTTCATCGGCGATGTTGCGAAATCCTGCCGCCTCCAGGATTTTCCCGGCCAGCGTCTGGCTGCCTGCAGTATATCCGTTGGCCGCATAAAGCGCGGCGCGCGGGCGGTTGTCCGGGGCATCCGCCCGCAGAAACTCCAGCTGCTGGTCAAAATCCGCCAGCAACCGGCGCGCGGCTTCCTGACGGCCCAGCGCCTCACCTACCTCAACGATGCGGGTTCGGACATCCTCCAGCGAAAAGGCTGGCCCGAATTCCGCCACCGGCACGGCAAGGCGGCGCAGCATATCCATCGTTGCAGGCGCCGAAGATGCGCCAGCGATCACCAGATCCGGCTTCAGCAGGTAGATTTCTTCCGCCAGCCCGTGATTGACCGGATAGGCCTGCGCCTCTTCGGCCATGGCCGAGGCCCGCGGATCCCGGGCGACGAAGGAAATCGAGATCAGCTGTCCCGGCGCGGCCAGCATCATCGCCATCTGATCCACGCAGAGATTCATCGTAACAACGCGCGACGGCCCGGCAAAGGCTCCGGTGGCGGCCCAGAAAAGGGCCAGGGCTATACCGGGCAGCCAGCGCATCGATCAGAAGGAGGCCCGGACGCCGATATAGGCGGCGCGGCCGCGTTTCGCGTAGCCCCAGACGTCCGAGTATTCCTCGTCAAACAGATTGGTGACACGTCCGGTCAGGACCACATTCGGGTTCAGCTCATACTGGGCCGAGACATCGACGGTGGTGTAATCCGGCAGCTCGGCCGTGGCATAGGTGCCAAAGAACTGGCTGTCCCAGTTGCCTGCCACATGGCGGACATCCGCAGTGATGGAGCCGCGACCATTGAAAGTGTCGAGCGTGGCGCTCAGCAGCAGTTCGTGTTCGGGGCGGCGCACCTCGACCGTACCATTGGGGTTGGTGGCATCCAGATAGGTGTAGGACAGACGGAGATCGAGGTTTTCAGTGGCCTCAAGGCTGGCCGCCAGTTCGACACCTTTGCGCTCGCTGTCTCCGGCCTGATTGCGGAAGGAGAAGGTGGTCGCATTCACCATATAGGCTTCGATCTCACCCGTCAGCGTCTCGTCGAAATAGGTTACATCAACCAGCCCGCGCCCCTGCAGGAACGGCACCTCGACACCCAGATCAAAGCTGCGGTTTTCTTCGGGCTGCAGGTTCTGATTGCCCAGATAGGTGGTGGCACCAAAGGTGCTGTTGGCAAAGAGCTCAAAATAGGTCGGGTTCACGATACCGGTGCCGGCCGAGCCATGCAGCCGTACACCGCTGCCCGCAAAGGTATAGGACGCACTGGCGTTCCAGCTGGTGGCATCTTCGAAGGCATTGTTGTTGTCGCGGCGCAAACCCAACTGCAGATCCAGACCATTGGCAAAGCTGCCACGGTATTCCAGCGCGATCGAATTGGTCTTGCGCGCAAAGGCCGGGTTGGAACGGCTGGAATCCTCTTCCCATTCCAGAATGGCGTTCAGCAGGTGATCTGTCAGCTCTACCGACTGGCCATCAAGGCCAAAGCTCAGCAGGTATTTCGCCGCTTCCGTCTTTGTCTCGGTCAGGGCGCCGCCGTTGTAGGATTGGTCAAAATCCGTACGCTCGTAAGACAGACGATGTTTCAGGCGTCCACCCAACGTGTCGAGCTCGGCAAAGATCTGAGCCAGCTGTTCATCGCGGTCGCTGAACTGGGTGGGATCATCCACCACATAGCTGGCCGCATCGGTGGCGGTGAAGGAGGTGCTGTCGCTGTCGAAACGCTCTTCCGAGGCACGCAGGTTGATGCCCAGCTTCAGCCGCTCGGTGACAAGGTAGTCGCCTTTCACCTGCGCGGTGTTGCGGCGGATGCCATCCTCTTCGCCGCCGCTGCCGGAGAAGTCGTAGCCATCGTCATTATCATGGGCGAGGTTGAGCGAAATGCCTCCGCGTTCGGTCCGGGACGACACCCGCGCCGAGGCCCGGTAGCCGTCCGAGCCGACTTCGGCGCTGCCACCGTATTCGGTGCCGATGCCGCCACTCTTGGTGATGATGTTGATCACACCCGCCGAGGCGTTGGATCCGTAGAACACCGATTGCGGACCGCGCAGCACCTCGATCCGCTCGATATTGGCGGTATCAAGGCCAGACAGGATATAGTCGCTGTCGCCGCCCGAGGCCTCGATGCCGTCGATCAGGATCAGCGTGTGGTTGGCTTCGGCGCCACGAATGCGGACCTGTGTAAAGCTGTCACCTGCACCGGTGACCATCAGACCAGGAACCGAGCGCAGCGCATCCTGAACCGTGGTGATGCCGCGCTGTTCGATCTCTTCGCTGGTCACGACCGAAACCGAGCGACCGTATTTCTGCGCCTCGACAGGGGTAAAACCACCGGAGACGATGAGTTCGCCCAGATCGATGATCTCCGCCTCCTGGGCGGTTGCCAGTGCCGGGGGGATGGCCATCAGGGTGGCGGCCAGGGACAAGCTTACCTTGTGCATCGTTTCAGTTCTCCCAGCCTGCACATTCGGTGCAGGAAAAGTGGCTGCCCATAAGCGGGCAACATGTACAAATCATCGGTCCTTGGAAGGCAGTGCTTCCACAGACAGTTCAATTGCCACCACTACGGAAGTCCGTTGTCCCCGGCGCGCCCCGCACCCGGACTGGGTGATCCTTCTGGCAGGTCTCCTGACTCGCGGGTCGCAGCTTTGCCGCGCCTTCCCGCCCCCTCTTGGGGCAGTGGCATATCGCAGCATTGCTCTCCGCTCACAGTTGCGGGGGCAGTCATGGTTTTGACGTCTTGTTCCGACGCCTTACCATGTTCCCTTTTACCCGGATGGTATTCCCAGCCGGACCAGAATGGCCGGACTTAGGCAAACTGGATTTACTCTGTCAAGAAGGAGTAGACGCCGCCAAGGATGGAGTTTTCAAACAATGCACCGCGCACACCAGCAACAATCGCCTGAAATCAACTGCTAAGTGATGGTTTCAATGCTGCAAACGCAATGCTGTGCCGCATCGACCGCAACCTTTGCGCAGGCGATATTCCACGCTACGGCATGGTTCCCCGTTCCGATCTCCACCGAATCCAATGGCTGGGGTCGTGGCTGTCCCCCCTGCCCCGCATCACGGACAGATTTCCCCTGGCAATGCCCCTGCGGTGGCAACGCGCCTCTTCCGCATCCCGGCGGAGCTATGGCGTTTCCATCTTCGCCCAAGCGTTCCAGTACGAGACCGCGCATGAACGCCCAGATCTTCGCAAAGGTCTGTCGCGGGCACAGGCTCAGTCCGGCGGCCGGTTACAGGCTCCGGTTCAAACACGACGGAAAACCAGCTTGCGCGGCAGTCTATTTCATTGATGCTGCACTGACGGGCAGCTTGCTCGACGCCTTCATTTCTTTCAATGATAGGTTGGACCGAATGCTGGTGACACCGGGTAGCCGCCTCAGAGTGCTGTCGACGAAACCACTGTAATCATCGAGATCACGGGCAACCACGATCAGCAGGAAATCATCCGCGCCGGTCGTGTTGTGGCAAGCCAGGATGTTCGGTGTCGTCTCAACGATGCGCTGAAATTCTGCCGTCGCGGCTTGATCATGCTCGGAACAGCGCAACTGGACGAAGGCCATAACGCCGAGGCCGAGCTTTCGACGGCTCAGATTGGCTTGATAACCTTCGATGATGCCGCTTTCTTCAAGACGTTTGAGCCGCCTCCAACAGGGGGTCTCGCTCATCCCCAGATGCTCGGACAACTTGGCATTGGTCATGCGGCCATCCTCCTGCAACAGGGTCAAGATCTCGGCATTGACGGCGTCGATGTCAGGCATGGGTAGATATCTTTCAATAATGACGATTCCATAGGGAATTCCACTCCAGATTTGCGCAATATGGGGAGGATTGGCAAAGGTATTTCCCTCATCCAGACTATGATCTCGTCCAAAATACTCTTCAGCGAAAGATCCTGCCATGAAAGCCGTCCTTTTCGAAAAATTCCAAAGCGCGCCAAAGCTGGTTACCGTGGACGACCCGACGCCAGAGCCGCATGGCGTTGTCCTCAGGGTTGCGGCCACCGGCGTCTGCCGCAGCGACTGGCATGGCTGGATGGGACACGACAGCGACATCGACTTGCCGCATGTGCCTGGCCACGAGTTAGCTGGCGTCGTCGAGGCCGTTGGGAATGACGTCACAAAATGGAAGGTCGGCGACAGGGTCACCGTGCCATTCATCTGTGGGTGCGGCAGCTGTTCCGAATGCCATTCCGGCAACCAGCAGGTCTGCCTGCAGCAGGAACAGCCGGGTTTTACCCACTGGGGATCCTTTGCGGAATACGTAGGCATTCATCAGGCCGATCTGAACCTTGTCGCCCTACCCGAGACCATGAATTTTGCCACTGCCGCGAGCCTTGGTTGCCGCTTTGCAACCTCATTTCGGGCGGTGGTAGATCAAGGGAAGGTCAGCGCAGGACAATGGGTGGCTGTGCATGGTTGCGGCGGCGTAGGCCTGTCCGCCGTGATGATCGCCTCGGCTTGTGGGGCCAACGTGATCGGCGTGGACCTTGATCCAGCTAAGTTGACGCTGGCGAAGGAGCTTGGCGCCGTGACGGTGCTAAACGGTAGGGAGGCCGACGTGCCGGAGGCCATCCGGGAGATCACCCGCGGAGGTGCCCACGTCTCTCTCGATGCACTTGGTCACCCGTCAACTATGACCAATTCAATCCTCTGCCTGCGGCCGCGGGGCAAGCATGTGCAAGTGGGTCTGATGCTGGGTGAGCACGCGGCACCGACCGTTCCAATGCCAAAGATCGTCGGGCAGGAAATCGAATTGCTTGGTTCACACGGGATGCAGGCACATCGCTACGGCGCGATGCTTGACCTCGTCGCCAGCGGCAAGCTGGATCCGGCACGACTGGTCGGAGAGCAGATCAGCCTTGCCGATGCCCCTCAGGCCTTGATGGAGATGGATAAATTCCGCTCCGTGGGTGCAACTGTCATAACCCGCTTTTGAGCCATGGAGAAAATCGCATTCATCGGAAATGACACCTTGGCCTGCGTTATCGCTGACGGTCAAAGGCGATATGCCAACGGAAAAATCGCCCGGCGCGTGACGCAGCCCAACATGACGCCCCATGTGGCTGAAAAGGTAATGACTGACGACCGAGGCGGCACGATGATGCCCCGTGCGATCACAGCATGCCATAGTCGTACCGTCGAACTGGGAAAGGGTGAATAATGTTTGAGCAGGTGGAAGAATACCCTGTAGATCCAATCATGATCGGGGCAGAGTATTTCGCTCAGGACCCGCGGCAGGACAAGCTGAACTTGACGGTTGGCATCTATCAGGACGCGCAGGGACAGACGCCGGTCTTGAAGGCCGTCAAGCAGGCAGAACAGCGGCTGGTCGAAAGCCAGACCAGCAAGTCCTACCTCGCGCTCACGGGCGATGTGGAGTATTGCGCGGTACTCGGCCACGAGATCATGGGCGACGCCTACAGCAGCGACTGGATCGCGGCGCAAACCTCCGGCGGTGCGGTTGCCCTGCGGGTGATCGCAGATCTTCTGGCTCAAATGCCCAAAAAACCCACGGTCTGGCTGCAATCTCCGACCTACGGCAACTATGTCCCGATTCTCTCCGCGGCGCAGGCGAACTTCCGATCCCTGCCCTATTACGATTCGATCCGCAGCGAGCTCACTTTTGACGAAATGCTCGACGGGCTCAGGGCCGCCAGCCCCGGCGATGTCTTCCTGATGCAAGGCGCCTGTCACAACCCGACCGGAGCGGATATGACATCAGAGCAAATCGCAGCTCTGCTCGACATCCTGGAAGAGCGCGGCATTGTGCCGTGGATCGACCTCGCCTACCTCGGGTTCGCCCGCAGTTTCGATGCAGACTGCGACCTCGCTCGACAAATTGCGAAACGGTTTCCCGAGTGCATTGTCTGCATCACCCTGTCCAAGTCGTTTGGCCTTTATCGTGATCGCGCCGGGGCACTTTTTGTCAAAACACGCACCCTAGATCGCAATCTCGTTAAACGGGCTGTCACCGCAATCGTCCGCTCGGGGGCATCACACGCGCCCGACCATGGCTGCTCTGTTGTTCGCACCATCCTGCAAGACCCCAAGCTCAAGGCGCTCTGGCAGGATGAACTCGAACAGATGCGGGATCGTGTGGCACAGATGCGAGAGACGATCGTCAAAGCGGAACAAGATACCTATGGCACAGGAACCCTCACGTTTCTCGGTCGGCAGAAGGGGATGTTCTCTTTGTTGCCGCTGACCAAATCCCAGGAAGTCGCGCTAACCCGCGACCATGGCATTCACGTCGTACAAGGCGGGCGCATCAATGTCGCACGGCTACGTGATCAGGACGTCCTGTGGCTGGTCCGTGCGGTCCAAAATGTCATGGCTGACTGAAACTCACTAGGAATGGTGTCGATTGTACCACGCCATCTTGGTCTGACGGTCACGCTGTATCTTCCTAGTGGTGCTGGTCGGACGCTTGCCGCGTCAATTGCAGGGACTATCGAAAGCGTGAACAGGACGGGCGCCAAACGGCGCCCGTCCAAAAGCAAGTTATGTTGTTCGCTTATCCCCAGAGGGTGAAGGTATCCCCGCTCAGGTCCCACTCTCCGGGCGACACCAGCACATCTTCCAGCAGGACGCTGCTTTCGTGGCTGGTACCCGCTTCTGCGGTAAGCAGTGTATCTGCTCCGCTCTGCGTGACGCTGACAGACAGGTCGCCAAGGCCCCATCCCTTGATTTCAAGCGTATCGCCGACCTCAAAATCGGTGACGACATCCGAACCGAAGTCGAATGTATCAACCCCGTTGCTGTAGAGATCGAACTGGAAATGATCGGCGCCGGATCCGCCGGTGATCACGTCGTTGCCATCGTCACCGAAGAGCTGATCCGCACCGCTTCCGCCAATCAGGCTGTCATCACCCGATCCGCCGAACAGGAGATCCCCAGACTCGCCCGCAACCAGCGTGTCATTGCCAGCATGGCCATAGAGCTGATCAACACCACCATCGCTGCCGACAATATAGTCATCGGTTGCAACACTATATCTGTCCCCGACGATGGAGAAGCTCCCGTCGAAAGTCCCGTCCTGCGGAAGAAACGAGCTGTGCAGGTGATAGTTCTGCAGCGTCACCGTGCTCTCATAGGAGGTGCCCGCCCCAAGGGTCAGGATCGTGTCGTTGCCCACGTGCTCGAGCGAGATCGTCACGGCAGCATCCGGACCAAAGCTGTTCAGCTGCAGCACATCGCCGTCATTGAACCCCTCGATCACGTCATGGCCGGAGCTGGTGCCTTCGCCGTTTGCGTCCGCAGGCACCACGTCAATGTAGTAGGTATCGGCCCCCTCGCCGCCACGCAGCGTGTCATTGCCCCATTCACCGAAAAGCAGATCCGAGCCGCTTCCGCCAATCAGGCTGTCATCGCCCAATCCGCCGAACAGGAGATCCCCAGATTCGCCTGCAACCAGCGTGTCATTGCCAGCATTGCCATAGAGCTGATCAACACCACCGTCGCTGCCGACAAGATAGTCATCGGTTGCAACACTATAGCTGTCCCCGACGATGGAGAAGCTCCCGTCGAACGTCCCGTCCTGCGGAAGAAACGAGCTGTGCAGGTGATAGTTCTGCAGCGTTACCGTGCTCTCATAGGAGGTGCCCGCCCCAAGGGTCAGGATCGTGTCGTTGCCCACGTGCTCAAGCGAGATCGTCACGGCAGCACCCGGACCAAAGCTGTTCAGCTGCAGCACATCGCCGTCATTGAACCCCTCGATCACATCCTGGCCGGAACTGGTGCCTTCGCCGTTTGCGTCCGCAGGCACCACGTCAATGTAGTAGGTATCGGCCCCCTCGCCGCCACGCAGCGTGTCATTGCCCCATTCACCGAAGAGCAGATCCGAGCCGCTTCCGCCAATCAGGCTGTCATCGCCCAATCCGCCGAACAGGAGATCCCCAGATTCGCCTGCAACCAGCGTGTCATTGCCAGCATTGCCATAGAGCTGATCAACACCACCATCGCTGCCGACAATATAGTCATCGGTTGCAACACTATAGCTGTCCCCGACGATGGAGAAGCTGCCGTCGAACGTCCCGTCCTGCGGCAGAAACGAGCTGTGCAGGTGATAGTTCTGCAGCGTTACCGTGCTCTCATAGGAGGTGCCCGCCCCAAGGGTCAGGATCGTGTCGTTGCCCACGTGCTCAAGCGAGATCGTCACGGCAGCACCCGGACCAAAGCTGTTCAGCTGCAGCACATCGCCGTCATTGAACCCCTCGATCACATCCTGGCCGGAACTGGTGCCTTCGCCGTTTGCGTCCGCAGGCACCACGTCAATGTAGTAGGTATCGGCCCCCTCGCCGCCACGCAGCGTGTCATTGCCCCATTCACCGAAGAGCAGATCCGAGCCGCTTCCGCCAATCAGGCTGTCATCGCCCAATCCGCCGAACAGGAGATCCCCAGATTCGCCCGCAACCAGCGTGTCATTGCCAGCATGGCCATAGAGCTGATCAACACCACCGTCGCTGCCGACAATATAGTCATCGGTTGCAACACTATAGCTGTCCCCGACGATGGAGAAGCTGCCATCGAACGTCCCGTCCTGCGGAAGAAACGAGCTGTGCAGGTGATAGTTCTGCAGCGTCACCGTGCTCTCATAGGAGGTGCCCGCCCCAAGGGTCAGGATCGTGTCGTTGCCCACGTGCTCGAGCGAGATCGTCACGGCAGCACTCGGACCAAAGCTGTTCAGCTGCAGCACATCGCCGTCATTGAACCCCTCGATCACGTCCTGGCCGGAGCTGGAGCCTTCGCCGTTTGCGTCCGCAGGCACCACGTCAATGTAGTAGGTATCGGCCCCCTCGCCGCCACGCAGCGTGTCATTGCCCCATTCACCGAAGAGCAGATCCGAGCCGCTTCCGCCGATCAGGCTGTCATCGCCCGATCCGCCGAACAGGAGATCCCCAGATTCGCCCGCAACCAGCGTGTCATTGCCAGCATGGCCATAGAGCTGATCAACACCACCATCGCTGCCGACAATATAGTCATCGGTTGCAACACTATAGCTGTCCCCGACGATGGAGAAGCTGCCATCGAACGTCCCGTCCTGCGGCAGAAACGAGCTGTGCAGGTGATAGTTCTGCAGCGTTACCGTGCTCTCATAGGAGGTGCCCGCCCCAAGGGTCAGGATCGTGTCGTTGCCCACGTGCTCAAGCGAGATCGTCACGGCAGCACCCGGACCAAAGCTGTTCAGCTGCAGCACATCGCCGTCAGAGAAATCCGTAATGACTTCGGCGCCAAACCCGTCGTAGTCCATACCGTTCCAGAGAAGATCCGCCTGGAAGGTGTCATTCCCGGCTCCGCCCGTCAGCGTATCGTTTCCTCCGGCGCCGTTAAGGGTATCGTCAAACAATGACCCTTGGACTAGGTTGTCACCTTCGTCTCCAAACGCTGTGCCGCCAGCAGAAGGTGCGTTTACGGTGTTGGGTGATGTCATTAGTATCTCCAGAATTTAACATTTTGCAATCCAGGGTTGAACAGCCCAAATATTAACAAATAGTTAAATCCCAAGCGCGTGCGTTAATATTCTCCGTTAGCGCTGCGCTCGATGCGATTAATTAAATGTAAAGTGAGGTTATCTTTGCATTAGGAATGCTCTGGTCAAGACGCGCATTGCGACAGTGTGTAACGCGTTCATTCATGTTGATCGCACAGGCGTTTTGTCTTTCCGCACTTGGTCAATGCAGCGGGATAAGTCAAAGCACTGCGCTTCGGGATGTCATGATCCCACATTGCAATGAGTACTGCCTCCCGCCGTTCTTCCGGTACCGTCAGGTTCGGCCTCCCTCTCGCGGCAATGGCGGGTCGGTAGCCTCCTTTCCCAGCAGGTCTTTCAAAACGACGTTGTCGAGCACTGTGTCTGCCTCATCTAACTGATCCAAATTGACTTTCACGGGCGTCCATCGCATCGCCAGATCCATCGACTTTTCACTTGATGCGTCCTGCGCAAAGCTGACCTTCAAGCCAAACGCACGTGTCCTTGCTCAGTGTCGCTGATCCGAAGGTCCGCTTCCAGAAAACCCAGCATGATCTATTGCGCCTGCAGCAGAACCTTCGCTGAACCTCGCATGCAGGTCGTGGATGGGCGGGCTGACGCAATCCGGCGAAAAAGTCTGCCCGGTTTTATCTGCGATCGGGCAGCCGCGCCGCCGCACGTCCGATCTGCCCCTGCAGCGGACATGCTACGATCTCTCATTAAGAAAAAGCAGCCGTCTTGTCGACAAAACCAATGAAATCGAGCTTCCTGGAAGTATTACAAAAACAACCCTAGGAAGTTCGAAAGCCCGCAGATTGCACGCATGTTCGCACTTCAGGACAAGGCTGCGGAACCGGCATTCCTTTCGAGAAGATCCTGCACCAGAGCATTCGGAAACCGCCGTCGCTGGGTGATGGCGAAAAAGGTTTCCTTGATCCGGGGATGTTCTTTGGCCTCGACAAGCCGACCCGAGGTCAATTCGTCTTTCACGACGATCGGTGCGACCAGCGCCAACCCGATGTTTTCCCGGGCCAGAAGACGCATCATCGCCATATCGTCGACCTCGGCGGCGATCTGCGGCCGCACGGATAACCGGCTGGCCATCGCGTCAAATGCGGTGCGTACGCTGCTGTCGGTGGTTGGTAGGATGAACGGTTGCTCGGCGAGCAAATCGCGGATCGGTCGATCCGGATCAAGCCGCTCGGGCGCGCCGACGATGCTGACCTCCTGCTCTCCGATCTGATGGGTTTCGTAAGGCGTCAGGCTGTCGTCGGGGGGTGGGCGGTTCATCAGCACCAGGTCCAGGTTGAGCGTTCCCAACCCCTCAAGCAGTTCGGTCGGACTGCCCGACCGCAGAATGACCTCGACGTCCAGACGTGACAGGATCGGCCTCAGGAAACCGATCTGAAAGTTGCGCGACAGGGTTGCAAGCGCGCCGACGCGCAGCGCCTTGCGATCCCGCACCGTGCCTTCAAGGGTCGCGACAAGTTCCTGTCCCGTCGAGAAAATTGCATCCGCGTGATCCAGCGCGATCCGCCCAGCTTCGGTCAGGTGCAATTGTCGCCCGCGCCGGTCGAACAGAGCGTGCCCAAGCCGTTCTTCCAATTGCTTGATCTGAACTGACAGAGCGGATTGCGAGAGGTTCAGCCGCTGCGCCGTACGCGTCAGGTTTCCGTCGTGCGCGACGGCCCAAAAGTAGCGGAGATGGTGATAGTTCAACGGCATTCGTTAGATTTTATAGAACGCAAAATGAAAAACAATGAATTTTTACTATCAGGCGGTCTCCCCTAAGCCATTGCGAAAGGTCGCTGACCGCGAATTTCAAAGGAGGCCGATGATGGCTTATCTGTTTTTTCCCCTTCTGAGCCCGCTCGTCCTGCTGGTGGCCGCGTTCTATGCGGCGCGCCATCCCGGGAAACGCCCCGGACGAGTGCCTGCCCTGACCGAGGCCGCTTCATTCGCCGCATTCGCGATGGCGGCCGTGGCTGCAACGCTCCTTGTGGTCAAAGGCTCCGGCACCTCGGCCCTGATCGGGTTATTCGGTGTTGGACTGTCGGTGCGGCTCGATGCGGTGAGCGCGGTGATGCTGGTTCTGGTCAGCTTCATCGGCTGGATCGTGCTGCGCTATTCCAGGACTTACATGGACGGTGAGGATCGGCAAGGCGCCTTCACGGGCTGGATGTCTGCGACATTGGCCGCCGTCCTGCTGCTGGTCATGTCCGGCAATCTCTTTCAGATGTTCGCGGCCTGGACGCTGACCAGCCTGTCGCTAAACCGGTTGCTGCTGTTTTATCCCGAACGCGCTACAGCACAGCGCGCCGCCCGAAAGAAAGCCATCGTCGCACGGTTGAGCGAGGGCGCGTTGGCCGGTGCCGTAATCCTGCTGATCGCTGCAACCGGGACCACTGATATCGAAACGCTTCTTACCAGCGCTGAGGCCGATTGGCTGACTATGGGAGCAGCTCTCCTGCTTGCCCTGTCGGCCGTATTGGCCTCGGCGCAATTCCCGATACACGGATGGCTGACCGAGGTGATGGAGGCGCCCACGCCGGTCTCTGCCCTGCTGCATGCGGGCGTCATCAATGCGGGCGGCTTCCTGTTGATCCGCTTTGCCGACGTGATGCTGCTGGCCCCGGGTGTCATGGCGCTCCTCGTCATGCTCGGAGGGTTCACCGCACTGTTTGGTGGTCTGGTGATGCTGACCCAACCGGCGGTCAAGACCTCGCTGGCCTGGTCGACCATCGCGCAGATGGCTTTCATGATCATGCAATGCGGCCTGGCGCTGTTCCCGCTGGCTCTCCTGCATATCGTGGCGCATTCGCTCTACAAGGCGCATGCCTTCCTCAGTTCCGGTGAGGCAGTGCGCAATGTCGCGGCAATCGCCCGCCCCGGACCAATTGCGGTTCCGAGCGCCCGCAACGTCGTGCAAGCCTTTGTCATTGCCATCGCGATCTATGGTCTGGTTGGCACGGTTATTGGGTTTGACGGCAAGTCGGTTCAGGCCATCGCCCTGGGCGTCATCCTGATCTTCGGTGTCGCCTACTTGCTGGCGCAGGGCTTTGCCGATGCGGCGCCGCGCGCGCTGACGCAGCGCATCGTTGTCTACGCGCTGGTGACGTCGGTGAGCTATTTCGCCCTTCAGGTTATCGCCCAGTCTCTGACCGCTGGCAGCCTGCCTCCGACCCCAAACCCCGGCCCGCTGGAATGGGCTCTGATCCTGCTCGCTCTGATCAGTTTCGGAGTGGTCGCTGTGGCACAGGCGACCTTCCCCCTGTGGGCATCGCACCCGGCCGCAACAGGTCTGCGCGTGCACCTGACCAACGGCCTTTATGCCAATGCAATCTTCGACAAGCTTCTGGACGGATGGTCCAAGCGGTCTGCAGCCTGAAAGGAACCGACCTCATGTTTGCCAAACTCGAGACCTACCCCGCCGCCCTGCTGGAGCTCGTCGCAGAGGCCAACACGACTGCCAAGGCGATCCCGCCGTTGTTCCCTCTATCTGCCAATGTCGCAGTGAACCCGTTTCTGGGTCAGAGCGATGAGCCGCTTGCAGTCACCGCCGCGCGTCTCGCGCGGGTCGGTGGCGCCCGGGCGATCCCACCACGTACGCATTGGGCAGGCAAAATCAACGCGGGCGAAATTTGCGACACAGATCTGAAGGAGGCATTGGCTTCGATCCAAGGCCAGTTCAACGTGCCAAGCCTGCAGGAGCTGAAAGCGTCTCTCAACGATGAGAGCCCCGCGCCCGAAGCCCTTCCTACCGTGGCAGAACTGGCAGCGGATGTCTCCGGCATCGACTGGCCCGGGCTAATTGACAACCGCATCGGCGTTTGGGCCGCCAGTCACTTCGATCAGGGGCAGGCTCTCTGGAAACAGGCAGGCAGCGGCGGCCCCTTCAGGGCTTGGCGCGACTTCGCCTCGCGCGATCTGACGCCCGAGATTCAGGGTCTTACGGGCTTTTGCACTTTTGTTGCTGACACCAACCGTTCGCATTGGCGCGCTATTGGCCGCGCTTCGGAAAGGCTTGGCGTCACCACTGCTGCTGCGCCCACCGCGTTCCACCGCTGGCTGATGACGCTGGGCGGATGGGCGCAATACGGGCGCTATCTGTTGTGGCAGGCGGAGCTGGAAGGCACAGCAGACAGCAGCGTGACCGAACTTCTGGCCATCCGGATGGTCTTCGACGAAGCTCTGTTCGACCTCTACGAAGACCAGATTGCAGCACGTTGGGCAGATGTGGTCGCGGCCCATCAGAGCCCAGTTACTCCGCCCCGGGATCTTGTCATCGATGCAGTGCTGCAGGACGCCGCAGAACGGGCCGAGCAGCGCGTGCTGGCCGACAGGCTGTCCTGCGGGACAGCGCGCAAGGGCGAGGCGCGCCCGGACGTGCAGGCGGCCTTCTGTATCGATGTGCGTTCGGAAGTCTTCCGCCGCGCATTGGAAGCGCAGGATGAAAGCATCGAGACGATCGGCTTTGCCGGTTTCTTTGGCCTGGCCAGCGCCCATAAGGCCGCCGGATCGGATGTGACCGAATTCCGCGGTCCGGTTCTCTTGCAGCCGGGGCTGAATTCACAGGCGGCCGAACCCGAAACGGCCAACCTGAGCCGCCGCTACGGCGCCAGGGCCAAACGCGCCTGGGGCCGCTTCAAGCTGGCCGCAGTGTCCTCCTTCGCCTTTGTCGAGGCATCGGGGCCGCTCTACGCGGGCAAGCTTGTTCGGGATGCTCTCGGTTTCGGCAATAAAACCACGGAAGACCCTGTGCCGGAGATGGACCCCGCGCTCAATCTCGAAACCCGTGTAGGAATGGCAAAATCGGTGCTGACCGCCATGTCTCTCACGGATGAATTTGCGCCGATCGTATTGCTGGTTGGCCACGGCGCCGATGTCACCAACAACCCTCATCAAAGCGCCCTGCAGTGTGGCGCTTGTGGCGGTCACGCCGGGGACGTGAATGCCCGCCTGCTGGCGAGCCTGTTGAATGATCAGGACGTCCGGACCGGGCTGCGTGACAGCGGGATCAATATCCCTTCGGATACGGCATTCCTGCCCGCGCTGCACCATACGACCACCGACAAAGTGACCCTGTTTGAACAGGATCTGCCGCCGGAAACGCCCATTGACCTCACCCAGCTGAAGGCCTGGCTTGCCGCCGCCGGAGCGCTCACCCGGGCGGAGCGTTCCCAGCGCCTGCCGCGCGCCGCAGGCGCAGCGCATGTCGCGCAGCGGGCCCGGGACTGGGCCGAAACCCGCCCCGAATGGGGCCTGGCCGGATGCCGTGCCTTTGTAGCCGCGCCGCGCCACCGCACCGATGGGGCAGACCTGTCCGGGCAGGCTTTCCTGCATAATTACGACTGGCGGCGGGATGATGGCTTTGGCGTGCTTGAATTGATCCTGACGGCGCCCGTCGTGGTCGCCAGTTGGATCAGCCTTCAGTATTACGGTTCAACCGTGGCGCAGGGCTTGTTCGGTGGCGGCAACAAACTGCTCCACAACGTAGTGGGCGGTATCGGCGTTCTGGAAGGCAACACGGGCGCCCTGCGCCCGGGTCTGCCGTGGCAGTCAGTGCATGACGGTGACGGCTTTCAACACGATCCGCTACGCTTGTCGGTAATCGTGGAGGCTCCGCGCGAAGCCATGTCCGAGATCCTGCGGCGCCATCCCGGCGTCCGGGCCTTGTTTGACAATGGCTGGCTGCACCTCATCGCAATGGATGACGAAGGCAAGCTGGCTTGGCGCTATTGCGGCGACTTGGAATGGTCACGCTTCAAGGATCAATCCGCCGACGCGCGCGCAATAGCAGCGGAATAGTCCGTTTCCCCCCGCCTGGAAATAGCTTTGGCGCACCTTCGTTCTGCTTCATGCAGAATGAAGGTGCCTCGCATTGGTTCTTATCGGTAATTTCAGGGGGCTAAGACGCTATAGGTACAGAGATGCAGCGGGCCAATAACCTCCCTGCACGCAATTTCATCCACTTTGCCCCGCTGAACAGCCCATCTGACATGTTCCAAGGCCGCATGTGCGACGAAGGGCGCTTTTTTGATGCCGCCACGCGGCGAATAGGCCCGGCTTCAACCGGCTGAAAGGCTGAGTTTGCAAATGACGCTGTATGCGCCAAAGTTACCCCGGCGCACGGATCCGGGTCGCCCCTCGTGCCGATGTCCGCATTGTCGCAGCTGAAGTTGCGCGGTTGCGATTTACACCGGTTCTGCTATCGACCTTTGATATGAAGGTAATGCACTCCATCTGGTGGCTCCGCACGCTGGCCGTGCTGCTGACGGTTGCCTTGGCAACGTCGGGTTTTGCGCATCGCTTTGCAACACCGGAACAGCAGGCTGCACTGGATTATGCCCAAACCTATGGGCTGGACATCTCGTCGATCTGTGGAGATTTCGAGGATGCCGACAGCACGCAAACCTGTGACGCCTGCCGACTGCATTCGGCTATCTCCCTGCCAGAGCCAGCTGTTGCCCTCATCCTTGCCGAATTGTCTTGTGATCCGGCAGATTGGGTGCCGCAGCCACCTGTTCTGAACGCCCTCACCGCCGAAGCAGCACGCCCGGCACGAGCGCCTCCGACCGTCTGAATTTTCCCGACCTATTGGTGAAAAATCCGGCCCGTGCGCCGGAGCAGACTCTGGAGACATCCATGAATATCGCTCCTATTGCGGCTCTTGCCGCCACCTGTGACGTCACTGCGCGCTCTACGGGAATAAGGTAGAAACGGCGTTCATGGGCGATCCCGCCGACAGGCTGGGGCGCTCCTGGATGGACCATTTCGGTCCCTGATCCTTGTTCTTTCTCAGTCTCATAACACGCGCGCTGCTGCTATTGGCGTTGCTCGGCTCGTCCACCGTGCCGGACGGGCTTATGCGCGCTCAAGGCCCCGAAGGCATGCGGTTGGTGCTTTGCACGCCCGACGGCACGCAGGAGGTCTGGCTGACCGATGCGGGCGAGATCATCCCTGCTGAGGATGATCAGCCTGCCCAGGACGATCACGGCGGGCCTCATTGCGTCCAAGTCAGCGTCGCCGGGACCGTGCCCTCTTCGAACGTCAGTCTTTTGATCCAAATGCCGCTTCGGCCTTTGGCGCTGCCAACAGGTTCGGCGCAACGTCCAGTTTCGCAAGATCTTTCAAATCAACATCGCAGCCGCGCGCCGCCTCTTCCCGTCTGATCCTTCAGCCGGGGCCCCGCGCCCCTTGTCCGTCAGTCAAAGACAAGGAAACCAACATGACTGCGATGATACACCCGTGGCCTGACCACAGGGCCTTCAGAATTGCCCCAAGACTCGCCCTGTTCCGGGGAATGAGGTCTGCCGAGATGCGCAGTATCCAGCGCAAATTCACAACCGAAAATTACCGTGATGGCGAAACACTGGCCTGCAAGGGCGTGGATGCGCCCTTCATGGGGATCGTCCGATCCGGCATGCTGCGCGAGGACAGGCCGACGCCGCAGGGGCGCACGCATCTGCTGGCCCTGACCTTTGCCAACGAAGCGCTGGCGCCGCAGGGCTGCGTCCGTGCCAAATGCACGCTGACCTCCGTCGGTGAGACCGAGGTCATGACCTGCGACCAACGCACATTCGAGGAACTGGCCAGCGCCATTCCCCGGCTGCAGCTGAACCTCTTGCATCTGATACAGGACCAGCTGGCACAGGCGCAGGACTGGCAGCTGCTGCTGGGGCGCAAGACTGCCAGCGAACGCGTGGCCTCGATGCTGGTCTCCTTCCATCAGCGCCACGGGCGACCGGACGAGATGCACCTGCCGATGAGCCGCGCTGATCTGGGACAGTTGACCGGCCTGACGCTGGAAACCGTCTCACGGCAGATGCGGGCGCTGGAAAAGGCGGGGCTGATTGCCATGCCGCTACCGACCCGTGTCCGCGTTCTGGATGCCGTAGCCCTTCACGAGCTGACCGGCGATGCGCCTGCACGCGTCGCCGCCTGACCTTTTCATGACACAGGGAGAAACCATGAAACTTGCACTGACAACCTGCCTCGCCACGCTGCTGACCACCGCCGCATGGGCCGAGATCACCATCACCGACCTGCGCGACCGCACCCTCACGCTCAACGCTCCGGCGGAACGCGTGCTGCTGGGGTTTTACTACGAGGATTACCTCGCTGTCGTCGGCGACGGCGCGGTGGACAAGCTGGTCGGCCTGTCGCGCGGGCCTTGGGCCGACTGGCGCCCGAAACAATGGGACGCCTACACGCAGGTCTTTCCGCAGCTGGCTGAGCTGCCCGATGTGGGCGACACAGAAAACAGCACCATGTCCATCGAAGCCGCTATCGCCGCAGACCCGGATCTGGTGGTCCTTGCGGGCTGGCAGTACGACGCGCTTGGTGAAAGCGCGGCGCAGTTCGATACGGCGGATATTCCCGTACTCGTACTCGATTTCAACGCCCAGACGCTTGAGGCGCACCTGGCCTCGACCCGCGCGCTGGGGATGGCGATGGGCACTGAGGAGCGCGCCCAGACGCTCGCGACGCTCTATGCCGAGATGACAGCAGACACTGCTGCGCGGGTAGAACAGTCAACTGAGGCACCAAAAGTTTATGTAGAACTGGCGCAGAAAGGGCCGGACGAGGTCGGAAACTCCTATGCAGGCGGCATGTGGGGCGGAGTTGTCGACCGGCTCAAGGGGCAGAACATCGCCAATGGCCAGATCGAGAACTGGGGGCCTCTTTCCCCGGAATACGTGCTGTCCCAAGCGCCCGAGGTGATCCTTCTCTCCGGCTCTGAATGGCTGAACCGTCCTGCCTCCGTGCCGTTGGGCTTTGGCGCGGACAAGGCGCTCGCGAATGAACGCATCGGTGCCTATCTCGGTCGCCCCGGCTGGTCAGACCTGCCCGCAGTCGAAAACGGCAAGGTCTACGGCATCTATCACGGCGGCTCGCGCACGCTGTCGGATTTTGCCTATTTTCGGTTCCTTGGAAAGGCGATGCACCCGGCGACCTTTGCCGATGTCGACCCGCAGGCCGAACTGGCGAAGTTCTACGGCGACTGGCTGCCGATCACGCCCGAGGGCACCTTCATGATGCAGGCAGAATGAGTATCGCGGTGAGGGAAGGGAGCGGTTTCGACCGCACCCGCATCACCCGGATGGGGGCGGTCTGTGCCGCCCTCACCATCCTGGCGGCCCTGATGGTGGTGGACCTTGTGACCGGTCCCGCCGGTCTGCCTTTGTCCGATGTCCTGAAGGGCCTGCGCGATGGCCCGGATGCAGAGAACCGCCGCCTCGCGACTATCCTGTGGCATCTTCGCATGCCGCAGACCCTGATGGCTGCGCTGGTGGGGGCTGCACTGGGGATCGCCGGACTGATGATGCAGACCATCCTCAACAACCCTCTGGCCAGCCCCTATACGCTTGGCTTTTCCGCCGCTGCCGGTTTCGGCGCAGCACTGGTGATCCTGTTCGGTACGGCACTGCCGGTGGCGATGTGGATCGGCGTACCGCTCGCGGCCTTTGCCGCCACGCTGGTCGCAGCTGGACTTGTCTACCTCGTCGCGCACCTGCGCGGCGCCTCGCCCGAGATGCTGGTGCTGGCGGGCATAGCGGTGCTTTTCCTGTTCCAGTCACTGCAATCGCTGCTGCAATTCATGGCAGCCCCCGAAGTGCTGCAACAGATCGTCTTCTGGCTGTTCGGCAGCCTGCTCAAGGCGACCTGGACGTCGGTGCAGGTTTTGTCCGCGATCCTTGCCGTGACCCTGCCATTGATTGCCCGTGAAGTCTGGAACCTGACCTCACTGCGCCTTGGCGAAGGCAATGCTGCAAGCCTTGGCCTGAACGTCGAAAGGTTGCGCCTGCGGGTGCTGGTGATAATCGCGCTTCTGACTGCCGGTGCCGTCAGCTTTACCGGCACCATCGGTTTTGTCGGCCTGATCGCCCCGCATGTCGGGCGCGCTCTGGTGGGCGAAGATCACCGTTTCGGCCTGCCGATGGCAGCGATCATGGGCGCTGTGGTGCTGGTCGCCGCCTCCGTACTGGGCAAGATCATCTCGCCCGGTGCGGTCATTCCGGTGGGCATCATCACCGCCATCGCAGGTATTCCGATGCTGCTTGCAATCATCCTGCTGAAAGGGCGCACATGAGTTTGGTTCTGGAGAATTTCACCGTTGATGCCGGGCGCCGCCGCTTGCTGCGGATTGAAAAGCTGGAGCTGCCCTCAACCGGGCTCGTTGCGGTAATTGGCCCAAACGGTGCAGGCAAATCCACGCTGCTGAAGGCTCTTGCCGGGGTTCAGCGCCACGGCGGCAGCAAGGCGCTGGACCAGAACTGGCCTGCGCCTGAACGCATCGGATTTATGCCACAGGATTTTACCGTGAAGGCAGCCATGAGCGTCGCGGAATGTGTGCTGCTTGGGCGGCGCGAAAGGCTCGGTTGGCGCATCACAGCGCGGGAGCGCGCCGAAGTTGCCCAGATGCTGGAGATGTTAAACCTGTCACACCTCGCCGATCATCGGATGGATCGTCTGTCAGGGGGCCAGCAACAGCGCGTTCTTCTGGCGCAACGCCTGATCCGCAATCCCCGCCTGCTGATCCTCGACGAACCCACCAGTGCGCTGGATCTGCACCACCAGCTCGAGGTGCTCGACCAATTGCAAAGGCTTGCACAGACCAGACTGGTGCTCGCTGCCTTGCACGACCTCACCTTGGCGGCGCGCTATGCAGATCAGACCGTCTTTCTGGAAACCGGCAGGCTGGCCGTGGCTGGACCAACCTCGCAGGTTCTGCGTTCGCCCTGCCTGGACCGGGCCTATCACATCGCCAGTGAGATTCTCCTCGATCGCGATGGCGGGTCGGTCTTCGTCGCGCACCAGGCTCGGTCGCCGAAATGTTGAAGTATTGTAGATCAGCGCTCCCAAGTGTGAGCCCAAGACGCCGAAGGTTTGATCTAGCAGGTTGTCAATCTCGACGCGGCAGATCACTCAGATACCGCATGTACCCGCCGCACTAGCCTTTACCCTGCCGCATCCTTTGGTCGCGCTTTGAAAATGCCTTAGGGGTCTCGCGAAAACAGCACTTTCTCCGCGTCCGAAAGCCCACCCCATACAGCACCCGCGAATTCACGCTTGCCTCATCAACGCACCACAGGCTCCCCAATATTTTCGTCAGTCGTGTTTCGCGCCAGATCCTTCAGGATGGGGCAATCCGGGCGGTGATCTCCCGCGCAGGCGTGCACCAATTGATCCAGCGTGTCACGCATCGACTGGAGCTGCGTGATCTTCTCGTCGATCTGGGCCAGATGCTCTTCGGCAATGCGCTTGACCTGTGCGCTTTCCCTGCCCTCGTCCTCGTATAGCGCCATCAGCGCCCGGCAGGTTTCAATGGTAAAGCCAAGCGCGCGGGCGCGGCCGAGGAAGGCCAGCTTGTGCAGGTCCTGTTCACGAAAGCTGCGATACCCGTTCTCGCTGCGCTGCGGGTGGATCAGGCCAATATCCTCGTAGTAGCGGATCGTTTTTGCGGGCAGTCCTGATCGCCGTGATACGTCACCGATATTCATTCCAGCCTCCTGTCATTCCGCCGGAACATGCGCGTTGCTTGCGCGGGCGCCGCTGGCCCCGGCTTTTTCATCCATGGCCGGTGCTACGCGGCGCAGGCGCAGCGCGTTGGTCAGGACAAAGACCGACGACAGTGCCATCGCACCTGCCGCCAGCATCGGAGACAACAGCACACCGAAGGCGGGATACAGTACGCCCGCCGCAACCGGTACCAGCGCAGTGTTGTAGCCGAAGGCCCAGAACAGGTTCTGGCGGATGTTGCGCATAGTGCGGCGAGAGACCTCGAAGGCGTTGACCACACCGCGCAGATCGCCCGACATTAGCACCACATCAGCGCTTTCGATGGCCACATCCGTGCCGGTACCGATGGCGATGCCGACATCGGCATGGGCCAGCGCAGGCGCGTCATTGATGCCATCCCCGACAAAGGCGATCTGGCGCCCCTGCCGCAATTCGTCCAGCGCCGCGACCTTGCCGTCGGGCAGAACCCCTGCGATCACGTGGTCGATGCCGGTTTCGCGGGCGATGGCCTCTGCTGTCTCGCGCTTGTCGCCGGTGATCATGGCAACTTTCAGCCCCTTTTCGCGCAGCGCAGCGATGGCCGCGCGGCTGGCCGGTTTCACCGGGTCGGCCACGCCGATCACTGCCGCAAGCCGCCCGTCAACTGCCGCGTAGAGCGCGGTACGCCCGCGTTTGGCAAGCTCGGCCTCCTGCGCCGCCAGCGCCGTCGTGTCGATGCCTTCACGTGTCATGAACCGGTCGGCGCCGACCAGCACCTGCGCCCCGTCCACCATGGCGCGCACGCCGTGGCCGGTGACCGAGGTGAAATCGCCCGCCTCAGCGCGTGGTGCGCCCTCGGCGCGGGCGGCGCGAACGATGGCTTCGGCGATCGGATGCTCCGAGCGCTCCTCCACTGCGGCGATTTTGGACAGCACCTCCGCCCGTTCAAAACCTGTCGCGAGAACAAGGTCGGTCAGTTCCGGACGGCCCTCGGTCACGGTGCCGGTCTTGTCCAGCGCCACGACCTCGACCGTGTCCAGCTGTTGCAGCGCGTCGCCCTTACGGAACAACACGCCCATCTCAGCGGCGCGGCCGGTGCCCACCATGATCGAGGTCGGCGTGGCCAGACCCATGGCACAGGGGCATGCGATGATCAGCACCGATACACCTGCGACCAACGCCAGCGTCAGCGCGGGCGACGGGCCAAAGATCAGCCAGACGAGGATGGTCAGGGTCGCGGCGGCCATCACCGCGGGCACGAACCACAGGGTGATCCGGTCAACCAGCCCCTGGATCGGCAGCTTGGCGCCCTGCGCCTCTTCGACCATGCGGATGATCTGGCTGAGGGTGGTATCACCGCCAACCCGCGTGGCGCGGAACTGCAGGCTGCCTGCGCCGTTCACGGTACCGCCGGTGACGGCATCACCAGCGGTCTTTTCCGCTGGAACCGGCTCGCCTGTCAGCATGCTTTCGTCGACGTGGCTGTTGCCCTCGATCACCTCGCCATCCACGGCAATGCGCTCGCCCGGGCGGACGACGATGATGTCGCCCTGCACCAGCTCATCGACAGAGACCTCGGTGCTCTCGCCGCCCCGCATCACGCGGGCGGTGCGCACCTGCAGCCCCAGCAGCTTCTGGATCGCGGCGCCGGTGCGCCCCTTGGCGCGCGCCTCAAGGAAGCGCCCCAGCAGGATCAGCACGACGATGACCGCTGCCGCCTCGAAATAGACCGCACGCACCGCGTCCGGCAAAAGCGCAGGCAGGAAGGTTGCAACAACGGAGTAAAGATAGGCCGCCCCGGTACCCACCGCGACAAGGCTGTTCATGTCCGGCGCGCCCTTCAGCAGCGCGGGGAAGCCTTTGAGATAGAAGATCCGACCCGGCCCGATCAGCACCAGCGTCGTCAGTGCGAATTGCAACAGCCAGCTGGTCTGCTGACCGATGGTGGCGTTGATCCAGTGGTGAAAGGCCGGAAACACATGGCCGCCCATCTCAACCACAAAGACCGGCAGCGCGAGGGCAGCGGCATAAGCCATGCGCCGGGCAAGGCTACGGGCTTCTTCCGCCTTGCGGGCGGTGCGATCCTCACCGCCCGCCGCCTTTGCCACGGTCGCGGGATAGCCGGCGTCCTTGCTGGCCGCGATCAGTTCGGCGGGAGTGACCGCGCCTTCGGCATAGCGCACGGTCGCGGTTTCAGATGCGAGATTTACATTGACGTCAAGCACGCCCGGCACAGCCTCCAGCGCCTTGTCGACGCGTCCGACGCAAGAGGCACAGGACATCGATTCCACGTTCAGCGTCACCGACGCCACCCGCGCCGGGTAACCAAGCTTGTCGAGCGCCGCAATGGCGTCTGCGATGCGATCCGGGTTGTCGGCGACCAGTCGTGCGGTTTCAGATGCAAGGTTGACCGAGACGTCATGGATGCCCTCAACCGCCGTTAGGCCGCGGTCCACGCGCCCAACGCAAGAGGCACAGGACATGCCTTCGACGGACAATGTAACAGGGGTTTGTTCGGGCATGACAGCCTCCTCGATTCTGTGTGGCTGTGCCTTACATGGTGGTTCTAGTCACTGGAAGGTCAAGGGCGCGTCAAAATTTTATCACAGGTCAGATCACGTCTTGACCTTCCCCTAACTGGAAGCCCCATCTCTCGCCCTGTAACCAAACCAGAGAGGGTTCGAAATGGAATTCAAGGTTCCGGACATGAGCTGCGGCCACTGCACTGCCGCCATCGAAAAATCCGTCAAGGCCGCCGATCCGGCCGCCACGATTGCCTGCGACCTCGGCGAACGCCTGGTGAAGATCGACAGCGCACTGTCGGCTGATCAGCTTGCCGCCGTGATCAAGGACGCGGGCTACGACTCGCAGCCCGCTGCCGCCTGATCCAGTCCCGCGTCGGCCCCCTCCGGCGCGGGATCCCCGTTATTCGGCGCGGTCCCGGGCTGTGCTCACCAGTTCGGAAAGCTGGTCCTTTTCAACAAACCCCGGCACCAGCGCATCCCCGACAACGAAGGACGGCGTTCCGTTGAAGCCAAGCGCCTGGGTCAGACGCATCGATGTGGCGATGTGTTCAGCCACTTCCGGCGCCTCCATGTCTTTCTTCAACTGCTCAAGATCCAGCCCGACCTCTTCGGCGACGCGCAGGACCGTGGCCTCCTGGGCGCGGCCCTTGATCGCCATCATCGCCCAGTGGAATTCTTCATATTTTCCCTGCGCCCGCGCCGCGAGCGCGGCCTTGGCGGCAAAGACCGAGCCGTCGCCAAGAATGGGCCATTCTCGGTAGACAAGTCGGATATTGGGATCTTCCTCGATCAACGCCCGGACCTCGGGTTTTACCCGGCGGCAATAGGGGCAGTTGTAGTCGAAGAACTCCACCACGGTTACATCCCCCTCCGGATTGCCGAGGACCGGCGCATTCGGATCGCGTTCAATCAAGTCGCGCTGGCTGCGCAGCACCTCTGCCTGGGTTTCTGCCTGTGCATCCGCCTGTTGTTTTTCCAGCAGAGCAACGGCCTCCATGACGATCTCGGGGTTCTCCCGTATCGTCTCCAGGACCAGCTCCCGGACGCGGGCCTCGTCGAGTTCCTGCGAGAGTGCGGGTATCGGCAGCAACGCGGCCATCGCCAGTGCAAGGATCGGTGCCTTAAGGGGCATGTCAGTTCTCTCCATTTTCCGCATTGGTTCGCGCTTTCTGAGCTTCCTTTACATGCTCCGGCCAGGTGGACCGGATATAGCCCAGCACGTTGCGGATCTGCTGATCCGTAAGGCTGTCGCCAAACCCCGACATGCCACTGTCGAACTCCATGCCCTGCTGGGCCATAAGGGCCTTGCCGCCTAGCTTGGTATAGTTGAACAGCAGGCTGTCCGAATGATGCCAGGTGTGCCCCGTTTCATCATGCGGGGGGGCCGGCAGACGCCCGTCGGGGCCGCGTGTGCGCCAGTCCGGCTGGCCTTCCAGCTGAGCCCCGTGACAGGCAGCGCAGGCTTCGGCGTAAAGGGCCTCGCCCTCGGCAATGTCCAGCCCCTCGGCGCCGGAGGCCACCGCCGGATCCTGTCCTTGCAGCATCCAAACGCCGCCAGCCACTGCCGCTGCCAGCACGGCGATGATGACTTGCACCCTCATGTGACCCGCGCCCGTGTCTTCATGTCCGAGGCCGCATGGGTGAGCATTTGGAAATGCATCAACCGGTCGACGGGATTGTCAGCGGCAAAGGTAGTGCGCGGTGCGACCACATCGTTCATTCGGCTGCTCCCCCATCAGCGTCGAGCAGATAGGTGGCGATGGCTTCACGGTCCTTTGGAGTCAGGAACCGGGTGCCTTCGCGGACCACCTCGGCCATGCTGCCGCCAAAGGCATCGCCCGATGGCGTCAGGCCCGTCTGCAACGCGTAGGACAGCGACGAGACTGTCCAGCCATTCTTGGCTAGATTACCGGCCCGGATCGAGGGTGCCTTGCTGCCGCCCGGAAGCGCGTCATTGCCGACAAAGGCTGCGTCAGGATCGCGGCCCCCCGCCAGATTGCGCGGCGTATGGCAGGCCCCGCAATGGGCCGCACCGCGAACCAGTTCCCTGCCCCGGTTCCAGGCCGCACTGCGCCCCGGCAGCGGTTCCGTCCCCGGGTCGTGGAAAAACGCGGCCCGCCAAAGCTTCAGTCCCCAGCGCTGATTGAAGGGAAAACCGATCGCATGATCCGGCGCGGCCTCAGGCACCGGTGCCACGGTCTGAAACGCTGCCCACAGATCGGCGATATCCTGATCGGAAAACTCTGCGTAGAAGGGGTAAGGAAAGGCCGGGAAATAGGGTTCCCCATCAGGTCCGATCCCCTGACGGATGGCTTTTGCAAAACTCTCGGCAGTCCAGCCGCCGATGCCATGTTCGGGATCGGTGGTCAGATTCGGCGGATAGAAGGTGCCGAAATCCGTCTTCAGCGGCGCCCCTCCCGCCAGCGGGGCGCCGCCCGCTTCGAAATTCGAATGACAGGCGATACAGCCGCTGGCACGTGCCAGGTAAGCACCCCGGTTAACGTCGCCCTCGGTCGTGATCGGCTTCGGAGCGCTGCCGACGGGCCATGCGATTACCGCGGTCAGGGCAACGGCAACACATGCCGCAGTCCCTCCAGACAAAAATGCGACCCGGCGCATGCTCAGTGGTCTTCCGCCCGGAACCGGGAATGACAGGCCGAGCAGACCCGTGTCGTCATCGCAAAGGCCGCATCCGCAGGCATCGCGGCGATATCTTCTGCGCGCATCATCCCGGCACTGCCACCCATCATGCCGGTGCCTGACCCCATCATGGATCCGTTGCCCATCATCGAACCCGATCCCATTCCGGAGCTATCCCCCATCATCGACCCTGCGCCCATGCCTCCGCCACCAGCGAGGCCATTCCCGGCAGCGCCCTCCAGGCCCTCGGCGTAGATTTCCAACTGCCGTGCCAGCGCCGCGAACCGATCCCAGTCTGACCAGACCGCATCCTTGGCCTCAGAAGGGGCACCGCCAGACCCTTTCGGGAAAAGATCGGTCAGGGCCTCGCCTGCGTGTTTCTGGAAAATCCGGGCTGTGTTGCGCATGGCAGCGGCATCATAGGTCCTCTCGCCGCGCATCATCGGGGTGACCGCCTTCACGGCATCCCCCATTGCCTCCATCGATTCCATCCGATCCCTGACGATACCCTTGGCATTGCCGTGCGCAAAGGCTGCGACTGCTGTGCCGGTGATGACGATTGCTGCCAGAATGGGTGTTGTCTTCATCGTATCAATACTCCGTTGATGCTGAATTTTGCTGCCCTTGGAGATCAAGAACCCAGGAGCATCACTCGATCCCGTTCGCACGTTGCAGTTCACGCACGTAGGCAATGACCATCTTAACATCACCTGGCGTGACCCCCTCGACCGGTGGCATATTGCCAAAGGGCCAATGATGGGCGCGCACCCCGTTCTGCGCAGCCAGGATAAAGGCCATGTCGGAATGGTGGCTGGGTTCATAGACCTTATGCACCAGCGGCGGCGCAACCCCGTTCTGCCCTGCTGCGTTTTCCCCGTGACAGTCGGCACATTTGGCTTCGAAGATGGATTTTCCAAGCTGGGCATTGCCTGAGAGTTCTGTCGGCAGCGCGACGGTCGCAATCGGTGCGCCGGGGGAAAGCGCGCCCGTGTCAGGCGACGCCATCGAATGCCCCACCGGTGCGGCCTCGGGTTGCAGGTATTGCCAGCCACCGACTCCGATGCCCCCAGCCAGAATGACGGCTACCACAACAGTCAACTTGTTCATTTCGTGTCTTTCTTTCGCTTTGCGTTGTGCAGATGAGTCCTAGCCTGAGGTCCGGCGTGCGCGCTACCGAGTGAATGAGACGTGCCTGTCCTCCGCCTGCTTTCAGGAAGTGAATATCGAAGACGCCCTGTGCGGCAAGCTGAGACGGCCGCGAGAAATGTATCGGTTTGTATCCTTGACCAGATCCGGCGGTGGGACGGCCTGACGAGCACAGCTTTTCGGGAGCATCATCACATCCATGCTGGCAAAAACCAATCTAGCGACCCTGACCGCAACCGGGTTCTATGACACGCGTGAGGATCAGCCTCAGCGGTCCTGCCTCCTAGATCTGCGCCCGGCCTGTGCTGTTTGAGCGTTTGACCTGATGGGTCAGGTTATTCCTCAAGCGTGGCCTTGCGACGGCGGAATTCATCCTCGTCGATTTCGCCCTTGGCGAGCCGTTCCCGCAGGATATCGAGCGCATCGGAGGACCGGGCGCCACCCGGGCGGCTGTCCCTCAGCCAATGCACGGCCAGCACGATCAGGGCGATGACAACGCCCCAGAAGACCAGCATCATCAGCCCGCCGAATACGCCATAGCCGCCGCCCCACATCATATGCCCGTCCCAGTGGCCTTCGGGATCTGCCATTGCTGTTGAGGCGAAAAGGCCCGCCGCAGCAGTCATACTCCAGAGTTTCAGGGTCATCTTTCTCTCCTTTCATCGGGTGTTTCTCCGGCAAGCGGGATCGTCACGATGGCGCGTAGCCCGCCTGTTTCACGGTTCCTGAGGGTGATGTCGCCGCCATGCGCCTGGATGATCGTCCGCGCAATCGACAGGCCCAGCCCATGCCCCCCGGTTTCCAGCGATCGCGACGCCTCAAGCCGGTAGAACGGATCAAAGACTTTCTCGGCCTCGTCCTCCGGAATGCCGGGGCCGTTGTCGTCAACCGTCAGGACAACAGTATCGCCCACGCGCTGCCAGCCCACCGAGGCGCCGCCGCCATAGCGATTGGCGTTTTCGATAAGATTGCGCAGCGCCCGCCGGATGGCATTGGGCCGCAAGCGCGCCTTTGTGTCAGGCCCGGCGCCAAGATCGAAACCGCCTGGTATGTCGGCGCGCAAGACCGAAAGAAAATCATGCAGTTTTATGGTTTCAGGGCGTTCGGATCCGGTCAGCCCTCGGGCAAAGGTCAGCGTTGCATCGACCATGCCCTGCATCTCCTGCAGCGAGGCCACAAGGCTGTCGCGGGTTTCTTCATCATCGACCATCTCCGCGCGGACCCGCAGGGCGGTCAGCGGTGAGCGTAGGTCGTGCCCGAGGGCCGCGAGCATCCGCGTGCGGTCCCCTACAAAGCGAGTCAGGCGGTCCTGCATCCGGTTGAAAGCACGGGTAAGATCGCGCACCTCGCTTGGGCCTGCGACGAGCAGTTCGGCCACATCTTCGCCGCGTCCAAGACTGTCGGCCGCACGGGCCAGCCGCCTGAGGGGGCCAGTCAGGCGCGCCATCACGAACCAGATCACCACGACCAGCAATACCGCCGCCGACAGGGCGAAGGTCAGCATCGAATAGAGCGGCCACTGGATCGGAGGCCGTTCAAAACGGGTGCCCACGTTCAGCCATTGACCGCCACGGATCGCGATAGAGAGGTTCATCTCGACCGCCGTCAGCTCACCCCGCATCATCGCCATATGCATGTCGGTCATTTCCGGCGACAGGTTGGGCAGCGGCATCAGCTGCCCTTCGATCTGGTGCAGCTCGACACGGATATCCCGGCTGAAACTGTCGTCCAACAGCGTGCGGATACGGGCTTCGACCAGGCCGCCGTCAGAGTGGTCCATGTGCTGGACCGACGCTATATCCGCCAATTCGAAACGCACCAGCGGCGAGTTCGCGGCCCGCAGGATCGAAGCATGCAGATCGCGAGGCGCTTCCTCGATCAGCCGCGCCACATTTGCCGCGCGCCCGGCGGCTTCAAAGCCAAGCGCGGCGCGGATCGCGAGGCTGCGTTCATCCGCGAACAGGAACAGGCTGAGCAGTAGCGCTGCGACCAGTGCCGCAACGACCAGCAGGGTCAGCTGCACCCGCAGCGACATCCGGCGGCGTAATATCACGCCTCCTCCTCCACATCCGTGGCCAGGCAGTACCCGCCGTTGCGCACCGTCTTGATGATCCGGGGGCGCAGGACATCGGGCTCGATCTTGCGCCGCAGGCGGCTGATCTGGTTGTCGATGGTGCGGTCCAGAGGGCCGGCAGTTCGCCCGGCGGTAAGATCGAGCAGCTGATCGCGGCTCAGCACCATGCGCGCCCGTTCCAGCAGGACAACCAGCAACCGGAATTCCGAACTGGTCAGCGGGATTTCATCTGCGTTGTCATCAATGAGGATCTGCCGGTCGGTGTCGAGCACCAGATGTTCGAACCGCACCCTGTGCCCCGCCAGCCGCCCGGCCAGAGGGTCCTGCCGCCTGCTCCGCCGAAGGACCGACTTGATCCGGGCCAACAGCTCGCGCGGATTGAATGGCTTTGCAAGGTAATCATCTGCGCCGATCTCAAGACCGGAGATACGGTCGCTCTCTTCGCCAAGCGCGGTCAGCATGATGACTGGTACGGTGCCGTCATCGGCCAGCCTCCGACAGGCCGACAGGCCGTCTTCGCCGGGCATCATCACGTCCAGCACGACAAGATCGAAATGCCCCGCCGCAAGCTGCACGTCCATATCGGCGGCGTCCTTGGCCGCTGTCGCCCGCATCCCGTTCTTTTCAAGGTAGCGCTTAACGCTTTCACGGATCTGCGCGTGATCGTCGACGACAAGGATATGCGGCTGGGGTCCCATGCTGTTGTCCTACCGGAAAGACCGTTTGAATTTCACCATCGCAATTGTAGCGGATTGTATCAGACAGTCGGCTTGCGACAGACCGTTACAATTCTGATGATGCGACGGCCTTCCATTCTGCGCAATCATCCCAAGGTGATGGGTATCGACCCGAACCACAGGAGGATTTCATGCCGACATTTGCAAAAACCGCAAGCATTCTCGCCGTTTCCCTGCTCACCGCCGGAGGCGCTCTGGCCGACAGCCGCCATCACGGAGGCAATACCGGCGGGGCACATATGGGGGATGAAAAGCCGCAGATGCAGGGCGATCACCACGAGATGATGATGAAACACATGATGCGCAAAATGATGCAGATCCACGGCGGCGGCGCCGAACGGCACGGCATGTCCCGGATGGACCGCGACATGATGCGGACCATGATGGGGGCGGACATGATGGATGGCATGCCTGGCAAAAAGATGCAGGCGGGCCTGAAAGACTATGACGCCGACGGTGATGGTACCCTGTCCCTTGACGAATTTTCGGTCTGGCACGCCGCGATGCTGCGCGAGACGATGGTAGACCGTTTCCAGCATCTGGATGCGGACGGGGATGGCGCCATCACCTCTGATGAAATGAGTGCTATCGCCAATCGGATGAAACGGATGCATGGGAACGGGATGAACGACGGCGGCATGCACGGGACAGGCATGGGTGGGCATCAGATGATGCAGGGCATGTCGGAACAAGAGTAATCCTGCATCGGCGCCTTTACCTTGGGTCCGGTCACATCGGCCGGGCCACTCCCCTATCGCTCGGGAACCGTTCGACGCACCCTCGGCACGACCGCCGTCTGAGTGAAAAGCCCGACGAAAAGATGCTCTGTCCCCTGAAAACTGGACCGTATGAAGCTGGAGTTTTCCGCTAAGTTTCCCCAGCTGGGAGAGGCGCGGAATCGCATGAAAGCATCTAAGTTCACGGAGGCGCAGAAGGCCTTCATCCTGAAGCAGGGCGAACAAGGCACGCCGGTTGCGGAGATCTGCCGCAAGGCGGGGATCAGCCAGGCGACATATTTCAACTGGAAGAAAAAATACGGGGGCCTTCTGCCGGATGAGATGCGTCGGCTGAAAGCGCTGGAGGATGAGAACACCCGGCTGAAGAGTTCGAAGGGACCGTGGCCCCAGTGGGGCCGCGTAAGCCCGTAGAACCGTGGCCGATCTGACGCTCGATCGGGAAATGCTTCAGGATGTCATTCGGCGAAAGCTCTGAAGCCTGGCCGTTTGCGCGAAATCGTCACTGGGATGTGCGTCGATTGGGGCGTGTCGATCCGGAGGGCCTGTGGGGCCATCTGCTTCGACACATCCAGCTCCCACTACGAGTCCCGGCGGACGGATCAGGCTGCCGTTGAACGGCGGATCAAAGAGATTGCAGAGACGCGTGTGCGCTATGGCTACAGGCGCGTTCACGTGCTTCTGAGACGGGAGGGCTGGGTAATCAACATGAAGAAGACACACAGGATTTACAACGCGTTGGGCCTGCGGCTCAGGAACAAGCACCCGAAGCGCCGGGTGAAGGCAAAGCTCAGAGAAGACCGTCAGGAAGCCGTCGGGCCGAACGATGTCTGGGCGATGCCTTGCCCGAAAGGCGATTGCGCAAGCGCAATCTGCCGGAAGGGACTTCGTTCACGACCAGCTCGCCCTGGACAGGAGGTTGCGTATCCTGACCATCGTCGACACGCATTCCCGGCTCTGCCCTGCGGCCGATCCGCGCTTCACCTATCGGGGCGAAGATGTTGTGCAGACGCTCGAACGGGTCTGCGGGCAGATCGGCTACCCCAAGACGATCAGAGTCGATAACGGCAGCGAGTTCATCTCGCGGGACCTCGATCTCTGGGCCTACGCCAACGACGTTACCCTCGACTTCTCACGGCCTGGAAAGCCCACGGACAATGGCTTCATTCAGGCGTTCAACAGCAAGCTCCGGGCGGAATGCCTGAACGCACACTGGTTCATGAGCCTTGCAGATGACCGCGAAAAGCTGGAGGATTGGCGTCGGCACTACAATGAGGATAGACCCCACAGCGCAATCGGATACAACGTCTCGATTGCCATGCATTATCCCGATGGCGTCACCAGCCCGTCATCGTGACAGAGCCGGAAAATCCAGCTTCTGGCGGTCCAAGGTTGGGGCTCAGAGCATAAGCGCATCATTCTGCGCTTGCAGTGTTAGTAATTTTGGGCTCAGAGCCGCCTTGCGGCGCTGCGGCAGCAGGGGCGCAGCGAAGGCGCGCCTCGTTCCCGTCCCCAGATGACGCCAGACAGCCCATTTTGTTGAAAAACTCTGCTTGCGTGAAGCCCTGAGCGCTGATTCAATTTCCACGTGGCAGGTGGACGTGAGCGGCGATGATGGGTTCCCGACAGCAAGCGCAGAGCGCTCTGTTCTACGAGTTCTCGATCGAGACACATGTCCCGGTCGGCCACATGCTCCGGGCGGTGGACCGGTTTGTCGATCTGGCCGGGATCCGGCAGCATCTGGCGCCGTTCGACAGCTCCACCGGGCGACCGTCGGTTGATCCCGAACTGATGATCCGGATGCTGCTTTTTTGGCTACATCATGGGTATCCGTTCGGAACGTCGGCTGTGCGAAGAGGTCCATCTCAACCTCGCCTACCGCTGGTTCTGCCGCCTCGATTTGACCGCCCCGGTGCCGGACCACTCGACCTTCTCCAAGAACCGACATGGGCCGTTTCAGAGACAGCAATCTGCTGTGCCATCTGTTCGAAACGGTGGTTGCCCGCTGCATCGCGGAGGGACTGGCAAGCGGCCAGCGCTTTGCGGCAGACGCCAGCATCATTCAAGCTGACGCGAACCGGCAGAACTCGACGCCCAAGGCGGATTGGCAGCCGGACAAGATCGATCCCAAGGAGGTGCCGCGGGCGGTCAGGGAATACCTGGCCACGCTCGATGATGCGGCGTTCGGTGTGGCCAGCCCGGTCGAGCCGAAGTACACCTCGCACTCCGATCCCGCGTCGCAATGGACCGGGGCAAGGGGTGGGCCAGCCTATTTTGCATATTCCAACAACTACTTGATCGATACCGACAACGGCGTGATCCTTGACATCGAGGCCACCCGTTCGATCCGCCAGGCCGAAGTCGGATCGGTGCGCACCATGATCGATCGTGTGAGCGATACCTTCGCCCTACAACCAGAACGCCTGATCGCCGACACTGCCTACGGCACGGGCGAGATGCTGGACTGGCTGGATCGCCAGCGCGGGATCGCACCTCATATCTCGGTATTTGACAAGTCGGCGCGCCGGGATGGAACATTCGAACGCACCGACTTCACCTATGATGCCGAGCAGGACACCTACACCTGTCCGGGCGGCAAGGAGTTGAAACAGAACCGTCGGGCCTTCACGATGGCCAGAGAGCAGAAGCCGGACGAGCATGGGATGCTGCGCTACCGAGCCAGCAAGGCCGACTGCGATGTCTGCGAACTGAAAGCACGCTGCTGCCCGAAGGCGCCTGCACGCAAGGTGCTCCGGTCGATCTACGAGCCATCCCGCGATCGGGCCCGTGCGATCGCTCAGACCACGGAATACGCGATCTTCTGCAAACTGAGGAAGAAGGTTGAGATGCTGTTCGCCCATCTGAAGCGGATCCTGGGACTGAACCGTCTTCGATTGCGGGGCCCTCTCGGCGCGCGCGACGAATTCCACCTCGCAGCCACCGCCCAGAACCTCCGGAAGCTCGCAAAGCTCCTGCCGCCACCACAAATCGCCTGCTGAAGAGAGGCGGGCCAACGCGCGCTCAATCTCGGGGGACACCCACAGCGGCTACCGGGCCGCGTTTTTCAACGGAATAAGCCCAATCACGACATTCATGCAGGATGCAGCGAAGGCGCTGCTACCTGCGCGAAAGATTTCCCGCAAGCGGACCTTCAAGCCTGCTCAATGGACCCAGGTGATGCTGCGTCCGGCTCAAAAGTCAGCGAAGCGCAGAAAGCGACATTTGCAAACTCGGCGGATCTGGCGACATGGCGAGCAATCCATGCCGCAGGCGCACAAGGAAGAGCTGACCTTCGCCGCAGGCGCAGCCGCCGACCACCTTCGAACGGCGGGAACGCGGACAAAGCGGTGATTTGAACTCAAGGCCCCTACTCCAGTTCCTTGGCTAGATACTGGATTTCCTCGCTTGAGCAAACAGAACCGCTGGCGAGGCGAACGACTGCTTCCGAAACAAGTTTGGGATCAACGTTTAGGGCTCTTTCGGAATTGGCTATTACGGAGAAGTCCTTTGGTTCACAGGAAAAAATACTCCTTCGCCCAAAGTCATCAATAAATTCTATGAAGCCCGCAAGGTTCAGAACTGTCGCAGATTTTTCAAGGTCGCCACTGCACATATTGTCAAAGACCTTCATCGGCCCGCTTCCGCGTGGGTTTTCTATGCAGAAGTGCATGTCAAAGATGCAGCGAGCGATCGCAAGAATTCTGCCTGCGTGTGTGTTTTCCGGGGCTGGCAACCAAGGCGGATATTCCATGTTTCAAACTATGACGACGCAATTTCTGGGAGGCAAGCACCGCTCCGGGCTCGACACCGGACCTGCGCCGCTGCGGCAAGGGGCGCGTAGCGATATCGCACCTGGTCCCCGCCATCAAATGCCAGCCAGCCCTTATGTATGTGCAAGGTCACAAAGCCCTTGAGGGATTTCACATAAGCTTGGTCTCCAATTTAGCACTTCCTTAGCAAACCTCACGGTAATGTTCCCTCGCGCCTTGGGAAACGGGGGGGCGCGGAAGCCGGATGGCTTAACGCATAGTCAGAAAGACGTCAGAGACGCCCTTCGGGGCATCAAACACGCGAGACGAAACGTCTCATATTGCTAAAGGAATAAAAGCTATGACCAGCATTCTGACGAACAACGGCGCAATGGTCGCTCTGCAGACTCTGAACTCCATCAACATGAACCTGGAGAGCACCCAGAACGCGATTTCCACCGGTAAGGACGTCGCAACTGCCAAGGACAACTCGGCCATCTGGGCGATCTCGAAAGTCATGGAATCGGACGTTGCAGGTTTCAACGCCGTGGGCGACTCGCTGGCTCTGGGTGAATCCACGGTGGCGGTGGCAACGGCCGGGGCCGAACAGATCACCGACCTTCTGAAGGAAATGAAGGAAAAAGTGGTCAATGCAACTGGGGAGAACGTGGACAACGGGAAACTCGAAGCTGAAGTCACCGAGCTGAAAAACCAGATCACCTCGATCATCACAGGGTCGCAGTTTAACGGTGCGAACCTGCTGAACACCGCTGGTGGCGACCTGACCGTTCTGTCCTCGCTGGACCGCGATTCCACGGGTACAGTCACCGCGTCGAACATCACCGTAAGCTCGGTCGATTTTGAAGCCAGCCTGGACCTGACAACCGTAGTGGTCGACACGGCCGCAAACGCTGAAGCTTCCATCGACGACATTGAGGCTCTGATTCAGACTGCGGTTGACGGCGCCGCCGCCCTGGGGGCTTCGGCAGCCCGCATCGAGAAGCAGTCCGAATTCGTCTCAAAGGTGTCCGACGCGATGAAGAGCGGCATCGGTGCGCTGGTAGATACTGATATGGAAGAAGCATCCGCCCGATTGAAGGCGTTGCAAACCCAGCAACAGCTGGGTGTACAGGCTCTGTCGATTGCCAACTCGGCGCCACAGACACTGCAGCAGCTGTTCCGTTAAGCGATCTGATCCGGGGCGCGCCAAGCGCGTCCCGGTATTTACCCCAGCCCCTCACCGATGACTTGGGCTGTTCATAGCAGCCCTTACCAGAGTTTAGGCGCTGGAATAGTTTCTGCCAGTCTTGCGGGGCGGCGCTCCAGCCCCAATCACGACATTCATTCAAGGCGCAGCGAAGGCACTGCTGCGTGCGCGAAAGGCTTCCTGAAGGCGGACCTTCAAGTCTGCTCAGTTGCCCCAGGGGATGCTGCGCCCGGCATCAAGGTCAGCGAAGCGCAGGAAGCGGATTTGCAAAGTATGTAATGAGTGCCATGCAGTAGGGCATAGCGACCGAAAACTACCGTTCAGCCAGAGGTCTACGCATCGGCTGTCTCGACCGACGTGGTCGCTTGAATTGACCACTTTAGAACGTCGTTTCAGATACCGGGCACGACCTATTCAGTGTTCCATCGCTCACTGCCCGGCGCGAATTGCCTCCCCGGGATGAACATCCGCGTTCAATTCTCCATCACGGATCACCGGATGTCCGTTGACAATAACATGTACGAAGCCTTTGGAGGCGAGGCTGTTCGTCCCAGCATCGTACCCTGCCATTCCATTCACTTCGTCTGGATCGAAGATAGTGATATCAGCGAATGTTCCCGCTTGAAGCCGACCACGTTTTGCCATTGACGGGGCGAAAGGCTCAAGGAATTCAGCTTGCAAATAGGCTGTTTTGGCGATGATCTGCGGCATGGTCAGGGTGCCATCGTCGATCGCGATCCTGAGGTATTTGCCAAACGTGCCTGCGCTGCGTGGGTGGCCAAGACCAGCTCCGAATGGTGCGTCAAAAGGCAATGAATGCCCGTCATCATCAACCAGAGGCATACCATCGCTGCCGATGATGATGTCCGGGTGCAAGATGGCGGCCATCATGTCGGGTTCTTTTATGTGCTCCATCACGAAGAAGCCGTCGGGACGTTCGGTGCGATATTTGTTGAAAGTCTCCTCGGTCAGCGTTTCCCCGGTTTCGACCCAAATCAAATCCGAATAGTCCATGCCGGTCCGTTCCTGCCACCCCGGAGAGAGGATCTCGGCGGCGATGAAGCTTGAACCTTTCACATAGGGAAAGGCTTCTCCCAGGATCGTCGCGCCATTCGCGTTGCCCCGGTCAACCATGGCAAGCGCGGCTTTTGTATCGGATAGGGCGTTTGTCGGAATGTGGTGCAATACCAGTGGCACGTCATATGCCATCGACAAGGCAATGAATTCTTGCTGCCCTAACACTCCACTAGGGGCGATGTTGCTAAGGTAGCGGGGATGCGTGGTTAGGAAACTGTGGTTGTCAGACGCAACGCGCGCCATCCGAGCGATGCCTTCACTGCGGGCGGATGGATAGTATCCGACCATGACGCCAATCCCGAGTCCACCATTATGAATTCCGTCGGTAACCAAATCATCGATCTGATCCAGTTGTTCATCCGTGGCTTGGTTGACGGACCATTGATTGCCAGTCTTACCCGCCTTTTGCAGAGCGTGGGTCATCATTGGGCTGCCGTGGGACTCTACGCCATCCATCAACAATAGACGGGCAGAAGCATGGCCAACCGACGCTCCATAATTCGCCAGCGAGATTCCGGCCTTGGCTTCATAGTAGTCCGAAAGCGGCAGGGCGCCCGCTTCAAGGTCCATTTGTGTCGTGCGACCGTCGAAGATGGAAACCTTCTCGCTGTAGGGGTCCTGGCCATGGGCATGAAAATCGATGAAACCCGGAGCGGCGATCAACCCGCTGGCGTCGATCATGTCAGCACCGCTGATCGCTTCTGGTGTGACGATGGCGATCTCTTCGCCAGAAATGCCGATATTGCGAACTTGGTCCAGCATCGTTTCGGGATCGACGACGCGCGCGCCGGTGATGACCAGATCGTAACGTTCCTCTGCTGAAACAATATTGGACATCACTCCGATGGCGACGGCCATGGTGATCGTACGTATCATATCAAATCTCCAAACTTGTAGAAAAATGGGCGGACTACCGACAGGCGAAGTCCAGCAAATCTGTATGTGAACGAGCAGCAGCCACCGTGTAGAATCCAAACACTGGACCGCACCCCAAAAGGGCGATGTGAGTTTTGTTCGCTTCAACATTGGACTGTGGTACTGAGGCGGACTTTGACCGAGATCAAACCGCTTGATCAGCAACAGGACCGATGTGGGATCCGGTCAGCTCGGCGCGCCATGTTCACTGCCACGCATGATCTCGGTTCGTTCCACCTTTCTTGACCTTTTTGCCTCAACAAGAATGCTAAACACCAGCTGCGTAAGGGCGCTGGCTGAATGGTTGCTTTGGGCAGTTCCTCTCCGCCCACAATGCTCATGTGCTTGCTGCAGTCTGTCCTAAAGGCAGCGTACGAAGCAGTTCGTACTTCACGCGATTAGCGCTGACCTGGCGATAAAAGGCGATCAGAAATGCCGTCGGCGCTTGCAGCCGACTCAATCCTAGGGTCGCGGCCACGATCGTGCCGACATCCGTTCGACCCTCAAGAACAAGCGCTCCGCCCAGCATGAAGACAAAGACCGTGCCCGCACCGTTGATGGCGCTCAGAATGAACTTCGTCGACAGCTTCCAGTGAAACATGGTGCGTCTGGTTTCATAGATACGGTCGAAGTCTTCCTTCACCGAAGTCACGACAGCGCGCAGCTCAGTCTCTGTCAGCTGGTCAGCCGCGCGCCGCAGGATCTTCACCCGCTTGGCTAGCAACATGTTCACCTTGCTCTGAGAGAAGACCACGATCCCGATCTGCGGAACCAGCATCGAAAGCGCTACGACACCCAGCACGGGTTGCGTTGATGCGATGAAGCCGATCACGCTGATCAAGGTCCCCAACTGCATCACCGGTTCCGAGATGGCGGACCCGGTGAACTTGCCAAGCTCTTCGGCTTCGGCCGAAATCGCGGTCGACAGTGCGCCGGTGCGAACACGACCGTTTATTCCTTGTTCACTGACGGCCCCATCCAGCAGTCTGCTGCGAAGTAGACGAATGACGTCCTCCCCAAGGATCTGAGATCGGTATCCCATAAGCCACTTCAGGCCAAGGCTGAGCAGGACCACGCCCATCATGCCGCCCCCGAGAATGAAGAGCTCCGACGTGTCAAAAGAGCCTTCGGTCAGAAGGTTCACGATGTCCTGCTGAAACTTGAGCGGCGCGGCCGCGAGTGCGGCTATGGACAGAGAAAGCAGGATCAGTACAATTTGGCGCGGACCGCTTACGCGCCAGATCGCGGAATAAAGCTGAAGCATCTTGCCCCCCTTTGCGTGGTCGACCAGAGACACAGTCGCGCCAAGGTCGGCATAGCACAACTCTGAAACATTCGCGTCCCTTCACCAACCGGCCTGTTTGTCCCCCTAGGCGCAATGTGGATTGTAGGGTGCGTTACTGGTGAGAACGGCCCACACTTGGCACAGCTGCCAAGCAAAGAGTTGCCAATTTGACGATAGGAACGGATTGGCAATGTCCATTTTCTGCACTTCGCTTAAGCGTGAGCGAAGTGCGGGATCACGGAAAACGGATATCCGAACCCGGCATGGAAGCAAACGAAGCGCCACGCTCTCTGCCTTGGCGGAATAGTCCTGTGGCGCCAAACGGCTTGTCTGAACTGGCCACGCCAACGAAATGCTTGTCCCAAGCAGTAGGCTCATTTCAGTTCGAACAGCCTCTCTGAAATCCGTTGTCACAATGCGCTTTCAGACGTTGGGTATCGTCGCTTGTCCAGCCCTTGGGTTCTGTAACCTGCACCCACGGGCCGATATAGTCCTGTGCATAGTAGGCATGGCCGTGCCCGGGCGGCGAGCCGAAGGACAGCGCCAGATCCAAAGCCAACTGAAACTGGGTCACTATAGGCATAAAGAAAAAGTGCTTGGACATATCATCCGCGGGCGGGTCACGCATCCATTGAGGTCGACGCCAAAGAGACGCCGGATCGTAGAAGACGACCGGATCACTGGAATACTGCAGAAAGACAATGCGCATAGGGCCCCAGGCGGAAGGTGACCCGGACGCATCGCTGGTGCGTGAAGCGTAGCGCACCAGCGAACCATCTCCGATCTGCGGTAAAACCCAGGAACTGCCCGGATTGCGATGTTTCTGGACGTAGTTCCAAAAATTCGAGGGAAACGGCGGACCTGCCCAGAAAGCCCCATCAATCGGGTCGTCCAGAAGCCGAAAAAGATTGGTTGCATGCATTGAGGACCAGGCACCGAGGCTGAGGCCATGCATGTAGAGCCGCGGACGGGCGCCCTCTGGAAGTGTTTTCCAGTACCGGTGAACAACCTCCTGAAGCGCAGTAGCTTGCTCGAGACCGGTGCTGGTCTCAAGGATCAGCGCCAGTGGCGACTGCAGATACGAATACTGTACGGCAACCGTGGCGATGTCACCGTTGTGCATGTATTCGACCGGATCATGCGACCCAGGGTCCATCCAACCGGTTCCGGTGGGGCTCGCCACGATCAGAACCTCACGCTCGAAGGCGCCCAGACGGCGCAGTTCAGCCAGTGCCAATTCCGCACGTTCGCGGGGCGTGGCCGCATTGGCACGGCCGACATACACCCGGATCGGATCGCGCGCTGGCCGTCCTGTGAATGCCGATATGTCTTCCGCATCAGGCCCCGACATAATGAAATCCCGGCCCGGCTTTCCGATTGCCGTCCAGTTGATCAAGGAGGCCGTACTTCCGGTTTTCCGCAGATCAGTCGGCGGTGGCGGGGCGTCATCGAACAGAGCCTGCGCCGCTTCATAGCTTTCATCAAGGACTGCGATGGTCCGGTCCAGAATGCCATCTCGTGTGACCACGAAGAGGATCAGTACGACTGCGATCAGACTGAACACATTCGCCCTTCGTGGCGGCATCACCCGATAGAAGCGCGCCCGGATCAGCCGAAACAGCGATGCGACGAGCCGCCCGAGCACAAAGGCGCAGACGAGTGTCGCGGCCGCAATGATCGAGATCCACGCGAGGTGCAAAGCGTCGGCTGGCTCCATCCCCATTTTCTGGCGGAGATCGTTCTGCCAAGTCAGGCTGGAAGCCAAAACCCACAGGAACATCACAACAATCGCCCCGGATACGATCCAGATCAGCACATTCGCCGGACCGCGCGACAAGCGCGGCAGGTCACCGGCGTTCCACATGAGTGCAGCGATCTGGCCGACCAGATATCCGAGCGCCGTGACCAACCCGCCAAGCACGCCCTGCAACTCAGGGCCACGTGGAATCAGGGACGGCGTCAGAGAGGCCGCGAAGAACAACAGGCCAAGCAGAAGGCAAGGAACTGAAATCGGGCCGAAGATTAGTGAAAGGATTCTCTTAGTCATCCAACTTTGTCCTTGGTGCCAACGCGCGGCTGCAGAACTGAGCTTTCGCAAAACCTAGCCAGTGTCGGTTGCATGCGAAACTGGGGCAGAGCCCATTCCGTCAACAGGCCCAGCTGCGTGTCTGCTGGCCGAAGCGCCAGTCGCACCAGGCTGTTCGATCCACAGGACATCAGAACCATCGCTTTGACCAGCTAAAGAGCGGCAAACACGCCGACGAGCAGTACATTGGCGAGGTCAATAAAAAACTTGGAAACGAGGGGCAGGACGATGAAGACCAAAGGAGCGGGCCCAAAATGCTTGGTGATGCGTTCAGGACGAGTAGACCCTTCTACCATCCATCCAGGTTTCGAGAACGCTGATGTTTTTGATAGCGTCGGGAGGTACATCGCGCGGATCCTTTTCGAGGATGACCATGTCGGCAAGCTTGCCCGGTTCAAGACTGCCGACCTCGTGATCGGAAAATAGTTGCCATGCGGCCTCGGAGGTGAGCGCCCGGATCGCAGATTCAACCGATATCGTCTCCTGCGGCGCCAGAATGTAATCCGGCTCTTTCCAGGTGCGCCGGGTGACGGCCATCTCAATCATGTGCAGCGGGTTCGGGTCGGTCACCATGAAATCCGAATGCAGAGTGAAACCAACCCCGGCTTCTTCGACGCTTCGGCATCGGTCTAGCAACTGCGCCTTTTCCTCCCCAAATACCTCGTCACGCATCGCGACGCCCCAGTAGTGAACGTGACCGATCAGAAAGCTCGCCGACACACCGAGCTGCTGCATCCGTTCGATCTGGTCGTCGTGAAGTATCGAGCAATGCTCGATCCGCGGACGGACCCGGGAGATGTCGACACCAGCATCAACAAGCGCCTGACAGGTGTCCAGCACATTATCGATCGCCGCATCGCCATTGCCGTGGATCGCAAGGTGCCAGCCCTTCCCGGCCCGCTCAAGCGCCATTGCGGTCAATTCATCAGGTTCCATATAGGCAAGGCCCCGGTCTTCGCTGTTCAGGTATGGTTCGCGCTGCAGTCCGGTGAACCCCTGGTTCGAGCCATCTGCCACCAGTTTGAAGCCCGCGATGCGGGCCATGGCATCCCCGTCCCCCTGATGGATACCCGCCTCGTCCCAGGCTTCGGTTCCCAAGGTATAGAAAGGATAGGCGCGGATACGCGCCTTAAGGCGCCCGGATTGCGCCGCTGCAGCCATCACCTGCGCGTCCGCAGGCGACTGCGCTAGCGCGCCAAGGCTGAGCTCCGAGACCGTCGTGAGGCCGACCGCGCCCCATTTTGCCAGCAGCCCAATCAGGCCTTCCACAGGATCGGCCTCCATCATGCCCGGGTAGTGCGAGGCAACCTGCAGGAACGCCACGTTGTTCTTCATGAAGCCGTTCAGGTTACCCTCAGCATCGCGGACAAACTCTCCGCCCGAAGGATTTTCGATGTCATTGGGGATCCCAGAGACTTCGAAGGCCTTGGAGTTGGCATAGGCCAGGTGCCCCGAGGCGTTTAAAACGAAAATCGGGTGCTCGGTTGAGATTGGATCCAGCTCGGCAAAGGTCAGCGCATCCGGTCCTTCCTGAACCGCAGGGTCGAAGTTGCGGAAAACCAGCCATTCACCCGCAGGCGTTTCCGCTGCGCGCTTTGCGATGTGGTCCAGCACTTCGGCGGCGGTCGTGAAGCGGGCCATGCCGACATAGTCCATGATGGAGTCCACCACGGAACCGGAAATGACATGGGCGTGAGCATCGATGAAGCCGGGCAAGACAGTCTTACCTTCAAGGTCGACGATCTTGGCATCCGCGCCAGCCACTGCGCGAACCTCACCGTCGGTTCCCACTGCCAGAATACGGTTGCCGCGAAGAGCAATCGCTTCGACCTCGGAGAAATCATCATCGACGGTAAGCACATTGCCGTTGGTAAAGACGGTGACTGACTGCGACTGCGCTCTGGCGCCCCTTCCCATAACGGCTGCCAACCCTACACCGGCGGCACTCGTCTTCATGAAATCCCGGCGCCCCATGCTGGTCCAGTTGATACCCCAGTTGCAGGACCAGCCTGTGCCACTCTCAGCCGCGGCTTTCAGCTTGCTGACGTTTCGGCTCACTTCAAACAACTTTCCAAAGGTGCCACTGCAGCACGGGCAACCAAACTTGTCATGGGTCATGGGCTCATTCCTTTTCGGTTCGTTCAAGTTGTTGGCATTGCAGGAAGGATAAGTCGGTCCTGCACAATATTGCAGCGGTTCAGCTGTGGTCTTGCGACGAGTTCCAAGGCTCCGAGGTGCCAGATATCACGACCCGATCTGCTGCAACCTGGTTCCAGCGCTCCGTTTAGACTAGCCAAAAGATGGCGGGATCGCGAAGGCTTTCGCCAACTGTAGGCATTCACGCCAACAATGCACATCTTCGACGGCGCAGCCATCGCGAGCCTACTTTGTGAACGGAATTTCGTCAGCACGGGCATGCGATGCGACGTGCGGCGTCCTGAACAAAGCGTCCCTAGAAAATGAGAAGGCAGCTTCATTGCGCTTATGCCCCATAAAAATCTTTCGCAGAATAGCAGTGTTCTCGATTGGTGGTTTTGACGCAAATCAACACCAATAGCTCAAAACACGTTCAAGCTGTTTTCCAAAGTACTTCATGTGATCGCCAGCGGGGCGCGGCATTTTCTCTTGTCTGCTCGAATGCCGCGATTTGTTGCACTCAGCTCAGGTAGCCTAATAGCAGGCGGCCAGAGGAATTTTCCCGCATGGCGCATTGTCCAATAAGAGGTTTGATTATGAGGATCGATATCTTCCGTACTGAGCAGGCGCGACATGCCGATGGCAGCTTTCACCCCGGATGGAAAAGGATGTCATTGACCGGACTCTTCGCCGCAATAACAGCGTTGATAATCCCCGGCAGTGTCCTTTCGCAGGACACAGATGACCTCGCCAAGCAACTTGCCAATCCGGTCGCAGATCTGATCAGCGTACCGCTTCAGTTCAATTACGATCGCTATGGCGGCCATACTGATCGGTATCTCCTGAACATCCAACCGGTCATCCCCTTTGATCTTGGGGATGACTTGAACCTGATAACGCGCACGATAATACCTGTCGTCTCTCTGGATGGGCCTGGCATCAACCAGAATGGCGTCGGCGACATTGTCCAGAGCTTCTTCTTGTCACCGAAGGTACCCACGGCGGGGGGCTGGATCTGGGGGGCCGGTCCGGTGTTCCTCTACCCCACTGGTGGGGACGGGGTGTCTGCCGACACCTTTGCTGCAGGCCCAACAGCCGTGGCTCTCCGCCAGCGGGGTCCCTGGACCTACGGCGGCCTTGCCAACCACCTCAGGTCGCTTGACGACAATCCAGGGACTAAGATCAACTCAACGTTTCTAAACCCATTCCTCTCTTACACGACGCCTACAGGGACCAGCTACGCTCTGCAGACCGAGGCAACTTACGACTGGGAGGTCAAAGAATGGTCAGTTCCAATCGGTGTTGTCGTGACACAGGTCTTCACGATTGGCTCGCAGCCCGTGTCCATAGGGGGCGGGGTCAGGTACTGGGCCGCATCACCCGGGAACGGCCCAGAAGGCTGGGGCGCCAGGTTCAACTTCACCTTCCTTTTTCCAAAGTAAAAAGCCCTTAATAGCTTTCCTATGCCTAGCAGGAATTACCGCGCAGGTGCTTGACGTGGTGGGCAAATTATTTGCTGGTGCTGGGAGGTATCTGGCAAATTGCACCGAACATGAACAGAATGAGACATCTTGATTGAAAGGAGTATGGCGGGTTTTATGGAAGGGCATTCTGCGCACGGATCTTCTGAAGCTTTGGTCTTCGCGCGAACCGCATCACCCTCGCCTGCTTGGGTGTAGCGCAAGGTCCTCTCATTGCATTAAGTGACTTGGATAATGTCGATGGCGCGTTTTCCAACACTGGCCACTGACCAGGTTAAAAGAGCAGACGCCTCGACAACTTTCTGACAGGGCATAAATTTATGGGACAGCGTAACACTAAATGCCCGCCCGGCCGCAGGAAGAGTAGAATAAATTGACCGCCTTAACTCGGAGCCGATCTGGAGCACTTGCCAAAAGACGTGTGGACTTCAGACCGATAGCGTCGGGCCAACAAGCACCGGATCAAAGTATTCTTGGACAGCTTCCAGCTTTCAGAGCCTTATGTCCTATGACACAGTGCAGGCAGACGGGGGATTTGACCCTAGCGGTTCAGCCACCGCTCTCAGACAACAAACAGGACGGAGAACAGATGACACGCCTGCTCATTGCTTTTGCAACAGCTATCTCGCTTGTGCTTCCGGCATTGCCAGCTTCCGCCCAAGGGGGTTCGATTGCACGGCAACTGGCGCGAACTGGACTAACACAAGATGACATCAACATCATGACGCGCGCGGGTAGCGAGCTTTATGCTTCCAAGAAGGCTGTCGTTGGTGTCGATACAATTTGGTCCAATCCCGATACCAGCGCCTTCGGATTGGTAGAAGTTGCTGATGTAGAAGGGAATTGCGTCACACTGGTCTACAAGTTTCAGACGAGTAAACAGCCGTCAATCCAGTCGGTCCGGTTGCGCCGCTGCCTCAATGACGGCCGCTGGGTTCTAACACCCTGAGTCATTGCAAAGGATCACAGGGCAGTCCTTCTCCACAGGAGTCGGCCCCTTTTCCAGGTCATGCTAACTGCGCCACAGCCAAGGGGGCGAGCTATGGAAGCTTCAGTTGACGTTCGCCTAGCGGATACAACCGTCCGGAGCCGCACACCTCGAAACCCGGTTGACCGCTCGCAGCCCAAACGCGACATTTATGCGAGGCGCAGCGAAGACCACGCTGCGGGCGCAAAATATCCGGCCAAGCACTCCCGAGAGCGGACCTTCAGATCAGCTGGATCGATCAAGACGACGCGGCGCGGTGCTTGAAGGTCAGCGAAGCGCAGGAAGCGCCCTTTGCAAACTCGGCCGTTTGGTGCAACCAGCCGAGGATATATGCTGCGGTGCAGCCCGCCATTCCTGCCGTTCGCTGCGACTGCAAAATTCCGGAACCGATCAACTCACGCGCCGCGGAAAAAGCGCACTTTTACTACAACTGCGTCAAAGACCGCTGTCGGACACCAGGCACCACCAATCGTTTTTCTGGCTGGTACAAACGTATGATTTGTTGTCAAACTTTGCGGAGGTCTTCTAGGGTTAGGATTCATAACCAGTAGATGACGGTTGCAGCGAGGGCGATGGCTGAGAGGAATACCTTGGGACAGCGGTCATAGCGTGTCGCCACACGCCGCCAGTCCTTGAGTCTGCCGAACATGATCTCGATGCGGTTGCGTCGTTTGTATCGGCGCTTGTCGTATTTGACCGGGGTCTTGCGTTGCTTTCTGCCGGGGATGCAGGCGCGTATCCCTTTGTCTTTCAACGCGTCCCTGAACCAGTCGGCGTCATAGCCACGATCCCCGAGCAACCAGTCGACCTTTGGCAGGCTGCTGAGCAGCGCCCGCGCGCCGATGTAGTCGCTGACCTGACCGGCGATGACGAACAGGTTGAGCGGCCGCCCTTGGCTATCGCAGATGGCATGCAGTTTGGTGTTCATGCCGCCCTTGGTCCGACCGATCAGGCGTCCACGCCCCCCTTTTTCGCGGCCAGGCTGGTCGCAGTGCGATGTGCCTTCAAATAGGTCGCGTCGATCATCACGGTCTTTTCCTCGCCGTGTTCGGCAGCCAGGCCGACCATCATCTGCGCGAAGATGCCTTTTTCGCTCCAACGCTTCCATCGGCTGTACAGCGTCTTGTGCGGACCATATTCCCGCGGCGCATCCCGCCAGCGCAACCCATTGCGATTGATGAAGATAATCCCACTCAACACCCGTCTGTCATCAACCCGTGGCTTGCCGTGCGACTTCGGGAAAAAGGGGCAAGTTTGGCCATCTGCTCGTCGGTCAGCCAGTAAAGGTCGCTCATGTCACCGCTCCGCTTTCCGAGCCGTGAATCACGTAGCGCGTTGAAAATCAATGCATCCTGACCCTAATGCGAAGATCCAACTGTGACCATTCTCTACTCATATATGCTTCGCAAAAAGCATCTACTTCAAATGTGGTTCTCCACCAGAAACTGCGATCCTGCGCCTTTTTTCCACCTTCCTTGGTGAAGGGGCGTTTTGAGACGAAGCGTTCGATTCCGGCGAAGAAACCGATCCGGCAACTTCCATGTCGCCTCCTCCCGAAAGGCTCGCATCGTTCGCTTTGTCTCTTAGATAGCTAAAAAAGTTGACAGCATCATCTGCTGGCAACGCACACCGAAAAGCCGGAATGAAATTGGGCGCTGCGCCCGCTTCGGGGACCATCTCGCCGAGAGAAAAATGAAAGATCCCCTGCTCGATCCTGACATCCATGACTGCATTTATAAAGACTGCGTTAGACTTCATCACCATCCTCAATTGAGATCACTAAGTTTCTTGGACGTCGTCGAGCGGCCTCATCCATCACGGAGAAAGTGTTGGAAGTAAATTTTGGCATACCATCGATACCTTTTCGAAATTGGCGCACTTCTTCGGTTTGCTTTGCTCGCACCAAACGAACAGACCTCTCAGGGTTGTCGCCTTCAAACATGAAATAGCAAAGAGGTTGCCCTCGCCTTAACTCAAGGCAACTATTCAAATCACAAAACTCAAATGCGAAATTCAATATTCGCGGCCAGTTTGTAATTTCAAACCTACCTGCGATCATCTGGCCCGGCCATGTGAATTTATCCAAAAAAGGCGGAAACTGTGTTAAGTAGCACTTTTCGTCACACAGGAATACATATGGCAGAAGAATTTGAAAAACGGGGCGCTTTGGGGAGCGCCACAAGTTCTGCGGCATAAATGTAATGAACCGGGAAATAACGTCTGGGTCAACACGTGTCCGCTGCTCATCGTAAAAAAGCTCGTAATTTTCCCCGTCCTTCTCAACCCCAATTTTGATGTCGAATGGTGCTTTGACGACAAAAAGACGTTTTTCAAGCTCGTTAACTGCGGGGCACGCCTGCACAGCGCGACCGGATAAGGCGGGACTTCTATCTTTTCGTTTTGCTTCTGGTGCTTCAAAAGCAAAATCTCCAAAAGGTGCATCTACAATCCAGCCGACGGTTAAAGGTTCCACCTTGGGCATGCCGTTAATTCGACCAATTGCCGTATATCGAATTTCCGGAAGAGTAGGCGCTGAACCCATTGTTCCCGTAAAAGGAGTTGCCCGAAGAGTAGCCGCTGAACCCATCGCTTCCATATATGGAGTTACCCGAAGAATACGAGGAATACCCGTCGCTTCCATACGTGGAATTGCCCGAAGAATACGAAGAATACCCATCATTCCCGTAAATGGAATTTCCGGAAGAGTATGCTGAATACCCATCGCTACAATATACTGAATTTCCTGAAGTGTAGCAGGACTGACCAAGTGCTGTTGTAGCAGGAAGCGCAACCACACATGTCATAGCAAGTGCGGTCGCGATTGTTCTCTTTTTTGTCATGAAACTGGCCTCTTGTCGCAATCGCTCTCATCTGACGCATTTTTCAAACGCATGCGCAACATGATCCAGATCGCTTTAATTTTAGCGTTTCCCGTTGGCGGGCGTTCCCAAGGCGCAGATAAGACAGTCACAGCCAAGCTTGCCAGCGGCAGCCAAAAAGTGCTTCGTCCGCAGTCTGTCAGTTCGACCGGCACCCGTTTTTGCGCTCGTGGCGAAAGTCCGGTTTGGTGAAGCCGCGGCTGGCGCGATCTGAACCGGCGAATGGCTGTTATGGGCCGTCCCCGACGCAGCAAGATCAGATCGCCACACCTACTTCGCTGCGTTACCACACGACAGCTCCAATCCCTATTAGCTTAGTCCACTGGATGTTTTGAAGATCACTATTCGTATAGTTCTTCGCGGTAGTCTGCAATTTCCTTACTGGCGCAGAGTGCCATTTTGACAGGCAGGCCCGCTGGATTGTAGGAGGGACCATGAAGAAGATCGCCGGATTTTTCTTGTTGTTTTGCATTGCTGCGATCGCACTGGTCTTTTTCGCCTGGTCCCAGCCGTCTCAAATAAAGCATTATACCGCCGAAGACCTTATAGGATTAACCTGCGCAGAGCTGAGCACACGGCATGACGACTTCATTTTCGCATATCATGATGCCGAAATTTCCAACCATAGGCGAACAGGTGGTTTTCACGATGATCTGGGCCTGCCGCAGGAAGAGACCTTGCCGTTTATCGTTCTCATAAGATGGTTCATGCAAGACAACGACATAATTGAGGCGGATCTCGTGCATTCTTCTTTTCCTTCGAAAACACTCCAAGGCACGAAATTCTACTATGAAATATCTGCTGCATGTGCCTCAGCTTCCCCGTTGAGGGCGGTTGACGTGATGCAGCAAGTGGCAACGAAACTCAATCTGATTGATCCGGCCGTGTCTCCATAAGAGACATTCCTATCAGATATGAGGGCCATGAACGGCATGATTTCTTTGAGGAAAGGATTGGCGCTTTGCGCCAGTTTTTGGGAGCCTATCTTATCGGCTTCGGGGCTTTGTTTCACAAACGGCGCGAGGGATTCCCTGTTTAAATTCAGTCGGGTAGCAACGGCGCATGAGCAGTTGCCCCCCTACGACGTACAAGACCAGGAACTGGCCTTCATACAACACGGCGCTGAGGCAGCGCGGTTCGCTATCGATCTGGTTTGATCCTGATATGGAATGGTATGCCCGGTCGACCGGCAAGCGCGGTCGTCAACACGAGCTCAGCGACGCAGAAATCCAGGTTTTTCTCACGATGAAGGTACTATTCGGCATGCCCCTTCGCCAGACGACCGGCTTCGTCGAAAGCTTGTTGCGGCTGGTACGCTTTGACTGGAAAGTACCGAACTTCAGCACTCTGGAGACTGTGCCGAATTTTGTGCCTGACGCGTTTTGTTAGGCCATCGGGAAGCGGTCTTCGAACATGATGGCGAACTGGCTTCTGACAGCGTGCCATTCGCGCACCGAACGCTTCCACTCGGACGATGTAGCATTGAGCGCGAGATAGATCAATTTCGCCGCCGCGTCGTCGCTTGGGAAATGGCCCCGGGTGCGGACGGCGCGCCGGATCTTCGAGTTCAGCGCCTCAATGGCGTTCGTGGTGTAAATCAGCCTGCGGACCTCAGGTGGGTAGTCGAGGAACGGGATTACCTCGTTCCAAGCACGCCGCCAACTCGGTGCGATCGCCGGATACCGTCTTGCCAGATTGCTTTCCTCGAACTCAGCCAGAGCCAGTTCTGCAGCATCGGCATCCACCGCCGTGTAGATCGCCTTGAGGGCGGCCGCGACGGCTTTGCGGTCTTTGTATGGCGAAGTTCATGGAATGGCGCAGGAGGTGGACGATACAGGTCTGAACTCGCGTCTGGGGGAAGGCCGCCTCGATGGCCTGCGGGAAGCCCTTCAGCCCATCCACGACGGCGATCAGGATGTCCTGGACGCCGCGATTGCGAAGATCGCTGAGAACCTTTGCCCAGAACTTTGCGCCCTCATTGGCCTGAAACCACAGACCCAGAACGTCCCGAGTGCCATCCGGAAGCACCGCGAGGGCCACGAAGACCGCCTTGTTCGAGACCGCCCCGTCACTGCGGATATTGACCCGGATCGCGTCCATGAAAACGATCGGATAGCAGGGTTCAAGGGGGCGGTTCTGCCAAGCGGTAACCTCCTCCATCACCGCGTCGGTGATCGCGGAAATCAGGCTGGGCGAGGCCTCGACGCCGTAGATTTCCTCGATATGGCCCTGGATCTCGCGGGTGGTCATGCCGCGGGCATACATACTGACGATCTTGCGATCGAACTCGGGAAAGCGGCGCTGATACTTGGCGATCAGCATCGGATCGAAGGTGCCGTTCCGGTCGCGGGGGATGTTCAGAACAACCTTGCCGCTGTCGGTGGTCACAGTCTTCTGGCTGCGCCCGTTGCGGCGATTGGGGGGCTGGTTCTGGCCCTCAGGCGGTTCCTCCCCGCGCTCTTCATCAAGATGGACGTCCATCTCCGTGCTCAGCGCACGTTCCGCCAGTGCCTTGGTCAGTTCCGCCAGGATGCCGGTCTTGCCAAACAGATCGCCAGGGGACCGGCCTTCCATCAGCCGGTCCAGCAGGTCTTTATCAATGCTCATACGTGGGTCTCCTCTGTGAGCAGTTACCACGTCAGCGCACAAAATTCAGGATAGTCCCAAGGTTCTCAGCGATCTGCGTAACCGAGGCGTCCAGGACATCCTCATCGCCGTCGTGGACGGGCTGAAGAGCTTCCACCAGGCTATCGAGGCTGCCTTTCCCCAGACGCGGGGTCAGACCTGTATCGTCCACCTCCTGCGCCATTCCATGAACTTGGCCAGCTACAAAGACCGCAAAGCCGTCGCGGCCGCCCTCAAGGCGATCTACACGGCCGTGGATGCCCATGCTGCAGAACTGGCTCTGGCTGAGTTCGAGGAAAGCGGTCTGGCCAAGCGATATCCGGCCATCGCACCGAGTTGGCGGCGTGCTTGGAACGAGGTAATCCCGTTCCTCGACTACCCGCCTGAGGTCCGCAGGCTGATCTACACCACGAACGCCATTGAGGCGCTGAACTCGAAGATCCGCCGAGCCGTAAGAACCCGAGGCCATTTCCCAAGCGACGACGCGGCGGCGAAATTGATCTATCTCACGCTCAATGCTACATCGTCCGAGTGGAAGCGTTCTGTGCGCGAATGGCACGCTGTCAGAAGCCAGTTCGCCATCATGTTCGAAGACCGCTTCCCGATGGCCTAACAAAACGCGTCAGGCACAAAATTCGGCACAGTCTCAACGTAGGACCAGCATACGGTCCCTTCTCAGGAGCGGGACCGTCTTCCCCATCAACGGCCGCCTGCGAGACGAGTGCCTCAACGAGCACCTGTTCGCCAACCTGCGCCACGCCCGGGAGCTGATCGCGTCTTGGCGTGACGATTACAATCACCATCGCCCCCACACGAGCCTCGACGAGCTCACTCCGTGGGAGTATCATCAACGGCCAATAGAGGACCAAACACTGAACAGAGCGAACTAACAACCGCGGACTCAAAGGGGAGCAGGTCACCTTGCCCGCACAATGACGGACCTAGCAAGGGCAACAACGAACCACTTCGCACACGAGACGTAGAATGCTCCGGTCACAACGAGCAGATACTAGGCTCGAAGCTAGCATGCAGCATTGCAGCGATAGGTACGCGGCCATGATGCGTCGGGTGGACCAGCAAATGACGGCAATCAGCCCAAACAAGACATTGGTGCTGAGTGCAGCGTGAGCCACGCTGCATACGCGAAGAGAAGGAACGGATTTCCCGAAAGCAGTCATTCAAGAGGAAACCTCGGCCATGGGAGATGGTGCAACCTAATTTTCGGGATGCTGCCGTTCAAAACCGACGCGACGTCTCGGAACAGGGCCAACAGGAGGTGCGAAAAACCTCATGGGCAGCACTTACGACACGCACTCCCCCAAAATACCGCAGGAAACATTGGCGGTAGAAAACCGCTCTCTCGGCAATTTCGGCTTGCGGGTGGAGCTCCCCTGCCGTCTGGAGACATAGAAACGGCAATATCTCGGTCCGGCTGTCAGAAGGGATTTGTCCTACCGATCGCCGTGTTCATATTGCAGTCGGGATCGTCTGAGGCGCTCATTCTTGGCTCGGCGCATTTCGTTTTCGTCATCCAGAATTTCACGCGCTGCACGGGTGGTTTTCTCCATCGCTGTTTCCTTGCGGCGAACACCGACGAGTTTCAGCGCCTCAGTATCAAGCTTGGTCATGGTCTTGCTCCGTTGAGATCGATTGTGCGGCAGGGCGGTATTGCGAAAAAATTCAGTCCGTTTTCTATCGGGTGGGCTATGGGATGGATGGAAACGGCTGCGCGGCCATGGCGCCAACTAGCGGTGGCTACCTAAGCAGCCGCAGGAACATCCGCCTGAAATCCAGCGGTGTCCACTGCCAGAAGGAATGCGGCGCGCGCAGCTCCGACAGGAGCAAGACAGTCCATGGCCGCATCGATCTGCTCGAGTGCGACGTCTCTGTTTCTGTCAGAAACAGGCCATGCTTTCTGCAGCCAAAAATGGGCTTGTTCGATTGTGGAGATTTTCCGCGTTCGCCCTTCGGACGGCAGGAAAATGGTCATGGGGGTGCCCCAAGAGAGTTCTATCAAGTGTATTCTTTCGGTACTTTGGGAAAAACCGCATCTGGAACATGATCACTGAAGATGCAGGAAGCGAGAGCATTGCAGAATGCTCCCGCTGAGTGCTTGAAACCTGTAAAGGTTTAGGCGAGTGCAAGATTGCTGGCGGACTCGCGTCCGTCGCGACCGGCCTCGACATCAAAGGTCACGGCTTGACCATCGTCCAAGTGCTGGATGCCAGAGCGTTCCAGAGCGGAAATATGGACAAAGATGTCTTTCGATCCGTGCTCGGGCGCGATAAAACCAAAACCTTTTTGAGAGTTGAACCATTTCACGGTGCCATTGGCCATCGTGTCGTCTCCTTGAAAAAATGCCATCCGCAACATGCGATAGCCCGGCCCAGTGTCGACATAAGAACAACTGGGGCCGCTAGGAAACAGAAGAACGTAGGAAGAAGCTTTGCCCAACCTACATGGGGGAGGTCCCCGGCAATTGCAAGGATTTTCAAGTGTTTTGCAATAAACCGCATGCCCGCGCCGGAGCCCAATCCCGTTGCGACGGCATGTTTCCGGTTCGATTGCATCGCCGATCAAGATCGGGTCTAAAGAACTTTAGCTGGCTCCGCAGGCAATCATAGCAAGGCTGAAGACAGCCGTATCATTTTGCATACCCATGGGTTTGTCCTCGTGGGACAGGTCAACACGACAGAGAGTTTACCCCATGCTGAGCACATCCAAGCCACCGCTCCTGGCCGTCCTTATTGACGCAGACAACATATCTGCCAAACACGCCGAGATCATGTTTGAGGAGATCGCATCCCTGGGAGAGGCGAGCATTCGCCGTATTTACGGCGATTTCTCGGGGTCCGGCGCTCAAGGCTGGACCAAGGAAAAGCTTGCCTCGTTGGCAATCGTGCCGCATCAGCAGTTTTCCAATACCACAGGCAAGAATGCCTCTGATATCGCGCTGGTCATCGATGCCATGGATATTCTTCATTCCGGTCGCTTCGACGGGTTTGTTCTGATCTCCTCGGACAGCGATTTCACGCGGCTGGCCAGCCGCATACGCGAGCAGGGATTGGATGTTTTCGGCATGGGGATGCGCAAGACCCCAACTGCGTTCGTGAAGGCCTGCAAACGGTTCATTTATGTTGAAAACCTCATCTCAGAGCCAACAAAGACAGCACCTAAGTCAACGGCCCCAAAAGAGGACAGCCAGGACGGTGCTCCGACGCATCTGGAAGATCCAAGCAAGCTTGTGAAGCGGGCAATGGATGCGATCAATCAGGACGATGAGTGGATTCCGCTTGGGCAGATCGGGCAATATCTCTCCACTGCTGCTCCTGATTTTGACACGCGCAGCTATGGAAAGCGAAAGCTCAGCGAGCTGATCGCCACATTGAAAACGCTCGAGACCAAACGCGGCGAAGGCAATCAGATTATGGTGCGTCGTCTCGACTAGGGGTTAAGCTCGCCTTTGCCTAACGTCGTTTGACCGCTTCCCGCTGTACGACCCGTCGTGCTGCACATGGCTCGAATGCGCCACGGCCAAGGTCTGCTTGTGAGTGCGGCGTCACAGCGGTGAGGACCTATTGAACTGGCCCGAAGGCCAGACTTTGCAAATGTCGCTATCTGCGCTTCGCTGACTTCTGCACTGATTGCAGCGTCGACCTGGTCAACTGAGCGGACCCGAAGGTCCGCTCTTGGGAAACCTCTCGCGCCTGCGGCAGAGCCTGCGCTGCGCCCTGCTGGAAGGTCGTCTTTGGGCTGGACAACTGCCCTTTAACTCGCAGGTTCTCCGACAGAATTTCTTAATCCTCGCTGGCTAAGCTCACCTTTGGGAAAACGATATCTGACCGCTCTGGCCCTATGCGTTGGGACTGAGCCGGGCGGAGTGTTGCGTTGCAGGTGCAACACACTGCTTCAGCAGTAATCTGGTACTTGGGGTGTTTGCGATGTCAACAAATCAAGAGGTTAGGTCAGATGCGCTATCACGGCTCATCGCCGAGCACGTGCGTGACAGTATTATCCTGATGGATGCCGTAGGTCGGGTTGTTTGGGTTAACCCAGCCTTTACCGAACTCAATGGTTACGCCTTGGAAGATGCGATGGGTAAAAAACCTTCGGAGTTGCTGTGCGGCTCCGCGACCACGCTGGAGAGCAGTAAGGCTCTTGCCAAGGTTACCTCGGAACGGAGTGTCATCCAGGTTGACGTTGTCACCTATAAACAGAGTGGGCAGACCTACGTAGCTGAAACCAAACGCATTCCAATTGTTGATCACGATGGAGAGCTGATTCATCTTGTTGATATTCAGCGAGATGTTAGCGAAGAGCGAACGCTCAAACAGGATAGCATTGACTTCAAAGCCTATCAGCGTGCGCTAGATCTGCAGGCGATTGTTTCGGTTACGGATGCACGGGGAAAAATTACCTTCGTAAATCCCAAATTTACTGAAATCAGCGGCTACAGCGCGGAAGAACTCATCGGTAAGACCCACCGTATCGTGAACTCCGGGTACCATGACAGATCACTCTTTGTGGAAATGTGGCGGACAATCCGAAGAGGAGAAACCTGGCATGGTGAGGTGTGTAACCGTAACAAGGCAGGAGATATCTATTGGGTCGACACCACCGTTGTACCAGTTCAAGGCCCAGACGGTAAAATTCTACGCTATGTGTCGACCCGGTATGACATAACCGACCGGAAACGGTCAGAACTTGAGCTTGAGCGCCTCGCCCTTACTGACGGCTTGACCGGACTAGCCAACCGCACCCGGTTATTGTCCATGCTGAAGGAACTGCTCGCTACAGAGGACGGTTGCGGCCTGATTGCACTGATCGACCTTGATCACTTCAAGGCGCTCAATGACAGCAAAGGTCATTTCATCGGCGATCTGCTTCTAAAAGAGACAGCCTCGCGCATGAAAGAATTCGTCGGCAAGTATGGGACTGTCGCACGGCTAGGCGGTGACGAGTTCGGCGCAATAATACATTGCGATGCCGTAGCACGCGCGCCGAAAGCCTTTATTGATACCATGCATAAGAAGCTGAGCGAACCTACATCGCTTGAAGGGGCTCCATATGTCCCTTCGTTTTCACTAGGGGTAGCTCAGTACCCGCAGGACGGGGCGTCCGCGGAAATGCTTTTGACCAATGCCGACATCGCGCTTTACGACGCGAAGCGAAACGGACGCGGTGCGTGGCGGTTTTTCGACTCTTCGGCACAAAAGCGCATTGATCATAGAGAGCGCCTTGAGGCCATTGTGGTGGATGCATTGGCGAACGAGGGCTTCACTATTGCATTGCAGCCGATCTGTAGTGTCACGAAACAGGAACATGTGGGTTTTGAGGTGCTGGCCAGATTGTTCCATGATGGGATATTCGTGCCGCCGGATCAGTTCATTCCGGTCGCCGAGGAACAGGGTCACATCCCTGCAATCGGTAGGCTGGTTCTTGAGAAGTCATTTGCCTTCTTTGGCGAAATGAAAAATCATGGCCTGCACCCCGGAAGGCTGGCTGTCAACGTATCACCTGCGCAGTTCCGCGAACCGGGATTCGCTGAAGAAGTTCAGGACCTGTTGTTTCGGTATTGCATTGCTCCGACGGACCTTGTTCTGGAGATCACAGAGACTGCACTAATCGGACGCTCCAAAGAACTCGTGGAGAAAACTCTGTGCCGATTGCGCGCAATGGGCATCAGCATATCTCTGGATGATTTTGGAACGGGGTTTTCGTCTCTTTCTCATTTGCGCGACTTTTCCGTTGATGAAATTAAGGTCGACAAAAGCTTCGTTCAGGATTTGGAAGCTTCGGCCGGAGACCGCGCACTTATCAAGGGCTTGGTAGAACTTGCGCATTGCCTGGATCTAAGCGTAGTGGCTGAAGGCGTGGAGACGCTGGCGCAATTCGAGTATGTCCGCGACCTTGGCGTCGATTTTGCACAGGGTTTCTTCCACGCTCGGCCACTCTCACCTCGCGAGGCGGAAGAGTTCTTATCCCAGTCACAAACCTCCAGCATGCTTCAGATCGGGTAAATGCTGTGCCAGCGGATTGCTAGAAAACTAGTAGAGCCGCCAGATCACCGTGCGAAGCAAAAAACGAGCGGATTAGTATAGCAGAGCGTCGGTCAACGGAGTGGAGACTCGGCAGCTCTTTGACTGCCGTTTCGCTATGCGCCCCTTGCCGCATCGCCGCAGGCCTGGTTGGAGCCCGAACCGGCCTAACCTGATTCGACACCTCTTCGGGGTTACTTGATCCGGCGTTTCATCAAGAAATAAATTGTTTAGCTTTTTGTGCTTGAATACATCATCGAACCTCTTTTCTGACAAAACTGGCTTCCCATGCACCTTATCCGTTCGTTCTTCGAGAAGGCTTTGAACAAAAAAGGCCTGAATCTGATTCACGACAACGATGTCCCGTTCGGTGTAGATTGGACGCTAGACATCGCGGCTTTAAGGGAGACTGAAAGGACGCGATTTGTCGCCCTTGATGTAGGGGCTAATACTGGTCAGACACTTCAAGCCTTAGCCAACCGGTTTCACAACAGACAGATATTTTGCTTCGAGCCCGTAAAGAATACCTTTGCCGCATTGCAGACCAAAGCGGCAGGTTATGAGGGCGTCGAGGTCTTTCACACGGCAATGAGTGATAAGGTCGGCACTATTGAAATGCTGGCCGAGGGAACAAGCGGGCTGAACAGGGTCTTGGAGGCGGATGTACCTGGCGGCTCCCAACAGCGTATCGAAACGGTGCATGCCACCACCGTAGATCAGTTCTTGGCGGAGCGGCAGTTGTCCAGGATCGGTTTGCTAAAGATTGACGTAGAGGGTTATGAGATGAACGTTCTGCGCGGCGCGCAGCGTGCTATTGCCAGCCGCAGCATTGATTTCATCCTGTGTGAATGCGAATTTCAGGACCGACCCGGCGAACCGCACGGTGACTTCTTTGAAATTTTTTCTCACCTTACCCAGCAAGGCTTGCGATTGGTCTCAGTATACACGGGCGGAGTGGATCAAAATGGCTGGCGCTTCGGCGACGTTCTATTCAGGCTTGAACAATCTGAAAATGGAGCATTCATGAATGCTCCGCGCAGCATTTTGGCCAAACGCTGATATCGCATTTTGTTCTCTGATCAGTTGATAACGACCTTCAACGCTCCGCGTCGGCGTATCCGATGACAAATTGATTTGGACAGCCGCAAAATTTCAAAGAAAAATCGGTTTAAGTTTCCAGATAGGTACAGCTGTTTTGCCAACGGCAAAATATATGGCGCTCGAGGGTCATCTGATCACGACTTGAACAGCCGCAAAGTCCGCATCCCCGCCGTTCGAAGGTGGTCGGCGGCTGCAACTGCGGCGAAGGTCCGCTCTTGGCAGTGCGCCTGCGGCACGGATCGCCTGCCATGTCGCCAGATCCGCCGAGTTTGTAAAGGTCACTTTCTGCGCTTCGCTGACATCCGTGCCAGGCACAAGCATTGCCTTGGCCACCTGGGCAGCCCGATGGTCCGCTCATGGGAGAACCTTTGCTCATGCAGCATGGCCTATGCCGCACCTTGCATGAATGTCGTGTTCGGGCTGGGCTGCGGCCGTACTATGTGTCTCACACGAAGGGCTTTGACGCGCCGGACTGGGCGGCGTTCTATACTCCAAACACCAGGTCTACTTCCTGCGCCTAGTCGGCCGGTCATGCCAGACGGCTGTAGGGGCAGTATAGCCGCGCTGTTCCCAATGTAGGCTGCCAATTTCGCCCAAGATAACGGTCTGGGTCTATGGCTCTGAGAGTGATCGAGAGCTCAGAAGCCCAAGTATTTGGATGGAACGGATGGGGTAAGCCAAACGCCGTTATCCGTTCTCCAGATGATGAGGCCATCTGCGTGCATGGCCGCAGTGTTGACCCGCAGGACGACCGGGCGGCCGTGGCGCGTGCCGACCTTCAACGCAGTGTCCTGATCGGGTGACAGGTGGACGTGCTGTCGGCGGCCAGGGATGAGGCCAGATGCAAAGATCGCATCAAGGTTAGCGCTTGCGGTACCGTGGAACAGTACGGTCGGGGGCTCGGAGGGCGTCAATTCCAGTTCGACAGGAATACTGTGACCTTGCGCCGCCCGGATGCGACGCCCGTCGCCGGACAGCGTGAAGCGCTGCTTGTCATTCTCCGCGACGATCTGGTGAAGAGCGTCGCGCGTGATCCGATGTCCTGCCTTTTTCAAGGCGCGCAGCAGGTCATCCACCTGGATCCAGCCGCCCCTGCCAAGTGTCAGCCCGACCAGGTCAGGTTCATGCCGGAGGATGCGTGATAAAAGCTTGCTCTGTCTCGACATGGTCTTTGTGGTACCTCATCTCACTTCATTCCAAGGTGGGGACGATTTCATCAATGCCCCTGTAAATATGTACGTTCTACAGAAAGGATCGCGGATCCGGGTGTGGGTTACTCGTCAACCGTCCTGTTCATGATCTCGGTCAGGAAGTCGTAGGTTTCTTCGGTGACCTTCAATGCATCCAAAGTCAGGAGATCAAAGAAAAGATACCATGCCAGGAAACCTGGATCTCTCCGCGCGGGCTTCGGATATGCGGCTCCTTTTCTGTGGATGAAGTGGGCGCAGAACTGTGTGCTCAATGACGAATTCCAGCCACCTCCATCGCTTCACCCCGTGTCAGCATTCGGGTCACATGCCTCAGGTTCAGCTCCGCACCTCGCCCAGCGATGTCCAACGTCTCGACGACGGCCTCGACCGAAGATTGCGTTAGTCCACGCCTCATGCCCTCCCGACGGGCAAAATCGGTTAGTTCAGCAACAGGAATCGCTGGCAGGCGCATAACCTCCAGGCGGCTCAGCAATGGAGCAGGCAAAGTCGCCAATGTGTTGGAAGTCAGCACCCAGCTAATCCAGGACATGTCGAACCCCACCTGGTAATAGGGGCACTGCCACGAGATCGCGGAAGATGGCTCCAAAAGAGATAACAACCCCTCGGTCAGGCCAAAGCTGGTCCCTTTGGTCGAGTTGGCAGTCCCGGCCTTTTCAACTTCGTCCACAACAACCACCGGGTTCGCAATCAGATGCTTCAGGATTGTCGTCAATGGGCGTCCCGGAAGTGCGCTGGCCCAGCCGCGCTGCGCCCCCACGATGCTAAACGACGCCTGCTCTGCCGTCGCCTCCACGCCACAGCGGGGCACACCAAGTGCTGTGCTCAACTGGCGGGCCCACATGCTTTTTCCGATCCCCGGCGGTCCGTCGAGGAGAACCGGAGGAAGGCGGAAGCCCGCGTCGCCATTGCGAAATGAGCGTCGCATCGACTTCCAGAGAAAATCTGTCGCGGGCGCCATCCAAGGCATGTTTTCGTGGATCCCGGCAGCGATTTCATCCGCCTGCTGCTCCGACCGGATCCGGATCAGCTCCGCACCGTTGCGCAAAACCTTCAGGGCCTTTAAGTCCTCGTACTTGAGATGGGAGAGACCTGCGAGCGCAGCCCGCGTTTCCACCACCCTACCAGCCCGGCGATCTATCCGCCCCTCAACTTCGCGCCCGAGCTCAACAAGGGCCAAATCGCTTTCCCAACGCAGGAGATCACTCGGAGCATCCGGATCGGGCGGCACGATCCCGCGCTCTGGAGCGCGGCGTACTTTCAGGAACCGTTCCAGGCGCCACCGAATTGCTCGCTTGTCTGCATTGGCATCATAAAACTCCGCCTCGATGAATTTGATCTTAGACATCATTGGTCCTTTCCCGACGCACCGCGCCGTTTGGTTCCCGAATGCAAGGAAGTGCGTTCAGGAAGTTTGGGGAAGAACCTGGCCAGGTATTGAGTTCAGTCCTGCTCAATACGGTCGCCTCGGTCAACAGGTGCCTTTGTTGCTCAAGGAAGTAGGGCCTCCTTCAGCAGGCAAATCGAGGACCTCACCTAAGCCATTGTTTACAAACAAAACCACCGGCTGCAGCGCAGCCGGTGGCAATTTATCTCGTGCGGGAATGGCAAAAAACCCCCATCAATGGCAGTTTATTAGTGGTCCCGACACTCTTGGTCACCCCACACTCAGCCGCACTTGGAATGGCCGCAGCTGCGGCAGGTCATGCAGCCCTCGACCATCTGCATCTCGAACTGGCCGCAGCTTGGGCAGGCCTTGCCGCGCGGGGTATTCAGAGTGACGACTTCCGCCTTTGGATCCGACTTCAACCCCATGCCCTCCCCTTCGAGGAACCCGGTTGCTACCATGTGGGTTTCGATCACCCCACCGATAGCGGCCAGGATCGATGGGATGTATTTGCCCTGCACCCATGCCCCGCCACGTGGATCGAAGACGGCTTTCAGCTCTTCCACCACGAAGGACACGTTGCCGCCGCGGCGGAACACGGCCGAGATCATCCGCGTCAGCGCCAGCGTCCAAGCGTAATGCTCCATGTTCTTGGAGTTGATGAAGACCTCGAACGGGCGACGGTGGCCTCCAATGATGATGTCGTTGATAGTCAGGTAGATCGCGTGCTCGCTGTCGGGCCATTTAAGCTTGTAGGTATGGCCTTCCAGGCTTTGCGGACGGTCCAGCGGCTCGGACATATAGACCACTTCTGCGCCGTTCTCCGTGTCGCTTTCGTGCGGTGCATCCGCAGTTTCACCCGGCGCAGTATCGGCGCTTTCGCTGACCGACAGGACCGATCCGGTGACATCATTGGGGCGGTAGGTGGTGCAGCCCTTGCAGCCCTGGTCCCAGGCCTGCATGTAGACATCCTTGAAGTCATCGAACGAGATGTCTTCCGGGCAATTGATGGTCTTGGAAATGGAACTGTCGATCCACTTCTGCGCCGCTGCCTGCATCTTGACGTGATCCGCAGGCGCCAGGGTCTGGGCGTTGACGAAATAGTCGGGCAGTTCCGCATCGGCGCCGAACTTGTCGCGGTACATCTTCACTGCGTAGTCCACAACTTCCTCTTCGGTGCGCGAGCCGTCCTTTTGCAGCACCTTGCGGGTATAGGCATAGGCAAAGACCGGCTCGATCCCCGAAGAGACATTACCTGCATAAAGGCTGATGGTGCCGGTGGGCGCGATCGAGGTCAGCAGCGCGTTGCGGATGCCATGTTCGCGGATCGCGTCGCGCACGTCCTCGTCCATGTTCATCATGTTGCCCGACGCCAGGTATTTCTCCGCATCGAACAGCGGGAAGGCGCCTTTCTCCTTGGCCAGGTCCACCGACGCCAGATAGGCGGCGCGGGCGATCTGGTGCAGCCACTCGTCGGTCTGACGCGCCGCCTCGTCCGAGCCATAGCGCAGGCCCAGCATCAGCAGCGCATCGGCCAGCCCGGTGACACCAAGGCCGATCCGGCGCTTGTTCTGGGCTTCGGCAGCCTGCGCGTCCAGCGGGAATTTGGAGACGTCGACGACGTTGTCCATCATCCGCACCGCCGTGGCGACCAGCTCCTGCATCGCATCAAGATTCAGCTCGGCATTGGCTTCAAACGGGTTCGACACCAGCCGCGCCATGTTGACGGAGCCCAGAAGGCAGGCCCCATAGGGCGGCAGGGGCTGCTCGCCGCAGGGGTTCGTGGCGCAGATTTCCTCGACGTAGGAGAGGTTGTTGGCCTTGTTGATCCGGTCGATGAAGATCACGCCCGGCTCGGCATAGTCATAGGTCGCCTGCATGATCTTGTTCCACAGATCGCGCGCCTCAACCGTGTGGTAGACCTTGTCGCCAAAGACCAGATCCCAGGAGCCGTCAGCCTTGACCGCATCCATGAAGTCATCGGTGACCAGAACGGACATGTTGAACATACGCAGCCGCGCCGGGTCGGATTTAGCGGTGATGAACTGTTCGATATCCGGGTGATCGCAGCGCATGGTCGCCATCATGGCGCCGCGGCGCGAGCCTGCGGACATGATGGTGCGGCACATGGCGTCCCAGACATCCATGAAGGACAAGGGACCTGATGCATCCGCTGCCACGCCCTTTACGTCGGCGCCGCGCGGGCGGATGGTCGAGAAGTCATAGCCGATGCCACCGCCCTGCTGCATGGTCAGGGCCGCTTCTTTCAGCATGTCGAAGATACCCGCCATGCTGTCGGGCACGGTGCCCATGACAAAACAGTTGAACAGGGTCACCTGACGCGCAGTCCCCGCCCCTGCGGTGATGCGGCCTGCGGGCAGGTATTTGAAATCTTCCAGCGCCTCGAAGAACTTTTCCTCCCAAACATCGGGCTTGTCCTCGGCCCGTGCCAGATCGCGCGCAATCCGGCGCCAGCTGTCTTCGACAGTGACGTCAATCGGGGTCCCATCCGCCTGTTTAAAGCGGTATTTCATGTCCCAGATCTGCTCGGCAATGGGGGCGGCAAAGCGGCTCATACAGCGAATCCCTCGTGGCTGGTCGTTACGGCGTGGCGCTCTCGATACTACACGGTTTAGAGAAGCCTCAACGCAAATTTACGATTTCGACATAGATTTTTGCCCTTGACCCTACCACATATTGACGCCTACCCCCAAACGAAACACTAGATGCTGTTGCCTGCGGGGAGAAACCTGTGGGCAGCCTGTGGATAACTGTGGGAGAATTTTCGAACGCCTCGCCCGGACCTGCACATGACAGCAGCGCAGGTGTCTCCCACGCAAAAGCGATTTGCAGTCGCTTGCCGTGCGCGGCAAAAGGCCTAGACTAACGAACCCTGTCACTATGACTGGGCACTTGGGGGACGACCTTGGAAAAACACATCAATCTGGTCAAACTTTCGGTCGGAACCGAAAGCGTGGAAACCCTTCAGGCCTGGCAGGAGCAGTACCGCCAGACGCTGCCCGAAGGCCTGCCCCGCCACGTGACCCGCATGTGGCCGAAACGCGAGGCCGAGCTGCTGAATGGCGGCTCGATCTTCTGGGTGATCAAGGGACTGATCCAATGCCGCCAGCGCATTCTGCGACTGGATGAAGTCACCGGCGAGGACGGAATTCGCCGCTGCGCTATCGTGCTGGACCGCGACCTGCATCGCACCAATACCGCGCCCAAACGTCCGTTTCAGGGCTGGCGCTATTTAAAACCCGAAGACAGCCCCGCGGACCTGCCCGAGGGGCGCGAAGAGGAACAGCCCCTGCCCGCCGAACTGTCGCAAGCGCTGGCGGAGATCGGCGTCCTGTAACGCGCCCTGCCGCGGAACCCGGCCCCCGCAAATGCGGGAGCCGCAGGCCGACTTGAGAGTTTATCCAATCATGTCCAACAGGGTATTCAGCGCGGCCTTTTCATCGGCGCTGTATTTTGCCTCGCGGCTACGCCACAGGGTGGCCTGGGATTTCAGCACCAGACCGTCGCTCAGCAGCTTCAGGTGGTTGGCCCTGAGGGTTTCCCCGGTCGAGGTGATATCAGCCACCATTTCAGCGGTCTCGTTCTTCACCGTGCCTTCGGTGGCACCCTGGCTGTCGACCAGCTGGTAATCGGCTACACCGGCCTCGGTCAGGAATTCACGCACCAGCCGGTGGTACTTCGTGGCGATCCGCAGCCGGTGTCCATGGGTCTGGCGAAACGCCGCCGCAACCGCGTCCAGATCATCAAGCGTATCCACGTCGATCCAGAACTGCGGCACCGCCAGCACCAGATCGGCAAACCCGAACCCCAGTGGCTCCAGCTCTTCGACCTGCTGTTCCCAGCGGGGCAGTTTTTCCTGCACCAGATCGGTGCCCGTCACCCCAAGGTGAATCCGCCCCGCCGCCAGTTCGCGCGGGATCTCTCCGGCGGAGAGCAGCACCAGTTCCATCCCCGGCACGCCTTCGATTGCCCCGGCATATTCACGCTCTGACCCGGTGCGCGACAGAGTCACGCCCCGTTTCGCAAACCAGTCAAAGGTCTTTTCCATCAGCCGCCCCTTGGACGGCACGCCAAGCTTCAGGCTCATGACTGCACCTCCTCGAGCATCAGCATCAGATCGGGGCGCAGTACCCCGCCCACCGCCGGGATTTCATCTCCCTGCCCCAACTGCCGGGTCAGCGCATCATAGCGTCCGCCACTGGCGACCGGCGGCAGTCCGGGTTTGGTTTCGGCATAAAAACCAAAGACGAAGCCGTCGTAATATTCCATCGAGGTGCGCCCGTAGGAGGCTTCGAAATCAAGGCTGTCGACATCGATCCCGCGCGCCTTCATCGCGGCACTGCGTGCCTCCAGCCGATCCAGCGCAGGCAGGATCTGCGGCAGGTCCACCGCGATATCGCGCATCTGCTCGATGGCATAGGGGATGGTTTCGCGCACTGCCATCAGCGCTTCCAGCGCCAACAGCTCATGCTCGGAAATCGGCGGCATGGCGGCGTCGGCGCGCAGCAATTCAACCCGCGCGTCAACCTCGGCGGCGCGGCGTTTGCCAATCGCCGGGGCGGATCCGCTCAAGGAACCTTCGGTGGACAACAGCTTCTTGCGGCTTTCCGGCACGGTGCCCCGCCCGGCATAGCGTTCCAGCAGGCTGCGGAACCGGCGCGGCCGCCAGATATGCCGCATCAGCGCGGATTTACGCTTGTCGGTGGTGTGGAGCCCCTCTACCGCGGCCATCAGGATACCGATATCGCCAGTCGCGGCGCGCAGCGGCAGGCCCCGGAGCTGCAAGGCGATCAGGGCAAAAACCTCGGCATCGGCCCCGGCGGGATCGGCGCGGTCAAAGACCTCATAGCCGACCTGCACATATTCATTGGCGCGGTCCGGGTCATGTTCCTGACGGCGAAACACCTCGCCCGAGTAGGTATAGCGGGCCGGATCGGCGCCTTGGCGCATATGCATCTGCACGACGGGCACGGTGAAATCGGGGCGCAGCATCTGTTCGCCGCGCAGCGCATCCGAGGTGATATAGGCGCGGGCGCGGATGTCCTCGCCGTAAAGATCCAGCAGCGTTTCCGCAGGCTGCAACAGCGGCGGCTCGACTGCCTGGGCACCGGCCGCCTCGAAATTCATCCGCAACCGTGCGGCGCGGGCCAATATTTCTGAACGTGTGGGCATCGGACTATCCCTGACTTTCGAGGATCTCGCGCACCTTCGCGACAAGATCCGTGCGCGGCACTTCGAACTGGCTGGGCCGTTCTTTCCATTCTTCCAGCGTGGCGTTTTCGGCAATCTTTGCCCCAAGGATTAGGTCCTTGATCTGCACCACACCGTTTTCCTTTTCGTCGCCGCCTTCGATCACGGCGACGGGGGAATGGCGTTTGTCCGCGTATTTCAGCTGGTTGCCGAAATTCTTGGGATTGCCCAGATAGACCTCGGCCCGGATGCCTGCGTTACGCAGTTCGGTTACCATCGCCTGATAATCGGCCATGCGGTCGCGGTCCATCACGGTGACCACCACGGGCCCGGTCGGCTGGGTGGCAAGACGTCCCTTTTCGCGCAGCGCCGCCAGCAGACGGTCGACACCGATGGAGACCCCAACGGCCGGCACTTCCTGCCCGGTGAACCGTTTCACCAGCCCGTCATAGCGTCCACCGCCCGCAACCGAGCCGAACTGCCGCTTGCGCCCTTTTTCATCAAGGATTTCAAAGGTCAGCTCGGCCTCGAACACCGGACCGGTGTAATAGCCAAGCCCCCGCACAACAGAGGGGTCGATCTCGATCCGGTCGGGGCCATAGCCTCCCGCCGCCAGCAGCGCGCCGATCTGTTCCAGCTCGGCAATGCCTTCGGCGCCGATCTTGCTGTCGCCCACGGCAGCGCGCAGGTTTTCCAGCGTTCCAGCGGTGTCGGCGGCCTTGGAGGTCAGGAAGGCCAGAACCGGCGCGGCCTGTTCTTCGCTAAGGCCAACACCGTCGATATAGGCACCGGAGGCATCAAGCCGTCCCTTGGTCAGCAGCTGGCGCACGCCCTCTTCGCCGACCTTATCGAACTTGTCGATGGTGCGCAGCACGTCATCGCGGGAGGCAGCGCCTTCCTCAAGTCCCATGGCCTCAAGCACACCGTTCAGGACCTTGCGGTTGTTGACCCGCACCAGATAATCGCCGCGCGGAATGCCGACGGTTTCCAGCGTGTCAGACAGCATGGCGCAGATTTCGGCGTCCGCTGCCATCGAAGCGGTGCCAACGGTATCGGCATCGCATTGGTAGAACTGGCGATAGCGGCCCGGTCCCGGCTTTTCGTTGCGCCAGACCGGCCCCATCGCGTAGCGGCGATAGGGGGTGGGCAGATCGTTGCGGTGCTGGGCATAAACCCGCGCCAGCGGCGCCGTCAGATCATAGCGCAGCGCCATCCAGTCGCCCTGGCCGCTCTCGTCGGTTTCCTGCCAGGCAAAGACACCCTCGTTCGGGCGGTCCACATCCGGCAGGAACTTGCCCAGCGCCTCCACCGTTTCCACGGCCGAGGATTCCAGCGCATCAAACCCGTATCGATGGTAAACCCCGGCGATCGCATGCAGCATCTCGGTGCGCTGGGTGACCTCGGCGCCGAAATAATCGCGGAAACCCTTGGGCGTGATGGCCTTGGGGCGGGGTTGTTTCTTGACTTTGGCCATTGTGGCCTCCTCACGGGTGTCGTTGGTCTGATACGTGCCGCGGGGTCTAGCCGATGCATGTAACAACGGCAAGGTAACGATACGCGCGAAGGCAATGTCGCGGCCTTTGCGCCTCAGCTGCGATTGAGTACGACAGCCTGTCAGATATTGGCAAAGTCTCCGCCACGCCCCTTGCCTGCGGCAAAGCGCGCCGCGCCGTCGCGCCCTTCGGCCACGAAGCTTGCGCGCGATTGCCATTCGCGTTTCAGTGCCGCCGCCAGTTCCCCCGGTGCCATACGGGCGGAGAGATGATCGGCCAGCATGCAGGCCTGCGGATAGCGCACCAGATCGGCGGCCAGCGCCTGCGCCACCTTCAGGGCGGCCCCCGGTGCGCAGACCCGACTTGCCAACCCCATCGACAGCGCTTCCGATGCCTGCACCGGGCGTCCGGTCAGGATCAGATCATTTGCGCGTCCCTGCCCCAGAATGCGCGGCAGGCGCACCGTGCCGCCATCGATCAGCGGCACCCCCCAGCGACGGCAGAATACGCCTGCGGTCGCGTCGTCGGCCATCACGCGCAGATCGCACCAGGCGGCCAGTTCCAGCCCCCCGGCGACGGCAGGTCCTTCGATGGCAGCGATCACCGGTTTGCGCAGCATCAGCCGCGAAGGTCCCATCGGTCCGGGCAGCGGATCGACCATGGGATCAGACCACCCTTCAGGAATATCCAGTCCGGCGATCCAGGTATCGGCGGCGCCCGATCCGGCGGACTTCAGATCAAACCCGGCGCAGAAATAACCGCCCTGCCCGGTCAGCACAGCAACCCGAGCGCCCGGATCTGCGTCAAACGCCAGAAACGCCTCGAACAGCGCGCGGGCCGTATCCGGATCCACCGCGTTGCGCACCTCGGGGCGGCAGATGGAGATGGTGGTGACACCATCCCGTGTTTCGCTGCTGACTGTCATGACCTGTCCTCCCTGTCGATCCTGTGCCTAGTCGATCCTGTGCCTGTCGGCCGTCTCCCGTCGGCCCACCGTGGTAGCAGGTTGGCGTTTCCCCCATGGACCGGCAAGCCCGGCGCGCGTATGACGTTGCGCAGCCAAGGAGACACATCATGCAGCACCTGGAAGAACAGATCGCGCATCTTACCCGCACCGTTGACGAGCTGAGCGATGTGATTGCCCGTCAGCAAACCGAACTGGACCGCCTGACCCACCGGGTTCAGATGCTGTTCGAGCGCGAGGCAACCCGGTCTCAGGAAGGCACCGGCGGGGTGATTTTCGGAGATGAACGGCCGCCGCATTACTGAGCTGCTATAGGATTGCAGGCAAGGCTGGAAAGCCCCTTCCCCGGCCACGGTCACCCGTTTCCGCCCCGCCGCTGCGGCGTTTCAGGCATGCGGCGCTAGCCTGCCTTGGAGAACCGGTCCTGCTCCGGATCAGAACTGGAGCGCATGCGCCGCAGCGATGACCACTTTGTTTCCAGCATCCAAGCCACGTCTTCCCCCGACATGGGGCGGGCGAAATGATACCCTTGCCCCATTTCGCATTTCACCGACTGCAAGAAGTCGAAATCCGCATCGGTTTCCACTCCTTCCGCCGTCACCTCCAGATCCAGCCCATGCGCCAGGGCCAGGATCCCCGATACGATTCGCTGGTTTTCGGGCCGATCCTTGATGTCGGAAATGAAGCTGCCATCGATCTTGATACTGTCGAACGGCAATTGCCGCAGGTTTGACAGCGACGAAAAACCTGCCCCGAAATCATCCAGCGCCACTGTGACGCCCAGTGCGTGCAGCTGTCTTAGGGTGGATTGCGCCATGGCAAAATCCGACATGATTGCGGTTTCCGTCAGCTCGATTTCCAACCGGCGGGGATCAAAGCCCGTTTCCTCGAACACCTCTTTCATCCGCTCGACCAGATGACCGTCGCGGAACTGGGTCGGCGATACATTCACCGCCAGCCGCACCCGCGGATCCCAACTGCGCGCCACAAGGCAGGCCTGGCGCAGGACGCTCCAGCCCAGCGGGGCAATCAGCCCGACATCCTCGGCGATTTCAATGAACAGATCAGGCGGCACCACGCCGCGGGTGGCGTGGGTCCAGCGCGCAAGCACCTCAAAGCCGCGCAGCCTGTCGGTGGCAATATCAAAGACGGGCTGAAAAAAGGGTGCGATTTCGTCATTCGCTACGGCCTCTTTCAGATCCAGCTCCAATGCGCGCCGCTCCCGCGCCTCCTGTTCCAACTCTGCGTCGAACCAGGCAAATTGCCCACGGCCGCCTTTCTTGGCCGAATAGAGCGCCTGATCCGCGTATTGCAGGGCGTCTGACGCCTTATGCCGGGGTGTCAGCAAGGCCAGTCCGACACTTGTGCCGACGGACAGCCGGATACCATCCACCAGAATCGGCTGTGAAATCGCAGTCAGCAAACGTCGGGCGACGCTTTCAGCGCGCGTCGCGGTGGTCTCTGGATCCAGCGCGATTGCAAATTCATCTCCGCCCAGACGCGCAACAAGATCATCCGCAGTGAGTTCTGCCCGCAGCCGCGCTGCACACTCCATCAGGACCAGATCGCCATAGGCATGTCCGTGGATGTCATTGACCGCCTTGAACCGATCAAGATCCAGCATCAGCACAACCCCGCCCGATGCCCCGTCTGCGCTGTCGAGCGTAGCCAGGTGATCGACGAACGCACGCCGGTTCGGCAGGCCCGTCAGGGGATCATGCCACGCGAACTGCTGCGCCTCTTTCTCGGCCCGGTCCCGTTCCCCTGCAACGCGGGCCAACTGGCGGGACCTTACGATCAGCGCAACAAACGACCCGAAGGCCAGGTTGAGCACCAGAATGGCGATCTCGTCCAGCTCCCAGTCCTCATGCGCGCGACTGTACTCGTAGAAGGTATCGAATGCATCGATTTCAACGCTGATCACAAAGGTTATCATCGTCCCTGCACAGATCAGCAGGTAGACCCAGTAGTCTTTCAATCTGGCGAAAAACGATGACACGAAGCAGCCCTAGTGCAAAAGGTTTCCCTTTGACTATGCCAGTTATCCTAAAAACACGTTCAGCAAGAAGAAGACGTTTATCTAAAGCTTTAACGGTTCCCTCCCCACATCCCGGCGCGGTGGTTTCCCGCCGGGTCTGGGGTTAGATTTCCTCGACGTCCAGAACACCTTCCAGCGACTTCAGCGCGCCCTTGATCTGCGGGTTGATCGGAAAGATCTGCCCCAGATCCATTTCCACATCGCCCGGAAGACCGGGATCCTGCAGATACATTAGCACCTCGCCCCGGCTGGCGTTGCGGGCGGCGGATTTTGCATCCTCCAGCACGCGGGCCACAGTGCCGATGGCGCTGGCATCGCTGACATAGACCCTGAGCGAGCTTTTCCCGGCATCGGCAATGGCCGCATCCACTGGCCCGACCGAGCGCACCAACAGTTTCAGCTGATCGCTTTCCATGGTCGCCTCGGCGGTGATCACCACCTTGGCACCGGTCTCAAGGAACTCGCGCGACTTTTCCAGAACTTCGGAGAACAGGGTCACCTCGTAGGCGCCGCTGGTATCGCTGAGCTGGGCAAAGGCAAACCGGTTGCCGCGCGCCGATTTGCGCTCCTGCCGCCCGGCGACAACCCCGGCCATCTTGGCCATGAAGGGACCGCGCTCGGCCTTGGCGGTGACCTCATCCAGGGTCATCACGTCCTTGCGTTTCAGGGCGGGCATATAGTCGTCCAGCGGGTGACCGGACAGGTAGAAACCGATCGCCTTGAATTCCTCGCCCAGCCGTTCGGCAGGCAGCCAGTCCGGAGTTCCTGCGAGGCGTGGTTCCGGCAGGTCATCCCCCGCCTCGCCGAATAGCGAAACCTGGTTGGAATTCTTCTGTTCGTGGATCGCGGCAGAATAATTGACCAGCCCCTCAAGGCTTTCGAACAGGCGGCGGCGGTTGCTGTCGAGCTGGTCAAAGGCTCCGGCCCGCACCAGCATTTCCAGCGGGCGCTTGCCGACCTTCTTCAGATTCACCCGGCGGGCAAAGTCGAAAATACTGACAAAGGGCCGTTCCGTGCCATCCTCGCGCCGCGCCGCTGTCACCAGCCGCATGACATCGACGCCGACGTTCTTGAGCGCGCCCAGCGCATAGACCAGTTCGCCGTTCACCACGTTGAACGTCGCCTCTGACCGGTTCACGCAGGGCGGCACGTAGGGCAGGCTCAGCCCCTTTCGAACCTCTTCGAAATAGATCGCCAGCTTATCCGTGAGGTGAATATCGCAGTTCATGACCCCGGCCATGAACTCCACCGGGTGGTTCGCCTTCAGCCAAGCCGTCTGGTAGGACACCACCGCATAAGCCGCCGCGTGGGATTTGTTGAAGCCGTAGTTGGCGAATTTCTCCAGAAGGTCGAAAACCTCCGAGGCTTTTTTCTTGTCGACGCCATTCTCCGCCGCACCCTTTTCGAATTTCGGGCGCTCGGCGTCCATCGCCTCCTTGATCTTCTTACCCATCGCGCGGCGCAACAGGTCCGCGCCGCCAAGCGAATAGCCCGCCATGACCTGGGCGATCTGCATCACCTGTTCCTGATAGACGATGATGCCTTGGGTTTCCTCAAGGATATGGTCGATCAGCGGATGTACCGAGGTGATCTTGCGCTGGCCGTTCTTCACCTCACAATAGGTTGGAATATTCTCCATCGGACCGGGACGATAGAGCGCCACCAGCGCAACGATATCCTCGATGCAGTTCGGCTTCATGCGCTTCAGCGCATCCATCATGCCGGTGGATTCCACCTGGAACACGGCAACCGTCTTGGCCGAGGAATAAAGCTTGTAAGAGGCCTCGTCATCAAGCGGGATGGCGTTGATCTCGTTCACCGCGCCTTCGGGCGGCTCATAAAGCTGGGTGCCATCGGCTGCGATGTGCAGATCGCGCCCGGACTGGTTGATAAGATCCACCGCGTTTTGAATTACGGTCAGCGTCTTCAGGCCCAGAAAGTCGAACTTCACCAGACCGGCCTGCTCCACCCATTTCATATTGAACTGGGTCGCAGGCATGTCCGACCGCGGATCCTGATAAAGCGGCACCAGCGCATCCAGTGGCCGGTCGCCAATCACCACCCCCGCCGCGTGGGTCGAGGCATTCCTGAGCAGACCTTCGACCTGTTGACCGTATGTCAGAAGCCGGTCCACCACAGGCTCATTGCGGGCTTCTTCCTTCAAGCGCGGTTCGTCCTGCAAGGCCTTTTCGATGGAGACAGGTTTCACCCCTTCCACCGGGATCATCTTGGACAGGCGGTCCACCTGGCCATAGGGCATCTGCAAGACGCGCCCGATATCGCGTACCGCCGCCTTGGACAGGAGCGCACCGAAGGTGATGATCTGGCCTACTTTGTCGCGGCCATATTTTTGCTGCACGTAGCGGATCGTCTCTTCACGCCGGTCCATACAAAAGTCGATGTCGAAGTCGGGCATAGAAACCCGTTCCGGATTCAAAAAGCGTTCGAAAAGCAGGCTGTAGCGCAAAGGGTCAAGGTCGGTGATGGTCAGCGCATAGGCCACCAACGAGCCCGCACCCGAGCCACGGCCAGGCCCGACAGGGATATTGTTATCCTTGGACCATTTGATGAAGTCCGCAACGATCAGGAAGTAGCCGGGGAAGCCCATGCCCTCGATGATGTCCAACTCGAAATCGAGCCGTTTCTGGTATTCCTCGACGCTAACCGCATGCGGGATCACCGCAAGCCGGTTCTGCAGGCCCTCGTTCGCTTGTCGCCTAAGTTCCTGCACCTCGTCATCGGCAAATTTCGGTAGGATCGGGTCGCGCCGATAGGCCATGAAAGCACAACGTTTGGCGATTTCCACCGTGTTCTCGACCGCCTCGGGCAGATCGGCAAACAGCGTGACCATCTCCTGCTGGCTTTTGAAATAATGCTGTGCGGTCAGGCGGCGGCGCGGCTCGGACTGGTCCACATAGGCGCCTTCCGCGATGCAGATCATGGCATCATGCGCCTCATACATCTCGGTCTTGGGGAAATAGACGTCATTGGTGGCGACCAGCGGCAGCTCCATCGCATAGGCCATTTCCACATGGCCGCGCTCGGTCAGCTTTTCCGCATCGGGCTGCCCGTCCTCGCCCGGATGGCGCTGCAATTCTACATACAGCCGATCCGGGTAGATCGCCTTCAACCGCTGCATCAGCGCTTCGGCCGCCGGGCGCTGTCCCTGCTGCAAAAGCTGTCCCACCGGCCCGTTCGGCCCGCCGGACAGACAGATCAGCCCCGCCGAATTGGCCTCCAGATCCTCCAGAGTGACCTGCGGCAGCTGCCCACCCTTGTCCACGTAAAGACAGGAGGACAGCTTCATCAGATGCTCGTAACCCTCCTCGTTCTGGGCCAGCAGAACGATGGGGGCCGGCGCCTTGGGGCGCTCTCCCGGTTCGGTCTTCTCGAAAGTCAGATCCACCTGACAGCCGATGATGGGCTGGATCCCGGCGCCGGACAGGGTGACCGAGAATTCCAACGCGGAAAACATCGCATTGGTATCCGTCACCGCAATGGCAGGCATATCGTTTGCCTTGCACAGATCCGGCAGCTTCTTCAGCCGCAGCGCCCCCTCCAGCAAAGAGTATTCGGTGTGGGTGCGCAGGTGAATGAATCGGGGAGCGTTGGTCATGGCTGCAAGCTATCCGATCCCACGCGCAGGAGAAAAGCGCATTCGTGCCGCGCCCGGCAGTTTGCGCGCTGCCGCCTGTCACCGCAGATTCTGTCTTTTCGCCTGAATAATGGGCTGTATTCTTCGCCTCTTTTTGAAAGTGTTTTCAACAGGCGCGGCAAGCCAGCGCACTCAAATCCCCGCTACCGCACTAATAACAAATGGAAATCATTCGACCGGACGATTTCACGGCCAAAAGCTTTTGCCGCCCGTAGTGTCGCTTTTTCTTGCCAGAATCCGCTTGGGCTTTCTAGGCTATGCTTAACAAGCATGCATATATCCCGCTGGCTCTTCTACGTCGCATCGAAGGGTTGGCAGTACGGGAAAACAGGGTAAGGCGACGGGTTTCACAAGATGACAATCACCTTTCATCTGAACGGTGAGGAGGTAACGCTGAGCGATGCGAATTCGTCGGCGACGCTGCTCGATTGGCTGCGCGAAGAGCGCGGCCTGACCGGCACCAAGGAAGGCTGCAACGAGGGCGACTGCGGCGCCTGCACGGTGATGGTGACCGATGAACAGGGCGCAAAGCCGCTGAATGCCTGCATTCTGTTCCTGCCACAGCTGAACGGCAAATCGGTGCGCACCGTCGAAGGCGCTGCCGGGCCGGACGGCAGCCTGCACCCGGTTCAGGATGCAATGATCAACCATCATGGCAGCCAGTGCGGGTTCTGCACCCCCGGCTTCGTCATGTCGATGGTCACCGCACACAAGAACGGCGCCCACGATTTCGACGACCAATTGGCCGGAAACCTGTGCCGCTGCACCGGCTATGCGCCCATCATCCGCGCGGCCAAGGCGGCAGCCGACCAGCCAGTGCCCGACTGGATCGCATCCGAGGCCCCACCTGCGGCCACAGCCCTTGATAACATGCCGACTTCATCCGACGATCTCGCCGCGCTCTTCGCCGCTAACCCCGAGGCAACGCTGGTGGCCGGGGCGACGGATGTCGGTCTCTGGGTGACCAAGGGCCTGCGCAATCTGGAGCATATGATTTTCCTAGACCGCTGCACCGACCTGAAACAGATCGAGATCAGCGAAGAGACCGTGCGCGTCGGCGCCATGGTCGACATGAACCGGATGCGGGCTGCCATCGCCCCGCTGCACCCGTCCTATGCCGAGATGATCCGCCGCTATGCCTCGCAGCAGGTGCGTGCAGCCGCCACGGTCGGCGGCAATATCGCCAATGGCTCCCCCATCGGGGACAACCCGCCCGCGCTCATCGCGCTTGGCGCCACGCTGCATCTTCGCAAGGGCGACACCCGGCGCGATCTGCCGCTTGAAGACTTCTTCCTTGAATACGGCAAACAGGACCGTCAGCCGGGCGAATTCGTCGAGGCGGTTTCTTTCCCGCGTCAGCCCGATACCCTGCGCGTCTATAAGCTCTCCAAACGCTTTGACCAGGACATCTCGGCCGTGCTCGGCGCTTTCAATGTCACGGTCGAAGATGGCATCGTGCGCGCGGCGCGCATCGCCTTTGGCGGCATGGCAGGCATTCCCAAGCGCGCGTCCAATGTTGAGGCCGCTCTTTCCGGGCAACCCTGGACACCGGCAACCATTGCCCTTGCCCAAGCGGAATTCGACAAGGACTTCACCCCGATGCGGGACATGCGCGCCTCGGATGAATACCGCCTCGACTGCGCCCGCAACATGCTGCAACGCTGTTTCGCGGATCTCGCGGGCGAAACCGTCAGCGTGCTGGAGGTGGGCCAATGAGCGTTGCAAAACCCCTGCCCCACGACGCCGCCCGCCTGCATGTGACCGGCGCCGCCCGCTATGTGGACGACACCCCGACGCCGCGCGGCACCCTACATTTGGCCTTCGGCTTGTCGCCCATCGCCAAGGGGCGCATCACCAAGATGGATCTGGAGCCCGCCCGCCAAAGCTCCGGCGTGGTCGCGGTGCTGAGCGCCGGTGATCTGCCCTTTGACAATGATGTCTCCCCGTCGAACCATGATGAGCCACTGCTGACATCCGGCGCGGTCAACTATGTCGGCCAGCCGGTGTTTCTGGTGGTGGCAACCAGCCACCGGGCCGCGCGCATCGCCGCCCGCAAGGCCGTGATCGACTACGCCGAGGAAACACCCCTGCTGACGCTGGAGGCCGCATTGGCCGCCGACAGCCGGTTCGAGGCAGGCCCGCGCATCTATCAAAAGGGCGATGCCGCCGCAGCCATCTCCGCCGCCCCTCGTATGGTCGAAGGCAGCTTTGATCTTGGCGGGCAGGAACATTTCTATCTCGAAGGACAGGCTGCGCTGGCCCAGCCACAAGAGGATGGCGGCATGCTGGTCAATTCATCGACCCAGCACCCGACCGAGATCCAGCACAAGGTGGCCGAGGCCATCGGCTTGCCGATGCATGCGGTGCGGGTGGAGACCCGGCGCATGGGTGGCGGATTTGGCGGCAAGGAAAGCCAGGGCAACGCGCTGGCCGTCGCCTGCGCCGTGGCCGCGCGCCACACCGGGCGCCCGTGCAAGATGCGTTATGACCGCGATGACGACATGGTCATCACCGGCAAACGTCACGCCTTCCGCATTTCCTACCGGGCGGGGTTTGACACGGACGGCCGCCTGTTGGGGGTGGAGTTCACCCATCTGGTGGATTGCGGCTGGGCGCAGGATCTGTCGCTGCCGGTGGCTGACCGCGCCATGCTGCACGCTGACAACGCCTATGCGATCCCCGCGATCCGCATCGAAAGTCATCGTCTCAAGACCAACCGGCAAAGCGCCACCGCCTATCGCGGCTTTGGCGGCCCTCAGGGCATGGTCGGGATCGAACGGGTGATGGATCATATCGCCCATGATTTGAAGCTGGACCCGGTCGAATTGCGGCAACGCAACTACTACGCCGCCCCCGGCACCGCCACGGGCGACAACACGACCCCCTATGGCATGGAGGTCAGCGATTTCGAATTGCACGAGATGACCGCGCAATTGCTGGTGAGCGCGGATTATGCCGCCCGCAAGGCAGAAATCGCTGCCTGGAACCAGGGGCAGACACACCTCAAACGGGGGCTTGCCTTCTCTCCGGTCAAATTCGGCATTTCCTTCACCCTGACCCACCTCAACCAGGCTGGGGCACTGGTTCATGTCTATCAGGATGGCTCGGTCCACCTGAACCACGGCGGCACCGAGATGGGACAAGGATTGTTCCAGAAGGTCGCGCAGGTAGCCGCCAGCCGGTTTGGCATCTCACTGGAGAAGGTGAAAATCACCGCCACCGACACCGCCAAAGTGCCCAATACCTCCGCCACGGCGGCCTCTTCCGGGTCTGACCTCAACGGGATGGCGGTCAAGGCCGCCTGCGACACCATCCGTGCTCGCATGGCCGAACATCTGGCTAACCTGCATCAGGCGGCGCCTGCGGATGTGATCTTTGCAGATGGCGTGGTTCGGATCGGCGACGCTCTGGAGCTCAGCTTCGTTGCGGCGGCGAAACTATGCTACGAGGGGCGGATCAGCCTGTCGTCGACCGGCTTCTACAAGACCCCAAAACTGGAGTGGGACCGAATCAAGGGACAGGGACGCCCCTTCTTCTACTTTGCCTATGGCGCCGCCCTGACCGAGGTTGTGGTGGACCGGCTGACTGGCGAAAACCGCATCCTGCGCGCCGATATCCTGCATGACGCAGGCGCCTCGCTGAACCCGGCGCTGGACATCGGCCAGGTCGAAGGCGGCTATGTGCAGGGCGCCGGATGGCTCACCACCGAGGAGTTGGTCTGGGACGACAAGGGCGCTCTGCGCACCCATGCGCCTTCGACCTACAAGATCCCCGCCTGCTCTGACCGCCCGGATGTCTTCTACGTGGCGCTTTTTGACGGGCAGAACCGCGAAGAAACCATCTACCGGTCCAAGGCGGTGGGCGAGCCGCCCTTCATGCTGGGGATTTCGGCTTGGCTGGCGCTGTCGGATGCGGTGTCCGCCTTTGGTGCGGCCTATCCTGCCCTTGATGCACCGGCCACCGCCGAAGAGATCTGGCGCGCGGCGCGGAGGACCAGTGATGGGGGTTGATCTGGACGGGCTCAAGGCCGCAGTAACGGCACACGGTCGTGTCACCCGCGTAGTGATCGCCGCCATCCGCGGCTCCTCCCCGCGCGAAGCGGGCGCCGCCATGCTGGTCTGGCGCACAGGGGACGGTTTTGCCCAGTCCGGCACCATCGGCGGAGGCGCGCTTGAATATGAAGCAGCGCAAAAGGCCGTCGTGCAGGACAGGGCATCGGTTCTCAGCACCCACGCGCTTGGCCCCGATCTGGGCCAGTGCTGCGGCGGATCGGTAACGCTGCTGAGCGAGGTCTATCAGGCGAATGACCTAGAACGCCTCGACACCGAGGTGATCGCGCGCCCTGCAGGACAGGACAGCCCGATGCCGCTCACGGTGCGGCGTCTGCTGACCCGGCAGCGCAATCAGGGCCAGCGCCCGGCCCCGCAGCTGATCGACGGCTGGATGATCGAAGCCAGGCACCGGCCAGAGCACCCGTTGTGGATCTGGGGCGCGGGCCATGTCGGGCGCGCGCTGGTCGATGTTTTGGCGCCCCTGCCCGATCACGACATCACCTGGGTCGACACCGCCCGAAACCGGTTTCCTGAGCATATTTCGGACACCATAACCCCCTTATGGGCTGAAAATCCGTCGCTTTTGGTGGCTCACGCGCCGTCAACTGCCCGACATCTGGTTCTGACCTATTCCCATGAGCTGGATCTGGCGCTATGCCACGCCCTGCTGAAACATGACTTTGCCTTTGCCGGGCTGATTGGCTCCGCGACCAAATGGGCGCGCTTCCGTTCCCGGCTTGCTGCCCTAGGCCACGCCCCCGCGCGGATCGACCGGATCACCTGCCCAATTGGGGATCCGGCCCTGGGCAAGCACCCGCAGGCAATCGCGGTCGGTGTGACGGCGCAGCTGCTGGCGCTGGATGCAAGAGGCAGCGCAGAACAGGAACTAAGAAAGGACCGGCACGCGTGACTGTACCCCTTCTGAGCCTCCAGGGCCTGACCAAGGCCTACCCAGGCGTCGTTGCCAACGATCAGGTGTCCTTCGACATCGGCGAAGGCGAGGTCCACGCCCTTCTGGGCGAAAACGGCGCCGGCAAATCCACCCTCGTGAAAATGATCTACGGGCTGGTGAAGCCGGACAGCGGCCAGATGCTGCTGCGCGGAGCGCCCTTTGCCCCGGCCGAACCGCGCGCCGCCCGCGCCGATGGCATCGCCATGGTATTTCAGCATTTTTCCCTGTTCGATGCGCTGAACGTGGCGGAAAACATCGCCCTTGGCATGGAAAACCCGCCGCCGCTGCGCGATCTGGCCAGCCGCATCCGCGAAGTCTCTGAAACCTATGGTTTGCCGCTCGATCCGTTCCGCACCGTGGGCGATCTCTCTGCCGGGGAACGCCAGCGGGTCGAGATCATCCGCTGCCTGCTGCAGGACCCGAAACTGCTGATCATGGACGAGCCAACCTCGGTGCTGACCCCGCAGGAGGTTGAGATCCTGTTCGAGACCCTGCAGAAACTGCGCAGCGAAGGCACCTCGATCCTTTATATCAGTCACAAGCTGGAAGAGATCCGCACCCTGTGCGATCACGCCACGATCCTGCGGCTGGGCAAGAATGTCGGCGAATGCACCCCTTCGGAAACATCGGCCCGCGACATGGCCGAGATGATGGTGGGCACCGCACTCAAGACCCCGGAACGCGCTGGCCGTGACCTCGGCGACGTGGCGATGGACATCAGCGGTTTGTCGGTTCCCGCACCTTCGGCCTTTGGCACCGCGCTGAAAAACGTACACCTCAGCGTGCGCAAGGGAGAGATCCTTGGCATCGGCGGCGTGGCCGGCAACGGGCAGGATGAACTCCTTGCAGTTCTGTCGGGTGAGACCCTGTCGGTTCCGGATGCTGTGAAACTTCACGGGAAGCCCATCGGCAAGCTGGGTCCGGTTGCGCGGCGCCGCCTTGGGCTGCTGTCGGCCCCCGAAGAACGCCTTGGCCATGCGGCAGCGCCGGACATGAGCCTCACGGAAAATGCCATGCTGACCGCCGCCGTACGCGAAGGTCTGGTCAGCCGTGGGTTCCTCAATTGGCCCGCTGCCAAGGCGTTTGCCAAACGCGTGATTTCCGAATTCGACGTGCGCACGCCGGGACCGGAAAACGCGGCGCGCTCCCTGTCCGGGGGCAACCTGCAGAAATTCGTCATCGGCCGCGAGGTGCTGCAACGCCCCGAGGTGCTGGTGGTGAACCAGCCCACTTGGGGCGTCGATGCCTCTGCCGCCGCCGCGATCCGGCAATCGCTGCTGGATCTGGCCGCAGGTGGCACCGCCGTCATCTGCATCAGTCAGGACCTGGACGAGCTGATGGAGATTTCCGACAGTTTCGCCGCTCTCAACGAAGGCCGCCTGAGCGCTCCGCGCCCGGCTGCGGGGCTGACGGTGGATGAAATCGGCCTGATGATGGGCGGCGCCCACGGCATGGAGGTGGCGCATGTCTGATCTCTGCCAGTATTTGACTATCAATGAAGGAGCCCACGCATGATCCGGCTTGAGAAACGGCCACAGCCGTCGCGCGCCTGGTCGATGGCCACGCCGCTGGTGGCGGTGCTGGCAACGATGATCGCGGGCGGGCTGTTGTTCGCAATCTTGGGCAAGGACCCGGTCGAGGCGATCCGCACCATCTTCTGGGAACCGCTGTTTGGCGAGTTCGCCTTCTACTACCGCCCGCAGTTGCTGATCAAAGGCGCGCCGCTGGTGCTGATCGCCATCGGCCTGTCCTTGGGCTTTCGCGCCGGGATCTGGAACATCGGCGCCGAAGGGCAGTACATCATGGGCGCGCTGTTCGGCGCCGGGATGGGGCTGGCCTTTTATCCTCACGAAGCCTGGTACATCTTCCCACTCATGGTCCTCGCAGGGGCCTTTGGCGGCTGGATCTGGGCGATGATTCCGGCCTTTCTGAAGGTTCGCTTCGGCACCAATGAAATTCTCGTCTCCTTGATGCTGGTCTATGTGGCCGAACAGTTCCTCGCCTCCATGTCGCTGGGATTGCTGAAAAACCCCGAAGGCTTTGGCTTTCCCGGCAGTCGCAACCTGCAACAATATGAAAGCGCCCATAACGCCGATCTGATCGCAGGCTCCGGCATGCACTGGGGTGTGGTTGCCGCGCTGATCGCGGTGATCTTTGCCTATGTCCTGCTGAACCGGCACATGCTGGGCTATCAGATCCGCCTGACCGGCGAAGCGCCGCGTGCCGCGCGTTTTGCCGGCGTGAACCCGGCGCGGCTGGTGCTGTTCTGCCTTGGCACCTCCGGCATGCTGGCCGGCCTTGCGGGCCTGTTCGAGGTCTCCGGCCCGTCGGGTCAGGTCTCGATCGATTTCAACGTGGGCTATGGGTTCACTGCCATTATCGTGGCCTTTCTTGGTCGCCTGCATCCCGTCGGGATCCTGCTGGCAGGAGGGCTGATGGCGCTGACGTATATTGGCGGCGATATCGCGCAATCGAACATGGGCCTGCCCTCGGCAGCGATCCAGGTCTTCCAGGGGATGCTTTTGTTCTTCCTCTTGGCCTTTGACCTGCTCACCAATTTCCGTATCGCAATCGGCAAGCCGGAGGTGGCGTAAGATGGATCTATCCGCAATCAACCCAGTCCTGCTGATCGCCTCCCTCATGGTGGCGGCTACGCCGCTGCTGCTGGCCGCCGTGGGTGAACTGGTGGTGGAAAAGGCAGGCGTTCTGAACCTCGGCGTCGAAGGCATGATGATCACCGGCGCCATCGCCGGCTTTGCCACCGCCGTCGAAAGCGGCTCGCCGCTCCTCGGCTTTGTCATCGCCGCAGTGGCGGGGGCGACGCTGTCCACCCTCTTCGCCATCCTCACCCAGTTTGCCAAGGCCAACCAGGTCGCATCGGGCCTGTCACTTACGCTCTTCGGGCTCGGAATCTCGGCGCTGATGGGACAAAGCTATGTCGGCATCAAACCGCCGCAGATGCAAGACATCCATATCCCGGTACTGAGCGATCTGCCCGTCGTTGGACCGATCCTGTTTGGCCATGACATCATCCTCTATTTCGGCATTGTCCTGACAGCGGTGGTCTGGGTGGTACTGAAATACACCCGTGTGGGTCTGATCCTGCGCGCGGTGGGGGAGAACCACGATGCGGCCCACGCGCTTGGCTACAAGGTGCTGCGCATCCGGGTGCTGGCGATCCTGTTCGGCGGCGCCTGCGCAGGCATGGGCGGTGCCTATATCAGCCTGATCCGGGTCCCCCAGTGGACCGAAGGCATGACCGCCGGCATCGGCTGGATCGCCCTTGCGCTGGTGGTCTTTGCCAGCTGGAAACCCTGGCGGGTGCTGCTGGGCGCCTATCTTTTCGGCGGTGTTACCGTGGTGCAGCTTAATCTTCAGGCAGCAGGCGTTGCCATCCCGGTCGAGTATCTGGCAATGTCGCCCTATCTGATCACCATTGTGGTGCTTGTCATTCTATCAGCGGATAAGAGCAGCGCACCCGCTGCCCTTGGCCGCAATTTCCATGCCTCCCGTTAGGATTTGACGGCAGGCCAAACACCCTGCCCGGGCATCCGGGCATATTATAAACAACACGGGGGATCCCTTTGATGAAACTGACGACACTTCTGACCAGCGCCGCCATGGCGCTTGGCCTTGCGACCGGCGCGATGGCCGAAGACAAGACCAAGGTAGGCTTTGTCTATGTCGGTCCCGTCGGCGACGGTGGCTGGACCTATGAGCACAATCAGGGCCGCCTGGCCGTAGAAGAGGAATTCGGCGACAAGGTCGAAACCGTCTATGTTGAAAACGTCGCCGAAGGCCCCGACGCCGAGCGCGTGATTACCCAGATGGCGCTGCAGGGCGCCGACCTGATCTTCACCACCTCCTTTGGCTACATGGATCCGACCATCAACGTCGCCAAGAAGTTCCCGAACGTGAAGTTCGAGCACGCCACCGGCTACAAGCGAGCCGACAACGTCTCGACCTATTCCGCACGTTTTTATGAAGGCCGCGCCGTTCAGGGCACCATCGCGGGCAACATGACCGAGAGCAACATCGTCGGCTACATCGGGTCCTACCCGATCCCCGAAGTGATCCGCGGCATCAACTCTGCCTATATCCACGCCAAGAAAGTGAACCCCGACGTCACCTTCAAGATCGTCTGGGCCTTCACCTGGTTCGACCCGGCCAAAGAAGCCGACGCCGCCAAGGTTCTGATCGAACAGGGCGCCGACGTGATCCTGCAGCACACCGACTCCACCGCGCCGCAGGCCGCTGCACAGGCCGCAGGCAACGTGATCACCTTTGGTCAGGCTTCCGACATGGCCGAGTATGCGCCGAAACCGCGCGTCTCCTCGATCATCGACAACTGGGCGCCCTATTACATCGCCCGTACCAAGGCCGTGATGGACGGCACCTGGACCTCGGTTGACACCTGGGACGGCATCGGCCCGGGCATGGTCGGCATCGGTGAAATCTCCGACGCGGTTCCCGCCGACGTAAAAGAAGCCGCGCTGGCGCTGAAAGCCTCGATCGCGGACGGTTCCTACCACCCGTTCACCGGCCCGCTGAACAAGCAGGACGGTTCGGCGTGGCTGGCAGAGGGTGAAACCGCCGATGACGGCACCCTGGCCGGCATGAACTTCTTTGTTGAAGGCATCGAAGGCGACATCCCGCAGTAAGCGCCTTGCCCAGACGAGTTACGGAAAGGCCCGCCAGATTGGCGGGCCTTTTCTTTTGGTGGCTGCAGTTCTCCTCTGCACAGCCACCCCGCAAATCTTGGGCGACCCCAACTTCTGCAGCAAAGCAACCTTTTGCAGACCACGACCAACTCTCCTAGTATTCTCATCGCACCAGCATCGGCGGGGCGCGAGACTGGGAGGCCTAGAAAAGGATGGAGTTTTTCGATTACGGCTATCTTTTGGCGGGCGACTGGCTCCCCTACTCCATCGCCCTTGCCGTGGTTGCTTGCGCAGCGTCAATACTCACGATCCGGCGTATGCCGAACCAGCCATGGCGCGCATTTTTCCTGTCCTGCCTGATCGCCTTTTGCGTGGCGTTCCTGCTCTCCGGAACCAGGTTCGGTTTTTCGGGCGGCGCCGAGGCGCTGTTCTGGAACGTACTGGGCGCAGGTCTGCTTGCTCAGATCTGGCTTCCGGTCTGTGCGGTCACTCACATTATCGCGCGACGGGATCGGATCAGACGCCGATAAGCTGGCGCATAGACAGCGCAGCCTCGACAGTAATCACTGGGGGCCTAGCGCTTCTTCGAGAACACCCGATAGGCCAACAGCACACGTGACGCAGCCGTCACGAAGCACAAGGCGCCGAACACCCAGGCCATCAGGGCAAAGGCCCCCGGAAACAGGCACAGCGCCACGAAGAACCCGATTGTCTCCGCCCCTTCCAGCAGCCCCCCGGTAAAGTAGAGCGTTTTGACGCCGCGCGCGGTGCTGGACATCTGGTGCCGCTCGGCCAGGACGGAATAACCAAGGAAGCTGGCACCGTTCACGTAGAAAGACATGAGCAGAAAGGCACCTGCCGCGCCATTGGCCCCAGGGTTCGCCAGCACGAATGCCAAGGGCACCGCTCCGTAGAACAGGAAATCGCAGGTGATATCGAGATAGCCGCCAAACCCCGTCGGCGCGCTGGCCCGCGCCACCGCCCCATCCAGCCCATCGGCAAGGCGTGACAGCAACAACGGCAGCAGCGCCCAGCCAAACATCCCGAGAGCAATCAGCGCAGCAGACAGAAGCCCAAGCGCCAGCCCTAATAGCGTCACCTGATTGGCACTGATCCCCCAGCGCGCAATGACCCTTCCCTGCGCGTTCAACGCAGGGTCGATCAACGGGCGGATACGGGCATCAAACATGGCTCTGTTGTGCCCTGCAAACGCTGCGCGCTCCAGTCACAATTGCGCGCGGCGGCGTTTTTGGCAGAAGCCTGTTGTTGCGTCATCTTCGCTCTTTTCCCTGTTCCCACGACGTGGCAGGTTGCCGCCATGACACGCATCCTGACCACCCCCGACCACGCCCCCGTCAGCCGCTTTGCCTTTGGCACCATGCAGTTCGGAGGCCGCGCTGACGCAGCGCAATCGGCCGAAATGTATGACGCCTGCCGCGCAGCCGGGATCACCCATTTCGACACCGCCTGGGTCTATAACGAGGGCGAAAGCGAGAAGATCCTCGGCCGCCTGATCAAGGGGGAGCGCGACAAGCTGCTGATCGCGACCAAGGTGGGCTATACCGGCGGCGCAGGCGCGGCCAACATGCGGGCGCAGTTCGAAACCTGCCGGGCGCGGTTGGATCTGGATATGGTGGATGTCCTTTACCTGCACCGGTTCGATCCCGAAACCGACCTAAACGAAACGCTGGAATGTTTTGCATCCCTGAAACAACAGGGGCTGATCCGTTACGTGGGCCTGTCGAATTTCGCCGCCTGGCAGGTGGTCAAGGCGCAGATGATCGGCGCCAAATATGATCTGTCGATTGATATCCTGCAGCCGATGTATTCGCTGGTCAAACGTCAGGCCGAGGTCGAGATCCTGCCCATGTGCGCCGATCAGGACATCGCAATCGCGCCCTACTCTCCGCTGGGCGGCGGGCTGCTGACCGGCAAATACGCCGCGGGCAGCGGCGAAGGCCGCCTGCAGGAAGATCCCCGCTACAACAGCCGCTATGGGCAGGACTGGATGCACCGCGCCGCTGCCGATCTTGCCACGCTTGCGCAGGAGCTTGGCACAGATCCGGCCACCCTCGCCGTGGCCTGGGTGGCGGCCCATTCCAGCGGTCCGATGCCGATCATCTCGGGGCGCACCGCAGAACAGCTTGCGCCGTCGCTTGCGGCGATGGATTTCGATATGAGCGCCGATCTTTATGCGCGGATTTCAGCGCTCAGCCCGCGCCCGGCGCCGGCGACAGATCGGCTGGAAGAACAGGACGAAGGTATTTCGGCATGAGTGATTTTATCGTCATCGGCGGCGGCATCGCAGGGATCAGCGCCGCCGCACGGCTGTCGGAGCTCGGCAGCGTCACGGTACTGGAGGCGGAAGAGGCGCTTGGCTATCACGCCTCGGGGCGCTCGGCTGCCATGTTCGAGGAAAGCTATGGCAACCCAGCCGTTGTCGCGCTCAACAAGGCCAGTTCCGACTACCATCACAACGCTAACGGCGGTTACCTGACACCGCGCGGTTTCATGCTGGTGGCAGGCCCCGGCGAAGAAGACGGTTTTGCGGCAGATATTGCAGAACTGGATCTGCACAAGATCCATATCGACGATGCCTATGCCCGGGTGCCGATCCTGAATCCGGCCTCCGTCACCATGGCCGCCCTGCACGAGGACGCGCAGGATCTGGATACCGATCGGATGATTCAGGATTTTGCCCGCGTGGTGCGAGGTGCAGGCGGACAGGTGATCACACGGGCCGAAGTCACCGCGATCCAGCATAGCGGGTCAGGCTGGCAGGTGACGGCAGGCGGTCGGGCCTATGAAGGCAAGCAACTAATCAATGCCGCCGGGGCCTGGGTTGATCGGATCGCCACCCTTGCCGGGGTTGCGCCCATCGGGATCACTCCCAAACGCCGCTCCATGGCGCGGCTGCCCGCGCCGGGCGGTCACGATGTCACCAAATGGCCGATGATGATGGGCGTCGGGGAATGCTGGTACGCCAAACCCGATGCGGGCAAGCTGTTGGTCTCCCCTGCGGATGCCGACCCGGTTGATCCGCATGACGCCTTTGCCGATGATATGGTGCTGGCCGAGGGGCTGGCGCGTTATGAGGAAAAGGTGACCGAACCCGTCACACGGGTCGAAAGCAACTGGGCCGGTCTGCGCAGTTTCGTGAGCGATGGCGCGCTGGTGCTGGGCGCGGACCCTGACCGCCCCGATTTCATCTGGTGCGCGGCGCAGGGCGGCTATGGCTTTCAGACCGCACCAGCCGCCTCGCGCCTGCTGCGCGACCTGGTCGGCGGCAAGACGCCCGAACTGGACCGCGATATCATCGCCGCCCTGTCACCGGAAAGGCTGCGCTGATGCCCGTTCGCTCTGTTCCCGGCACCGCCTCTGTCGCCGCTGCGCAGGATGGCAAGCTCTTCGCCCCTTCCGCTGAGCGCAATATCGATCCCCTGTGCGATCTCTTGGCCGACATCGCCCCTGAAACCGGCAGCGCGCTGGAGATCGCCAGCGGCACCGGTCAACATGTGGTGGCCTATGCCCGGCGCCTGCCCGGGTTGATCTGGCAACCGACCGAGGTGGACGCAGCCCGGCGCGCCAGCATCGATGCCTATGTCGCAGAGGCAGGCCTTGATAACCTGCGCCCCGCCGCAGAACTGGATGCGACGGCGCCGGGCTGGGCCGCAACGGTCGGGCCAGTCGATTTCATCATCCTGTCGAATCTTCTGCACCTCATCACCGAGGAAGACGCCAAGACCCTGATCCGCGAAGCCGCACGCGCGCTGGCCCCGGCCGGAAGGATCGCGATCTATGGCCCCTTCATGCGCGCTGGTGAGCTGACAAGCGAAGGCGATCAGAGGTTCCACGCCTCTCTGACGGACCATGATCCGCAGATCGGCTACAAGGACGATTTCGACACCATCGACTGGCTGCAGGAGGCGGGCCTTGATCTGGCCGAGGTGATCGAAATGCCAGCAAACAATCTGGCCCTGGTGGCGCAAAAACCGGATTTCTGACCCAGATCAAAGCCGCAGTACTGCAGCCACCCTACTCCTTCAGAAAAATGAATATGATGAAGGACAGATCATGGGCTGGCACGAGAAACTGGACGGAACCCGCAACGGGCTGCGCAATCTGAACCGGGCGATCCCCGAGACCGCGCAGGCCTTTGGCGCCCTTGGCAAGGCGGTGAAACAGGGTGGCACGCTGGAGTTCAAGCAGAAGGAATTCGTGGCGCTTGGCATCGCGGTCGCCCTGCGGTGTGAGGACTGTATCGGGCTGCACGTGGAAACCCTGATCAAGGCCGGCGCCACCCGCGAAGAAGTGGCCGACGTACTGGCGATGTCGATCCAGATGGGCGGCGGACCCGCGATGATGTACGCAGCCAAGGCGATGACCTGCTTTGACGAGCTGACCGCCGCCTGAGGCGTGGATCACCACATACAGAATGGCCTGTTCCATTCGAAAAACAGCGGCTAGGCTTCCGGAAAAGATCAACCGGGAGCCTGCCATGAAAGATCAACGTCACACCCCCACCTGGACCAGCTTTGAAGAGGCTGGGAAAGCAGACTGGGATGCGGTCATGGAGTATGAGGAGGCCTATAACGCCGCCCTGCCCGACCGTATTCTGGACGCGATCCGCTCGCTTGACGAGGACTGGACACCCTACCCGGTGAACCGCTTCCAGCATTGTCTTCAGGCCGCCACCCGCGCCCATGCCGATGGCGCCGATGACGAAATCGTCGTTGCGGCGCTGGTGCATGATGTGGGCGATATCCTGTCGCCCTATAACCACGGCGAACTGGCCGCCGCGATGATGAAACCCTATGTCAGCGAACGCACCTGGTGGATCCTGAAACACCACTGCGTCTTTCAGGGGTATTACTACAATCACCACCTTGGCGGCGACCGCCACGCACGCGACAAATACCGCGACAGCCCCTATTGGGAAGACTGCCGCAAGTTCTGTCACGACTATGATCAATGCGCCTTTGACCCAGATTACCCGACGAAACCGCTGGAATTCTTCGAACCGATCCTGCGCCGGGTGCTCGCGCGCGGCGAAGGCCACATGGAGCTGAACGAGACCAGCGACAGCTGATCCGGCTCAGCCGCCCATGATCCACAGGATGCCGCTCCAGATGATCGGCAGCAGCAGCGCGGTTGCGAGCGCGTTGAGGCCCATGGCAAGGCCGGAAAAGGCGCCAGCGGTCTCGTTCACCTGCAGCGCCCGAGCGGTACCGATCCCGTGGCTGGCGGTGCCAATCGCCAGCCCCCGCGCGCGCCAGTCGACCACGCCGGTCACGTCCAGAACCTTCGGTCCCAGCATGGCGCCAAGGATACCGGTCACGATCACCAGAACCGCGGTCAGCGACGGCAGGCCGCCCAGTTTCTCGGCAATGCCCATTGCCACGGGCGCCGTCACCGATTTCGGCGCCACCGATGCAAGAACCGCCTCGGAACTGCCTGCAAGCCAAGCCACCGCCACGGCGGACAGGATGGCGGTCAGCGATCCGGCAACAAGGCTCACCACGATAGCCAGAGCCGAACGGCGCACCCGGTACCATTGCCGATAGAGCGGCACCGCAAGGGCCACCGTGGCAGGCCCCAGCAGGAAGTGCACGAACTGGGCGCCCTCGAAATAACTGCCATAATCCGTCCCGGTCAGCATCAGCACAGCCACAACGATCAGCACCGCCCCCAGCACCGGGTTCAGCAATGGGTTCCTGCCGGTTTTCTCAAACAGGAAACTGGCCAGCTGAAAGGCAACCAGCGTCAGGGTGAGATGAAACAGCGGCGATGCGCTGAGATAGACCCAGGTGTCCTGCAGGTTATCCATCGGCCGACCCTGCCCCCAGCCACTGCATCAAAAGCCCGGTGACCGCGATGGTCGCCAAAGTCGAGACCACCAGCGCCAGCCCCAGCGGCAACAGCGCCTGTCCCAGCAGCTGGAAATGCAGGATTACCCCGGTCCCGGCCGGCACAAACAACAGCGACATTGAGCGCAACAGACCGTTTGCCGTCTGATCCAGCTGCGCGGGCACCCGGCCCAGCAACATCAGAATGACAAACAGAAACACCATGCCCAGCACCGGCCCCGGTATAGGCAGCGCCAAGGCGCCGGTGATGAACTCCCCAGCCAGCTGACACACCAGTATAAGCGTAAGGAAACCCAGCATCTTATCCCTCCTGCACCTGATGAGGTGACTGTGGCATCCCTCTGGCATCCAAACAAGCGGCGTGCCCTCTCACCGGGTCGGACAAGGCAGCAGGCCTACGGGGAATAGGAAATCCGGTAGACGGCACCGGCAAAATCATCCGACACCAGAATGGAGCCATCCGGGTGCTGGATGACATCCACCGGGCGACCATCATATTCACCGTCTTGGTTCAGCCAGCCTTCGGCAAAGGGTTCGATGGCCGCGTTCCCCTGCGCGTCGATGAAGGTCACCATCACCCGTGCGCCCACCCGCTCGGACCGGTTCCAGGATCCGTGCTGGGCCGAAAAGATCGCGTTGCGGTATTTTTCGGGAAACATGTCGCCGGTGTAGAAACTCATGCCCAGATCGGCCGCATGGGCGATGGTTTCGACGGCAGGCATGACAACCTCGACCGGAACCTCCTGCCCCGCATACTCGCGCGTCCGGGTTGATCCGCCACCGTACCAGGGAAAACCGAAATGCTGACCCTTCTCGGTCTGGCGGTTGATTTCGCCGGGTGGAATGTCGTCGCCCATGCCATCAACCTGATTGTCGGTCCACCACAGCTCTCCGGTTTCCGGGTGAAAGTCATGCCCAACGGAATTGCGCGCGCCATAGGTATAAACTTCGCGCCCACTGCCATCGCGGTTCATGCGGATGATCCCGCCAATCCCGGTTTCATTGTAAAGCGCCAGCTTTTCCGGCGGCGCCACGTTGTAGGGCTGACCCAGCGAGATATACAGCTTGTTGTCCGGCCCCAGTTTGATGACCCGCGCCGTGTGATAAGAGCTTTCCTCGGCCTCGGGAATCAGGCTGCCCTGCGGCACGATTGGCACCGCGACCATGTCAGCGTTCTGATCGAAGGCCTCGGCGCCCGCAATGCGCAAAACCCGGTTACGTTCGGCGATGAACAGATCACCGTCCGGAGAAACCTCCACGCCATTGGGGATATCAAGGCTCAGGGAGGGCGCGAAATCCTTTACCTCGTCAACAGCGCCGTCGCGGTCACGGTCCAGAACCGCCCAGACCTTGTGCCGCCTTGTGCCGACGAACAGGACTGTGCCACCAGGGGAAAGCGCCATGTGGCGGGCACCGGGAACCAGCGCATAGAGTTCGATCCTGAACCCCGTCGGCAGGCGGATGCCCTCCAGCACCCGTCGCAAAGCATCGGCATCTGCCGTGTCTTGGTCGATATAGGTGTGTTCGGCGGATCCGGTGATCCTGATCGCGTCCGGATCTCCGGGGGCAGACTGCGCAGATGCAGACGCAGCAAACATCAGGCACAAAGCTGCACTGCCAAAGACCTGTCTCATCCTCTTCTCCCTGAAGCCGCAAATTCGATCACCAACCCGCAGACGCCACAGCCATGCACGGCACCTCGCAAAGGGTAGTCGGAAAAAGAAGCAGGACAACCGGCAGCAAAGCGCGACCAGTCCGTCATTCCAACAAAAAAGCCCCAGCACGGTGGCCGGGGCTTTGCTGTTTTATCCGTTCACACGGATCTTTTCGTTCTTCGGATCATAGGGGCTGTCGCAGGTCACAACCGCATCCCACAGCTGGTCCAGCATCTTGACCTTCAGCTTGGTCCCTTCCACCGCGTATTCCGGTTTCACATAGCCCATGCCGATGCTCTTCTCGAAGGCCACCGAATAGCCGCCTGTGGTCAGGCGCCCGACGCGGATGCCATCCTCGGCATAAAGCGCCTCGCGACCCCAGGGATCGGTGTCGGCCGGACCGTCGATCAGAATGGTACAGCATTTGGAGCGGATGCCCTTGGCCACCATTTCGTCCTTGCCATAGAAATCCTTCTCCAGATCGACAAAGCGCGGCAGGTCTGCCTCAAGCGGGGTCGCGTCGCGGCCCAGCTCGTGCCCAAAGGCGCGGTAGCTCTTCTCCTGACGCAGCCAGTTCTGGGCGCGGGCGCCGACCAGCTTCATACCGTGCTTCTCGCCTGCCTTCTCCAGCAGATCGAACAGGTAGTTCTGCATCTCGATCGGGTGATGCAGCTCCCAGCCCAACTCGCCCGTATAAGCCACGCGGATCGCATTCACCGGGCACATGCCCAATTCGATCTGCTTGGCCGACAGCCAGGGGAAGCGTTTGTTGCTGAGAGCGGTCTCCGGATCAGCGTCCTTGATCACCTCTTTCAGCACATCGCGGGACTTCGGCCCGGCGATGGCGAAGACGCCCCACTGGGTGGTCACGTCCTGGATCTCGATATAGCCGAACTCCTCCATCTTGTCCTCGGCCGCTTTGCGCAGGTAATCCGCGTCATATTCGGTCCAGGCACCCGCAGAGACGAGGTAATAGTTGTTCTCGCCGTTGCGCACGATGGTGTATTCGGTGCGGGTGGTCCCGGCCGAGGTCAGCGCATAGGTCAGGTTGATACGGCCCACCTTGGGCAGCTTGTTGCAGGTGAACCAGTCGAGGAACTGAGTGGCACCGGGGCCCTTAACCACGTGTTTGGTGAAAGCGGTCGCGTCGATCAGGCCGACGCCTTCACGGATCGCCTTGGCCTCTTCGACCGCGTATTGCCACCAGCCACCACGGCGGAACGAACGTGCATCGTGATCAAAGTTCTCCGGCGCGTCCAGCGGACCGAAATAGTTCGGGCGTTCCCAGCCGTTGACCCAGCCGAATTGCGCACCGCGGGTCGCCTGGCGGTCATAGGCCGGCGAAGTTCGCAGGGGGCGGCAGGCCGGGCGCTCTTCGTCCGGGTGGTGCAGGATATAGACGTGCTCGTAAGCTTCCTCGTTCTTGCGCGCGGCGAACTCGGTCGTCATCCAGTTGGAGGAGTACCGCTTGGGGTCGAGCGACGCCATGTCGATCTCGGCCTCGCCATCGACCATCATCTGCGCCAGGTAATAGCCGGTGCCGCCCGCAGCGGTGATGCCGAAGGAGAAGCCTTCGGCCAGCCACATGTTGCGCAGACCGGGCGCCGGGCCGACCAGCGGGTTGCCATCGGGGGTGTAGCAGATCGGGCCGTTGAAATCGTCCTTGAGGCCAGATTCGGCACAGGAGGGCACGCGCTCTGCCATCGCCATGTACTGATCGGCGATCCGGTCCAGATCCAGCGGGAACAGGTCGGCACGGAAGCTGTCCGGCACACCATGCTCGAACCGCGCGGGCGCGCCATGTTCATAGATGCCGAGGATCCAGCCGCCACGCTCTTCACGCGCGTAGGATTCATTGTCGGCATCACGCACGACGGGGTGCTCCGGGTTGCCCGCTTCACGCCATTTGACCAGCTCGGGGTCCTTGTCCATGACGATGAAGGTGTGCTCGACCGGGATCGCGGGCATCTTGATGCCCAGCATCTTGGCGGTGCGCTGCGCGTGGTTGCCGGAGGCGGTCACCACGTGCTCGGCGGTGATCACCACCTGCTCGTCGCTCTCGACCAGGTTGCCGCCCTTCTCCACCATCTTGGTGCAGGTGACTTCCCAGTGAGTGCCATTCCAGTGGAAGGCATCGGCCTGCAGCTTGCGCACGATCTCCACACCGCGCTGGCGGGCGCCCTTGGCCATCGCCTGGGTCACATCGGCGGGGTTAATGTAACCGTCCTCAGTGTGGTAGATCGCGCCCTTCAGGTCGCCGGTCTCGATCAGCGGCCAGCGTTCCTTGATCTGCTCCGGGGTCAGCCATTCGTAATCGACGTCGCAGGTCTCGGCGGTCGAGGCATAGAGCATGTATTCATCCATACGCTCCTGCGTCTGCGCCATACGCAGATTGCCCACCACAGCAAACCCGGCGTTGAGCCCGGTTTCTTCTTCCAGCGTCTTGTAAAAATCCACCGAGTACTTGTGGATGTGGGTGGTCGCATAGGACATGTTGAACAGCGGCAACAGGCCGGCCGCGTGCCAGGTAGAGCCCGAGGTCAGCTCGTCCCGTTCGATCAGCATCACATCGTCCCAGCCCGCCTTGGCCAGATGATAGGCGATCGAGGTCCCGACGGCGCCACCGCCGACAACCAGTGCTTTGACTTGGGTTTTCATATCCCGCTTCTCCGGAAGAAATGACTAGGGTTTGGCAATGGTATGCCGGAATTCCTGAAATCACCGCGAAATCCATCCGACGCAAAAGTCGACAAAACCGACCTTTCGCGCCCTGCCGTGCGGAATCTTCGCTACGCGACAGAATCCCTGCCCCGCGCCTAACGCAAAAAGGCGGCGCAGGTTCACGCCCGCACCGCCCTTCAAGGGTCGTGATTTTAATCCCTTTGATCAATCGGAAATGATCTTACCCGGGTTCAGGATATTATCCGGATCCAGTGCTGCCTTGACCGCCGCCATATAGCGGGTCGCGGCGCCAAGTTCCTTGGTCAGATAGGGGCGTTTACCCTGCCCGATGCCATGTTCACCTGTGCAGGTGCCATCCATGGAAATCGCCAGATCGTTGAGCCAGCCGACGTATTCATCCGCCTTGGCGCGTTCCTCGGCGCTGTCCATGTCGATCAGCAGCAGCGCGTGAAAGTTGCCGTCGCCTACATGGCCGACCATGGGCGCCATCAGTCCCATTTCCTCTGCCTTTTCGCGGGCGGTAGAGACGCATTCGGCCAGCCGCGAGATCGGCACGCAGACATCGGTTGAAATCCCCTTGGCACCGGGGCGCAGGCCGAGGCAGGCCCAGTACATATCGTGGCGCGCCTGCCAGAGCTTGTTGCGCTCTTCCGCGGTGGAGGTCGCCTCGAAATCGAAACCGCCGAACTCTTCGGCGATGGAGCTGAACATCTCGGCCTGCTCCACTACGCCCGCTTCGGAGCCGTGGAATTCCAGCAGCAGCAGCGGCACTTCGGGCAGGTCCAACTTGGAATAGGTATTTGCGGCCTTGACGCTCATCGCGTCCAGCATTTCGATCCGGGCGACGGGAATGCCGTATTGGATGGTCATCATCACCGCGCGACAGGCATCATCCACCGAGCGGAAGGCGCAGCGGGCAGAGCGGATCGCCTCTGGGATGCCCTGCAGGCGCAGGGTGATTTCGGTGATCAGGCCAAGGGTACCTTCGGAGCCAACCATCAGCCGGGTCATATCGTATCCGGCCGAGGATTTCTTGGCCCGCTGGGCGGTACGGATCACCTCGCCGTCAGCCATGACGACCTCAAGCGCGAGCACGTTGTCTTTCATCGTGCCATAGCGCACCGCGTTGGTGCCCGAGGCCCGCGTCGCAGCCATCCCGCCAAGCGAAGCATTGGCGCCGGGGTCGATGGGAAAGAACAGACCCTGATCGCGCAGGAAGGTATTGAGCTGCTCGCGCGTCACCCCCGGCTGCACAACCACATCCAGATCCTCGGCATGCACGGCCAAAATCTTGTCCATACGCGCCATATCCACGGAAATGCCACCTGCAGGAGCGTTCACATGGCCCTCCAGCGAGGTGCCGGTGCCAAAGGGAATGACCGGCACGCCATATTCGGCGCAGGTCTTTACGATGGCGGCAACCTCTTCGGTCGAGGTCGGAAAGACAACCGCATCCGGCGCCTGGGTTTCGATCCAGGTGGTGGTGTGGCCATGCTGTTCACGGATGGCCTGCCCGGTCTGAAGCCGGTCACCGAATGTCTGTTTCAGAACGCCTATGGCGGCTTTGATCCCCGGCTCGTTCCGCGGCAGTGAAGTGGCTTGCACCATGGGTCGTCCTTTCTCCTCCAGGCTCGTGTTGTCACGTCAACACGAGCGGCAATATAGTCTCAACACCTGCAGACGCAAGTGGGGCTGAAGGGGCGCGGTGATGGACCATTCGCGCCCCGGTCCGCATTATTTACTCCCCCAGGGCAATGCCTTCGCGGCGGGGATCGGCAGCGCCTTTCAACCGTTCACCGATCTCAATCGCGTGCAGACCTGAATTCAGCCCCCGGACATTGACCTTATACCCCATGGCCGTGAGCGGTGCTTCCAATCCAACCGCTGCCGAGCCCTCTTCCAGATCATAGGTGCCGAACCGGTTCACGGCATGCGGCAGGGACACGGATTTTTGAACATCCATGCCCCAATCAGCCCAGGCAATGATCGAGGAAGCGACATAGCCGATGATCCGGCTGCCGCCGGGCGATCCGATGGCCAGCACCGGCGCGCCGTCCTTGGTCACGATGGTGGGCGCCATTGAGGAGCGCGGCCGTTTGCCCGGCTCCAACCGGTTGGCAATCGGCACCCCATCCCGGTGCGTGCGGAAGGAGAAATCGGTGAGCTCATTGTTGAGCAAGAAGCCGTTAGTCATCAGCCGCGAGCCAAAGCCGTTTTCGATGGTGGTGGTCATAGACAGCACGTTGCCATAGCGGTCCACGATCGAGATATGCGAGGTCGAAGGGAACTCGATCGACGCATCATCGGCCCATTGCGGCGTCAGCCCCGCGTGGTCGAATTCAGGCGCCCCCGGCGCCACCTCGGGCAAGGCATCGTCGCCTGCCAGCAGTTTCGCCCGCTCTGCCAGATAGGCGGAATCGACCAGCCCCCGCGTGGGCATCGGCACGAAATCACTATCCGCCATGTAGCGGCCCCGATCAGCAAAGGCGAGACGCGAGGCATCGCCGATCAACCGCCAGGCCTCGGGGCTTTCGGCGCCCAGCGCCGCCAGATCGTATTGCTCCAGCATGCCAAGGATCTGCCCCACGGTCAGCGCCCCGGAGGACGGCGGCCCCATGCCGCAGACCTCAAACGCGCGGTATTCGGCGCAGACCGCCGGGCGTTCCTTGACCTGGTAAAGCGCCAGATCGACAGCGGAGAGAACGCCGGGATTGCCCGGAGCACCGGTCACCGTGCGCACGATATCCGCTGCAACCGGCCCGGTGTAGAACCCATCCGCGCCTTCTGTTGCGAGGGTCCGCAGCACCTCGGCATAGGCCGGGTTGACCAGCCTGTCTCCCGCCTTCAGCGGCATGCCCCCGGGCAGGAAATACTCGGCGGTTGCGGAAAACCGCGACAGGCGCTCGGCGTCCCGTTTGATCAGCCCGGCCAGACGCGGCGACACCGCGAACCCGTCCTCGGCCAGCGAAATCCCCGCTTCGAAAAGCGACGGCCAGTTGGCCTTGCCCCAGCGGCGATGGGCTGCTTCCAACAACGCAGGCGTACCGGGAGTGCCGACAGAGCAGCCGCCGACAACAGCATCAAAGAATTTCAGCGGCGCGCCGCTGTCATCCTGAAACAGCCGTGGCGTGGCCGCCAGCGGCGCGGTTTCGCGCCCGTCCAGCGTCGTCATCTCGCCGGTTTCCGCGTCGTACCAGACCAGAAAGGCACCACCGCCCAGCCCCGAAGATTGCGGTTCGACCAGGCCCAGAACCACCTGTACCGCCACCATGGCATCCGCCGCGGTGCCTCCCGCGCGCAGCACGGCCGCCCCGGCCTCCACCGCGTGGGGATTGGCTGCGGCCACCATCCAGTTGTCCGCCTCGACCGGCAGACCGGCGTCTTTGAACTTGAGCGCAGAAGCCACCTGAGGCGACAGCGCCTCGGCCCCGCCTTTTGCAGCCGGTTCCGGCGCCACCGCATCTGCAGCCTGCTGCGCGCTCACCGTGCCTGCGGACATGCACAGGCACATCAAAAAGATCTTCTTCATAATCGCCTCCTCCAAAACAATGCCTTGCCTCAAAATGCAAACGCGGGCCAATAGCCCGCGTCGCAAAGATCAATCCTGTGTTACAGCATGGCCGGAACCACCTGATCCGGCGGGCGGTGACCATCCTCGAATGTCTTGATATTCAAGAGCACCTTCTCGCCCATCTCGATCCGCCCTTCGATGGTGGCCGAACCCATATGCGGCAGCAGCACCACATTAGGCAGCTCGCGCAGGCGAGGGTTGATGTCGGTGCCATGTTCATAGACATCCAGCCCAGCCCCGGCAATTTCGCCGGCGCGCAGCATCCGGGTCAACGCGTGTTCGTCGATCACCTCGCCGCGCGATGTATTGACGATCACCGCATCCGGTTTCATCAGCTTCAACCGCCGCGCGTTCATCAGGTGAAAGGTCGAGGGCGTGGACGGGCAATTGACCGAGATCACATCCATGCGCGCAACCATCTGATCGAGGCTCTCCCAGTAGGTGGCTTCCAGCTCTTCCTCGATCTCGGGGCGCAGGCGGCGGCGGTTGTGATAATGGATCTGCATGCCGAATGCCTTGGCCCGGCGGGCAACGGCCTGACCGATCCGGCCCATGCCCAGAATCCCCAGGCGACGGCCCGCCAGCCGCCCACCCAGCATCGCGGTCGGCGCCCAGCCGTCCCATTCGCCCTTTTGCATAAGAGCGAGACCTTCGGGAATCCGGCGTACCACCGCCATGATCAGCGCCATGGTCATATCCGCCGTATCATCGGTCAGCACGCCCGGCGTATTGGAGACTAGAATCCCGCGCTGCCGCGCCGTGGCCACGTCAATGTGATCGACACCGGCGCCATAATTCGCAATCAGTTTCAGCCGCGGCCCGGCCTGCGCCAGAAGTGCCGCGTCGATGGTGTCGGTCACCGTCGGAACCAGCACATCGGCCTCTTGCATCGCCTCGGCCATTTCGCTGCGCGTCATCGGTGTGTCATCGCTGCGCAGCCGCACGTTGAACAGCTCGCTCAGCCGTGTTTCGACCGGTTCCGGCAACCGTCGCGTAACGACAACAGTCAGACGTTCTCTTACCACTTGCGCTCTCCCATGGCTTTTCAGTTCCTGCACCTCCATGGCATCGTGGCGCAGGATGCAGGCAGGCACAAGAACCCTTCCGCCTCCTCGGTCCAAGTGACGCGACATTCGGGTCTTTCCCTCCAGATCATCTGATCCTATGACCTATGGACACGCGGACGCGACCGGACAAGAAACCGGGCTGACACGGCAGGCCAGCCCCCGGACCGGCGCCGGAACCGGCACAGAACGAGCAGGCGGTGAATATGACGGCTTTGAAATTGCGCCTTCTTGCGGTGGCCATTTGCGCGACTGTGGCAGCTGCGCATGGGGCAATGGCCAAGGACGCGCGTGGCCCGGTCACGAATCTACCCCTGCCCCGCTTCGTTTCGATGAAAGCCTCCGAGGCCAACATCCGGCGCGGCCCTTCGCTGACCCACCGGATCGACTGGGTGTTCAAACGGCGCGGCATGCCTCTGGAGGTGACCGCCGAATATGGCCACTGGCGCCGCGTGCGGGACCATGACAACGCCGGCGGCTGGGTGCACTACACGCTGATTTCAGGTGTACGCATGGCGCTGGTGCAGCAAGATCTGCTGACCGTGCACTCCAGACCGGACAAGGCAGCGCCTGTGACCGCCGCCTTTGAAATGGGCGTGGTTGCGCGTCTGGGAGAATGCACCATCGACTGGTGCGAAATCTCTGCTGGCGGCTACAGCGGCTGGACGCCAAAGACCACGATCTGGGGCGTTTACCCCGAGGAAATTCGCGAATAACCCCAGCGAACCTTGGGCGGGTCCAGATTGCTATTGGCTGCCCGCTTCCACGGGCCGGATCGTCAGTTGCGTTCCCCCGAGCCCGCGAAAGGCTTTCTGACGGCAGGAAAACACCAAGATCTGCAGTTCATCCGCCTGCATGGTCAGCGCATCAAAGATCTTCTCGATCCGCGCATCATCGGTATAGACGATCGCATCGTCCAGAATGACCGGCGCAGGATGGCCTGAACGGGCCAGCAACCGGGCAAAAGCCAGTCGCACCAGCAGGGCGATCTGCTCCTGCGTGCCCCCGGACAGGCTGTCAAAGGCTGCCGTCTCACCGCCGCGCTGCAATTCTTCGGGCAGCACCTTACCGGCATCCACCGACAGTTCCGCTTCTGGCCAGAGCATCCGCAACAGGGGGCGCAATTCCGCCATCACCGGCCCGACATAGTGCTCCTGCGCCTCAGATCTTGCACGTTCCAGCGCCGCATCAAGACGGCGCAGCACCGCAACTTCGAATTCAACCGCCGCAAGACGCTTCTGTGCCCGGTCCAATTGCCCCTCGGTGTCGGCAAGCTCCTCTTCGACTGCGGCGCTGGCATGGGTGGCGATCCGAGTTTCCAGCACCGCCAGATCCCGCGCCACCTCCTGCGCCCGCTGGCGTGCGGCATCCTGCGCCGATTGTGCCCGCTGCAGAATGGCACGGGTCTGCGCCGGGTCCGGTGCGGCCTGGCGCAGGGCGGTTTCGGTGGCCTTGGCCTGTGACAGGTTCTGCTGCAGGGCGGGCAGGTCTTCCGACAGGCGCTGCAGCGCCTCTGCCGCCTGTTCCTGCCCCTCGATGACAGCAAGAGCGCGGTCCAGCCGCTGCACCGCTGCATCTGCGCGTGCCGAGGCGTTCTCCATCGCCAGACGGGAGTCTGCTGCCGCGCTGCGAATGGCCTCCAGCGCGTTTTCCGCCGCCTCGGCCTCCTGCTCGGCGGCGCGGAAGGCAGCTTCGGCCTCTGCCCGGTCCGGCAAGGGAGTCGTGCTTTCGTCCTGCGCGCCTGCCCCCGGTGCTTGTGGAAGCGCCTCCAGCTGGTCGATCAGCGCCTTGATCCCATCCGGGGCGAGTACCTTCAACAGGGTCTGCGCCTCCTGCCGCTGCTGTTGCGCCTCCTGCCGTGCCTTGTGCCGCGTGCGGGCCTCCTCGACGCTGGTGCAACCGGCCTGCTCCAAGAGCTGCGTCAGCGCGGCCTGTGCCTGCTCCAGCGCCGCGGCACCACCAGCCTGACCGGGGTGAATGTCGATCTCTGCCACGCCCGGTACAACCAGCCGCCCACCGCCTGGAAGCGGCAACCGCTTCCCGTCCGGAACCCCGGCGCCATCCAAGTGGATGCCGCCCTCCTGACCCGCCTGGTAGTGCACGGTCACCGCAGTCGCGGTTGCCTCCTGCGCCCGCCGGGCCAGATTATGCGCCTCGCGCGCAGCCTCGATCCGGCGCAGCACCGCTTCATCAGGTCCGCAGGCGGCAGCCTTGGCCAGACTGTCGATCTGGTCGGCTTGCGCCCGCGCCTGTTTCAACCGGTCGCTCAGATCGCGGCGCAGCCCCTCTGCCTGCGCCACTGAAATCGCCTGCAGCACCGCGTCCAGAGCGGCCCGCGCCTTTTTCGCGCCCGCGCGGGCCTGTGTGGCCGCCTCGGTCAGATGCCGCTTTTTCTCTTCTTGCGCATCGAACGTGACGTGCGCCCGCGCTGCGACCTCTGATGTCTCGGCCACGGCTGCCTTTGCGGCGCTCGCCTCCTCCAGCCGCGCGGTCAGCTCCGCGATCTTGCGCTGATGGTTTTCCAGCACGGTTTCCGCCAGCTGCACCGCGTGGGAGGCCTGCGCCAGCTGCTCCTGATGCCGGTTGGCGGCCTCCATCGCAGCCTCTGCCGCCTCAAGCCGCGCCTGTAGTTCTGCGCGTTCCTCCGGGTCATTCAGCGCCGCCTGCTCCGCCTGAAGCGCGCGGCGCTGATCCAGGAGCTGCCGCAGCTCTTGCACCTGCGCACTCAGCTGATCCCGGCGCTGCACCAAGTCGGCGACCGCGCGTTCGGCCAGATCGAGCGCACCGCCTTTGCGGGCCCCGCGCGTGGTCACCAGTTGATCCAGCGCCTCGCGCACCTGCCGCCGGATCGCATCCATGCGCTGGCCGCCGGTCACCATCTCCACTTCACCCGCGACCGAAGACAAAAGGTCCCGCCGCGCAGACAGCGTTTCCCTGGCATCCTCGAACGAGGTCACCCCCTGCCGCACCCACAACAGTCCCGACGGGCCATCCTCCTTGGGCGGTTTGATCAGCGCCTTCAGCCAGGCCTCTGCCGCGTCGGCCTGATGCAGCAGCGTCCCCTCGCGCCAGATCCGCACCTCGCCTTTTCCAGAGGTCTTGAAGAACTGCTTGGCGATGCGATAGCGAGCGCCTTCATGGTCCACTTCGACTTCGACCCGGGGATCGCCACCCGCATGCGGCACCAGCCCGCGGATCTCCTTGTCCCAGGCCTTAGCGTCCTTGAAAAACAGCGCGTGAAGCGCATCAAAGATAGTGGATTTGCCTTGTTCGTTCGGGGCTGCCAGGACGTTCAGCCCCGGCCCGATACCGGTGATTTCCACCGGATCGGTGAAACGGCGCAGGTTCTCAAGCCGGATAGAGCAGAGTTTCATGCGCGCTCTCCCCCGTCGCCATCATCCTGCGTATAGGCAAAAAGGCGGTTGAGGGCCGCACTGGCCACCTTGCGATCCTGCTCGGCAAGGGCCGGATCCTCGGCCGCCTGCATCAGTTCCTGGGCCGCAACCCGCAGCGCCCCGCCCCGGGCGATAAGATCCAGATCCCCGGCCTGATGTTCGGTGCCCACTGCGGACAGATCCAGCTCCAGATGGCAGAATTCCGGCGCATAGCGCGCCACCGCCTGTTCCAGCGCCAGCCGCTGCGGTGGCGTCACCCAGCCCGACGCCCGGATCAACATGAGATGATACCGCCAATCCGCCCGCTCCGGCGGCAGCAAGCTCGTGACCGCCGCCTCGGGATCCGTTTCAGGCGTCAGGTCCAGCGCCACCTCCTGCCAATGGTACTGGCCGGTTTCAATGGGCTGCACCAGCGGCGCCTGCCCGGGACCTGCAAGCTCGACCAGCAGGCACTGGCCACGCCCGGCGTGTTTGAACCGGTCCGGTTCGGGGCTGCCGCTGTACTGCGTGCGCGGATTGACCTCGAACCGGCCATGCCAGTCGCCAAGCGCCAGATAATCCAGCCGCGCCGCCTGGGCCCGTTGCGGTGAGATCGTCTCGGCGCTGTCGCCGCCGCCCGCCGCACTGCTGCCAAATTCCAGCACACCACCATGAGCCAGTCCGATCCGCAGCTCGTTATCCCCGGTTTCGCATTCGTCCATCCAGGCGGTTAGGTCCTGCCCCGGAAACCGATGGCTACAGGGCGCGGGCAGCAACGTGACCCCGGGCGCCATCTGCACCGGCTCGGCCGTCATCAGCAGATGCACATTTTCCGGCAAATGGCTGCGCAGCGACGCCCATAGTGGTTCCGCCGCACCGCTGTCGTGGTTGCCCGGGATGATCCACCATTGCAGCTCCGGCGCCGCCGCCATGGCCGCAAGGGCCTGCCGCTGCACCCGCTCCGATGGTGTTTCTGTGTCGAACATGTCTCCGGCAATCAGCACATGCGTGGCGTCATGTGCCTGCGCCAGCTTTGCCAGCCGGGCCAGAATCTCCTGCCGCGCCTGCAGCAATGCCATCCGCGTTTCCTCTGCGAACCGCCCGAACCGTTTGCCTAAGTGCAAATCAGAGGTGTGCAGGAAACGAATGGACGGCATTGAGGTCTCCGGACCGGGGCAGTGTTCACTGTCATAGGTGGCAGAGCCGACCGACAGGGTCAACGCGGCTTTGCAGCTCTGCAGCCTGCGGGCCGGGTCCGCGATTCTAAGGCAGGCCAACGACAACCTCCGCACTAGGATTGGTGCAGACCGGCGTCCGAAAACCGGAAAAATGCCTCGCATTCGGGCGTTTCAGCCCAATATTCGCGGGAATTCGCGACCCCGCGTCAAACTGCGCCCTTGAAAATCCAAGCAGGCAATTGCGCCCCGGCGCCGCGTGTTTTACACGGGGGGCGATATGTACGGCAACGCGCCCGGGACATCACCAAAACCCGGGAGGTGAAGCGCCGCCGCCCAAAGTCAACAAAGCTTCCGATATCGCTGAAAGGTTGTGGAATATGACAGAAAATTCAAACCCCGACATTTTGTATACCATCGTAGACGAAGCGCCCGAGCTGGCCTCGGCGTCCTTCCTGCCGATCATCCGCAAGTTCGCCTCGGCTGCTGGTGTCTCTGTCGGAACCAAGGATATCTCGCTGGCCGGCCGCATCATCGCGACCTTCCCCGAAGGTCTGAGCGAAGAGCAGCGCCAGAGCGACGATCTGGCGGCCCTCGGTGAACTGGTCAAAACCCCCGACGCCAATGTCATCAAGCTGCCGAACATCTCCGCTTCGGTGCCGCAGCTGACCGCTGCCATCGCCGAACTGCAGGCGCAGGGCTATGACATCCCGAACTACCCTGAAGACCCGCAGAGTGACGCCGAAAAGGCGATCCGCACGCGCTACGATACCCTCAAAGGATCGGCCGTGAACCCGGTGCTGCGCGAAGGCAACTCGGACCGTCGTTCGGCCAAGGCGGTGAAGAACTACGCCCAGAACAACCCGCATTCGATGGGCACATGGTCGGCAGACAGCAAGACCAAAGTCTCCTCGATGCCGGGCAACGATTTCTACGCGAACGAAAAATCCGCGACCATCACCGCCGCACAGGCCGGTGACGCGAAAATCGAATTCGTCGCCAAGGACGGCTCTGTCACCGTGCTGAAAGACGGCTGGTCGCTGGGCGAAGGCACCGTGACCGACGCGACCTTCATGTCTGCCAAGGCACTGTCCTCCTTCCTGGCCGATGCCATTGAGGACACCAAGGCCGACGGCACCATGTTCTCGCTGCACATGAAGGCGACCATGATGAAGGTCTCGGACCCGATCATCTTTGGCCACGCTGTCAAAGCCTGGCTGGGTCCGGTCTGGGACAAGCACGGCGCGGCGATCGCAGCTGCCGGTGGTTCGCCGAACTCGGGTCTGGGCGCTGTTCTGGCCGCCATCGACACGCTGCCCAACGCGGCTGAGATCAAATCCGAGATCGCAGCGCTCGACCGTCCTTCCATGTACATGGTCGACAGCGACAAGGGCATCACCAACCTGCACGTGCCGTCGGATGTGATCATCGACGCCTCCATGCCCGCGGTCATCCGTGCTGGCGGCAAAGGCTGGGACGAAGCAGGCAACAAGGGCGACACCAACTGCGTGATCCCCGACAACTGCTATGCGACCGTCTATGATGAGACGATCAACTACTTCAAAGAAAACGGCGCGCTCGACGTGACCAAGGCGGGTTCTGTCGCCAACGTCGGCCTGATGGCGCAGAAAGCCGAAGAATACGGCAGCCACCCCACCACCTTTGAAGCCCCGGCAGACGGCACCATCCGTATCGTGCTGGCCAATGGCGAAACCCTGCACAGCCACGATGTGGAAGCCGGTGACATCTGGCGCGCATGCACCGTCAACAAGGCACCGATCGAGAACTGGATCCAACTGGCGATGGACCGTCAGCGCCTGACCGGCTCCGAAGCGATCTTCTGGCTGGACGCAAACCGCGCCCATGACGCCGAGCTGATCAAATACGTCAAACCGGCGCTGGAGGCTGCTGGCGTGGCCGACAAGTTCATGATCATGGCGCCGCGCGAAGCGACCCGTCAGTCGCTGGACACCATCACTGCGGGCAAGGACAGCATCGCCATCACCGGCAACGTGCTGCGCGACTACCTGACCGACCTGTTCCCGATCCTGGAACTGGGCACCTCGGCCAAGATGCTGTCGATCGTGAAGCTGATGAACGGCGGCGGGTTGTTCGAAACCGGCGCCGGTGGTTCGGCTCCGAAACACGTGCAGCAGCTGGTCGAAGAAAGCCACCTGCGCTGGGATTCGATGGGTGAATTCTGCGCATTGGGCGAGTCGCTGAACTTCCTTGCCGATGCCAAAGGCAACGCCAAAGCCGGCGTCCTGGGCAGCGCAGCCGAAGTGGCGACCCAGGGTATTCTGGACAACAACAAGTCGCCTTCGCGCAAAGTGGGTGAACCGGACAACCGCGACAGCCACTACTGGTTCGCACGCTACTGGGCCGAAGCCCTGGCCGCGCAGACCGAGGATGCGGATCTGGCAGCCGAGTTCAAGCCGATCGCCGAAGCTCTGGCTTCCAAGGAAGAGCAGATCCTGGCTGAATTCGCTGCTGCCCAGGGCAACCCGGCGGACATCGGCGGCTACTACCACCCCGATGCGGCGAAAAAAGCAGCCGTGATGCGCCCCAGCGCAACGCTGAACGCGATCATCGGCTAAGGGCCGGGACAGCGGGGGCGTCCGTCCCCGCTCAAAGGCACAGCAATACAAGAACGCCCGGCAGATCCTGCCGGGCGTTTTCTTTAGTCATTGTTCTGAGCCTTGCGCGCCACGTGAGCGGGAAAACCAGTTTATAAAGGCCCGGATCTCTCGCTCAGAGACAAGGATCGCGATCCCTTAGAAGTCCTGCCACTTGTCGATGGCGGCGTTTCCATCAGTTGCGGCGACGGGGGTCGGAGTGATCTCGTCCAGATCCCAATCATCTTCACCATGAGCCGTCGGTGCGATGGGCGCCGAAGGCTGCGGCATTGCGGTGATATTGCCACCGCCTGTGATCTTGAAGTGTGCGACCAGTTCGGCCAGCTTGGTGGCGTCGCTGTTCAGCATGTGACCCGCAGCGGTGGCCTCTTCCACCATGGCGGCGTTCTGCTGGGTCACCTGATCCAGCTGCACCACACCGGTGTTGATTTCCCCCAGACCGGTCGATTGCTCGGCCGCGCCCTCGGCGATATCGGTCACCAGTTTCGAGATGTGGTTGACCCGTTGCACAATATTCTGCAGCGCCTCGCCGGCCTTACCGACAAGATCCACACCGCGCTCTACCTGTTTCGAGCTGTCGCCGATCAGGGTCTTGATCTCCATCGCCGCATCCGAGGACCGCTGCGCCAGGGCGCGCACTTCGGAGGCAACCACGGCGAAACCACGGCCTGCTTCGCCGGCACGGGCAGCTTCGACCCCGGCGTTCAGCGCGAGCAGGTTGGTCTGGAAGGCGATATCGTCGATAACACTGATGATCTGGGCGATATGAGTCGAGGATTGCTCGATCTCGGTCATCGCCGAAACCGCGCTTTGCACCACGACGCCGCTGTTTTCGGCTTCCTGCTTGGCCTCATCCATGATGTTTTCGACGCTACGTGCGCCTTCGGCAGCGGATTTGACCGATGCGGTCAACTCATCCAGCGCAGCAGCAGTTTCTTCGAGCGTTGCGGCCTGACTTTCGGTGCGATGCGATAGATCATCCGAAGATTGGCTGATCTCAGCCGCGCCGTTGCGAATACTGGACGCGGATTCCACCACTTTCGACACCGTATCGCTGAGGTTTTCGACCGTCCGGTTGAAGTCGATACGCAGCTGCTCGTAGTCCTCGGGGAAGGCGCTGTCGATACGCACGGTCAGATCGCCATTCGCGAGAACCGACAGGCGGCTGGTCAAAGTCTGTACCACCTGCGCCTGAGCCTGGTCGCGCTCTTTCTGTTCTGCTTCCAGTTCTTTCTGGCGGATCAGAGAGGTACGGAACACGTCCAGCGTGCGCGCCATATCGCCGATCTCGCTGTGGCTCGCCAATCCCGGAATCTCGGCACTGGTGTCCCCCTCGGCCATGGACTGCATACGGTCTTTGATCCGTTCAACCGGCTTGATCACGCTGCGCGCCAGGAAGAAGGCTGCAACCCCCATGGCTGCCAGTCCGATCACCAGCGCGATCAGGGCAGAATTGCGCATGGCGGCAACATCCGCCTCGATATCGGCCACATAGGCGCCAGTGCCAACGATCCAGCCCCAGGGCTCAAACAGCTTCACATAGCCCATCTTTGCCTCAGGGATGTCCGAGTCAGGCTTGTTGAAGTGGAAAATGAGTGGGCCGTGGCCCGTCGAATCCGCGATCTTCTGGAATTCCTGAAACACAAGGACGCCATTGACGTCTTCGAACATGGTCTGATCCTTGCCGATCAGCTGCTTGGCGACCGGATGGGCGACCATGTAGTTCTGCCGGTTCAGCGCAAAGAAATATCCCGCCGTGCCAAAGCGCGGCGTCTCAACCGCAGCGATCCCGCGTTCCTGGGCCTCTTCCGGGGTCAGGGAACCTGCTTGAACCTGCGCCTCCAGATCGGCCAGCACGCTGACCATGGCATCGGTCAGGCTGTCGAGTTCTTTTTCCCGCATCTCGTAGGCGTTGTCGACAGCGCGGGTCAGGAGCACAAAGGTCAAAGCGGCGGCAAGAGCAACCCCCAATCCTGCCAGCGCATAGATACGGGCCGGCAATCGGTAGAGAAACGTAGGCATAGTAGACTGGTCCTTTAGTGACGCTCATTTACATGCAAGGTTAGAGATACTTCCCTAATTTTCTCTTAGATTAACGTCGGTGGTTTTAGCCAACGCGGCCCTGAAAGCGCACGAAATTCGGCCAAATACCTCAGGAAACCAGCCGGAAAACCATCCCAGGTTTTCACTATTCCGACACGGTACTCTGCCAAGAGAGTCTTGCGTAAGACACGAACACTGCAAGGAAAACACAAGCTATCGCGGTCAACAAAACTGAGACCGCCGCGCTCTGTCTCAGACCTGCGGCTCACAATCCGGGCAGACAGCAGCAATCAGAAAATCTGCGCATGCAAACTTTCTGGCCATTTGGACAAAATGACAGGGAATCAGAGGAGCACGGGTCATTTTGACCCCATGCTTGGCGTTTCCCTTATGACTCCCTGTCGCCGATTTTGATTAGAAATCTGTGGGTGCGCCGCCTTCGGCCTTGCGACGGGCCACGAAATCGCCCAGCTCTTCGCGGATCGCGTCGTCCATCGGCGGCGCCTCGAACTCGGCCAAAATGTCCTTATAGATCTTATGCGCCCGCTCCGGCGTCCAGACTGCACCTGCCGCCTCCCAGGCTTCATAGTTGCGCCAGTCGCTGAGGAACGGCTGATAGAATGCATCCGTATAGCGGTCCTGGGTGTGTTTCAGGCCAAAGAAGTGCCCGTCGTTGCCGACCTCCCGGATGGCATCCAGAGCAATCTCCTCGGGGCCGGTGGCGCAGATCTGCGGCTGCAAGTAGCGCTGGATCTGCTGCAGGACCTCGCAATCCATGATGAACTTTTCCGGGCTGGCGATCAGCCCGCCCTCCAGCCAGCCAGCGGCATGATAGACCATATTGGTGCCCGACTGCACCGCCGCCCAGAGGGAGTTCGAAGTTTCCCACATTGCCTGCCCATCCGGCACATTGGCCGCGCAGACCCCGGAAGAGCGCATCGGCAGACCATAGTAGCGCGCCATCTGGCCGGTCATCTGGGTGGCGCGCGTGTATTCCGGCGTGCCAAAGGCGGGAGCACCGGATTTCATGTCCACATTTGACGTGAAGGTGCCAATCGCACAGGGCGTGCCGGGCCGCACATATTGGAACAACGCAATGGCACAAAGCGATTCCGCCAGCGATTGCGCCACTGCACCCGACATGGTGACAGGCGCCATCGCCCCGGCCAGGGTAAAGGGCGTCACAACCACCGCCTGCCCCTTGCGGACCAACCGCAGACAGCCGTCGATCATCGGGAAGTCATGCTTCAGCGGCGAGGTCGAGTTGATGTTGGTGTACATATGCGGGCGGGACTCGAACTCTTCATGGCTCAGCCCCCCGGCGATCCGCACCATTTCCATCACGTCCTCAACCCGCTCCTTGCCCAGCGAGTAAGCGTGCATCACCTTGTCGGTCAGCGTCAGCTTGTCATAAAGCACATCAAGGTGGCGCACAGAGGCATGGATATCCACGGGCTCCACCGGATATCCACCGGCGAAATGGATGCAGTTGAAATACTGCGTCAGCTTCAGAAGGTTCCGGCACTGCTCCTGCGTGCCTGTGACTTTCTTGTTCAGCTCCAAATCCCAGTAGTTGGGCGGGGAGGAAACATTGCCGAACAGGATATGATTGCCGCCAATCGGGATCCTGCGCTCTGGATTGCGCGGGGTGATGTCAAAGCTGTCCGGCGCCTTGCCCACCATCTCCATCACGAACTCGCGGTCCATCCGCACCAGATCGCCTTCTACACGGCAGCCTGCTTCTTTGAAAATCTCCAGCGCCTCAGGGTTGAGGAAGACAATACCGATCTCTTCGAGGATGCGCATGGCGCCATCGTGGATGGCTTCAACACCTTCCGGGCTAAGCGGTTCAATGGGACGGTCAATGTTCACCGGGATCGACCAAGGCATCTGCGCCAGTGCCGCGTCTCCGCGCCGGGCCGCCGCGCCTGCTCTGCCGCCGCCGCGCCTGCGTCCCGCTGTTGCTCGTGCCATGATGACCTCCGTCCTGTTGAAGCGTCTGTGTTTTCTTGCGCCGTTCAACTGGCCCGAGAACGAGGCTTGCAACCTTTCCGTTCACGACATCCGCTGTCGTTTTTTCACTCCCCGGGGTGCATGGAGGCATTTTCTAGACACAAGTGAACAGTTCAGCCCAAATTTTTGGCTGCGCGGACAGATCCGCACAGCAACATCACGTCAGGATCGCAGGTTATTGCGCCGCTGGCTGGCCCGCGCGGTCAAGCCATTCGGGAATATGGCCAATGTCCGGCAAGACCGCATCGGCGTGAGGCGCCAGATCCTGATGGCTGGCCATTCCGGTGAGCACCCCAAGACGGCGCATGCCCGCCGCCGCCCCCGCCTGCAGGTCATGCAAGCTGTCGCCAACCATCGCGGTCCGTTCTGGGGCGACGCCGCAAGCCTTGCAGAAGGCCAAGAGCGGCGCGGCATCCGGTTTGGCACCATGGCCGCTGTCGAACCCGGCGACAAAGGTGAAGCGGTCCAGAACCCCTGCCCGCTCAAGCTGGCTCAGCGCCGACACTTCGGCATCATTGGTCATCACCCCCAGCACCTTGCCCCGCGCCAGCAGCCCGTCCAGGAAATCGGCAAGCGGCACGGCCTCGGCTAGCGCCGCATTGGCTGCACCTTCGGCCAGAAACCGCTCCAGCTCGGCCTCGCTCATGTGCGGCACATGGGGCGCCAGGGCCGCCGCCACCTCACCGTTGGTGCCCGCGATCACGAAACTGTCCGGATGGAAACACTCCCGCTTCAGATCGAACCGCAGCGTATCGGCCATGACGCCTGCGAGGGCCACATCCCCGCCCGCGAGGCTTTTCAGCACCCCGGCCGCCCAGCTGTTCCAGGTGGCAGCAAAATCAAAAAGGGTTCCGTCCTTGTCGAACAGAAAAGCATCTACCGGCATCACAAGATCCTGATCAGAATAGGGTCAGAGCACTGCATATCAGGTCCAGTGAACCTGCGCACCACCCGGAAGCGCCATCCGCGCGTGCATTGGCATCTCATAACTGAGGCCCAAGCTGTCGCAGAATTCCATCACCCAGGAATCGTCCATCGTTAAGAAATCGAGCACCGAGCCCAAAAACTCCGGATCGGTGGCGCGACTGCGCAAATCGTCCTCGCTGGCGCCGGTTGCGCCCATAAACACCGGGAACAACTCGTCATTTCCGGACAGCCAGGCAAGGGCCTGCAAGGCAATGGTTTCAGCTTGATCGGCGGAAAACTGCATATCGGCACCTTCCTGACACTTTGCGGCCATTTTAATGAAAATATGAAAGGGTTTATTAACCAGCAGAGGTGAAAACTTCTAGTCATAGAAACGCATGCCTCGAAAGGATTGCGCGTGCAGGGAACCATTCTGGTCATAGACGGTGTATCAACCAACCGCATCATGATGAAGGTGCAGCTTGCTGCCGCCTATTATGATGTCGTGCTGGCGACACAGGTCACCGGTGTACTTGAAATTGCCCGGGGTTGCCGCCCCGATCTGGTTCTGACCGCCAACTCCCTGCCCGATGGCAGCGCCGCAGATGTGAAACGGGAACTGACCCGCGACGACAGCCTGGCGGATGTGCCGGTGATCGCCGTCAGCCGCACGGATAACCCCATGCGGCGGCTTGAGGCGCTTTCGGCAGGGATCGACGACGTGCTGCCGCAACCGCTGGACGATGTGATCCTGCAGGCCCGGATCCGCAGCCTGCTGCGCACCCGCAGCGCCAATGAAGAACTGAACCTCCAGCGCGATGCCTCGCATGGCTTTGTCCTGCCCCTGACCGACCGTAGCTGCTCCCCCCACAACATCAAGGCAACGGTGGCGCTGGTGGCCGAGGATATCCAGACCGCGCGGAACTGGCAGGACCGTCTGTCCCACTACGTGCCGCATGACATCCGCACCCATCAGATCGGTGACATCCAACCGTTGATGAGCGATCCCGTCGCCGATGTTTTCATTATCGAGCTGAACGAAATGTCGTCGGGCGTCGGCCTGCGGCTTCTGGCCGATCTGAGAGCCCGAGCCACCACCCGTCAGTCGGTGGTCATCGCAGTGCCCAATCCGGCCGATGCGCATATCGCCGCCGAAGCGCTGGACCGCGGCGCCCATGATGTGCTGCAAAACGGGTTCAACGTCGAGGAACTGGCGCTGCGTCTTGGCACGCAGCTGCAATACAAGCACCGCCACGACCTGCTGCGCGACAGCGTCCGCAACGGGCTGCGCGCCGCTGTCGAAGATCCGATGACCGGGCTCTTCAACCGCCGCTATGCCAAACCGTTTCTGGACCGCACCGCCCGCAGCGCCGCCGAAAGCGGCGATAAATTCGCCCTGATGCTGGCCGACCTTGACCACTTCAAGCAGATCAACGACCGCTATGGCCACCCAGCCGGCGACGCGGTTCTGATCGAAGCCTCCCGCCGGCTGCAAAGCCACCTGCGTCCGGTGGACCTGCTGGCGCGGGTTGGCGGCGAGGAATTCATGATCGTCCTGCCCGGCGCCAATGAACAGGAAGCGAGCGAGGCCGCCGTTGCCCTATGCAACGCGATCAACAGCACTCCCTTTGATGTGCCAGAAATTGATGAACCGATCGCGGTGACGATCAGCATCGGCGCGGTCATTGGCGATGGTGCTGAGAAGGAGATGACAAATGTCACCTCTCTGATCGCCAAGGCAGATCAGGCGCTCTATGGCGCCAAGAACTCAGGCCGCAACCAGGTCACCCTGTCACGGCCCGACACAGCAGTCGCCTGAGCGCTCCTCACCGCTGCTATTAGTTTCCGGCACTGCCTACGTTGCGCAGCAGTATCAGGGTTTCCCGGACCTATGCGCCTTGTGCCATTCCGCATGTCGGCGCAGCATCTCCCGCATCCGCTCGGCATAGCGGGCACGTTCATCTGCAGTCATGGCCTCCACCTGTGCGATCCAGGCCCGCTGCACCGAGATCTGAAAGGCCCGCCGGTTGTCGGCCTGCTGCTCCAGGACCCTGGCCAGCTGCCCGGCATCAAAGGGATCCCCCCGCAAGATCGCGATGACCGCCTCGCCCTCGGCGCGGCGGCGGGCCCCATAGCTGCCATGATCCCCTTCGGCGCGACGGTGCAATTCTGTCCGGGTCTCCCGGTCCAGATCGCGAAATATCATCGACCCGACCGAGGGCGGACGCTTGCCCGGATGCGATCCGTCTTGCCAGCGCATGAAAGCCCCGATCGCGAGCCCTGCCACCGCAAGGTTGGCCGCCAGAGACACGGCCAGAAGCACCTTCAGCCAAAGCCGCATTCCAGTCCGGGCTTCACCCGCGCCGCCTCCGGTAGAGTTCGGGGTATGTCCGTCAGTGCTCATTCTGTCTCCTCACCCAGCATCACAGCCAGATCGTAACTGTCGTATGGCAGGGCTGTCGTGTCCACGGACAGCTGCGTGAACTCGGCCGGGTCCGGCAGAAAGGACGGCGGCGCCAGTCCGATCCACAGCCCGACAGCGCAGGCCGCTGCCATGCCACCCATGGCCGGCCATCCGCCAACCGCGGCGCGAAACTGGCGCCACATCCCGATTGCCGATGCAGCCAACGCCCCTGCCGGATTTTGCGCCGGGGGCACGGCCAAAGCCGCCGCCTGCCGGGCCTGAACATCCGCTGCATCCGCAAGAATGCGCGCACTCAGGTCATCCGGCAATGTCGGCTGGTCCCGCCGCGCCTCTTCGAACAGCGCCTCCAGCAGGTCGATATCTTTTTCGGTGTCAGCCATCGTGATACCCCAACTCTTCTCGGCGCCCGGCAAGCAGTGCCGCCAGCGCCCTCTTGCCCCGGGCGGTCAAACTTTCGACCGCCTCAACGCTAATATCCATAATTCCGGCGATCTCCGGATTTGCCAGCTCTTCCAGATGGCGCAGGATCACTGCCTGACGCTGCCGCTCGGGCAACTGCATCAGCGCCGCCTGCAGCGCATCGTGCCGGGCACCGTCCTGCATCGCCTCGGGCGCGCTTTGCGCCGGATCCGGCGGGTCGGGGACCGCGTCCAGGTCCAGATACCCGCCGCGCTGGCGACGTTTCAGATCGATACAGAGGTTCATCACCACCCGGTAGAGCCAGGTTGAGATCTTCGCCTCTCCGCGCCGCCAGTCCGGAGCGATCCGCCACAGGCGCATCATCGCCTCCTGTGTCACATCCTCTGCTTCGGCCCGGTTGCCCAGAACCCGCATGGCCACCCCGAATGCACGGGAGCCAAGCCGCTCGGTCAGCAGGGCTGCTGCGCGCTGGTCGCCCTTGGCAAAGAGCTCCAGCAGCACCTCGTCATCCGTCGACGCGCTCACCTGGGGCAGGCCTTCCAAGGAAGCCCTGCCCGCTGATGTATCCGTTCTTTGCAGCACGCCTGAAGGATCAGTTTTGCCCCATGCCTTGTTTCTGACCGCAATTCTTGCCGCCCTTGCCCCCGTGATGCATGCCACCACGGTTCATCCGGGCCTGGTCAAACTCTTCCTTTGACACAGCGCCATTGCCGTCCTTGTCCATCCGAGAGAACATATCACCACGCTTGGAGTGATCAGGCAACTCATCCTGGCTGAGCGCGCCATCGCCATCGCTGTCGAACCGCTCCATCATCCGGGCCGCACGCTGGGCTGCGCGCCGCGCGCCCTCGGCCTGCATTTCCTCGACCGACAGTTTGCCATCCCCATTCGCGTCGACCTGCGCGAACCGCGCCGCACGCTGGGCGGTCATTTCCTCGGGCGACACCGCGCCATTGCCATCGGCATCCAGTTCCTCGAACGACACTTTGGGGCCGTGACGACCGGGACCCGATTGAGCAAGAGCAGCCGTAGCTCCGGCCAGGCCGGCAACTGCAACGATAGCGGCGATGAACTGCGTATGTTTCATGTCATCTTCCCTTTGATTGGTAGCAGCCCTGTGCTGCCCGATGCATAGAAGAAACGCCGCAGCCCGATCTTTCCGTCGCAATAATGTGATTTACTTTTGCCTGCTATTTTTGCGGCATCCAGCCGCAGACCTTGTGCGCCCCCCTTTCCCTCGGGCAAGAAGCGCGCAAACATGCGTTTGCAACACAGGATATTTCATGACTGAGTCCCAAGCCGTGATGGCCCCCGACACCGATACCGAACGCGAGACAATGCCTGCCCTGCTGAAAGGCTGGCGTCAGAAATGCCCCGAATGCGGCAAAGGCAAACTGCTGCATTCCTACCTCAAGGTGAACGACAGCTGCAGCAATTGCGGCCTCGATCTGTCCGGCCACCGCGCCGATGACGGCCCCGCCTATCTGACCATTCTGGTGGTGGGCCATCTGATGGCACCGCTGTTGCATGTGGTTTATTTCGCCTGGCGGCCGGCACCTCTCGTAACGTTCACAGTTTTCTCGATTGGCTGTCTGGCTTCGTCGCTGTATCTTCTCCCCAGACTGAAGGGGGTTGTCGTCGCCTATCAATGGGCGCGGCGGATGCACGGGTTCGAAGACAGAACCTGAACCCTTTGGAAACAAAGGGGAGAGGCAGATGAGCAGCGCAGAGGTTCAGGGCGTAACAAGTCAGGACAAAACGGCAATCCGCAACGCGGCGACGGTGATCGCCGTACGTGATCGGATGGCCGATGACCCGCAGGTCCTGATGGGCCAGCGTGGCGCCAAGGCTGCCTTCATGCCGAACAAGTTCGTCTTTCCCGGCGGCGCGGTGGATCTGGCCGACAGTTCCGTGCCGCTGGCCGATCCTCTGCCCGCAGTCTGCCGCGACCGCCTGTCCGAACAGGCGCCGCACGATCTGCACCACGCACTGGCCATTGCCGCGATCCGCGAGCTGTGGGAGGAAACCGGGCTCTTGCTGGGTACGCCGGGGGACTGGAGCGATCCGGTTCCCGAAGATTGGCAGGCCTTTGCGCAAAGCGGCCATCTGCCTTCGGCGCGGGCATTGCAATTCGTGTTCCGGGCACTGACGCCGCCGGGCCGCCCCCGCCGGTTTGATGCGCGGTTCTTTCTGATCGATGCCGATGCCATTGTCGGCGATCTCGATGATTTCTCACAGGCCTCGGACGAGCTGTCGCATCTGCAGTGGATCCCGCTCAGCGAGGTCCGTACCTTCGATCTGCCCTTTATCACCGAAGTAGTTCTGGCCGAGGTGACTGGCCGCATCCGCGACACCAATCCGCCGGACAGCGTACCCTATTTCCGCAACGACGATGAAACCAGCCTGTTCCTGCGACTGAAGGGCTACCCGATGCCGGAAAGCTCCTGAACCCGCTCACCCCTCCGTGACGGCGGAAGGTCAGATCGCCAGCACCAACGCGAGGATCGACAGGATCAGCAGTCCCATGCCCGTGATTTCGCGGACGGTGATCTTTTCCCGGAAGAACAGGACCGAGGCCAGCAGCGACAGCACCAGTTCGATCTGTCCCAGCGCCTTGACGTAGGCAGCGTTTTGCAAGGTGAAGGCCCAGAACCAGCAGAACGAACCGCCCATACTGGTCAGACCAACCCAGACCGCAACCCGGCGCGCCTGCCAGACGCGGGTAATCTCACCCTTTTCCTTGAGCGCCAGCCAGATCAGCATCAGCACCGTCTGCAAGGAGACAACCGATGCCAGCGTCACACCGGCACGAAAGACCGGGTCCAGATCACTGAGTTGCAGTGATGCCCCGCGATAGCTGACGGCGGAAAAGGCGAAAAGCACACCAGAGCCAAGCCCCAGCAGTGAGGCCTTGTTGGTCAGATGCTGCCACCAGGCGCCCTTCACTTCCGGAGTTTTCGACAAGACGAGAACGGCCGAGAGCCCGATCAGGATCGCTGCCCAGCCCCAGGGGCTGATCCCGTCCCCCAGCACAACAAGGCCGACAAGGGCGGTCTGGATAACCTCGGTCTTCTTGAAGGTGATACCAACCGCGAAATTGCGCTGCTTGAACAGGGCTACCACACAGACCGTGGCGAGGATCTGCGCCGTGCCGCCGATGGTAGCAAAGACCCAGAACATGAGGCCTAGATGCGGCAGGCTCTGCCCTGTTGCCATCAGATAAGCCGCCAGTGCCGCCAGAATGATCGGCGCCGAATAGGCAAAACGGGCAAAGGTCGCCCCGCCCGGGGACAGGGTGACACTGCTCAGAACCTTTTGCAGCATGAAGCGTACGGTCTGAAAGCTCGCGGCGGCGATTGAAACGGGAATCCAGGTCAGCATGATCAGCTTATGAGCGCTTATTTCCCCTTTTGCCAGAGCGGATGCGGCACCGGATCCTTGGCACGCAGGAAATAGTCGCGAAAAATCTGCCGGTAGGAGGGGAACACATAGGCACGGTTGGCCGCCTGATAGAGCGCGCGGTGCCGATGATAGAGCCGCGGCAGTGCGTGCCAAGGCACCCCTGGATGCATGTGGTGCACGATATGCAGGTTGTTGTTTAGGAACAGCAGCGCCAGCGGCCCGCGATCCTCGATCACCACGGTGCGGCCACGGACCTCTTCATGGGCGCGGTGTTCCAGAAAGGTTCGGATCTTCAGCAGTGCCAATCCCAGATAGGCGGCAATGGCATAGGCCCAGACCGGCATCGGCGCACGCAGCACCAGCCAGACCACCAGCGCGCTACCCGCAACGTGCAGGAGCCAATCCGCAATCACCCGCCTGTCGCCCTGCCGGACGAGCTGCCAGTCCCCCGCCATGAAACAGATCTGCCCGATCAGCGGCCCCAGCAGCATCCGCCCCAGCAGGGTGTTGTTCATACGTAGAACGGCGCGTTTCCACGGTGCCAGTCCCCGCCAGATATCGGGGCACATGAAGTTGCTTTCGGGATCGTCGAACGGGTCGGTCAACCGCTCATCCTGATGATGCGCCAGATGGGTGTCGCGAAAGCGGCCGTAGGGGATCACCAGGTTGAGGGGCAGCGCCATCAGCGCCTCATTCAGCAGACGGTTGCGGAACGGATGCCCGTGCAAGGCCTCGTGACACAGCGAAGAGTGAAAGGCGATCAACACGCCCGCCAGTACCACGGCCAGCGCCATGCTGAGGGCCGCAAGCCAGAAAATCACCGCAAACCAGGCGGTATAGCAGATCAGGATCAGCACCAGCGTGCCCCATTCCACGCCGCGCGGCATCAGGCCAGAGGGCAGTATCGGCGCCTCCATACCCTGGCCGATTGCCTCGGACATTTGTGCGCGCACCTCAGACATGCGCCCGCCCCCAGGCGATCCCGGCCCAGATCCGCTCATAGATCAGGTAGGTGACGAACCCCAGCCCCGTGTTCACCAGGGCCATCGCCCCGCCGACCGTCGCCGATCCGGTTGCAAGCATGCCCACAACCGTCATCACGGTCAGGCCAATCACATTCCAGATCACCGCTTTCACGACAGAACGTCTGCGCGTTTCCATAGTACCTCCTACACTGTGCTGACTGGAGCTGGCAGGCGCTGCCGTCGGTCGCGCCCTGCTCTGCTTCTACGCTCAGACTAGGCCCGGTATCGGATGTTCGACATTCTGAATGTAATTAACAAACTTCATCACATGTGATATTTATCACCAATGGATACCAAAATTGACAAACGGGTTCGAGCGCAGCAATTCCGCGAACGCCTGAACCGGGCACTTGGTGAACGCGGGATGAGCCAAAGCGCCCTGGCCCGCCAGACCGGCGTGGACCGGTCCACCATTTCGCAGCTGCTCACCGATGACGGCGCCCGGCTGCCGAATGCGCATGTGGTGGGGTCCTGCGCCTCGGCGCTTGGCGTATCGGCGGATTGGCTGCTGAGCCTGTCGGACCGCCCCGAAAGCGCGGCAGAGCTGCTGGCCTCCAGCATGTCCGTCACCGAGGCCCCACGCGCCCTGGTGGATGAAAGGATTTTCGAATGGCATCGGGAGGCAGCGGGTTACAAGATCCGCCATGTGCCGGCCGCCCTGCCCGATCTGCTGAAAACCCGCGCCCTGCTGGAATGGGAATATGCGCCGCACCTGGGCCGCACTGCCGATCAGGCCATCGGCGCCTCCGAAGACCGCCTGTCCCTGATGCGGCAAGCCCAATCCGACTATGAAATCGCGATGCCGCTGTACGAGTTGGAAAGCTTTGCCAATGCCTGCGGCTATTACGAAGGTCTGCCGCTGGACATCCGGCTTGAGCAGCTGGATCATTTCGAGCGGCTCTGCACTCAACTCTACCCGCGACTGCGGATCTATCTCTTTGATGCAAAACGCCTGTTCGCATCGCCTGTGACCATTTTCGGGCCGCTGCTCTGCGTGTTTTATGCCGGAAGCCACTACATGGCATTCCGCGACCGCGAACGGATCGAGACCTTCACCAACCATTTCGACCAACTGATCCGCGAGGCGGATCTGACCGCCCGTCAGCTGCCCGAACGGCTGCGGGCCTGGAAAACCGGTATCCGCGATTAGGCACAGCTGCGCCCAGGCGCAGCTTCAGGCTCGGCCTGCGGCAGCAGGCCGAGCCACCTTCAGACCTTCGGGTCCGGGTTTTCGGTATGACCATCCACCGCGATCACCTGCCCCGACACCAGCCGCGCCGCGTCAGAGCCAAGGAAGACCGCCATATTGGCCACATCCGCGGCTGTCACCCAGGACCGCATCGAGGTGCCCGAAGCATATCCCTCATACACAGCGTCCCGGCTCATGCCCTTCAGCGCCGCTTCCCGCTCCAGCACCCCCTCCATGCGCGGTCCTTCCACCGCGCCGGGGCAGATCGCATTGGCGCGGATGCCAAAAGGCCCCAGTTCCATCGCGAGGGTCTTCATCAGGCCAATCACCGCCCATTTCGCCGCCGAATAGGGCGCCCGGTTCGGATAGCCATAGATCCCCGCCGTCGAGGAGGTCAGCACGATCGCCCCCCGCCCCGCCGATTTCATCAGCGGCGTGGCATGTTTGGCGGCAAGAAAAGCGCCTTCGAGATTGACGCTGACACAAGAGCGCCAGTCCTCAAGGTCGATATCCTCGACCAGCGCGGTCGGCCCGGCGATGCCTGCATTGGCGCAGAGCACATCGAGCCCACCAGCGTCGGCGATCTTGTCGAAGACCGCCCGCATCTCCGGCTCGGACGCGGCATTCGCCGCGTGGCAGTGCCAGCGATCCGGCAGCGCTTCCAGCGCTGCGGGGTCGAGATCGGTGACCCATACCTCGGCCCCGGCGGCATCAAAGGCCTCGCCCATGGCGCGGCCAATACCCGAGGCGCCGGCGGTGATCAGAACCCGCATCGTTACGCCCTAGCGCGGCGCGCCGATGGCACGGCCCAGCCCGTCGGGGGTTGGCAGCCCGGCATGCGCCTCGGCGAACTTCGCAAGGTTCTCTGCCAGATGCGGCGCGGGCGGCGCCGAACGGCGGGTTTTCAGATCCACATGCAGCAGCATGTGTTCCCCGGTCGCCAGCAGACGTTCACCTTCGTACATTTCATGCCACAGGTGCATCTTCTTGCCTTCGGCCATGATCACCCGCGTCCTGACCTGAATGGGATGGCCTGCATGCACCTCGTCGATGTGGCGGATGTGGGTCTCGGCGGTAAAGAAACTGCCGCCCGAGGCGATATAGTCGGCATCGCAGCCGATGATTGCCATCATTCGGTCGGTGGACTGGGCAAAGGCGTCCAGATAGCGGCTTTCGGTCATGTGACCATTGTAGTCTGTCCAATCCAACGGAACGGTGCGGTTCAGGGTCAGAACCGGCTGCGACAGGTCGGCGACGTCCTGCATGGTGCTGGCCAACCCCATGGCGCCTTCGCGCGCCTTATCATGGGTGTTCTGAAGCGCACCCGCGCCCCAGTTGGTATTGCCCAGCGCCCGCATCATGCCGACAAGGTTGTCGTCGCGGATCCGCTCCAACTCACGGATCGAGTATTTGCCCGATTGCGCATCGGACTGACCGGCGATCAGGTCGACCAGCTCGTCGTTGTATTCCGGCACATCCATCAACTTGGTCCAGGGCCAGGTGAGGCAGGGGCCGAATTGGGCCAGGAAGTGCTTCATGCCCGCTTCGCCACCCGCAACGCGATAGGTCTCGAACAGGCCCATCTGTGCCCAGCGGATCCCAAAGCCATAGCGGATCGCATTGTCGATCTCTTCGGTGGTGGCGATGCCGTCCTTGACCAGCCACAGCGCCTCGCGCCAGACCGCCTCCAGGAAGCGGTCCGCCACATGGGCGTCGATTTCCTTTTTCAGGTGCAGCGGGTACATACCGATTTCGGCGATGATCGCCTTGGCTTTGTCGATGACCTCGGGCGTATTGGCGTCGGTGGTGACCACTTCGACCAGCGGCATCAAGTAGACCGGGTTAAAGGGATGCGCGACCACGATCTGCGCCGCATTGTCAAACCCCTCCTGCAATTGCGAAGGCTTGTAGCCAGAGGTGGAGGAGCCGATCACCGCGCCCCGCGCCACATGCTGCTGAAGTTCGCCATAGACCTTCTGCTTCAGGTCCAGCCGCTCAGGCACGCTTTCCTGCACCCAGCTGGCGCCAGCAACCGCCTCGGCAATGGTGGGGTGGAAGGTCAGCGCACCTTCGGCAGGCAGGGCCACGTTGCCAAGCCCCGGCAAGGACCGACGGGCGTTATCCAGCACATCCGTGATCTTGCGCTCCGCCTCAGGGTCGGGATCAAAGACCCGTACGTTCCAGCCGTTCAGAAGGAACCGGGCGGCCCAGCCGCCGCCGATCACGCCGCCGCCAATGATTGCTGCTGTTTTCATGTTCTCATTTCCATTTGCATTTGGCTGTGCCTCTGCGCGGGCAACGCCTACGCTTTCACAGGGCGCGCCGTGCACGCCATCCCATCAGTTTAGTCTTGTGGAGCTGCGCAGCGCACCAGATCGGCCGCAAACCCGTTTTCATCAATGATCTGCAGCCGATCATCCGGCGTCACCAGGAGTATCTGCGCATCGCTGTACGCGTATCCGGCATCAAGGCATTGCAGTTTCAGAGCCCAGCTGTTGCCCACGCCGGTCTCGCTGACCGCCGCAATGTCACAGCTCCATTCCAGACCGAACAATCCTTCACGCCCGTACCAGTCAGGCGTCTGCTCTCCGACATCCCCGGCCCTGGCGCACCAGGCCGCATTGGGGGACCAGTAACCCTCCCAAAGCGGGGCATCCTCTGCGGCGGCGGCAGACAGTGCCGCGCCGCAAAAGACCATGGATGCCAGAGCCCGGCAGATCACTTCGCCACCGGCGCCCGTTTGGTCAAACCCAGTTGCTTGCGGACCTCCTCGGGGCCGATCACCCGGGCGCCCATGTTCTCGATGATGGTGCCTGCGCGTTCCACCAGCTGCCAGTTCTCGGCCAACACGCCCTTTTCCAGCCAGAGGTTATCCTCAAGCCCCACGCGTACATTGCCGCCCGCCAGAACCGAGGCCGCCACATAGGCCATCTGATCACGCCCCAGCGAAAACGCAGACCAGTCCCAGTCGTCCGGCACGTTATTCACCATCGCCATGAAGGTGTTGAGGTCGTTCGGCGCGCCCCAGGGAACCCCCATGCACAGCTGCACCAGAGCCGGGCTGTCCAAAATGCCCTCTTTCACCAGTTCCTTGGCGAACCACAGGTGGCCGGTGTCAAAGGCTTCGATCTCGGGCTTCACGCCCAGATCGGTCATCATCTGACCCATGGCGCGCAGCATGCCGGGGGTGTTGGTCATCACGTAGTCGGCTTCAGCAAAGTTCATTGTGCCGCAATCGAGAGTGCAGATTTCCGGCAGGCATTCGGCCACATGCGCCATGCGTTCGGTGGCGCCGATCATATCGGTGCCCGCGTCCTTGACCGGCAGCGGGTTTTCCACGTCGCCAAAGGTAATGTCGCCGCCCATACCGGCCGTCAGGTTCAGCACCACATCGGTGTCGCTGTCGCGGATGCGGTCGGTAACTTCGCGGTAAAGACCCAGATCGCGGCTCGGGGTGCCGGTTTCCGGATCGCGCACGTGGCAGTGGACCACGGCCGCGCCGGCCTTGGCTGCTGCGATGGCGCTGTCGGCGATCTGTTTGGGCGAGCGCGGCACGTGCGGGCTGCGGTCCTGGCTACCGCCAGAGCCGGTCACGGCACAGGTGATAAAGACGTCGCGGTTCATGGTCAGAGGCATGTTTTCGTTTTCCCCTCAATGTACAGGGTTTTGCCGTGGGTTATCCCCAGGCTCCTCCCCAGATTCCTGTTTGCGTTGACCTCTACTGTGCCTCAGCCTTCCGGGGAACAGTTTACGCAAAGCGAATCCGACTTGATGAAATCCGCGAAAAACATCCTGCAACCCGAGCATCGCCCGCTGAAATGCGCGGTTCTGGTGCTGGACGAATGCAACACGCTGTCCTTTGCGGCAGCGGTCGACCCGATGCGCGCGGCCAACCGGCTAGCCGGTCGCTGTGCCTTTGACTGGGACTATATCAGCGCAACGGATGAGCCGCCGATGCTGACCAGTGGGCTGACAGTGCCGACCACGCCTCTGTCCCGGCTCGAAGGCTGTGAGCTGATGATCGTGGTGGCCGGATTCCAGCTGGCGCGCCACGCCACCCCCAGCCTGCTGGCCGGGCTGCGCCGCATTGCGGGCACAGGTGCCACCATTGCAGGCATCGACGGCGGTCCCTGGCTGATGGCCGAAGCGGGCCTGCTGAACGATCACCCCGCGACCACCCATTGGGAGGATCTGGAGAATTTCTCGGCCCGTTTCCCGGATGTGGATTGCCGCAGCGACCGTTTTACCGTGTCCGACGGACGGATGACCTCGGGCGGCGCCACCCCCGCAATCGAGATGATGTTGCATATCATCAGCGCCCGTCATGGCGCCGGATTTGCCGCCCGCGTCGCTGGTCTGTTCCTTTATGACGGGGCTGCCAGCATGGCCCGCCCGCAAAGCCGCCTTGGCGGACACAAGCACAACGCGCTGACGGCCAAGGCGAATGCATTGATGGAAGCAGCGCTGGATGATCCAATGCCACTTGCGCGCATTGCAGAAAGCCTCGGCACCAGCCCGCGCAGCCTGCAGCAGCAATTCCGCCTGCGCCTTAATACCACGCCGCAGGACCATTACCTGCAACTGCGCCTGGCCGAGGCGCGGCGGCTAGTGACCGATACCGATCTTCCGCTAATGGATGTGGCCATGGCCACGGGCTTCACCTCGCAATCGAGCTTTGCCCGCGCCTTCCGGCTGGCGCATGGCAGCTCGGCCCGGGATCTGCGCCAGGAGCGGAACGAAACGCAATCCACGGCCTATTCCACCGCGGACCACGCCGCGCAGGATCACCGCCCCACCACCCACTGAGGGTGCGGCAAACGGGCCGACCTAGTCACACGACCGGGCTGAAGGATCGCGGGGCGCTCCCGCGCGTCACCGGCACATGAAACATGTACCGTTCCCCTTGGGCCAGGCTCGGCGCGGAAGCGCCGAGCCTGGCCCAAGGCCGCCAAGGGGTATCGGCATCAGCCGATGCACCTGCGGGCGCGGGAGCACTCTGTTTCGTGTGGTGAACGATCAGTAAGGCATCGGGTGGGCCCGGTGGGCCGCGTCGATCTCCTCCAGCACCTGCGCATCCAGCGTCACATCGACTGATTGCAGGGCATGCTCCAGCTGCGCAACGGTGGTCGCCCCGAAGATGGCCGAGGCCATGAAGGGCCGCGTGCGGCACCAGGCCAGCGCCATATGTACCGGATCCAGCCCGTGGCGCTTTGCGATCTCCAGATAGGCATCAACGGCGGCGTAGACCCGCGGCGAGTGGCGCCCGCCCAGCTCTGGGTTCAGCGTCTTGCGTGATCCTTCTGGCACCGCACCGCCCTGGTATTTCCCGGTCAGAAGTCCGGTTCCCAGCGGCGAAAACGCCATCAGCCCCACGTCTTCGTTGACGCTGAGTTCCGCCAGATCCGTATCATACATCCTGCACAGGAGCGAATATTCGTTCTGGATCGAAGCCACGCGCGGATAGCCCTTTTCCTCGGACAGGCGCAGCCATTGGGCTGTGCCCCAGGCGCTTTCGTTGGAAAGACCAAAGGCGCGAATATTGCCCTTGTCCACCTGCGCCTGCAGCGCCTCCAGGCAATCCAGCATATTGGCGAGGGTTTCCTCCCGGTTCTGGCCCGAGGGATCATAGCTCCAGTTCTTGCGGAACATATAGCTGCCCCGGTTGGGCCAGTGGAATTGGTAGAGATCAATGTAATCGGTCTTCAGCCGCTTCAGCGAGCCTTCGATGGTCGGCGCGATGGTCTTTGACGAGATCGCCTCTCCGTCGCGCACCACGGCAAGCCCCTCGCCCGAGTGTTTGGTGGCCAGGATGTAATCACTGCGGCGTCCGGTCTTTTCATTCCAGTTGCCGATGATCGCTTCACTGTGGCCGACGGTTTCCTTGCTGACCGGGTTCACCGGGTACATTTCGGCGGTGTCGACCAAGTTCACGCCCGCCGCCAGCGCCATGTCGATCTGAGTATGTGCGTCAGCCTCGCTGGTCTGGGTGCCAAAGGTCATGGTGCCAAGGCACAGCTCGGATACCGTCATTCCGGTGCGGCCCAGAGGGTTCATTTTCATATCGCGCGATCCCTGTCTCAAACGTTTCAAAAGACACTACTCCTGACCCAAAGGAGTGCAACCCTATGCCGTTGGTCGCTTTACCTGCTGCCTCCGAAAAAGGCACACTCTTAACGCGAACAGGTACCGCCCGACCCGAACGAAAATCACGTAAGGACCCGGAACAAGACCCTGAAACATAACCCGAATTGAAGGAGCACCCCATGACATTTCCACTGAAGAAAAGTTACAAGGAACTCATCGCCGAAGCGGACAGCGTGGTGAAACACGTGACGCTCGATGAAGCCCAGGCGCTCCTAAGCCAGGCACGCTCCCAATTCGTGGATCTGCGCGACATTCGCGAACTTTACCGCACCGGCGTGATCCCCGGCGCGTTTTCCTGCCCGCGTGGCATGCTGGAATTCTGGATCGACAAGGAAAGCCCCTACCACAAGGAGGTCTTTGACGAAGAAAAGCTGTTTGTCTTTTACTGCGACAATGGCTGGCGATCGGCTTTGGCTGCCAAGGCTGCGTTGGAAATGGGCCTTCCCGAGGTCCGGCATCTGGAGGGCGGCTTGGACGCTTGGATGGAAAGCGGCGGCGCCTTGTGTCCGGTTAAATGGTAACGCTGGCCTACCCGCACTGAGTGAAGAGAAGGCCTGCGCCCTTCTCTGGACGCCCCGGCACCTCCGAATGCCGGGGCGTCGTCATGTCTCCCTGCGCTTTCCTGCTGCCTGTCGCATCCGAGGGTCTTGCCGAGGGTGTGAAAATAGAACAGCCTGCGGCGGATCTAATCAGGGAGAGTCTCCATGCCACAGAACATCACCAAAG